>NZ_CP048264.1:0-1377020 GCF_019469185.1 Gilliamella sp. ESL0441
GATAATTACCTTAGTTATCCACAATTAGTTTTATCTTTTAGGTTATTAATAGCCTTATCACAGCTTATTACTTTCTTTGAACACAGAGTTATCCACAAAAATATATTTTGATTGCTTATTTTTTGGTCTTTTTATTGACCGTTTTTTAATAGTTTACTGATAAAATATGCTGAGGGATTTTTGGATAACATTTTTTTATTTTTTAAAATTGTTCCTTTTTTATAAAATTCTTTTATTTTTACAAAAGCAAATTTATACTTAACTAGATTAATTTTTTAGTGTGAGGTTACTTTATTACTCTTTCACAATTACCGTTGCCTTTTTCATTACCAAACAGTGAAACTTTTGAAAGTTTTTATATAGGTGATAATCAATTACTACTTGATTCTTTGCAAACTTTATTGGTTAAGCAAGGTTTCAATGTATTTTATATGTGGTCGGCAAGCGCTGCTGGTCGTACTCACCTATTGCATGCATCAAGTCAAAACAAACTGGCTAGTTATATTCCTTTAAAACAGTATTTTCACCTTGTTCCCGAAATCTTACAAGGATTGGATAATTATGATTTAGTTTGTTTAGATGATATTGATGCTATTGCAGGCAATCGGAATTGGGAAGAAGCTATTTTTGATTTATTTAACCGTCTGACTGAAAAAAATATTAGTAAATTATTGATTACTGCCAGTGCTCCACCTAAACAGGTTTCTTTTATATTACCTGATCTGGTTTCACGACTCAGTTGGGGGCAAGTTTATCAATTAAAAGAACTGAGTGATGATGATAAGCTAAAGGCGTTACAACTACGAGCACAATTAAGTGGTTTTGAATTATCGACTGAAGTTGGATTATTTTTATTAAAGCGTGTCCATCGTGATATGCGTACCCTGTTTTCTTTGTTAGAAAAGTTTGAAGTAGCAACATTAGCGGAACAACGTAAGTTAACGATTCCTTTTATTAAAAATATTTTGGATTTGTAATATGAGTAACAAGCCTGAAGCTATCGTTTTTTTTGATTTAGATGGGACTTTATTTAATAGTCAAATAGAGGTTTTAGCAAGTTCAGTTGAGGCAATAAGAAAGCTAAAGCAAAATAATATTATTCCAATGCTTGCAACAGGTCGTACACCTTGTGAAGTGACCGATTTAATGAAAAAATTGTCGATTGATTCTATTATCGGTATGAATGGGCAAATTGTTCTATATAAAGGCGAGAAAGTTTTTACGAATAATATCGATAAAGATTTAATCGCCAGAATGTATCAGTTTTCAAAACAGCAAATGAATATTCCTTTAGCTTTTTATAATGATGAAACAATGCGTATTTCTGAGTGTACTCAAGCAGCAAAAACGTTTTATCACTATCTTAAACAACCTATTCCCCCTGTTGATGATCTGCTTTATCTAAAAGAACCGATTCAAATGATGTTATTGTTGTGCGAAGAAGGTGAATCTGTTTATCGTGATGTTTTTCCTGAATTAACATTTATACGTAACACACCTTATTGTGTTGATGTTTTTAATCATGGTGGTTCCAAAGGCAATGGTATTAATCAGTTATTGCAAAAAAAAGGATTTACTGATGTGCCTACTTACGCATTTGGTGACGGGATGAATGATTTTGAGATGTTTACGACCGTTAATCACCCGATAGCAATGGCTAATGCTGTAGACAAATTAAAAGAACAAGCTGAATTTGTCACTGATTCCAATGATAATGATGGGATTGCAAAAGCCTTAAAAAAATTTGGTTTGATTTAAATGTTATTATTGATAAATCACCCCTAAAGATACAGCTTGGTTTGCACCGGTCACTTCTGGAATATTCGACGGAATATTATTAAGTCGACAATAAGCAAGCCAAGCGAATGCTATTGCTTCCATATCATCACTGTTTATTCCTTTTTCGCTGGTAGTTAACACATCCCAATTGGGCAATAACACAGATAGCCTTTGCATAATAAGAGGGTTTTTTGCGCCTCCACCACACACTAAAAGTTCACATGGTAATTCTGTGTTGATGGATAATTTTGTTATTTCTTGCGCGATAGATAATGCAGTCAATTCAACCAGTGTTGCTTGAATATCCTCAGATTTTAATGTGATACCTGTCAATTTTTGACGTAACCAAGATAGGTTAAACAGTTCTCGTCCTGTGCTTTTAGGGGCGGGTAATTGAAAATAATCTTCATTTAATAACTTATTGAGAAGTTTGGTATCATTCTTTCCTGTTTTTGCCCATTTAGCATCGTTATCATAATTTTTACCAAGACAAGCATTTATCCAACCGTCAAGCAATACATTACCCGGTCCGGTATCGTAACCGATAACGGGTTGATGAGGAATAAGTACCGTGATATTACTTATTCCACCAATATTTAATATCACACGATTAATTGACGGATTTTCAAGTTGTGATTTATGAAAAGCAGGCACTAAAGGTGCGCCTTGTCCTCCATAAGCAATATCTTTTCGTCTAAAGTCAGCGACGGTAGTAATGCCTGTTAGGGCGGCAATGATATTGGCATCGCCAATTTGCATCGTAAAAGGGTTTGCACCAAATGGTGAATGGTAAATAGTTTGTCCATGACAACCAATTGCATTAATTTTATTACGCTCTATTTTATGGTGTGTTAAAAATTGATTCACATGATGGGCATAAAGTAAGCCTAACTGGTGATCCAGTTCACCTAAATCTTGTAATGAAGTCTGTTTGGTTTCACAAAGGGTTAGTAATTGTTGTTTAATGTCATCTGGCATAGAATAACATTCGCTGGCTATTGATTTAACTTTTCCTGCAGTAATATCAACTAATGCAATATCTACCCCATCCATGCTGGTACCTGACATAATTCCAATATATAAATTGTGCATAATACTAACCTTGTCGTATGATTTGACCCGTTTTTATATCCCTAATTTCAGAAGGTGAAGCCCTGTGTCCGGTTTCACCTTGTAATATGGGAAACTGTTCACCAAATTGTAATGCAACTTCGTTTGCGGTAAAACAAGGCGGATAATTTGAAAGATTAGCGCTTGTTGAAACTAAGGGCTTACCAAATAGGTCGCATAATGTACATACCAATGGATGATCAGTAACACGTACTGCAATTGAATCAAATTGACCGGTTAAAAACTGTGGGGTATTTTTATTTTTAGGAAAAATCCAAGTAACCGCACCTGGCCAACTTGCTAAAGCTAACTGTTTTTGTTGATAGGTCAATGCTGACTCATCGATGTAAGGGATAAGTTGATCATAATGACTGGCAATGAGAATTAAACCTTTTTCAATAGGACGGCGCTTTAAATCAAGCAGTTTCATTACTGCAGTTTGACAATCAGGATCGCAACCCAATCCAAAAACAGATTCAGTTGGATAAGCTACAACTTCGCCTTTTTCTAGTAAGTCATCGATTTCTTTTATTGATAATAAATTTACCATTTCTAGTTGGATACAGAATTATATGATATGAAAATCATATTAAACTGAGGTGTATTGAATTGCAAATTGGCTCTGTCAATTTTGAAATATTGTTGATACGGGAAGTAAAAAATCAAATTTAACAGAGTTATTAATTTATTACCAATTCATTTGAGGAAAATGTTTAGCGGTCAATTCAACCATCTGTTGCAGATTAATGATATGCAATCTTTTATCAATAAACGGATCAAGTCCACGCGCTGTAATATCATTATCTAAGATATAACAATGTTGAGTTTTTTCTAAAATAGCATTAAGAATAGGGGTATTTTGTAACGCAATAAATACGCCATTTTGCCAAAATAAGACCGCATCTTGGGCAGAGATAATCTGAGGATCGATTATTGATTGGTTATCTGTTGAAATTGTGTGTAGCATGTTTTTTCACTTATTATGTCAAGACATAATATTAAAGTTAAAATTTACTCAAAAATTGAGTTAATTTTGGTTAGTACCTCTTTAGTTGTTATTAGTATATAATAACAACTATTTATTAAGCAAAATATCCGTTATGAAACCTATTATTTTAGCCGACGAACAACAAACTATCTTCTTTGGTAAGCAATTAGCAAAGCAGTGTTTAAGTTATTTATTGAACAATAATAGTACAATAGTTATTTATTTAATTGGTGAGCTAGGGGCTGGAAAAACAACATTTAGTCGAGGTTTTTTACAACAATTAGGGCATGTTGGTAATGTAAAAAGCCCAACCTATACCTTAGTGGAATCTTATCAATTTGATGATTTTTCAGTTTATCATTTCGACTTATATAGGCTTTATGATCCAGAAGAACTTGAGTTTATGGGGATTCGTGAATATTTTGCTTCGCGATCCATTTCTTTAATAGAGTGGCCACAACAAGCCCAAGGTATTTTGCCAATTGCGGATATTGAAGTTCATTTAAGCTATTTGAAACTTGAACGTACAGCGACTTTGTTGGCAAAAACAGCAAAAGGTCAAGCTATTATTAATCAAATACACTTAGCGGATACATGATGAAAAAACTTCTTACTTTTATGATGTTATTGTTGCTTTGCAGTTCTGCTTATGCTGCTAAAGTGGTGATTGCCGTTGATGCAGGACATGGTGGCAAAGATTCAGGTGCGATAGGTAAAAATAAATTATATGAAAAGACAGTAACCCTTTCTATTGCTAAAAAACTCACTGCTTTACTCAATAACGATCCAAAATTTAAAGGTGTATTAACTCGAACCAGTGATAATTTTATTTCGGTATCCAAACGTTCAGAGATTGCGCGTAATAGTAAAGCCAATTTACTTATATCCATTCATGCCGATGCAGCTCCTAACCGTAGTGCAACTGGTGCTTCTATTTGGGTTTTATCAACTAAGCGAGCTGATACTGAACTTGGTCGTTGGATTGAGCAAGAGGAAAAACAGTCACAGTTATTAGGTGGTGCAGGCGATGCATTAAGTGATGGTCATGATGCTCATTTAAGTCAAGCGGTACTTGATTTGCAATTTTCTTATTCACAGCGTGTAGGCTATGAGCTAGCAACTCAAGTCTTAAAAGCAATGAAGGGTACGATCAAATTGCATAAAAATAAACCTGAACATGCAAGTTTAGGTGTATTGCGATCCCCAGATATTCCATCTATTTTAGTTGAAGTTGGTTTTATCTCAAATATAGGGGAAGAAAAATTAATTGGTAGTAGTGCGCATCAAGATAAAATTGCCAAAGCAATCTATCAAGGCATAAAAAATTATGTAAAACAAAATCCTAAGTTTGGAGAAAGACATTAATGGCTATTCATATTCTATCACCTCAGTTAGCAAATCAAATTGCAGCTGGTGAAGTGGTAGAGCGTCCGGCATCAGTTATTAAAGAATTAATTGAAAATAGTTTAGATGCTGGTAGTACGCAAATTGATATTGATTTAGAGCAGGGCGGATGTAAATTAATTCGTATTCGAGATAATGGCTGTGGAATTAATAAGGAAGAATTAGCTTTAGCATTAGCTCGTCATGCAACCAGCAAAATTAATACATTAGACGACTTGGAGGCGATAATAAGTCTGGGATTTAGAGGAGAAGCACTTGCTAGTATCAGCTCAGTTTCCCGATTAACGCTAACTTCTCGAACTGCGGAACAATCTGAAGCCTGGCAAGTTTATGCTGAAGGTCGAGATATGTCTCCAACTATTAAACCTGCTGCACATCCAGTAGGTTCAACGGTTGAAGTGTTAGATCTATTTTATAATACCCCCGCTAGACGTCGTTTTTTGAAAACCGAAAAAACGGAATTTATGCATATTGAAGAGTTTATCAGACGTATTGCGTTGGCGCGTCCTGATGTGACATTTAACTTGCAACATAATGGTAAATTAGTTAAACAATATCGTGCATCTGAGTTAGAAAAACGTGTTGAACTCGTATGCGGTCGTGCTTTTATGCAAAAAGCAGTAAAGTTAGATTGGCAACATGATGATTTATTGATTCAAGGATGGGTTGCAAGTAATGAAGTTAGCGATCTACAATATTTTTATGTTAACGGGCGTGTAATTAAAGATAAATTACTCAATCATGCTCTACGGCAAGCTTATATTAGCCGAACAAACGAACAACAAAGTTATGTTGTATTTTTAAAACTTGATCCAAAGCAAGTTGATGTGAATGTTCATCCAGCTAAACATGAAGTTCGTTTTCATGAGGCTAGACTTGTTCATGATTTTGTTTATCAAGCTATTGTTATGGCACTGGAGTCGTCAGTTGAATCAACATTACCTTTAGAGGATAATCAAACTAAAATATCAATTACACCGAATAGACAAGCGGCGGGTGATAATATTTTCAATCGACAAAACAACCAGACATCTTATTCTACGAATAAGCCATTTCCTCAAAAGATAATCAATAATGTAAAAGAAAATAATGCACTGTACGGACAACTAGTTAATGTTGATGCCCAGCAAAACAAACAAAATATAAATCAAAAACAACAGATTGATTTACCACAGGAACATCACATTACTGAACCACAAAAAGCGGTGATTGAAACTTTATTTCCGAAACGAACAACGCCATTACAGTCATCACTACATCATCAGTTTGATAGTTCATCGTTAGTGCAATTTGGTCGAGTTTTAACTGTTATTCAACCCGATATTGCATTACTTGAAAAATATGAAGACAGCGAGCAAAAATTAATGTTAATGAAGCTGCCAGTTGCAAAGCAAAAAGTGAATGCGATTAAATTGTTATCGCAAGAATCTGAAAAACTACTGATTCCATTAACAATTTTAATTAATCGCAAAGAAGAGCAAGTTCTTACTCACTATAAGGCACAATTAACCTTTTTAGGTTTTGAGTTTAGTTTTGAAAAAGCTAAATTACATTTGCAAAATGTTCCTAAAATGTTACGTACGACAAATTGGCAACAGTTACTACCTGCTTTAATTACTTTTTTATCTGCAGATGAAAATACAACTATCGATCCTACTCAAATTGCCAGTTGGTTAGCTATTAAATGTGAAGATAATAGTTTGGTCAGTTGGAGTGTTGCTAACGTAATTCAATTGCTAGCTCAATTAGAACAGGTAGATATTAAATTATTAGAACAAGAAACATTTTTATACCCTATTGATATTCAAACTTTTATGCAATCAATTTTATCATGAGTAAACCAAAAATTATTTCATTAATGGGGCCGACTGCATCAGGTAAGACAGCTTTTGCTATGGCGCTTTATGATCGTTATCCTATCGATATAATTAGCGTGGATTCAGCATTGATTTATCGTGGTATGGATATTGGTACGGCAAAACCTACTTTATCTGAACAACAAAAATATCCTCATAAATTGATTGATATTTGTGACCCCTCTGAAAGTTATTCTGCTGCGAACTTTCGGCATGATGCTATTTTGGAAATTGAAAAATCATTAAAAAATGGTCGAATTCCACTATTAGTAGGTGGAACAATGCTCTATTTTAAAGCTTTAATTGAGGGACTTTCACCTCTGCCAGCAGCGAATAGTGAAATACGTCAGCAAATTGAGGAAAAAGCCAATAAATATGGTTGGCAATCGATTCATGAAGAGTTAAAAAAAGTTGATCCCGTTTCGGCTAATAGAATTCATCCTAATGATCCACAGCGTCTTAATCGTGCTTTAGAAGTTTATTTAATTTCTGGAAAAAGTTTAACTGAATTGACACAACATAGTGGTGAACTATTACCTTACGATATTATGCAATTTGCTATCATGCCAAAAGATAGAGCTGAGTTGCATCAACGTATTGAACAACGTTTTTTACAGATGCTGGAGTTAGGATTTGAAGACGAAGTTAAACGATTAATGGTACGAGCAGATTTACATACTAATTTACCCTCTATACGTTGTGTCGGTTATCGTCAAATGTGGGAATATTTAAGTGGTGAAATAAGTTATGATGAAATGGTATTTAAAGGGATTTGCGCCACACGGCAATTAGCGAAAAGACAGATTACTTGGCTTAGAGGATGGAAACAACCAATCACATGGTTAAACGGTGATAATATGGATTCAATTTTTCTAAAAATATAATGATGTAAATTGTTTTAATTTTCTTTTTTTAAGCTTTTAAGTTAGAATAGAAAATTGCATTTTCTTAAAAATTTTTGGATAATTGTCAAGATTCGGTATAATTTTTGTATTTTTTAGTTTAAATACATTAAAATTTTAGTTATTTGTGCATTAATCGCTTTTCGTTAGTTTTATAGCGATGCTTTTTATGTTATTTTGATAATACAGAAGTATCTTATGTCGCATTAAATACTATTATTTTTTGCGTTTACAATTATTTTATCTTCATTATTATTTCATCTATAAAGGATAAACTCATGTCAAAAGGGCAGTCATTACAAGATCCTTATTTAAATTTGCTTCGTCGCGAGCATATTCCTGTCTCAATTTATTTAGTTAACGGGATCAAATTACAAGGTCAAATTGAATCATTCGATCAATTTGTTATTTTATTAAAGAATACGGTAAGCCAAATGGTTTACAAACATGCTATTTCAACAGTCGTACCATCAAGACCTATTTCAGGATTGGTATCTCAGCCTGAAGAGGAAACTGAAAGCTGATAATTTCAGTGGAGAGTTCGATTGTTTGAACGATATAAAGGTGGTGAATCCGCCTTATTAGTGCATGTGTTCTTTCCTAAAGAAAGCGATATTGAGGATCTTAAAGAGTTTGAAATATTAGTTTCTTCAGCTCAGATAGATATTCTCGATATCGTGACAACTTCAAGAAAAGCGCCTCAAGCCAAATATTTTATTGGTGAAGGTAAAGCTATTGAAATTGCTGAAAAAGTGAAAGAATTAGATGCCTCTGTTATTTTAGTCAATCATACCCTAACGCCTACCCAAGAACGAAATCTCGAAAAATTGTGTGAATGTCGTGTTATCGATAGAACAGGACTAATTCTTGATATATTTGCACAACGCGCAAGAACCCATGAAGGAAAATTACAAGTTGAATTAGCTCAATTACAGTATTTATCGACGCGTTTAGTTCGTGGCTGGACTCATCTTGAGCGACAAAAAGGGGGAATTGGGTTAAGAGGCCCAGGCGAAACGCAATTGGAAACCGATAGACGATTAATTCGTCATCGTATTCAATTAATCTTATCTAAACTTGCTAAAGTTGAAAAACAACGCAACCAAAATAGACAATCCCGAAATAAAGCTGATATTCCAACTGTATCTTTAGTGGGTTATACTAATGCAGGTAAATCAACGCTATTTAATGCATTAACTCATGCTGATGTTTATGCTGCAGATCAGTTATTTGCAACACTTGATCCAACTTTACGCCGAATAGTTGTTGATGATGTAGGCGAAGTCGTGCTGGCTGACACGGTTGGTTTTATACGCCATTTACCGCATGATCTTATTGCTGCATTTAAAGCAACCTTGCTTGAAACTCAAGAAGCAGCCTTATTATTACACATTGTTGATGCCGCTGATCCCAACTTTTTAGATAACATGCAAGCGGTTGATGAGGTTTTGTTGGAAATAGACGCTGATGAAATTCCAACATTAATCGTCATGAACAAAATTGATTTAATCGAAGGCAAACAACCATGTATTGATCGTGATGAAGATGGTTTGCCAATTCGTGTTTGGATTTCTGCTGAAAATGGTTTAGGATTAGATCTCTTATTTAAGGCATTAACAGAAAGACTTGCTAGGCAAATTCAAGTTTGCCAATTAAACTTACCAATTCATTTAGCAAAACTAAGAAGCCGTTTATATCAGCTAAATGCAGTTGAACATGAAGTAATTAATGGAGATGGTAGTTTCCATTTAGATGTAAGGATGCCATCAATCGAATGGAATCGCCTATGTAAACAAGAGCCAGATCTGTTATACTTAATTAATACGCAAAATAACAACTAATTGTTAAATGGAGCATATAAAATATGGCGTGGAATCAGCCCGGCAATAACGGACAAGATAACGATCCATGGGGAAATAACAACCGAAAACCTTCTGGTTCATCGGCTAGTTTATTAAATAAAATCAAAGATATCCTCAAAAATGGTCATTCGAGTAACAACAATGGTAATTCTTCAGGAAAGAAATTACCGATGAATACTTCTAAAATTATAGGTATCGTAATTGTTGTATTAATTTTTATTTGGGCGCTCAATGGTTTTTATACTATAAATCAAAGTCAACGAGGTGTGATTACACGTTTTGGTCAAGTTCAACCTGAAATTATTCAGCCAGGATTAAATTGGAGAATACCATTAGTAGACAAAGTTTATGCTGTTGATACTCAAGGTACTAAAAATTTCAATGTAAAAGGATTTATCGTCACGACAGGTGAAAACTTAGTGTTCGTTGAAATGAACGTACAATATCGTATTAGTAATCCTTTAAAATATTTATTCAATGTCACAAATGTTGAAGATAGTCTGCGACAAGCGGCTGACAGTGCACTTAGAACCGCTGTGGGTAGTTCAAATATAGACGCAATCATTTCTGATGGGCGTTCTGTGCTTGAAAGTAGTACTAAAGATGAATTAGTTAATGTGATTACGCATTATGATATGGGTATCAATATTGTAGACTTGAACTTCCAAGTAGCGCGTCCACCTGATGAAGTGCAAGATGCTTATGATGATGCTATTCGAGCTCAAGGTGACAGTGAGCGTGAAATTAAAAAGGCTGAAGCTGATAAAGTTCAGATAGTGCAGCAAGCAGAAGGTCGTTCAGCGAGAATTCTAGCCGATGCTAATGCTTACAAAGTACGTATTGAACTTGAAGCTGCGGGTGATGTTGCGCGTTTCGAAAAAATTCTACCGCAATATAAAGCAGCACCTGAAATCACCAAAGAACGTTTGTATATTGAAACTATGGAAAGGGTATTAACCAAAACCAACAAAGTTATTGTTAATGATAAAAGCGGTAACATTATGGTTTTACCATTGGAAAAGTTATTTCAAAATAAAAGAATAACAAATTCTAATCCACCAACATTATCAAATACTAACAGTGATTATAACTTTAATACGTCTTCTTCAGATGCCGTAAAAAATCAGTCTCAAGCAGCATCTGAATTACCAAAAGACCATAACAGTAGCAATAACTCAAATAGCGTAAGAAATACTACGCGGACTATGGGACGTTAAGGAGAAAAATATGCGAAAATTATTAATTCCTATAGTTTTAATATTAATCGGTGTGTATATTTCAAGCGTTTATGTTATTGAAGAAGGTACACGTGGTGTTGTTTTAAGATTCAATAAAATCATTGGATTATCTGAGCCTGGGTTACATTTTAAAATCCCTGGTATGGATACGGTCAAAGTAATTGATGCTAAAATTCAAACAACTAATAGCTCTAATAACAATAAAGAACAACGATTTTTCAATGTGCAAAAGAAAGAGTTAATTGTTGACTATTTTGTGCAATGGAAAATTATTGATTTTAATCGTTATTATGAAACAGTCGCCGGTGGTAATAATGTCGAAGACTTATTATTAGCAAGACTGAATGGTCGTTTACGTGCTGAAATTGGTAAATTAAGTAATAAAGATATTATCAATGATTCTAATGCGGATACACAATCTCGTAATTCTTTGATGAATCGCGTAAAAGATGCACTAAATGGTGGTGCTCAAGAAATAGCTGAAAATACTTCAACAGATGTACATAAAGATATCGAAGGTAATAAAACGAGTTTACGAGCGTTTGGTGTCGAAGTCATTGATGTGCGAATCAAGCAAATTAATTTTCCTGCTGAGGTTTCAGGTTCAATCTATGCCAGAATGCGAGCAGAACGTGAAGTTATTGCACGAGATAAACGTTTTGAAGGTGTAAAAAAAGCTGAAGAAACAAGAGCAAAAGCTACATTGCAAGAAACAGAAATACTTTCAGAAGCAGAACGCCAATCACGAGTAATTCGTGGTGAAGGCGATGCAATTGCTGCTAAGCTTTATGCGGATGCTTTTGGCAAAGACAAAGAATTTTTTAGTTTTATTCGAAGTTTAAAAGCTTATGAACAAAGTTTCACTGGTAGTGATATTATGGTCATTAGTCCAGATAGTGAATTTTTTCAATATATGAAATTAAAATCTAATAATTAACTGAATGAGTAAAAATCTATGAGTAATAATGTTGTTGTGTTAGGAACACAATGGGGTGATGAAGGCAAAGGTAAAGTTGTTGATTTACTCACAGAAAAAGCAAAATATGTTGTCCGTTATCAAGGTGGGCACAATGCAGGACATACATTAGTCATTAATGGTGAAAAAACGGTATTGCATCTTATTCCTTCAGGAATATTACGTAACGATGTCATTAGTATTATTGGTAATGGTGTTGTACTTTGTCCAGATGCTTTAATGAAAGAGATGAAAGAGTTAGAGGATAAAGGCATACCCGTCAAAGAAAGATTACTCATTTCTGAATCATGTCCTTTGATTTTGCCTTACCATATTGCTCTTGATCAAGCTCGTGAAAAAGCCCGCGGTAGTAAAGCGATTGGGACAACAGGTCGTGGGATTGGTCCGGCATATGAAGATAAAGTAGCTCGTCGAGGTCTTCGTGTAGGCGATTTACGTGATCGTCAAGCGTTTGCAGAAAAATTGAAAGAAGTGATGGAATATCACAACTTCCAATTAGTCAACTATTACAAAGTAGAAGCGGTTGACTATCAAAAAGTGCTAGATGACACATTAGCGATTGCTGATATTTTAATTGCGATGATAGCTGATATTCCTGCACTGTTAGAAGAAGCTCGCAAAAAAGGCGAAAGAATTATGTTTGAAGGTGCGCAAGGAACATTACTTGATATTGATCATGGTACTTACCCTTTTGTGACTTCATCAAATACTACTGCAGGTGGGGTAGCAACGGGTTCAGGCTTTGGGCCTCGTTATGTTGGTTATGTACTGGGAATTGTAAAAGCTTACTCTACTCGTGTTGGCGCAGGTCCTTTTCCAACAGAACTTTTCGATGATGTTGGCGAGTATCTTTGTAAACAAGGGAATGAATTTGGCGCAACAACCGGACGCCGTCGCCGTACAGGATGGCTTGATGCTGTCGCTGTTAGAAAAGCAGTACAACTAAACTCGGTTTCAGGATTTTGTTTAACTAAACTTGATGTTTTAGATGGATTAAAAGAAGTTAAAATCTGTGTAGGATATCAATTACCAAATGGTGATGTGATCAAAAACGCACCGGCTTCTGCTGAAGAGTGGAGCTTAGTTAAACCCGTCTATGAATCAATGCCTGGGTGGAGTGAATCAACCTTTGGTATAAAAAGCTATGATGCTTTACCACAAGCAGCAAAAACTTATATTAAAAGGATAGAGGAATTAACCGAGACGCCAATTGATATTATTTCAACGGGGCCTGATCGAAGTGAAACCATGATTTTACGTGATCCTTACCAAGCATAATAATAAATTGATTAAAATCGGGAATTATCCCGATTTTTTATTTCAGCAAATAAATAATTGTGGTTGAGGAAAGAATGTCTAGAATAGGAACACCATTATCAACAACGGCGACGAAAGTCTTAATTTGTGGTGCAGGTGAGCTGGCTAAAGAAGTTGCCATTGAGCTACAACGATTTGGTTGCGAGGTGATTGCCATTGATCGTTATGCCAACGCACCTGCAATGCAAGTTGCACATCGCTATCATATTATCGACATGTTAAACGGTCGTGAGTTAAAAAGCGTAATTGAAAGTGAACAACCAGATTATATCGTGCCTGAAATTGAAGCCATTGCAACAGATACATTAGTTGAGTTAGAAGAACAAGGTTTTACGGTTATCCCTACAGCAAAAGCGACGCAATTAACGATGAATCGCGAAGGAATTCGTCGTTTAGCCGCTGAAAAATTAAAATTACCGACTTCTCCTTATCGTTTTGCGACAAATTTTTTAGAGTTTGAAAAAGCTGTTAATGAAATTGGTTTTCCTTGTTTGGTTAAACCCGTTATGAGCTCTTCAGGTAAAGGACAATTTTTAATACATAACAATAATGATCTTGAATCAGCTTGGCGATATGCTCAAGAAGGCGGACGAGCGGGCGGTGGAAAAGTTATCATTGAAGGTTTTATCGATTTTGATTATGAAATTACCTTATTAACAGTAAGACATATTGATGGCGTATCGTATTGTGAACCGATTGGACATCGACAAGAAAATGGTGATTACCGTGAATCTTGGCAACCACAACACATGTCACCCCAAGCACTTAACTTAGCAAAAGAGATTGCATCAAAAATAACGGAAGCCTTAGGTGGTAGAGGATTATTTGGGGTTGAGTTATTTGTAAAAGGTGATCAAGTATGGTTTAGTGAAATTTCACCTCGTCCTCATGACACAGGAATGGTGACTTTGATTTCACAAAATCTATCCGAATTTTCGTTACACGTAAGAGCTATTTTAGGGTTGCCTATTCCAACGATTGAACAATATGGGGCAAGTGCATCTGCTGTATTAATGGTAGAAGGTGACTCAAATCAAGTTTCTTATATTCATTTAGCCCAAGCACTAAGCGTTGAACAAACCGATCTACGCCTATTTGGTAAACCTGAGGTTAAAGGGGCAAGAAGAATGGGGGTTGCATTAGCAAGGGCAAATAATATTAGCGAAGCGATAGAAAAAGCTAAACAGGTGGCAAATCAGATAAAATTTATACTATAACGCCTTGTTTTGAATAAAAAGCGACCACTCAACCCAAAAATAATAAAAAAACCAAAATAAGGGTTGACGACATCAAGTGAAATGAGTAACATACGCAACCCTTGAGACAGCAAACTAAATCAACAAAACTTGATAAGGTAAAAAAGCTGTCAGCTCTTTAAAAAGAAGAAACAGACAATCTGTGTGGGCACTTGCGAGACGAAAGATAAAAAGTCTACGGACTCAAAAAATTAAGTCTTGATAAGTGACACTGAAGATTCATTTGAATATGTCAGAAACAGTTATTGAGCATCAAACTTTAAATTGAAGAGTTTGATCATGGCTCAGATTGAACGCTGGCGGCAGGCTTAACACATGCAAGTCGAACGGTAACATGAGTGCTTGCACTTGATGACGAGTGGCGGACGGGTGAGTAAAGTATGGGGATCTGCCAAATGGAGGGGGACAACAGTTGGAAACGACTGCTAATACCGCATAAAGTTGAGAGACCAAAGTACGGTTCCGAAAGGACGTGCGCCATTTGATGAGCCCATATGGGATTAGCTAGTTGGTGGGGTAAAGGCTCACCAAGGCGACGATCTCTAGCTGGTCTGAGAGGATGACCAGCCACACTGGAACTGAGACACGGTCCAGACTCCTACGGGAGGCAGCAGTGGGGAATATTGCACAATGGGGGAAACCCTGATGCAGCCATGCCGCGTGTATGAAGAAGGCCTTCGGGTTGTAAAGTACTTTCGGTAGTGAGGAAGTTGTGTGTATGAAAAGTGCATGCAGTTGACGTTAGCTACAGAAGAAGCACCGGCTAACTCCGTGCCAGCAGCCGCGGTAATACGGAGGGTGCGAGCGTTAATCGGAATGACTGGGCGTAAAGGGCATGTAGGCGGATAATTAAGTTAGGTGTGAAAGCCCCGGGCTCAACCTGGGAATTGCACTTAAAACTGGTTATCTGGAGTATTGTAGAGGAAGGTAGAATTCCACGTGTAGCGGTGAAATGCGTAGAGATGTGGAGGAATACCGGTGGCGAAGGCGGCCTTCTGGACAGATACTGACGCTGAGATGCGAAAGCGTGGGGAGCAAACAGGATTAGATACCCTGGTAGTCCACGCTGTAAACGATGTCGATTTGGAGTTTGTTGCCCTGAGTGATGGGCTCCGAAGCTAACGCGATAAATCGACCGCCTGGGGAGTACGGCCGCAAGGTTAAAACTCAAATGAATTGACGGGGGCCCGCACAAGCGGTGGAGCATGTGGTTTAATTCGATGCAACGCGAAGAACCTTACCTGGTCTTGACATCCACAGAATCTGGCAGAGATGCTGGAGTGCCTTCGGGAACTGTGAGACAGGTGCTGCATGGCTGTCGTCAGCTCGTGTTGTGAAATGTTGGGTTAAGTCCCGCAACGAGCGCAACCCTTATCCTTTGTTGCCATCGATTAGGTCGGGAACTCAAAGGAGACTGCCGTTGATAAAGCGGAGGAAGGTGGGGACGACGTCAAGTCATCATGGCCCTTACGACCAGGGCTACACACGTGCTACAATGGCGTATACAAAGGGAGGCGACCTCGCGAGAGCAAGCGGACCTCAGAAAGTACGTCTAAGTCCGGATTGGAGTCTGCAACTCGACTCCATGAAGTCGGAATCGCTAGTAATCGTGAATCAGAATGTCACGGTGAATACGTTCCCGGGCCTTGTACACACCGCCCGTCACACCATGGGAGTGGGTTGCACCAGAAGTAGATAGCTTAACCTTCGGGAGGGCGTTTACCACGGTGTGATTCATGACTGGGGTGAAGTCGTAACAAGGTAACCGTAGGGGAACCTGCGGTTGGATCACCTCCTTACGAAGTGCTCGTAAGTGTTCACACAGATTGTTTGTTTAGAAAGAGTCACTTTATTGGGTCTGTAGCTCAGGTGGTTAGAGCGCACCCCTGATAAGGGTGAGGTCGGTGGTTCAAGTCCACTCAGACCCACCAATTCAACGGCATTGAGCGGAAGTTTGAGGCGTTGAAGAAGTGAAAACAATGGGGCTATAGCTCAGCTGGGAGAGCGCCTGCCTTGCACGCAGGAGGCCAGCGGTTCGATCCCGCTTAGCTCCACCATTAAAGCCGTCTCTTTTGAATTAAATTATGTTTGTATTTACTTATATGAGTAAATAGAAAGATAAAGCTCTTTAACAATTAGGAACAAGCTGAAAGAAACGAGTTCTCGTTTTTACGGAAGGCATTGATACGAAAGTATGGATGTTTGAAGTAGAAAAGAGAAAAAAGCGTAATAGAAACCAAGACAACTGTGAGTTGTAAGGTTAAGAAATTAAGCGTACACGGTGGATGCCTAGGCAATCAGAGGCGAAGAAGGACGTGTTAATCTGCGAAAAGCGACGGTGAGCTGATAAAAGGCGTTATAGCCGTCGATGTCCGAATGGGGAAACCCAGTGCAGGTGACTGCACTATCATCTGATGAATACATAGTCAGATGAGGCGAACCGGGAGAACTGAAACATCTAAGTACCCCGAGGAAAAGAAATCAACCGAGATTCCCCTAGTAGCGGCGAGCGAAAGGGGAGTAGCCCAAAGCGGGTAGCATAATGTATCAGTGGAAGCGTCTGGAAAGTCGCACGATAGAGGGTGAAAGTCCCGTACACGAAGATGGATTATGTGGAAGCTTGAAGAGTAGGGCGGGACACGTGATATCCTGTCTGAATATGGGGGGACCATCCTCCAAGGCTAAATACTCCTGATTGACCGATAGTGAACCAGTACCGTGAGGGAAAGGCGAAAAGAACCCCGGGAGGGGAGTGAAATAGACCCTGAAACCGTGTACGTACAATCAGTGGGAGCATGTACCGTTGGGTATGTGTGACTGCGTACCTTTTGTATAATGGGTCAGCGACTTATATTCTGTAGCAAGGTTAACCGAATAGGGGAGCCGAAGGGAAACCGAGTATTAACTGTGCGTTAAGTTGCAGGGTATAGACCCGAAACCCGGTGATCTAGCCATGGGCAGGTTGAAGGTTGGTTAACACTAACTGGAGGACCGAACCGACTAATGTTGAAAAATTAGCGGATGACCTGTGGCTGGGGGTGAAAGGCCAATCAAACCGGGAGATAGCTGGTTCTCCCCGAAAGCTATTTAGGTAGCGCCTCATGAGTAACTGTTGGGGGTAGAGCACTGTTTCGGCTAGGGGGCCATCCCGGCTTACCAACCCGATGCAAACTCCGAATACTGACAAGTTTAATCATGGGAGACACACGGCGGGTGCTAACGTTCGTCGTGAAGAGGGAAACAACCCAGACCGCCAGCTAAGGTCCCCAAGTCATAGTTAAGTGGGAAACGAAGTGGGAAGGCTTAGACAGCTAGGATGTTGGCTTAGAAGCAGCCATCATTTAAAGAAAGCGTAATAGCTCACTAGTCGAGTCGGCCTGCGCGGAAGATGTAACGGGGCTAAAACTATGCACCGAAGCTGCGGCAGTGCACGTAAGTGTATTGGGTAGGGGAGCGTTCTGTAAGCCGTAGAAGGTGTGTTGTGAGGCATGCTGGAGGTATCAGAAGTGCGAATGCTGACATAAGTAACGATAAAGCGGGTGAAAAGCCCGCTCGCCGGAAGACCAAGGGTTCCTGTCCAACGTTAATCGGGGCAGGGTGAGTCGACCCCTAAGGAGAGGCCGAAGGGCGTATCTGATGGGAAACGGGTTAATATTCCCGTACTGGCTATAACTGCGATGGGGGGACGAAGAAGGCTAGGTTTACCACCTATTGGATGGTGGGTTAAGCGTGTAGGGGTGTGATTAGGCAAATCCGGTCACTGAGACCCTGAGGCGTGATGACGAGCTACTAAGGTAGTGAAGTAATTGATGCCCTGCTTCCAGGAAAATCCTCTAAGCTTCAGGTTATAGTTAATCGTACCCGAAACCGACACAGGTGGTCAGGTAGAGAATACTCAGGCGCTTGAGAGAACTCGGGTGAAGGAACTAGGCAAAATGGTGCCGTAACTTCGGGAGAAGGCACGCTGATGGTAATTGAAGTCCCATGCGGATGGAGGTGAAGTCAGTCGAAGATACCAGCTGGCTGCAACTGTTTAATAAAAACACAGCACTGTGCAAACACGAAAGTGGACGTATACGGTGTGACGCCTGCCCGGTGCTGGAAGGTTAATTGATGGGGTTATGCGTAAGCAGAAGCTCTTGATCGAAGCCCCAGTAAACGGCGGCCGTAACTATAACGGTCCTAAGGTAGCGAAATTCCTTGTCGGGTAAGTTCCGACCTGCACGAATGGCGTAATGATGGCCAGGCTGTCTCCACCCGAGACTCAGTGAAATTGAAATCGCCGTGAAGATGCGGTGTACCCGTGGCAAGACGGAAAGACCCCGTGAACCTTTACTATAGCTTGACAGTGAACATTGAGCCTTAATGTGTAGGATAGGTGGGAGACTTTGAAGCATGCACGCCAGTGTGTGTGGAGTCATCCTTGAAATACCACCCTTTAATGTTTGATGTTCTAACCTATACTTCTGAATCGAGGTAAGGGACACTGTCTGGTGGGTAGTTTGACTGGGGCGGTCTCCTCCCAAAGAGTAACGGAGGAGCACGAAGGTTAGCTAATCCTGGTCGGACATCAGGAGGTTAGTGCAATGGCAAAAGCTAGCTT
Source organism: Gilliamella sp. ESL0441 (assembly GCF_019469185.1). Classification (NCBI taxonomy): domain Bacteria; kingdom Pseudomonadati; phylum Pseudomonadota; class Gammaproteobacteria; order Orbales; family Orbaceae; genus Gilliamella; species Gilliamella sp. ESL0441. The sequence goes on from NZ_CP048264.1 coordinate 19,292, forward strand.
GACTGCGAGAGTGACGGCTCGAGCAGGTACGAAAGTAGGTCATAGTGATCCGGTGGTTCTGAATGGAAGGGCCATCGCTCAACGGATAAAAGGTACTCCGGGGATAACAGGCTGATACCGCCCAAGAGTTCATATCGACGGCGGTGTTTGGCACCTCGATGTCGGCTCATCACATCCTGGGGCTGAAGTAGGTCCCAAGGGTACGGCTGTTCGCCGTTTAAAGTGGTACGCGAGCTGGGTTTAGAACGTCGTGAGACAGTTCGGTCCCTATCTGCCATGGGCGTAGGAAAATTGAGAGGGTTTGCTTCTAGTACGAGAGGACCGAAGTGAACGCACCGCTGGTGTACGGGTTGTGATGCCAATTGCATTGCCCGGTAGCTACGTGCGGAATAGATAAGTGCTGAAAGCATCTAAGTACGAAACTAGCCTCGAGATGAGTTTTCCCTGATGAGAATCAGTAAGGTCCGTTTGAGACTAAGACGTAGATAGGTCAGGTGTGTAAGTGTAGTGATACATTGAGCTAACTGATACTAATGAACCGAGAGTCTTAACCTTACAACTCGGAGTTGTTTTGGGATTACGCGAATAGAGAGAAGAGAAAATCATCGAAAGGTGGTTGAATATTGTAGAAACAGTTTGTTCCGGATTGAGGAATTGATGTAAAGATGAGATAATGTACATCAATAGAGAAAGAGAAGACAGGATATGTCTGGCGGTAATAGCGCGGTGGTCCCACCTGACCCCATGCCGAACTCAGAAGTGAAACGCCGTAGTGCCGATGGTAGTGTGGGTATTACCCATGTGAGAGTAGGGTGCCGCCAGACTTTTAAATAAGCGTGAGAGCCCAGCAGAGATGCTGGGCTTTTTTGCTATCTATGATTTAAGAAATTAAAATCAACGTAATTGAAGAGCAGAGAGGGATATAGTCTGGAAATGAGCTCATTAATCGCTTTTAATAAACCATTCAATGTGGTTACTCAATTTTCAGCACATGAAAAATATCAAACATTAAAAGATTTTATCTCATTACCTAGATTTTATCCGGCTGGTAGATTAGATACTGATAGCGAAGGGTTACTTTTATTGACAAATGATGGTAAGTTACAGGCTAAAATAAGTTCTCCTAAATTCAAACTACCAAAGACGTATTGGGTTCAAGTTGAAGGAACCATTACTCATCAAGCAATAGACAAGTTAAAGCGTGGTATTCAATTAAAAGACTTTCACACTGCCCCAGCAATAGCCAGTATAATAGAAGAGCCAACATGCTTATGGCAAAGAGTACCGCCGATTAGAGAACGTAAAACTATTCCTACTTCATGGTTGAGCATGACAATAACCGAAGGAAAAAATCGTCAAGTACGTAGAATGTGTGCAGCCGTTGGTTTTCCATGCTTACGATTAATCAGGGTTCAAATAGGACATTATAATTTATTTGACCATAATCTACCGTTAGGAAAGTGGACAACGTTATCTTTAAATGAACTTTATCGATAATAAATGCATTTTTTTATTTAGAATTAAAGTTAAGTGTTATATCCTTTCTCCTATATTTACAAATCAAAATTTAGATCAAACTTATTTGTTCCGAATAAATTGGGCTTTATACTAAAATAAGATAAAATGATCTCTATCATGATCATGGGATAAATTATTTATGGTAGAACAGAAAAAAGAGGGCTTTTTCTCTCGGTTAAAAAAAAGTTTATTTAAGACAAAACAAAATATAGGATCGGGCTTTCTCAATTTATTTAGAGGAAAAAAGATCGACGATGCTTTATTTGAAGAACTTGAAGAACAGCTACTCATAGCGGATGTTGGTTTTGAGACTACACAAAAGATTATATCAAGTTTAACTCAACAAGCTTCAAGAAAAGAACTAAAAGATGCTGATGCTCTGCATGAACTTTTAAAACAAGAGATGAAATCTATCCTAAATAATGTTGATAAACCTTTAGATATAGAAAATCATAAACCTTTTGTGATATTAATGGTAGGCGTTAATGGTGTTGGTAAAACAACAACAATAGGTAAATTAGCAAAACAATTTCAACAGCAAGGTAAATCAGTTATGCTCGCTGCGGGTGATACTTTCCGTGCAGCAGCAGTTGAACAATTACAAGTATGGGGGGAGCGTAATCATATTCCTGTTATTGCTCAACACACAAATGCTGATTCTGCTTCAGTGATCTTTGATGCTTTACAAGCAGCCAAATCCAAAAAAATTGATGTTTTAATTGCTGATACAGCTGGACGTTTACAAAATAAATCACATTTAATGGATGAACTGAAAAAAATTGTTCGTGTGATCAAAAAACAAGACGAAACAGCACCACATGAAATCATGTTAACGATTGATGCCAGCACAGGGCAAAATGCAATAAGTCAAACAAAATTGTTTAACGAAGCGGTTGGAGTTACTGGAATGACGTTAACTAAGTTAGATGGTACGGCTAAAGGTGGTATTATCTTTAGCGTTGCTGATCAGTTTAATATACCTATCCGTTATATAGGGGTTGGTGAAAAAATTGATGATTTGAGGCCATTTATTGCTGATGATTTTATTAATGCACTATTTGATGAAGCAGAAGAATAGAGAGAAAGTATGATCCAATTTCAGCATGTTAGTAAAGTTTATTCAGGTGGAAAGCCTGCATTACAAAATATAAACTTTACCTTATCACAAGGTGAAATGGCATTTTTAACAGGACATTCTGGAGCAGGTAAAAGTACGTTAATGCGACTAATATGTGGACTGGAAAAAGCCAACGATGGTAAAGTACTTTTAAACGGTATAGATACCTCGACGCTTCGAAAACATGACATGCCTTTTTTACGTCGTAAAATAGGTATGATCTTTCAAGATCACCAATTGCTTATGGATCACACAGTTTATGATAATGTTGCTATACCATTGATTATTTTAGGTAAACCTATTGAAGAAATTCGTCGACGAGTTTCAGCCTCACTTGATAAAGTTGGATTAATAGATAAGATGAAGTTTTATCCTATCCAGCTATCAGGGGGTGAACAACAACGAGTCGGTATTGCTCGAGCAATTGTTAATCGCCCAAGTGTATTATTAGCAGATGAACCAACAGGTAATTTAGACGATAAACTTTCTAAAGATATTTTGAAATTGTTTGAAGAGTTTAATCAAACAGGCGTCACTGTACTAATGGCAACTCATAATTTAGCTCTTATTCGGCGTAAACATCATCGAATACTGCATTTAAATCAAGGGCGTTTAGAGGAATAAAATTAATGGTAAACGCTAATATAAGATCAGCCAAATCAAAAAATAAAAATAGCTTTATAGGGCGTTGGAAAAGGCAAATAGGTTATGCATGGTATAATGTTTTCAACCACTTTAAACAAAATCTTTTTGCTTCATTATTATCTATTTTGGTTATTGCTATTTCAATTACTTTGCCAACAATAGGTTATTTACTATGGAAAAATGCAAATCAAGCTGCCCATCAATGGTCACCGTCGCCTAATTTGACTGTTTACATTAATAAAACATTGGATTCTGAGCAAACTATCGGGCTACTCGACACTATTAAGTCTTTACCTGAAGTGGAAAAAGTTAATTATCTTTCACGTGATGAAGCTAAAGAAGAATTTATTTCATGGTCTGGATTCAGTAGTGCATTAGATCTCTTAGAAGAAAATCCATTGCCAGCTGTTGCAATTATTATCCCTAAACCAGAGGCAAAAAAGACAGAGATACTTCACAGGTTACAATCAGAAATCATCAAAATTGATGGTATTGATGATGTAAAACTAGATGATGGTTGGTTTACTCGTTTAATAGCTTTAACAGATATGGTTAAATCAATTGTATGGACTATTGCGATATTTATGATTATTGCAGTATCGCTAGTGATTGGAAATAGTATCCGTTTAAATATTTTTGCTCGAAAACAAACAATTATAGTTATGCAACTAATAGGTGCTACGGAGGGTTTTATTTTACGTCCTTTCCTGTATAGTGGTATGTTTATTGGATTCGTAAGCGCTTTAGTTTCTGTCGTTTTATCGGAAATATTTATTTTTCAGATAGAATCTATTATATTGAATGTTTCGGATGAATTTGGAACAATATTTAAACTTGAAGGATTATTGTGGGACGAAATCGTATTGATTGTATTACTTACCATTATTATTGGATGGTTTGCATCATTGATTACAACAAAAAAATATCTAAAAACTCATTAAGAAAATTTTTGTTTGTTCACCTTCATAGCAAGATTTCAAGCTTTATTATTGAAGCGATATTGAACTTGAATAATTGTTTGAATCATTCATATAAAAATATTTTTTGATTAAATCCCAAAATGTGAACTAAATCACATTTTAAGTGTCTAATCATATAAGATTAAGACTGTTGAAAGTTTTAGATTGTTGTATTGAAATAAATACAACAAAATTAGTTTAAATAAGGGGGAATTAAATGAGTACTGATTTAAAAATGCAAGTAGGTGCTTTAATCCCACAAGGAAATATTGAATCTTACCTTCGCATGATTAATACTTATCCTATGCTAACCGCAGAGGAGGAGAAGTCTTTAGGTGAAAAACTTTATTATCATGATGATGTTGATGCAGCAAGACAATTAATTCTATCGCACTTGCGTTTTGTTGCACACATTGCTCGTGGCTATTCTGGTTACGGTTTACCACAAGCAGATTTGATACAAGAAGGTAATATTGGTTTAATGAAAGCCGTACGCCGTTTTAATCCTGAAATGGGTGTTCGTTTAGTATCATTTGCAGTACATTGGATTAAAGCTGAAATTCATGAGTATGTGCTAAAAAACTGGCGTATTGTTAAGGTTGCAACGACTAAAGCTCAAAGAAAATTATTCTTTAATCTAAGAAAAAATAAACAACGTTTAGGCTGGTTTAATAGTGCTGAAGTCGATATGGTTGCTGATGAATTAGGGGTTAGCCGTAAAGATGTGCTTGAAATGGAATCGCGTATGTCTGCACAAGATATGTCCTTTGATGTCGACAGCGATGATGATGATAACGCAGTTGTTGCACCGGCATTATATTTAGAAGATAGTAATTCAGATTTCTCAAAATCAATTGAAAATGATAATTGGGAAAATGATGCAACGGATAAATTACATGATGCACTATCACAATTAGATGAACGTAGCCAAGATATCATTAAAGCACGATGGTTAGATGCTGATGATAGTAAATCAACGTTGCAAGTTTTAGCTGATAAATATAGTGTTTCGGCTGAACGTATTCGTCAACTTGAAAAAAATGCAATGAAAAAACTACGTGTTGCGATAGAAGCATAAATAATTTGTTATTGTTAACTTATTAAACCTTGCTATTTAACAGCAAGGTTTTTTTATATCCTAAATAATTTTATTAATATTAAAAGATAATTTATTATCGTTTTATTTTAATATTTTATTGTTCTTTTATTTCCCTTGTTTTATACTTTCTTTGGTAAATTTAACAAAAAGGAAATAAATATGAACACAGATATAGCTAAAAACCAGACACGATTAAATCAATATTGTAAGTTTATGGCGGTATTGATATTGCTCCCTATTCTATTTATGCTTATTGGAACCGTGTCGCCAATGCTGTTTTATTTTTTTCATACCAATAACATTGGACTGGAATCACAAGGATATTCATTCTTCATTTCTATGGCAATTGATGATGGTCTTGACATCACTACTTTAACCTTTTGGCAAGCTGCTTTGGCTACATTTATTGATACTACAAAAATTATTATTTTAATATATGCCTTTTATCAACTAAGATTGCTATTCGTTAATTTTGGGGAAGCAGATTATTTTTCAATTAAATCAGCAAACTACTGTTACAAATTTGGTAAATTATTGGTGATATGGGCGGTAGTAGGAGTCTTATCAGAACCGATATTAACGGCTATATTAAGTTACCATCAGCCTGAGCCTTATTTTTCGATATCCTTTGCTAGCGAAGATTTTATGACACTACTTTTAGCGGCAAGTATTATGTTTATCGGTCAAATCTTAAAGAAAGCCTGTCAGATCGCCGAAGAAAATAGACAGTTTATCTAAATATGGCATATAAATAATAACGTTAAGTACGATACAATGACGTTAACCTAGAAACCGATTTAATAGGATCTTAATGTGGCAATTATTATAAATTTAGATGTGATGCTGGCTAAACGCAAAGTTAAATCCAAAGACTTAGCGGCCGCAATCGGCATTACAGAACAAAATTTATCATTACTTAAGCAAGGTAAAGTAAAAGGATTCAGGCTAGCAACCCTCGAGGCAATCTGTAAACATTTAGATTGCCAACCGGGTGATATACTGGAATATAATGATAAAGAGTAAATGATTAACTTATTGCAAATAAGGCGGCTTCCTGGGCATGCAATAAAGCAGTATCAAAAAACGGCGTCAGACAATCTTTCTGTTGGATTAATAAACCAATTTCGGTGCAACCCAGTATAACGCCTTGTGCACCTTGCTTAACAAGTTTATCAATAATATTAAGATAAGCTTGCTTAGCGCTTGGCTTAATTATGCCATGGCAGAGTTCATCATAGATAATTTGATTGATGATCATTCTATCTTGCTCATCGGGAATAAGCACTTTTAATCCTTTATTAATCAGTTTTGATTTATAAAAGTCTTGTTCCATCGTATATTTTGTTCCAAGCAAAGCAACGGTTTGAATATTTTCTTTGATTAAGTGCTGTGCCGTAACATCAGCAATATGAAGAATGGGAATATCAATGGCTGCTTGAATCTGATCTGCGACTTTATGCATAGTATTGGTACAAATCACGATGAAATCTGCCCCAGCTAATGCTAGTCTTTTCGCTGCATCAATTAAAATAAGCGCACTTTTATCCCACTCACCATTGGCTTGGCAATGTTCAATTTCTTGAAAATCGACACTATATAAAAGTGTTTTCGCTGAATGTAATCCTCCTAATGATTGTCCTACCTTTTGATTGATAACTTGATAATAAGTCACGGTACTTTCCCAGCTCATCCCGCCGATTAAACCTATTGTTTTCATTTTATTCATCCTTAACGTACTAAATCATAATATAACTTCTTTAAGATATCTTTTAGTTTATTATTAAAAGTTTATGTATCTCTTCTCTCAAAAAATAGTACTAATGTTATAATTTATCTTATTGGAATTTAAGATAAAAAACAATTAATGTCTAAACCGTTATCAAGTTATCATCCCTTACTTTATTGGTTAAGGGTAAATCAGCGCCGCTTGTTTCGTCATTTGTTCTGGTATTGTTCTTCGCGTCGAACGTAGTCATGATTTACGTTTACCATATCGATATAAAAAACATACATCCAAATTAATACGTCGATTGGGTAACAGCGATATTCAGCTTCAATACAATAAAGTCATAAATCTAAAAATTGCAGTTGATTCGTTAAATGGAATCTTAATTAAACCAGGTGAATATTTTTCGTTTTGTCGATTAGTCGGAAAACCAACTAAAAAGCGAGGATTTGTGAATGGAATGGAACTTTCATTTGGTGTAGCTCGTTCCGGTATTGGCGGTGGTATATGTCAGATTAGTAATCTAATTCATTGGTTAGCTCTCCATTCAGAACTCCAAATAGTCGAACGAGCAAATCATAGCTTTGATCCTTTTCCTGATGATGGTCGAGTGTTGCCTTTTGGTTCGGGTGCCGCTGTTTTTTATAATTATATTGATCTTATTATTTATAATCCTACCGATAAAACGTTTCAAATTATGCTTCATGTTGGAGAGCACCAACTAGAAGGTGAGCTATTATGTGATGAAGAAAGACAATACAGCTATCATGTTTATGAAAAGCAGCATGCCTTTATTAAAAGGCAAGGTGTTATCTATAGAAAAAATGAAATCTGGAGAGACACTATGACCAAAAACAATGTCGGCGGCGCCCCGGCATGTATTTGTTCAGAAATGATGTATAAAAATAATGTAATTGTAAAATACGAAGTGAATGGAGAATTGATAACTAATGAAGAAAGCGAGTAAATATCTATTATTAATGCTAATTATGTGTTTTTCCTTTTCATGTTTTGCTGATCCCAAAGTAATTCATGTCGTTGTTGCATTATGTGATAATAAGTATCAAGGCATTGTACCCGTTCCGGCCGCAATTGGTAATGGTCAAGATCCAAAAAATAATCTTTATTGGGGCGCGGCCTATGGTTTTAAAACCTATTTTAATAAACAAAAAGAGTGGCAACAGGTAAAAATAAATAAACCAGAGAATAGTAAAATTTTGGAAGAAATAATTTATAAACATAAAACAAAAGATGTTTATCTTATAGCACAGGCTTATGATGGTAAATATATTAATGATGCTGTTAATGATTTTATAACCTATTCAGCTGGGAAGAAAGAAGCTTCTTATTCAATCAATAACACCCAAATTGTCGCAGGGGGAAAAGCCAATTTAGTTATTTATATTGGTCATGACTCTTTAATGGAGTGGTCATGGCGAAATTATTTACCCGATAATTTACGCTGGGATACTTTACCCAAAAATGTTCAAGAAAAACAAAAATCACGCTATGCAGCGGTATTTGCCTGTAAAAGTCAAAAATATTTTACTCCACCACTATCTCGTTTAGGAATTAATCCGTTGATCTTAACCTTGCACCGTATGGCGCCCGAAGCATATAGTATTCATGCTATGATTGATAGTTGGTTGGATGGTAAATCAAAAGATGAAATAAGGCTTAAAGTCGCAATGGCTTACAGCCAATATCAAAAGTTAAGCAAACCAGCCTTACATATATTTACGACAGAATATAGTCAATAATCTGTTTGTTGAAGTAGATAATTAAACTTATTAAAAAGAAGGAAGATAGATATGATGCAAATACCTAAATTTGTTATCTTAACTGGTGCCGGAATTTCGGCGGAATCTGGACTATCGACATTTCGTGCACAAAATGGATTATGGGAAGGGTATGATGTCAACGATGTTGCAACCTATGAAGGTTATAATCGAGATCCCATTGCAGTTCATTCCTTCTATAATATGCTACGAAAAAAATTACAAAGCCCTGAGGTAAAACCAAACTTAGCTCATTTTGCTTTAGCTGAGCTTGAACATAAGCTCGGCAGTGAAAATGTATTAGTGGTGACACAAAATGTAGATAATCTACATGAACTGGCAGGTTCAAAAAATATTATTCATATGCATGGCGAATTATTAAAAGTTCGTAATGAGCAAACAGGGCAGATTATCGATTGTCTTCAAGATGTCGATTATCAACAAAATAAATTTATTCGCCCTCATATAGTATGGTTTGGAGAAATCCCTTTACAAATGGATAAAATCTACGATGCACTTTCACAGGCAGACTATTTTATCTCTATTGGAACTTCTGGCAATGTTTATCCTGCCGCGGGATTTGTAAAAGTTGCTAATCAATCAGGGGCTAAAACTGTTGAGCTTAATTTAGAGCCAAGTTTGGGTGAAAGTTTATTTCAAACTAAAATTTACGGACCTGCAAGTCAAGTTGTGCCTGAATTTATTAAAGATTTCATCTTATAACATGATTATTTGAGTTTTTTTAAATAATTTCTACCACCTAAATTATTCATTTGAGTACGAATCCATTCAGACTTTTTCTGTAAATTGTCACTAGGATTAATTGGGCTCCATTTTCTTGGGTTAGGTAATGTTGCTGCAAGTAAGCTAGCTTGATGTGGTGTTAATTGATCAGCACTAACATTAAAATAGTGACGAGAGGCGGCCTCAATACCAAAAATCCCTTCACCCCATTCAACGCTATTTAAATAAATTTCAAGTGTCCGCTGCTTTGACCAAATAAGCTCAATCCACACTGTAAACCAAGATTCTAACCCCTTACGAATCCAATTACGTGACGACCATAAAAAAATATTTTTTGCGACTTGCTGAGTAATAGTACTTGCACCATGAATTTTTTTGTTATTTTTATTGTGCTTTAATGCTCGATTAATGGCTTTAAAATCAAAGCCCCAATGATTTGCGAAATTTTGATCTTCCGCTGCAATTACGGCAATTTTGATATTATCCGAAATTTCATTCCAGTCTTTCCATATTCGTTGTTGAGGCATATTCCAATGAGAAATCTTTCTTTGTAGCATTAACATTGAACCAAAAGGATCGACCCAACGCATAGCGAAAATCAATATTATTGATAAAAGTACAAATCCGATAATTAATTTATTGATAATCCTAATAAAATTTTTGAAAATTCGATTCATGTTGATAAAAGAAAAAAAGTCACCATAAAAATATAACATATTATTTACAATCAGCTTAAATTATTTTATTGATTTGATAACAAAATAATTTAATTACAGATGCATCAAATAGAAATAACCGGATTAACAATCTGAAATTAATCATTGATTAACTGGTGTTATTAGCATTGAATAATGTTTAATACTATCCTTGCTAATCATTTTTTTAATGAAAGCTATTTAAAGCTAAATAGAGATAATAAAAAGTAAAAAATTGACAGATTTAACGCTGTTTTTTTAATCTCAATGATAATTTTATTATAGACCCTACATTCACAAAGGATTACAATAACATGCGCTAAAATCGCGGATTTAAACCCGTTTTCATTTTAACAATTAAATATAGCTGAGTTATTGATGAGCAAAAAATTACATATCAAAACTTGGGGCTGCCAAATGAATGAATATGATTCAACCAAAATGGCAGATCTCCTGGAATCCACCCACGGTTTAACATTAACAGACAATGCAGAAGAAGCAGATATTTTATTATTAAATACATGCTCTATTCGGGAAAAAGCCCAAGAAAAAGTCTTTCATCAACTAGGTCGTTGGAAAAATTTAAAACAACATAATCCTGAAATTATCATTGGGGTTGGTGGATGTGTGGCTTCTCAAGAAGGTGCGCATATTCGTAAACGTGCACCTTTTGTCGATATTATTTTCGGTCCGCAGACTTTTCACCGTTTACCGGAAATGATAGAGCAAATTCGAAGTGGAAAAGGAAATCATGTTGTCGATGTAAGCTTTCCTGAAATTGAAAAGTTTGATCGTTTACCTGAACCTCGCAGTGAAGGTCCGACAGCGTTTGTCTCGATTATGGAAGGATGTAATAAATACTGTACTTATTGTGTGGTACCTTACACCCGTGGTGAAGAAGTGAGTCGACCTTGTGATGATGTAATCTATGAAATAGCTCAACTGGCAGAACAAGGTGTGCGTGAAGTGAATTTGCTTGGTCAAAATGTGAATGCTTATCGAGGACCAACCTTTGATGGCGATATTTGTTCTTTTGCGGAACTACTTCGGTTAGTCGCTGCCATTGATGGTATTGATCGTATTCGTTTTACAACTAGTCATCCAATTGAGTTCACTGATGATATTATCGATGTTTATCGTGATACGCCTGAACTAGTTAATTTTTTACATCTACCAGTGCAAAGTGGCTCAGATCGTGTTCTAAATTTAATGAAACGTACGCATACAGCACTTGAATATAAATCAATTATCCGAAAACTACGCAAAGTCCGTCCAGACATTCAAATTAGTTCTGATTTTATTGTTGGATTCCCAGGTGAAACACAAGAAGATTTTGAACAAACCATGAAATTAATTGCTGATGTCAATTTCGACTTAAGCTATAGCTTTGTCTATTCTGCACGCCCTGGTACACCAGCAGCAGAAATGGAAGATAATGTTTCAGAAGACGAGAAGAAACAAAGACTTTATATTTTACAGGAACGTATCAATCAGCAAGCGATGCAGTTTAGCCGTCGTATGCTAAATACCGTACAACGTATTTTAGTCGAAGGGCCATCCAAAAAAGATTTGATGGAATTAACCGGCAGAACTGAAAATAACCGCATTGTAAACTTTGAAGGCCATCCAAATATGATTGGTAAATTTGTTGATGTTGAAATTACCGATGTTTATCCAAATTCATTAAGAGGTAAAGTTGTGCGTACCGAGGATGAAATGGATCTGCGTGTGAGTGAATCTCCTATGTCTGTAATCTCAAGAACCCGTAAAGAAAATGAGTTAGGTGTTGGTATCTATCAGCCATAAAATAGAATAGATAATTATAAAATTCCAATCATACTGGAATGAAAGGAAATTACCATGTTTATCATATTTGGCTCTACTGGGCGGGAAATAAACGAAAAAACAGGGCAATTTAATTGCCCTAAGTGTTGTTTACAACAATACATTACAAAAGATGAAAAACAACAAAAATATACACAAATTAAAGTAGCAAATTATTTCACATTATTTTTTATACCTATTTTTAGTTACCAAACATTAGGAAGATATATAAAGTGTAATCATTGTCATTCAGAATATGATGAAAATGTTTTAAAATATGTACCACCAACGTTCGAGCAACAGATAGAAAAGGACGTTGAGCAAGAATTAAAAAGTGGTACACCAATCTCAATGATGATAAATAAACTAAAAATGCAAGGATTAGATGATCAACAAGCTACAAAACTGGTTGATCAGATAGTGTCGGGAAATATTGCTACTTGCCATCATTGTAAAATGGAATTTTTAAAAGGTGTTGAAAGATGTCCTTTATGTGAAGGATATCTTAGCAAATAACATGAATGATTAGAGGGTTTATCATTGAAAATTATTACACATCAAACCGTGCTTGAACCAGATGATAATCAAAGGTTAAATAGCCTTTGTGGTCCCCATGATGACAATGTAAAACAACTCGAACGTCGACTTGGTATTGAAATTAATCATCGAGGTAATCTATTTTTAATTACCGGTGATCAGATTTGTGTTAACGCAGCCGATCAAATTTTAATGTCACTTTATCAACAAACTAAAACCAAAAACAACATTATTGATATTGAACCCGAACACATTCATTTAGCGATAAAAGAATCCGGTGCGCTTGAAAAAATGAAAGAACATCTTCCTGCTTATACTGATCAGCATGGAAGTAAAATGGTGATGATTAAAACAAAACGTGGAGTAATCAAACCAAGAACTCCCAATCAGGCTCAATATATTGCGCATGTTTTAGATTATGATATCTCGTTTGGTATTGGGCCAGCTGGAACGGGTAAAACGTATTTAGCGGTGGCTGCTGCTGTTGATGCACTAGAAAAGCAACAGATTCGTCGGATAGTCTTGACTCGACCGGCCGTTGAAGCGGGTGAAAAACTCGGATTCTTACCGGGTGATTTAAGTCAGAAAGTCGATCCATACTTACGTCCACTTTATGATGCGCTATTTGAAATGCTTGGTTTTGAAAAAGTGGAAAAACTAATTGAAAAAAGTGTGATTGAAGTTGCGCCACTAGCGTATATGCGAGGAAGAACCTTAAATGATGCATTTATTATTCTTGATGAAAGCCAAAACACGACCATAGAGCAGATGAAAATGTTTCTTACACGGATTGGTTTTAATTCTAAAGCTGTCATTACTGGAGATATTACACAAATTGATTTACCTCGTCATCAAAAGTCAGGTTTACGTCATGCAATTGAAGTTTTAAGTCAAGTTGATGAAATTAGCTTTAACTTTTTTAACAGTGAAGATGTTGTTCGTCATCCAGTAGTTGCTAGAATTGTGAATGCTTATGAGCAATGGGAACAGCAAGAGCAAACCACAAAAAAAAGTATTTAAAGGAGTAATATCATCTCTATCGTAACTAGAAAAAAGAGAACTAATATTCGAGATCATTCCGCAGAAACTAATTTATTTCTGCGTAGAGCGCTCTTTGCGTTTGTAGGAATCATTATTCTGATTATTATTTTACTTTGTAATTTGGCGGATCTTCAAATTGCAAATTTTAGTTATTACAGTACTAAATCAAATAATAATCGTATCGAAACGATACCCATTCCCCCAAGCCGCGGCATGATATATGACCGTAATGGAACACCATTGGCTATTAATAATATTACTTATCAACTCAATATTATTCCTGATAAAACTAAAAATCTTAACGAACAATTTGAGCAATTAAAAAAAGTCGTTGATTTAACAGATGAAGATATAGAAAATTTTCAAAAAGAGAGACTAAATTACCGCTCTCACAGACCTGTTCCGCTAAAAGAAAACTTAACAAAAGAGCAAATAGCACGCTTTGTTGTCGATCAACACCGCTTTCCTTTCGTTTCAATTGTTAAAATTCAACATAGATATTATCCATATGGTGCATCACTTACACATATTCTCGGTTATATCTCAAAAATTAACGCTAACGATAAAAAGCGTTTAGAGGAACAAAACAAAACGAGTAATTATGTAGCAACACTTAATATTGGAAAAATGGGTGTTGAACGGTATTACGAAGATGTATTACATGGAACAGCAGGTTATGAAAAAGTTGAAGTTAATAGTCGGGGACGAATTGTTCGCCTATTAGAGCAACATCCACCACAAGCTGGTGAAGATATCTATTTATCGATTAATCTCAAATTACAACAATACATTGAACAATTGCTTGTTGGACGTAAAGCTGCTGTCGTTGCTATTGATCCAAATAATGGTGAAATATTAGCGATGGTATCAAGCCCAAGTTATGATTCAAATGATTTTGTTGGTGGGATATCTAGTGCTAAATACAATGAATTACTTCATGATCCCAATAAACCGTTATTTAATCGGGCTCTTCTCGGTGCCTATCCACCGGCATCGACCGTAAAACCTTTTATTTCAATTGCAGCATTAAGTGAAGGGATCATAACTCCAAAAAGTATAATTTATGATCCAGGATCATGGCAATTACCAAATTCTGAAAGACGTTACCGAGACTGGTTACGATCAGGGCATGGAAATGTTGACGTCTTAAAAGCATTAGAAGAATCAGTGGATACCTATTTTTATCAAGTTGCTTATGATTTGGGAATAGATCGCTTAAATTTATGGATGACAAAATTTGGTTACGGTCAACGTACAGGAATCGATATTTCACCAAATGAAGAGGCTCGGGCAGTTTTGCCTAGTCGTGAATGGAAGATACGGCGTCATAAAAAACCATGGCTACAGGGCGATACTATTCCGGTTGGTATAGGTCAAGGATATTGGACTACGACACCAATTCAAATGGCAAAAGCCTTGACAACACTTATTAATAACGGAAAAACTTACACTCCGCATTTTTTATTATATAAAAAAAGCGATATTCTTAATTCAAATGAAAATCACCCAGAAATTAACCCGACAAAATATGAAGAGCCAAATGGTTTAATTGATGTTAAATCAAATTATTGGGATCTTGTTAAAGAAGGTATGCACAAAGTAATGTTTGGTTCACGGGGAACAGCCCGAAAAATTTATCTTGGAACGCAATATCAGGCGGCTGGTAAATCGGGAACAGCACAAGTTTATGGTTTAAAAGAAAATGAAAGTTACAATGCGCATAAAATTCCAGAACATTTACGCGATCATGCACTATTCATTGCTTATGCACCTTATGATAAACCCAAAATAGCGTTAGCTATTGTTCTCGAAAATGGGGGGGGAGGAAGCTCTAATGGTGGTGCTGTCGCTCGCAAAATACTTGATTTTTACCTTCTGGGAGATGACTCTAAAGAATTAAATAATAGTTCTTCAAATACAGGACATGAAGATTAAGCATGAATAATATCAAAAAATCTTTTTGGCAAAAAATACATATCGATCCGCTTTTTTTGTTATTTATAACTTTGTTACTTGGTTATAGCCTTTATATCCTCTGGAGTGCAAGCGGACAAAGCTTAGACATGATGCAAAAACGTACTATTCAAATACTGCTTGGCTTTTTTGTGATGATTTTTTTTGCGCAATTCTCACCTCGAACTTATGAAAAATGGGCTCCGTATCTATACATCGTTTGTATTATTATTTTATTGCTCGTCGACATTTTTGGTTATACTAGCAAAGGTGCGCAAAGATGGTTAGATTTGGGTATTTTACGTTTTCAACCTTCAGAGATAGCTAAAATTGCCGTACCACTCATGGTTGCTAAATTTATTCATCGTGATGGCTGTCCCCCACCTTTAAAAACCACTTTACAAACCTTGGCTATTATTGGTGTGCCAACTTTACTTGTTGCAATGCAACCGGATTTAGGTACAGCGATTTTAATCGTGATGTCAGGAATTTTTATCATCTTTTTGGCTGGTATTGATTGGCGATTTATTATTGTTGCCATAATCTTAATTGCTGCTTTTCTTCCTATCATGTGGTTCTTTTTAATGCATGATTATCAAAGGGAAAGAGTTTTAACTCTGTTTAATCCAGAGCGCGATCCTAACGGCGCAGGTTATCATATTATCCAATCAAAAACTGCAATTGGCTCAGGGGGAATATGGGGTAAAGGATGGCTTGAAGGCACTCAATCTCAACTTGAGTTTTTACCAGAAAGACACACTGACTTTATTTTCTCAGTGATTGCTGAGGAGTTTGGCTTTATAGGTAACGTTATTTTATTAGTCCTATTTTTATGTTTAATTGTGCGTGGTCTTATTATTGCCGCACAAGCACAAACTACATTTGGCAGAATTCTGTCTGGTGGATTGGTATTAGTATTCTTTGTTTATGTGTTTATTAATATTGGTATGGTGAGTGGAATCTTACCTGTAGTTGGTGTACCATTACCTTTAATAAGTTATGGTGGCTCATCTTTAGTCGTTCTAATGGCAAGTTTTGGCATTATGATGTCTATTCACACACATCGATACATGTTATCTAAAAATATTTAACGGAATTCAATTAAATGAAAAAGAAATTTAAATTATCTTTTACTATTTTTATGCTCGCAATTTGTTCATCCGCATCTGCTGAGATGCCTTTTCCTATTCCAGCTATTCCCCAATTAAATGCTGAATCTTATATTTTAATGGATGCTAAATCAGGCGAAATTTTAGCGGAATATAACGCTGAACAACAACGTGACCCTGCAAGTCTTACCAAAATGATGACCAGCTATGTAGTTGGTCAAGCTTTACAAACAGGTCGCATCAAAAATGATGATATGGTTGTGGTCAGTAAAGATGCTTGGGCTATGGGAAATCCTACACTAAAAGGATCTTCATTAATGTTTTTGGAAGTGGGTAAGACTGTATCTGTGTCAGATCTTAATAAAGGAATAATTATACAATCTGGCAATGATGCTTGTATTGCAATGGCTGAACATATTGCAGGTAGCCAAGGTGCCTTTGTAAATTTAATGAATGACTATGCTAAAAAAATAGGCTTGGGACATACTCATTTCGAAACCGTACATGGACTTGATGCACCGGGACAATATACTACCGCTAAAGATATGGTGTTATTAGGTCGTGCACTGATTCGTGATTTACCTGATGAATATGCGATCTATAAAGAAAAAGAATTTACTTATAATCTTTCTAAACCACAAATGAATCGTAATGGCTTACTTTGGGATAAAACATTAAATGTCGATGGGATTAAAACTGGCCATACCAGTGCGGCTGGTTATAATTTAGTCGCTTCAGCAGTAGATGGTAATACACGTTTAATTTCGGCTGTTTTAGGTGGACGAACTTACAAAGGGCGCGAAGAAGAAAGTAAGAAATTACTGGTTTGGGGTTTCCGTTTTTTTGAAACAGCTAATCCAATAAAAGAGAATACGCCGTTAGTGACCAAATCAATTTGGTATGGAGAAGAAAATAAAATTCAATTAGGTGCCATTGACGGGGCCTATGTCACGGTTCCAAAAGGGCGCTCTGCGGATATTCAAGTTCAATATTCAATAACTAATTATATTTATGCCCCAATAGCTAAAGGAACAACTGTTGGTAAAATACAATTCATGTTAGATGGAAAAGTCATCAATGAGCAACCTTTAGTTGCATTACAAAATGTTGCAGAAACAGGATTCTTTGGTGGATTATGGGATTGGATTGAGTTGCAGGTATATAAGCTATTTAACTAATTTTTTATTGTGAAAGTTTTGCAAGCATAGCTTGCAAAACAATTCTCTTTTAATATTTTTAATCTAGCCCATCATCGCTATTCTAAAAAAAATTTTATTCCCTTCTTTCTTTTTTTAACCTCAACCTAAATAAAATCTATTTTTCAGATGTTTATAAAAAACTTGTAAAGACCGATAAAATTAGGTAACTTGTAAAACAGTTATGATTATCGTAATTGATAATTTAAAATAAAAATATTAGGTTATAAAAATCACAATATTGATCAATATTAAGAGATAGTTTATTGAAAGCTGATTAGTAATTTCTACCTGATAAAACGATTTCTAATAAAACAATATTTAAGAAAAGCATTGAAAAATATAAATAAAATGCTTAAAGTCTGAAAAATAAGGAAGGGAAAGGAGTAAAATTTGTCTAAAAAATTAACCAATCTTGCCAATAAAATTGGTACAGATTTAATAAACGGATTAACTTCTAATATAACAAGCCACAATCGTTATACTTTGACAGTCGATGAACTTGATTCGCCTATTTCGGTTTTTTCAGTGGAAGGTCAGGAGCAGTTAAGCCAGCTCTGGCACTATACCATCACATTTACCAGTATAGATAAATCATTATCTGTTGAGAGTTTTCTCAACAAATCAGCATCATTTTCATTTAATCCGATAGCAAACGATGCATTAAGTGCAGCGATACGTGCCTTAGGTGATTTTTTGCCGGAGGGTGAATCCCGAAAAATTTATGGCATTATCACCCATTTCAGTCAATTATCGGTTAATAAAGACGAAGCGCATTATCAGATTGTGTTAACGCCAAGATTAGCGAGACTGGGACTCAACCGAAATAATGCAATATTTCAAAATCAAAATGTTGTCAGTGTGATAGAAGAGGTACTCAGAAGCCATGAATTTAGTGGCGTCGATTATCGGCTGGAGCTGAAAGAGCAATACCCGTTAAGGGAGTTTATCACGCAATGGCAGGAAAGCGACCTGGAATTTATCCAAAGATTGATGGCAGATGTAGGCATCTGGTTTCGATTTGAAAGTCACAACGAGCACGATTGTGATGTGCTGATAATCAGTGATTATGAACAAGGTTTCAAACAGGTTGCAAATCTTGATTATAACTTACCGAGTAATTTGCAGGACGGAGGAATGGAGAGTGTGTGGGATATCACACTGCACAGTCAACTGGTGGAATCATCGGTTATCGTACAGGATTATAATTACCGGGAAGCGAAGGAAAATTTACTGGGAGAAGAAAACACCCAACCCAATGACATGACCACTTACGGAACGGACTATCGTTATGGAGAGCACTATAAACGACTGGATGCAGGCGTGGGGAATGGTAATACTCAGAATGAAGATACCGAAAATGACGTAGAGTCAAACGATAATGGCGGTAGCGAAAGTGACATTACAGAAAGTGGTAAATGGTATGCGCGTATCCGCCATGAGCATGCAATCAGTAAAAAAATAATCATTCGAGGAAAAACCAACAGTTATAACCTTGTTCCGGGTCAACATGTCTGTATAAATCAAAATCCGCTGGTAGATGTTGAAGAAGGCATCATCATATTAAGTGTCGAGGGACAAGGCAGTCGCTCAGAAGCGTATGAACTGAGCTTTACGGCAATTGCTTATGAGGTATTAAAACCTTACCGTCCGGCTCCGATAGCGTGGCCACAAGTCGGGGGGACATTGCCGGCACGGGTGACCAGTCCGGACAATGATACATACGGTTATATTGATGCCTATGGACGCTATCGGGTTAAATTTAATTTCGACTTGAAAGAGTGGAAAAAAGGTGAAGAGAGTTTATGGGTTAGACTGGCAAGACCGTATGCGGGAAGCAATTATGGATTTCACTTTCCATTAATTGACGGTACAGAAGTTGCGATTGCGTTTATGGACGGCAATCCGGACAGACCTTATATCGCTCATGCGATGCATGACAGCGCACATCCAGACCCGGTGAGCACGATAAATAAACATCGAAATGTAATTCGCACGCCGGCCAACAACAAATTGCGGATGGATGACAAACGGGGTCAGGAGCATATCAAGCTGGCGACTGAATACGGCAAAACCCAGTTAAATATAGGTCACTTAGTTAACCGAAATAAAGAAGGTCGGGGTGAAGGTTTTGAGCTTCGTACCGATGAATGGGGTGCTATAGCCGCAGAAAAAGGGTTATACCTGACCACACAAACAACGCCGAAAGCGCAAGGCAAACAGCTGGACATGCAAGGTGCAATAGCGCAGTTAGAAAATGCACTGTCGATAGCCAAAGCGTTACAGGATGCGGCAAGCCAATCAGAAGCCCACGGAGCCGATACGGAGAGTCAGGACAAGCTAAAAACAAATCTAACGGCATTAAGTCAGAGTGGAATTTTAGCCTATGCTCAGGAAGGGATAGCATTAACCAGTCCGGAAAATATTCAATTATCAACGGGCAACAGCTTTTCGGTAGTAGCTGAAAAGCAGACAGATATAACGGCGTTAAAAAATATCACAGTGTCTTCGGGCGAGGCGATAGGATTATTTGCCCATAAATCGGGGATGAAGCTTTTTGCCAATCAGGGAGATATTGATGTACAGGCACAGGATGCGAACCTGAATATAGCGGCTAAAGACGATATCAAAATTGACAGTGTAGATGGCGAGTTGACTGTAACGGCCAGTAAACAACTGACCTTAATCTGCGGAGGGTCATATATCAAAATTAGCAGCAAAGGGATAGAGCTGGGTACATCAGATAATATCTATCTAAAATGTAATGCGATGCAAAAAATGGGCCCGGCGAGTAATGATTTATCCGCTAAATTGACTAACAATAATAAAGAACTTGAGTTATTACTGAAAAAATTTATTACGTTTAACTCAAAAGGTTTTTCGGATTAAGGAAATAAAACAATGACAATAAAAACAATAACTAACTTTATTCTTCCTATTTGTAAAGAGCAAATCAGTCAAGATGCTTGTTATAAAGGATTATCTGAAGCAGAGAGTGGCTTTTTTCCATTTAGTGAAGATGGAATATGGCATGGTGGCATTCATATCGATGAGCCTGTATTAAATAAAATAGGTAATGATGACAAACTATGGTGTATGGCAAATGGTGAAGTTATTGCCTATCGTATTGATGATGTATATCCTAAAATTGTGTACAAAGATAATGAGGAACAAGAAGGCATTACAAAAACACAAAAAGTAGCCTATTTTTCAAGGAGTTTTACATTAGTTCGTCATTATTTACAAATGCCTAAAATTCCTGATTCAACCGAGGCTCCACCAGCAATAACTTTATACAGTTTATATATGCATCAGCTTGATTGGTATGGATATCAGCAAAAACAAAAAGAAAATAGTAATTTTGTAATCTATCCAAATTATTGGCAAGCAGCTGCAGGTAAAGTTAACGAAGAAAAAGCAGAAGTAATTAAAGGTAGTGTAATAAGAAAAAAAGGAAGCAAAACGGAAGTAGTCGGTTTATTGCTAAAAGGCAGTAAAATCCGGTTAGGCGAGCAAAAAAAAGGGCAACCGGGTTGGTATAAGATTGTATCAATCACTCAAGGTACCTTAGTGACTTCAAGCGGATTTAAAACTGAATTGGGGGATATAGAAGGTTATGTTTGGTATCAGGATATCGGTAAAACGGCATCAGATCGACCAACAGGAAAAACAGCAGATGCCAACAAAGACTATGAAATCTGTCGGGAAGATAATAAAAAGATAGGTAAACCTGAAACAGAGGTCAAAGGTATAACGGTATATGAATCGGCTAATGATAAACAAAAATTAACGTATTTACCTAAAACGGCTACGTTTGAATTTGATAGTCATGAAAATGGCTATGCCAAAATTAAAAAAATTAGTGGTTGTGTTATCCCTTCTAGCTTAAAAGTTGAAAATGGTAGCCAAGATTCAACTCATAAAGGCTATGTCAAATTATCCTCGTTGACGTTAACAGCGCTAAAACCAGAAAAATTAGATGAAGTTGTGGTATTAAAACAGCCAGTTCCGATTGAAAAGGGTGATTTTATTGGTTATATAGGTAATAACGTCAGCCAAAGCCAACGTTTTGATGAAGCGATAAAATCACCATTATCAACAATGAAACGCCCATCAGATTATGATTTACCGCCATTAGTACACATTGAATTATTCACCTGTGAAGATTTGCCCGCGTTTATTAATAAAACACAAGCCTTAGCTGACAAGTTACCCGATCGAGAAAAAACGATCATTTTAGTTGAAAAAGGGGCAAATTTAATTCAAGCTTCAAAACCCGATGGATTTTTATATAAAGGTTTGACGGTAAAGTTCATTGGTAATGCGCATTATCACTATGTAAAAGTTAAACTTGAATATACGCTAAATACGTCACCACTGACTTTTGATTCCTCTAGAGTTGTGTGGAGCAAAAAGAAATTTTCTTTCGATAATAATATTTTTAATGTTATTGAAACGATAAATAGAAATCGTTCTAAAAACGATAATGAAGTCGTAAAGTATCGTTTAAGAAGTGAAGAAAAAAAGAACTTAATAATAATTTACCAATATACCTATCCTCAATTAAAAGAAGAGGATATTCCAGATGAAGTTGAACTAATATGTGAACTCCCGCCTCCTATTAAGGATAACCCTTTTGAGCTTGAACGCTACAAGTTTTGGCCTAATATACGTTTTTGCGTTGAGGATAATCATTTTTGGATAGCATCGAAAGACGTACTCCATTTGCATGGGCAAGATGGGCAACTTAATAGTAAGATAGATTATTGGAAAGAATTCCCGATATCATCCGAAAATCTAAAATTAGCGACAATCTACAATACAGTATATTATCCGCGCACAGTATCCCTAAATGCATCCTCAGTCGATGAAAGCATGGTAGCAGTAAATGATACTGATACGGATTCAGTTTGGATGTATATTCAGGCAGGAAATGAGCAAGGCATACCGATACAAGGTTGGATTAATACTAAAAAAGATGCTCAACCACATATAAAACTCGTCACGCCATGGCATTGGGCTGGTTTTAATACCGTCGAAGAAAAAGCAACGGTAGGCAAGTTATCTAAAAAGCTAAGCAAGAATAAAGCTGCAACACTGGATTTAGCCGACTATACTCCATTAATGTCAGAATTACATCGAGTTATCACTGAATCCTCGCTATATTCAGTGCAAGGAAAAAAATCATTACCACCATTGACCAAAGAGTATCTAAAAGCTGCATTACGGACAAGTTGGACAGCAGAACAGATTGGGCACCTGTTAGTAAAATATGAAAGTGAATGGTATGCGGATGAAGCGCTAACCAAATGGAATGAAATAGATGACCAGTTTGAAGGAGAAAAAGAAGAAAAGAAAGCGCTTATATCCAAATCGTTAGATGTATTAGGTATAACCAAAGCGCATGAGCGAAAATTTGCTTTTGAAAAATTAGAAGAAGAGTACAAGCTTATTAAAACAAACTGGCAAATTGAAAAAGAACAACGCATAAAGCCATCGTTATGGTGGAAAGAAGTCGCCAAAGCACAAGCATCCCAAACCGAAAGTGGTAGCCAAACGGATACCAACACCCCAAAACCAACCAACCTATCAACAGACGGCAAAGCTTGGTTTATTCACCCAGTAGCAATGGTGGATTATTTTGTAGGAAACGATGTTCTTTTTAGAAAAGGCAATAAAGATGAAATAATTCGAGAAATCAATATCCGTCTTGCCGGTTTTGGTGGCAATGTTCCGACTGATGAGTTTACAGAAAGAACAGAAAACATGATCAAACAGTTTCAACGTGATTATATGAAAGTTGAAGAAACGGGTGTTGTTGATATGGAAGTAATTGAAGCGATTGATAAGTTTCAAGAGGAATATCCAATAGAAACATATTTTGCTCAAGCTAAGTGTAAATGTTCAACATACGATTTAAAAAAAGTTGAGATTAAAGCATGTGGAGGATTTGGGCTTGGGAGGTATTCTGAGCAAAAACAGAAGGAAGATCCTAAAGAAAAGAAAAGAAAATATGAATATCCCGGATTACATAGAACGTTATTTTGGGTATTAAGAGCCTGGAAATTTTATTTAGCACACTTTGATCAACGAAATATGGAAATTGAAAAAGTTGAATCCGGATACCGCTGTTGGAGGGATAATAAATTTCATAATGACAGACAAACCACGAATCATATGGGAAAAGCGCTAGATATTCATATGGTTTACAATAATTCAAAAATCACAACAGCTAATTTATGTGATGATGCAAGAGAAGTGATGATTAAGTATTGCGATGCTCATTACAGATGGGCTACCCCAAATTTTGTTTCTTTAGAGCCAGGAAATCGAGTAAAAATATCTACAGATAAAGCTGTAGCACCAACATGGGTACATTTTGATGTCAGAAGTTTTGAATTAGTTTATTTGAAAGATGAATACTTTGCTCAAAGCGTTGAACAAGTCAATGGCATATCAATGCAAACATTAATCACTAATAAAGGTTAACAATATGCAACAAAGTAATTACTATTTTGTATTATTTTCTCTATTATTAAATTTAATCGTATCATCAGCGATAGCTGATGAAAAAAAAGCGCCAGATAATTGGGGAATTATTTATGATATTAGTGATTCATTAGTAAATGAAACAACGATTGATTTTGATATAAAATTACGTGGTAATAAATTTTATTTCAATAATCAGTCGTTTTTGATTAAACGTAATACGATGCCTGCAGAAGATTTTTTTGTAAGCAATAATATAGAAAAAACATATTTTGCTTTAAAAAAACAGCAAGCATTATTAGAATATAATTATAATATTAAATTAAAAGATAATATTACTTATCTTCAATTTGATAAAAATATTGATAATAGCCTATTAAAACAGTATGTAACACAAAATCGGCAGGCCTTATTATTGGATGATATGTTGCTTCTGTTTGGAAAAAACGGTAAACCAGTATTTTATTCAAAACCTTATTTTGAAAAAGAATTTATTCAACAAATCCCTGAGTTACCCACAATCAATGTTCCGTTTAATGCAAACGATGCTTTTGTGCTATATCGAGATGATGTATTAAAACCGTTATCCATTCATTTTAAAAATTTTTTAGATATTCCTTGGTTTGCAACAGATATATCCGGAGCAAAGTATCCTTCTATTTCACCTACTATAAATCCAATATTTATTGATGTAGGTTGGGATAGTGGTGAGACGGATTCATATTTATATCTGTTTTCTAATGATTATAAGGTTCTAGATAAACTGGTGTTATTTGATTATCGGACTACAACTCGAGGCGGTCCAGGTGGTGATGGACAACCTGTTGGTTATCGTTATTTTACCATAGACAAAAACTATTTTATTGAGCGTCGCCAACGTTTTGAAGATGAAACAATAGAAGTACAACATTTTCAAGTGACAAAAGAAGGGAAGTTTCAAGAATTACCTGTCACTTCAAATTGCTACAGTGAATTAGCGGTTAAAGATAACAAAACACATTCAACAAAAAGCCTTTTACTAACTAATAAACAAGCAAATAATTATATGCGCTTTAAGAAAATTACATTCGATGAACTTGATGATATCACACTAACCTTAAATCCTGCTGATAAAAAGGTTTGTGTTAATTATCAACAAGCCTATTCATTCACCTTTGGTAAAGCGAAGTCAAAACAGTTATTTGGTAATGAAAAACTTTATCAACAGCAAGTCGAGAATTTTAAAGAATTTAATATAGATATTAGTGACGAGTTGGAATATATCGTATTTGACAATATCGACAAATCACCATTAGCTAAATTTCTACTAAATGGAAATAAAGCGATTTATATGAACGAAATGCTCTTTATTGTGGGTGAAGATTATCTCGCAGCCTACAGGCAGCCTACAGAAACTGAATTAACCTATCAAGAAATGAATTAGGATTAAGGTTAACAATATGCAACAAAGTAATTACTATTTTGTATTATTTTCTCTATTATTAAATTTAATCGTATCATCAGCGATAGCTGATGAAAAAAAAGCGCCAGATAATTGGGGAATTATTTATGGTATTAGTGATACATTGGTAGATGAAACAACGATTGATTTTGATATAAAATTACGTGGTAATAAATTTTATTTTAATAATCAGTCGTTTTTGATTAAACGTAATACGATGCCTGCAGAAGATTTTTTTGTAAGCAATAATATAGAAAAAACATATTTTTCTTTAAAAGAGCGGCAAGCATTATTAGAGTATAATTATAATATTAAATTAAAAGATAATATTACTTATCTTCAATTTGATAAAAATATTGATAATAGCCTATTAAAACAGTATGTAACACAAAATCGGCAGGCCTTATTATTGGATGATATGCTGGTTTTGTTTGGAAAAAATGGTAAGCCGGTATTTTATTCAAGACCTTATTTTGAAAAAGAATTTATTAAACAAGTTCCTCCGTTAGCCACAATCAATGTTCCGTTTAATGCAAACGATGCTTTTGTGCTATATCGAGACCACGTATTAAAACCGTTATCCATTCATTTTAAAAATTTTTTAGATCTTCCTTGGTTTGCAACAGATATATCCGGAGCAAAGTATCCTTCTATTTCACCGATTATAAATCCAATATTAATTGATGTAGGTTGGGATAGTGGTGATATTGATTCCTATTTATATCTGTTTTCTAATGATTATAAGGTTCTAGATAAACTGGTGTTATTTGGTTATCGGACTACAACTCGAGGCGGTCCAGGCGGTAGCGGTTACACGGTTGGTTATCATTATTTTACCATTGACAAAAACTATTTTATTGAGCGTCGCCAACGTTTTGAAGATGAAACAATAGAAGTACAACATTTTCAAGTGACAAAAGAAGGGAAGTTTCAAGAGTTACCTGTCACGTCAAATTGCTACAGTGAATTAGCGGTTAAAGATAACAAAACACATTCAACAAAAAGCCTTTTACTAACCGATAAACAAGCAAATAATTATATGCGCTTTGAAAGTAACAAATTCATTGAACTTTATGATATCACACTAACCTTAAATCCTGCTGATAAAAAGCTTTGTGTTAATTATCAACAAGCCTATTCATTCACCTTTGGTAAAGCGAAATCAAAACAGTTATTTGGTAACGAAAAAATTTATCAACAACAAGTCGAAAATTTTAAAAAATTTAATATAGATATTAGTAACGAGTTGGAATATATCACATTTGACAATATCGACAAATCACCATTAGCTAAATATCTACTAAATGGAAATAAAGCGATTTATATGAACGAAATGCTCTTTATTGTGGGTGAAAATTATCTCGCAGCCTACAGGCAACCTACAGAAACTGAATTAACCTATCAAGAAATGGTGGATGATGATTAAAGTAATAAATATTTACCTATTAAAAGGTAAAAACAAGTCAAAAAGAGTTAATTAAACAATAAAAGAAGATGCGATTAATTAAGTGTTAAGCTAAATAAAATGTGGAAGAAAGGCAACATAAATGGAATGAGCGAAGAAAATTTTGAAGAAAAAAGGCGACAGCAAAAAATTTTCATAACAAAAGAATTGGATGAACTATGTATAGCCAAAGAAAACAAGCTTGTTAAAACAAACTGGCAAGTAGAAAAAGAACAACGCATAAAGCCATCGTTATGGTGGAAAGAAGTCGCCAAAGCTCAAGCATCCCAAACCGAAAGTGGTAGCCAAACGGATACCAACACCCCAAAACCAACCAACCTATCAACAGACGGCAAAGCTTGGTTTATTCACCCAGTAGCAATGGTGGATTATTTTGTAGGAAACGATGTTCTTTTTAGAAAAGGCGATAAAGATGAAATAATTCGAGAAATCAATATTCGTCTTGCCGGTTTTGGTGGCAATGTTCCGACTGATGAGTTTACGGAAAGAACAGAAAACATGATTAAACAGTTTCAACGTGATTATATGAAAGTTGAAGAAACGGGAGTTGTTGATATTCCAGTAATTGAAGCGATTGATAAGTTTCAAGAGGAATATGCTATTAGTGCAAATGTATGGTCACAACTGAAATGTAAATGTAGTCCTAATAAATGTAGTGGATTTGGAAATGGGTTAGGAAAAAATACTTCGCCAGAAAGGTCTAATACTTATGAATATCCAGGTATACATAGATCATTGTTATTTGGATTGTGTGGATTAAGTTTTTATTTAGGTAGACAAGATGTTTATAAATTTAGATTAATTTCATCAGGTTATCGTTGTAGCCAGCATTCAGAAGGGAAAATAACTACAAATCATAGAGGAAAAGCGATAGATATTCAATTTTACAAAGAAAATTGGGCTATTGCTGGTAAAAATAAAAAAAATATTGAGCCCTTAATATATATTCGTGATAACTTTTTTAAAACTTATCTTAATTCACAAGACGATTGGAAAGATAAAAATCTTTTTACGACAGAGCCAATAGGTTTGGATTCTAAAGGCAACTCTATATCTGGATTTACCTATAGTTGGATTCATATGGATGTTAGATCATTTGAAAAACAATACTTATTAGATGAATACTTTTGTACTAATGCGACCATTTTGAATGGAGAAAAATTAATCACAATTATAAAGAAAGAAGTTAAATGATATAAATTATAGGGGAGAATAATGCGAAAAATATTAAACAGTTTTGTCGTTTTATGTTTTGGATGCTTTTTTTCGTTAGTGGTAGGTGCTAGTCAAATAAAAAACAATCAAAATATTTCAGCAGAATCAAATAGTATAGAATGGCAATTAGTCAATATTGATTATATGTCTGATCATACAATTCAAATTGAAAAATTATTAAAATCAATGAATAAATCAAAAGAAATATTTCTTAAAAGCTCCAATAATAAATTAATTATAAATGAAAGTAATGTAATTGGAATACAAAGAACAACTAATGATTTATCACCAATAGCCCAGAGATTACTACTAGGAGAATTAAATCGTCTAAAATTAACAAATAACCTTTCAGAAAGCCAATATTTTACGTTATTAACTTTGCCTAAGCTATATAATTTGAACAAATCATTAGTAATTATTTCAGGTTATCTGTTTTTATTTAGTAATGATGAGTTTATTATGACTTTTAAGGATAAACAACAGATTAATAAAGAGTTTACAAAATTATATAACAAATTAAATACAGCTAAACTACCTTTAGCCAATCGTTATTGGCCTCCTGAAGAAAATGATGGTTTTTTACCTATACCTGATGAGTTAAATTATTTTTTCAAAGGAGTAATTAATGATGAAGATCTTCAGGCAATTAAACTGACAGAATACAAAAATATCAGATTAATATTGTTATTTTCAAGTAATAGAGCAGGGTCTCCCAAATTGTCCATAATAAGCCTTACTGATAGTTTAGATATAATTGATAGATTAGAATTAGGTGAAGAGAGTGAATTAGAAGATGGTGTAGTATGGATTGAATATGAAATAGATAAAGACTTTCTTATAACAATTTCTGAAACAGAGCATGTTTATAATAAACCCTCTAAATTAATTCATAAGACTAACTATAAAATTAATGATCAAGGAACCTTTGTTAAGGTTAAATAAATTCAATGATAAGTCAATGATTGTTGCTGAATATGAAAACCTAAATAATAAATATTGAAGAGTGTTGGTTAAAAATTAGAGGAACTAATAATATGCATGGGTTTTATCTTTCTTTAATTAAAAAAAATATAATGTTAATAAGAATCATATGGTTATTATGTGTTTTCTTTAATTTTTCTAATGTTCATGCTAAAGATATTGAGCAACCTTACTGGATTTTAGATGAATATGTTGAAAATTATAACCAAATGAACAAAAATAATTATAACTTTGATTATTTAAACAATTTTAGAGTTAAATTAGTTAATAACATCATTTATATTAATGATGATCAATATAATGTTAGTGTACGTCAGACATCGGATATATCCCAATTACTGACAAAAGACCTAATAGAAAAACCAATCATCAACGAATTTATTTTACCAACAGGGGAGATAAATTATTTACAATTTGAGGATGTTTTAGACAGTAATTTAGCTAAATTATTATTACCAAAAGGCAGATTGATTTTAGGCAAAGAACAGTTGTTAATTATAAATGAATCTTTAGTTGCGTCTTTTTTAAAACCTAAAGACAAAAATTCATTTCTAACATTAGCTAATAAATTTCCCGCATTAGATTTACCAATTAATTCTCAAAGCTCAACAGATTTTATTAAGGATGGGAATTATCACAATTATCCTCAAAATATATCAAGAAGTTATCTACACTATTTAAAATTATTTGATGACAATAGTTTATATGAACAGTTAAATAATTACTTAACTAATTTGAATGGAATAAAATTACCAACAATAAATAATGTAATAAATCCTATTTTAATCAGTGGTACACAAGAGAATGAAGAGAAAATAGTTTATCTTCACCTTTTCTCTAAACAATTTAATTTTTTAGATAAAATTATATTATCTTCTCGAATCGGTATGACAAGAGAAAATTCTGCAACAGGTGATTTGCCAATCGGATTTATTTATTACAATATTGATAAAAACTATTTTATTGAGCGTCGCCAACGTTTTGAAGATGAAACAATAGAAGTACAACATTTTCAAGTGACAAAAGAAGGGAAGTTTCAAGAGTTACCTGTTACGTCAAATTGCTACAGTGAATTAGCGGTTAAAGATAACAAAACACATTCAACAAAAAGCCTTTTACTAACTAGTCAACAAGCAAATAATTATATGCGATTTAAGCAAATTACATTCGATGAACTTGATGATGTCACACTAACCTTAAATCCTGCTGATAAAAAGCTTTGTGTTAATTATCAACAAGCTTATTCATTCACCATTGGTAAAGCGAAGTCAAAACAGTTATTTGGTAATGAAAAACTTTATCAACAGCAAGTCGAGAATTTTAAAGAATTTAATATAGATATTAGTGACGAGTTGGAATATATCACATTTAACAATATCGACAAATCGCCATTAGCTAAATATCTACTCAATGGAAATAAAGCGATTTATATGAACGAAATACTCTTTATTGTGGGTGAAAATTATTTCGCAGCCTACAGACAGCCTACAGAAAGTGAATTAACCTATCAAGAAATGAATTAGGATTAATGTAATAAAGATTTTCTTATTAAAAGTTTATGCGGTTTTGTCATATTAAAAGGTAAAAACAAGTCAAAAAGAGTTAATTAAACAATAAAAGAAGATACGATTAACTAAATGTTAAGCTAAATAAAATGTGGAAGAAAGGCAATATAAATGGAATGAGCGAAGAAATGTTAGAAGAAAAAAGGCAACAGCAAAAAATTTTCATAACAAAAGAATTGGATGAACTATGTGTAGCCAAAGAAAACAAGCATGTAAAAACATACTGGCAAATTGAAAAAGAACAACGCATAAAGCCATCGTTATGGTGGAAAGAAGTTTTCAAAGCTCAAGCATCCCAAACCGAAAGTGAATTAACCTATCGAGAAATAAATTATGATTAAAGTAATAAAATAAGATGCGATTAACTAAGTGTTAGGCTAAATAAAATGTGGAAGAAAGGCAACATAAATGGAATGAGCGAAGAAATGTTAGAAGAAAAAAGGCAACAGCAAAAAATTTTCATAACAAAAGAATTGGAAGAACTATGTGTAGCTAAAGAAAACAAGCTTGTTAAAACAAACTGGCAAATTGAAAAAGAACAACGCATAAAGACGTTGTTATGGTGGAAAGAAGTCGCCAAAGCTCAGGCATCCCAGATCGAAAGTGGCAGCCAAACGGATACCACCTCCCCAAAAGTATTATTAGTAATTAATGGGGAGTAAACTTATGAAAAAGAAATATTTTTTTATTTATTTGTTATTTTCAATAATTTCTTTTTTTACTTATGCGCAAGAACCGTATATAGAAAAAGATTCAAATAAAATTTTCCGTCACAATAACAAAAATGTTTGTTTTGTAAAAAGTGAAGATCGTTTACCATTAAATAAAAGTCATAGAAATTCAAAGTATAAGCAAACAAATATGGAAAGTTGTCAAGTTGAAGATTTGGAATTATGGAATTGTGAAATAGATTTTCGTTATATACCTTTACCATCAAAAAATAATATAGATATGTTATTGGTACCAATGGATTGTGGCGATTTCCCGTATAGGTTATATTTAATAACAATAAAAGATCATCAAATCCGCTCAGAATTATATGTTGAAGGAGAGTGGTATGAACCAGGATACAATGAAGATATGATTGAGAAAACGCATTTTAGCATCTCAAAAGATTTTATCATTACCGTTACAACAGAATATGATAATAAGTTAACAATTAAGCATTACTATTTAAACGATAATGGATACATTGAAGAAAAAAACAATAATAATTAAATAAACAATAAAACAAACCTCAAAAAAAGCTCAAGATAATAATAAATGTGTTTCTGGGGGTAAGTAAAGTTAAAGTAAATTGTATTTTTTTCTTTACTCAAAATCAGGAAAACAGGAATTAGATCAATAAAGAAGAGAAAATAAGCATTCTCCTGCTGATTATAAAGATGCACTTGAAAAGAATTTATCACCGAAACAACTTTAGAAAGTTAATTAACGCTTAACTACCTAAGTTAGTATGAAAGCAACAAATCTAATTTTTTAACGAGTAAGATCATAATATTAATAAAGCCAATGTTTTTATTTCTTGATGGAAAAAATACTTAAAAACCTCATAAAATTTGCCCAATTTTTTACATTTTTAATGTGATTTTTTTAAAGTACAACATTATTCTTTCCATATTATAAAAAATAACGCTAGTAAATTTTATCTAAATATGGTATAAAACGCGCGCTACTTTTCACATTCATTTTTCAAAAAAATCGTTGTGAAAGTCAGCACAAATTTTAAACTTTAATTAACGTTATAACACACACATATCATTACTCTTTTCCGGGGTGCCTTTTGTTTTATGCAATAAGGTCGGTTAAAGCGGATATGTGGAGGCATAACCCCAACGTCAAAATGAGGAAATCATGACTACAGTATCAATGCGCGATATGTTACAAGCAGGTGTACACTTTGGACACCAAACCCGTTATTGGAACCCAAAAATGAAACCATTTATTTTTGGTGCGCGTAACAAAGTTCACATTATCAACCTTGAAAAAACAGTACCAATGTTTAACGAAGCGTTAGCTGAATTAAACAAAGTGGCTGCACGTAAAGGTAAAATTTTATTTGTTGGTACAAAACGAGCAGCAAGCGAAGCGATTAAACAAGCCGCTGAAAGCTGTGGACAATACTATGTTAATCACCGTTGGTTAGGTGGTATGTTGACTAACTGGAAAACAGTACGTCAATCAATCAAACGTCTTAAAGATTTAGAAACACAAGCTAGTGATGGTACATTTGACAAATTAACCAAAAAAGAAGCACTAATGCGTGCTCGTGAAATGGCTAAATTAGAAAATAGCTTGGGTGGAATTAAAAATATGGGTGGCTTACCCGATGTGATTTTTGTTATTGGCGCAGACCATGAACATATCGCTATCAAAGAAGCTAACAATTTAGGTATTCCAGTCGTTGCTGTTGTTGATACCAACTCAGATCCAGATGGTATTGATTACATCGTTCCAGGTAATGATGACGCAATTCGTGCAATTCAATTATATGCAAATGCAGTTGCGGAAGCCGTTCGTGCTGGTCGTGAACAAAATCAATCTCCAGTATCTGAAGAAAGCTTTGTTGAAGAAGCTCCAGCAGCAGAGTAATAAACTCAAATATTTTCAGGGTCGATAATATAAATAATCGACCCATTCTAATGAAAATCATCACAATGGTTAAATAGAGGATTTAAAAATGGCTGAAGTTACCGCTTCTATGGTAAAAGAACTGCGTGAAAGAACTGGCGCAGGTATGATGGAATGTAAAAAAGCATTAGTTGAAGCAAATGGTGATATCGAAGTTGCTATCGACAATATGCGTAAATCAGGTCAAGCAAAAGCGGCTAAAAAAGCAGGTCGTGTAGCGGCTGAAGGTGTAATTATTTCTAAGATTTCTGCGGATAAAAAATCGGGTGTAATTTTAGAAATCAACTGCGAAACAGACTTTGTTGCTAAAGATGCAGGTTTCTTAGAGTTTAGCGAAAAAGTTGCTACTGCAGCATTGAACGATAGCATTACTGATCTTGCTGCGTTACAAGCAAAATTTGAAGAAGAACGTACAGCACTAGTTGCAAAAATCGGTGAAAACATCGGTATTCGTCGTATTCAACAAATTTCAGGTGATGTAGTTGGTAGTTACCAACATGGTGCACGTATCGGTGTATTAGTTGCTGCAAACAGTGGTTGTGATGAAGAATTAGTTAAACATATTGCAATGCACATTGCTGCAAGCAAACCAGAATATGTTAGCCCAAGCGATGTTCCAGCTGATGTTGTTGAACATGAGCGCAATATTCAAATCGAAATTGCAATGCAATCAGGTAAACCACGTGAAATCGCTGAAAAAATGGTTGAAGGCCGTATGCGTAAATTTACTGGTGAAGTTTCACTTACTGGTCAACCATTTGTTATGGATCCAAGTAAGACTGTTGGTGATTTACTGGCTGAGAAAAAAGCGACTGTTGCTTCTTTCATCCGTTTTGAAGTGGGTGAAGGCATTGAAAAAGTGGAAGTTGATTTTGCAGCCGAAGTTGCTGCGATGTCGAAACAATCTTAATTGTTTCGTAAAAAACCGCCGTCAAGGCGGTTTTGTTTATCTACAAATTTTTTTAAATTATTGCTAGCTAGCCATTTTTAGCTTGTCAGGTAATTAAATAACGAAATAGTGAGACTTCATATGGTAACCCCTTTCTATAAACGTATTCTTCTTAAACTCAGTGGTGAAGCACTACAAGGCGATGAAGGTTTTGGTATTGATCCCACCGTTCTTGACCGCATGGCGCAAGAAATTAAAGAACTTATTGAAATGAATGTTCAAGTTGCTGTTGTTATTGGGGGCGGTAATCTATTTCGTGGAGCTGGTCTTGCAAAAGCCGGTATGAATCGTGTTGTTGGCGATCATATGGGGATGCTAGCAACAGTAATGAATGGTCTTGCAATGCGTGATGCGTTGCATCGAATTGAGGTTAATGCGCGTTTAATGTCAGCTATTCCACTTAATGGAGTATGTGACGATTACCGCTGGACAGAAGCAATTAGCTTGCTTCGTCATGGTAAAGTGGTTATTCTTTCAGCAGGAACAGGTAATCCTTTTTTTACAACTGACTCAGCAGCGTGTTTACGTGGTATCGAAATTGAAGCAGATGTGGTGTTAAAAGCAACAAAAGTTGATGGTGTTTATTCGGCTGATCCTGTTAAAGATCCAAATGCAACACTTTATAAAACATTAAATTATGAAAAAGTGCTTGATGATGAATTAAAAGTAATGGATTTAGCTGCGTTTACGTTAGCACGTGATCATAACCTGCCGATTTGTGTCTTTAACATGAATAAACCAGGTGCATTACGTCGAGTGATTTTAGGTGAACCCGAAGGGACATTAATTAATAATCAGGCAACAGTAAGCTGTTAGTCTTATTTATTCAATATAAGGTTTTTATTATGCTAAATGAGATTCAAAAAGAAGCGCAAGTGCGCATGGAAAAAAGTATAGATGCGTTTCAAACTCATATTTCTAAGATTAGAACAGGACGGGCATCGCCAAACTTATTAGACGGTATTATGGTTGAATATTATGGTAGCCCAACGCCGCTTCGTCAATTAGCAAATGTGGTGGCTGAAGATGCAAGAACATTGGCTATCACCGTATTTGATAAATCATTAACACCAATGATTGAAAAAGCAATTTTATCTTCTGATTTAGGGCTCAATCCAGCGTCGGCAGGTACGGTTATTCGAGTACCATTGCCACCACTAACAGAAGAACGTCGTCGTGATTTAACGAAAATTGTTCGTAACGAAGCAGAACAAGGTCGTGTGTCAATTCGTAATATTCGTCGTGATGCGAATGATCAAGTCAAAGCATTATTAAAAGATAAGCAAATATCAGAAGATGATGAACGTAAATCACAAGATTTTATTCAAAAAGCAACTGACGCAGCCATTAAAAAATTAGATGCTGTACTTGTTGATAAAGAAAAAGAGTTAATGGAATTTTAATTCTTTGTTTGAAAAGCCTAGTTGATTTAACTAGGCTTTTTTTATTTTATTTATATCATTAGCTTTTAAAGTTTTGATTTGCATTTAGTGAATAATGCTTAAATATTCTAAATCCATGGGTAATGTTAGAGTGCGCATTACTTACCCAATTTCTTACCTATCCTATCAACTTATTAAAAATTAGTGTTACTACGCCTGTTAAATTTTTTAGGCAATAAAATTGAATTAATTGTATTAGACGGCAATCGGGCAGTATCCAGATTTGTATTATGAGCAATTTGTTAATTATTTTTCTGGTCAGTTTGAAAACAAAGTAATTACTGCTGATGAACTTTACTTTAAGATTATTAACCTGTTGGAAACTACTGAAGTGTTAACCAAGTATTTTTATTGCTAACAAAATATTGAAATGCATTTGAAAAATACCTGTCAATAATGATATGGAGAAATCACGATTCATTAAAGCTGGGTCTTTATTAAATAATTTTTCTGTTTAAATTGTCTGTAGTTAGCATAGAGTTTTGTTTTTAATTATCATAATTTAAGTATATAATGTTAGGATAATAACATCTATAGTCATATAATGTTATTATCCTAACATTACTAACAATATTTACTAGATATCATTAACAATAATTAAAGGACATTTTATGGGTTATGCAAAGTATATTGATCATACTTTACTCGCAATGAATGCGACTGAAGATCAAATACGTAAATTATGCGAAGAAGCTAAGCAGTACCATTTTTATTCTGTATGTGTTAATTCAGGTTATGTTCCTTTAGTCGCTAGCTTATTAAAAGGTAGTGATGTAAAGGTTTGTTCGGTTGTTGGTTTTCCGCTTGGTGCGATGTTAACATCGGCTAAAGCATTTGAAACCGAAATGGCTGTCAAATCAGGTGCTGAAGAAATCGATATGGTTATCAATGTCGGTTGGCTAAAAAGCAATGATTGGGAAGCAGTGAAAAAGGATATTGAAGCTGTTTTTAAAGCATGCGGTGCAGTTCCGTTAAAAGTCATTTTAGAAACTTGCTTGTTAACTAAAGAAGAAATTGTGAAAGTTTGTGCTATTTGCAAGGAAATTGGTGTTGCTTTTGTAAAAACATCGACTGGTTTTAGTGTATCTGGTGCGACGGTTGAAGATGTAAAATTGATGCGTGAAACAGTCGGTGATAAAATGGGTGTTAAAGCATCAGGTGGCATTAGAGATCGTCAAACGGCTGAAAAAATGGTTTATGCTGGTGCAAATCGATTAGGCGCTAGCGCGGGTATTGCGATTGTATCAGGCGATAAAACTTCCTCTAGCGGTTATTAATTCATCCTTCATAAGCTACTGATACAGTAGCTTATGGCTATAGATGGAATAGCAATGGAAACACAACCCAAAAAAAGAGTCAATGCACTTATTGAACATTTAAAAATAATCGATAAAATTCATTTAAAACAAGCAGCACAAATGCTTGGTGTTTCTGAAATGACAATTCGTCGTGATCTTAATAATCACTCCTCAGGTTTGGCTGTTTTAGGCGGTTATGTGGTTAATCAGGCACGTCATACCATATCGCAATATTTTGTGTCTGATCAGCAAGATAAGCAAGTAATTGAAAAACGTTATATTGGTAAGTTGGTTAGTCAATTTGTTGATGAAAACGATACAATTTTTTTTGATTGTGGTACGACTATGCAATTTATCATTGATGAAATTAGTGATGATATTTCTTTCACTGCCATCTGCTACTCGCTCAATTCCTTTCTGGCATTACAAAAAAAACCAAAGTGTAAAATCATTTTATGTGGTGGGCATTATCAACTTAATAATGCAATTTTCACCAGTATTTGTTCAAATAATCAGCTCGATGTTATTTGTCCAAATAAAGCCTTTATTTCGGCAGCGGGTATCGATCTAACTCAAGGTACCACTTGTTACCATTTTGATGAGTTAAATATGAAACATAAAGCCATGAAAAAATCTAATCAAAATATATTAATTGTCGATCACACTAAGTTTAACCAAGTTAAGCCAGCTTTTATTTGTAACCTTGATGAATTTAATTTGGTAATGACAGACAAAGTACCTGATTTAGAATATGTTTCATATTTTAAAGAAAATAACATTGGTTTAATTTATTAATTATGAAAAACATCGCAATTTTAGGTTCAACAGGATCAATAGGCTGTAGCACTTTGGCGGTCATTCGGCAAAATCCAACATTATTTAGCGCTTATGTGCTAGTGGGTGGCAGTAATGTAAAAAAAATGACTGAACAATGCCAAGAATTTAAACCCCATTATGTGGCAATGGCAAGTGAACAAGCTGCACAACAGCTTAAAGCAAATCTTGTTGATCTAAAATTGGATATTGAAGTATTAAGTGGTGAACAAGCTATTTGTGATTTAGCACAGTTGCCCGAAGTTCACCAAGTCATGGCTGCCATTGTGGGCGCAGCAGGATTAAAACCGACGCTTGCTGCAATTGAAAAAGGAAAACGTATTTTACTGGCTAACAAAGAGTCTTTGGTTACTTGTGGACATCTGTTTATGCAAGCCGTAAAGCGATATGGTGCTGAACTGTTACCGGTTGATAGTGAACATAATGCGATTTTTCAAAGTCTGCCTACCGCCGTTCAGCATGATCTCGGGTTTGCTAATTTGGTTGATCATGGTGTGACCAAAATCGTGTTAACCGGCTCTGGGGGGCCTTTTCGAGATTGGGCAGTCAATCAATTATCTTCGGTGTCACCTGCACAAGCGATTGCTCATCCTAATTGGTCAATGGGAAAAAAGATTTCCGTTGATTCCGCTACGATGATGAATAAAGGTTTAGAATATATTGAAGCTCGTTGGTTATTTAATGCCAGTGCGGAGCAAATGGAAATCATTGTCCATCCACAATCAATTATTCATTCAATGGTTCGTTATCAAGATGGCAGTGTTATTGCTCAATTAGGTGTGCCTGATATGCGGACACCTATCGCTTATTCTATGTCTTATCCATTACGTATCACATCTGGTGTGCCTGATTTAGATTTTACTCAGATGTCATCACTGACGTTTAATACACCTGATTTTAATCGTTATCCTTGCTTAAAATTAGCCATTGAGGCTTCTTGTCGAGGGCAAGCTGCAACCACGACCCTTAATGCGGCCAACGAAGTGGCGGTTGAAGCATTTTTGCAAAATAAAATTGGTTTTATGGATATTGCCAAACACGTATCGGCAACATTAGATAAACTTGTTTTACCTGAACCAACTACTATTGAGGACGTTGTGGCTATCGATACATGGGCTAGAGCACAGTCAGTTAAGGTGAATTAAAGCGTTTTATACTCTCGACAGGGTGCGCCCATGGCGACCACATTTGAAGGGATATCACGATCAACAATGCTTCCGGCTGCGATAACGGTATTATCACCGATAGTTACATTTGGCAGTATAATTACATTACCGCCAATCCAAACGTTGTGACCAATAGTAATTGGTTTTGCAAACTCAAGACCACGGCATCGTGTTTGGCTATCCAGTGGATGCCCTGAAGTGTAAAAGCCGCAATTAGGTGCAACAAGCACATTATCACCAAATGTAATTTTAGCCACATCAAGCATGATGCAATTAAAATTGGCGAAAAAGTTTTCACCAATTTCAATATTATAACCGTAATCACATTGGAATCCCGGCATTATCGTAAACTGCTCTCCTGTTTTTCCCAGTAGCGTTTGAAACAGCTGATATCGCTGTTTTTCGGCAAGAGGAGATAATTGATTGATTTGAAAGCAGAGATCTTGAGCATAAAGCCGATCGTTAGCCAGTAAATGGATACCAGGATCATACAATAACCCAGCTAACATTTTTTCTTTTTCAGTCATTGCATTACGCCATTTGTTTAGCGGTTAATGCGGGATTATCGCTAATAAATGATTGTAAAAATGCGCTGTCAGGCAGTGCCGTTAAAGCTCCTTTTTGAGTTGTGGCTAAAGCACCACAGGCACTGGCAATGGTCATCATGCTTTCAAGCATGAGTTTATCTTCTGGCATTCCCGATGACGCTATGCTACTTAACAAACCTGCGACAAAAGCATCGCCAGCTCCTGTTGTGTCAACACTATTCACATGGTAGGAATCAAACGAAAAGGTTTTACCTTGCCATACGACAATACTGCCATCTCGACCTTTGGTCACCAATTTTAGTGGAGCATTATAGTGCTGCTGAAGTTTATTTAATGCTTCATGCCAATCTTGACTTTCTGTCAACCAAAACAGCTCTTCATCAGACAGTTTAAGAATATCGGCATCGTGACAAAACTGCGTAATAATGGTGCGCATTTCGTCTTTATCTTTCCACATTTGCTCCCGTAAATTAATGTCAAAACTAATTAACCCCTGTTTAGCGGTCAGATCTTCAATAGCGGTTTTAAGTGTTTGTCGACAAGTTTGTCCAACTAATGCCAAAGAACAAAAATGTAAAATGTCTTGATTAAAATGGGGTATTGCTTGTTTTGAAAGGAATTGATCGGCTGACGGTGAGACTAAAAAAGTAAAGCTGCGTTCACCGTTTTTACCTAAATCGACAACGACAGTACTGGTTCGATGAAGATCGTCTTTTTCAAGGCTTTGGCAGTCCACATGATATTCTTTGAATGTTTTTTCCATAAAGTGACCAAACGGATCATTACCGACACGACCGATAAACGCCGAAGGAAGACCTAACTTAGCCACGCCAATAGCAACATTTGCAGGTGCACCCCCTGCACAAGCTTGATAATTCATTTCGCCAAATGGCAATAAATCAATAACCGCATCGCCAAGAGACCAGACTTTAGTATTATTCATTTCATTACTCGATATAATATTTGGTTAATAGGGTTTAAGGTGTGTGAATAGGTTGACGATATTTTTAATTGATATCGTCTTTTGCACACAGATTAAACCAAGTTTAATAATTAGTCATTCGCCATAGACTAAATCATTTCAAAAAAAATTCATTGTTAACGTTAAAAATGTGTGACTTCCATCACATATTTTATCGCTTAATTTCTCTATAGTTAACGTTAACAATTAAATTAATATACCTTATAATCAGATAAATCTGATATCGGATGAACAAAGGGGATTTTATGTCTACTGCTATTGATAAAGCAAATCAAGCTGTTTTGCAATTAGAAACGACCATGAATAAACAGTATTATCCACATTTTCATTTAGCACCACAATCGGGATGGATGAACGATCCAAATGGTTTGATTTACTTTAAAGGGCAGTATCATGCCTTTTATCAACATCATCCTTATGATGAAAACTGGGGGCCGATGCATTGGGGGCACGCTGTTAGTGATGATTTAGTGACATGGCGAAGATTACCCATAGCCATTGCACCCGATCAAGAGTTTGATAAAAGTGGCTGTTTTTCCGGTTCGGCAGTCGAAAAAGATGGCGAATTATATTTAATTTATACGGGGCATATTTGGTTAAATGGTCAAGGTAACGATGAGCAAATTCGGCAAACCCAATGCCTTGCTATCAGTAAAGACGGTATTTATTTTGAAAAACAGGGAACGATTTTAACGCCAGAAGATGGCATCATGCATTTTCGCGATCCTAAGGTTTGGCAACAAGATGGGATATGGTGGATGGTTGTCGGCCAGCGAGATCACAACGATGTGGGCAAAGTTTTACTGTATCGCTCACAAGATCTTAAAAAATGGCAATTTGATCATGTTGTGATAAGTGATATCGATCCTGATGTTTATATGCTTGAATGCCCTGATTTTTTTCCGTTAGGTGACAAATGGATTTTAATGTTTTCTCCGCAAGGTATGAAAGCTAAAGGTTACCAGTATCGTAATCGGTTTCAATCAGGTTATATTGTTGGTGATTGGCAACCAGGACAAAAATTTTCTGTTATTAAACCTTTTCAAGAAATGGATTTTGGTCATGATTTTTATGCCCCTCAATCGTTTCTTGCAGCAGATGGACGTCGAATTATTTTTGCTTGGATGGATATGTGGGAATCAGTCATGCCGAGCAAAAAAGATAAATGGATGGGGGCATTTACCTTACCCCGTGAATTGATCTTAGATGCAGACAATAATGTTCGTAACAGACCGATTAAAGAACTTGAAGTATTACGTGAAAAACCTCAATCATTAACCAATATATTGTTGAGTAGTGAATTGAAAAATACGTCGATTGAATCAATTAGTTGTGAACTTAATGTCGAAATTGATCTTACTGAAAGTAATGCAGAACGTTTTGGCTTGCAACTGGCAGCAACTGAAGATGGTAAACAAGCAACGTTGTTATTTATTGATTTACAATCTAATCGCATTGTACTTGATAGAAGTCTTTCTGGTTTAGAACTTAAAGGTTACCGTAGTGTACCATTACCAAAAACCGATAAGTTAAGCTTACATATTTATGTTGATGCATCATCCGTAGAAGTTTTTGTGAATAAGGATTTATATAGCTTGTCTAGTCGTATTTACCCTAAATTACCTGCGACAAGAAAGGTGAATTTATTTGCAGAAAATGGGCAGGCTAAAATTATTAAATTAGAAAGCTGGCAATTAAAATCAATCTATCAATCATGAGTCATTAACCCACCATCTCGTCTGGTGGGTTTGTCACTGTCTCTATAAAGATTGGCGTTGTAAAAATGCTGATGCAACTTGCGTTACCGTTTTTTGGGTTTGACCTGTGATGATATGTAAAGCTGCTTGTTCGCCTATTTCATAATGGGGAAGCTGTACCGTCGTTAAAGGGGGATAAAAAAGCTCGCCAGTACCTACCATATTATCATAGCCTAAAATAGCAACATCGTTAGGAATATGGAAACCATTACTTAGTAAATATTGATAAGCAACAAAAGCGATCCGATCATTACCACAAATTAATACATCAAATTCAGGTTTTCTAGCACAGTGTTGTTTTAATATTTCAACTGTCATCATATATTCTTGCGCAAGATTACCTTGAGATGTGGATGTATGATAACTAATTAGGTCATCTAAATTTTTACCTGCATCAAGCCAAGCTTGTTCTGCTGCCTGACGTCTAATGCTACCGGCTAAAGTATGTTCGGATAAATAGATACAAAGCGGTTTTTGATAACCTTTATTAATGACTTGCTGCATTGCTTGGTATTGACCAGAGTAGTCATCAGGAATATAACAAGCTAATTGTTCTGAATCACTAATACAGTTGGCGAGCACCACATTTTTACCAAGTAATCTTTCAGGAAGCTCAACTTTTCTTAGTCCCATGGTGGTGTAAATAATGCCATTAGGGCGATAAGACAATAGCGTGTTAATGGCATGATTCGCGTCTTTATCGTCAAATAAATTGACAATAAACGTATTCCAGCCATGTTGCTGGGCT
This sequence comes from Gilliamella sp. ESL0441, assembly GCF_019469185.1. Taxonomy (NCBI): domain Bacteria; kingdom Pseudomonadati; phylum Pseudomonadota; class Gammaproteobacteria; order Orbales; family Orbaceae; genus Gilliamella; species Gilliamella sp. ESL0441. Next base: position 62,744 of record NZ_CP048264.1, read on the forward strand.
GTTCGTTCAATGGCTTGTAACAGCTCAACTGAAAACGGTGTCGTGGCGGTTTCTAATGCTAATACACCGATAGCATGTGGACCAGAATGATCACCACGAATTTTTCGTGCAGATAAATCGGGAACATAATTGAGTTGTTCAATTGCTTTTTTTACTCGTTTATACGTTTCTTTATTTAATTTATCAGGATTATTAATTGCACGCGAAACAGTCATCAATGAAACCGATGCTAACTTTGCGACATCCTTAAGTGAAGCCATACTTAAATCCTTTTGCTCAGCATTAAAAAGGTGAATAACTAGTAATTACTAAATGTGATGATACCACAAATAAAAATGATAAAAAGTGTGAGGAATGTAACATTTATGATAACTGATTCTATCTATTTAGTTTCAATTATGACAATAATGTTAACATTAACATGTTAACGTTAAACTTCCATAATATAAGAGTACTAAAATATGAAAACGATAGAAAATAGAAATTATTGGTTCTCATCAGGTTATCTTATAACCTTTTATGCAGCATGGTCTCTTTGGTGGTCTTTTTACGCCATATGGCTAAAAAGTAAAATTGGATTATCGGGCGAGCAGTTAGGAATTGTTTATGCAGCCAACTCTGCCGCTGCAATGTTTTTTATGATCTTTTATGGCATTATTCAAGATAAATTACAGATCGGTAAAGCAGTCATTACCTTTCAAAGTATCATGATGTTGCTGATTGGCCCATTTATGATTTATGTCTATGAACCATTATTAAGACACGATTTTATACTTGGGGCTTGCATTGGTGCACCAGTATTAAGCGCTGGGTTTATCTCTGGATGTGCTTTAGTTGATTCTTTTATTGAGCGAATTAGTCGATTATTTGGTTTTGAATTTGGTCCTGCTCGTTTTTGGGGATCGTTTGGTTATGCCGCAGCAACCTTTGTTGCCGGTATTTTATTTGGGATAAACCCGCATATTAACTTTTGGATGGCATCGGCTATTGCAGCAATCTTTTTTACCATTAATATCCTATTTAAACCTAAACATTATTCCCAATCCTCACCGGAAAGTGATAACAATCTTGTTGTTGAAAAAACATCAACTATTCCAACGATGAGTGAAATAGTGTCCTTATTTGGTATGAAAAAGTTTTGGTTATTTGTTTTCTTTATTATTGGAACCAATAGCTTTTATACTATTTACGATCAGCAATTATTTCCTAATTTCTATACCACCTTTTTTACTGAAGAAGATTGGGGCTACGAAGTATATGGTTATTTGAATTCTTTCCAAGTTTTTTTAGAAGCTGCCTGTATGATATTAGCACCATATATTATTAATCAAATTGGTGCTAAAAGAGCGTTATTACTAGCGGCGTTAGTGATGATTTGCCGAATTGCATTATCAGCAACATTAGATAATGTGTATTTAATTTCATTAGTGAAACTTTTTCATGCTATTGAAACCCCGTTATTTATTTTAGCCGTATTTAAATATGTTGTTGCGAATTTTGATGAAAGATTGTCTTCGACATTATATTTAGTTGGTTTTAATATCTCATCAAATATTGGGGTTATTGTGCTTTCATGGTTAGTCGGAAAACTATTCGATAATACCGGATATTCAACCACATTTTATACCCTTGCCGGCATTGTTCTATTGATTTTGGTCATTGCTATATTCACCTTGTGTGATGAAAAAAAAGCTAAGCTGAAATCTTCATTATCATCGTAAAAATCGTCAAAAAAATGGAAGCAGATTGTTTCCATTTTGCTATTTAAATGATGATAATAAAATACAACACTTGCTTACTTGATAAGTTTGCGAAACAATGTTGACTATTGTGATTAATATTTATAGGTCGTCATTGTGAACATTACGAAAAAAGTGGTTGAAGCAGATATGTTATGGCACACCATTCGGCAGGAAGCTTCTCAATTAGTTGAAAGTGAGCCAATGTTAGCGAGTTATTTCCATGCAACTTTACTCAATCATAAAAACTTGGGTAGTGCATTAAGTTATATTTTAGCGAATAAACTTGTTACCCAAGTAATGCCAGCAATTGAAATTCGTGAAATTGCAAGGCAAGCTTATGAGGCAGATACCACAATTATTCAATCAGCCGTGACAGATATCTTAGCGGTTTATGTACGCGATCCAGCAACAAACTACTATTCGACCCCGTTACTTTATTACAAAGGCTTTTTATCGTTACAGGCTTATCGAATTGCCCATTGGCTTTGGAAACAAGATCGTAAGTCGCTGGCTATTTTTTTACAAAGTCAAATCGCCATTGTTTTTGGTGTTGATATTCATCCAGCAGCTCAAATTGGCTGTGGTGTAATGTTTGACCATGCAACCGGTATTGTAATTGGTGAAACTGTCGTTATTGAAAATGATGTATCGATTTTGCAATCTGTGACCTTAGGTGGTACAGGTAAAGAAAATGGTGATCGGCATCCTAAAATTCGTGAAGGGGTAATGATAGGGGCTCACTCTACGATATTAGGCAATATTGAAATCGGAAAAGGGGCAAAAATTGGTGCTGGTTCGGTCGTGTTAGAGCCTGTTCCTGAGCATACAACGGTTGCCGGTGTGCCAGCGAAAGTGGTTGGATGTCCTGACTGTGAAAAACCAGCCTTAAATATGAATCAAGATATCTTATATGAAAAAGAAGTTGTTTCAATTTCCGTCGACGTTGATCGACGGAAGTAAAAAAACAACTCACTCATTAGTGGTTGGCGGTGACATTGACATCCATTGTTGGATAAGGAATATTAATATTATTCTCAGTTAATGCGTTTTTAATATTTTCGAGTAACTCTGCTTTCAATACGCCATAATTTTCGTTTAGTGTCCAAACTAAAACATTAAAATTCATTGATGATGCATCAAGTACATCTAAACGAATAGTTGGTTTTTTAGTGGTTAATATATTGCTGGTTTGATTAACCGCTTGATTAAGTACCTGATAAACTTTCTGGATATCGGAGTCGTAACCAACATTAATCACTAGATCTAAACGTCTTTCTGGTAGACGACTATAATTAATAATATTGGCACTTACCACTTGCCCATTCGGGATGACAACCACTTCATTAGTCGGTGTGACAATTGAGGTTGAGAAAATTTGAATTGAATCAATTACTCCTCTTTGATTGTTAATCACCACCGTCTCGCCGACTTTAAATGGACGGAAAATAATCAAAATTACCCCGGCTGCGAAATTTGATAACGATCCTTGCAATGCTAAACCGACCGCTAAACCGGCAGCACCAATGACAGCAACAATTGATGCAGTTTGAACACCCAATTGCCCTAATACGGCAACTAATGTCATTATAATAATGGCATAGTAAGATAAAGCACTAACAAACTTTACGACGGTAGGATCTACTTGCCGATTAATTAATATGCGTTTTAGCTGACGGCTAATAAATTTGGCAATAATTCGACCAACGACAAAAATGATAATCGCAAAGCAGAAATGAACAATATAACCAAGTACTACGCCGTCATATTTATCAATAAGTGAGACTATCTGCTTTAAAATATTTTCAAAATGCATAAATTATCCTCAAAAAAGGTTATAGAGCAGTTAGTTAATTAAAAATTTAAATCAATTGTTTCGCCAATAACGCCCAACGAGTATCAAAATTGGTGGTTGGTAAATATTTAAAGCCAGAGCGGGAATAACGAACCATCATCCCTTCACAAAAAGCTAATAATTGGCTGGATAAAATTCGCTCATCGGTGGTAAATGCGACCCCTTCACGAATTTTACGTTCACGTAACACTTGCTTAATTTGAGTTTCAATTCGTTCAAACAGCTGACTAATACGTTCTTGAAGTTGCTCTTGTTCAAACATTAAGGCATGACCAGTCATGATTCTGGTTAATCCAGGATTTTTCTCAGAGAAACCCAATATTAAAGCTAAAATCAGCTGTAAGCGGACAAAGGTATTTAGCTCATCTTGCATAATGACATTAATGCGAGAAAGTAAAATATCTTCAATGTAGACAATTAAACTTTCAAACATTTTAGTTTTACTCGGAAAATGTCGATAAAGTGCAGCTTCTGATACACCAACACTCGCCGCTAATTTTGCTGTGGTAATGCGTTGGGTACCTTCATTAGATTCAAGCATGGTGGCTAAAGCTTGCAGTATATCTTCTTTCCTATTTTTATTTTTGCTGCTCACAATCATTTTTTACCCGAATGCCCAAATCCACCTTCGCCGCGTGCTGACGCTGTAAATTCATCAACAATATTAAATTCTGCTTGTATGACAGGAACAATAATTAACTGAGCAATACGATCACCTGCTTCAATTACAAATGGAGTTTGACTACGGTTCCAAACCGGTACAAATAACTGACCTTGATAATCCGAATCAATAAGACCCACTAAATTACCAAGTACAATCCCATTTTTAGATCCCAATCCTGACCGTGGTAAAACTAACGCTGCTAAAGTCGGATCTGCAATATGCATGGATAAACCTGTTGGTGTTAAAATGGTTTCACCGGGTTTTATCTCAGTTGTTTTATCAAACATTGCTCGTAGATCAATGCCAGCCGATCCTTCGGTTGCATAGGTTGGAAGCGGAAAATCATTACCTAAACGTTTATCTAATATTTTAATATCAATTTTTCTTTTCATCATGACTCGCTTTATATCGTGTTATAACAACTTCAAGTAACTGTGTTGCTAATTGTTGTTTACTGCTTAATGGTAATGTTTGTTCACCATTTTGCCAATAAAGTGTTAATGCATTTTGCTCAGAATTAAAGCCAATTTTTTTATCAGAAACATCATTAGCGCAAATTAAATCTAGGTTTTTAGCTGTTAATTTTTTTAAGGCATAATTTTTAACATTTTCGGTTTCAGCCGCAAAACCAACCACAAAAGGGCGCTGTTCTTTTAACGCTGCAATATGCGCAATAATGTCAGGATTTTTGACTAACTTAATCAATAATTCATTACTATTATCTGTCTTTTTAATTTTATTTTCGGCGATAGTTTCAGCTCGATAGTCGGCAACGGCGGCACAGCCAATAAAAATAGATGATTGTTTAGCAAATTTTAACGCTTCGTTATACATCTCATTTGCACTTTTTACATCAATTCGATTCACATTTTTAGGTGTATCTAAATTTACCGGACCACTTATTAGGGTTACCTTTGCACCCATATCAGCGGCAACTTTAGCAATAGCAAACCCCATCTTTCCTGAACTATAATTACTAATATATCGAACAGGATCTAACTCTTCAATCGTTGGACCTGCCGTGATGGTTAGCGATATGCCTGATAATGCAGATGAAGTTGAAAAATAACCTTCAATTTGTTCGACAATTGCTTGAGGTTCAACCATTCGCCCTGGACCGTAATCACCGCAAGCTTGAAAGCCATCGTCGGGGCCTAAAATGAATGTATTTCGGTTATTCAGTACAGATAGATTATGTTGAGTTGCTGCTGCTTTATACATCTGTTGATTCATGGCTGGTGCTAACGCAATATTTGCTGATGTTGCTAAACAAACCGTTGATAACAGGTCATCGGCAATGCCATTGGCTATTTTAGCAATAATATTCGCTGTTGCAGGGGCGATTAATACTAAATCCGCCCATTTTGCCAGTTCAATATGGCTCATAGAGAGTTCAGCAGAAGGATCAAATAAATCAGTTGAAACAGGATTACCTGAAACGGCTTGTAACGTCATTGTTGTGACAAAATGGCTAGCCGAGTCAGTGACGATTACTCTTACGTCCGCTCCCGCTTTTTTTAAATGGCGAACAAGATCCGGGCATTTATAAGCAGCTATGCCTCCTGTAATTCCTAATAAAATATGTTTACCAGAAAGATTCATGATCAAGTTTCCTTCACCTTCAAATCAAATCACTATATTACCACAATTCATTTAGATAATAAGTAACTCTTTCGCATTGGCTAATGTTGCATCAGTAATTTTATCTCCGCCTAAAAGTCGGGCTAATTCATTTAAACGTCCATTATTGTCTAATTTTTGCATATCAGTTGATGTCTGTTTGCTGTTAGTTTGCTTACTGACAAAGTAGTGTTGATTAGCTTGTCCCGCAACTTGTGGTAAGTGGGTAACGGTAATAACTTGGGTAGATTGTCCAAGCTGTCTTAATAATTGCCCAACTTTAGAAGCAGTAGGGCCGCTAATGCCCACATCGATTTCATCAAATATCAGTGCCGGTGTATCCATTTTTTGAGCTGTCAAAACCTGTATTGCTAGCGCAATACGTGATAATTCACCGCCAGATGCCACTTTGGCAAGGGGCAACGCATGCTGTCCGACATTGGTCGTAACTAAAAAAGTAACTTGATCGGCGCCGTCTTCATTTAAACGCGTTTCATCAAAGGTTATATCAATGCTAAATTGTCCATTAGGCATAGATAATTCATGCATAATAGCCGTGACTTTTTTAGCTAATGCTTTACTGCTCGTTAAGCGTTTTTGATGTAATTTTTGGGCAATTTCAAGTGCAAATTGATGATATTTGGTAATATCTGCCTTTAGTTGTTCACTTTGTTCATCTTTTTGATTAATCTGTTTGAATTCGGTAAGCAAATTCTGATGCAATTCAGGAAGTGCCTCTGGTGCAACATGGTGTTTACGGGCAAGCGCTATTTGCTTTGATAGCCGTTGTTCAAGTTGCATGACACGCGCTGGATCAAGCTCTAAACTTTCGCTGTAATGGCGTAGTTCATAACTGGCTTCTTTGATCTGGATAGCGGCTTCTTCCAGCATGTTAAACACGTTACTTAAATTTGGATCGAGTTCGGATAACTCCTGCACACTGTTTTTAACACTACCAAGTAGATTACTGACATTGTATTCATCAGCTTCATCTAAAAGCATCACCGATTGTTGGCTAAGCTGAATTAACTGTTCACTATTCGATAAACGTTTGTATTCTTCATCAATTTGTTGGTATTCCCCTTCAATAGGCGAAAATTCATTTAATTCTTTAAGTTGATATTGTAATAACTGAACATGTGCTTCTCGTTCTAGTCGTGATGCTTGATATTGTTCATAAGTCTGGCGTGCTACTTTCCATTGCTTATAAGCTTGCTGCATTTGATTGAGCAATGATGGCTCATTCATATAATGATTAAGCAATAACTGCTGATATTCACCTCGTAAAAGACGTTGGGGTTCATGTTGTCCATGAATTTGGATTAACATTTGTCCTAAATCTTTGAGTTGGGATATGGGCACAGCACGACCATTAATAAAGGCTTTTGAACGTCCATCTTGATTGATAACTCGTCGTAATATACATTCATTACCTTCGTCTAGCTGATTTTCGGTTAGCCAAGAAAAGGCGGCTGGTGTGTCATCAAGCACAAAGCAGGCTGAAATATCGACACGTTCAGCACCTAAACGGATAGATGAAGCATCGGAACGATTACCTAAACAGAGCCCTAGAGCATCGATAGCGATCGATTTTCCAGCCCCGGTTTCACCAGTTATAGCGGTCATCCCCATTGTAAAGTCAACTAATAGGTGATCAACGATAGCAAAATTATTTATAGTAAGTTGAGTTATCATAAAAAATTAATCAGTAATGCTAGTGAAAATATGAGCAGTATAGCAACAAAAATACTGTAAATAAATACAGTTTAATCGTGTTTTGTGAGAAAATTGGTGTTTATTTATTATCTAAGTGTCTAACTTTTATCTCGATAAAATAGCAAAATATCAATTGATTTTCGATGAAATATGAATAAATTGAATATTTTTCTTTTGTAAATCGATTTTAAATCAAGTTTTACCAATTAGTATAATAGATTTTCTTGTATATTAATCTTATCGTTCCCTCTTTTAACCCTAATTATTATGCAATATAATTTGCAAAAATTATTCACAATAATTAAGGACATTTAACATGTTTGGAAATAAAACAAATCGTCAAATCATTATTTGGACAACTCTGATTGGTGGATTCATTAGTGCGTTAGTTAAATGGGGCTCAGAAGTCAACATGCCTCCACGTGTACCCGGTGAAGTTTCTCCTCCTGCAGCACATATTGATGCATGGCTTGGTTGGTTAGGTATTAATTCTCACTCGCTTGATTATGCTTATCAAACGGCTATTGTTTCAGGTGCAGTGACACTTTATCACTGGCTATTTAGTTTTGCATTTGCTTTTGTCTATGTGTTTATTGCCTACTTTTGGAATAAAATCCGATTATGGTATGGTGCATTCTACGGCATTATCATTACCGTCACCATGCATGGCTTTTTAATTCCACTGCTTGGTTTCCGTCATCCTGCTTACGATCCAGAGGGTACAGTAGGTTGGTTATGGAATTTAAATGGCTATGAACTTTGGAGTGAATTTTTAGGACATATCTACTGGGGTGTGTCGATTGAAATTTGTATGATTGCCGTACTTGCTTATTTTTCAAGACCTATTCGTGGTGAATGGCGTAAATAGTCAATTTTCCTAAATAATTAACTAAAATCCTTCTGACAATATAACGTTAGAGGGATTTTTTTTGATGTTTCGATATAGAAAAAAACTATATCAATCAATAAAAAACTAGAATTATTCAATAACAGTTTTTTTTGTTATCTTTTTTGCTACTTAAGAAATGTGATGAAAGGAAAACAAAAAATGAATACTGCTGTAATTGGATATCCTCGTGTTGGTAAACTTCGTGAACTTAAATTTGCTACCGAAGCTTATTTTAAAGGCAATAAAAGCCAGACTGAATTATTAAATGACGCTAAAGCATTACGTGCTGAGCATTTGCAACAGCAAGCATCACATAACATTGCTTTTATCTCCTCAAATGATTTTTCGTTTTATGATGCAGTATTAGATACCGCTTGTTTACTCAATGTTATTCCAAAACGTTACCAAGATTTAAGTTTACCGGAATTGGATCGTTATTTTGCAATGGCACGGGGTTATCAAGGTGAAAAAGGTGATGTTCGTGCATTGGCAATGAAAAAGTGGTTTAACACCAACTATCACTACTTAGTACCTGAAATTGAAGATTCAGTACAGATTAAATTAGCTGGCACAAAGCCTTTTGATGAATATCAAGAAGCGAAAGCACTTGGTATACAAACTAAACCGGTTGTTATTGGTGCGTTAACATTTTTCAAACTTGCCCAGTATTTAGGAAATAAAAAACTGGTTGATTTTAAAGCTGATATTATTAAAGCTTATCAAGACATCATTCAAAAATTTACGACACTTGGCGCACAGTGGATTCAAATTGATGAACCAATTTTGGTGACTGATTTAAATAAAGATGATATTGCTTTATTTACTGAACTTTATCAGGCGATCTTATCGGTTAAAGGGACAACTAAAGTCGTGTTACAAACCTATTTTGGTGATGTTCGTGATTGCTACAAAGAATTGGTGGCGCTACCATTTGATGGTATTGGACTGGATTTTGTTGAAGGCAAACAATCATTAGCATTACTTGAAAATCATGGATTCCCGTCTGATAAAGTGTTATTTGCTGGTGTGGTTAATGGTAAAAATATTTGGAAAAATAATTATCAAAAAACATTGGCATTAGTGACTAAAATTAAACAAAAAGCGGGTAAAGTGGTGATTAATACGTCATGTTCTTTACTCCATGTGCCTTACACATTGCAAAATGAAACAAAGTTAACGATTCAACAACGTGCTTATTTTGCTTTTGCTCAAGAAAAACTTCAAGAACTTGCTGAACTGGGGCTTTTAGTTAACGAGTCTCAACCTGAAAATCATGCAGCGTTTAAAGCTAATCAAACGTTATTTACGCGTGAACGAGAAGGCGCCAATCAAGCAGTACGTCAGAAAGTCGCTGCATTAAAAGAATCCGATTTTACTCGTTTGCCAGCGTTTTCAGTCCGTGAAGCAGCACAGAAAAAAGCCTTCAATTTACCACTTCTACCAACAACAACGATTGGTTCATTCCCACAAACTCCTGATGTTCGTTTAAATCGAGCAAAATTCAAAAAAGGTGAAATTTGTTTGAATGAATATACCGAGTTTAATAAGCAAAAAATTGCAGAATGCATTAAGCTCCAAGAAAAGATTGGTATTGATGTGTTAGTTCATGGTGAATTTGAACGTAATGATATGGTCGAGTATTTTGGCGAAAGCTTAAATGGTTTTGTCTTTACTGAAAAAGCATGGGTGCAATCATACGGTACTCGTTGTGTTAAACCACCTATTGTTTGGGGTGATATTTCACGCTCTAAACCCATTACCGTTGAGTATTCACAATACGCACAAAGCCTCACTGATAAACCTGTTAAAGGCATGTTAACAGGTCCAGTTACGATCCTTAACTGGTCGTTTCCTCGTGAAGATATTTCACAAAAAGAATCAGTCTTCCAAATTGGTTTAGCAATCAGTGATGAAGTGTTAGATCTTGAAGCGGCGGGTATTAAAGTTATCCAAATTGATGAGGCGGCGCTAAAAGAGAAATTACCACTACGTAAAGCGGATTGGAATAGTGAATATTTAGATTGGGCTATTCCAGCATTTAGATTAGTTCACAGCAAAGTACAAGCTGATACACAAATTCATACGCATATGTGTTACAGCGAATTTGCTGACATCATCAAAGATATTGATGCAATGGATGCTGATGTGATTTCGTTTGAAGCTTCTCGTTCAAATCTGCAATTGATTGACGTACTTAAAGCTAATCACTTTAAAACAGAAGTTGGGCCAGGTGTTTATGATATCCATTCACCTCGTGTCCCACCGGTTGCCGAAATTAAAGCCACGATTGAGAAGTTACTGGCTAAAATTGAAAAGCAAAAATTATGGATTAATCCAGATTGTGGTTTAAAAACGCGTGGCGAAAAAGAAGTTGTTGAAAGCTTAGAACATTTAGTTCAAGCAACATTAGAAGTTCGAAAAACACTCAATTGATAAGCTTTTTTGACGCTAAATAACGTTGTTAAGCCTTATTATTCCGCCGCCGATTTTGAGCGGCGGAAATGTCAGTAAGGACAATCGTTGGCACACGAATGGATGAAACAAATGAAAACAAATTTACTTTTTAATAAAAAAACGGTGTTCTCTTTTGAAGTGTTTCCACCTAAAAAAACGTCGCCTTTAGAGACTATCTATAGCACATTACGTGAACTTGGCTATTTTAAGCCTGATTTTATCAGTGTAACTTATGGGGCTGGTGGCAGTTTGAACGGTCAAACCACTATTGATATTGCCCACTCGGTCAAACACACTTATGGTATTGAGAGTGTTGCCCATTTACCCGGTATTAGTTTTGATAAAGCAGAAATGCAAAAAATTCTTCATGATCTTAAATGTGCTGGTATTGATAATGTGCTTGCCTTACGAGGCGATATTAATCCTAATATTGCGCCTAAAGATGATTTTCGCTATGCCAGTGAATTGGTCTCATATATTAAAGAAAATGGGGATTTCAATGTAATAGGTGCTTGTTATCCGGAAGGGCATCTTGAAACCTCAACCCTAAAACAAGATTTGATACATTTAAAAGAAAAGGTGAATGCAGGTACCGATCAGTTAATCTCACAGCTCTTTTTTGATAATGACTATTTTTATACTTTTTTAGATAAAGCACATGATATGGGAATTAACGTACCGATAGAAGCAGGTATTATGCCGGTGACGAATAAAAACCAAATTGAGCGCATGGTATCGATGTGTGGGGTTAATCTTCCGAAGAAGTTTAAACAGATGATGGAAAAATATGAACATCATCCTGATGCATTCCGTGATGCAGGGATTGCTTATGCTATTGATCAGATTGTTGATCTTGTTTCACAAGATGTTGATGGTATCCATTTGTATACGATGAATAATAGCTATATTGCCAGAAGAATCAGTGAGGCAGTATCAACGTTACTTGCAGTACCTAAATCGGCATAATGTGTAACTAATAGAAAAAGCTGAAATATTGAAGAGTTGGTTGCGGGGGCTGGATTTGAACCAACGACCTTCGGGTTATGAGCCCGACGAGCTACCAAGCTGCTCCACCCCGCGTCAAAGAGGTGAGCAATATTATAGTAATAAAATAATAAAGCAATACCTTTTTGGCGTAACTGCCCCATTTTTGAACACATTATCTATAAATAGACACTTTCTTTACTAAAATGTACGCCTTTTCTTAAATTTTTTAGATAAAAATCACTTTGTTTTTTGATTAAAAGCTAGGCTGCTATTTATTTCATATTAGAGTAATTGTTATTTATTCAAGAAAGAAAGGAAAAAAATGTCTAATCAATATCATGGTTCATGTTTATGTGGAAAGATTAAATTAACGCTACCATTTAAAAATATCCTTAATACTATATTTTAATAGTATTAAGGTTTCTTGTTCTCAGCACATATGTCAGTCACTATTTATTTTATAGGCTTACTTTTTACCCAATATTTATGCGTAAAGTGTTTGCAATGATACAACATATTGTGCTGGATCGCAGTCTAATGCAACCGTTGTAGCATAAGCGGCATTCATTGTTGTATCATAGTGAACTTTGTACTGTATTGCACTACGACGCAGAATTTTCGATGCTTCAATGGCTGCGCGTCCCGAAGTGGTATTAAGAATATAACTATATTCACCGTTTTTGATATGGTCATGAATATTCGGGCGTCCTTCGTTTTCTTTTTTGACCATTTGGCATGGTATGCCAGCTTGTTGTAATGCCTTAGCGGTGCCAAAAGTGGCGTCAATACTAAACCCATGCGCAATGAGTCGTTTAGCGATCGCTAACAAGCGAGTTTTGTCTTGATCACGAACTGATAAGAGCGCTTTCCCCGATTTTTTCATATTCGATAAACTACCTAATTGTGCTTTAGCAAAAGCTTCGGCAAAGGTTTTACCGATTCCCATTACTTCACCGGTTGAACGCATTTCTGGCCCTAAAATAGGGTCAACACCACTAAATTTATTAAATGGTAAAACCACTTCTTTTACTGAGTAATAAGGTGGAATAAGCTCACTGGTCATATTTTGTTTAGCAAGTGTTTGACCTGTCATGACCCTAGCGGCAATTTTGGCAAGTGGCAGTCCTGTTGCTTTCGACACGAATGGCACGGTGCGAGCAGCTCGAGGGTTGATTTCAATCAAATAAATTTGATTATCTTTGACGGCAAATTGCCCATTCATCAAACCTTTAACATTAAGTTCCAAGGCTAACTGTTTGGCTTGTTTGCGCAATTTATTTAAAATGTCCGGACTTAATGTATAAGTGGGTAATGAACAAGCGGAATCGCCTGAGTGAATACCCGCTTGCTCAATGTGCTCCATAATGCCGCCGATCATAATTTGTTCACCGTCGGCAATCACATCAATATCAACTTCAATTGCGTCATCTAGAAAGTGATCAAGCAATACAGGAGCGTTGTTAGATTCGCTGATAGCGGTTTTAAAATATCGCCTTAAATCGGGTTCATTATAAACAATCTCCATTGCCCGACCGCCAAGCACGTAAGAGGGTCTGACCACTAATGGATAGCCAATCTGTTCGGCTTTAATGACGGCTTCTTCAATATCAGTTACAGTAGCATTAACCGGCTGTTTCAACTTTAATTTTTCAACAATGGCTTGAAAGCGTTGACGATCTTCAGCCTGATCGATTGCATCAGGTGAAGTACCAATAATTGGTAATCCTGCTGCTTCCAGTGCTCGAGCCAATTTAAGTGGTGTTTGTCCACCATATTGGACGATTATACCGTTTGGCTTTTCAACGTAGGCAATTTCTAGCACATCTTCCAATGTGACAGGCTCGAAATAGAGTCGATCTGATATATCATAATCAGTTGATACCGTTTCAGGATTACAGTTAACCATAATGGTTTCATAACCATCTTCACGTAATGCTAGTGCTGCATGCACGCAACAGTAATCAAACTCAATACCTTGCCCAATCCGATTAGGTCCACCGCCTAATATCATAATTTTGGGGCGATGAAATTGTGGTTTGGCTTCGCACTCTTGTTCATAGGTTGAGTAAAGATAAGCCGTATCGGTTGAGAATTCTGCTGCACAAGTATCAACCCGTTTATAAACCGGATGAATATGGTATTGGTTTCGTCGATCACGAACGTCTTGCTCTTTAACATTCAGCAGTTTAGCGATTCGTAAATCTGAAAAACCTTTACGCTTAAGTTGCCATAATGATTCTGAATTAAGGCTAGCTAATGATTGCGATTTTAGTTGGTTTTCAAGGCTGATAAGTTCTTCAATCTGCACAAGAAACCAGCGATCAATATTGGTTAATGTGAAAACGTCATCTAAGCTGAAACCGGCTCGAAAAGCATCCGCAATATACCAAATTCGTTCAGCCCCAGCTTCTTGTAGTTCATAACGTATTTTATTGAGTTTTTTTTCATCATCATAATTGTCAATTTTCGGATCAAAACCACACGCACCGACTTCAAGTCCTCGTAGCGCTTTTTGTAATGATTCTTGAAAAGTGCGCCCAATCGCCATGACTTCACCTACTGATTTCATTTGTGTGGTTAAGCGATCATTACAACCGGCAAATTTTTCAAAGTTAAAACGTGGAATCTTAGTGACGACATAGTCGATCGAAGGCTCAAATGATGCCGGTGTTCTACCGCCTGTAATATCATTGGCGAGTTCATCAAGAGTATAACCGACTGCCAGTTTGGCGGCGATTTTGGCGATAGGAAAACCAGTTGCTTTTGACGCTAATGCGGATGAGCGTGATACCCGTGGATTCATTTCAATGACAATCAAGCGTCCTGTTTTGGGATCGACCGAAAATTGAACATTTGATCCACCTGTTTCTACTCCAATTTCACGAAGTACGGCAATCGAGGCATTACGCATGATTTGATACTCTTTATCAGTCAAGGTTTGAGCTGGGGCAACAGTAATGGAATCGCCGGTATGAATGCCCATAGGGTCAATATTTTCAATTGAACAGACAATTATGCAGTTATCATTTTTATCTCGCACAACTTCCATTTCGTACTCTTTCCAACCGATCAATGACTCATCAATCAGTAGTTCTTTCGTTGGTGATAAATCTAATCCTCGAGTACAAATTTCATCAAATTCTTGAGTATTATAAGCAATTCCACCACCGGTACCGCCCATCGTAAATGAAGGACGAATAATGCAAGGAAAGCCTACTTGTTTGAGTACGGTGTAAGCTTCTGTCAGTGAATGGGCAATACCCGAACGAGCCGTATCAAGACCAATTTTTTTCATGGCTTGATCAAAACGTTTGCGATCTTCGGCTTTATCAATGGCGTCAGCGGTGGCACCGATCATCTCAACATTAAATTGTTTTAAAATACCGCGTTTTTCAAGTTCCAGAGCGCAGTTAAGGGCAGTTTGTCCTCCCATTGTGGGTAAAATCGCATCGGGTTTTTCTTGTTCGATAATTTTGCTCACCGTTGTCCAATGAATAGGTTCAACGTAGGTTGCATCTGCCAGTTCAGGATCGGTCATAATGGTGGCAGGATTGGAATTCACTAAAATAACCCGATAGCCTTCTTCACGTAGTGCTTTGCAGGCTTGTGCGCCTGAATAATCAAATTCACATGCTTGACCAATAACAATCGGGCCTGCGCCAATAATTAAAATAGTGTTGATGTCTGTTCGCTTAGCCATGTTATTGCTCCTGCTGGTAAAATTTAATTAACTCTATAAAGTGATCAAAAAGCGGGGCGGCATCATGTGGCCCAGGACTGGCTTCGGGATGTCCTTGAAAACTAAAAGCAGGTTTTTGATTATGATGAATACCTTGTAATGAGCCGTCGAATAGGGATTGATGCGTAACACGTAAGTGAGCCGGTAAACTGTGTTCATCAACGGCAAAACCATGATTTTGCGCGGTAATCATGACACGATCATGCTCAAGATCTTTAACCGGATGATTTCCACCATGGTGACCAAATTTCATTTTTATGGTTTTCGCACCACATGCCAGCGCTAACAGCTGATGTCCAAGACAGATGCCAAATATCGGAATATTAGTGGTTAAAAATTGCTTAATGGCATCTATGGCATACGTACACGGTGCTGGATCACCAGGCCCATTAGATAAAAAGATACCATCAGGATGTAATGCTAAAACTTGTTCGGCACTCGTTTTAGCCGGCACAATGGTTAATTTGCAACCCCGTTCAACTAACATTCGTAAAATAGTTTGTTTAACACCAAAATCATAGGCAACAACATGATAGGGTAAAACACTTTCAGGTTTTGGTGTTGGATGTTCATTTTGTCTTGTCCAAATGCCTTGCGTCCAACAATAACTTTTAGCACACGTTACTTCTTTAGCTAAATCAAGTCCGGTTAATCCTTTAAAATTGAGAGCTATTTGTTTGGTTGCTTCTGCATTTTCGAGTAAAGTCTGTTTATCTTTGCCCGTTACAATAACGCCATGTTGTGCGCCTTTTTCACGTAAAATACGGGTTAAACGGCGGGTATCAATATCGGCAATAGCAACAACATTGTGTTGTTTTAGATAACTGGAGAGATCTTTTTCACAGCGATAATTACTAGCTAATAGTGGCAAATCACGAATAATAAGTCCTTTTGCGTAAACTTGATTTGATTCAGCATCTGCATCATTAGTGCCCACATTACCAATATGTGGATAAGTTAAAGTAACTAATTGTTCACAGTAAGAGGGATCGGTCAATATTTCTTGATAGCCAGTCATTGAGGTATTAAAAACAACTTCGCCAACAGTTTGACCTTCAGCGCCGATAGATGTACCGATAAATTGTGAACCGTCTTGTAATATGAGGAGGGCATAAGTTTGCATGATTAAAAAGACCTTTAAGAATAAAAAATCATTATATATGAATAAAAATTCATTGCTATTAATCTTGATAAGATAATATTTAGCCATTTTATTACACTTTTTTATACAAAAAAAGCAATATTATTAAAATTAATTGAATAATAATGTCTCATTTTTGAGACTTGTAACGAATCACATAAATTATCAAAGATATTATTATGTTTAGCTTGAAAGTGAATAATTATTCAAATAGAATGGCGTGAATAATAATCTCGATTAGGAGCTCGTCATGCACGGTTTTTATCAGCGCCACTTTTTACGTTTACTCGATTTCACCCCAAGCGAAATTAATCAATTAATCGATCTTTCTATTCAATTAAAGCACGCTAAGCAACAAGGCACTGAAAAAAAACATCTGGTGGGTAAAAATATTGCCTTAATTTTCGAAAAAGACTCAACCCGTACGCGTTGTGCTTTTGAAGTGGGCGCATTTGATCAGGGTGCCCAAGTGACCTATTTAGGTCCAAGTGGGAGCCAAATAGGCCATAAAGAATCTATTGCAGATACTGCCCGTGTATTAGGACGGATGTATGACGGTATTGAGTATCGAGGTTATGGACAAGATATTGTCGAAACTTTAGCGAAGTATGCCGGTGTCCCTGTGTGGAATGGATTAACCACCGAAGCACACCCTACACAGATTTTAGCTGACTTTATGACCATGAAAGAACATATCGGCAATCGGGCATTAAGCAGTGTCAAATTCGCCTATCTAGGTGATGCGCGTAATAATATGGGGAATTCGTTGATGGAAGGCGCAGCTTTAATGGGTATGGAGATTCGTTTAGTGGCGCCTAAAGCGTGCCAACCCGAATCGGAACTGGTCGAACAGTGCCAAGATATAGCAAAAACGACAGGGGCTAAAATCCTTTTAACAGAAGATGTTGCTGATGGTGTTAACGACGTTGATTTTCTCTATACCGATGTGTGGGTTTCCATGGGAGAACCTAAAGACGTTTGGGATGAACGGGTCAAACTGTTAGCGCCTTATCAAATTAATCAAAATGTGATTAATCTTACTCATAATCCCGATGTGAAATTTATGCACTGTTTGCCCGCTTTTCACGATATGAATACCACCGTCGGCAAGCAAATGGCAGCGCAATATGGTTTAACAGATGGTTTAGAAGTGACTAACGATGTATTTGAATCTCGACACAGTATTGTTTTTGATGAAGCAGAAAATCGTTTACATACCATTAAAGCCGTAATGGTTGCAACGTTAACCAAAGACGAATAATATAATACTCATCAATAAAAATGCTAATTAACTATCAGCATTTTGCTATGTTTGCCGACGTTAAGTCGGCATCATTTTATCAAATTTAAAAGCAAACATGACAAAACAAGCACGTAATAAAGATTTTAAAAAACACTTAAAACTTACTAATCCGATCCATTTTTTAGCGGTGGGATTAGGAAGTGGCTTATCCCCAATTATGCCTGGCACAATGGGGTCATTAATGGCGATTCCGCTGTGGTTGTTATTTAACGAGTTACAACCGATTTTATATTGGATCTTTATTTTTGTGACATTTATGTTTGGCTGTTTTCTTTGTCAAAAGACATCAGATGATACACATACGCATGACTCAGGGCATATCGTTTGGGATGAATTTGTTGGTATGTGGATAACGCTATTTTTTATCCCACAATATTCACTACTATGGATTGCGATTGCTTTTGTTGCTTTTCGAGTATTTGATATGGCAAAACCTTGGCCTATTCGTTGGTTTGATAAGCGTGTTCCCGGTGGTTTTGGTATTATGGTGGATGATGTAATTGCAGCAATTTTTTCATCCCTGACTGTTTATGTGTTGGCTTATGTGATTCCCTGCTGATTTAAAATAACAGCATTTTTACCTTCTTGGTATGCTCGCAGGTTAAAATGATTACCTGCGAGCCATAATCGATAATGATTTTTTGTCTAAAAGTGGTTAGCTAAATGATTTAATACATTTTTTGTGACCAACCCAATTTACTGGAAAGGTTATTAAAATAATCATAATCTTTAGAATGAATTAAATTAAATTCATATCCAGAACGTCGAATAATAACATCATAGCTTGGTTTGACCGGTAAAATAATTTGGCTATCGCAAGCAATATTCAAATCTAATGCAGTGGTTGGAAACTTAAGATGGATAGGGTTATCACTTTTGATGACTAATGGTCTTACCGCCAATGAGTGTGGAAACATTGGTGTAATAATGAGTGCATCTAAGTGAGGCGCTAAAATTGGTCCACCAGCAGACAAGGAGTAGGCGGT
This sequence comes from Gilliamella sp. ESL0441, assembly GCF_019469185.1. NCBI lineage: Bacteria > Pseudomonadati > Pseudomonadota > Gammaproteobacteria > Orbales > Orbaceae > Gilliamella > Gilliamella sp. ESL0441. Next base: position 81,837 of record NZ_CP048264.1, read on the forward strand.
AGAGCCGGTTGGGGTTGCAATAATTAAACCATCCGCACGCTGTGAGAATGCATTGCGTTCATTGATATACACATCGTAATCAATCATATGCGCAACGGTATTGGGCGTAACGACAATTTCATTAACGGCAAAACCGGAATTGATGAGATTGCCATTATCATAAATTGAAACTTCAAGTAAAAAGCGAGGGTCATCGTCATATTCTCCGGCAATAACTGGACTTAACTGTTCCACGACTTGCTCATGCGAAATGTCGGTTAAAAAGCCCAAATTACCCCGATTCACGCCGATTACTCTAATTTTATAGTGTGATAAATAGCGAGCCGAACGCAACATATTGCCATCGCCACCAACAACAATGGCCAGATCAGCTTGTTCTCCAATCGTATCCAAATTGGCATAGACATTTGCTGGAAATTTAATAAATTCCGCTAATCGGTCTTCAACTAAAACACGAATACCTAATTTGATTAACCAATCATAAAGCACTCTGTGGGTTTCGATAGCGTCTAATTTGCGTGGAATGCCAACTAAACCAATACATTTAAATGGTGCACCCATAAAATATCCTTGTCATTTTTTTATTTAAGTATCATTGATTTTTTTAATTAAAAATAAAAAAATATATATTAACCTATAGAGATAACCTTGCAATAACAAAAATCGTCCCCATAATAACCTTAATTCACTAAGTTTTCGACTATATTTGGAGTACCTTATGACAGAGCAAGACAAGAACATGTCAGAAAATGAACCTAACATTGATGTAGCGGTAGAAGAACCAAAAGAATCAGAAGCACCAGCTGAACCGAATTACGAGGAGCAATTAAAAGCGAAAGATGCACGTATTGCTGAATTAGAACAGGCATTACAAATTGCGAAAAAAAATGAGAGTGAGGCGATGATTCGTGCCCGTGCTGAGATTGATAATGTTCGTAAACGTGTTGAACAAGACGTTGATAAAGCACGAAAATTTGCGTTAGAAAAATTTTCGAATGAACTGTTGCCAGTTATCGATAATTTAGAGCGAGCTCTCGAATCTACCGATAAAAATAATCCTGAACATCAAGCAACTGTTGAAGGATTAGAGCTTACCTTAAAATCATTTTTAGATACCGTCAAAAAGTTTGGGATTGAAGTGATTAACACAGTAGATTCACAATTAAATCCTGATGTTCACCAAGCGATTAGCATGGTTGAATCGCCAGATCATCAATCAGGTCAAATCGTCAATACCATTCAAAAAGGTTATACCTTAAATGGTCGTTTAATTCGTCCGGCAATGGTGATTGTTGCGAAATAAATAAGCGATTATGCTGAAATAAAAGGGAAATGAAGTATTTCCCTTTTTTGTTTCGGTTTGCTTAAAAAGATAGGTTAATACACCCTTTATTTTTTATTTATGCTGTTTTGGCAATGATAAATATCCTTTTATAAACTCAACGATTGGATCGGCTTGATTGATATCAAATACAGGTAGCTGACTCTCTAATGGCTCATCACTGGCGATGGCTAAGGTATATTCGTCAATATACAGCTGAGGTTGGTTTGTATGCCGATGACAAATAATTTTAGGTATTTTCTCTTCTTTAAATCCTTCAATCAAAACGATATCGACATGGCTAAATTGGTTAATCAGTGTCGATAAATCGACAGGATTGTTTGGGGTCTCTTCAATAAATGCATAGCGGTTATCACAAGCAATAATGGTTTGTAAAGAACCGGCTTTTCGCAGTTCATAACTATCTTTTCCGGGAATATCTAGTTCAATATTATGATGCGCATGCTTTAACGAGCCAATGCGAAAACCCTGTTCGACCAATAAAGGAATTATTTTCTTGAGAAGGGTCGTTTTACCACTGCCACTATAGCCACTAATTCCAATCATTTTTGTATTGTTCATAGACTCTCTGCTTTATCGTGTTATATTGAAGATGCGATTAATATAACATCATATTAAAAAATGAAGGCGGAATAAAGGTAATGATATGTATGATTTTTTGAATGATTATAACCAAACAGTGCATCCAAGCTTGTTAAAAAGCTTTGTTGAAACGACCAATAAAAAGTTAAGTGGCTATGGTTTAGATGAGTGCTGTCATCAAGCTAAAGAAAATATCAAAAAGCGTCTAAAATCGCCGAATGCAGATATACATTTTATGCCAGGTGGAACTATCACGAATTTAACAGTTATTTCACATATTTTAAAACCTTATCAAGCGGTTATTGCGACCGAAAGTGGACATATTAATGTGCATGAAACAGGGGCGATTGAAGCAACAGGACATAAAGTATTAACGGTGAAAAGCCAAGATGGAAAATTGACGCCTGAATTGCTAAAACCCGTTTTGGCACATCATCATGATGAACATATGGTACAACCTAAATTAGTGTATATTTCAAACACCACCGAACTTGGTACTATTTATAGTAAGCAAGAGCTTAAAAAGCTATATCAATTTTGTCAAAATAATCAACTTTATCTGTATTTAGATGGTGCACGTCTGGCAATGGCATTAGCCGCAAAAGATAATGATCTAACCTTTCCGGATTTAGCTAAATATACCGATGTTTTTTATATAGGTGGCACGAAAGTGGGGGCATTTGCGGGTGAAGCATTGGTGTTTAATAACCTGACGATTAACCAAGATTTTCGATTTAGTATGAAGCAAAAAGGCGCAATTTTAGCTAAAAGTTGGATTGTTGCCGTACAGATGAATGCGTTGATGCAAAACAACTTGTATATCAAACTGGGTAAGCATAGTAATTATATGGCAGATAAACTGCAAACACTGTTTGAAAATGCTGGATTTTCATTCTTAAGTAAACCACAAAGCAATCAATTATTTGTTAGTGTGCCAAAACGATTAGCCAAGAAAATCCTTGCACATTATTCGGTCGATAATCTTGGGGCAATTGATGAGGCGCATATCGGGTTACGTTTTTGTACTTCTTGGGCAACACAGGATGTTGAAATAGACGATTTTGCTAAACACTTAACAAAATGGAATAAATAGCAGTTTAATCTAAAAATAAGAGATTTATTTTTTTGATTGAGTGAGTTGCTCAAGTATCTCAGGGGTATTAATATTGGTAAAACATGATGGTTTATCACTAAAATCGACAGCATAAGCATTGATTTGTTGTAAAAATAACATCAATTTACGTTCACCTTGTGCCAAATAAGCTTTAAGTGGGGTAATTATGGTTTTATGAATCAATAAAATGATTGGATGATGATACCGACCATCAAAGGGATAAATAGCGTAATGTGTCGTGGTGTGTTGGGTTAAACGAAAGATTAAATCGTCAGGTAAAAAAGGCGTATCACAACTGACAAATAAGTTCCAGTCGGTAGTGCTACGTAATAATCCACTGTAAATGCCGGAAAGGGGGCCATGATAACCCGCTAAATCATCAATGAAGGTAGGATAGCCTGCCTTTTGATATTGATTTAGATTGCGATTACAGTTAATCATGATGAAATCTGTTTGTGATTCAATACGATCAATGACATGTTGATAAAGCGGTTTACCATTTAGCTGTAATAATCCTTTATCGTTACCATTCATTCGGGTACTTTTTCCGCCAGCTAAGATAATTGTTGTAATAGGTAGTTTGCCCATAAAATGTCTCTGTTTCACATTGCGAAAAATCTAAATAGCATTACTATATAGCAAAATTAATTTAAGTTATAAGGGAAAATAGACTTATCACAATTATTTCATAGACATTAAATGGTATTGAAAAATAAGTCGATACCCATGACTTTTAACGTGTCGTTTGTATTTAGTAAAAAGAATCGCTACTATTGTTTATGTTTCTGTGACAGAATTTATAGCGTTAAATATTTAACATTAATTTTATCTCATCATCTTCAATTAATTTGAAGTATACAAAAAGGTATGAATTATGAAATGTCATCGTATTGATGAATTAATGGAGTTATTACAGGCAGCCTGGGAAAAAGACTCAGATCTGAATCTGTTACAATTTCTTGCGCAATTAGGGCAAGAAGCAGGTTTTGAAGGCGACTTAAAAGAGTTAAGTGATGAGGTTCTGATTTATCATTTAAAAATGCGTGACGCTGATAAAAATGAAGCTATCCCCGGTCTGAAAAAAGATTATGAAGATGATTTTAAAAGTGCCTTGTTAAAAGCGCGTGGCATTATTAAATAATAAGGAGAATTGACTAATGAAAAAGACGTTTATTGCTTTGGGAGTATTACTTTTTTCGGTAAATAGTTTTGCAGAGCAAGCCCCCGCAAGTATTGACTCTAAGGAAGATCAAACACCGACTATTACGGCACCATTAGCACCGATTGAAAAAGGTGTTCAGTATGTTGTACTACCGACTAATCCATCACCAGACAAAGAAGTGATTGAGTTTTTTTCATTTAATTGTCCTAGTTGCTACCGATTTGAAACAAAATATCATGGTGCACAACTTATCAGCAAGGATTTACCAGAAGGGGTAAAATTTAAACGTTATCATTTAGAGGATTTTGGGCCACTTGCCAAGGAACTTGCTCAAGCATGGGCGATAGCGAATGTACTTGGTATTCAAGATAAAGCTTCAGACGCTTTTTATCAAGCAATACAAGAAGAGCGTAGCATAAAATCTGCTGACGACATCAAAGCGGTATTTTTAACGTTAGGTGTGGATAGTAAAACGTTTGATGAAACGAAAGACAATTTTTTAGTTAAAGCTTTTATGGCACAACAAACCGATGCCATTAAAGAATTGAAACCAAACTCAATACCTTCTGTTATCGTTAATCGCAAGTTTTATGTCAATTCCAAAGGACTTAATATATCTGATGAACAAGCATTTATGAATGATTATTTAAGAGTGACTTCGTTCTTAGTCGGCTTAGATCCTAAAACCAAAAATTAAGCGAGTGTCATTGATTAAAACATCTGTTTTGAGTGCGATAAATTGTCATAGTATTTGGATGTAACATGATGACAATTTTTAAGGTTGTTATTTTAAATCCCTTTGCAATATCATGATTGCAGAGGGATTTTAATTTTAGGTGAGGTTTTAAAAACGTTATTCTCGTTCTAAAGCATAAATCGGATCAAGTTTGGCGGCTCGTTTAGCTGGAAAATAACCAAAAATTATGCCAATGACACTTGAACAACTAAAGGCAGCGATAATTGAAATGATGGAAAAACGCATCGCAAAGGATGTGACAACATAATTGAAAATCCCACCAACCACAAATGATAATAAGATACCTAATGTGCCACCGATAAGACATACTAATACCGCTTCGATTAAAAATTGTTGCAGTATATCACTTGAACGTGCACCCACTGCCATGCGTACGCCAATTTCTCGGGTTCTTTCAGTGACAGAGACCAACATGATATTCATAACACCAATCCCCCCCACTAACAGTGAGATAAATGCAATGGTTGAAATTAATAATGTTAATACCCAAGCTGAGGAGTTAACGGTGTCACGAATGCTATCTGAATTAAAAATAAAAAAGTCTTTAACACCATGCCGTTGTATCATGATTTTATTAATCGCTTGTTCTGCAATCGATAAATCAACATTATCATTGACCCGAACCGTAATACTTCTTAACGAGGTTTGTCCCACCATGCGATTAATGACTGTGGTGTAAGGAAGCCAGATGTTAAGGCTTTCATTATTACCAAAACCTTGTTGTTGTTTTGTGGCAACGCCAATTATTCGTACCGGTAATTGACCCACCATCAGAATTTTGCCGATTGGATTTTCATTCTTAAATAGCTGTTTAACGGTATTTTCATCGATAACGGCATCTTGTGCTGACGAAGCAACACTGACCTGATCAAACGCAATACCTTGGGTAATGTTATAGCCACGAACGGCAAAAAATTGCTCTCCCACACCATTTACAGTCCCCGTTACAGCCAAATTTTTAACCCGAAAATAGACTGATGTTGCCAGATTTGGGGTCGTGCTATGTACAAAACTTTGTTTTGCTAAAAAGTCGGCGTCGGATGAGCGTAAGGTGGTAATTTTATCTGCGTTGCGATCCCCAAATCCGCTTCCGGGATAAATTTCGAGTGTGCTTGTCCCTAACGAATTTATATTCGATAATATTTTTTGTTTTGTGCCTTCGCCTAAGGCAACCATTGAAACTACCGAGGCAATACCAATGATAATACCAAGCATGGTAAGAAAAGTTCGTAATCGTTGAGAAAGCATCGACAATATTGCCATATTAAAGGCATCTCGAAAACGATTATACTTAGCTTGAAAGTTGTCTTGGGTTTTAGTCGTTTCGATCTGTTTGACTTGGCGATGATCCTCTTCTTCTGCGTGATAGTTAGGATTGATTGAGTCAGAGATAATATTTCCGTCACTGATTTCAATAATCCGTTCTGCACTTTGGGCAATATTGCTATCATGTGTCACAATAATGACGGTATGCCCTTGTTTATGAAGTTCTCGCAAGATAGCCATGACTTCTAAGCCGCTTTTACGGTCAAGTGCGCCGGTCGGTTCATCTGCTAAAATAACTTGTCCGCCGTTTATTAAGGCTCGAGCAATACTGACACGCTGTTGTTGACCGCCAGATAATTGACTGGGTTTATTATTAATCTTATCTTCAAGCCCTAAACGGGTTAATATTTCAATAGCTCGTTTTTTCCGTTGTTCATTGGTGATTCCGGCATAAATAGCTGGGATTTCAACATTACCTTGTGCCGTTAAGGCGTTTAGCAAATGATAACGTTGAAAGATAAAACCAAAGTGTTCACGACGTAATTCAGCTAATTCATCAGGTGATAATTGATTGGTGGTTCGTCCTCCAATGGTATAGACACCAGAGCTTGGTTTGTCTAAACAACCTAAAATATTCATTAATGTTGATTTGCCCGAACCAGACGCACCAATAATGGCAACCATTTCGCCAGCATTAATCGTTAGATTGATGCTTTTAAGCACTTGTATGGTTGAATCGCCAGCTGGAAATTCACGAACAATGTTTTCAAGTTTGATCAGCGGATTATTAGTGTTTGTCATATCAGAATCTTATCCTCGGCGTGCGTCCATTAGGATTGAATAATGCGCCATTGTCACTACCAATAATGACGACTTCCCCTTCTTTAAGTCCGGATTTGATTTCCACATTAATATTATTATTGATACCTAAACTGACTTCTCGTTCTTCAGCATTATTTTGTTGATTAAGTACATAGACAATTGCTTTATTATCTGCTAAATTTTTTTGGATTGCTTGAGATGGGATTGCCAATACATCTTTTGCTTCAGATAAAACAATATAAACTTGGGCTGTCATCGAAATTCGTAAAATATGATCAGGATTATCAACATCGAATAATCCATTATAGTAAATTGCTGTTTTGGTGGTGGATGACGAAGAACTTAAACTTGATGAACTTTCCGTATTAATCGAATCTGGCGCAGGTTCAATGGCGCGTAATGTTAAACCGTCAAAACGTCTATTGGGCTCACCTAATATGGTGAAATAGACGGGCATTCCTTTTTTTACATTAATGACATCCGCTTCTGAAATTTGTGCTTCAACGGTCATCTTATCCAATTGTGCAACTTTCACAATGGTCGGTGCACTTTGCACAGAGTTAACGGTTTGACCTTGATCAACGGGTATGGCGACAATCACGCCATCAATAGGTGATCGTATTTTGGTATAACCAAGATTCACTTTGGCTGTATCAACAGCGACTTGTGCACTGATGATATTTGCATCTAAGGCAGCGATATCGGCTTTGATTGCATCGAGATCGGCTTTGGCTGAATCTAAATCGGATTGAACGCCGACCCCTTTATTGACGAGTTTTAATTGGCGATTATAAGTCAGTTGGTAATTAATTAAGTTGGCTTGTTTTGATTTACGTTGTGCTTCAAGGCTACTAAGCGAAGCTTCGGCTTGTTTCAAATCATTGCTTTGTTTTAAGTCATCAATTTCAGCAATCATGTCTCCTTGTTTAACTTGATCACCTAATTCAACATATAACTTTTTGATCTGACCCGAAACCTGCGCACCCACGCTGACTTGCTTGAATGCGCTAATTGTTCCATCAGCCAGTACCGTTTTTTCAATATTAACTTTAGTCACGGGTGAGGTAATATAATTCACTGGCGATTGTGACGGAAAAACGATCAGCTTGATAATATAGAGAAGCACAAACAGAAAAATAGCAATCACTATATTTTTGAATTTAATTAACTTTAACAATATCTTTTCATCCTTTTATTCTATTCTTTAATCGTTTTAGCATTGTAGCGTAATAATATAAATGTTATTGATAACTATTCTTAATAAATTGTAATTATTATGAAAATAATACAGGCTAAATTATCTAATTTATATTGAAATATTTCAATAAATTCAAACTTATTTGGTCTATCACGAACATGATAGCTGTATTCTTTTTTAGAAATTAGGAAGGATTGCGCTATAATGGCGCAAATTTTTTGGAGATGATAAAGTTAATTGAGCAATGGCATTAAAAATAACCAGTAAATGTATTAATTGTGATATGTGTGAGCCTGAATGTCCTAACGAGGCTATCTCTATGGGGTTTGATACTTATGAAATCGATCCCAACAAATGTACTGAATGTGTCGGTTATTATGATCATTCAACTTGTCAGCGTGTTTGCCCCATTCAAAATGCTATTATTGCTGATCCTGAGCATATCGAGACCCATGATCAGCTATTGGCAAAATTTGAGCAACTAAAACACACAAATTAACCCGTTAGTTTGCTTTTACTTCAATACGCAATTCTTTAGGAATTTCAAAAGTAATATTTTCTAAAATTCCGTCTGTTTCGATCAGTGATGTGCAACCCAAACTTTTCAAATGTTCAATAACCTGTTGCACTAAAATATCGGGCGCAGATGCGCCTGCCGTTACGCCCACCGTGCGAGCATTAATTAACCATTCTTGTTCAATATCGGTGGCATAATCAATCAAATAAGCATTTTTACTGTTGCGTCTGGCAAGTTCAGCTAATCGGTTGGAATTGGATGAATTTTTTGAACCGACGACAAGTATCACATCTGCTTGTGATGAAAGTTGTTTTACGGCTTGTTGTCGATTGGTTGTGGCATAACAAATATCATTTTTACGCGGGCTACGGATTTTAGGAAATCGTACTTTTAAGGCAGCAATGATTTCCGCCGTATCTTCCACTGATAAGGTTGTTTGGGTGGTAAAGCATAGGTGATCTTCGTTTTTGACTTGTAACGTTTGAACATCGTTTATCGATTCAATCAAATAAATACCACCATTAGGATTATTGTATTGACCTAATGTACCATCCACTTCAATATGCCCGGCATGACCGATTAAGACCACTTCTTCACCACGATAACTGGATCTTGCCACTTCCATATGAACTTTAGTCACTAACGGGCAAGTCGCATCAAAGATACGAAGTTTTCGTTTTTTTGCTTCTTCACGCACCGCTTTAGATACACCATGCGCAGAAAAGATAAGAATACTATCGTCAGGGACTTCGTCAATTTGTTCAATAAAAATTGCACCTAGCTCTTTCAAGTTGTTAACCACATAGCGGTTATGCACCACTTCATGGCGAACATAAACGGGTGCGCCGAAGAGTTCAAGTGCGCGTTCAACGATCGTGATAGCTCGATCAACACCAGCACAAAAACCTCGAGGGTTAGCTAAAATAATTTGCATGTTATTCGGTCTTTTGGGGTTTTTTATAACTGCTTAAAATAAATAATCCAATACCGATACAAATCGCACAATCAGCAATATTAAAGGTTGGGTAGTGCCAGCTACCGAAATTTACATCTAGAAAATCAACCACAAAACCATGATAAAGGCGGTCAAATAGGTTGCCTAAAGCACCACCTAATATAAGTGATAGTGAAAAATTTTCTAATTTTTGCTGTCGTTTGTTACGATAAAGTATATACACAATGGCACCACTAATGAGTAAAGCAACGGCTGCAAGCATCCAACGTTGACCTTCAAAAATACTAAATGCAGCGCCAATATTTTGTACATAAGTAATCGAGAAGAAAGGCAACACGTTGATTGATTCATAAAGGTTGAATTTAGTTAGGATCCAAAATTTACTAGCAATATCAACAAAGAACACAATTGTGCTAATAATTAACCAGTAAAGTCCATTCTCTTTTTTCATAAAGTTCATGCTCATGATGATATTTCGCCGACTGTTGTCGGCGCTTAATGTAATAAGTGGCTATAAACTATTGTCTTATAGCCGTGTTTATCTGTCATTCTATTGCTAGGCGAAATGTCTAACTTCACCCTTACCATGAATGTTTTCTTCACAGCGTTTACATAAGTGTGTTGTTGGTTCATTATCAATGGTGTAATGCCAACAGCGAGGACACTTATCACCTTGCGCTTTAGTGAGCTCGATTTTAAGACCGGCTATATCACTTTGTACTGCCTGTTGTGGCGCACTGTCTAGTGGTTTCACGCTGGCTTGTGACGTGAGTAGTACAAAGCGTAATTCGTTCTCTAATTTAGCGAGTGCTGTGGCAATCTGATCGTCTGCATAAAGGGTAACAGCGGCTTCAAGAGAACCACCAATCACTTTATCGTTACGACCTTGTTCTAGCACTTTGTTTACTTCGCTACGAATTGCTAGAATTTGCGCCCAATACTCACTATTTAATGTTTCATTATCGGATAAACTAAATAGTTCGTTATACCATTCATCTTCAAATACAAATTCTGATTTTTCGGCTGAAGGTAAATATTGCCAAATTTCATCAGCGGTAAAAGATAGTACCGGCGCTATCCAACGTACCATTGCTTGAGCAATATGATATAAGGCAGTTTGGCAACTATGACGAGCAACGCTATCACTTTTGGCGGTGTACTGACGATCTTTAATAATATCTAAATAGAATGATCCCATTTCAATTGAACAGAATTGCATAATACGTTGTACGACTTTATGGAAATCATAGCTTTCGTAAGCTTGGATAATTTGATCTTGTGCCTCTTTTGCCATGCTGACCGCCCAGCGATCCAGTACCACCATATCTTCAGGTTTGATCATGTCTTTAGCTGGATCAAAGCCGTTTAAGTTAGCCAGTAAAAAGCGAGCTGTATTACGAATACGACGGTAACTATCCGCTGAACGTTTGATGATTTCGTCAGAATAGCTCATTTCACCCGAATAATCGGTCGAAGCAATCCATAGACGTAGAATATCCGCTCCAAGTTTACCCATAACTTCTTGTGGGGTAACGATATTGCCTAACGATTTAGACATTTTTCGACCTTGACCGTCAACCACAAAACCATGCGTTAACACTTGCTTATAAGGGGCTTTGTTATCAATCGCTGTTGATAGCATTAATGATGACATAAACCAACCACGATGTTGATCTGAACCTTCTAAATACATGTCAGCTTCGTGCCCTTCAAACTCAGGGCGTACACCGACTACCGAAAAGAAAGTTGATCCTGAATCAAACCAGACATCAAGGGTATCTGGCACTTTGCGATAATCGTCTGCATCGGGGCCAAGCAAATCTTTGATATCTGCATCCCACCAAGCTTGGATACCGTGTTGTTCAACTAATTTAGCGACTTTTTCAACCAGTGCTAGGGTATCGGGGTGTAGCTCTTCGGTCTCTTTGTGGACAAATAACGTCATCGGTACGCCCCATGTGCGTTGACGAGAGATACACCAGTCAGGGCGATTAGCAACCATTGTTTCAATTCGTGCTTGTCCCCAATCCGGAATCCAGCGAACTTGTTTAATTTCTTGTAATGATTGGGCACGTAAACCTTGTTTATCCATGCTAATAAACCATTGCGGTGTTGCACGATAAATAACCGGTGTTTTGTGACGCCAACAACATGGATAGCTATGTTCAATATTTTCAAAATGAAGTAGCGCATTGTGGTCTTTTAATATGTCGATCACAACTTTATTCGCTTTAAATACAAATAAGCCATCTAAACCTGCACCTGTGCCCGGTAAATAGCACCCATTGCCACCAACAGGGTTAGCAACTTCAAGCCCATATTTTTGACCAACTAAAAAGTCTTCCGCACCATGACCGGGCGCAGTGTGCACCGCACCGGTACCCGCATCAACCGTAACGTGTTCACCAAGTACAATGGGTTCATCAAAATCAAGGAAAGGGTGCTTAAAGCGTAATAGCTCAAGCGCATCACCTTTACAGCTGCCAAGAATTTTCCATTCTGAAATTTCGGCACGTTTCATGACGGATTCGACCAGATCAGTGGCTAAAATTAAGCATTCTTTATCGTTTATTTGTACCAGTTGATATTCAAACTCAGCATTTAAGGCAATACCTCGGCTAGCGGGTAATGTCCAAGGTGTTGTCGTCCAAATCACGGCATAAATAGTTAAATCGGTATGAACGCCAAATTTACTCGCAACAGCTTGGTTATCTACCGCTTTAAATTTTACATCTATAGCGGGTGAAGATTTATCATAATATTCTACTTCTGCTTCTGCTAACGAAGACATACAATCTGTACACCAGTAAACAGGTTTTGCCCCTTTGACTAAATGCCCGTTTTTGATGACTTTGCCTAACGCTCGAATAATATTCGCTTCCGTATCGTAATTCATTGTGCGGTAGGGATTTTGCCAATCACCCAATACACCCATACGTATAAAATCAGCTTTTTGTAGTTCAACTTGAGAAGCAGCATAGTCACGACAAATTTGACGAAACTCAGCCGGTGTCACTTTTACGCCTGGTTTGCCAACTTGTTCTTCAACTTTTTGTTCGATTGGCAGACCATGACAGTCCCACCCTGGAATATATGGGGAATCATAACCGCTTAAACCTTTTGATTTAATGATAATATCTTTGATAATTTTATTAACTGCATGACCAATATGAAGTTTGCCGTTTGCATAAGGAGGGCCATCATGCAAAATAAAGGCTTTTTTCCCTTTTTTTACTTGGCGGATTTTGCGATAAAGTTCTTTATCGTACCAGTTTTGCAACATCGCCGGTTCACGTTTGGCAAGATCACCTCGCATTGGGAAACCGGTTTCCGGTAAATTCAATGTATTTTTATAATCTGTCATGCTGATTTATTCCAGTTAATTTTGTTGATACTACTTTCTTAATTGGTTAATTGTGCACTGATCTTTTTCGCAGTGCAAACATCTTGTGTAATTTGTTCTTTTAACGCTGTTATAGAGTCAAATTTTTTCTCGTCTCGTAATTTTTCGAGGAAGGTTACGTCTAAATATTGTCCATAAATATCACCCGAAAAGTCAAATAGATTCACTTCTAAAATGGCTTTTTTTCCTTGAATAGTTGGTCTTATACCAATATTAGCAATGCCATAATAAGATTGTTGGCTACAACAATTTTTGACGTTAACTAAATAGACACCGTGTAAGGCTGGTTTTTTGCGGTATAGTAGAATATTTGCCGTAGGAAAACCTAATTGCCTTGCTAATGCATTGCCATGAATAACACGCCCTTGAATGCTATACGGACGCCCTAATAGGCAACGTGCTAATTCAAAATCATTGTTGAGTAAAGCTTTACGCACCGCGGTACTACTAATTCGTAACTGATTCCAAACGTAGGTTGGCATGCTTTCGACAGTAAAATCATTTTTTTGTGCATAATGTTCAAGAAGATGAATATCCCCTTTACGTTCAAACCCAAACCGAAAATCATCACCAATAATAATATATTTGGCCCGTAACTGATTTATCAACCACGCTTGAATAAAGTCATCAGCAGACATTTTGGCAAAGGTTTGAGTAAACGGAACAGCAATAATATAGTCGATACCGAGTTTTTCAATAAAAATCACTTTTTCTTGAAATGAGGTTAATCGGGAAGGGGCATTTTCCGAACAAAAAAACTCTAACGGTTGCGGTTCAAATAGCATAACCACGGTTGGTAGATTTAATTTTTTACCTTGGGTGATTAAATGGTTAATTAATTGCTGATGTCCTAAATGTACGCCATCAAAATTGCCCAATGTCAGTACGCACTGGGAAAATTGATTTTTTAAATTAGCAATACCGCGAATGATCTTCATGAAAATGTGTTATTTAACTGTGTAATTTAACTCAAGTAGCCGAGAATTATACCAATCTTTCTTGAAGATGCACGTAATATAAAGCTGATTTTCGGTTGTTTTGTATTTGAGTTTTAGGTTTTGATTATTGTTAAATATTCAATTCCCATACGATTGTTACAAAAATCCGCTGAATTTAGGTTTACGTCAATTTTGATTGTTACCAAAAAATCCGACAATAAGCCAGCTCATTTGCCCGTTTTTTATATTCAGCTTGTTGCGCTTTAGGAATAAAAAAACGGTTTTTTTCTATCTCTTCGCACTCTTTTACATCACGTTTAATTTGTTCTGCTTCTTCTTTTGAAATTCGAAAGAAAACTGTATTAAATATACCGATTTTTGAATAGTTATCACCATGAAAAGTCACTCTGTTTTCTAAACCAAAATTTCTTTCTGATGGATAAGCGAGTCCATCGAAATTGTCTTGGGGTTTTGTGACTTTTCGCATCGCAATGGTTTGATCATTACCATAAACATAGTTTTCATTGATAAAGTAATTATCCCCTTGTTTACTTATTTCAACAAGATTGGCATAGGTTGCAGTATATTTAAAATCGGGACCACCTTCTACCCAAAAACCAATAAATTTATCGTTATTATTAGAATTATTAGACTCCTGTTCAGAGCATGCTGTTATCAATAATATCATAAAAATGAGTGATAAAAATTTCATTGAATATCCTTATATTAATAGTGATGTAATGCTCTTAAAAATTCTTGTCTGGTACTTGGATTGGTTTTAAATCCGCCACCCAGTGCGGTCGTGGTTGTCATACTGCTTGAATCTTTAATGCCTCTGGCTTTCACACAATAGTGAGTCGCATCGATTGAGACCGCCACATTTACCGTGCCAAGTAAGGTTTGAAGGGCAACAAGTATTTGTTGAGTTAATCTTTCTTGTACTTGTGGTCGCTGTGAAAAAAATTCAACAATTCGATTAATTTTGGATAAGCCAATAACTTTATCTTTAGGGATATAAGAGACGGTGGCTTTGCCGTCAATGGTGACAAAATGGTGTTCGCATACACTGGTTAAGGTAATATCACGAACGGTGATCATCTCGTCGACTTGCATTTTATTTTCAATGAGCGTGATTTTGGGAAAATTTTCATAATAGAGCCCAGAAAAAATCTCATCAACATACATTTTAGAGACACGATGTGGTGTTTCGGCAAGACTGTCATCAGTAAGATCCAACTCCATTAATTTCATGATCTCACGAAAATGTTCTTCGATTTTTGCCTTGCGCTCACTATTATCCATTGCTAAACGACAAGAAGGGGTTTCAAGATTTTTAGCTGCCAGTGCATCTTTAACTTTTTGTGCAGCAAGACTTAACTGTGTCATTAATCGTATACTCAGGTTAAAAAAGATACAGTATTATATAATACTCATTTTGCAATATACAGTTTTTTAAGTTAAAACTTTCTATTAAAACATTGTGTAAATATGAAAGATTTTTACATTTTATTGTTGTAGATAATAAGAATATTGTTGTTAATTGGGGTATACTGTTAACCATTATAGCGAATAACCTTTGGGTAATACTAATGCCAAATAAAACACCAATTATCCTGATTGATGGATCTTCTTATCTCTATCGTGCTTTTTTTGCATGTCCGCCGTTAACCAATGCCAAAGGTGAGCCAACAGGGGCTATTTTTGGTGTCATCAATATGATCCGTAGTCTGATTAATCAGTACAATCCGACACATATTGCTGTTGTTTTCGATGCTAAAGGCGGCTCTTTCCGTAACGAAATCTATAGTGAGTATAAAGCCACACGTGAGGCAATGCCGGAAAATCTTCGTCCGCAAATTGAACCAATTCACACTATTTTAAAAGCTATGGGGCTACCTTTACTCTGTATTGAAGGTGTGGAAGCGGATGATGTGATTGGTACACTGGCAAGGCAGGCTGAAAAAGAGAATCTGGACGTTTTAATCAGTACCGGTGATAAAGATATGGCACAGCTTGTCAGTGATAAAATTACCCTGATTAATACCATGAATAATACGGTGCTTGATCCGAAAGGCGTGATGGAAAAATTTGGTGTGCCACCCGAAAAGATTATTGATTATTTAGCATTAAGAGGCGATTCGTCTGACAATATCCCAGGGGTTCCGGGAGTAGGTGAAAAGACGGCCCAAAGTTTATTAACTGAATTTAACAGTGTTAAAGATATCTATCAGCGTTTAGATGATATTGAAAAATTATCAATCCGTGGCGCAAAATCGTTAAAACAAAAATTGATTGATAATCAGAAAGAAGCCGAATTGTCTTATTTGCTGGCAACGATTAAAACCGATGTGCAATTAGATTTTACTAATGAACAGCTCATGTCGAGCGATATGGATGTTAATGCATTAAACGAATTATTTGCTTATTATGGCTTTCATCGTTGGCAAAAAGAGTTGATATCGGGCAGTTTTTTAAAAAATCAAAAAGCATCGGCGGTCAATGTGAACCAGAATATGCCGTTATTGGCGCAAGAACATTCATCTGCCAAAAATAAGCAGACCGATTATCAATGCATTTTGACTGATAAACAATTAGATCAGTGGGTAACCAAATTATCCCAAAGTCAACAATTTGCCTTCGATACTGAAACGGATAATGTCGATCATGTGCATGCTAAATTAGTCGGGATTTCGCTCAGTATCACGCCGCATGAAGCTGCTTATATTCCACTTGCTCATCAATATCTTGGTGTTCCCGAGCAGTTACCGCTTGATAGCGTGTTGGCGAAATTAAAGCCTGTGCTAGAAAATCCGAAGATTAAAAAAATCGCGCAAAATGCTAAATTTGATTACAGCGTACTGGCTAACTATGGTATTAAAGTACAAGGTATTGCCTTTGATACCATGCTTGAATCGTATGTACTAAATAGTACAGAAAGACACGATATGGATAGCATGGCTAGTCGTTATTTGAATCATAAAACCATCACTTATAATGAGCTAACCAAGCAGGATAAAAAACAAGTGACCATTGATGCTATTGATGTTGAAAAAACGACACAATACGCAGCAGAAGATGCAGATATCACGTTACAATTACATGAAAAACTGTGGCCAGAGTTAGAAAAAGATTCAAAATTAACTAAACTGTTTACTGATATTGAAATGCCTTTAGCCATTGTGTTGGCTGAAATGGAAAGAACAGGGGTATTGGTTGATGCTAAACAGTTAAATGATTATTCCCATGAACTTGCCAAACAGTTAGTGGCGACGGAGGCCGAACTTCAATCATTGGCTGGTGAAAAATTTAATCCTGCTTCGCCAAAGCAGATTCAAGCAATTTTATTTGATAAGCATCAATTGCCGGTGTTGAAAAAGACGCCAAAAGGCGATCCGTCAACCAGTGAAGATGTGTTGAGTGAATTGGCTAATGAGTACGAATTACCGCGTATGATTCTATTTTATCGAGGACTGGCCAAGCTTAAAAATACTTATACAGATAAATTACCTTTAATGATTAGTCCTATCGATCATCGTATTCATACGAATTACAATCAAATTGGGACAGTAACAGGACGTTTATCTTCCAATGATCCTAATTTACAAAATATTCCGGTACGCAATGAAGAAGGGCGTCGAATCCGCCAGGCATTTATAGCACCAGAAGGGTATAAGATTATTTCTGCTGACTATTCACAAATTGAATTACGCATCATGGCACATCTATCGCAAGATAAAAGTTTACTCAACGCCTTTGCCCATGACAAAGATATCCACCGAGTGACGGCGAGTGAAGTATTAAGTAAACCTGAATCAGATGTGACGTCGGAAGAACGTAGACGCGCTAAAGCGGTCAATTTTGGTTTGATTTATGGAATGAGTGCTTTTGGTTTATCAAAACAAATCAATATTCCTCGAAAAGAGGCGCAATTTTATATCGATCGCTATTTTGAACGTTATCCGGGGGTACAAACTTACATGGAAGAGACCCGTCAATTGGCAGCACAGCAAGGTTATGTCGAAACCTTATCTGGTCGACGTTTATATCTGCCTAAAATCACCTCGACTAACGGCATAGAAAAACGAGGAGCCGAACGAGCAGCAATTAATGCGCCAATGCAAGGTACTGCGGCGGATATCATTAAAACTGCGATGATAAAAATGAGTGATTGGATTAACAACCAACCGTCTGGCAATATTAGAATGGTGATGCAAGTACACGATGAATTAGTGTTTGAAGTCAAACAAGAATTGGTTGATAAGTACAGTGCGCAAATCAAATCCATTATGGAAAATTGTTATCAATTATCTGTGCCATTAAAAGTCGATGTTGGCGTCGGTGATAATTGGGATGAAGCACACTAATTTTTTATCAGCATTAGTAAATTATAAGATGTTTACGGTTTTAGATTTAAATGCAAGCTTAAGCTTAAACATCTTGAAAATTTGTGATCGATTTTAAGGCGTGAATAGGCTATTGCTCAAACCTTTTAGCGTGTTAGAATAAGTAACGAAACTGAATTTATATCAAAATGTTATTATTCTGGTTAGTTAGTTAACCGAATTGAATAAAAGAGCGCTGTTAACGCTTTTTTCGTTTACGTGCTCTTTTTTATTATTATTAGGATTATTTCATGAAAATTAAAACCCGTTTTGCACCAAGCCCAACCGGTTATTTACATGTTGGAGGAGCACGTACTGCGCTCTATTCTTGGCTTTATACCCGTCATGCACAAGGTGCATTTGTCTTGCGTATTGAAGATACTGATCTAGAGCGTTCAACGCCAGAAGCCATTGAAGCGATCATGGAGGGAATGAATTGGTTAGAATTATCATGGGATGAAGGTCCTTATTTCCAAACTAAACGTTTTGATCGCTATAATCAAGTGATTGATGAAATGCTCGCTAGAGGAACAGCTTATCGTTGCTATTGCTCAAAAGAACGCTTAGAAAAACTGCGTGAAGAGCAGATGGCGAAAGGCGAAAAAGCCCGTTATGATGGTCATTGTCGTTGTGATGAAGTCCAAAAACAACATAACCACAGTGAACCGCATGTTGTCCGTTTTGCCAATCCGATTGACGGTGTTGTCGTATTTAACGATTTAATCCGTGGCCCTATTGAGATTGCCAATAAAGAGCTTGATGATTTAATTATTCGACGAACAGACGGTTCACCAACTTACAATTTTTGTGTTGTGGTGGATGATTGGGATATGGAAATTACGCATGTGATTCGTGGTGAAGATCATATCAATAATACACCTCGTCAGATTAATATTCTCAAAGCATTAGGTGCACCGCTTCCTGAATATGGTCATGTATCCATGATTTTAGGGGATGACGGGCAAAAATTATCTAAACGTCATGGTGCGGTGAGTGTTATGCAATACCGTGATGATGGCTACTTACCGGAAGCTTTACTCAATTATTTAGTACGCTTAGGCTGGTCACATGGTGATCAAGAGATATTCTCCGTGCCTGAAATGATTAGTTATTTTACATTAGATGCAGTAAGCAAATCAGCTAGTGCGTTTAATACTGAAAAATTATTGTGGTTAAATCATCATTATATTAATCATTTAGATGCTGATTATGTCGCTCAACATTTAGTTTGGCATATGAATCATCAAGGCTATGATTTAACACAAGGACCGGATTTAATCACAATTATTAAATTGTTTGGTGAACGTTGTAAAACACTTAAAGAAATGGCGGAATCATGCCGTTATTGTTATCAAGATTTTGATGATTTTGATGCTGATGCCGCTAAAAAACATTTGCGCCCCGTAGCTAAAGAGCCGTTAGAACTCATCAAAGCTAAAATTGGTGCAATTGCTGATTTTGACTGGCAAATTGATAAAATTCATCATGCTATTGAAGCTACGGCGACTGAGCTTGATGTTGGAATGGGTAAAGTGGGGATGCCATTGCGTGTTGCAGTAACAGGAATTGGGCAATCGCCATCCGTGGATGCAACGGTATTTGCCATTGGCAAAAAACGAACATTATCTAGAATTGATAAAGCATTAGCTTATATCGCACAGCGAGAACAGTCACCAGTGTAATATTATTGCATTGCCGAGCAACACTCGGCAATAAACCTTGCTAAGTAGAGAGTTTATTTATGGCTCGCTTGAAAAAACGCTATTGGTTTTCATTTATTTTTATGCTGATTATTTCATTGCTAGGTCTGTTTGGATGGCATTATTGGTTGTCTTTTAAGCAAAAAAATCAGTTAACCTTAGATTGGCATGGCTTCAATATTGGTTTTGATGGGGTATCATTTGATACTTTTACCGTTTCTCAGCAATCACAATTATCCTTAACGGCAAAAAATTTGCATGTTTCGTGGTCAAATCTATCAGCAGAAAATGTAGATATCTATTGGCAGCCCGTTAACGCTAAAGTAGAGAAGATTAGCGATCATGGAGTTGATGGCGAGGCTGATCATCTTGATCGATCTGAATTTGATGCCTCATCTTTTTCATCAATGTTGTATTGGTTACCTAAAGCTATTCATATTCATTCGTTGCGATTTTATCAAAACAAAGTGCCTTTGTTTGATATCAAGCTAGATATGAATAAACAGCCACAAGCTATACAGCTTGAGTTATCCACCAATACCCAATATGCTGCAAAGTTATCGACTGTTTTACAATTTAATGAAGCCGATTCCCGTATTGAGATTCAACATGGCATGTTAACGACCTCATTAGCTCAATTTGGCATACAAAATGGCGATTTATCCTTACCGTTTAAAGGATCGATAACTCAAAAACAGCTTACACTAACCAATTTGGATAATGCGTCATTTAGCTTAAAAAAAGCGAATGTTTCGGAAGATTTCATTGTTAATGATCTAAGAGGAAATATCCGCTTTCAAGTTCAGTCATCGCTTCCATTTCAATTGAATCAAACCTCAGCGACAGGTCAATTAACGATTAGTGAGTTTAATGGTCTTTATAAAAATAGTGAGATTAAATCGGCAACAGGTAATATTAATCTTTCGGTTAACAACAATAATTTTACGCTTTCCACATCTGATTTACATATCCAAGAAATCAATCTTGGCATCAATTTTGAAAAAGTTAATGTTGCTGGCGCTTATTCGTCAACTTTAACTGCACCGACAAGAGGCGTCATTACATGGAAAAAATTACAAGCGAGGCTATTTTCTGGTCAGCTGTCGGTTGATAAAGGAAAATTGAATTTAACCAGATTGCCTCAACAAATTAATGTCAGATTAAAACAAATACAGTTAAAAGATGTGTTAGCCAAATATCCGGTTGAAGGGCTTGCCGGTAATGGGGCGATAGATGGCATCTTACCAATTACATTAAGCGAAGTTAAAAACAACAATGAGCTATCATATAAGTTGGTAATTAAAAATGGTCAACTAGTTTCAACTAATCAGGGTGAATTACAGTTTGAAAATTCAGCGCTAAAAGATTATGTAAAAAATAATCCAAATATGAAAATACTCACTGATATTCTTAAAAATTTTCATTATACTAAGCTATCAAGTAAAGTTGATTACGCTAATGATATTGCTAAGTTAGGTCTGACTATTCAAGGAAATAATTTAGATGTGCAAAATGGTAAAGCGGTGAATTTAAATATCACGCTTGAAGAAAATATCGCTAAATTAATGACCAGTTTACTCTTATCAGACCAAATTAGTGAACCGATTCGTAAACGAATTGAAGCACGATTGAAAAAAAATCATGATAAATGAAAGAGGCTATTTTTATGATACGGAATGTGATTGCAGTCATGGTAGTGAGTAGCGTATTAATGGGATGCTCACCGACGGTTAGAGTTCAGGCTCCCAATGAACCAATAAACATAAATCTAAATGTTAAAATAGACCATGAAATCAACATAAAGGTTGATAAAGCGTTAGACAATGTAATTAATAAATCTGGTTTATATTAATTATTTATTAAAGATTCACGGTTATATTTTGGTTGGCGTTGTCAAAAGTGAATTAAAAGTGTAAATCACTTTGGCGTTAATGAAATATAAAGTATTTATTAAAGGGGTTATTATGACTATTTATAAAAAGTTAACGATTGCATTATTAACAGCAGCTTTATCTTTACCCGTGTTTGCATTAAATTTAGATCAAGCGATTAACGCATTAAGTCAAGCAAAAGCAAGTGGTTTAGTGGGCGAACAAGAGGATGGCTATTTAGGTGTAGTTAAAAACGAAAGCAATGCAAGTGAAATAGCGCAACTCATTAATCAAGCGCGTAAACAAGAATATCAAAAAGTTTCTGCTGAAAGTAACGTTCCTTTGAACGAAGTTGAAGTGAGAGCAGGAACAAAAGCTCAGGAAAAAACACCTGCTGGACAATTTATAAAACAACAAGGTCAATGGAAAAGAAAGTGATGATGTCATAAAGTCGTTAAGTTCTTTTTGCAACGATAGGAAAAGTATCACGACTTGGGACTTTAATTGTTTATAAATAGTGTGTATGCTGTCTACCTTTATTATTTGCGCTTTAAGCTGGGTAAGAATAAAGGGCAAAGTAATTTAAAATAAAAAAATTTTTTCAAATTTTCATATAGTTATTTTTACGTACAAATAGTATCGCGTTTGCGATTTTAAGTGGAGAAAATCAATGTGTTCGATTTTAGGTATTCTTGATATTAAATCAGATCCGGAACAACTACGAACAAAAGCATTAGAACTATCAAGTCTACAGCGTCATCGTGGACCGGATTGGTCTGGTATTTTTGCTTCTGATAAAGCAATTCTTGCTCATGAACGTTTATCAATTGTAGATGTTAATACAGGATCTCAACCGCTTTATAATAAAGATAAAACTCTCGTTTTAGCGGTGAATGGCGAAATTTATAATCATCAAGAACTCCGAAATCAGTACAAAGATCGCTATGAATTCCAAACAGGTTCTGACTGTGAAGTTATCTTAGCGCTCTATCAAGAAAAAGGAATTGATTGTCTTGATGAACTACAAGGTATGTTTGCCTTTATTCTCTATGATATTAATAAAGGTACTTACTTTATTGGTCGTGATCACATTGGTATTATCCCAATGTATATGGGACACGACGAAAATGGTACATTCTATGTCGCCTCTGAGATGAAAGCGTTAGTCCCCGTTTGTAAAACGATTGAAGCTTTTCCTCCTGGATGCTATTTATCGAGCACTGAAGGTGAAATTAAAACCTACTATAAACGTGATTGGATGGATTACGAAAATGTCAAAGATAATAAAACAGACATTAATGCGCTTCGTATAGCATTGGAAGAGTCTGTTAAAAGCCATCTTATGTCAGATGTGCCTTATGGCGTTTTATTATCTGGTGGGCTTGATTCTTCCGTTATTTCGGCAATCACTAAAAAATTCTCAGCGCGTCGTGTTGAAGATCATGAAAAATCTGAAGCTTGGTGGCCACAACTGCATTCATTTGCAGTGGGTTTAAAAGGTGCGCCAGATCTTAAAGCAGCACAAGCGGTTGCCGATCATCTTGGTACCGTTCACCACGAAATTAACTTTACTATTCAAGAAGGTATTGATGCCATCCGTGATGTCATTTATTTTATTGAAACTTATGATGTCACAACTATCCGTGCTTCTACGCCAATGTATTTAATGGCAAGAAAAATTAAAGCAATGGGTATTAAAATGGTGTTATCTGGTGAAGGTGCTGACGAAGTATTTGGTGGTTACCTCTATTTCCATAAAGCGCCAAATGCTAAAGAGTTCCATGAAGAAACGGTGCGAAAATTAGCCGCGTTACACATGTATGATTGTGCACGTGCTAATAAAGCGATGGCGGCATGGGGCGTTGAAGCTCGTGTTCCATTCCTTGATAAGAAATTCTTAGATGTGGCAATGCGCCTTAATCCGAAAGATAAAATGTGTGGTAGTAACGGAAAAATGGAAAAACACATTGTTCGTGAAGCATTTGAATCTTATTTACCTGCGTCTGTGGTTTGGCGTCAAAAAGAGCAATTCTCTGATGGTGTTGGTTATAGTTGGATCGATACTTTAAAAGAGATCGCAGAAAGCAAAATCACGGATCAACAATTGGAAAATGCAAAATTCCGCTTCCCTTATAATACGCCAACGTCGAAAGAAGCTTACATGTACCGAGAAATTTTTGATGAGCTATTCCCCGTTGAAAGTGCAGCACATTGTGTGCCGGGTGGTCCAACTGTTGCTTGTTCTACAGCAAAAGCGATTGAATGGGATGAGTCATTCAAAAATCTTAATGATCCATCAGGTCGTGCGGCAGTAGGTGTACATAATGATGCTTATAAAAAATAAGCGTTAAATGTTGTTATTCATTGATATAAAAAAACGGGGAAATTACCCC
Source organism: Gilliamella sp. ESL0441 (assembly GCF_019469185.1). NCBI lineage: Bacteria > Pseudomonadati > Pseudomonadota > Gammaproteobacteria > Orbales > Orbaceae > Gilliamella > Gilliamella sp. ESL0441. The sequence goes on from NZ_CP048264.1 coordinate 106,239, forward strand.
GTTTTTTATTGCTCTCATCACTTGTTTTAATAACAGCGACAATTAGTGAGCAGCGCCTTTAGGTGCACCAATTGGTAAAATAGTGCGTCCGTATTGTTCGTTAAGTACTTCAGCCATTGCTAAATAAATCGCACTTGCACCACAAATAATCCCTTCAAAGCCTGCGATATGAATGATGCTGTGATTACCAGAAATATTACCAATTGCTAATAAAGCAAACAGGACAGTTAAACTAGCAAAAACAAATTGTAATACTCGATTACCTTTTAACGTACCGATAAACATGAATGCGGTGAAAATCCCCCATAATGCGAGGAAGATACCAACAAAGGTTGCATCGGTTGGTGCTGTTGCTGGGGAGGTTGGTAAATACCAAATGCCAACAAGCGCAATCCAAAAGAAACCATATGAAGTAAACGCTGTTGTCCCAAAAGTGTTACCTTTGCGAAATTCTAAAATTCCAGCGATCACTTGTGCTAGTCCACCATAAAAAATACCCATAGATACGATTGCTGTCATCACAGGGAAAAATCCCGCATTATGAATATTCAATAAAATGGTTGTCATACCAAATCCCATTAGTCCTAGTGGACCTGGATTTGCAAGTTTAGTTTGTTCCATAAGGATCCTATAAAATGTGTCTTAATAAAAAAAGAGCGGCAATAATAAGTGTAGAAAACTTTATAATCAAGATTTATGCAAAAATAATTTTTCATTCCCCCCCTTGATATTAATAATAATGTTCCCATCTATGTGGAAACACTAACATTTCTTTGACTAAATTAAAGACTTGAAAATCACAATTTCAGTCTTATATATAAGAAATAAAATACAGGTTTTGAGGAGAAAAGATTATGGGTAAAATTATTGGTATCGATTTAGGTACAACAAATTCATGTGTTGCAGTAATGGATAATGGTCAAGCTAAAGTTTTAGAAAATGCTGAAGGCGACCGTACAACCCCGTCGATTATTGCTTACACACAAGATGGTGAAATTTTAGTTGGTCAACCAGCAAAACGTCAGGCAGTAACAAATCCACAAAATACATTATTTGCCATTAAACGTTTAATTGGTCGTCGTTATGAAGATGCTGAAGTACAACGTGATGTGGGTATTATGCCATATAAAATTGTTAAAGCTGATAACGGCGATGCATGGGTAGATGTAAAAGGTCAAAAAATTGCGCCACCACAAATTTCTGCTGAAGTACTAAAGAAAATGAAGAAAACTGCAGAAGATTATCTTGGTGAGCCAGTAACAGAAGCGGTTATTACCGTTCCAGCTTACTTTAATGATGCTCAACGTCAAGCAACTAAAGATGCGGGTCGTATTGCTGGTTTAGATGTTAAACGTATTATCAACGAACCAACAGCTGCTGCATTAGCGTATGGTTTAGATAAAGATGTCGGTAACCGCACAATTGCAGTCTATGACCTTGGTGGTGGTACATTTGATATTTCAATTATCGAAATTGATGATGTCGATGGCGAAAAAACTTTCGAAGTATTAGCAACTAATGGTGATACTCACTTAGGTGGTGAAGATTTTGACTCTCGTTTAATTAACTATTTAGTTGATGAATTTAAACGTGAACAAGGTTTCGATCTTAAAAATGATCCACTTGCAATGCAACGTTTAAAAGAAGCTGCAGAGAAAGCAAAAATCGAATTGTCATCAGCGCAACAAACGGATATCAACTTACCTTATATCACAGCTGATGCATCAGGCCCTAAACATTTAAATATCAAAGTGACACGCGCTAAACTTGAATCTTTAGTCGAAGATTTAGTTAAACGCTCTATGGAACCAGTGAAAACAGCATTAAAAGATGCAGGTCTTACTGTTTCTGATATTAAAGATGTGATTTTAGTTGGTGGTCAAACCCGTATGCCAATGGTACAAAAAGCCGTTGCAGACTTCTTTGGCAAAGAACCTCGTAAAGACGTTAACCCTGACGAAGCAGTAGCAGTAGGTGCTGCGGTACAAGGTGGTGTATTAGGTGGTGATGTTAAAGATGTATTATTACTTGACGTTACACCATTGTCTTTAGGTATCGAAACGATGGGTGGTGTAATGACTACCTTAATTGAGAAAAATACGACTATTCCAACTAAACATAGTCAAGTGTTCTCAACGGCTGAAGACAATCAATCTGCGGTAACGATTCATGTATTACAAGGTGAGCGTAAACGTGCTGGTGATAATAAATCACTAGGTCAATTTAACCTTGATGGTATTCAAGCTGCACCACGTGGTATGCCACAAATTGAAGTGACCTTTGATATTGATGCCGATGGTATCTTACATGTATCAGCAAAAGATAAAAATACTGGTCGTGAACAAAACATTACCATTAAAGCTTCTTCAGGTTTAAGTGAAGAAGAAATCCAAAAAATGGTCAATGATGCGGAAGCGAATGCTGAAGCTGACCGTAAGTTTGAAGAGTTAGCACAAGTACGTAACCAAGCAGATCACCTTGTTCACTCAACTCGTAAACAAGTGACTGATGCAGGCGATCAATTATCTGCTGATGATAAAAAAGCGATTGAAGATGCGGTAACTGCATTAGAAAATGCTGCTCGTGGTGAAGATAAAGCTGAAATTGAAGCTAAAATCAATGCGTTAATGGAAGCATCAAAAAAATTACTTGAATTAGCTCAACAACAAGCTCAAGCAGATCAATCTGCAGGTCAAGCAAATAATGGTAGCGCTTCGGCACAAGATGATGTTGTTGATGCTGACTTCAAAGAAGTTGATGATGATAAAAAATAATCGTTAACTAAAATGTTTTTTAATGAGTTATTTCAACGAGTTTTAGACATGTAACACATTAAACGGGCGCGAGGTAACTCAAGCCCGTTTAGTTGTTTATGCAATAAAAAATAAAGGTTAATTATGGCGAAGAAAGATTATTATGAAACATTAGGCGTGAGTAAAAGTGCCAGTGAAGCTGAGATAAAAAAAGCCTATAAACGCCTAGCCATGAAATATCATCCTGACAAAAATCAGGATAATAAAGCTGAAGCAGAAGCGAAATTCAAAGAAGTTAAGGAAGCTTATGAAGTATTAACCGATTCGCAGAAGAAAGCGGCTTATGATCAATATGGTCATGCAGCCTTTGAACAAGGGCATGGCGGCGCAGGCGGCGGTGGTTTTGGTGGCTTCGGTGGTTTTGGCGGAGGTTCTGCATTTGATGATATCTTTAGTGATTTCTTTGGTGGTGGTCGTGGACGTAGTCAAACTTCCTCACGCGGTGCGGATCTGCAATATAATATCTCGTTAACACTGGAAGAAGCTGCTGCAGGCGTCAGCAAAGAGATAAAAGTACCGACTTGGGTAACTTGTGATGTTTGTCACGGACAAGGAACTGAAAAAGCTTCAGATGTAATGACGTGTGAAACCTGTCATGGTGCAGGTGTTGTACAAATGCGACAAGGCTTTTTTGCTGTGCAGCAAGAGTGTCCAACCTGTCATGGTCGGGGTAAAGTAGTAAAAAATCCATGTAAAAAATGTCATGGTGAAGGACGAGTTCAGAAAACTAAAACGCTTTCTGTAACGATTCCTGCCGGAGTTGATACAGGTAGTCGTATTCGACTTTCTGGAGAAGGTGAAGCAGGTTTAAATGGCGCACCAGCTGGTGATTTATATGTTCAAATGCAAATTAAACCACATGCTATTTTTGAACGTGATGGTACTAACTTACATTGTGAAATTCCAATTAACATTGCTTTAGCATCGCTAGGTGGAGAAGTAGAAGTACCAACACTTAATGGTAAAGTCAGCTTAACTATCCCTGCTGAAACACAAACAGGTAAAGTGTTCCGCTTACGAGGTAAAGGCGTTAAATCGTTACGTGGAAGTTCAATTGGTGATCTTTATTGCCATGTGGTTGTTGAAACACCAGTTAATTTAACCAGTAAACAGAAGGAATTGCTTAAAGAGTTAGGTGAAAGTTTTAAAGCCGATAAAAGCTCTAAGCACAGTCCAAAAGAGAAAAGCTTTTTTGATAAAGTGAAGAAGTTTTTTGGCTAATAATTTTCAATAATGTACAAATGGCGAGGCAGAAAATTACCTCGCCATTTTTATTTATCTAGTTCATATCAATAAACCCTCATTCTTAAATGTTTTTTTGTTAATTTTTGACAGCTAAATTTTGTGCAATATTTTGTATCAAATGTAGATAATCGATATTGTTCAAGCTTAAATTGATGTAGTATATTGAATTACATATTATTTTTATTTGTATATAATTTTAATAAATTTTATCTATAGGATTTTTTTATGTTTTTTAAAAAACTTTGGCAAAAATTGCGACCACAAAATGTAGTCATTCCTCAACAATCAACACCAGATGATAACCTCAAAATAGCTATTCAATCCTTTTGGAATGAAGTTAAACAGTCAGAACAGTCTCTTAGTGAATTGCAACCTTTAGATTTAATAGAAAAGCTCAATAACTTGTTAAGTGAAAACCAATTAGACGTTATTGCCGAAATTATGGGGGGAGAGGTAAAAAAACATAAAATTATTTTTACTGCCGAAGGTAAAATTGAACATTTTGAACTAGTAGTAGAAATTGTTAAATTAGCACCTAATTTAGATCTATTTGAAATCGAGGCATTTCGTCAACGAGCTAATAAAATTTCTGATCTTGAAATAAATTTTAATGGTACTTCTTTTTCATTGGGGGCATCAGATTTATTGATTCAATATCATGAAGATCATCGTAAAATTTCTTTGGATTTAATGTTTGCTAAACCAATCGCCAAAGATCAAATAAATTATGCACAAACATTAGCTTTAGTTATTTTGAATCATCTTTTAGGGGAATACGACTTAGCTATAAAAGTGCAATCAATTAATTTTGTCGACACAATGCCTGATTCTAATAGTATTACGGCTGAAGAGTTTGCTAAACGTTTTGATAATATCTGGAAAAATGATTTAAAACACACCGGTGTTTTTCCTATTTCTGAAAGTGAAGATCAATTGTTTGTATTCGAATTGGCAAGTAAAGATGATCCTGATGATACGACCTTAGTGCAGCGTAACGAAACGGCTAATGCATTGGCTTGTGATATTAATTATGGTTATGGACTTAATCTGAGTATAAAGCTAGATTGTAAAGAGACCTTATCGTTGGTTTACGATATAGAAGATGCTATTAGCGCCGCTTTCCGTGAAAATAAGAAAGGCATTCATGCCCAAAATTCTTTACACCAAGCAACAAGAACAATGCTTTGGTATGTAGAAGATAAACATTTTGCTACTCAAATAATTCAAAATATATTAAATCAATATCAAGATCTATCAGTAAAAATTGACTGTGAGTTTGATCCTGCTTGGATGGAGTATTTAGCTTGGGTAGACTAGTTTAGAACAAAGTAATTTGTTTTTCGTAAAAATAAACCCAGCATAAGCTGGGTTTTAATCATTCGATAATAAACTAAAATTACATTTTAGTTGTGAATGTACGAGCGATAACGTCGCGTTGTTGTTCTGCTGTTAATGAGTTGAAACGTACCGCATAACCAGAAACACGAATAGTTAATTGTGGATATTTTTCTGGGTGTTGTACGGCATCTTCTAGTGTTTCACGACGAAGTACGTTAACATTTAAATGTTGTCCACCTTCAACTTTGATAGTTGGTGCAATATCTAAAGGAATTTCACGATATTCAAACTGACCAAGTTCAGCTGTTGGAATAACTTGATCTTCTTTATATACTGATTTAGCTGCGACACAACGCGCTTCATTAGTTGAGTCATCTAATAACCAAAAAGAATTAAGAAGTGCTGAGTTGTCAGCTTTAGTAATTTGGATACCTGTAATCATTTTAAAACCTCCTATGAGCGTTATTGCCCCTAAAATATTAGGGTTAATATAACACTTATATAATTTGATTAAAGTCAAAAAAAGCTATTAATACGATAAGCTGTACCTTTTATTTAACTTTTAGAGCACTATAGGTTATGATGAGTAAAAATGAGAATTTCTCAGCAAGATATATTCAGTAATTTTTACGGCGTGGACAAACTATGACAACACAATTAACATGGCATGATGTTATTGGTACTGAAAAAGACAAACCTTATTTTCAAAAAATCATGCAATTTGTTACCGCTGAGCGTAATAGCGGTAAAATCATTTATCCTCCTCAACACGATGTATTTAATGCATTTCGTTTTACTGCTTTTAATGACATCAAAGTTGTCATTTTAGGTCAAGATCCTTATCATGGACCGAATCAAGCACATGGACTTTCCTTTTCCGTGTTACCGGGAGTTAAACCTCCTCCTTCGTTATTAAATATTTATAAAGAGTTATCTACCGATATTCCTGGTTTTCAAATCCCTTCTCATGGTTATTTAGCATCTTGGGGGACTCAAGGGGTACTTTTGCTTAATACGGTATTAACGGTGGAAGCTGGTCAAGCTCATTCACATGCCAAAATAGGTTGGGAGACTTTTACCGATAATGTTATAGCGGCTATAGACAAACATCTTGAGGGAGTGGTGTTTCTGTTATGGGGATCACCTGCGCAAAAAAAAGGACAATTTATTAATCGGCAAAAACATCATGTATTAACTTCTGTGCATCCTTCACCTTTATCTGCCCATCGTGGATTTTTAGGTTGTAAACATTTTTCCAAAGCTAATGATCTTATTATGCAACAAGGTAAAGCAGCTATTGACTGGCAACCTAAATTACCTTGAAATTAGACATAATTATATAAATTATTGGGTTTTTTGAAAGCGATTTAGAAGTGAAGTTAAACTAAAAATAGTCAATACGATAATGTGTTGTTAATATTCTCATCAGATTAGCTGATGAGAATAAAAAAACTTATTGAATTCCTTTAGGATTTTCCCCATATTGGTTGCTACCAGGTGTTGAATCTGTAGCTAAGTAGACTATATTCATGACAGGAACCAAAAGCCACCAACCTGGTTTGTCTGTATCGTGTAAACGGCGAACACCAGCTGATATACATGGCGCTAATAACGGTAACTCAACAATGAATACAATAAAGCTTAATGGAGCAAAGATAAAGCTTAGCAATGTTGAAACTATTGAAGCGACTACTATTATAATACACGATATTAAAATTATCATCCAATATTCTTGACGACGTGCACGTCCATTCAAATTAAAATAATTTTCTTTTGTAAAACAATTAATAAACCAATTCATCCTATTATCCTTAAAAATTTTATATTTAATATTAAAAAAACACCTTATTAAGGTGGGCGACTATTTTAATCAAAAAAATCATATAAAACAAATTTTGCATGAACTTTATTTTTTTTACATATTATTTTCTTTTTTTTATTTTATGAAGTTTAGCGATTTAAATTGAGTTTTCTCTTGCTTTTATCTATGTTAAAATCACCCCTCAGTGGTTATTTAAAGTGACCAAAATCTTTCAGCAAAATAACACTGAGGCCCCCCATGAAAATAGTTGAAGTTAAACACCCTCTTGTACGTCATAAAATCGGTTTAATGCGCGAACATGATATTAGTACTAAAGACTTTCGTGCGCTTGCCAGCGAAGTTGGTAGTTTATTAACTTATGAAGCCACGGCTGACTTACCTACTGAAAAAGTGACCATTGAAGGTTGGTGTGGACCTGTTCAAATTGAGCAAATCAAAGGTAAAAAAATAACTGTAGTACCAATCCTGCGTGCCGGTTTAGGTATGATGGATGGTGTGCTTGAGCATGTGCCTAGTGCTCGTATTAGCGTCGTTGGGTTTTATCGTAATGAAGAGACCCTTGAGCCAGTCCCTTATTTTCAAAAATTAACGTCGGACATTGCGGAACGAATGGCTTTGGTTGTTGACCCTATGCTAGCAACGGGTGGTTCAATGGTGGCGACGATTGATTTATTAAAACAAGCAGGGTGTAAAAATATTAAAGTATTAGTTTTAGTGGCTGCACCTGAAGGTATCAAAACATTAGAAAAAGCCCATCCAGATGTTGAACTCTATACAGCATCCATTGATGAACGGTTAAATGAACAAGGTTACATTTTACCAGGACTTGGCGATGCTGGAGATAAGATATTCGGCACTAAATAAAATTTCATTTTTTTAAACCGGCTTAGCCGGTTTTTTTATGCATAAAAAATGAGGTTAAAAGATTAAGTTGAAGTGGAGATGATCAACATGTCAAATAAAATAAATGATAAACAAAAATATAAAGCGTCACAGGAGAAAGTTGCTTGGCAAGATATTTTTACTGGTGCACAAATGCTCTTTGTTGCTTTTGGTGCGTTAGTGTTAGTGCCACTATTAACGGGTTTAAATCCTAATGTCGCATTGTTTACAGCGGGCATAGGAACGTTATTGTTTCAACTCACCACGAAAGGCAAAGTACCGGTATTTTTAGCTTCCTCATTTGCCTTTATTGCACCGATCTCATTTGGTGTAGCTCAATGGGGGATTCCTGCAACTCTGGGCGGATTGGTTGCAGCAGGATTTGTGTTTATGTTTTTTGCTTTATTAGTCAAACTAAATGGCAAACATGTTATCGATCGTATTTTACCGCCAGTGGTAACTGGCCCTATTATTATGGTCATTGGTTTATCTCTTGCACCTGTCGCAGTGGGTATGGCAATGGGTAAAGATAGTGGTCTTCAGGTTAAGGATTATCAATTAATTATGATTTCAATGGCCTCATTATTGACTACGCTGATTGTGGCAATTTGGGCAAAAGGATTTTTTAAACTTGTTCCAATTATTGCAGGTATTGTCGTTGGTTATGTGATGTCTTGGATAATGGGTATTGTCAACTTTCAACCGGTTATTGATGCACCATGGTTTAAGATACCGGATTTCACTTTTCCTGAATTTCATTGGCAAGCTATTTTATATATGATACCTATTGTTATTGCACCAACGATTGAGCACGTTGGTGATATTATGGCGATTAGTTCTGTTACTGGCAAAGATTATACTCGTGAACCGGGATTACAACGCACACTTTTGGGGGATGGATTAGCAACTTCGACCGCAGGCTTTTTTGGTGGCCCGCCTTGTATCACCTATGCCGAAGTGATTGGTGCCGTCACCTTAACACGAAACTTCAAAACTCGTGTAATGACATGGGCAGCAATTTGGGCGATTTTAATGTCATTTATTGGTAAAATTGGCGCATTTTTGAGTACTATCCCAACTGTTGTCATGGGCGGAATTATGGTGCTTTTATTTGGTTCGATTGCATCCGTTGGCATTAATATATTAATCAAACATAAAGTTGATCTTTCCGTTTCGCGCAATATGTGTATTGTTTCATTAGTGTTGGTGTTTGGTATCGGTGGGATGATTTTTGATTTTGGTTCTTACGCATTGCAAGGGATAAGTTTATGTGGCATTTTAGCTATTTTATTAAATTTAATCTTACCTTATCCGAGCAAAACAGTAAAAACTGATTAAGATTAATAGATATCACGGTTAACGAATTAATCGTTAACGGTGATAAATTAAACTAAAGAAAGGGCGCGATATTTTCATAAAATATGTCATTTATTTATCGATAAAAAGTGAGTAGACACTCACTTTTTTTAGTCTCTGGTTAATGACTAATGACATGTTATTCGTCGTTTTTCTTAGTGGATAAGAAACTTATCCTATATTTACATTGAATAAAGTTTAATTTTTAGTCCTGATTTTATCATGATGAATGACTATGTTGAGTCCCATTTCTGTGGTTGGTAAGCGATGACTTCTTTAATCTTTGTAGATTTTAAGAAAATATCATTATTTTCTGTATTTTATTTACACTGATTCAATTTAAAAAACGGTGAATTGTTGAAATACGCTTGAATAAGATGAACTTACATTTTTAGCTGCATGAAAAACATTATTCAGTTTGTATAGAAAAGTCAGTAATGGCTTACTTAATTATTAACCAATTGATAAACATGTAATATTTTACGAATTTTTGGTATGGTGGAAAGCTAAACTAGAATTATTTTTAGTTGTATAAAAGATATTTGCATTACAATAAAAAACTCACTTATTTGTTGAGATAAGTGAGTTTTCAATAGTAGAGTATCTTATTTTATTGGACGCATGGTTGGGAATAAAATGACATCACGAATAGTATGACTATTCGTAAATAACATCACCGTTCGGTCAATACCAATGCCTAATCCAGCTGTCGGCGGTAAGCCATGTTCTAAAGCCGTAATATAATCTTCATCATAGAACATTGCTTCATCATCACCGGCATCTTTTTGTGACACTTGATCAGCAAAACGTTGAGCTTGGTCTTCCGCATCATTAAGTTCTGAGAAGCCATTGCCAATTTCACGCCCACCAATAAAGAACTCAAATCGGTCTGTGACAAATGGATTTTCATCATTTCGACGAGCCAGTGGTGATACTTCAGCAGGATATTCGGTAATAAATGTCGGTTGAATCAGATTGGCTTCAGCAACCTCTTCAAAAATTTCAGTCACAACTCGACCAAGTCCCCAACCTTTTTCCACTTTGATACCTACTGCATTAGCAATAGCACATGCTTTATCAAAATCATCCAAATCAGCATTATTGGTTTCTGGACGATAATGACAAATAGCTTCACGCATTGTCATTTTAATAAATGGTTTACCAAAATCGAAGGTATGTTCACCATATTGAACAACGGTATTACCCGTTACAGCGATTGCCAGACGACGGAATAATGCTTCAGTTAGCACAATCAAATCTTTATAATCGGCATACGCCATATACATTTCCATCATGGTAAATTCTGGATTATGTCTTGGCGATACCCCCTCATTACGGAAGTTACGATTAATTTCAAAGACACGTTCAAAACCACCGACAACCAGACGTTTTAAGTAAAGTTCTGGTGCGATACGTAAGTACATATCTAAATCAAGGGCATTATGATGCGTAATAAATGGTTTTGCTGACGCCCCACCAGGAATAACTTGCATCATCGGAGTTTCAACTTCCATAAAGTGATTTTCAAGCATAAAATTGCGAATTTCAGTTACCACTTTTGAACGAGCGATAAATGTATTTCTCGACTCTTCATTTGTGATGAGATCCAAGTAGCGTTGACGATAACGCATTTCTTGATCTGCAAGCCCATGGAATTTATCCGGTAATGGACGAAGTGCTTTAGTTAATAAGCGAATTTCTTCACAGTGAATAGAAAGTTCGCCAGTTTTAGTTTTAAATAAATAACCTTTAGCACCGACAATATCCCCTAAATCCCATTTTTTAAATTGCTCGTTGTAGTAATTTTCGGGAAGATCATCACGCGTTACATAAAGTTGAATTTGCCCAGCAACGTCTTGTAAAGAGACAAAAGAAGCTTTACCCATTATACGGCGCATCATCATTCGACCGGCAACAGTGACAGTAATTTTATTCTCAATTAATTCTTCGTTGGTTTTATCGTCATACAATTTATGAAGATCACTTGAAATAGCATCACGACGAAAGTCATTTGGGAAAGCAATGCCTTGCTCGCGAATATTTGCTAGTTTTTCACGACGTATAGTTAGCTCGTTATTTAACTCTTCAATATGGTTTTGTTGCTCTTGCTGTGTTGACATAATTTTACCTTTTATTTATCACCAAGCAGTTTATAAACCTGCTTTTAAGCTTTCTTCAATAAATTGATCTAAATCACCGTCTAAAACGGCCTGAGTGTTGCGTGTTTCAACGCCGGTACGCAAATCTTTGATTCTTGAATCATCAAGCACATAAGAACGGATTTGACTACCCCAACCGATATCCGATTTGTTCTCTTCCATCTGTTGCTTTTCAGCATTTTTTTTCTGCATTTCAAGCTCATACAGTTTCGCTTTTAACTGTTTCATTGCTTGATCTTTATTACTATGCTGAGAACGATTATTTTGACACTGGGTAACAATTCCCGTTGGTATATGCGTAATTCGAACAGCAGATTCGGTTTTATTGACATGCTGTCCACCAGCACCTGATGCCCGATAGACATCAATACGAAGATCGGCAGGATTGATATCGATATCAATATTATCATCAATTTCTGGATAGACAAAAACAGAAGCAAATGATGTATGACGGCGATTACCCGAATCAAAAGGACTTTTTCGTACTAAACGGTGGACGCCTGTTTCGGTACGTAACCAACCGTAAGCATAGTCGCCCGATACTTTAATGGTCGCCGATTTAATTCCTGCAACATCGCCATCAGATACTTCCATGACTTCTGTTGTAAAGCCTTTAGATTCTGCCCAGCGTAAATACATTCGCAGTAACATTTCAGCCCAATCTTGTGCTTCAGTCCCCCCAGAACCTGACTGAATATCTAAATAACAATCTGCGCTATCGTAATCGCCTGAAAACATTCGACGAAACTCTAGCCCAGCCAGTTTTTTTTCTAACTGTTCAAGCTCTAGATTTGCTTCATCAAACGTATCTTGGTCGTCGGCTTCAATGGCAAGTTCAAGCAATCCTTCAACATCGTCAAGGCCTTGAGTTAAAGAATCTATTGTATTGATGATTTCATCAAGCGTTACCCGCTCTTTGCCTAACGCTTGTGCTTTTTCGGGATCTGCCCAGACTTTAGATTGTTCTAATTCAGCATTAACTTCTTCAAGTCGCTCTTTTTTTAAATCATAGTCAAAGATACCCCCGAATCACATCAGTGCGCTCGGTAAGTTCGGCTATTTTGGATTTTATCGGATTAATTTCAAACATGTATTATTTAGTTCGGTTTTGCGATTTTCAATTAATCGCCCATTGTAGCGGATTTAAGTATAATTTAGCAATTGCCAATTTGCAGATACGATGATTGGTAATTAATACCAATAAATAAAAATGACGCATTAAGCGTCATTGATAATTCAGTAACTATACTAAAAACAGTTATTTTTTTGCTTGAGCGTATAACTCAGCAACTTTATCCCAGTTAATTACATTCCAAAATGCACCAATATAATCAACACGACGATTTTGGTATTTTAAGTAATATGCGTGTTCCCAGACATCTAATGTTAAAATAGGCGTACCTGAAACACCTGAGAATTTTTCGCCCATGACAGGAGAATCTTGGTTTGCGGTTGAAACTACTTCAAGTTTACCATTTTGTAACACTAACCAAGCCCAACCAGAACCAAAACGAGTGGCTGCTGCGTTTGAAAATTTTTCTTTGAATGCGTCTACAGAACCGAAATCTTTTTCAATAGCTGCTTTAAGTTCACCTTTAAGCTCGGTACCAACTTTAAGTAATTCCCAAAATAGGGTGTGATTAACGTGACCACCCACATTGTTTTTGATACCTGTTAGTTTATCAGCTGGCACTTTATCTAAATTTTTAAGTAAAGTTTCAGGACATAATTCTTTAAGTTCTGCCGGTAAAGTCTCTAAAAGCGCATTTGCATTATTGACGTAAGTTTGGTGATGTTTGTCATGATGAAGATGCATCGTTTCCGAGTCAATATACGGTTCTAATGCGTCATAAGCATAAGGTAGAGGTGCAAGAGTGTAAGCCATGAAGATACTCCTTTCAAAAATTAGATATTCGTTATTGCTATATTTTACAGAGTATACGGTCAAATTGCTTATCTCACAATCTATTGTTTGAATAGTTCAGAACTATTTAACGATTGGATAATCAATAAATCAAATTGCCTAATTGACAAAGCCCTCCACCAATATCTTTCCCAATCTTACCATTATGCAAAGAAAGACCTTCTAAAAAACTTACGATTTTCCATCAGTTAATTTTACGTTTTAAGATTAAATACTCTTTATCTAATTTTAACCTCAATTTACTTCATTTTTCGGGGTTGTCTACTTTTAATATTTTGCATAATTTCGAACAACCAACCATGAACGATAATAGAATTTAATTTGTAGAAGCAGACAGATAGTGTTGACTCAGCTTATCCAAAAAAACAAAGAGTTTATAATTCATTTTACTATAATCATGTAGACGTAATTTTTCCTCTGTATCAACAAAACGATATTTAGCCGCTTGACTAAGGTCATTTTGCGAATGGGCAATCAACTTTTCAACTACCTCATGGGTTAACTCCATATGACATTGGAAACCATAAACCAATTTGCCATAAGCAATAATTTGCCGAGGACAGCCTTCACTATAAGCAATAATTTGCGCATTTTGCGTTAAACCTGGCATATCATTGTGCCAGTGACCTACTGCTAGCGTATCGCCGAAATGAGAAAAAAGCGGATTTTTTTTGCCTGCTTCCGTTAAGGTAATGGGGAATTTACCGATCTCTTTTTCAGGACTATGCTCGAAATGTGCACCAAGTGCTTCGCCAATTAATTGGGATCCAAGACAAACGCCAATCACGATTTTATTCGCTTTAATTGCTGATAAAATGAAGGTTTGCTCTGCTAATGAATCAAAATGGGCACACTCTTGTTTCGTTGTAGCAGGGGATTGTGGACCGCCCATAATAATAAGAAAATCAATATTATCTATCCTTTCAGGAAGTGGCTCGCCCAGATAAACTCTTGAATAGGTAACCGTATGAAGATGTAACTTAGCCCATTGTTCATAAGCACCTGGTGCTTCAAACTCTTCATGAAGAATAAAATGGATATGCATGGATAAAAATTTCCTTTCTTATTAATTTAACAATAACATTATAGATAAATTTTAAACATTTAAAGTGTTATCAAAAGTATTATGGGTAATAATTTTTTTAAAATATTATTAACCATTTTACTTTAAACACAATATTAAAATTTGAAAAGGAGTGTAATTGTCGGAAATAAAAAACCTGCTATAAGCAGGTTTTAATAATTCGGTAAGTTTGCTCCTCCAACTGGAGATAAATTTTTCATATAACAACTTGATTTTTTGTAAATTTATATATATTTTTTAGAAGATAACCCAAATGTGTACCCATTTAAATTATCAACGGGATAATAATATACTCCCACCGTCTTTTCAAGTCTCTATTTAACTAATTTCTATTTTTCAAGATTTCCGTATCAATCTAAGATTTTTGATTTAATCAACTCATGGGATAATAGTTTGGTATTACGAGTTATAAAAACAACATGATTTCTTTGCGTATCAAAGGCTATTTTATAATCAGGCAGATTATTATTTTTAATGATATATCATTTACAGATGGATTAACAAAACGCTCATCTTATGGTGATACACCCGTGCATGAAGTATTTCATTCTCTTGGATTATTTCATACTTTTTATGAAGCTAATTTTAATATACATTTTAGTCTTGAAAACCAAAGATTTATGTTTAAAATATATTCAACCTGTAATACAATGGACTATGTTTCAGAAAGGAATTTTCTTTATAGATGGCAGTGGGATATAATTCGCCAAAAAATTTAAAAAAAATCATGAAAAAGTTACTTATAACCTTAATTTTAATCATATCTATGACAGCTCCCGTCTACTCTCAATCCATGAAAGATTTTGACCTCTATACAAAAACGTTTGACTTAAAAACTTTCAAAGAAAAAATCAAAACCTCCAATAGAGATAGTTATATCTATTATTTAGATAATAATATTTGCGTTTATCAATATGACGAAGGAGATAATTTTATTAGAGAAATTATTGATCAAGAAGGAAGTCCTTATAGCGTTGTAAGAAGATATTATCCTAATGGAAAATTATTTACAACGGTTAGAAAATTTTACGACTTTAATATCGGAAATTTAGATGTTTATGATAAAAACGGTAATCGTGAAGAAGGTATTAATTATGACTATCTGTATTCTTTTACGGTAGACGATTTAATCCAAAAAATGAAATCCTTATACGGGATTGATTTAAACGTTATTACTGAAGGAATATCAGTAAGTAAAGCTCATACTACGGCAAAGAAAAATATTGAACCTTTGTATACCGTGTATTATCCCATAATTGAAAAAGATTCCATTATACGGGACGGAGCTATAGTTAAAGATCGAACCTTTTATATAGACGGCAGTAATGGAAAAGTAACGATAGAAGATTACGTTGAATTGAATAGTTATTTAGAAACAGAAGGAGAAAAAAAAGGTTTGTACATAACCGCTAGGTACTATGAATTCAACGAAAAATGGGGACCCAAAAAAATCACGGAAAAGAAATTATACATTAACAATAGGATGGGCTATATAACGGACATTGTGGAAGAAAAAAAGATTTTCGAATCATACAGCCAATAAGGAAGGTGACCAAATTTATGCAGTTTTTAAAATTATATATTAAAAAGTTACTTATAACCCTAATTTTAATCATATCTATGATACCCTCCAGTTACTCTCAATCTATCAAAGATTTTGACCTCTTAACAAAAACATTTGATATAAAAACATTTAAAGAAAAAGCG
The DNA here is from genome assembly GCF_019469185.1 of Gilliamella sp. ESL0441. NCBI lineage: Bacteria > Pseudomonadati > Pseudomonadota > Gammaproteobacteria > Orbales > Orbaceae > Gilliamella > Gilliamella sp. ESL0441. Next base: position 122,569 of record NZ_CP048264.1, read on the forward strand.
ACTAATGGCGAAGATTATTTCTATTATTTAAATGATAATATTAGCGTTTATCAACACGTACAACCAGATCATTATATTAGAGAAGTAATTAGTCAAGAAAATAGTTCATATAATATTGAAAGAAGATATGATCCTAATGGAAAATTATTTACAACGGTTAAACAATTTTACGGCTTTAATATCGGAAATTTAGATGTTTATGATAAAAACGGTAATCGTGAAGAAGGTATTAATTATGACTATCTGTATTCTTTTACGGTAGAGGATTTGATACAAAAAATGAAATCCTTATACGGGATTGATTTAAGCGTTAGAACAGAAGGAATTTTTGTTGCCAAACATCTAACTTCTCCTAAGAAAGATATTAAACCTTTGTATACTGTGTATTATCCCATAATAGAAAAAGATTCCATTTATCGAGACGGCGCTATAGTTAAAGATCGAACCTTTTATATAGACGGCAGTAATGGAAAGGTAACGATAGAAGATTACGTTGAATTGAATAGTTATTTAGAAACAGAAGGAGAAAAAAAAGGTTTGTACGTAACCGCTCGGTATTATACATTTAATGAAAAATGGGGAACTATAAAAATCATAGAAAAAAAATTATACTGGTATGGCAGTAAAGTGATGGGACCGGAAATTTTGGAAGAAAAGAAGATTTTCGAATCATACAGCCAATAAGGAAGGTAACCAAATTTATGTAATAAAGCTATATAATAGAACAGTAATGTAAATGTAAAGAAGATTAAGAATTAATAATTTAAAATTATTTGCTTATGAAATCTAATGGATTCTTCTTAGACGAAAAGAACTTTTCCACAAATAAACCAACTAGTGAAATTCATGTAAAAGTTAATAAACCCGAAGGAAAAGTGCGTTTACATTCGGAAAATTCACTTCCTTTACACCCATTAAATGTAAGAGCATATCGAGTAGACCTACGGTTTTCAAATGAAAAGCAATCGTTGGGATATGAAGTAAAGGTAAAAACTAAGCCCCTTTCTAACCGAAGTGTTGCTATAAAATATAAAAAAAACTACTTCTTTACAGACGGCAAAACGCCTAACCGATTGATTGATCAGTTAGCTATTGAATGCACCCATATTTTATATCCTATAGGAATAACTGTTAATTATGATACGAACATAAAGCGAATTAACAATTTAGCAGAAATAAAACAGAAGTTCGAACAACAATTACCGACAATTCAAAGAAATTATAAAGGCAATAATTTTGCAAATTATATTCAAGAAATACAAAGATGTCTTGCAGATCCTAACTTATTTAATCAACGGCTACTGCATAAAGACCTCTTTTTAGCCCTTTATACTCATCCCCTTTATCAGTCATACCCTCAATCAAGAGAGCTGGAAAGTAACATAATGGTACATGTTCCTGATGTAAGTTATCCTTTAATGTTTACAGGTAAGTTGAAAATCGATGAAAATTATAACTGCATGAGAGGGTTTTATATCCATTTTCAAGGAAGTGCTACTTCACTATCGGGGCAAGTATACGAGCTTTATGTAGAATACAATATGGATTATATCGATTACACTATTAAAGATATTTTAGCGGAAGTGAAAACCGTTATCGAAGATAACAAAATAGTACTTTATAAAATGACTTGTTACCAGTTAAGAGAAGAAGAGTCTTCTTCAAAAGAAAAGCAATTACAACACGTTCACAACATTCAAAAACAGAAAGAAAAAGAACAAAAAGAGGAAGAAAACTATCAAAAATATATGAAAAGCCAACGGAGTTGGATTAGCAAGTTATTTAATCTATAAATCCAAATGCAAAATAAAAACTAAAACACAAAAATTTCAACTATGGGAATAAAATATTTAGTTCAAGGTGCTATATGTGCCTGTAAATATGGCAATAGTACCGATGAACTGTTGGTTAAAACACAAAATATACTTTATCTGAATGATAGTAACAGCTCGAAAAAATTAGCAGCTACTACAACCGATGTAGGCGCAACATTTAAAAAGAATTGTTTCGGAGGATGTGCAAAAAAACCGCACCGTGCGCCGTGTTCTGTGCAAGTAACTCAATGGAGTAGCGAAGAATCCACGCAAAAAATAGAAGGAGCCGGAAAACTGTTAACAGAACAATCCAAAGCAGGTTGTCCTTTGGGTGGACAAGATTGTATCAGTGTAGTACACCACGGTCAACAAGCCGAATTATCACAACAAAACCTTGAAAATACCCCGAAGGAAGTTCACGAGCAAATCAATCCCCTGACCTCATTAAAACTAACCCATAGAATACTAACGCTAAAAGCCAAATAAAATGTCTAAAGGTATTAATCGAATCATTATCTCTGATGAACATATAAGCAACGGACAAATTATAAAGTTTCCACAACTTTTGAATGGTTGTGAAGTATATGGTTTGATAGCTAATGGAAACTGGGTTACCTTATCCGTTGAAATGGATGAAAAAGTATTTTTAGATGTTGAAGATAAAGTAAAAAATAAGCAAATACACAGCGGTATTAAATGGGTATACGGAAAGGTATATAATTTACAGAAAGGAGGAATTAGTTGGCACGGATGGTATACAGATACCAACAGAAATAATAAAAAAGATGAAAACGAAGAATGGGTAAATAACAAACCCGTTGAACAGATATCGAAAATCGATTTACACAATGTTCAAGGCAACTATACGATACAAAAAACCATTCAGATAAAATTTGACAACAAACCGTACGATACGCCTGCCTTGTCATGGGTAGAACCTTTTTTAATTCATCCTGAATTACATTTCAGTAAAAAACCTAAAGGTATTTTTATTGTTCCGATTGCAGAACCAAAAATTTATCGAACGGATCTTCTAATAAATAATTCTCCTTTCGATAGAAAACTTCAAATACCTTTACCCAAAACAGAAAAAGAATCACAAGAAAACGAAAATGTAGTTTACTACGGAGAAAACCTCATCATTTCTGCCCATGTTTGTACTTTACTGATTCCTGAATCTGCTGAATTTACAGTTATAATTGATCAAAAAGTACAACATGGATCTAATAGCGGATTTTTAGGGGTTAAAATTGATAGTTACAAAACAATCTATGAGAAAAAAGTAAACGGATTAAAGCCCGAAAATGATAATTTTTGGAGTGAAGATCTTGATTATGAGCTAGTCTCATACCTCTCCCAATATTTTAAAAGAGCAGAACTTTTGATACCGTTAGCCATAGATAAAAAACCTGAAGATCAAAAAGAGAAAACTAAACGTACCTTCTTTGTTACTCTTAAACACATTTATCAAGCATATAGCGCAACTAATACAGATTTTAAAAAATTATATCCGATACAACAGGGGTATTTAACCATTGGTTATACCGATATGGAAAATTTGCTGGAGATACAAAATAAAGAAGTCGATGAATATGTGGAAAAGGCAGGGGATGTACTTTTGCAACCTAACGGAGAGCCTTGCCATTATACATGGATAAAAGCACATAAAGAAGACGAAGAGATAACCTTATTTGAAGAAAAAAAGGAAGGAATAAAATTAGATCCGATTGAAATTGGTCTGATAACAGGAGATGTAAATCCTTATCTGTTAACTTTAAGTACTAATCTAAAAACCGAAGAATGCAAAACACAACAACACACCAAAGGGGCAGACAGCGTATTTTATTTTCCTGCTAAACTATCTTCAGAAAAACAAGGCATTAAAATTCAAAAAATCGATTACAGTTCCGTTGATTTGCTTATCCCCTATAAATACATACGTGATCATAAAGCCTTAGGTATGGTTAATATTTTTCCTTTTAACTATTTTTGGTTAAACGAAAAAGATGTCCAAAAACATGTGGTAATGGTAGATACCTGCCGATACACCATACCCGTAAAAATTAATGTATACCCCGATATTGAATGGGAAATTGCATTTGTTTTAACAGCAGGATTACAGATCGAAGGCTCTATTACACGAGAAAGAAAAGTTTTGAACTGGTATCATCAAAAATTCGGTTTTAGATATATAAAAAGAGAGTTAAATATTGAGGTTACCGATTCAGCTAAACTTCAATATGATTTAGCAGTTTGTTACAGTATAAATGGAAAACCTCATAAATACGGGCTAAAAAGCATTGAAAAAATAATTGAAAATGCTAAATATGCCTACGATTCAGTTTCACTCAGTCTTAAAGATCTTAATCCTTCGACTGTTGAAAAAGGTTACAAGAACTACGGTTTAGAATCAGGAACATTAAGTAAAATAGATTTCAGCATAGACCCACCTAATATAGGTTTTGCCTTGCGTTGGCAATTTGATGAAAGCCAAAGCGGGCAAATGGCAACAGTTTATAAAGGAGGAATAGCTTTACAACCGTTAATCGGTATTGCGATAGGGATTGATTTAATCCCATTTATAGGCAAGATTCCTTATGTTGGAACGGTGTTCTTATGGATAAAATCCATAGTCGAAAAACTATCAGAATCAGAAATATATATTACTTTCGAAGCTTCAATGGAGGTAAATTGGGAAGGCAGTTGGTCATACAATACTATAGATGGTTTTGACAAAGCAGGTGAGCAAGAAGCTAAAATCGAAGTAGGTATAAAAATTAAGGTGGGTATAAAACCAAGAGGTACAGTAATTGCTACCTCAACTCAACCAGTAAAATTAAAATGGATGGTAGATGGAGAGGCTGGAACTTCCTTTGTTTTTACTCAAAAAATCGGCTATGATAGGCAAAAAAGCGCTCAATATAAAGAATCTTCTGTTATTTGGGGAGGGGCTAAAATAACGATTAAAATATACGAACTAGTATTAAGCAAATCATATAACTTATATAAAGAAAACACATTAACATTATTTGATGAAAGAGAAATTTATAATTCAGGAAAAGAATACATTGAAGCTACTTAAAAAACTTATTATTTGTATGTCAGTATTTTTAATGATCGGATGCAATCAAGCCCAACAGCCACAAAGTTCTAAAATCATCAGTGGAAAACCTTTTGATATTAGACACCTCGATTTTTCCGTCCCTATCGATACTCTTTTGTCTGAGTTTAAGGGTAAATACTACAAAGAACCTTTAGGAAAAATGACATCTCCTGATGATGATGAGATGATTGGTTATACTTATATTTTAGTTCGATTAGCTGATGAAGATTATTATTTCTACAAAAAAAATGTCAAATTAGATAGGATAATAATCATCACTGATTTGAACGGTACTATCTATTCTTATACAGGAGAAATAAAGGCACCTACGAAATGGGTTAAAAGTGCAATAGAAGATTTTCACGAAAAAAACAGCCAATATTTAGAAGATAATTTAATGAGTGAGAAAATGGAAAGAGAGTATCGAGAAAAATTTGATTTACACTATTACTGCTATCACTTACCCGATCGATACTTAAGTACGAGCATTCAAATTAACGATTTCGATGACCGAGATACTATGGTTGGCTGGATTAGGGGAGAAAATCCAATTGAACCAAAAAATGAATCACTTAAAGCTCAAACAGGAGCATATATGCGTAAAAATTAGTTTATAGTAAAACAGAGAAAAAAAATTAGAAAGGTGAATACATTGAAATTAATACCTAGAATCATCATTATACTACCGCTTATATTTATGGCAAATTGTAATCAAGCTCAAAATAATAATCACGAAATAAAAAACCAAAAGGTAATGAAAGAAAAAACACAGCAAAACATCCAAAATGTTTTAAACAATAATAAAATAAATATGCATTCTCCTTTTTATGAAATAGAAGTATCTACCCGTGGATGTGCTATTGATTTATTTGTTAACGATATTCTCGTCTTTACAAATTATGAAACTGGAAGCATGGCGGTAGATTGGCCGATTAATCAATGGATATTATCTAAAGAAGGAAAGCAGGCGGTAAAAGCTATAGTATATCCCTTTGATGGTCAAGAGTTTATTTCTACAAAAGCGGAAGTTGATCTAAAAGTATTTGTCAAAGATGTTTCTTTAGAAACCATGAAACGGCATGTTGTCTTAAGTTTCCCCCATATTACCTTTACTAATGATATTCAATTGCCAGTCTTTAAAACAGAAACTTTATATTTTCAAGCAGAAGTACCATACCATTTTGAGGGTTGGACAAATTCGGTTAGTTTAGAAAAAGAAGATAAAAACAAACTTCTTAAGGAATTAGATGAATGGTATAACGAATTTTATGACATATTTACCAAGCAAGATCGTTCAAAATATATTCAGCTAACAGAACAACGCTTAAAAGAAATCAATACTTCATTTTACTTATCTGATGAGGAAATAGAGGAATTAGACTATTTTAAAAATTTACCAAGAAATTTAAAAAAAGTACCTTTAGATGATTACGAACTCGTATTTTATGCAGATGGAAAATTGGTAGGTTTAAGAATACCTCATGAACTGTCGGGTTTTAAATTTCAATTAGATTTTAAAGAGCCGGAACAGAAGGGTAATTTTATTGAAATGGCTTTATTTCATCGAAAAAAAACAGATGCAAAATTATCAATCATAAGATGAAATCGAAGTTATTTATTCCGTTTCCATACACCCGAAGGATCTGACGAATTAGAGGTAATAAGATAGGTATTCATGAAAAAATTAATAAACGTGTTGTTATTAAGTTGTTTTCTGTTTTCTTGCGGACAAGCACAAAAAACAGATAAACAAATAATTCAAGAAACTATGCAAGCAATTGAAGTGCCAAAGCAGTACAAGCAAGAACCGTTCTATTATGTCGGAATTTACAGTGCTAATATTAAATGGGAACTATTTATTAATGATACACAAGCGTTTGATCATTATCAGGGTAAAATTACCAGTCCCATTGTCCCATTAAATTATAATATACTGGGCAGTGGTAAACAAAAAATAACCTTTCGCATTTATCCCCCGAATGGACAGGATGTTTTAGGCAAATATGCCTCTTTTAGAATGAGATTATTTTACAATAAAAATTTTAGAGATAAGGAAGATCCAGAAATCCCTATACTAAACTTCGAACTGCCTTATGAACAGACTAAAGATTTACCTTATTTTGAAAAATCGTTTGAATTTGAAGCGGAAGTGCCTTATCAAATAACAGGTTGGACAAAATCTAAAGATTTAACCAAAGTCCCCGATTTGGAACAAAAAGTAGTTAAAAAAATAGAGGAGTTGCGTACTATTTTAGAGAAAAATAATACAGAAGCTTACTTTCAAGCAATCATGCCCAGAGAGAAAGAAAAATTTATCTGTTTATATGCCACTCAACAAGAAATTGAAAATTATTTTCAAGAAAGCTCTTTAACCAATGGGGAGTTTTCAAAGATATTTGATGATATACAAATTTTACCGATTGAAGACTATCAGATAATAATTGAACCCAATAATAGGATTGTAAAATTAAGACAAAAAGACAAAGATGATTTTTCTGACGGAATTAAATTTAAAGCAATTTTTAAAGAAAATAATAAGGAGTCTAATGGAAGTTATTTATTTCGTTTCCATATACCCGAAGGATCTGACGAATTAGAGGTAATAAGATAGGTATTCATGAAAAAATTAATAAACGTGTTTTTACTTAGTAGTTTTCTGTTTTCTTGCGGACAAGCACAAAAAACAGATAAACAAATAATTCAAGAAACTATGCAAGCAATTGAAGTGCCAAAGCAGTACAAGCAAGAACCGTTCTATTATGTCGGAATTTACAGCGCTAATATTAAATGGGAACTATTTGTTAATGATGTACAAATGTTTGCCCATTATCAAGGTAAAATTACCAGTCCCATTGTCCCATTAAACTATCGAATATTGGGCAGTGGTAAACAAAAAATAACCTTTCGCATTTATCCCTCGAATGGACAGGCTGTTTTAGGCAAATATGCCTCTTTTAGAATGAGATTATTTTTCAATAAAAATTTTAGGGATAAGGAAGATCCTGAAATCCATATACTAAACTTCGAACTGCCTTATGAACAGACTAAAGATTTACCTTATTTTGAAAAATCGTTTGAATTTGAAGCGGAAGTGCCTTACCAAATGACAGGTTGGACAAAATCTAAAGATTTAACCAAAGTCCCCGATTTGGAACAAAAAGTAGTTAAAAAAATAGAAGAGTTGCGTACTATTTTAGAAAATAAGGATACAGAAGCTTACTTTCAAGCAGTCATGCCTAAATTGAAAGAAAAATTCATCTGTTTATATGCCACTCAAGAAGAAATTGAAAATTATTTTCAAGAATACTCTTTAACCAATGGGGAATATTCAAAGATATTTGATGATATACAAATTTTACCGATTACTGACTATCAGATAATACTTGAACCCAATAATCGGCTTGTAAAATTAAGACAAAAAAACGGTGATAGTTTTACAGACGGAATCAAATTTAAAGCAATTGTTAAAGAAGATAAAAAGGAGACTACTGGAAGTTATTTATTTCGTTTCCATATACCGGAAGGCTCTGACGAATTAGAGGTAATAAGATAGGGTAATAATGTAAAAATTATTTAACTAATTAATGATACTATTAAAACTAAAAACATAAAAATAAATTGCCATGAAAGATATATTTAGCCATACCTATTCTAAAGAAGTACAGATTATTATATTAAAATACATGAAAATTATTTCAACTTTAGATATAACTTACCTTGAGATTTATAGAGAAAATCCAGACAATATAGAATCATATTACAGTGAACTTAAACTTAAATTAGAAGAAAAGAAATTTTTTTACTGCATGGAAGAGATTAAATTTAATGAAGTTATTGTACTTCCTAAAGGGGGCTATCTGCATGAACTAGATAAAAATACATTTTCTCCAATAGAAGAACTAACCCCTGAGAAAATTACGGAACTTGCTTATGAATATTTTCGCCCCTACCAAATTTCAAATACATATTTTAATCTTAATTATTTTTTTGTTTATTTATAACTAATTATTGCTGTTACGTGTTAAAATGCGTGATTCAATCCATTCATCTATTTCGCTTTCAATCCATCCGACCGCTACAGATGTAAGCTTAACATTTTTTGGAAATCTGTTTTCTGCCATTTCTTTATAAATTGAAGCACGGCACATGCCTGTTTTATGTATAACGTCTGCCAATCTAATTATCCTTTTGTTCATTTTTTCCTTCATTTAATAATTGTTTAACTATGCAATGTAATACGTGAAAGAATGTATTAATTAAGCAGTAAGATTCATTGAGTAAGAAATTTTGCTCATATTGCTTGTGTTGCTATAGTTTGAAGTAAAGTTAACTGTAGGTTTAGAGTTGGTAGATTTTTGTTTATTAAACTGTAAGACTTTACCTATTTTAGCAAATCGCACAAACTCAGCCCAACAATTTAACATTTCGGTTCTTTGCTCAAGATATAGCGACCTGTTATACGCCCTACGAACTGTATTTTTATCAATATGTGAAAGTGCTATTTCGATGATTTCCTTATCAAAATTTTGTTCATTTAAATACGTTGATGCAACGGATCGTAAGCCATGAGCAACCAATTTTCCACCATATCCCATACGTTTAATAGCACCATTGGCTGTTTGAGAATTCATATGATTATTAAGGTGCTTTTTAACCTGTGAAGTAAAAACATATTTTCTGCTACCATTAATTTTTTTCATCTCCAACAATATATCTATTGCTCGTTGACTAAGAGGTACAAGGTGTTCTCGGTTTTTTTTAATTTTTTCTTTTGGAACTGTCCAAATACGTTTATCAAAGTCAATTTCGTCCCATTCCACTTGTACGGCTTCAATAGGACGAGCTAGGGTGAGTAGTTGAAACTCAATCAGCAATTTAGTATAGGGTTTGATGTGTGCTTTTGAAAGTGCTTTCATAAACTCAGGTAATTCTTCAGGACGAATAGATAACATATGATTTGCTTGATGTGATTCGAAAATCATATGTACTTTATTTAATTTATTTGTATCTATATATCCAACATTTATGGAATAGTCCATTATTTCATTAATCCGTTGGATTATTCTGTATAACGTTTCTAATTTATTTTCCTGCTCCAACGGTTTTAACAGCTCAATAACCATGCTAGGCGTGATCTCTTGAATCGGTACATTTCCAATAAACGGGACAATATGCTTTTCTAAGGATTGCCGTTTTTTCAATAATGTTCTTGGTTTAAGTTTTTTACAGTAACTGCTGTTATACCACTCGTTCATCACATATTTAAAAGTGGTGCGTTGTTTATCCAGTTGTTTTTGTTGCTCCGAATTTCTATAAGTTTGCGGATCTATTTTTTGCTTAAGAAGTTTGATATATTCATCTCTCTCGGAACGTGCTTCATCTAAACTTACCAATGGATAGTTACCTAGTGTCATTGAAGTTTCACGATTTGTGATTGGGGATGTATATTTAAAAGCCCATTTTTTAATGTTGTTTTTGCAAACAATAAGAACTAAACCATTTCCGTCTCTTAAATACAAGTTTTTATCATTTGCTCGACTATTTTTAATTTGATTATCAGTTAATCTTTTAATTATTTTTGGCATAGAATTCTTTTCCTTGAGGAAAAAATGAGCATTTTTGCTAACCCTCATTTGAACCCGAAAAAATATTAAATTGATAGAGAAATTGATAGATGTATATGGATAAGAGGTATACTAAAAAAAATATAAGATATTGATTTATAATCAAATAGAGACGTATAGATACGAGATGAAATGTAAAGTTGGCTCCTCCAACTGGACTTGAACCAGTGACATACGGATTAACAGTCCGCCGTTCTACCGACTGAACTATGGAGGAACCGAAATGTAGCGCGCATATTATAGATTAAATGGCGCTATGTCAATAGTTAAATTGTATTAAATGCTTTTTCGATTTAATAACCTCCCTTTATTTTATTCAAGAGTTAGGATTGTCTTGAATAATTCCGTTTGCCTTAAGAGTTGTTGAGGATGAGATCCAAGCTGTTGTTCTGGGATCTTTTCTTTTAACGAATGATAATAATCGATCCAATAAGGTAAAACTTGATGGGTCGTTAAATCTCTAAAATTCATCGGATATAAAGCAAAATAACTCTCATTGTGTTCGTTTCGAAAAGCGTAGGTAATGAGTTCACTGCAATAAAGTCCAGCTGTATTTGGACGAAAGCTAGAGTTGTAAGGTAGACCAATACATGTTTTTGCTCGCTTAATGGCATTTTCAATCAACCCTAAATTATCAATTCGACCAATGATATTAAATTGTGCTGCATCGATAAAATGCGTCAGCGTTTGGTCAATGACCCCGTGTTTGGGTGTTGCCTCAATAACGATATTATTTCCAATATATAAACCTACATGATTGATATTATTGGTTAAGTCATCCACGTTACTTGTTGCACCTGAACAGGTGACCGCATCATTAAAGTCATTAACCTCGTTCAGACACTGGAAAATAATATCGCCTTTTTTTAAATCAGTGATTTTTAGCACGGTAACGCCATAAAAGGAACATGACTGAAGTTGCTATGATAAACTTAAGTGCATCAACTCCTGCAAAAGGGAGATATCCGAGTTTTATTGCCTCAATGAGGCTAATATGTAAATAACCAGCTAAATAAAGAACGCCAAATACAAAGATTAATTGATGTGCACAACCAAAAGTAATTAAACCGATAATAAAGTGGCGATCATAACCTTTTTCAGCTGCAAAACCTGCTAAATAAGCACTAAATAGATATCCATATAAGTATCCAGCAGAAGGCGATGTTAGTGCTATAAAACCAGCGCTACCATTAGCAAATAAAGGTAAACCTATAGCGCCTAAAAATAGGTATTGAATTATTGTTATAGTACCTAATTTACGTCCTAAACAAGCTCCGATAAGTAGTACTACTAAGGATTGCAAAGTAAAGGGCACGGGATAAGTTGGAATACTGATATTAGCTGCAAGTCCTAAAAGTAATGCCGCGCAGGTTGTTACTGACAGTTTACGTTGCCAAGATGATAAGTTAAATAGTGTTGAAATATATGTTGGATAATACGATATAACTTGTTGTTTCATAATTATGCTCTCTTTTTTGAATCTCATGACCGATAGCTTGATAAGCAATAATAACGAAACAATTTAAGTTGTAAACTATTTTTTAGTTAAATGGTTTACTTATTATGTTTTTTGGTGAGCAAAGGATATCATCACACTATATTGCAAAAAGTGTGATGAAAGATATTCGATTAAGCTAAAAAGGGATTATTGATACGCTCATGACCAAAGCTAGACATAGGGCCATGTCCAGGAACAAAAATGAAATCATCACCAAGTGGTAATAATTTATGTTTAATTGAAGAAATCAAATCGGCATGATTGCCTCTCGGAAAATCTGTTCTTCCTATACTACCGTTAAATAACACATCACCAACAAAAGCGATTTTATCAGAATGATTAATAAAAACGATATGACCGGGTGTATGACCTGGGCAATACAGTACATCGAGTGAAATATTGCCGACTTTGATTTTATCTCCTTCTTTTAACCAATGATCCGGTAAAAAGGGTTCAATATAAGGAAAACCAAATTGAATACATTGCTGAGGTAATCCACTAAATAAAAATTCATCTTCTTGATTTGAGCCGATGATTTTTACATCATAATGTTTTGCTAATTCTACAGCCGCGCCAACGTGATCCAAATGTCCATGCGTTAATAGGATTTGTTTAATATTCACGCCCAGTTTTTCCACGGCTTTTTTGAGTAATTCGGGTTCACCACCTGGATCGATAAAGGCTGCTTCTTTTGTTTCATCACACCAAATAATGCTACAATTTTCCTGAAAAGCAGTAACCGGAATGATTTGGTATTGAAACATATTGTTATCTCCTTGTTTCTTGATGATGAGCGGTTAAGTTTTGCCCATCTTGTTTTTTTAAAGCTGCAAACACAATGCTAGAAAGTATTGTGATAATTCCTAATATCATAAAAGTAATTTGGAAAGACTTAATGGTAGCGGTTTCCTCACCGACTAACCTAACAAGCACAGCACCTAAGGCGATACCGAAGCTAATAGCAAGTTGTTGGTTTACCGCCATTAAACTATTCCCACTACTGGTTGTTTCACCTTGTAAATCAGCTAAAGTGATACTGTTCATTGCCGTAAATTGTAATGAATTGGTACAACCAATGCAAAAAAGTAATAGACACATCAGGATGATCGGGGTGGATAAACTTAATTGTGACATTAATAAAATGAACGTTCCAGCCAATATAGTATTGCCAATCAAGACGTTTCGATACCCTAATTTAGCTAAAATTGTAGGAATAAACGATTTAATTGCCATTGAAGCTAACGCCATAGGAATTAATATCATTCCTGCTTCAATTGCTGAATAACCAAAGCCAACTTGTAATAGTAATGGAATTAAAAAAGGAACCCCTGAAATACCTAATCGACTTATCAAATTACCGATAATACCGATTTTAAAAGTGCGAATACTAAATAAAGATAATGGGAATAGAGGGGTAGTTGCTTTTTGAGCGTAGAATCGGTAACCAAACAGAAAGATTAAACTTATTATTGCCAAAAATAGTGAAATATAACTACTTTGTCCCTCACTTAGCAGCTCCAAACTTAACGTGGCACTAATAAATGTTATGGCAATAATAACAAAGCCCCAAAAATCAAAATAGATGCGTTCACCTTTAAGGTTTGGCATATATTTCCAAGCAATAATGATCCCGGCAATACCAACAGGGATATTGATTAAAAATACCCAATGCCAACTGATCATCTCAGCTAAATATCCGCCAAGAACAGGGCCAATTACAGGGCCTACCAGTCCTAAAATGGATGAGGTATTTAGCGCTGATAAAAATTCATTACGCCGATAAGATTTAATTAAAACTAATCTGGAAACGGGTACCATCATTGAACCGCCAATACCTTGTATAACCCTCGAAATATCCATAAAAATAAGAGTATTTGATAGGGCACAAGACAGCGAGCCCGCTGTAAAAAGAAACACGGCGGTCACAAAAACATTTTTTGTTCCAAAGCGATCGGACAATAAACCACTAATCGGAATAAACAATGCTAAAGTTAATGCATAACAGATTACCGCAGATTGCATATTTAAGGGGGATTCATGAAGATCTTTAGCAATCGAGGGGAGTGCCGTATTTAAAATTGATGTATCGAGTGATTGCATTAAAAATGCGACTGCCGCAATCCACGGCAACATTCGATATACCATAGGGGATAATTGAATATCATTGCTCATTATAGTAATTACCTATTATTGTTGCGATGATAGTTTTAAGGCTATCAATAAGATGATAGAAGACAATTTATCTCATATTACCTCGAAACGACTTTGTCGTCGATGAAATAAACCAGAAAGCATAATTTATTTAAGTTTTCTTTACAGTGAATTGGTGATACTCGTCTGTTTGGATTTGATTGGTCTATCTCATCAATAATTGGCAAGTAATAGATAACGATTACGCATTGTATAATATTCATAATGAAATTACGCCGGTAAGAGACACAATCGCAAAGTCTAAAAAACGATTTTAAGCAGTCAAAAAAACCGGCCTTGTATCGCTAATGTTTGACGGTGATAATCCACATATAATTATAAAGCTATTTATAATCAATGCTTCAATGCTTTTTGATTGATTCGACTAAATAGCGTTAAGGTATTCGATAAGATTGTACGAAGTATTTCTGGTTGAGGTTCTTTGCGTAACTGACTTAAAACATGAAATATTTCAATGAGATATTCTGGACGGTTAATTTGACCTTGTCGACCACTTAATGGCATATCGGGGGCGTCGGTTTCAAGTACAAGACTTTCTAAAGGCAGTTGGGCAACGGTTTGGCGAGTTTTATTAGCGCGTGCGTAACTTATCACTCCCCCGACACCAATATAATAACCGAGTTTCACAAATTGCATCGCTTGTTGATAACTGCCTGAAAATCCATGTATGACACCCCGACAAGGTAAATTTGCTTGATGAAGTTCGTGATACATAATGTCATGCGTTTTACGTGAATGAATCAAAACGGGTAAATCATATTTTTTAGCCAAGGTAAGCTGTGAACGAAAATAAAATAGTTGTTGTTGCCAATCAACGGTAAGATTGTATTTATCCAGACCAATTTCGCCCATTGCTACTAATTTTTTGGGGTTTTTATTAATAATATCGGATAATTTTTCTAAATCTGATTCTGTGTGTTGATAAATGGGATGTAAACCAAGCGCTGCATAAACTTCATTATATTGTTCGGCAAGGTGTAATATTGTATGAAAATGATTCGCAGAGACAGCTGGCACAATGAGCGCATCAATTTTTGCTTGCTGTATTTTGTCGATAGAATTAGTGATATCTGCGGTAAAAATGGGAAAATCAAAATGACAATGTGTATCAATAAACATAATGCCTCCTATTTTACCTTTTCTTGATGTAATAAAATGGGTAATAAAAATTGTCGAGCCGAATAAATAATCTGCTCAATAAGTGGATTGGTTAATTCAGGATATAATCGGGCATAATAATTATCACATTCTGCTGAATTGAATCCCCCTCCTTGCCAAGTGTTTTTAAGTTGATTGATAGCTTTTTGACTGATTTCAATCTCATTTGTTTTAGAATTATACGCGGATACTAACCAATTCCATGCACTTTGAATTGGGAAGAGTAACGGTTGATTAATACCTTGCAAATAGCCTTCGATTAAAGTTGTTAAAATAATTTGTGCTTGCTCAGGGTTTAAATATTCGAAACGCCATTCACTCTCTTCCCGACCATAGATGCGACTATAGCTATTCGTGTTTTCAGGATTGGAGATGCAATAAATAAGATGATCGATCCATAATGTCATGCCATCACGGATCGAAAGTTTCGATGGTCGCCATGTTAAAATTCCATCCTCTTGAACATGGGTTAACCAGCCTTGCAGTATGTAATGTTGTCCATTAGCAAAAAGGGTTAAATTGACCTCTTCGGCAGTTTGTATCAGGCGTTCTTGGCAGATTTTATTCGCTAACGATTGCATGGATTCATTTTGTTCATCATAAATAATCTGACCAAAGGCGCCGTCTGGTAACTCGCCGGTTAATGCTAATCGATGATACAAATCTGATTCTTGGATAGTGTGATCAATCAATTGATTTAAAATTTTTACATTAAGCTGGTATCGTTCAAAATTATCCAGATTAAAATTTTCAGCATCCGGTAAAGTATCATCAAGATAATTAATATAGAAATTGAATCGTTTTTGTAAAAAAAATCGTATGGAGTGTTGATAGAATCGTTTTAATTCATCAAGACTAATGTTATCAATCGTCATCGCCGAAATATCACTAATGAAGGATTGACTTTCACCTTGCTGTTGTGCTGCCGGTAGCCATTCATTGGCATAGCTTTTAGGCGGATTTAAATAATTTTGAGGATTAAATGGTGTGCGCGTATGGATGACACGTAAATTATCGAAACCGTTTGTATTATCTTTGGTATTATCATAGTATTGAACGATATAATCCCATAACTCATCAATTAATACTGACGGATAACGTTCAGTATTATCTTTAATTTCTCGCCCAATATAACTCATGTAGAGTTGTTTTTGAGCCGATAAAATTGCTTCTAAAAAGAGATATCGATCATCTGTGCGACGACTTCGATCCCCTCGTCTTGGGTACTGAGCAATCAAATCAAAATCAAGCGGTAGCGATGTTCTAGGATAATCACCATCGTTCATACCTAATAAACATACCACTTTAAAGGGAATCGAACGCATTGGCATCATAGTACAAAAATTGATTTTGCCCACTAAAAAGCGATGAGCTAAATGATTTTGTTCTAAACGTGATTGCATCGCATCATGTAAAATAGTCATCGATATGTTATCCGCAAAATTTGCTAACAATCTACTGTCAATCAGCTTTTGCCACTCATCTTGAATCATCAATAAAATAGATTCACGTTGTTCATTACTAATAAAAAAATCATTGAGTAATTCAAGGCAACAACTTTGCCATTCAACTAATGGTTTGGCTTGACTTAACAATGTTGACCATTTACGGACTATACTAATAAATTCAGCTAATTGACCAATAAGTTCAGCATCCAAACCAGTCGCACCATCATACGGGAGTATTTGCTGCCAGCTTCCTTGCTCACTGCTCATCGTATAACCAAGCAACAAACGTTCAAGTCCAAATAACCAACTATGGGCATTTTCAAGACCAAAACGAATACCCGATTCAATGATCCATGTCCTTAAAAGCGTTAATTGTGATTCATTGATCGAAAATTTTTCCGAAATTGCTGGTATCTCCAGTAAATTAAACAACTCTTCTGCCGTAAATCGACTTTGAGGAAAATTTAAAATCGCAAAAAATGCTTGCACAATGGGATCAATATTTCGAGCTTTCTGATCGGAAATAGTGAAAGGTAGATAACGTTGACCTTCAGCATTACCAAAAACGGCACGAATATAAGGGATGTATTTATCAATATCTGAAACCATCACAATGCAATCACGTAACTCTATGGTTGGATCAGCATCAAAGACAGATAGTAAATAGTCATAGAGTACTTCGACCTCACGCTGTTCGCTATGGCATGCATGAAACGAAATTGATTTATCGGTTGAGTCAATGTGAAGTGCAGTTTTATCTGACGGATATAGCTCCAGTATATCTTGCTGAATAGCATGTAATAAACAAGTGCGATCGTGATCAGCAAACACATCAATATCTTGTTTGTTTTGGAATTCCTGTAATAAAAACAGACAATCCCGACCTAGTTTTCCCCATGACGTTAAGAGTGGATTTGGAGTTTTATCGGGTGTATTTTGTATGTCAGTTAGCTGTTTTTCGACAATATCTCCCCAATACCATTTGCAAGGATTGTTAAACATTAAATGTACATCGATATGTTTTCCAAGTGCTGAGAGTAGCGAAAGATAAATGGGTGGAAGGGAAGTAATACCAAAAATAAAAATACGGTCGGGTAACGTATTTAACCGTTTTTTATCAAAATGGTCATCCAGTAGGATATCAAGCATTTGCTGGTAGATATTTGCACGGTGATACGGCTGACTAATGGCTATTAATTGTCTCCACAGCTCCGCTTGCCAAATTTCATCGGGATGATGATTTAATTCAACCACGGTTTTATTCGATTCCCATTTTGCTAGCCAGTCAGGGCGATAAACTAAGTACTGATCGTATAAACGAGCAATACGTGTTGCCAGTTGATATAACTTTCTTTCTGTTTTATCTATATTGAGATAATGTTTGAGTGCGCTAAATTCCTGCTTATCAATGAGTTGAGGCAGCAAATAAAATAGACGCCAAGTCATGGCTTCAGGATTAAAACTGTTTTCAATTGGCGAATCGGGTAATAAAGCTTGATAAACTTGCCAGATAAACTGAGTTGGATAAGGAAAAGCAATGTTTGCCACAATACCGAGTGCATCTGCAAGCTCGATCTGCAACCATTGCGCCATGCCTTGGCTTTGCACGATCACCATATCGGGCATGAACACATTTTCTAATGGTTGTCTTTGCATCAATTCACTCACCAATGATTTGAGCAGATCGACTTGATTTGAATGATAAACGGTAAACATAGTCGCTTTTATGTCGAAAAAGTTACTAAAATTATCGCTGATAGCGAATAATAAATCCAGTATCCTATTATTATAAATATTCGATTATGTATCTGTAGTGCGTTTGAATGCGTTTTTTACTATTCAAATATTTATGTCGTTAACTTCGATTATTTATCGGAATCAAAAATTAACTTTGGCAAGAGATGTCAATTGTACTCTTAAAATTAAATATTTATTATTTTTATTATATATAAAGAGTTAATAGTATAATATCAATTCACTAACAAATTAAATTTGGGGGAAATAATGTTTCGTATCGTTCCATATCAAGCCTGTTATCAATCGGCATTTAAATTGATTAATGAACAATGGATTCAAACGTATTTTGTGATGGAAGATTCCGATTATAAAGCATTAGACAATCCCCAAGAATATATTTTAGATCGAGGTGGATATATTTTTATTGCTTTAATAGATGATCAACCTGTAGGCAGTTGTGCATTAATTAAAATGCATGATAGCGAATATGATTTTGAATTGGCAAAAATGGCTGTTTCACCTCAAGCACAAGGTAATAAAATAGGTTATCATTTAGGACAAACAGCATTAAATCAGGCTAAAAAATTAGGTGCAAAAAAAATTTATTTAGAAAGTAATACTATATTAGCGCCAGCAATAAAGCTTTATCGTAAATTGGGATTTACTGAAATTAAAGGTATCGCATCACCTTATCAACGTTGCGATATTCAAATGGGATGTCAACTATAAATAGAGTAAGCATCCAATAAGAGATGAAATACCTATGAATCACAAATTCAAAATGAGTAAGGCAACATTATTAAAATAGCGCGGATTATCATTTTTCGCTATGTGAATTTTTAGGTATAGTGATTTATGATTTACAGATTAATGAAAGTAATGCTATAACAAAATAAAAAGGTTACTAAATTTGCTTTGGTAACCTTTTTGATTTTAATAACAAAATTATTGTCCAATACGACGTGTTAATTCGATAACACGCATTTTAGCTAAAGCTTTTGACAATTCAGCAGAGGCTTGTGCAAATGACATATCATCACTTGGGTGATTAATATGTTCTTGGGCACGTCTGACTGCTTCTTGTGCTCTGGCTTCATCTAAATCTTCGCCTCGAATAGCCGTATCAGCTAAGATTGTTACTATATTAGGTTGAACTTCTAATATACCACCCGATAGGTAGATAAATTCTTCTTCACCATTGGGTTTCACAATACCCACCATACCTGGTTTAATGGTAGTAAGCAGTGGCGTATGACCCGGGTAAATACCGAGTTCACCTTCAATACCTGTGACTCTGATTCGCTGAACATCACCCGAAAATAGGTGAGATTCAGCACTAACAACTTCTAATTGATAGGAAGTTAGTGCCATAATACTATCTCCGTTCAATGAATCTCTTACAGAGATTTCGCTTTTTCAATCGCTTCATCGATTGAACCAACCATATAGAATGCTTGTTCAGGAATGTGATCATAATCACCATTCATGATACCTTTAAAAGCACTGATTGTATCTTTTAATGGCACATATTTACCCGGTGAGCCAGTGAACACTTCGGCAACGAAGAATGGTTGAGATAAGAAGCGTTGAATTTTACGTGCACGAGCCACGGTCAATTTATCGTCTTCTGATAACTCATCCATACCAAGAATAGCGATAATATCTTTTAATTCTTGATAACGTTGTAAAATTGATTGCACGCCTCGTGCACAATCATAGTGTTCTTGACCAACAACCAATGGATCTAATTGACGACTGGTTGAATCAAGTGGATCAACCGCAGGATAGATACCTAATGAAGCGATTTGACGACTTAATACGATTGTTGCATCTAAGTGAGCAAAGGTTGTCGCTGGTGATGGGTCTGTCAAGTCATCGGCTGGTACGTATACGGCTTGAATTGATGTAATTGACCCCGTTTTAGTCGATGTAATACGTTCTTGAAGGATACCCATTTCTTCGGCTAATGTTGGTTGATAACCTACTGCTGATGGCATACGACCCAATAGTGCCGATACTTCTGTTCCGGCTAAGGTATAACGATAAATATTATCGATAAATAAGAGTACGTCTTTACCTTCATCACGGAATTTTTCAGCCATCGTTAATCCTGTCAACGCTACGCGTAAACGGTTTCCAGGTGGCTCATTCATCTGACCATAAACAAGCGATACTTTATCAAGTACGTTTGATTCTTTCATTTCATGATAAAAGTCATTACCCTCACGAGTACGCTCACCAACACCTGTAAATACAGAGTATCCAGAATGTTCGATAGCGATGTTACGGATTAACTCCATCATGTTAACGGTTTTACCTACACCTGCACCACCGAAAAGACCGACTTTCCCCCCTTTTGCAAACGGACAAATTAAGTCGATAACTTTAATACCGGTTTCAAGTAACTCAGTTGAGTTAGCCAGTTCTTCATAGGTTGGCGCTGCACGGTGAATAGCCCAGCGCTCTTCTTCGCCAATTGGACCTGCTTTATCAACAGGATCACCAAGTACGTTCATAATACGACCTAGTGTTTTAGTACCTACCGGTACTTCAATGCCGTGCCCTGTGTTGACGACTTTAAGTCCACGTCTTAAACCATCAGATGATCCCATTGCGATACAACAAACAACGCCACCACCTAATTGTTGCTGAACTTCCAGAACTAATTTTTCGGCGCCAGTTTCCACTTCTAATGCATCATATACCTTTGGTACTGCATCTTCTGGGAATTCGACATCAACCACCGCACCGATGATCTGGACAATCTTTCCAGTAGCCATTTTTATTCCTCTACGTCTTTTTCTTAACTATAAGCCAATATATTTAGCATTAACCTGAAACAGCAGCTGCGCCCGATACAATATCAATCAATTCATTGGTAATCGCACCTTGACGTGCTTTGTTATACACAATCTGTAATTCATTGATTAAATTTGCACCATTATCGGTTGCTGCTTTCATGGCCACCATTCTTGCTGCTTGTTCACTCGCTAGATTTTCTACCACAGCTTGATAAACCTGTGATTCAATATAACGACGTAAAATCACATCTAAAAGCGATTTAGCATCAGGCTCATAAATATAATCCCATGTTGAAGCAGTGAGTTTTTTATCTTCTGAATGTGGTAATGGTAATAATTGCTGAATAGTCGGTTTTTGCGACATGGTATTAATAAATCTATTCGTTGCGATATATAATCTATCAATTTTCCCATTGTCATACGACTCAAGCATCGTTTTTACTGGACCTATCAAATCAGATAATTCTGGTTCATCACCTAAATTAGTCACTTGGGTTAAAATGTTTGTTTTTACTGATGAGAAAAACGAAACCCCTCGTGAACCAATTAATGCGACATCTGCTTCTACACCTTTTTCCTGCCATGTTGACATATCAGCAACGACAGTTTTAAAAAGATTGATATTTAAACCACCACATAAACCACGATCGGTTGAAATAATAAGATAACCAACTCGTTTTACATCCCTTTCTTCTAAATAAGGATGTTTGGCACCTATCTGAGCTAACGCTAAATGTCCAATTACTTCACGAATCATTTCGGCATATGGACGAGAAGATGCCATTCTATCTTGCGTTTTACGCATTTTGGAATTGGCAACCATTTCCATTGCTTTTGTGATCTTTTGCGTACTTTGGATACTGGCAATTTTCGTTCTGATCTCTTTTGCATTAGCCATTTGTTACCTCACCCTTACCAAGTTTGAGTTGATTTAAAGCTATCAAGCATTGCTTTTAACTTACTTTCAATCTCATCATTGTAATTGCCTGTCTCGTCAATCTGTTTAACAAAATCGGCATATTGACTATGCGCATAAGCTAGTAGTGCTGCTTCAAATGGTAAAACCTTAGCGAGTTCAACATCTTCAAGATAACCACGCTCTGCTGCATAAAGAACAATTGATTGTTCAGCAACTGTCATTGGTGAGTATTGCTTTTGTTTCAATAATTCAGTTACTTTTTCACCATGACTTAATTGGTTTCTTGTTGCTTCATCTAAATCAGATGCAAACTGAGAAAACGCCGCTAATTCACGATATTGTGCAAGGGCTGTACGAATACCACCAGATAATTTTTTCATTATCTTAGTTTGTGCAGCACCACCTACACGAGAAACCGAAATACCCGGGTTAACCGCAGGACGGATACCAGAGTTAAACAAGCTGGTTTCTAAGAATATCTGACCATCAGTAATTGAAATTACGTTAGTTGGTACGAACGCTGAAACGTCACCAGCTTGGGTTTCAATAATCGGTAGAGCCGTTAATGAACCTGTTTTACCTTTCACTTCACCTTTGGTGAACTCTTCAACATACGCTTCGTTAACACGTGCTGCACGTTCAAGTAGGCGAGAATGTAAATAGAATACATCACCCGGATAAGCTTCACGTCCAGGTGGACGACGAAGTAACAATGAAATTTGACGGTAAGCAACCGCTTGTTTAGATAAATCATCATAAACAATTAATGCATCTTGACCACGATCACGGAAGTACTCGCCCATTGCACAACCTGCGTACGGCGCTAAGTATTGTAATGCCGCTGATTCAGAAGCGGATGCAACAACAACAATGGTATTTTTTAGTGCACCATGTTCTTCAAGTTTACGTACAACATTGGCAATGGTTGATTGTTTTTGACCAATGGCAACGTAGATACATTTAACACCTGAGTTACGTTGGTTAATAATTGCGTCGATTGCTAATGCGGTTTTACCGGTTTGTCGGTCTCCGATGATAAGTTCACGTTGACCACGTCCGATAGGAATCATTGAGTCAACGGCTTTATAACCGGTTTGTAATGCTTGGTCAACCGATTGACGGTCGATAACACCAGGTGCGACGACTTCAACAGGAGAAAAACCATCATTTTGAATTGAACCTTTACCGTCGATTGGTTCACCAAGGGTATTAATAACCCGACCTAATAGACCATCGCCGACAGGTACTTCTAAAATACGACCAGTACATTGTACTTTCATCCCTTCGGATAGATCTTCGTATGGTCCCATAACGACTGCACCGACAGAATCTCTTTCAAGGTTTAACGCCATTGCGTAACGATTTCCGGGTAGTGAAATCATTTCACCTTGCATGACATCGGTTAATCCGTGGATTCGAAGGATACCATCACTTACCGATATGATCGTTCCTTCATTGTGAGCGTTACTCACAATATTGAACTGAGCAATACGCTCTTTAATTAGTTCACTTATTTCAGTTGAATTTAGCTGCATTATCAGTCCCCTTAAGACTGTAGAGCGTCATTTAATCTTGTTAAACGCCCTCTGATACTACTATCAATAACCATATCGCCCGTACGAATAATAAAACCAGAAATGAGCGATGGATCAATATGACATTTTAGTTTTACTTTTCGTGATAAACGTTTTTCGACAGCGATAGAAATCTTATCAAGTTGTTCGTTAGACAGTGCTTGTGCCGAAATGACATCGACATCTGCTTGCGCTTCTTTTTCTGAACAATATTGTTCAAACAGTGTAAGCACTTCGGGAAGAAGTGATAACCGTTTGTTTTCAGACATAATCTTAATAAAATTAGTACTAAACTCATCTAATACATCTTGACAGATATTGATGAGTAAGTTAGCAACCGAATCGGCTTTCATGTCAGATGTCAAAATACTGCGAATTTGCTCGTTTTGACTAACTTCAGATGTTAACACTAACATTTTATGCCAAGTTTCGATGTTATTTTTTTCTACCGCAAACTCAAAAGCAGCTTTAGCATAAGGGCGAGCAATTGTAATTAAGTCTGCCATTGCTCTAGTCTCCTTATAATTCAGCTACGAGTTTATCAATGATGTCGCTATTTGCGGCTTCATTAACAGAGCGTTCAATAATTTTTTCTGCACCAGCAATAGCAAGTGTAGCGACTTGTTGTTTAAGCTCTTCTTTAGCTCGTTTACGTTCAGCCTCTACTTCAGCAAATCCTTGCGCAACAATTCGTTCTTTTTCTCGAATTGCTTCTTGTTGTGCTTCTTCAAGAATAATTGCTTTGCGTTTATTGGCTTGCTCTATAATTGCATTAGCCTCAACCTTAGCCTGTTGCATTAAGTCAGATGTATTTGCTTTGGCTAATTCCAAATCTTTTTTTGCTGTTTCTGCTGAAGCAAGTCCATCAGCTATCTCTTTTTGACGTTTTTCAATCGCAGCGATAACAGGAGGCCAAACAAACTTCATACAGAACCAAACAAACAATACAAATGTTATTGCTTGGCCGAGGAGAGTTGCGTTCATATTCATGAGACGATTCCTCTTAAATTTTTATTAGCCGGCTACAGCAAAGATGATATAAAGCGCAATACCCACACAAATCATTGGGATCGCATCCACTAGCCCCATAACAATGAAAAATTGAGTTCGTAACATAGGGATTAATTCCGGTTGGCGAGCTGCCCCTTCTAAGAATTTTCCACCTAATATACCGATACCGATTGCGCCACCTACAGCAGCTAATCCCATCATTATGCCTGCGGCTACATATAAAATTTCCATTATATACTCCAGTTTAATATAAAAAATATTGAAATTAATGTTCTTCTGTTGCCGATGCCATTGCTAAATAAACGATCGTCAACACCATAAAAATAAAAGCTTGTAATGTAATAATTAAAATATGGAAGATGGCCCACGGTAAGGATAATACCCATTGTGACCACCAAGGTATTAACGCCGCAATTAAGATAAAAATAAGCTCACCAGCATACATATTACCAAAAAGTCGTAGGCCTAAAGATAGTGGTTTAGCTAATAGGCCAACAAGTTCAAGAACTAAATTAATTGGTGCTAAAGCCCAATGATTAAATGGATGAAGGGTGTAATCTTTAATAAATCCTGAAATTCCTTTGTACTTGATAGAATAGAAGATAATTAAGATAAATACGCCTAAAGCCATTGACATAGTAATGCTGACATCTGCAGTTGGCACTACTCTTAAATGGGATAGACCAAGATATTGGCCTGCGTAAGGAAGAAAATCAACAGGGATTAAATCCAATAAGTTCATTAAGAAAATCCAAATAAACACAGTTAACGCTAATGGCGCAATGAGTTTATTTTGACCAGTGAACATGTCTTTGACAGTATTATTAACAAATTCAAAAATCATCTCGACAGCACACTGTAATTTACCTGGTACTCCACTTGTTGCTTTTCTGGCAACACGATGAAAAATCCATAAGAAAACAAAACCCATTAAAATTGAAAAAAATAATGAATCGAGATTAAGGGTCCAAAATCCTGAACCTACTTGTAAGTTTTCAAGATGGTGCTTGATATAAGCTTGTGGCGAAGCCGGAGAGGAAACTGCCATATAACCTTCTTACTTATTCCTAAAAATAAAAACATATTACAATGTTTTGTCTATATTAAAAGGTATAGACAATCGCTGTAATAACCCTAAGCTACTAATTTAAACTCAATTACCTATATAAAGTCAAGAAATTATTAAAAAAACAAATAATTTGCATGAATTTAAATAATTTTATGTAAAGAATGCCGCTTGTTATTAATATGTTTATTAATAAATTATTTTTAATAATATCTTTACTATATCACATTAAAAATTTTATTTTTTAGCTTTAATAGCTTGTGCAATCTGTTCGGCTAATTTTACCACCACTGATTCATCAATCCCTTCTACCATTACTCGTATTAGTGGTTCAGTCCCTGATTTTCGTATTAACACTCGGCCATTTTCCGCCAGTTTTTTTTCTGCGCTCTCAATAACTGATTTTACCGTTGAATCGTTTAGTGGATCGTTTTCACCTGATGTACGAACATTAATTAATATTTGAGGTAGCATCGTCATTCCACTACATAAGTCAGCTAATGACATATCGTTGCGAACCATAGCACTTAAAACTTGTAGACCAGCAATAATTCCATCGCCAGTTGTTGTTTTGTCTAATAGCAAAACATGACCTGAGTTTTCAGCCCCTAAACGCCATTTCTTCTCAATAAGTTTTTCAAGGACATAACGGTCACCAACTTTAGCACGAACAAAAGGTATGCCAAGGTTTTTTAGTGCTATTTCAAGTCCCATATTGCTCATCAATGTACCAACAACACCACCTTGTAGTTGACCTTGTCTGAGTGCTTCGCGAGCAATGATATAAATAATCTGATCGCCATCAATTTTTCGACCTTCATGGTCAACCATTATAATGCGATCACCATCCCCGTCTAATGCAAAACCTAAATCTGCTTGTTCATCAATAACTCGTTTTGACAATGCTCTGACATCAGTAGCACCACAATTTTCATTAATATTTACACCGTCAGGTTCACAGCCAATTTTGATGACTTTTGCGCCTAGCTCACGCAATACTTTTGGCGCAATATGGTAGGTTGCGCCATTCGCACAATCGACTACAATTTTCAGACCCGATAGACTTAGCTCATGATCAAAGGTGCTTTTACAAAATTCGATATAACGGCCTGCAGCATCCGTAATACGGCTGGCACGTCCTAATTGTTTGGATTCGACACAATCTATATTTTTTTCTAATTCTGCTTCAATTTCTAATTCAATTGAATCTGCAAGTTTTTTCCCTTCGGTAGAAAAAAATTTAATACCATTATCATAGAAAGGGTTGTGTGAAGCAGAAATGACAACACCCGCATCAGCTCGAAAAGTTCGAGTTAAGTATGCGATAGCAGGCGTTGGCATTGGGCCTGTAAAGGCAGCAGCAACACCGGCAGACGCAAATCCTGCTTCAAGTGCTGATTCAAGCATGTAGCCTGATATCCGTGTATCTTTACCAATTAAGACTTTTTTCACGCCGTCTTTAGCTAATATCCGCCCAGCAGCCCAGCCTAATTTAAGAGCAAAATCCGGAGTAATAGGGTATTGCCCAACTTTACCTCGAATACCATCCGTACCAAAATATTTTCGTTCAGACATCTTATTTCCTCATATTAAGGTCTAACTCTTGATAAATCTGTTAGTATTTTATTGCATAAATTTCGTTTTTATCTTGTATAAATAGTGAAGATAATATGTATGTTTAAATTTAAAACTATTCTCTGTTGTCATTGGCAAATTTTAATAAAACTTGGCTTTCTTTGATAAAGCGTTGTGCATAAGGACCAAACCATTTTGTAACTTGATTAAAATTCTCAACAAATTTACCTTTATCGCGTTGCTCAATCAAGTTGACCATTTGCCCAAAACAATGATAATAACGTTTAATCAATTCAATATTATCGTCTGATGCCATAATAATATCGGCATAAAGTTCAGGGTCTTGAGCAAATAGCCTTCCGACCATCATTAATTCAAGGCGATATATAGGTGAAGATAACGCAATTAATTGTTCTAAATCTGCTTGCTCGCGTTGTAAATTAACCCCATAGGAAAAAGAGGTGAAATGGCGTAATGCTTGGATAAATGACATGCATTTGTCATGCTCTTTGGCACTTATAGCACATAAGTTTGCCCCCCAAATTCGCATTTGATCGATAAGCCATTGGTATTTTTCTGGCTCTCTTCCTTCACAATACACTATAATTTGTTTCGCTAAATTAGGCACATCAGGACCAAACATAGGGTGTAAGCCAACGACAGGGCCTGGATGTTTTTCTAACATGGCTTGAAGCGGTTTTACTTTGATAGATGTAAAATCGGTTAATATACAATTTTTAGGTAGAGTAGGTAATTGTTGAATGATTTGACAGGTTTTATTTATTGGTACGGTCACAATAACTGCAGCAGCATCGGCAACTACCTGCGAGGCTTGATGCATAGTTTTTGAGCCTAATGTTTTTACCTCATAACCTGAAAGCGTAAATAATCGAGCAAATAATCGCCCCATTTGTCCATTGCCACCGATAATAACAATTGATCCTCGGCCTTTATAAACTTTTTTAAAACCTTTGTCGTTTTCACTAATATAAGATTCTCGCATTAGTCGCCGTAATATATCTTCGATTAGCGCTGGAGAAATACCTAAATTTTCTGCCTCTTGCCGTCTTTTCGCTAACATCTCAGCTTCACGCTTAGGATCATAAATTGGAATACCATATTTGCTTTTTACTTCGCCAACTTCTTCGACTAAGGCTAATCGCTGAGTAATAAGTGATAAGATTGATTTATCGACCTCATCAATTTTATCGCGTAGTTTAAGTAATTCCGTTGTCATATTCGGTGATTCCTTTATCACAAATGGTAGCTTTTACTGTAATAGCTTAACAGTATATCGTATTTTTGATAGCATGGTTAAATCTAAACATCAAATCGAATATAATAAATTTATCATGAAAGTTATCTCATTTAATATTAATAGCCTGCGTGCACGCATTCATCAGTTAGCCGCAATTATTGATAAACATCAGCCCGACATTATTGGTTTACAAGAAACCAAAGTTCACAATGATCAATTTCCTGTCGAAGAGTTAGCACAATTTGGTTATCACTTACATTATCATGGTCAAAAAGGGCATTATGGTGTTGCGTTATTAACCAAACAAAAACCAATATCAGTGCAGTGTGGCTTTCCAACCGATAGTGATGATGCGCAGTGCCGTTTAATTATGGCAGAGTTACCGACCAACCAAGGAAATTTAACCGTGATAAATGGTTATTTTCCACAAGGTGAAAGTTTGCATCATGAAGTTAAATATCCTGCCAAGCGTAAGTTTTATCATGATTTGATTGATTATTTACGCCAACATCAATTGAGTAATCAGTTATCCTTGATAATGGGAGATATGAATATTTGCCCAACTGATTTAGATATCGGTATTTCTGATGATAGTCGTAAACGTTGGTTACGAACTGGTAAATGTTCATTTTTACCCGAAGAGCGGGAGTGGATGAGTAATTTAATGTCATTAGGCTTTATCGATACTTATCGTCATGCACATCCAACTGAGCAAGACTATTCATGGTTTGATTATCGATCTAAAGGTTTTGATACCTTTACTGGACTGCGCATCGATTTAATTTTAGCCAGTCAAAAATTATTATCCTATTGTCAGCAAACTGGCATTGATTATGATATTCGAGCCATGGACAAACCGTCTGATCATGCACCAATTTGGGCTGAATTCGATTTAACATAAATTTTTAGTATCATTAAGAAGGATGAGTACATGTTGAATAATTCGATTTTATCGGTAAAAGATCTTAATCAAATGGTCAAAGATCTACTTTCTGATGCGATTGGTCAAATTTGGTTAGTTGGCGAAATTTCGAATTTTTCTCGTCCATCTTCAGGGCATTGGTATTTTACGCTTAAAGATGATGCTGCCCAAGTGCGTTGTGCGATGTTTCGAAATAGTAATTTTCGAACGGGGTTTACACCACAAAATGGGCAACAAGTTTTAGTTCGAGCGATGGTGACATTGTACGAAGCTCGTGGAGAATATCAATTAGTCATTGATAAAATGCAACCGGCTGGTGCAGGATTACTGCAACAAAAATTTGAGCAATTAAAACAAAAACTATCTGATGAAGGACTCTTTGATCCTATCTATAAAAAAAGTTTACCAGAAAATATTCGTACTGTTGGTATTATTACCTCAGCAACTGGGGCGGCATTGCATGATATTTGTCAGATTTTAAAACGCCGGGATCCCAGTTTACAGCTAATCATTTATCCGACCCAAGTTCAAGGTACAGAAGCTGCTGGTCAAATAGCCAAGATGATCCAAATAGCAAATGCACGTCAAGAGTGTGATGTGTTGATTGTCGGGCGAGGAGGTGGATCGCTTGAAGATCTTTGGTCATTCAATGAAGAAGTGGTTGCAAGAGCGATATTTGCTAGTCAACTACCTATTGTAAGTGCAGTTGGACATGAAATTGACTTCACAATAGCTGATTTTGTTGCTGATGTGAGAGCAGCGACGCCTTCCGCTGCCGCAGAGCTTGTTAGTCATGACAATAAAGAACAGATTCGGCGAATTCAGATACAAGAACAACATTTATCGATGGCGATGGATTATTACTTAACAAGACAACGCGAAATATTGAATAAATGGTTTCATCGACTTCAGGCGGAACATCCCCAAGCAAAGCTATCTCAACAATTAAATCGACTCATTACTTATCGACACGCGTTATATGAAAATATTCAGCAACATTTGCTTAAACTTACCAATCAATATAATCGATTAGATAGAAAATTATTGAGTGTTTCGCCAGAATATCACATCACGTTTTATGGTCAGACATTATATCAAAAGCAACAGCAACTGATTAATATGATTAAACAAAAATTAGCAATGTCGCAACATCAATTTGTTTTACAAACCTCACAACTTAATAATTTAAGTCCGCTGGCAACGTTGGAGCGAGGTTATTCAATTACTACTAACCAACATGATGTAGTAATTTGTAATAGTCAACAAGTGAAAGTGGGTGAATGTATCACGACAAGGTTAAAAGAAGGGATGTTAGTCAGTCAAATTACTGAGGTGAAATAAAATAATTAATTATTATGATAAAAATCATAATACTAATCTTCAATTTTAAACAATAAAGTATACTGATTATTTTAATCAGACAAAATTGTCATTAAAATAGTAACGCAGTATATGATACTGCGTTAAAAATTTTTAATAACTAATAATATTTAAGCACATAAGAGAATAGACGATTTATGCATCCCCCAATAGGTATTGATTTAGGTACAACAAACAGCTTAATTTGTGTTTGGCAAGATAGTAAACCGACGCTGATTCCCAACGCAATTGGAGAAGTGGTAACACCATCAGCAATAAGTATTGATGAAGATGGCTCCATTTTAGTTGGTCGAGCAGCGTTATCACGATTAACAACTCATCCCAATCAGAGTGCGTCAGCATTTAAACGTTTTTTAGGATCGAATAAAGTTTTTGAATTAGGCGATAAGAAGTTTACGCCAACAGAACTTTCTGCAATTGTCCTAAAATCTTTAAAAGCTGATGCTGAAGCTTTTCTAAAACAAAACATTCATGATGTGGTGATTTCTGTCCCTGCTTATTTTAATGATGAGCAGCGCAAACAAACCCGTTTTGCAGCTGAACTTGCTGGATTAAACGCGGTACGTTTAATTAATGAACCAACTGCAGCGTCCATGGCATATGGCTTGCATGATGAACAATCCGGTAATACATTAGTTTTTGATTTGGGTGGGGGGACATTTGATGTCACCGTACTTGAATACTCTATGCCAATTATCGAAGTCCATGCTTCGGCGGGCGATAATTATTTAGGGGGAGAAGATTTTACTCATGATATTGTTAAAGCTTGCTTAAGTGAATGGAATATTAAACAGCAAGATGTTTCAGCCGATGATTATGCCAGATTACTTGATTTAGCAGAACAGTTAAAATGCAAGTTAAACGGCGAACAGATGCAACATTTAACTTGGTTTTGGCAAGATAAAGAGTGGCAATTTGAGCTTAACGAAAATCGAGCTAAAATGATTTGGTTGCCATTATTAAATCGCCTTCGAGCACCGGTCGAGCAAGCGTTAAGTGACGCTCGGTTGAAGCCGAATCAACTAGAACATATTGTGTTAGTGGGTGGTTCGTCTCAATTGGGCGTTGTGCGTGAACTGGTTACCAAATTATTTGGCAAATTACCTTATCGCCATATTAATCCGACCACTATTGTGGCACAAGGTGCTGCAGTACAAGCAGCTTGTCGATTGCGTAATAAAGATGTGGAAGAAGTTATTTTGACCGATGTTTGTCCCTACACATTAGGTATTGAAAGTGCGTCGGATAATGTTCATGGCTTATTTTCCCCCATTATTGAACGCAATACAATTGTACCAACTTCCAAAGTGAAGACTTTTTATACTAGTCGTCCACAACAAAAATTGATTTCTATAGCTGTTTATCAAGGCGAAAATCCACGTGTTGAAAACAATGTGTTAATTGATGAGTTTGAAGTTCCTTTGACGCCTATGGAAAAAAAACAAGGGATTGATATTCGTTTCAGTTATGATTTAAATGGATTATTAGAGGTCGATGTTGTGGTACTTGAAACAGGTAAGCAACACGGCAAGGTAATCGATCATAGCCCGATAGGGTTAACAGAACAACAAAAACAGGAAAGTCATGAACGTTTAAAATCACTGAAAATTCATCCCCGAGATCAAATGCAAAATCGTACATTATTAGCTAGATTGGAACGTGCATGGGCGCAATCACTTGGTGATGAACGTCATTTAATTGGATCTTATCTTGAAGCATTTCTTGATGTATTAAATCGTCAAAATCCAGATGAAATTAATGAGTTTCGTTGTGATATTGAGTCTGAACTTAAAGATCTTGATAGATAATTATTCAAAGTAGTATTTATAAACTTCTCCCCTTTTATTATTGATATAAAAGGGAAAGTTTATACACTAGTTTATCTATTCCTTCACAGGCGGTCCATATCGGTTATTTTTTTTATAACTAGGTTTCCAGAAAGGTATTAATATCAGTAAAAATAGGGTATAAATAATGAAGTAACTTGGTTCACCTAAATAACTATCATTTGCACGTCGTTTTAATGCGAAAACAATATTTATTCCCGAAATCATATAAGCAAATTTTGAAACTTCGT
Source organism: Gilliamella sp. ESL0441 (assembly GCF_019469185.1). Taxonomy (NCBI): domain Bacteria; kingdom Pseudomonadati; phylum Pseudomonadota; class Gammaproteobacteria; order Orbales; family Orbaceae; genus Gilliamella; species Gilliamella sp. ESL0441. The sequence continues at coordinate 155,745 of NZ_CP048264.1, forward strand.
TATATATTGATGAGTCGGACAAATATCTATCAAGAAATAAGGCAGAAAAACCAATAATGAACAGACTATAAAAAATTTGTTTACAAAATCCTTTACGATTTGTTCGTCCATCTAAACGCCAAAATTGCCACCATTTATTTTCAGGTAGAGATAATGCATCAACTTGTTTTTGATTTTCACGATTTCTAGCTAAAAGTAAGGCGGCACATAAGCGTAATATCATATTATTGTCTGAATGATTTTTTAGCCCTTCTAACATCTCGATATCATCTTCTTCAATTAGACCACAGTAGTTGGCTAAACATTCTTCAAGATATATTATTCTAGCTGTTAGATCATTATGTTGATATTTATCTTTATTTACTGAAGATGGAAATAACGACAGTTTTTCGAGCGAATTTGCGATTTTTTGTAAATCATCATTATCACCTGCAATTTTATTTAACGTTTGTTGTAATTTCAGATTTTGTTCAGGTTTATATAACAAAATGGTATTTAATATCATTAAATAATAAGGGTTTTGATTGGCAAATTTGGTTTGCCACAATTGTTCGATTTTATTTTCGATATCTTTTAAATCAATTTTTTCAGGATAGTCTATATCAGATTCGATTGAATCTGGGTAATTGATTAAAATACTATTGATTAACCCACTATTATTATCCATTAAATTATAGAGCTCAGTTTTACTTTGCCAGTTTCCATATTTGAAAATATTAATCACTGGAAGTATTTGATCATCATCGGTTAATTTAAACGTATTATTTTCTTTTCGAAGATATTTTGCTGTTTCGTAGGGGTGATTAATTATAGCCATCGTTAAAATAAATTGACGATACCACTCCCAATAAACGTTTTTATCACACGATGAATCAGGCGGAGTTGGAAACTGGTAATAGTGTTCAGATTCTAAGAAAATAAACCAGTCAAACATCTCTATATTTGCATAACGCGAAAAATTATCAAGATGTTTTTTGGCATGCTCCGGAATGGCATCGAATCTATCCAACCATAAACGACCATAGTATTGTTCGTACCCATTCAAGTTAGGATCAAATTTATCTGGAATGGGCGTATTTTCATCACTATCATACAGCCAAGCTTTAAACTCCTGGACGGGTGGAATTTGTTCTAGCCATGTTAATTGTTGCTGAGCTTGGCGTTGTAAATTTTGTAGAATAAAATGCTCAAAGTCATCTTTACTCTGTTCATCAATAATTTGTTGTAATAAAGTTGGATTACCATGTCGTAACATAATGGCATGACGATATAAGCGATATAAACGATTAGAACCGTCATCAAGTAACAACAGTGCAAGAATTTGACGATAATTCCAACTTACATTTAACGACCATTTGATAAAACTCGCAATTTCAGGGGAATACTCATCAGGATCAATTTGTGCTAGTCGTGCAACCGTTGTTGCTGTTAACTGAGGAACTGCGTAAAGGTAAGTTTCTGATGTTTCTGCAGCGATACAATAAGAGTTATTCAATGCGATAATTAACAATGGAAAATAATCACTAGCATAATGCGAGCACCAGCCCGCTATCCAACTGGCTGCTTTTTCTTGATAATGACCTGAGTTATAAAGATCAAGCCAAGCCTGTAAAGATTCATGTTTTTTATCAAGCATAGTATATTGAATTGCTGCAATATATTTCCATTCGATATTGATATGTTCATCTTGATCATCTTGAGTGATGCAGTTCAACGCATAATCTAATAAGGTTTGATTAGGTATTCTTGCAACGCAGTGCCAATTAGCAAATTGAAGCATTAAGCTTTTATCATTGGGTAAATAGATGACGGTATCTTGTGATAAAAAGTCATAAAGATCACTACTTCTACGTTCGTAAAATAACCATTTGGTATAATCGATATAATTTATCGTTGCATCTTGCAGAGCTCTGTTTGTGGTAGGTAACAGGGTATAGTCAAATAAATCTTCACTCTCAATATGATTTAAAAAGATATCATACTTTTCAGATTGATTGGGAGATTGTATTTTCAGTTGTTGGCGCCAACGCAAATTATCCGCTAACAGTTTGATACAAGCGTTTGATACATTGCTTGCTTCATAACTTATTTCTAATAGACGCCATTTTACCGAATCAATGATTGCCATTGGGTAATCGTAAAATGAACTAATAAATTTTTGCCATTCATCGGCGTTAAAACACCTTTTTGGATCATTCAAAAGTACTTGATAAGCAGTACAAATTTCATTTTCTTTGATTTGTTTTTCTGTAAGGGGGTGAGTGACTGCTTGCTCTTGTGATTCTTGTTGTGATTGCCCATCCATTTGTTCGGTTGACTGTGCATACTGTATTGCAAACTCATAAGCTTCACGTAAAGCTTTAAATCCAATCGGGTCTGTTTCGGGATGATAGGAGGGTAACTTGGCTCGATAGGCTTGACGTATTGCGACGGTATCATTCGTTTTTTCTATTTCGAGTAGTTGCCAAATATGTTCATTCATAACCAATCATACTCCGTCAATGATTCTGGTTTTTCAAATTTTTCAATATCAATAAACCATGGTAACCGGTTAAAGGGTGCTTGTTTGTCTTCATATAAATTTGCCATGGATGTTACTTTAGATGGACGGGATAATTCACAGCGTAATTTTTCTAAATCGTCTTTAATCTGTAAATTATTCCAATATTGTAAACCAATAAACCAACTAACAAGGTAGTGTTGCCAAGAATGATAAAAGTATGTTGAACGTAACCCAATTCTATGCAAAATCCACAAACATTCCTCTTCAGTGACATATTTATTCGTCGTGCCAAGTCGTAAAAGATAAGCCATTCGGGCATAATCCCAACTACGAATTCCCGCAGTATTACAGATAGGAAATGTTTGCTCAACAAATGTAAGTATCACTTTATGATAGTCAGTTTGACGTTCATAAAAGCTGAGCCAATCAAATTCAGACAATTGAGAATATTTAGAATAGAATTCAGATAATAATGGTGCATGTCCATCATCAATCATGGTGAAAACGCAATCAAGTAAAGTTTCCCGAGAATCTATTTCCCAACTCTCTTTCAAATCTATAAAATCATCGTTAGGATAAAAAAAAGGTGAGGTATAGCTTGCTCCATATCTTTTATTTATTATTACCATTGGCGCTGACAAACCATATAGCCAATCAATATAATCCTGTTCCATATTAGCCTATAAAATATTAATACATAGTTTAACGTATAAAGATAACAGATTTTTTAAATAGACGTCAGTATGTTTTTCTTTATTTCGTTTGTTTTTTTTAAAAAACAATAATTATTATGAACAACAATAAAATTGTTTTGAAAATTACTGTGTGCAAGGCATAATAAAATCAATTTATTTTGTTATTATTTACATATTACTTAGTTATAAATGAAAGGAGTTATAATGAGAAAAATTGCCTTAACGGTAATATTAATGTCCAGCATATTAATGTTACAAGGCTGTGTTGCAGCTGTAATTGGTGCAGGCGCTACAGCTACAGCAAAAGTTGCTTCAGATCCTCGCACAACAGGGACACAAGTTGATGATACAACGTTGAATTCACGAATGGGTATGAAATTAAAAAATAATGCATCTGATTTTATAGGTGCCCACATTTCAACAAGTGCTTATGATGGTAATATTCTTTTAACTGGACAAGCGAATAGCGAACAAATCATGAAAGCTGAGAATCTTGCTCATGAAGTTGAAGGAGTGAAGAAAGTATTTAATCAGATTCGTATTGGTGAGTCTGTTGGTGGTACTACCATTACCAATGATGCATGGATCACAACGAAAGTTAAATCACAATTAGTATTAAATTCTAATACAAAAGCTAGAAACATTAAAGTCGTTACCGAAAATGGTGAAGTATTTTTGATTGGTATTGTTTCGCCAGAAGAGGGGAGAACAGCGGCGGAAGTTTCGAGTAAAGTTAATGGTGTGAGAAAAGTTATTACTTTGTTTACATATCCAAATAAGTAGCAGTTTTACAGAAAAAGGGAGGGACAGTATCCCCCCTTTGTTTTTATTAATTAACCGATTGAATTCGTTCTATTAATTTATCTAATCCTTTTAGTCGAGATTGACTAAGCTCGTCGGTAATTTTAAGTTTACTTAATTCAAACTGAAAATCGATAGCATGAATTTGCTTCGCTGTTTTATGATTTGCAATGATAAGTAAAATTGCGAGTAACCCTTTAACAATTCGACCCTCACTATCACCTTGAAAAACAAAAGTATCATCAGCTTGTTTTTGAAAAGTAAGCCAAACTCGATTTTCACAACCATTGACTTGGTTATTATCCGTTTTTAAATCGGCTGGAAAATCAGGCAATTGTTTTGATAACGCAATGATTTGCCGATAACGATCTTGCCAGTTTTGTTGCTTCAATAATAATTCCGTTAATGTTTGCTGCGATAGCATAATATAGACCTATTTGTCGTTTACATAATGATAAATATTTAAAGTTAACAAAAGTTGGTGATAATACAATTAATCCAAGATTTGTATTGCATGTTGTAATGCATTTATAAAACGATCGATATCGTGTTTGTTATTATAAGGCATCAAAGAAAGACGAATGACACCTTGGCAACCTAGCTTTTGCATTAATGGTTGAGCACAAAGTTCACCAGTGCGTATTGCAATGTTTTGTTCACTTAATAAGATAGCAATATCATTATGATGAATATTGTGGATATTAAATGTGATGATTGAACTATTATTTACACTGTAAAATTGAATATTGGTTAGTTTACTAAGTTGTGATTTTGCATAATCGGCTAATTGTTCGGTATATACTTGTGCTTGATTAAAATCCCAACGTTTTAGCCATTCAAACGTTGCATTAAAGCCTAGCATTCCGGCGATATTGGGTGTGCCTGCTTCAAATTTATACGGATGTTGCTCAGGTATAAAGTGATCGAAAGAGACACTTTTTAGCATTTTACCTCCACCATGCCAAACGGGCATAGTCTCAAGCAAAATTTGTTTACCATATAATACACCGAGTCCTGTTGGACCATATAATTTATGCGCTGAAAATGCATAAAAATCAATATTAAGTTTATCAACATCAATGGGATGATGAACAATACCTTGAGCACCATCCACCACTAAAATGGCATTATATTGGTGAACGATTTGGCTAATCGCTGCTAAATCCGGACAAGATCCTGTCACATTGGACATTTGTGTAATGGCGACAATTTTTGTACGTTCGGATAGAAGTGAAGTCAGATCATCAATAACTGATGACCATTTAATTACTTTGGCACCCGTTTGCTCTGCAACAATTAGCCATGGCAATAAATTGCTATGGTGCTCTAATTCACTAACAATAATCTCATCACCAGCTTTTAGAAAAGGTCGAGCGTAGCTTTGTGCAATAAGATTAATGGATTCGGTCGTACCACTTGTCCAAATAATTTCACTACTCGTTGGAGCGTTAATCCAATCAGCGACATTTTGCCGAGCTTGATTTATTATTTCAGTCACTTGTAAGGCATTAGGGTGCAAACTGCGTTTAACAGTTGCAGTATTGTGTGCATAATATTCCAGTGTCGCATCGATCATCGCTTGGGGCTTGAGTGATGTTGCGGCTGAATCAAGATACACGTTTTCATTGTTCAGAGCAGGAAATTCAGCTCTAAACTTTTGATGAGAAAACTTTTTACTGGTTAAGTTCAAGTCCTGCAATTCCATTCCAATACCCATTACAGTCTCGTTTATGCTCTATATGTAGCGGATTTAATCCTTCTTCGTTCGCTTTAAACTGTTTCACAATATCCAATGTTTCCAACCCAAGTGGTGAAATACGAACAATATCAACTAATCCTTTCATCTCTTTGAGTTGATTACCTAAATTATAGCAATAACCGCTTTGTGTTTGGATCCCATTTAGAACAAACACTTTTTGTTGTTCTTGTGAAAACACTTCACGCCCAACAGGGTATTTGATACAACATGTTTCGCATTTATCTTTGGGTTTATCTTCTGAACGTGCCGTAAAACAACGAGCTGAATAGGCTAACGGCAGGTAACCGTAACTGAAAACTTCAACGTCAAAATTTCGCTCGATATTGAGACTATCAAATTGATTTAGTACATTTGCTAACCAATCCCGAGAAAGTTCAACGGGCATACACCAACGTACCATACCTTGTTTTTGTAATAATTTTAACGTGTATGCGTTATAGCAATTAATTGCAGGGCCGGCAACAAAAGGTAATTTATTTTCTTGAGCGATATTAATTGCAGCTAAATCATTGGCTTCAATTAAAAAATCGCCATTATTAACGAGTAATCTTAATTCATTTAATTCAGATGGAGCTTCAAGCAAAGCCAACGTTGAAAGCACCACTTGTTTACCTGATTTAGCGACTTCTTTAGCTAATTCAAGCCAGTTAGGGACTTTCATTTCACGGCGTTTAGTACAAACTGTTTCGCCCATATAAATAATATCGGCTTCACTTTCTTTTGCCGCATGATAAAAAGCTTCTGTTTCGGTTTTAGGCCAATAGTAAAGCACTGGGCCTAATGCATATTTCATAGTTTTGCTCACTATATTGATTTATGTTAGATCATTTATCAAATCATTTAAAATGATATTTTATTAAATAAATTCAATAATATAAATTAAAGTAATGCCACTTTATTTTTAATAAGTGTCTTTTCCAATAATATGAATTTAAAGTCTAAAATACTCATTATTGCCATTTACGGTGATAAGCACCCAATGTCGTTTGTGTTCCTTCCGACACAGAGCCTAATGTATCCATCCAATGTTGTTCAGCTTGAAATGATTGTGGGTTTGCTTTATAACGGTCAATTGCTTGTCGCCATACTTTGGTTACTTGCTCAACATAAGCTGGACTGCGTTGACGTCCTTCAATTTTGACTGATGCAATATTGGCAGCAAATAACTCGGGTAATAGCTCAATGGTATTTAAACTGGTTGGTTCTTCAATTGGATGATAAAGCTGTTCTCCAACAAAATAACGTCCTTTGCATAGGGTTGGATAACCGGCATTTTCACCTTTTTTATGACAATCAATCAATACGTTATTCAAACGAGATTCAAGACCTTTGTCGGTCTCTTCCCATCGCACAAATTTAGCTGGAGAACATGCCCCAACCGTATTAGGTGATTCACCTGTTAAATAAGACGATAAATAGCAACGTCCTTCAGCCATTATACATAAACTACCAAAGGCAAAAACTTCTAAAGGGACGGGAGAAACTTTTGATAACTGTTTAACTTGATGCATCGACAGAACACGAGGCAATACAATACGATGAACCTGAAAATTATTATAATAAAACTTAATTGACTCTTCATTGGTTGAAGAGGCTTGAACGGAAACATGGCGTTCAAGATTAGGGTACTTTTCGGCAGCATAATCAAGCATAGCAAGATCAGCAATAATTAACGCATCAGCACCAATGTTAGCAGCGGTATCAACTGCATGTTGCCAACGCTGAAAATTTTCAGGATGTGCAAAAGTATTTATCGCAATATGCAATTTTTTACCACGTTTATGTACATAATCAGCGGCTTCAATTAATCGCTTTTCATTGAAATTTAAACCAGCAAAATGACGCGCATTAGTATCATCTTTTAAACCAATATAAACGGCATCAGCACCATTATCGATGGCTATTTTTAGTGATGGCAATGAACCTGCTGGACAAAGAAGTTCCATAATAATTCCTAACTCCTGTTTTGTATTTGATACGCGTGTATTATGCAATAAATTATGTTCTAATGCGAATAGAAAGCGATTTTCTAAATGAAAAATTGAATTCAATCAGGCTACCTGTCACCATTACCGCAAAAAAGGCAAATTAATTGTTGAATTTGTAAAGTCGATCGCATCGATAAGAATATAATTAGTTTAATTCTTCCGATCTATGTCACAGAACTGAGCTAAATTGTTATTTGAACGTCACGCTTCTTTACTAGATAATATAAAGCTCTACACTATCTACTAATTTTTTTATTGTTTTTTTCAAGTGATACTAATTGATTGTTATCTTTTAAAAAGAAAAACTGATGTGTAAAATCATAACCAGCAACAGAAAACATCAGTAATGAAGGATACAAAAATTGACATAATGGTTTTTCTTTCATTGCATTTCTTACAGCCAAATTATATTTATCAAAATTTAATTGAAGTAAATTACCATCGATATATATAAGCTCTTGTTTGTCTGATAAATAATATAATGATTCATATAAATTTCTCCTCAATGTTTTTGAATAACCTCTCTTTTTCAATATTACCTTTAACATCAGAATAACTCATTAATTATGCCTTAGAATAGTTATCTTCATTTAAATAAATGATCAAAATAAGAAATAGTCATCACATTATAAGGATCCATAAAACCGTCATCATCAAAATCTATTGATAAAAAAACTATCAATTATTTTGTAGAACAGCTTGTTGATGATATCCAATGCGATTTCACTGGTTACAGGCTATAATCCCTGTCACTATCGAGGATAGAATGATTATCATGTACAAGACGAAGCACAGGGACTTAGCAAGACTGGCTAAAAAGAAGGATGAATAGATAATAAAACAAACAGTAACATTAATCAGCACAGATTAAAGGAATTGATGCACCGCAAACTTGCTAACCACAACTGACTTACACGGAGTTAACTATGGCTAAGAGATATACTACGCTAAAATCAACCACAGACAAAGCACTGGCACCACAACACAATGAGCGATTTTATACCGTGGGTTACATGCATCGAGGCACAAACCTAACTCTAGAACACAAGTGATTATTAAAGGTAGTTAGAGCAATTCAACTTTTATGTTTGTTGCCTATTATCATTAAAATCAAGCAGGGCAAGTTAGTAGTATAACTTTTATTGTAAACTTGAACAAAAAATAGTGTTTTATATAAAATATCAAAGTTGTTAAAAAATAACTTATCCCTTTTAATAGATTAATACAACCAATCTAAAATTAAATTATTTATTGAGGTCTATTTTAAGCTAACTTGTTTTTAAAAATTTTCAATATTATGAATTATTCGATTGATTATTATTTCATTTGAAATAACCACTATTTCCGAAGATTTATTATCTTCATCTCCTAATAATATAAATACACATCCATGTTTGTTTAGAACAAAGTCAATGTAATCAGAGTAATCATATTTTTTAATAATTTCTTCAAATTCGTCTAAAAAATTTTTTTGTATTATAAAAAAGAAACCTCTGTCAACATTATATGAAACACTTTTTATTAGTTCTTCTATTTCATTAGTATTTTCTAGATTTAAAAAAACAATGCCACTCATTTTCAATTTGTCCTGTTTTTCTAATAAGAACTCTTTTTTATGAGTCAAAAATGAATAACATTTCCCCCATAAATTTGCGTATTTTTCATTTTGTGAATCTTTGAGAAACCAATAACCTTTATATTTTAATATTTTGCTATTGTCCTGTAATGGTACAAATTCACTATAATATCCAAGATAATAATTTTTCATATCTAAATGACATGCATCAATTAATTTTAACAAAATATCAGTATAACCATGTTCGCGATCTTGATATTTTTTTTCTAAACTCATAGCAGGAAAATCTTTAGATAATTTTTTTACATAATCAAAATTTAAAACATCATTATCACTTCTAATATTTTTAGTTTTTCTAAGTTTAAAATCAATAATCATAATGATTTCCTTAAGAGATAGTTATCATGATTAACCAACATTCTATGGTAAAACTCTGCGAGAAGCTTTGCAACGTCATTACACCTTTGGCTACATCAACGTCCGCCACAAACTCGAATCCACACAGGCTCGCACCAACTACAACAAACACCCAGACACTTAAAAGATAATTGGCTGGAGGCGATGGGATTTAAAACCGGACAAGTGATAATTATTACCGTTAAAAGGGCAAATTAATTGTCCAACTTGACAAGTAGATTACCTAATAAAAAGGTAGTTTATTGTGAACTCACTACCTAAGTCCATTCTAAAGAACCATCATCCAAAACCCAGACGGCTTCTGCCGGACAAGAATCATCAAAAAACCAATAATCATCCATTAATTTTTGTTTATCAAACATTCCATCCGCCGTTTTTGGAAAAGCGTCATAAAATAATTTTATTTGATCGTCTATTGAACCCGATAGAAGATGTCCATTTTTTGCTAACTTAAGACGCCCTTCTTTTAGTAATCTATGAACAAAATAAAAAAATAACGCTTTTCTTTTTTGGAATGGAATCTCGTTTCCAGTAACTTTTAAGGACGGCAACATATTTGGTGCAATATACGCCCATAACCCATTTAATGATTGTTGTTCTGCACAATCAACCACATAGTTATACTCAGCTTCTTTAATCATATTTATAATTTTCTCACTTAAATTTTATTTCAGCTTTATTAAGTCCATTATATAATCTTAATAACGTTGGGTTATTTTTAATATCAATAGTCCAACGAGCGCCCGTATTTGAATTGGATACATTTCTTAATGTAATATTAGTTCCATCTTGAAGACGTGCGGTATAAATACCATCTTTAACCTTTGTCAAAGGTTGTCCAGCTAATTCCTCTGCATAATTATATATTTGTCTATCTGACAAATTTTGGCTATCATATATTCTTGTCGAGTAACGATTTCCGCCATTTTGTCTAATTAATTGTCCATCAATCTTTAAATCAGTTTTAGGATTATCTTTATTATAAATGTCTTTTAACTCATCAAATCGTTTTTGTTGCTTTTCATTTTGATATTTTTCATTATTTTTATTGCTATTATTATCTTCATCATCTGGTGGTAATCCTGGTGCGCCACCTATTGCAATACTTCCTGAACCAGTAACTGGATTATTAATTGCGGGTTCATCATTTGATAAATCATCATCAGATTTTATAAGAACACCATCTCTTCCCGTCGTCAACCATTCATTAAATGAATTTTTAGCTCCATCTAATGCACCAGTTTCTTCTGCTAAAATTACACTTCCTACCAGTACCCCACCAACAATTGCACCGCCGCCACCAGTCATTGTCATCTCACCTGGGCGTAATTTGCAGGAGGCTTCAACACACAAATAATTATTCTCAACCGCATTCTTGCCTGCTGCTATACCCGTGCTGACATCGCCTACATCACCGCCTACACTGGCTACAGCCAGTCCGGTGGCAAGTTGGGCTAAGGCACTGATATTTTCTTTTTCAGCTTCGGTTAAGTCTTTAGCCTTTTTACCATAGAGCTGCTCGCGAATGATATCCGCAGCAAGTTCTCCGGTTACAGCACCGGCACCGCCGGCTAGTCCTGAGTTACCTTGTAGTTCAGCTACCACGGCACCCAAAATCGCATGGGCAATAAGATTACCGGCGACATCATCGGTCTTCCAGTTTCCGTTTTCTTCCTTATGACCGGTATGCTTTTTGATTTGCTCCGCGACCCAAGGTGCACTTGCGCCAGCCAGTCCGCCCGTGATATCACCGGTGATAATGCCGGTAATTATTGAGACCGCTGAGTCGACACCTTTACTAAAATCATTGCCCATTTTGCCGTCAGAAGACGTTTTACCCGCATCTTTATGAATGCTTTGCTCTAACTCTTTAACCTGACTACCTAACTCTTTTAAACTGTTTACAATTTGTTGTCGGTCCAACTCTTTTTGTTTATCAAAAATAGGTTTAAGCGTGTTATTCGCATGTTCAGTATCGTGACTTAAATCATTGATATTTTGAACCTGATTTTCTTTATCACGAATGATTAATTCACCGTCACTTATCGCCGAGTGGGTAATACTTGAGGATTTATCGCCGTGGTGATAAATTTGTGGCATTCCCCCATTTGGTGACCATCCACCGCCACCCTGGCTCATTCCCACCGAGCCGGAAACGCTACTGACCTCATATTCTGCTTTGTTTTTGATATCGGTAAAACCAATGGTGCCCGTGTCTAAGCGATTTTTTGATTTATCCGCATCGGATGCTATCACCGCACCATCGAGCTGAGTGTGGTTACCAACCGTAATATCATACCCGCCACTGCCGGCAATAATTCCTGACTGCGCATTAACGGACTGGTAGTCACTTTTCATCTTGTTCTGACTTGCACTGACACTTGCCTGACTGGAGCCAAAGCAGAAAGGTGGCACACAAATACTGGCGCTGGCGCTGACCGTTGTATGTTTGGCATCGAATTTTTCTTTATCCTGCTGACTGCTTATCGTTAAGTCCCGACCCACATTGGCAGTGACTTTGTTACCCGCTAGCTCTGCACCCTGTAAAATGACATCCCGACCACTTTGGATATTAAGTTTGTTGCTCGCAGTGATAGTACTGTTATGATTGATATCATTTGAACCATTCTCTTTGCCTTTTGACTGACTCGCGCCCAGCTCTAACGAAAAGCCGTTTTGACCGCCGATGAGTCCAAAACCAACACCCACACCATAATGACTACTTGAATCCGTATTTTTCACTTTTTCAGTGCTGTGTGCAGATGACAGTTTGATATCATTGCCCGCAGTAAGGTTGATATTTTTACCAGTGATATCGACACCTTTGCCCTCAATGTTCTCCTTGGCATTGATATTGACATTTTCACCGGCATGAATCACTGTGCCTGCCTGAATCTTATTTTTGTACTCACTTTTTTGTTTCGAATTATCCGCTGTCGCACTGACCGTCACTTTAATTAATGACGGGCTGGTTCCAGTGCCACCTTGACCGCCATCGACATTCGGTTGCAGGTCATTTTGAGACATATTGACTTGTGCCTGCGCCATGTTCACGCCGGCTTGTGCTGCATAAATTGCCGATAAACGTTTATCGTCTTTGTTCTCGTAAGATTTAGCCGCTTTTTCTATTGCCTGTGCCGCAGCAACTGCATAACCGGAGCTCGATACCGTCACACCATATTGTCGGTTACTGCTTTCTGCTTTTCGGTGGGTATTATCTTCACTGGTGTCTAACACGACGTTTTTACCGGTTAAGTCAACCGATTTACCCGCCGTAATATCTGTCCCGGATAGTTTGATATCTTCACCGGCATGTATATTAATATTGCCTTTTGCACTGCTAATTTCACTGCGGACATTATTTTGTTGACTTCTGTCCTCGGTATTTTTATAACGCGATTCCTGCCAGCCGACCGTTCCACTGTAGCCATCGCCTCCCAGCTCACCGACTACTTTATGATTCCCTTTATTTTCCTTATGGATTTCGTTTGTTCCTGCACTGACTATCACATGACCTTTAGCCGCCTGAAGATTAATATCATCCTGCGCAATTAAGCCACTACCCGTGACATTGATACTGCCTTCCTGACTGTTGATATGAATATCTTTTGCCGTTAATGTCGATGAATTTTGTGCAACAATATCGGAATAACTTCGGCTGCTTGAACTTTCACTGCCATACGGTATAACCTTGGTACCATGATTTGGACTGCCATGAATAAATCGCACGGTTGACCCAGCCGTGGTTGCACCGGTGGTGATACTCGAGCTCTTCTCTTTACTTTTACTCTTCTCAATTTGCCGGTCTGCCGAAGTCTCAATTACCACATCCCGATTAGCATCAATAATGATGGATTCGTTGGCGGTTAACTGACTACCCTGAACAATAACATCACCTTGTGTGTATCGACCTTGTGCATCTCGCTCCTGACTTTTGTTGGCGTGTAACTGAATGTTACCTGCCGCAGTCAGGGAGCTGCCATGTTGGTATTCCCCGTGTAAACTTGATTCACTTTTGCTTGAAGAACGGTTAAAGGATATAGGTAGCTGCGTTGGTGTGGCAATATCCATACCTAATGCGGCTTGTTCACTTAAAAAGAATTGCTTACCTTTATCGACTTTACTGCCATGCGATTTAAAGATATCGTGAGTATTACGCACACTATCGAGTATCGGATTACTCATTGATATCCCAATACCGGATGATTTGGTCTGGGATGTCTTTTTCTTATCAACGGTATCCTGACCCGGAATAATGGCAATATTTTCACCACTGATATCAATATGACCGGTAGCACGTTTATCATCGCCCTCAGCCCGGCCGGCAATAATATCACTACTACTTATTGTCACTTGTTTTCCGGCTGAAATCACCACGTTCCCGCCAGATGTGCCGACCAGACTGGTCGCTGAAGAGTGATTGACTTCGTTGGACATCGAGGTCGACTTACTTGATTGTGAGCCTATATTGACGCCTTTGGCGCTGGTCGTTACCCCTGATTTTTTATTTTTCACTTTTTCGTATCGGTAATAGGTCTCTTCTGCTGCATCAATGGTCACATTGTTGCCGGCATTGATGCGAACATCTTTACTTGCCATAACCTGACTACCGCTCACCGTTAAATCATGACCGGCATTGAGTGTCACACTCTCACCGCTCAGACTGCTACCAATGGCCGTTTTATTATGCTCTTCACCATAGTGTGAATATTTGCTTTTCGAAAAGGTTGATTTCGAGCTCGATTTGGCGCGTGCTTCCTGATCATACGTCGCCTGTCCAGTGGTGATATCAATATCATTTCCAGCCTGCACGCGGATATTGCCTTCACTGTAGATATCGCCGGCTTTTACCTTCACATCATGCCCGGCTTTCAGGGTTAAATTACCGGCCGTACTGATAGATGAGCCCACCTCCTGCGTCCACTCGCGGCGGTCATAGTTTTTGCTGTTTAGCGTGTAATCGGTGGCATGACTGATGGTTTGGGTACCCAGAGATATATCGTTCCCCGCAATTAGCGTAGTCTCCTTACCGTTACTGATAATATCCGCCGCATTAATGTTAATATTGCGCTGACCGGTTAACCGTAATGTCCCTTCTTTGTCAGATACATACACGGTTGCCGTGTTATCTAACCAGCGCTCTTTGCCGGACTGATGTTGTTCCGTTGTTAAAATAATGTCCCGACCGGCATAGGCATCAAGCTCAGTTTTTGCCTGCAGTAAACCACTTTGGTTAATAATATCCTGTTTGGCCTCTAACCAGACACTGTCGCCGGCAATCGTTCCCCGGTTAATGATATTATGACCACTCGCCGCTATCTTATCCCCGCTAATCACACCCTGATTATTGATATCCTCTTGTGTCTGAATATTCACCTGACCAGCATGCACAACATTCCCTTGCAGGTTAACGCCGGTATGCTTGCCCACCAGATATAATTTAGGCACGCTGACCACTTCCACCCGACCATCCGGTAACGTGATAGCCTGATTGACCATCCACACCATATCCGTGGTTAATGCCGCCATCTGCTCTTCGCTTAAGGTAACCCCCGGTTGCAGCTGATATTGTTTGCTATATAACTGACCGGCTAAGAGTAAATCCCGGTACTGGTCATCACTGTTATTATAACCGGACAGGTAACTTTTACCGGTCAGTGCAATCAGCTGGTCCTGAATCAATTTCTGTTCATAGTAACCATCACCTAACCGTTTTTGTAAACTGTCAGAATCAATAAAATCTAAGCTACTTATCCATTTTTTACGGTTAGTAAAGCGAGGGTCAGTTTCAATTAAATATAAACTCTCTTTTTCCGGTCTGATTTGAAAAATGGTATTATCCGGCAATTTAATCGGCACCACCGTTGGGTACTGAACAAATTCCGGTGGTAATACCGTTACCCCCTGTTTATCAGCAACGGTTGATACCGGGGAAAGCTGGGTGTTTTCCGCCACCGTTAACGTGCCCAGTGACATCGCTTCAGTGGTATTAACCCCTTGATAAGCGCTGTATTTCTGTTTAATTTTCCAGTCACTACTATCTTTATTTTTATAGTGAGAAATCCTTCCGCGATTTTCATGACCTTTTGAATCGACCTCTTTAATCCAGCGTTCACCTTTGGTTTCCAGATTATCAAACTGCCTTGCATTAATTTGCATGGTCTGACCTGAAAGCAGTTGGCTGTCCTGATTGGTCACCACATCGCCCTGAATGATCAGATTTTTACCGGCCTGTATTTTGGCTGGGTCCTGATTGAGCAGCTGGCTTTCGTAAATAACCCGGTCATAGAAATACTCTATAAAATGTTTACTGTGCCCCAGCCCCTTGACATAAAATCTAACCCGATTATTTTTTTCATATTTAAGATAGCCTTCATCGGTCTTTTTGCCATTTTCATCAATAATATAGCGAAATTTACCTTCACGATTGTCACTGATGCGGTAACGTTTTTGATTTCCACCAATACAACTGACTCTATTTTTATCACCTGAGCACCATTCATATTCATGATAACTTTTGCGGTCAACCTCAACCGGGCTGCTGATTTTGACATATAAGTCCCGGTTATCTAACTTATCCGCCGCTAAATAGAGGGAGCCACCGGCCTCTATTGTGGCACTGTGGTTACTGACCTGCTGACTGCGACCGGTCACCCCTTGTGTGCTGGCTTGTCCGCCAATAAACATCTCACCCTGACTTAATAATAATGCATGGTCTTTATTCAGCAGCTCCCGGGCACCGATAAGTAACCGGTCACGGGCACCAATCACCGGCGCCACCGAGCTGGCAGCGGACTTCAGGTTAGTCAGCTTGCCGGTATTAATCACCACCGCATCCCCATAAATACGACCGCTGTCGAGATTATTGAGCGTATCGGTCTGAATATCAGTCAGCCCGCCATCAATCACACCATAATTAGTTAATTGGGTAGTTGAAATCCGGGTACTGCCCCCGGCAATATCGCCATCCTGCTGATTATTAAGTTCACGGGCGGTCAGGGTTAATTGCCCCCCGGATTTAATTTGTGACTGATTGTCAATGCGGCCACTGGCAGTAAGGGTTAGCTGACCATTGGCCAGAATGGTTTGTTGATTAATCCAGTCAGATACCACCGTCAGGAACATATCCTGACCGCTTTCTATACGACCGTTGCGATTACCGGCTAATGTGTGGCTGCCTATTTTTAACGTCGAAAGCGACGATATTGTTCCGTCCTGATTATTCAGCGTATTCAGATACGCCTGAGCAAACCCGGCTATTGTTAACTGCCCCTGACTTAATACCTTCCCTTGCTGATTATCAAGATGTTGCGTGGTGAGATTAAGTGCGGTTTTACCAAATAAGGTTCCTTCCCGGTTATCTATCGTTGACCCGTGGAGAGTCAGCGCATCGGCACTGAGTGTGGCGTGTTTTGCCGACACGCCGTCAATGCCATGTATCGTTGCCTGACCGTCAACATACACACCGGCATTATCAAGATTGACAGCACCCGCACGGGCATTTAATGTTAAGGTATCACTGCTTAGCTTAAGCCCCTGTCCGTCAATGGCTTTCGCGCTGATAATCGCGTTTTTCGTCGCCTGCACCGCACCGTGTAAATGCATGTGCTGCCCAGCCCTTAAGGTTAAATCGCCACCCTGTGGCACTTCACCGTCAGCGGTTACGCCACTGGCCATTAACCCGGATTCGGTTTGGACAATGTCATTAGCCGTCACAACAATATTCTTTTTGGCCAGTATGCGACCTTCCTGTTTAAACGTTTTATCACTGCCAAGTGCGATATCACCATGCGCCTGAATATTGCCTGAGTTATTCAGGTCTCCACCGGTGTTAATCTGTAAGTTGGTCTGACTGTTAATCACCCCGGCATTACGGATGTTATCCGTCGCTTTGAGCGTTAAGTTTTCCTTGCTCAGTATCTTACCGCTATTGCTTACCTGACCGGTGGTACTGACCTGAAGACCGGCTTGACTGCCGATTGACCCGGCGTTAGTAATGCGGCCTTTTGCCTTAACCGTCATATTGCCCTGACTGACCCATGTACCGGTATTGACGATTTTACCTTCCGTTGTCAGGCTAAAATGACCTTTACTGCTCCCTAATTCACCGGCATTACGAACCCCAACCCCTTTCTCGGTGCCCACCATCTGGATTTTACCGGCATACATCCCGCCCAGTGCTGACACATCCAGTGCCACTTCCGGTTTTGGACTGTTATCCTCCGCTAACGGCGTGATAGTCTGTGCATTGCGGCTGACTTTATTACGACCGGTCACCACATTTAAATCATTGGCCCATACCGCCGAATTTATTGACACTGAACGGGCAATTAAATCCGTGTAACTTTGTCCGGTGCTGTCGAGCCCTTTACCGGCTACCGAAATATGCCCCTGCTCAACCTGATAACCGGTTAACTCTCCGTTGTCTATTATCGGTTTACCTGTGGTGAGCGTGCTTCGGTCTGCGTTAATAAAACCACATCCGTGACAGCTAATCCCGGACGGATTGGCGATGATGACCTGCGCTTTTTGACCGGCAACCTCAATGACCCCATTTAACTGGCTCGGGTTACGGGAGTTGACTTCGTTTAAGATGATTTTTGCTGAGCCTGTTTTTAAGTACTCATTACCTTGTACATAACCGCCAATCTGAGTTTGAGTGATTTTGCCGCTGTTATTTAAAATCACCCCACGCTGTGAAACATCAAACTGCTTGTATTTATTATGAGAAAGCCCTTTTTTGTTTGGCGTCTGAATATTGACCTGCGTGACCCCATTCGCTGCCTGAATAACCTGCGCCTGCTGCGTTTTCTTTGCCTGCGGGTCGGCAATAATTTGACTGCCATGAGCCGGTAAAGAGAGGGTGACAAACCCGAATGATATCGACATCAACAAGGTAACCGGTTTTAATGTTGCCAACACGGATTTAGATAAAGTCTGACCTAAACCTGATGTTGATTTTTCGTGACCGGTAGGGGTTTTTGCTATGTCAGCCACCACCATCTGCATGCCACGTTTTTTATTAAAGATAACCCGATATAAATCCTTATTCATGCTAATACCCTTATATAACCTTATACTGTAATTGTTTTGTTTATTATTGTTTTATGATGTTATTGTTTTTCTGTTAATCTATTGTTGTTTTGCTAATGTTTTCTTGAGTGAGTTATTGGCTGACGTTGTCCGGGACTAATCCTCTAAATTTGCAACGTCAGGCAATAAGATTAAAAACTCCAGTTAAGTGAAAAGCCTAATGTCATTGGATTAGTTTTAAATCCTTTTGGCTTACGAACAGGCATGCCGGCAAACAGGTCATAGTACATGCCAAAGTTACTGCCACGTACCCCCACCACACTGCCGGTTAAATGCCGACCTAACAGATATTCACTTTTTGCCCCGGATACTTCACCGGTATCAAACCCTAAATACGGCTCATGATTTAACGGTGCCTGCCATGACAACTCATTACGGACATACCAACCGCGGTCAGCTTTTAACGTCAACTCGCCATCAAAGCCACGTACACTCCAGCGTCCGCCAATCGAAAATTGGTCAGGTGAAGTTAAATTCCCTTTGCGCGTATATTGTCCCTGATAATCCAGACGATACCGGAACTGTTGTGAGCCCAGTGTAAAAGGAATGTTGGAGGAGAAATTAACGGAAATAATTTCCGCTAATGGAGTGATATTGGCCTCCCGGTCATACTCTTCCGGTGCCTTTTGGGCATTAAACCATCGTACCCCTTTTTGGAAAGAGACGCCGGCATCAAAAACCATATCATTGACATAATGACGATGTTGCAGTCCCAGCTGCCAGTAAGTCGTTTTTCGGCGCTGGATTTCAATTTCATTATCATCAATATAGTTATGCGATTGCTTTAATGTGATGCCATAATTAAGGGTGGTTTTTTGCGATTCATTTCGATGAATGACCCGACTTAACTGGAAATTGGCATTACGGCTGCGACCACTGTATTTGTAATCAACGAGTTGTCCGGCGACGGTTTGATGGTATTTATTCCCCGATAACGAGGCACTGAATAACCAGTAGCCAAACGGGACGGAGTAAGAAAACAGAAAATTCCGTGAGCCATATTTACTTTTGCCACTTAAATCCCGACCACCGGTGACATAAAAAGCATCACTTAACGATAATAAATTATCTAAATATAAAGTCACGCCACCCTGGTCTCGCCCGGTGCTTTTGGTCCCTGAATCATCGACTGATAAGCCTAAACGCCACATCTTAGACTGTTTTCGGCTGATAACAATATCACTTTCACCCGGTTTATCGCCCGGCACCAACTCCATCTGTGCGCTGACGGTTGGCAAACGTTGCAGATTTTCAAGTCCCTGCTCAATATCACGTAAATTCAGCGATTGTCCGGCATGTGCGGGCATAGCGGTGTATAACTGTGCATATTTATCACTCTCAGGGGCATAATGCACGTCACGAATTTTCCCTTCGACTAATAATAATTTCAGTTCACCCTCGTTTAGGTCTTGTTCTGGAGCAACCACCCGGGTTGTGATATAACCATAACTGATTAAGCGATCTTGAATCGCACTCATTAACAGGTTAATCCCTTCCGCCCCTAAACAGCGCTGCTCGGCTTGCTGTGCTAATTTTTTTAAGGGAACAAACCAAGCTAACTTATCACGTTCAACCAAATTAACTTTTTGAATATTGAAGCATAAAGGCTCCTGAGGGAATTGCATTTCCCCTAAGCTATCAATCGGTGGTAATAAGCGAATATCTGGCGAGGCAGGCGTTAATGTTTCCTGCAAGGCTTTATCATGCTCTTGCTGACGAATAAGCTGATTATCACTGAGGATCTTTAACCCTTCAGGCGGTTCAGTAGCAAACAGAAACGGTGAGACAGAGCAGAGTAAAACTGAGACGGGTAAATAAACCTTTAATAACGAATCCATAACAATACTTATATTATTTTAACAATAATCACATTCCATTGACATTGAGCTATGTTACTGTAAAGAAGATTGATTTGTCTACAATTATTTTATGCTTAATAATCAAAAAAAGAGGTTTGGAATAATTATTAGATTTTATATGTTAATTCTTTGTAAATTAGAGTGAGATAATTTTAAGTGTGATTGATTTAAATGAAGCTATCAATAACTACTATCTGTAAACTAAATTTATTATTAACTCTATAAACTATACAACATTGTTTCTCTATAAGCAGAAATTAATCTAAATTTAAATGTTTTAGCCTTCAATACCAACTTAGACTGGCAAAGAATAGGTAAAAGCTTTATACTAGCCGTTATATTGAGTATGGTAATTCCATACCGATTTACTCCGTTCTTTAACATCATCAATTGGAAGAAAATTATGCATCCGATGCTTAATATTGCTATTCGTGCTGCTCGCAAAGCAGGTAATGTTGCCATTAAGGCTTATGAAAATCCTAGTTCAATCGAAATTGATACTAAAGGTGCTAACGATTTTGCAACCAACGCAGATCGTGCTGCTGAAGCTTTAATTATTGAAACAATTAAAAAAGCGTATCCAGATCACACTATTATCGCTGAAGAAAGTGGTCTTGCTAAAGGTAGCGATGCCGATACGCAGTGGATAATCGACCCAATTGATGGTACCACAAATTTTATTAAGAATATCCCACATTTTGCTGTGTCTATCGCTGCTCGAGTTAAAGGTAAAACCGAAGTGGCAGTGGTTTATAATCCAATGAGCAATGAATTGTATACTGCTGCACGTGGTAAGGGTGCTCAGCTAAATGGCTATCGTATTCGTGTCAGTAATGCTAAAGATTTAAATGGAAGTATACTGGCAACCGCATTTCCATTTAAAGCGAAACAATATAGCGATAGCTATTTTGCAGTTTTACAAAAATTATTTACTAAATGCGGTGATTTTCGTCGCACTGGTTCAGCAGCATTAGATTTGGCTTATGTGGCAGCAGGTCGTTTAGATGGATTTTTCGAAATCGGTTTAAAACCTTGGGATATTGCGGCAGGTGAACTCATCTTACGTGAAGCTGGTGGTGTCATTACCGATTTTGCCGGTGGTAATAATTATATGGTATCTGGTAATGTTGTGGCTGGTAATCCACGAGTTGTGAAAGATTTATTAGTGTCTACTCAAAACGATTGGCCAGAAAAATTACGTAATTAATTTCTATTATGAACAGCGTTGTAATAACGCTGTTTCCTCTTATTTATTGCTTGTCTTTTTGATCACTAAGAAAAAGTAATTGATGCAAAGCATCTTGTATTAAAGTGATTATTGTTTAGGTTGGTCAGCTATTGCTGCCATTGTACAATTGATATTTAGTCCTTGGCGATTTAAACAATGGCTTCCCCATTGATACATTGCTTCTAATACAGGTTTAATACTTTTGCCAAAATCTGTTAAGGAATATTCTACTTTTGGTGGGACGACAGGAAACACTTTTCGGTTGATTAATTGATTGGATTCGAGTTCACGTAACTGCTGAGTTAACATTTTTGGTGTGGCGCAAGGAATTTCTTTTCGTAACTGAGAAAATCTTAATGTTTTGTTTGTCATCAGTTTCCATAAAATTAATGATTTATATTTACCTCCAATCATATTGATTGTTGTTTCAACCGGACAGTGAATAACAGATTCCAAGCTTTGCTCGTTGTTATAGGTTTTAACTAAATGATTTTTCACTTAATGCCTCAATAGTATCTTTTTGGATAGTATATATCAAAAAAGTGCATTCTTGTTATTCGAATAATTAGTATTAAAATATTTGTTAAGTAATCAAAAAAATTTGTTGAGAACGTTTTTTAATCTTAACAACCCTCTCACCAAAGGATGCGTCAAATGAAAACAGTTGAATATAATTTTTATGTTGAAGATATGAGCTGCGCATCATGCGTTAGTCGTGTTGAAAAGGCGATTAAAAAGGTTGATGGAGTAATTGATGTTAGCGTGAATCTAGCGACTGAAAAAGCAACCGTTAAAGCAAATTCAAATGTTAATTTAGCAACACTGATGTCAGCGGTAGACAAAGCAGGTTATCATGCGGTGAAAATGACGGATCAGCAAACGCATGCAAAAGATACTGAAAAACAAGCATCACTTTGGCCGATTGTGGTGTCCATTTTATTCGCTATTCCTTTTGTTTTACCAATGTTATTAGAGCCATTTGGTTTCCATTTAATGATGCCTGCATGGTTACAATTTATTCTGGCTTCGATTGTTCAATTCGGTCTTGGTGCTAAATTTTACCGAAGTGGTTTTAGTGCTTTAAAAGCTTTCACTGGTAATATGGATTTATTAGTGGCTATAGGTACCAGTGCAGCTTATGGTTTATCGTTATATCAATTAATTACAGGGCATTATGATCATCTCTATTTCGAATCATCTGTTGTAATTATAACTTTAATCTTAGTGGGTAAATGGTTAGAGTCAAGAGCGAAACATCAAACCACACAAGCGATCGAAGCACTTTCAGCATTAAGACCTGAAGTCGCTTTAGTCAGACAAGGGGATCACGAAATTAGTTTACCGATTAGCCAAGTTAAAGTGAACGATATTGTCGTGATTAAACCCGGTGAACGTATTCCAGTTGACGGTATTATTATGGAAGGCACATCCAGTAGTGATGAATCGATGTTAACCGGAGAAAGTTTTCCAGTTAATAAAACTGTTAATGATGTGGTCACGGGTGGTACCATTAATGGTGAAGGACTGATAATCGTCAAAACTACCACTATCCAATCTGATTCAAAACTGTCTAAAATTATTGAAATGGTCGAATCTGCACAGGCTAAAAAAGCACCTATTCAGCGAATTGTCGATCGTATCAGCGCAATTTTTGTCCCAGTCATTTTGATCATTGCTTTGATTACCTTATTGGCTTGGGGAATTATTTATCATGATTGGCAACAAGCATTACTTCATGCCGTTGCTGTATTGGTGATTGCTTGCCCATGTGCTTTAGGATTGGCAACACCCACAGCGATTATGGTTGGCACGGGTGTGGCTGCACGTCAAGGTATTTTGATTAAAGATGCTGAAGCTTTAGAAACATTGCATAATGTTAACACTGTCGCATTTGATAAAACAGGCACCTTAACAGAAGGTAAACCTGACTTGGTGGAAATCGATGTCGTTGGAACTGAAACACCCGATCAGATTTTGTCACTTGCTGCATCGATGCAAGCAGGTAGTGAACATCCATTAGCAAAAGCTATGTTATCTAAAGCTAAACAGTATGATTATGCGAAAAATATCACATCAGTAACAGGATCGGGCGTCATGGCAACGATTGATAATACCGAATACTATTTAGGAAGTTTGCGTTGGATGAAATCGTTAAACGCCTATTTTGTAAACATGGATGATAAAATAGATGAGCTAACCAGTAAAGGGTACACTATTTCATTTTTGGCTAAACAACAAGCTGAAGATAGTGTCGTGATACTTGCTTTATTTGGCTTTGCTGATGTGATTAAACCTGAAGCGAGAAATGCAATTGATGCATTACATCAATTGCATGTTAATACTGTCATGCTAACTGGTGATAATCAACAAGCGGCAAATTATGTGGGTCAACAATTAAACTTAGATAAAGTGATAGCTGAAGTGTTACCCCAAGATAAAGCCAACTATATTTATCAATTGCAAAAAGAGAGCCATACCAACACCAATAATCAAGTAGCAATGGTAGGGGATGGCATTAATGATGCGCCAGCGTTGGCTGCCGCTGATATCGGCATTGCCATGGGAACAGGTACTGATGTGGCAATGCATACGGCAAGTATTACCTTAATGCGAGGTAATTTATACCTTATCGCTGATGCTATTGATATTTCTCGTCGAACATATAATAAGATCAAACAAAACTTATTTTGGGCGTTTTTCTATAATTTAATTGGTATTCCATTAGCGACATTTGGTTTTTTAAACCCAATGATTGCTGGCGCTGCTATGGCTTTAAGTAGTGTTAGTGTGGTGACTAATGCATTATTACTAAAACGCTGGAAGCCAAGAGCAGAAGCAAAATAAAATTAGCTTGTTAACCTTTAACTTAAGGGGCAATGGATGGTGTCCCTTAATGATTTGATAGCTGATTGATAATGAGCAAGTGGCTTATTTCCTAAGTGACACGAAAATCAATTTGTGATCCTTTTCCTTGCTCAGTCACAAACACACCGACAGCGCAAATAAGTTGTTCATTATAATATATCAAAGGGATGCGTGTTCGCATCCAAGGTGGAATATGGTGTTCTTGCCATAGTTTTTTGATTGCTCTTGAGCCTTGACGATTAACGATTTGAAGTTGTCCTTGAGCATGAAAGCGTACGGTAACATGTTCGTCTCTGTTCGGTAGACGACACGTTAAATCATCTTGATAAAGAGCATGTAACTCACCGATATGATCAGGTAAAACTAAAGGCGAAGTCAGATCCCAATTTATGACTTGTTGTTCAGTATCTTTATAGAGTGGCAATAGATAAAGTAAATTTTGATAACGGCGAATTTGCTTATGGTGTAAAACGAATTGCGGATTAGCATCGTTCTTTGCTTGAACAACGGTTTGCCAAATAAGTGCTAGTTGTTTTTGGCTAGGCATCATAACGTGTTGATGTCGTAGCCACATGCGTAAAATGGCATTGCGTTTATATTCTGAATAATCGCGTAATGGCGACAAGCGTAGCTGACCTTGCTGGGTTAATACTTGATGAAAATCGTTAAGTAACAGCTCGTTAATTAAAGCTTCTTGTTGTTGGCAAAGCGATGCACTTCGGGCAACCATTTGTGAAAACTGAGGCCAACGTTGATCAATAATTGGCAAAACATTTAATCTAAGAAAATTGCGATCATAATGGTCATCTTGATTACTTTCATCTTCTATCCAAGTTAATTGATGCCAATTAGCATACGCTTCTATTTGTTTACGTGAAATAGTGAGTAACGGTCGAAGGTGTTGATGGCTTTCAACGGGCATGGCTGATAATCCAGACGGGCCACTTCCTCTTTTTAAAGCTAACAAAAACGTTTCGCATTGGTCATCAAGATGTTGTGCTGTGCATAGCATTTCATCGCTTTTCAAATGACGATAAATTGCTTGATAACGAGCATTTCGAGCTTGTTCTTCAATATTGCCTGCCGAGATATCAAGCTTAACCTTTTCAATAATAAAAGGGATTTCCCATTGTTGGCATTGTTGTTGGCAATGGCTTGCCCAATTATCTGCATTTTGACTTAAACCATGATGAATATAAATGGCTCGTACTGCTAAATCAGCTTGTTGCTGTTTCAATTTGACTAGTGCATGTAACAATACACTTGAATCAACCCCGCCACTATAAGCTACCAATAGCTTACGGTGTTTTTTTAAACATGTTGAAATGGTCTGTGTGATGGTTTGATCAATCATTACTTGACTTTGATTATCCATGTTTTTCCTGATTATACTAAGCTTTGTAGTGCATTTGCTTTATGATTATGCTGATTGATTCTTTCTAAACCAGCAGCAAGATCCGCAATTAAATCTTCAGGATCTTCAAGACCGATATGTAATCGGATGAGTGTGCCTGTAAAACTAATACCCGAAACAGGTCTAATTTTAGCTAGTTCTTCCGGTTGATTGGCTAAAATTAATGACTCAAATCCGCCCCATGAATAAGCCATAGAGAAATGGGTTAAATTATCCAGAAAATCGGAAAGTTGAACATCACTTAGGCGATCATGAAGTATAAAAGAAAATAGTCCACTTGCTCCCGTAAAATCACGCTTAAAAAATTCATGTCCTTTGCAACTTTCTAATGCTGGGTGATTCACTGTTGCAACTTGCGGGTGATTAGCCAACCATTTTGCTATTTTTAATCCACTTTCATGATGTTGTTTTAATCTGATAGCTAAGGTGCGTAACCCTCGTGCTGCCATATAAGCCGTATCGGCATCGCACATTTGTCCCATTAAATAAGAACGTTCTCGTAGTCTATCCCAGCATCTTTCATTAGCAACCGCGGTACCTAACATTGCATCAGAATGACCAATTAAATATTTTGTGCCTGCCTGAATTGAGATATCAATATCATGATCTAAGGCTTTAAATAATACACCAGCAGCCCAAGTTGTATCCATCATAATAATAATATCAGGATTTACATGGCGAATTGCTTTTACAATGGCAGGCACATCATGCACTTCCATGGTAATTGAGCTTGGCGATTCTAAAAATACGACTTTGGTATTCGGTTTAATATGGTTAGTGATATAGCGACCAACTAAAGGTGAAAAGTAATCGGTTTCGACGCCAAGATCCTTTAAAATATGATTACAAAATTCTTGAGTTGGTTCGTAGCTGGCTTCGGATACAAGGATATGATCCCCTGTTTTTACAAAAGCTAAAATGGCATTAGCAATTGCAGCTGCACCACATGGATAAAGATAACATCCGGCTCCGCCTTCAATTTCAATCATGGCATCTTGAAGTGAAAAGTGGGTTAATGTGCCTCGGCGTCCATAGAATAGTGCCCCTTTGGCTCGATTTTCTGTTGCTTCTTTTTTTGCAGCGACAGTATCGAAGACTAATGAAGAAGCACGCTGAATTACCGAATTTACAGCGCCTTGGGTATAGCGTTTTTTGCGACCAGCATTCACTAATTTGGTTTGTAATGACATGATGTATCCTTAGCTATCTGAGAAATTTTAATAACAGTTAGCATAGCATGCTGTTAAAATAGTAAAAAATAATTTTTATGAATACTGGCTTTTCAATTATGCTAATCGTCCAACTTGCCAATTTAAATACGGCGACAATTAATTATGCGTTGTTATCAGAGCAAATTATCAACGATGCCAATCAGATGAATGGGCAACGTAAAAAACAGTTTTTAATTTGTCGTTCGATATTAGCAGATTTGCTTAATCAGTATTGCCATTGCTCTACCTTGCCAACAATCGTAATCGGTGAAAATAGTCGCCCATGTTTTTTAGATCAAACTCTTCCCGATTTTAATATCAGCCATAGCCAAGATAGGGTAGCTGTCGCGATATCTTTAAACGGTAAAGTAGGTTTAGATATTGAACTTGCTCGCCAGCGTAAACACTATTTAAAAGTAGCAGAAAACTTTTTTGATAATGATGAATATCAATGGATGATAGCGCAAACCGATACATTATCGGCTTTTTGGCAACTATGGACGTTAAAAGAGTCTGCTTTAAAGCTGTATGCGAAAGGTGTTTGGCAAATGAAATCTGTTAAAATTGACCTTAATCACCAATTGATTCATGCTCCTTTTGCAAGTCATTTTTATTATCAATATCAGCAGGTTGACGATGTCCATTTGGCGGTCAATAGTAGTGTGCCAATAACAAGGTTTATCTTACAACGTTAAAGGCGCTAATCTGCCACATAAAAAATGTAGCAGATTAATATGTTGAATTAATTAATCGTTAGTTGTTAATAAACCTGATTCACTTAACGTTTTGTTAAAATCTTTATCCATAAAGAATAGATCACGCTTATTTTCACCGACCAATTCGAGTTTATCGACAATGCTTTTGAAGAGTTTTTCTTCTTCATGTTGTTCAGAAACATACCATTGTAAAAAGTTAAATGTCGAAAAATCTTTCTGTGTTAACGCATAATCAACTAGCGCATTAATTGCTTTGGTAATTTTAAGTTCGTGCTGATAAGCCACTTTAAATAATTCAAGTAAAGAAGGATATTGTGATTCAGGGGCTTCAATTTTGCCAATTAAAGCTAAGGAGCCACAATCTAAAACATAATCAAATAAACGCTCCATATGTTGGCGTTCTTCACCCGCATGATCTCTTAAAAACTTTCCGAAAGATGGAAAATTTTGGTCATCACACCAAGCACTCATTTGTAGGTACAGATTTGAAGAGTAAAACTCTAAATTTAATTGCTCATTAAGCTTTTTGACCATTTGATCAGTTAACATTTTTATTTCCTCACATTGCTATTTTATGACTTCACATTTCAATCGATAACATCGTTGATGTGATTATTATTTAAGTATAGATTAACTATCTATATCATTGATATTGTCTAAATTAGATAAAGGTCTTGAAGTACCTTTCTTTTGTTATTATCTAATTGATATTCCTGAGCTAACCAATTATCAATAGTCTGATAACGCTGTTTAATTGCCGTTATTGCGGCGGTTAGGTATGCTTCTTTAGCAGCAAAAATCACTTTTTGATTTTCAAGTTCGGTTGCCGTTAATTGGTTTTTATTCTGATTAAGAATGGTGTCACGAAAATCTTTTAATAATTGTTCGGTAAGTAAATAGTCTTGCATGACAACGTCTTCACTCACGCCTAATGCAAACAGTGTTAAAGCGACACCAATGCCCGTTCTATCCTTGCCGACAGCACAATGCTGAACTAAGGGTTGCCCATTACCATTTAATAAAATGTCAGTAAGTTTTTGATAAGCAGGATTATTGAAAGGTAATAATTGATAAAGTTTGATCATAAAATCAAAGGGTGACGTTTTTTTAATGGTAAAAATATCATCTTCAATTTCTGAGGTTAAACTGGCTGTCACTTCATCACTTAATGGATTTGCCGGAACATTAATATAGTTGGCATGACGCCATAAATTGTCGGGATAACGATTGATTTCGTTCGGATCTCGATAGTCTAAAATGTAGTGTAATTTTAATTCATTCGCTAAGAAGTCTTTTTCTTGTTCGCTAATACGTGAAAATTCACCTGCACGATATAATTTTCCTTTACGTATTTGACGTCCATCTTGTGTTTTAATTCCACCTAAATCACGAAAATTAATTCCATTTTTTATTGGTACAGCAGATGTCATAACGAATCCTTATTTATTCTTAACCTGCTTGCTATATTAGCATGTTTCTGATTAGAATTAAGCCATTGTTTTATTTTTATCAATAATTGGAGTTCTGCTTATGTCGATGTTATCTATTTTACTTTCTGAAAAACCTGCACCCTCGCAATGGGGTAAAGATGCACTACTGAGTTTTTCAGATGAATCAATTACCATTCATTATAAAACTGAGCATCGTTTAGGGGCAATTCAACGTGCAGGGCGTAAACTCGATAATCAAGGTATTAAATCGGTTAAACTTAGTGGTCAAGGATGGGATTTAGAAGCTTGTTGGCATTTTTGGTTGGGTTATCGTAATGCAAAAAACAACAATAAAGTCACTTGGGCAAAGCTGGATAGGAAAGATAAAGCAGAATTAACACATCGTCTGACCATTATTGATTGGTGTCGAGATATTGTTAACCAGCAAGCGGAAACATTGAGCCCACTTGAATTAGCTACGCAAAGTGCCAAACTCATCAGTCAATATTCGACAGACGTAACATACAAAATTATTTCAGGCGAAGCATTAAAAGAGCATGATTATATGGGGATCTATACTGTTGGTAAAGGCTCAGATAGACCGGCAGCGCTACTTGAACTTGATTATAATCCGGGTAAAAATCCAACAACACCGATTACTGCTTGTTTAGTGGGTAAAGGGATCACATTTGATTCTGGTGGTTATAGTTTAAAACCAAGTAGTTTTATGGAGTCGATGCGCTCAGATATGGGCGGAGCAGCGCTAGTCGCTGGTGCATTAGCGCTTGCTATTGCACGAGGCATAAATCACCGTATTAAACTTTATCTATGTTGTGCAGATAACTTAGTGAGTGGTAGCGCTTTTAAACTCGGGGATATTATTTGTTATCGTAATGGTAAAACAGTTGAAATTGATAATACCGATGCTGAAGGTCGTTTAGTGTTAGCCGATGGGTTAATTTGTGCCGATAATGATAAACCACATTATATTATCGATTGTGCAACATTGACGGGTGCAGCAAAAATTGCGGTGGGTAATGATTATCAATCACTACTTTCATTTGATGATAAATTTGCTCAATTGTTATTGGCAAGTAGCGATATTGAGCATGAAGCATTTTGGCGTTTACCGTTAGCCGAATTTCATCGCTCTCAATTTCCTTCATCATTTGCAGACATGTCCAATTCTGGATTACCTAACACAGCAGGGGCAAGTACTGCAGCGGCATTTTTATCACATTTTATTAAAAATTATCAGCAAAACTGGTTACATATCGATTGCTCAGCCACTTTCCGTAAAAGTGCAACTGCATTATGGGCAACAGGAGCAACAGGTGTTGGGGTAAGAACTATCGCTAACTTATTAAGTAAATTGAAATAAGATTAATATTTGTTTCAGGGGTGATTTATTTGTCGAAGTTTAAGTAAATGTGTTTAAAATTCGAATAATAATTAAGATAAATCATCTAACTGAAACAGATTAGATAATTAAAAAGAGTATCATAAAAATTAATAAAAAAAGAAGTTATATTAATTAGTTTATATGTTCGTAAACAACTCAATG
The DNA here is from genome assembly GCF_019469185.1 of Gilliamella sp. ESL0441. Lineage (NCBI taxonomy): Bacteria > Pseudomonadati > Pseudomonadota > Gammaproteobacteria > Orbales > Orbaceae > Gilliamella > Gilliamella sp. ESL0441. The sequence continues at coordinate 186,864 of NZ_CP048264.1, forward strand.
ATGGATTGTTATTAAATAATAATATCCATTAATTCAAATAAATAAGTTTAATAATTCTTAATAATTTTCCTAAATACTTTTATGACTAATATTCATAAAATACAAAAAAATAGATGTTTATTTTTTTGAATAAGATAGGAAAATTATGAAAAAGTTATTATTTATTGTATTAACCTCTTTATATTCATCATCTATCTATGCAATTCAATGTCATGTACCTAATGAACAAGAGGAATATGAAGAAATTATTGAAATTTGTAATGAAGAAGCTGAACAAGGTTTAGTTGATGCACAATATAATTTGGCTGTTTTGTATGATAAGAGCGATAAGGGTGATGAATATAAAAAGAAAGCCGCTTATTGGTATCAAAAGGCAGCAGAACAAGGTGATGTTGATGCACAGTTCAATTTAGCTCTTATGTATGATGAGGGAGAAGGCGTTGAAAAGGATAAGAAAAAAGCGATATATTGGTATCAAAAAGCAGCTGATCAAAATGATCCCGATGCGTTGAATAATCTTGGTGCTATGTACTATTATGGTGAAGGAGTTGAAGAAGATAGAGCATTAGCAGATAAGTACTTTAAACAAGCTTGCGACCTTGGAACAAAAGAAGGATGTGAAAATTATAGCAAATAGTCATGGTAGTTTGGTTAAACTGCCTATAAGATTTAGGCAGTTTAGTGATTAGCTGTAAATTTTTATTCTGATTCAACCATTACGATAGCTTTTTTGATATAGATTGGTTCAACAGGAACATCTTGATAAGGTCCCATTCGCTTAGTGGGCACATTTACAATTTTATCTACAATATCCATTCCTTTTATCACTTTGCCAAACACAGCATAACCATAATCTCCGGATGGATCATGATTAAGAAAATTGTTATCGACTACGTTAATAAAAAATTGACTCGTCGCGCTGTCAATGACGTTTGTTCTTGCCATTGCTATCGTACCTCGATCGTTTTTTAATCCATTATTGGCTTCATTTTTGATAGGAGCATTAGTTTCTTTAAGTTTTAATTGATTATTGAATCCACCCCCTTGAATCATAAAACCAGGTATGACTCGATGGAATATAAGATTTTCATAAAAACCTTTGTTGACATAATCAAGAAAGTTTTTAGAAGTTATTGGTGCATGTTCGTTGTCTAATTCAAGCTCAATATCTCCCATACTTGTTTGTAATAAAACTTTTGTATCTGCTAAAGCAATAAAAGATAGTGAAGATAGAAACACTGCTGTAAGTAACGTAATGATTTTTTTCATTATATTCATTCCTTAATCCATTTGTGTGCTGATTATACCGAATATTAAATTAATTTAAATAGTAATTATGCAAAATTCGTAAAATTTCTGGGGTGTCGATCGCAGTTTTGTTTATTTAATATTAATCAAAACATTAAACAATATAATGTTAATGAGTTTAAATGACATTTTGGGTTGTTGGAATCATTACCGATCTATATAGCTAAATAATATTGTTTTAAAAGGTAATTATCTGAATTTATCTTTAATTATTTATCAAGTAAACATTAAATTTTATTCATTAGATTATAACTTTTGTTTAGGGATTGAGAAATTATGCGTTGTTTATTATGTAATATGCCATTATATCTGGCAACTCATGGCGTTTGTAGTCAATGTATAAAAAATTTACCACAGCAAAATAAGGTATGTCATCAGTGTAGTTTACCTCATTCACTTACAACAGAGCGCTGTTATCGATGCATTGAACATAAACCAAATTGGGATATGCTAATTTCAACTAGCGAATATATTAATCCGTTGAAAAAATTAATTCATCAGCTTAAATTTTATCGAAAGGCAGAATTAGCTTTAGCTTTGGCGAGGTTAATGTTTTTGGCATGGTACAAAAGGCGATTATCAGAAGGTATTATTATTCCTGATTTGGTTACCTGTGTTCCGTTACATCATGTTCGGTATTGGTCTCGAGGATTTAATCAAGCAGAATTATTAGCAAAACCAATTGCAAAATGGATTAATCGCGATTTTGTTCCTTATTTACTTGTTCGAAGACAACGAGCTATAGATCAAAAAACTTTGTCACTTAAAGATCGTGTTAAAAATGTTGAAACACTTTATTTGTGTCGACAAAATCTTTCAAACAAATCGGTGTTGCTTATCGATGATATTGTAACAACGGGAAATACGATTAATGCAATTAGTCAGCAACTAAAAAAATGTGGGGCAACCTATATTCAAGTTATTTGTTTATGTCGAACAGTATTGTAAAATTGTAAACAGTCCCTATAATAACCAACATAGTTAGTCAACTATTATAACAAATCAATTAGGTAGTTTATTACCTAATTGCATCAAAAGTGAGGGGTTATGTCTATTATTACTATTTCTGAATCAGCTCAGCAACATTTCAAAAAACTACTAGCTAATCAACCACAAGATACACAAATCCGTGTCTTTGTCATGAATCCTGGTACGCCAAGTGCAGAGTGTGGTGTTTCCTATTGTCCTGCTGATACTGTAGAAGATAGTGATATAGAAGAAAAGTTTGCAGATTTTTCGGTATACATTGATGAAATGAGTGCACCATTTTTAGAAGAAACCGTTATCGATTATGTTACTGATGAATTAGGTTCGCAATTGACGTTAAAAGCGCCAAATTCCAAAATGAGAAAAGTCAGCGATGATGCACCTTTAATTGAACGCGTTAATTATACGATCCAAACTCAAATTAATCCTCAACTTGCCAGTCATGGCGGGATGGTAAGTTTAATTGAACTAACGGAAGACAATTATGTTGTACTTCAATTTGGAGGTGGATGTAATGGTTGTTCAATGGTTGATTATACGTTGAAAGAAGGAATTGAAAAACAATTATTAATGGAATTTCCTGAATTAGCAGGCGTTAAAGATGTGACTGAGCATCAAGCAGGAACACACTCTTTTTGTTAAGAAAAACTAAATAATTTGGATTTAAATCTTGCTTATTGCTAAGATTAAGTCATAATCGCATGATGTCTGCCAGTTCACTTTATGATGGGGTTTTATGAATCAAGTCAGCATTATTTCAGATCTTATCGTTTGGATTGAAAAAAATCTGGAGCAGCCTTTGTCTATTGATCATGTTGCTCAAAAATCAGGTTATTCAAAGTGGCATTTACAACGTATGTTTAAAGAGGTAACCGGTCAGGTACTTGGTACTTACATTCGTCATCGTAGGTTAACTTATGCTGCACTTTCTTTACGAATGACGAGTAAGCCGATTTTAGATATTGCCATGCAATATCGTTTTGATTCTCAGCAAACATTTACCCGTTCTTTTAAAAAACAGTTCAATGAAACCCCAGCAAGTTATCGACGTGCTGAATTTTGGGATCCAACTGGATTGACACCTGCAATCGAGCTTAATAAAACCCAGCTTACACTTCCTGAACCTACATTTGTTAATATGCCAAAACAGACATTTTGGGGTATTACTTATAAGAATAACTGTAATTTAAGTAAATTATTAGAGGAAGAAAATAAATTACGCAGTCAATTTTTTCATAATTATCTTTCCCGCTATACTCACAAAAATGAAATTTTGCCAGATAAGATTTATGCCTTTAACCGAATCTTGAAAAGCAAAGAAAATGCTAATGAACAAGAATTACTCTACACTATAGCGTTAGAACACAATAATCAACTTGAATATATAGAACAATTTGTTAGTGATGGTGGTTTGTATCTTTGTTTTAAATATATTGGAAGACCAGAAAATTTTAAAGATTTTATTTCTCAAGTTCATTTAGCTGCGATGCCTGCTTTAAAAGTTCATTTACGTTCTGGATGTCTAATCGAAATTCACCATAACCGCGATAAAAATACGGTTGAAACTGCTAAGGATATTCAACGAATGGAATGTGATTATTGCGTCCCTGTTGCTACAGAAAATGATGTTCTTATGAAGCAAAATTCGTAGCCATTTCAAATCTTAACCGAAACAAAACTTGCAACTAATTTATAATAAAATAAAGCTATTGCTATTTTAATAATGTTTTTTCTAACCATGTTTTAAATTTTGGAGATGCTTCTTTTAAGCTATTTGAACCTCGTGTCACAGTTGCAATTCCAATACCTAATTGTTCTTTAAGTTGTCTTTGATTAATTGAACCGTCAAGTAATGAATGAATTATCTTAACCCGAGTTATTAAAGCATCACGTTCGTCTACTGTTAAGAGCAATTTAAATATATCAAGGGAATAGCCATCTTTAAATGCTTGATGTAATAATTCTACCGTTTGTTTCCATTCTTGAGTTTTCATCATGCTCACCATTAATATTTTCTGTTAATCTCATTAGAAGTAAGAATATTATGATTTTTTTGACCTAATATATTTTGAAAAATATAATCATAAACCAAAACATTTTTAACATAGTTACGTGTCTCAGTAAAAGGAATGCTATCAATAAAAGCTACTGCATCAAGTTTTCCGTTACTATTTTTAAGCCAATTTTTAACTCGATTCGGGCCTGCATTGTAAGCGGCTGAAGCTAAAATACGGTTGTTACCATTTTGTTGATAAACATTATTGAGAAAATATGTTCCGAGTTCAATATTAGTTATAGGTTCAAATAATTGATTTGAAGAATAATAACTAACCGAACTGACTTTTTTGGACGTTTCTTTGGCTGTAGCAGGCATTAATTGCATTAGACCTTTTGCTCCAGCAGGTGATTGTACACGCGTATCCATTGCACTTTCTTGACGTGAAATTGCTAAGGCATAAGAAAGTGGTATTGCTTTTCCTTTTAGCGCATTAACATATATTTCTTTATACATGATTGGTAGACGTTCTGTCCAGTTATTCCAAAGCTTTCCAGAAATAGTTGCTTGAATACTTAAGTCTCCCCAGCCTTTTTGAAAAGCATATTTGGCTAAATCTAGGTAATCATCTGATTCATTTATATTATTTAACATATATCGCCATTCACGGCTTGATTCTGATAACATTTTCCAAAAACGTAGTTCATTGATACGTTTTATAACAGGCAGATTATCATATTTTGTTTTTAATTTAGAAATTTCTGATTTTGAACTTTTAGTTGATTGGTTATTAAGAGAATAGGGTTGATTAAGCATTTGAGCGCTGACCATACCATAAAAGCCACGATTAGCAGATAATTTTTTGAAAATAGCATTAGCTTCATTTTTTTTCTTATTGTTTAAATATACGCGTGCTTGCCAATATTGCCAATCCTCTTTTAATTTATCTTCTGACGTTAATTTTGATAACCAATAGGCAATTTCTTTAAAATTATTTTCATCAATCGCAAAACGAATGCGTTTTTCAACTAATGATGTGTCATGATATTTGGCAATATAATCATCACGCCATTTTATTTGTTCATTTGTCGCAGAATCATTAAAAAACCTATTTGCTAAATACTTTTGTAATGCAATGAGTTCGACTTCACTAAAATGTTGTTGTTTTTCAAGTTTAGGTAACAACAGTTGAGCAAAATTCATATCTGCTTTAACTAAACGGGGAAAAGAAGCTAAAACAATGTTTTTAGTAAAATTACTTCTTTTAATATTTTTTGAAAAATCTTCCAATTTTTTCGGGTCATCAATTAGCGCATTCAAATTATTTTTAGTTGTTTTATAGTCAGCATTTAGGAGGTTTGTTAGATAACGTGCTAGTTTTAAATTGTTAGCCTTAATAGCCAGTTCAATGCGTAATAAAATCAAATTAGCGGTTTGTTTTCCTGCTTTAGTCCATTCATTGAGTAATGGATCACATGCAGAAGGTAATTCATTACCTGTAAGCCATAATGATTCGACTGTATCAAAAACAGATTGATTCTTTCCTTGTTTTAATAAAGCATATTGATAGCGACAATTTGATGATGTTGAGTTATCGATTGGAAAATGGATAATTGCGTTCCAATCTTGACGATTAGTTAACTCAGCTAAAAAAGATTGAGATAATGAAGCCGTTAAAGGAAAATCATTATAATGGTTAACAAATTCACGGACTGCTTGAGGTGAAATTGATTTAATATTTTTTTGAAAATATTGTACTGCTGCATAGGGATATAGAGGATAATCTTCCAACGAATTAAGTAATGCAGATTGTTCATTAAAATTTAACGATTGATAGGAATTTAGCCATTTTTTATATTTATCTCTCAAATCCTGTTGAGTAGTAATTGCAATTACATGGTTAGTAAAAAGTAATCCTACTATCAAAATATAACGTGCTAATGATTTCATCCCTTTGCTCCTATAACTAGTTGCTTATTAGATTATCATATTTCAGTATAATTCGTCGATGATGAACTTTTTTGAGTAAAAACCTCTCTGATAGAATAGGTCAATAAAAATAATAAAATAAATCCCACTAAAATAGTCAACTAAATACTTGACTAAAATAAACGGATATATACAATACCTCTAATATATAGAGGAGCATGATTAATGAAATTGACATCAAAAGGAAGATATGCAGTAACTGCAATGTTGGATGTGGCGTTACATTCCAATTCAGGCCCCGTATCTCTTGCTGATATTTCAGAACGTCAAGAAATCTCACTTTCTTATCTTGAACAACTGTTTGCCCGTTTACGGAAAAATGGATTAGTCTCAAGTGTTCGAGGTCCTGGTGGTGGTTATGTACTTAGTCGTAGTATGGATCAAATAGCTATCAGTTCTATTGTTAAAGCAGTTGATGAAACTGTACACGCAACAAAGTGCCATGGTCTCGACGGATGTCAAGGTGGTGTTAGATGTTTAACTCATACGTTATGGAATGACTTAAGTGAACGAATTGATGACTTTTTAACAAGTATTACATTAAGTGAATTAGTTAATAATAAAGAAGTCAAAGCTGTTGCTAGTAGACAAAGCAATATCAAACACACCAGCATTAATTAATAAATTGAATACAGAATTTGTCATTAGGAGTCATTAATGAAACTACCTATTTATATGGATTATGCTGCAACTACGCCAGTAGATCCTAGAGTTGCTGAAAAAATGATGCAGTATTTAACTCTAGACGGCGTTTTTGGTAATCCCGCATCTCGTTCACATAAATTTGGTTGGCAAGCAGAAGAAGCGGTTGATATTGCACGAAATCAAATAGCCGATCTTATCGGTGCCGATTCACGAGAAATTGTTTTTACTTCTGGCGCGACTGAAGCGGACAATCTAGCCATTAAAGGTGCAGCACACTTTAATCAGGCTAAAGGTAAACATATTATTACGTGTAAAACTGAACATAAAGCCGTGCTTGATACTTGTCGCCAACTAGAACGAGAAGGTTATGAAGTAACGTATTTAGCACCTGAATCTGATGGAATATTAGATTTAAACAAACTCGCAGCAGCAATGCGTAGTGATACGACAGTGGTGTCTATCATGCATGTCAATAATGAGACAGGCGTCATACAAGATATCGAAAAAATTGGTGAAATGTGTCGTGAAAGAGGCATTGTTTTCCACGTGGATGCAACCCAAGCTGTTGGTAAATTACCGATTGATGTAACCAAATTGAAAGTAGACTTGATGTCTTTTTCAGGTCATAAAATCTATGGTCCAAAAGGTATCGGTGGGCTGTATGTAAGACGTAAACCACGTGTTCGTATCGAAGCCCAAATGCATGGTGGTGGTCATGAACGAGGCATGCGCTCTGGAACGCTACCTGTGCACCAAATTGTTGGTATGGGTGAAGCATATCGGATAGCAAAAGAAGAAATGGCTACTGAAATGCCACGTCTATTGGCACTCAAAAATCGGTTATGGAATGGTTTAAAAGATATAGAAGAAGTTTATCTAAATGGATCTTTAGAACACAGCGCACCAAATATTTTAAATGTCAGTTTTGCTTATATTGAAGGTGAATCGTTAATGATGGCATTAAAAGATTTGGCTGTATCTTCTGGCTCTGCCTGTACGTCAGCGAGTTTAGAACCTTCTTATGTATTGCGGGCACTAGGCCTCAATGATGAATTAGCACATAGCTCTATCCGTTTTTCACTAGGTCGATTTAGTACTGAAGAAGAAGTGGATTATGTCATTGAGTTAATCAAAAACTCTATTGATAAATTAAGAAACTTATCTCCACTTTGGGAAATGTTTAAAGATGGTGTTGATTTATCAAAAATAAAATGGTCAGCCCATTAAAATTAGGAGTAAATTATGGCATACAGTGAAAAAGTAGTCGATCATTACGAAAACCCTCGCAATGTCGGATCGTTCGATCAAAACGATCCGAATGTTGGTAGTGGTATGGTTGGTGCACCAGCCTGTGGCGATGTCATGCGACTTCAAATTAAAGTGAATGATGATGGCATTATTGAAGATGCGAAATTTAAAACTTATGGCTGTGGTAGCGCAATTGCTTCAAGTTCGTTAGTTACCGAATGGATTAAAGGTAAATCTTTAGATGAAGCACAAGCAATAAAAAATACGGATATTGCTAAAGAACTCGCTTTACCGCCAGTTAAAATTCACTGTTCAATTTTAGCTGAAGATGCAATCAAAGCGGCAATTGATGACTATAAGACTAAAAAAGGGCAAAGTTAATGGCTATTACATTAACCACTAGTGCAGCTGATCGTGTTCAAGCTTTTTTAACTAATCGTGGAAAAGGCATCGGTCTAAGATTAGGCGTTAAAACATCTGGTTGTTCGGGTATGGCTTATGTTTTAGAGTTTGCTGATACGATTAATGACGATGACAGTGTATTTGAAGACAAAAATGTCAAAGTTATCGTGGATAAAAAAAGCTTAGTCTATATTGATGGCACTGAACTTGATTTTGTTAAAGAAGGATTAAATGAAGGTTTTAAATTCAATAATCCTAATGCGCATAATGAGTGTGGTTGTGGCGAAAGCTTTAATGTTTAACTGAGGCATCAAGCGTGAATAATTATTTTGAGTTATTTCATCTACCTATTCAGTTACCTGTCGATACGCAGCAGTTAACATTACAATATCAACAATTACAAAGACAGTATCACCCTGATAATTTTGCAACGGCATCGGATAGTGAAAAAATGGCGATTATTCAAAAATCAGCCATGATTAATGATGCTTATCAAGTATTAAAAAATCCTATAAAAGCAGCTGAATATTTCCTATCTTTGCAAGGCTTTGATGTGGCAACGGAACAACATATTATTCATGATGCAGATTTTTTAATGGAGCAATTTGTTTTGCGTGAAAAGCTAGATGATATTGAAAGTCAGTCAAACTTTGAACTATTAGATAGCTTTGGGTCTGAAATATCAGGCCGCAAAAAAGATATTTATAATCAATTGTTGAACAATATATCGCAACAAGATTGGCAATCCGCTCTAAATCAAATCTACAAGATTCGTTATCTTACTCGATTAATAGAACAGATCGAAAAGTTACAAGAAAAGCAATATGCTTTATAATTTAAGATAAATAACACATCAAGTAGAGATAAGTTAAATGGCATTATTACAAATTAGTGAACCAGGTCAAACACCAGAACCACATCAACGTCGGATTGCGGTTGGCATTGATTTGGGTACGACCAACTCACTAGTTGCAACCGTTCGAAGCGGTAAATCTGAAGTCCTGCCAGATTTAGAAGGCGATTTTTTATTGCCTTCAGTTGTACATTATGGCGTTGATCATGATGATAATACTATTATCACAATTGGTAAAAATGCTAAAAACAGTGCTACTTCTGATCCAAAAAATACAGTAAGTTCAGTTAAGCGATTAATGGGAAGACGTCTTTCGGATATAGACATATCTCATTTCCCTTATCCATTATCCATGACAGAAAATGGTGTGCCATTACTAAATTTACCGAATCAGCAAGTTAATCCTATACAAGTCTCTGCTGAAATCTTGATTGCTCTAGCAGATCGGGCTAAAGCGAGTTTGAATGGTGAAATCGATGGTGTCGTCATCACCGTTCCCGCCTATTTTGATGATGCTCAACGACAGGCAACAAAAGATGCTGCTAAATTAGCTGGTTTACACGTTTTACGTTTGTTGAATGAACCTACTGCTGCAGCTATCGCTTATGGCCTTGATTCTGGAAAAGAAGGCATAATTGCTGTATATGATTTAGGTGGTGGGACTTTTGATATCTCTATTCTGCGTTTACATAAAGGCGTTTTTGAAGTTCTATCAACAGGGGGAGATTCTGCTCTTGGTGGTGATGACTTCGATCGTTTACTTGCGGAGTATATTAAAAACGAATTAGGGTTGATTAATCATCATGATGCACAGTTGAATCAGAGAATGATTCATCAAGCGGTTGACATTAAAATTGCTCTCAGCCATCAAGATGCTGTCACGGTAACATTTGATAATCAGGTCTTAACTATAACCCGACATCAATTTGAACAACTCATTGAACCGCTAGTTAAACGAACCTTAGCCGTTTGTCGGCGTGCATTAAAAGATGCTGATATTGATATCGATGAAATTGTTGAAGTGGTCATGGTGGGGGGATCTACCCGAATTCCGTTTGTGCGTGAATCGGTCGGTAATTATTTCAAAACAAAACCTTTAACTTCTATCGATCCAGATAAAGTAGTCGCTATTGGGGCTGCCATTCAAGCGGATATTTTAGTGGGTAATAAACCCGATTCTGATATGTTGTTGCTTGATGTAATTCCCTTATCTTTAGGCATCGAAACAATGGGTGAATTGGTTGAAAAAATCATTCCTCGTAATAGCACGATCCCTTGTGCAAGGGCGCAAGAATTTACAACGTTTAAAGATGGTCAGACCGCTATGATGATTCATGTTTTACAAGGTGAACGTGAAAATGTAGCAGATTGTCGATCGTTGGCGCAATTTATCTTACGTGGCATTCCGCCAATGCCTGCTGGTGGCGCACATATTCGTGTCACTTTCCAAGTGGATGCTGATGGATTGCTAAACGTAACGGCAATGGAAAAATCAACAGGTGTTGAAGCTGCAATACAAGTTAAGCCATCTTATGGGCTAACTGATAAAGAAATTGCAACTATGATTCAAGATTCCATCAATTACGCTCAACAAGATAAGCAAACTAGAATGCTTGCTGAACAAAAAGTTGAAGCAGCAAGAGTCCTTGAAAGTTTACAAAATGCATTAGATAAAGATGCTGACTTATTGAATGAGCATCAGCTTAATCAAATTTTAAATGCTAAACATCGTTTACAAGCGGTAAGCGAATCCAATGATATATACGAAATTGAAAAGCAAATTAAAATTGTTGATAACGTGACGCAGGATTTTGCGGCTAAGCGTATGGATAGATCCATTCGTCAAGCTTTAACCGGTCATAAAGTTGATGATATTTAACTAACGAGATTATTATGCCAAAAATTACTTTTTTACCAAATGCTGAACTTTGCCCTGAAGGGAAAACAGTTGAAGCGCAAGAAGGTGAATCTATTTTAGAAGTCGCTTTACGTAACGATATTGAAATTGAGCATGCTTGTGAAATGTCATGTGCTTGTTCAACTTGCCATTGTATTGTCCGTAAAGGTTTTGACTCACTTGAAGAGAGTGATGAACAAGAAGATGATATGTTAGATAAAGCGTGGGGCGTTGAACCACATAGTCGACTAAGTTGTCAGGCTCGTGTTGCCGATGAAGATCTTGAAGTTGAAATTCCAAGATATAGTCTTAATCATGCCAAAGAAGATCATTAGCCTTGTCGCCATCACTTCATGGCGACAGATTCCTCATTATCATCATTTTCTTAAGTAATCACTACAACTTGTTTGATTAGCTTGAAATTTAATCAATAAAAATGGTTTATCATTATTTTTAAGCTGATCAATAAAGCATCTATTATTAATTATTTCTTGCATTAGTTAATAATTTACGTATAATCATCGCCACTTTGTTTGTTGAATTTTTGATAAGCAAATGCGTATGAAGATATAATCCTTATTTAATAATATTGAATTATATCAACAATACTCCCGATCTGGGGGTTACGAAAAGAACGGATTACACTCTCCTGTCAATCGAAACAGGGTAAGAGGAGTAGTCTTTTGTTATAACTTTTAAATAGTGGAGCTCTGGTCTCATGTCGAACCAAAGAATCCGTATCCGGTTAAAAGCGTTTGATCATCGTTTGATTGATCAATCAACTGCTGAAATTGTAGAAACTGCGAAGCGCACTGGTGCGCAAGTTCGTGGTCCTATTCCATTACCGACACGCAAAGAGCGTTTCACCGTATTGATTTCTCCGCACGTTAATAAAGACGCGCGTGATCAATATGAGATTCGTACTCATAAACGTCTAGTTGATATTGTTGAGCCAACTGAAAAAACAGTTGATGCTTTAATGCGCCTAGATCTTGCTGCCGGTGTTGATGTGCAGATCAGTTTAGGTTAATCCTAAGCTGAATGATTGAGAGGTCTAAACAATGATTGGTTTAATCGGTCGTAAAGTAGGAATGACACGAATCTTCACCGAAGAAGGTGTTTCTATTCCTGTCACCGTAGTTGAAGTTCAAAGCAACCGCGTTACTCAAGTTAAAACTTTAGAGAACGATGGTTATCAAGCTATTCAGGTTACTACTGGCAGCAAAAAAGCAAGCCGTGTAAATAAACCTGAAGCAGGTCATTTTGCTAAGGCTGGCGTTGAAGCTGGTCGTGGTCTATGGGAATTCCGTTTTGAAGAAGGCGAATTTACTGTAGGGCAAAGTATTAACGTTGATATTTTCACAGACGTTAAAAAAGTTGATGTTACTGGAACATCTAAAGGTAAAGGTTTTGCTGGCGTAACTAAACGTTGGAACTTCCGTACTCAAGATGCAACTCATGGTAACTCTTTGGCACACCGTGGTCATGGCTCTATCGGTCAAAACCAAACTCCAGGTAAAGTGTTCAAAGGTCGTAAAATGGCAGGTCACCTAGGTAATGAACGTGTAACTGTTCAAAACTTAGATATTGTACGTGTTGATGCTGAACGCAACCTTTTATTAATTAAAGGTGCAGTTCCAGGCGCAATCAATAGTGACGTAATTGTTAAACCGGCAATCAAGGCTTAACGTCGAGGAGATAGAGATGGAATTAGTAGTAAAAGACGCGAAAGCGCTTTCTGTTTCCGAAACTACCTTCGGACGTGAGTTTAATGAAGCGTTAGTTCACCAAGTAGTTGTTGCTTATGCATCTGCTGCTCGTCAAGGCTCACGCGCACAAAAAACTCGTGCAGAAATCGCTGGTTCAGGCAAAAAACCATGGCGTCAAAAAGGCACAGGTCGTGCTCGTTCAGGTTCTATTAAGAGCCCAATCTGGCGTAGTGGTGGTGTAACATTTGCAGCAAAACCACAAGATCATAGCCAAAAAGTTAACCGTAAAATGTATCGTGGTGCATTAAAGAGTATTTTCTCTGAATTAGTGCGTCAAGAGCGTTTAGTTGTGGTTGAAACATTTACTGTTGAAGCACCTAAGACTAAATTATTAACTCAGAAATTAAATGATATGAATCTTAACGATGTCCTTATCATTACAACTGAAGTTGATGAGAATCTTTTCTTAGCAGCACGTAACTTGCATAAAGTTGATGTGCGTGATGTGGCAGGTATTGATCCAGTTAGTTTGATTGCATTTGACAAAGTGGTTATCACTGTTGATGCCGTTAAACAAGTAGAGGAGATGTTAGCATGATTCGTGAAGAGCGTCTGCTTAAAGTCCTGCGAGCACCACATGTTTCTGAAAAAGCATCTATTTCAATGGAAAAAACAAATACATTAGTATTGAAAGTTGCTAAAGATGCTACTAAGAGAGAGATTAAAGCCGCAGTTGAACAACTATTTGAAGTTAAAGTAGATGACGTTAATACACTTGTTGTTAAAGGCAAAGTAAAACGTCGTGGTCAACAAATTGGTCGCCGTAGCGACTGGAAAAAAGCTTACGTAACTTTAGCAGAAGGTCAAAACTTAGACCTTGCTGGCGTCGCTGAGTAATTCGGAGGAGTAAGAACAATGGCAGTTGTTAAGTGTAAACCTACATCTCCGGGTCGTCGCCACGTTGTTAAAGTGGTTAACCCAGAGTTGCATAAAGGTAAGCCTTATGCACCGTTGCTTGATTCAAAAAGCAAAACTGGTGGTCGCAATAATAATGGTCGTATCACTACCCGTCATATCGGTGGTGGTCATAAACAACATTATCGTATTGTTGACTTTAAGCGTAATAAAGATGGTATTCCAGCAGTTGTTGAACGTTTGGAATATGATCCAAACCGTAGTGCAAATATTGCATTGGTTTTATATAAAGACGGTGAACGTCGTTATATTTTAGCGCCTAAAGGCTTAAAAGCAGGTGATCAGATCCAATCTGGTGTTGATGCATCGATTAAAACAGGTAACTGTTTACCAATGCGCAATATTCCAGTCGGTTCTACCGTGCATAACATTGAAATGAAACCAGGTAAAGGCGGACAACTTGCTCGCTCAGCTGGTAGCTATGTTCAAATCGTTGCGCGTGATGGTGCATATGTAACATTACGTCTACGTTCAGGTGAAATGCGTAAAGTATTATCTGATTGTCGTGCCACTATTGGTGAAGTCGGTAATTCAGAACATATGCTTCGCGTACTAGGTAAAGCGGGTGCAACGCGTTGGCGTGGTGTTCGTCCTACTGTTCGTGGTACAGCAATGAACCCGGTAGACCATCCACATGGTGGTGGTGAAGGTCGTAACTTTGGTAAACATCCTGTGTCTCCATGGGGTCAAAAAGCCAAAGGATTGAAAACGCGTAGCAACAAACGTACTGATAAGTATATTGTTCGCCGTCGCAATAAGAAATAATTAATATAGAGGATTAGCTATGCCACGTTCTCTCAAGAAGGGTCCTTTTATTGACCTACACTTGCTGAAGAAGGTAGAGAAAGCGGTGGAAAGCGGGGACAAGAAACCAATTCGTACTTGGTCCCGTCGTTCAACGATCTTTCCTAACATGATCGGTTTGACCATCGCTGTCCATAATGGTCGTCAGCACGTTCCAGTTTATGTTTCCGACGAAATGGTTGGTCATAAATTGGGTGAATTCGCGCCGACTCGTACTTATCGCGGTCACGCTGCGGATAAGAAAGCTAAGAAGAAATAAGTAGGAGAAAGAGATGGAAACAATTGCAAAGTACCGCCACGCTCGTTCTTCTGCACAAAAAGTTCGCTTAGTTGCAGATCTTGTTCGCGGTAAAAAAGTGTCTCAGGCACTTGATATTTTAACGTACACCAATAAAAAAGCGGCTGTACTTGTTAAAAAAGTATTAGAGTCTGCTATTGCTAATGCAGAGCATAACGATGGTGCTGATATTGATGATCTAAAAGTTGCGAAAATTTTCGTAGACGAAGGCCCAACCATGAAGCGTATTATGCCTCGTGCGAAAGGTCGTGCAGATCGAATTTTGAAGCGTACGAGTCACATCACCGTGATCGTCTCAGATCGCTAGGCTGGAGAATAGCAATGGGTCAAAAAGTAAATCCAAATGGTATCCGATTAGGCATTGTCAAGCCTTGGACATCTACATGGTATTCGGGTACAAAGACATTCGCTGATAATTTAGAAAGTGATTTTAGAGTGCGTGAATTCTTAAACAAAGAATTAGCACAAGCGTCAATCTCTAAAATTGTAATCGACCGTTCAGCAGAAACTAACGTTCGCATTACTATTCACACTGCTCGTCCAGGTATCGTGATTGGTAAAAAAGGTGAGGACGTTGAAAAATTACGTAATGCCGTAGCTTCTATTGTCAATAAGTATAAAGACAAAAGAGAAAAACGTGATGTTGCAGTACAAATTAATATTGCTGAAGTTCGTAAACCTGAACTTGATGCAAAATTAGTTGCTGACAGCATTACTTCTCAGTTAGAACGCCGTGTTATGTTCCGTCGTGCAATGAAACGTGCGGTACAAAACGCAATGAAAGCGGGTGCTAAAGGTATCAAAGTTGAAGTAAGTGGTCGTTTAGGCGGCGCTGAAATTGCTCGCTCAGAGTGGTATCGTGAAGGTCGTGTACCTCTACATACACTACGAGCTGACATCGACTACGGAGTGTCTGAAGCATTAACTACCTATGGTATTATTGGTGTTAAAGTGTGGATCTTCAAAGGTGAGATCCTTGGTGGTATGGCTGCCGTTGAACAAGCAGAAAAACAACCTGCTGCTCAACCGAAAAAGCAGCGCAAAGGCCGAAAACAATAAGGAGCGTCGCTGATGTTACAACCAAAGCGTACAAAATTCCGTAAAGTGCACAAGGGCCGCAATCGTGGTCTAGCTGTGAGTACTGACGTAAGTTTCGGTACATTCGGTCTTAAGGCTGTGGGTCGTGGTCGTTTGACTGCGCGCCAGATCGAAGCAGCACGTCGTGCAATGACTCGTGCAGTTAAGCGTCAAGGTAAAATCTGGATTCGAGTTTTCCCTGATAAACCAATTACTGAAAAACCACTTGAAGTGCGTATGGGTAAAGGTAAGGGTAACGTTGAATACTGGGTTGCTCAGATTCAACCAGGTAAAGTCCTTTATGAAATGGACGGAGTACCGGAAGAAGTTGCTCGTGAAGCATTTGCGTTGGCAGCTGCAAAACTGCCAATTAAAACCACCTTTGTGATTAAGACGGTGATGTAAATGAAAGCAAAAGAGCTACGCGAAAAAAGCGTTGAAGAGTTAAATACTGAACTTCTTAATTTATTACGTGAGCAATTTAACTTACGTATGCAATTAGCTGGAGGTCAGTTGACACAGACTCATATGTTAAAACAAGTGCGTCGTAATATTGCACGAGTTAAAACGTTATTAACTGAAAAGGCGGGTGCGTAATATGACTACTGAAGTAAAAATTCGTACTCAGCAAGGTCGTGTTATTAGCGACAAAATGGATAAATCTATTACTGTAGCTATAGAACGTAAAGTGAAGCATCCGTTATATGGTAAGTTCATTAAACGTACGACTAAATTGCATGTACATGATGAAAACAACGAGTGTGGTATTGGTGATACTGTAGAAATTAAAGAGTGTCGTCCATTATCAAAAACCAAATCTTGGACTCTTGTTCGAATCGTAGAAAAAGCAGTTAGTTAATCTAATCGATTAAAAACTGTACATAATATAATAAACGGCTAAATGCAGCCGTTTATTTTATGCTATCCATTTTATTTGAGTGGTGTTATACTATGCGCCCTCACATATGTGGGTTTTTGGTTGTCTATTCTTATCCATGGTAGTTGAGGTGGATGAAGGTAGATTAGACAATAATTTATTTATACGGAGCATTAAAATGATCCAAGAACAGACTAGGCTAGATGTTGCCGATAACTCTGGCGCACGTAGTGTAATGTGTATCAAGGTTCTCGGTGGATCGCACCGTCGTTATGCAGCGGTAGGTGATATCATCAAGGTTACCATTAAAGAAGCAATTCCACGTGGTAAAGTTAAAAAAGGTGATGTACTTAAAGCTGTTGTCGTGCGCACTAGAAAAGGTGTTCGTCGTCCTGATGGATCTGTCATTCGTTTCGATCGCAATGCTTGTGTTATTTTAAACAATAACAGTGAGCAACCGATTGGTACGCGTATTTTTGGACCGGTCACTCGTGAACTTCGTTCTGAGAAGTTTATGAAGATCATTTCATTAGCACCAGAAGTACTGTAAGGAGCGGGTAATGGCAGCGAAAATCCGTCGAGAAGATGAAGTTATCGTGTTAACCGGTAAAGATAAAGGTAAACGCGGTAAAGTAAAAAGCGTTTTGTCTACAGGCAAAGTGATTGTTGAAGGTATTAATTTGGTGAAAAAACATCAAAAACCAGTACCTGCATTAAATCAAGAAGGTGGAATTGTTGAAAAAGAAGCACCAATCAATGTTTCTAATGTTGCAATTTATAATCCTGATACAGACAAAGCAGATCGCGTAGGCTTTCGTTTTGAAGACGGCAAAAAAGTCCGTTTTTTCAAGTCTACTAATAAATTAATCAATTAAGTAATTTGGAGTGTACGATGGCGAAACTGCATGATTACTACAAAGCACAGGTAGTAAATAAACTGCAAGAACAGTTTGGCTACAAATCTGTCATGCAAGTCCCTCGGATCGAAAAGATCACCTTGAATATGGGTGTGGGTGAAGCAATTACTGATAAGAAATTATTAGATAATGCGGTTGCAGATTTAGCAGCAATCAGTGGTCAAAAACCACTAGTCACTAAAGCACGCAAATCAGTTGCTGGTTTTAAAATCCGTCAAGGGTATCCTATTGGTTGTAAAGTCACTTTACGTGGCGAACGTATGTGGGAATTTTTTGAACGTCTAGTTTATATTGCTCTTCCTCGTACTCGAGATTTCCGCGGTTTAAGCGCAAAATCTTTCGATGGTCGTGGTAACTATAGCATGGGTGTTCGTGAGCAAATCGTTTTCCCTGAAATCGATTATGATAAAGTTGATCGTGTTCGTGGTTTAGATATTACTATCACAACAAGTGCACAATCAGATGAAGAAGGCCGAGCTTTATTATCTGCCTTTAACTTCCCATTTCGTAAGTAAGGTAGGGCATAATGGCTAAACAATCAATGATTGAACGCGATAAGAAACGCGTAAAGCTAGCAGAAAAATATTTTGCAAAGCGTCAAGAATTAAAAGCGATTATCTCTGATCTTAATGCATCAGATGAAGATCGTTGGAATGCAGTGCTTAAATTGCAAACGCTTCCTCGTGATTCTAGTCCATCACGTCAACGTCGTCGTTGTCGTCAAACCGGTCGTCCTCATGGCGTCCTTCGTAAGTTTGGTTTAAGCCGTATTAAGGTTCGTGAATCAGCCATGCGTGGTGAGATTCCTGGTCTTAAAAAGGCAAGTTGGTAATCAGGGGAGTGTTATAGATGAGCATGCAAGATCCTATAGCAGATATGTTGACCCGTATTCGTAACGGTCAAGCTGCGAATAAAGTTGCAGTCACCATGCCTTCCTCTAAGCTAAAAGTGGCTATTGCCAATGTGCTAAAGGAAGAAGGTTATATCGGGGACTTTAAAGTAGTTGGTGACACTAAGCCAGAGTTGGAAATTACACTGAAATATTTCCAAGGTAAGGCAGTAGTAGAAAGTATTAAACGTGTTAGCCGTCCAGGTTTACGTATTTATAAACGTAAAGATGAATTGCCAAAAGTTATGGCTGGACTAGGTATCGCAGTTGTTTCTACTTCTAAAGGTGTTATGACTGATCGTGCAGCACGCCAAGCAGGTCTTGGTGGTGAAATTATCTGCTACGTAGCGTAAGGGAGAAAAAAATGTCTCGTGTTGCAAAAGCACCTGTCGTTGTTCCTGCTGGCGTAGAGGTAAAACTCAATGGTCAGGTAATTACGATTAAAGGTAAAAATGGCGAGTTAACTCGTACAATTAATAATGCTGTTGTTATTAATCAAGAAGAAGGTCAAATTAAATTTGCACCTCGTGACGGCTTTGCGAATGCTTGGGCTCAAGCAGGTACTGCACGTGCGTTGATTAATGCAATGGTTATTGGTGTTACTGAAGGTTTTACTAAAAAACTTCAGCTAGTTGGTGTCGGTTATCGTGCACAAGTTAAAGGTAACGCAATTGGTCTGTCTCTTGGATATTCACATCCAATTGAGCATCAATTACCTGCTGGTGTAACCGCTGAATGTCCATCACAAACTGAAATCATACTAAAAAGTGCTGATAAACAGTTAATTGGACAAGTGGCAGCAGATATCCGTGCTTATCGTCGTCCTGAACCTTATAAAGGTAAAGGTGTTCGTTACGCAGATGAAGTTGTGCGTACTAAAGAAGCTAAGAAAAAGTAAGGTAACACTATGGATAAGAAATCAGCTCGTATCCGTCGTGCAACTAAAGCGCGTCGCAAGATGCATGAACTACTTGCAACTCGCTTAGTGGTTCACCGTACTCCGCGTCATATTTATGCGCAGATTATCGCACCAAACGGATCAGAAGTACTGGCAGCCGCTTCTACATTAGAAAAAGCTATCAGTGAAAGTTTAAAATACACCGGAAACAAAGATGCAGCAGCTGCAGTTGGTAAAGCAATCGCAGAGCGTGCATTAGCGAAAGATATCAAAGAAGTTTCTTTTGATCGTTCGGGTTTCCAATATCATGGTCGAGTTCAGGCGCTAGCAGATGCTGCTCGCGAAGCTGGCCTACAGTTCTAAGGTAGGAGTTAAAGATGTCAAACATCGAAAAACAAGCTGGTGAACTGCAGGAAAAACTAATCGCAGTTAACCGAGTTTCTAAAACCGTAAAAGGTGGTCGTATTTTTAGTTTTTCTGCACTAACAGTTGTTGGTGACGGTAATGGCCGCGTAGGTTTTGGATATGGTAAAGCACGTGAAGTGCCAGCAGCAATCCAAAAAGCAATGGAAAAAGCACGTCGCAATATGATTAATGTTGCTTTAGATAACGATACTTTACAGCATCCTGTTAAAGGTGCTCATACAGGTTCTCGTGTTTATATGCAACCAGCATCAGAAGGTACTGGTATTATCGCCGGTGGTGCAATGCGTGCTGTATTAGAAGTTGCTGGTGTTCGTAACGTTCTAGCTAAAGCATATGGTTCTACAAACCCAATTAATGTGGTTCGTGCAACGATTGATGGCTTAGAAAATATGAAATCACCAGAAATGGTTGCTGCTAAGCGTGGTAAAACCGTCGAAGAAATTTTGGGGTAATTAACCATGGCAAAGACAATTAAAATTACACAAACTCGTAGTTCTATTGGACGCATACCGAAGCATAAAGCAACGTTAGTTGGACTAGGATTACGTCGTATTGGTCATACTGTAGAGCGCGAGGATACTCCTGCTATTCGTGGTATGGTAAACCAAGTTTATTACATGGTCAAAGTTGAGGAGTAATAGTAATGCGTTTAAATACTTTATCTCCTGCTGAAGGTTCAAAGCATGCACCAAAACGTCTAGGCCGAGGTATCGGTTCTGGATTGGGTAAAACAGGTACTCGTGGTATTAAAGGTCAAAAATCACGTTCAGGTGGCGGCGTTCGTCGTGGCTTTGAAGGTGGTCAAATGCCTTTATATCGTCGTTTACCAAAATTTGGTTTTACTTCTCGTAAAGCTCTAGTTACAGCACAAGTTCGCCTTTCTGACTTAATGAAAGTTGAAGGTGATGTTGTTGACTTAAATAGCTTAAAAGTTGCAAATGTGATTAATTCACAAATCGAATATGCTAAAATTATGTTATCTGGTGAAATAACAAAACCTGTAACTATTCGTGGTATTCGAGTAACTAAAGGTGCTAAAGCTGCAATTGAAGCTGCTGGCGGAAAAATTGAGGAATAATTAGAAGATGGCAAAGCAACCAGGATTAGATTTTCAAAGTACCCGAGGCGGTAGTAGTGAGCTTAAAAGACGTTTACTATTTGTGCTTTTAGCGCTTATTGTTTTTCGTCTTGGTTCTTATATTCCCGTTCCTGGTATAGATACTAAAGCATTAATGGAACAATTAGCTAGAACATCACATGGTATTGTGGATATGTTTAATATGTTCTCTGGTGGTGCTTTAAGCCGTGCTTCAATTTTTTCTTTAGGGATAATGCCGTATATTTCTGCTTCAATTATTATGCAGCTATTAACAGCGATTAACCCTAAATTAGCAGAATTAAAGAAAGAAGGTGAATCTGGTCGAAAGAAAATTAGTCAGTATACTCGTTATGGTACTTTAGCCTTAGCTATTATACAGGCGGTTGGTATTTCGACTGGTTTACCAAATATTCCACAATTTGGACACATAGTCGTTAATCCTGGATTTTCTTTCTATTTTGTTGCATCGGTTAGTTTAGTCACGGGTACAATGTTTCTTATGTGGCTTGGAGAACAGATCACGGAGCGTGGAGTTGGTAATGGTATATCTATCATTATTTTCTCAGGTATCGTAGCAAGTCTACCTCCGGCAATATATCAAACTATTGAACAAGCTCGTTCTGGTGATTTGAATCCAATTCTATTATTAGCAATTGCAGTCTTAGTGGTAGCTATAACGTACTTTGTTGTATTTGTTGAGCGTGGTCAACGAAGAATTGTTGTTAATTATGCGCAACGACAACAGGGTCGTCGTGTTTATGCAGCACAACGTTCTGATTTACCATTAAAGATCAATATGGCTGGTGTTATTCCTGCAATATTTGCCTCAACAATTGTTATGTTACCATCAATGATGGCTTCTTGGTTCCAAGGAGATGGTGAGGGATGGCGATATATTTTCCTTGTTATAGGACAATGTTTTGCTCCAGACCAACCATTATATATAATCTTTTTTGCTGCTGCGATTGTCTTCTTTTGTTTCTTTTATACGGCATTGGTATTCAATCCTCGAGAAACAGCAGATCAGCTTAAAAAAGGTGGTGCATTTATTCCAGGGATTCGTCCAGGAGAACAAACATCTATATATATTGATAAAGTGATGACGCGTTTAACGTTAATCGGGGCAATATATATTACATTTGTTTGCTTGGTTCCAATGTTTATGACAAATGCAATGAAAGTTCCAGTTCTATTTGGTGGAACATCTTTACTGATTGTAGTTGTTGTAATCATGGATTTTATGGCACAAGTACAGACTTTGATGATGCCAAATCGTTATGAGTCAATGTTAAAGAAAGCGAATCTTAAAGGCTACGGCCGATAAGTTAGCCAGAAGTTACGGAGAAAAAAATGAAAGTTCGTGCTTCAGTCAAGAAATTATGCAGAAATTGTAAAATCATTAAACGTAACGGCATTGTTCGTGTTATTTGCGTTGAAGGTAAACATAAACAACGTCAAGGCTAATTTATTTAGTCTAAAAGTTGAACTTTTGCATATTTTACTTGCCAAAGTATAGTAAAGCTGGCTAGAATAGCCAGCCTAAATTTATTTGCAGACTTACTGTTTGAGTATCCTGAAAACGGGCTTTTCAGTATGGTGAGTTTGTTAAACATTAACAATAAAGGAGTGCATAGTGGCCCGTATAGCAGGCATTAACATTCCTGATCAGCAACATGCTGTAATTGCGTTACAAGCAATTTATGGTATCGGTAATACCCGCGCTAAGACAATTTGTGCTGAAGCAGGTATTCCTGAAAATGTTAAGATCAGAGAACTATCTGAAGATCAGATTGAGAAGTTACGTGAACAAGTCGCAAAATTTACCGTTGAAGGTGATTTACGTCGTGAAGTAACTATGAGTATCAAGCGTTTATTAGACCTTGGTTGTTATCGTGGCATGCGTCATCGTCGTGGACTTCCAGTCCGTGGTCAACGCACTAAGACTAACGCTCGTACCCGTAAGGGACCGCGTAAGCCAATCAAGAAATAATTGAGGTGATAATAAATGGCAAAGACACCTGTTCGTACACGTAAACGTGTTAAAAAGCAAGTTTCTGATGGTGTAGCTCATATTCATGCATCATTTAACAATACAATCGTAACAATTACCGATCGTCAAGGTAATGCGTTGGGTTGGGCAACCGCTGGTGGTTCTGGTTTCCGTGGCTCTCGTAAGTCCACTCCGTTTGCTGCTCAAGTAGCTGCTGAACGTTGTGCAGAAGCCGTAAAAGATTACGGAATTAAGAATCTGGAAGTTATGGTAAAAGGACCTGGTCCTGGTCGTGAGTCAACAATTCGTGCATTAAATGCAGCGGGTTATCGCATCACTAATATTACTGATGTTACTCCGATTCCTCATAACGGTTGTCGTCCACCAAAGAAACGTCGTGTTTAATTTTTTATTAAACATTGAATGTTTAGGATTATTGGAGAAATAAAATGGCAAGATATTTGGGACCAAAGCTCAAATTAAGTCGTCGTGAAGGTACTGATTTATTCCTTAAATCTGGTGTCCGAGCGGTTGATAGTAAATGTAAGTTAGAACAAGCTCCTGGACAACATGGTGCACGCAAACCGCGTTTATCAGATTATGGTGTTCAGTTACGTGAAAAACAAAAAGTTAGACGTATTTATGGAATTCTAGAACGTCAATTCCGTAATTACTACAAAAATGCTGCACGTATTAAAGGTAATACAGGTGAAAACCTATTAGGCCTTTTAGAACGTCGCTTAGATAACGTTGTTTATCGTATGGGATTTGGTGCTACTCGCGCTGAAGCTCGTCAATTAGTTAGTCATAAAGCTGTTCTTGTTAATGGTCATGTTGTGAACATTGCATCTTATCAAGTTTCACCTGAAGATGTAATTAGTGTTCGCGAAAAATCAAAAAAACAAGCACGTATTAAAGCCGCTTTAGAGTTAGCTGAACAACGTGAAAAACCAACCTGGTTAGAAGTTGATGCTAGCAAGATGGAAGGTGTTTTCAAACGCTTACCTGAACGTTCAGATTTATCTGCTGACATCAACGAACATTTGATCGTCGAACTTTACTCTAAGTAAAGTTTAGCACTTAAGAGAGGACATAATGCAGGGTTCTGTAACAGAGTTTTTAAAACCTCACCTAGTTGATGTTGTTCAATACACTCAAACTCATGCGAAAGTGACTTTAGAGCCACTTGAGCGTGGTTTTGGTCATACTTTAGGTAATGCACTACGCCGCATTTTATTATCATCAATGCCTGGATATGCAGTAACCGAAGTTGAAATTGACGGTGTTCTGCATGAGTACAGTACTAAAGAAGGCGTTCAAGAAGATGTACTTGATATTTTGCTTAATTTGAAAAAATTAGCAGTGCGTGTACATACTAAAGATGATGTTATGCTGACTTTAAATAAATCAGGAATTGGTGCGGTAACTGCATCTGATATCACTCATGATGGTGATGTTGAAATTGTTAATCCTGATTTAGTGATTTGTCATCTTACTGATGCAAATGCTTCAATTAGTATGCGTATTCGTGTACAACGAGGACGTGGTTATGTCCCTGCTTCTGCTCGCGTTAAGTCAGAAGATGAAGAGCGACCAATTGGTCGTTTATTAGTTGATGCATGTTATAGTCCCGTTGAGCGTATCGCTTATTCTGTCGATGCAGCTCGTGTGGAACAACGTACTGATTTAGATAAATTAGTTATCGATATGGAAACTAATGGTACGATTGATCCTGAAGAGGCTATTCGTCGTGCTTCAACTATTTTGGCTGAACAACTTGAAGCTTTCGTTGATTTACGTGATGTACGTCAACCTGAAGTTAAAGAAAATAAACCGGAATTTGATCCGATTCTTCTACGTCCAGTAGATGATCTCGAATTAACTGTTCGGTCTGCTAATTGCTTAAAAGCAGAAGCAGTTCATTATATTGGTGATTTAGTACAACGTACGGAAGTTGAGCTACTTAAAACCCCTAATCTTGGTAAGAAATCACTTACTGAAATTAAGGATGTGCTCGCATCTCGTGGTTTGTCTTTAGGCATGCGTCTTGAGAACTGGCCACCAGCAAGTATTGTTGAAGACTAAAATAAAATTTATATAAGAAGGATAAAGTTATGCGCCATCGTAAAAGTGGTCGTCAACTGAACCGAAATAGCAGCCATCGTCAAGCAATGTTTCGTAACATGACTAGTTCACTTGTTGAACATGAAATCATCAAAACTACATTGCCTAAAGCAAAAGAGTTGCGTCGTGTTGTTGAACCGTTAATTACGCTAGCCAAAAGCGATAGCGTAGCTAATCGCCGTTTGGCTTTTGCTCGTATCCGTGATAAAGATACAGTGAAAAAATTATTTTCAGATCTTGGTCCACGTTTTGCTACTCGTCCAGGTGGTTATGTACGTATTTTAAAATGTGGTTTCCGTGACGGAGATAATGCTCCAATGGCTTATATTGAATTAGTTGATCGCCCTGCAGTAGAAGCAGAAGCAACAGCTGAATAAGATTTTAAATCATTGTATACAAAAGCCGGCTATACGCCGGTTTTTTATTGATGATATCTATCACAGATCCTTTAACTTTGGTTTCCTTATCCTTAAGTTCATCGTATCTAAATCTACTATATTTCTATTCTTTTGATTGATTAAAAATTCAGCTTAGGTTGTTTTTAATAAACATATGGCATGAAAATCTATTGAGAGGGATTAGTTTAATTGAAATTTCAATGTTAATTTATTTTTAAGTAGATTTAGATATCGATGTTTTTACAACTCTTCTGGATACTTCAAATGTTAATTTAAGAACATCTAATAAATAAGTATTAATAGTCTTTTAAAAATAGGCTACATTATTATTTCATCATTGAGATATCTGACTATAAACATAATTAATAGTGTGGTGGTGGTGTTTCCTCAGATAAGTTAGCAATATTCGAAGTTTGAGTGGCTTGTAGTTTTTGTGATAATAGCATTAATTGTTCTTTTAGTTTACTGACATCGGCTTGAAGATTAGTTACAACTTGGTTTAATTCTTCAATGGTGATTTCTTGAAACGCAACTTTGGTTTCTAATAATTCAATTTGTTGTCTCATATCATTTTCACAGTTAGACTTTTTAAATATAAGTTTCTATTTTAAGTAAAATGAGCGATTAAATCCATCCTCGTTCAGCAAACGAGACATATTCACCTTTACCAATTACAATATGATCAATAATGCGGATATCAATTAATTCACAAACTTGATCCAATCTGCGTGTTAAGTTTCGATCTGCTTGACTTGGTTCTGCTAAACCTGATGGATGATTATGTGCTAAAATTAAAGAGGCAGCATTATATTGTAATGCTTTTCTGGCTACTTCTCTGGGATGAACTTCTACACAGTTATAAGTACCAATAAACATTTCTTCAGATGTAATGACGTGATTTTGATTGTCCAGAAAAATGACCATGAAGATTTCACGATCTTTATCTGCTAAGCGACTAGCTAAATAATGGTGAGTTAATGAAGGCGAAGTGAGATAATTTTCATTAGTCATTTTTACTTTTAAATATCGATGAGATAATTCAACAACAGCTTTGAGCTGAGTATACTTAACCGTTCCTAATCCATGTTTTTTACAAAACTGCTCATGACTGGCATTCATCAAATGATAAAACGAGCCAAATTCATTTAATAAATTTTGCGATAATTCTAAAACTGGTAATTTTCGGGTACCTGTACGTAAAAATAGCGCTAGTAATTCCGCATCACTTAGTGTTTCAACACCAAATTGTAAAAGTTTTTCTCTCGGCATTAGTTTGGGATATTCGGGCTGCATCATATTGATATTCCATGCATCAAAAAAATTAATTATTCTTAGAAAATTGAATTAATTGAATTGAAAATTGAGAAAACTGTGAATTGTTTCGCAAAAAAATGGATAATATTTCACATGATGATAAAAAAGCGCTATAAAGCGCTTTTTTGTAAATTAATATGATGACTTAATGGCAACCGCAGCTACCATGACCGCCACCACAACAACCACTATCTTCTTCATCTTCATGATCGTGTCCGCCACAGCCACAACCACCATGCCCATGTTCGTGACCATGTTCACCATGGATATGTCCATGCGCAATTTCTTCTTCGGTTGCTTCACGAATAGCTAACACTTCAACATTAAATTTTAAATCTTGTCCCGCTAACATGTGATTTCCGTCAATTGTCACAGTATCCCCATCAATTGCGGTAATTTCAACGGGTAAAGCGCCATGGTCGGTATCAGCAAAAAAGCGCATGCCAACTTCAAGTTCATCAACCCCGACAAATACATCACGTGGCACATTTTGCACCAGTGCATCATTAAAATCACCGTAAGCATTGATAAGTTCAACATCAAATTTATCACCAACTTGATGACCTTCTAGTGCATTTTCAAGCTCTTGTAATAAATTACCAGCGCCTTGTAAATATTCTAGAGGTGCAACAGCTGTTGCTTCGTCAACCAAAACCCCGTCTTTAGTGCGAACTTGGTATGCCAAACTGACTACTGTGTTTTTTGCTATTTTCATTTTTTCTCCAACAAACTTGTATTGAGCAAACATCTTTAGATTTTAACGGAAAATGAAGGATAAGTATTCATAATTTTTATTTTCCCTGCACTATTTATCGATATGATTATTTGTGTACTCGCTTTTTAAGTTATGATGTTAGTTGGTCATATGATGTATGCATATTGTTAGTGTGAACAAGATAAAAACAATCGATAAAAAATTCTTACAAGAAAGGCGTGGAACTTATGATATATCTGAATAGATTCAGAAATCAAAGGATGAAAATCAAATGAATGTATGGACTGCCCTTTTTAATCCTAAAAAATTAGAAAATAGACGAATAAAAAAAGCATCAATATCAATATTGATGCCTTTTTTATTTTTAAATAATACCTATTATTTAAGTTCTAACTCGTTCATTGCAGCAATGCTAAATCCACCGTCAACATGTACAACTTCACCAGTAATGCCCGATGCTAAGTTTGAACATAAAAATGCCGCGGAATTACCCACGTCTTCAATTGTAACTGTTCGACGAATTGGTGTAACCGATTCACAGTGTGATAACATTTTTCTGAAATCTTTAATGCCTGATGCTGCAAGGGTACGAATTGGACCAGCAGAGATAGCATTCACACGTATTCCTTCTGGCCCCATAGCATTTGCCATATAACGCACGTTTGCTTCTAGAGACGCTTTAGCAAGACCCATTACATTATAGTTAGGGATCGCTCTTTCAGCACCAAGATAAGAAAGGGTCACTAACGCTGAATTTGGATTCAACATCGAACGACATGCTTTAGCCATTGCAACAAAGCTATAAGAACTAATGTCGTGAGCGATAGCAAAACCTTCACGAGTGACGGCATTAACATAGTCACCGTCTAATTGATCGCCAGGCGCAAAAGCAATAGCATGAACAAAACCGTCAAATTTATCCCATGTTTTTGCTAGTTCTGTAAATAGGTTAGTAATACTATCATCGTGAGCAACATCACAAGGTAACACGATTTTAGAACCAAAGTCAGCCGCAAATTCTTCAACGCGTGCTTTTAATTTATCACTTTGATACGTGAATGCTAATTCTGCACCCTCACGATGCATTGCTTGTGCAATACCATAAGCAATAGAACGATTACTTGCAACACCGGTAACGAGTATGCGTTTACCTGTTAAAAATCCCATAAAGTTTTCCTCTATTATTTTACTATACAGTCTAGGATGGTGAAGATTATATGTTGATAAAGTCAACTTCGCTACTATAAATTTACTTTTAATGATTTTGTTTTGGTTGCTGAGTTACCAACAAAACGTTGTTTATCTCATCAATAATTGACTATAATAGTCAACTATTGATTTATTTAACTCGTGATAAAATTTTGAAAAACCTAATTTGTTATAAAACATTACCTGTTTGGAATGCTAAATCATTACCTCAATCATTTTGTGAAAAACATAATACGCAAGTTGGCACTTGGGCTAAGCTCAATATCCTAGTGGGCAGTATCGATTTTGAGATATTAACTGAACAAGGGGAAATCATATCGCAACATCATTATGATGTTTCTCACCAGCCTCCCTTTATTTTGCCTCAGCAATGGCATCGTATCGCTCAGGTATCTGAAAATTTACAATGCCAACTATCATTTCACTGTTTACCAGAAGACTATACTTTTAAAAAGTATCAAATGACCAAAACACATTCTGAAGTGCTAGCGGCAAGCAAAATTATCCCGTTAGGAAAGGTATTGGATTTAGGCTGTGGTTCGGGACGCAATTCGCTCTATTTACAGCTACTTGGTTTTGATGTGAATGCAGTTGATAAATCCGAATTAAGTATTGGTAATTTAAATCAAATCATCAATGATGAAAACCTAAAGCACATTAATGCAAAGGTATATGATATCAATCAAGCAAATTTAGAAGGTGAGTATGATTTTGTTCTTTCAACGGTTGTCATGATGTTTTTACAACCTGAAAAAATCCCTGAAATTATTGATAATATGCAAAAATTGACTAAATCGGGTGGTTATAATCTTATTGTAAGCGCTATGTCTACTTCTGATTATCCTTGTTCTGTGGGGTTTTCATTTACGTTTAAAGAAAATGAATTGCGGAAATATTATCAGGATTGGGAAATACTGAAATATAACGAAAATGTTGGAGAATTACATAAAACCGATAGTCAGGGTAATCGAATTAAATTGAGATTTGCGACTTTGCTAGCTAAAAAAAGGTAATCATTACAGGATGATTCATCCTGTAATTTTTTACATTGATTAATTAGTTGGTACTTAGTTTTTCACCAACAACAAACCAAGCTTTGCGAGAGTTTAATAAATCTTGAGCTGACATCGGTTTTTTTCCGGCTGGTTGTAACAGTGTCATATTTAATGCACCATCGCTTGTTGCAATGCATATCCCTTTTTTGTCTGCTTGTAAAATAGTACCGACTGGTTGATTGTGGTGAGTGGATATCACTTCTGCTTGCCATACTTTCACTGGTTCACCATTAACTTCAAAATAACTAACAGGCCAAGGATTGAAGGCGCGGACACAACGTTCAAGTTGCTGTGCCGATAAATTCCAATCAAGTTTAGCTTCTTGTTTAGATAATTTTTCAGCGTAAGTGACCTGTGATGGATCCTGTTTTTCAGGTTGGATTTTCCCTTCAGTAATGAGTGTTAAAGTATCAAGTAGTCCTTGTGGACCTAATTGCGCCAGTTTGTTATATAACGTTGCACTTGTATCAGAAGGTTCAATTGGACAGGTAAGTTTATATAACATATCACCCGTATCAAGCCCAGCATTCATTTGCATAATTGTGATACCGGTTAAAGTATCTCCAGCCCAACAAGCGCGTTGAATAGGAGCTGCGCCTCGCCATCTTGGTAGTAATGAACCATGCACATTTAAACAACCTAGTTTAGGCATATCAAGCACAGCTTGCGGTAAAATAAGACCATATGCCACCACAATCATAATGTCGGCATTTAGCTCCGCAATGATTTTTTGGTTTTCTTCTGTTTTGAGCGTTGCCGGTTGATAAACAGGGAGATGATTTTCAATCGCTAATTGTTTAACCGGACTTGCGGTTAATTTATTACCACGTCCGGCAGGGCGATCGGGCTGAGTAAAAACTGCAATAACATTATGTTTAGCATCAATTAATGCTTTTAAATGGGTTGCTGCAAAGTCAGGAGTACCAGCAAAAATAATATTTAATGGCTTGGCTGTTTGTGGCATATGTCTATAATCCATCATCAAAAAACTCGGATAATTATAACTTAATTTTCATTAAGAATCTTTAATCAAAAAGAATCGATATGTTGGTTTTATCAAACTGATGATGAATTAATAGTTAAAAAGGGAAAAATATTGGTACTAATGCAATATTCACCGCCATAACGAGAAACGTTAAAGGTACACCGACTTTTACAAAGTCACTAAAGCTGTAACCACCTGGCGCAACGACCATGGTTTTTACCGGCGAAGAGACCGGCGTGATAAAGGAAGCAGAGGTCGCTATAGCCACAGTCATTGCAAACGGATAAGGTGAATAACCAAATTTTATTGCCAGATCAATTGCAATAGGGGCAATGAGTATTGCTGTAGCCGTATTAGAAATAAAGAGACCAACAGTTGAACATAATAAGAAAATGAAGGTCAGCACCATATACGGACTGAAAGAACGTAAATGAATTTCTAACCATGCCGATATGAGCGAAATGCCGCCGGTTTTATTCAGTGCTAAAGCAAACGGCATCATACCGATGATCAAAATGAGTGTTGGCCAGTGTATCGATTTATAAGCACTATTCATGTCGATGCAGCGTGTTGCTCCCATTAAAAGACAAGCTATTAGGGCAGCTACGACATTAGGAACAAGCCCCGTTACCATCAATATAATCATAATAGCTAAATTAATTAATGCTGCAAATGCTTGAGAACTTGCAGGTGCAACATCATCAATATCCGACGGATAATCCAAAACAACAAAATCATTGGTACGAGTTTGTAATTTTTGAATCGATCCCCAATCCCCACATACTAGTAAGGTATCACTCATTTCTAAACGTTCTTGGAATAAGTTATTGGTATCAACAGGGGCATGATTACGCCAAATTCCAATTACGGTTAAAAAGTATTTTTCTCTAAAATCGATTTCATTGAGTGTTTTGCCACAAAGTGACGATTCAGGTAATAGCGCCACTTCTGCCATGCCAACTTCTTTCACTTGTTCCGAAAAATATTCACCCCGTAAAACTTTAGGTTCAAGATTATTGGTCGATAAAAATGTTCGATAATCGGCTTCGGAGTGGGACATATCTAATAATAAAATATCGTTTTCCCGAAATTCTGTTGCCCCGTTAACGGGGATTAACACTTTTTGAAATTTGCGCCAACGTTCAATACCAATAACATTGACACCGTGTTCACTTCGTAAATGTAGACCATCAATCGTACGACCAACAAAAGGCGAGCCTGGTAATATTTGTGCACGATGTGCCCGACCAATTAATTTATAGTCTCTGATTAAATCTGTGATTTTTCTTCTTTGTGGCTGGGTATTTGTCGGAGAAACTTGTTGAGCTGTTAACAACCAATTGCGCGTTAATATACAATAAATGACGCCAACAACAAGCACACCTAACCCAATAGGAGTGATAGAGAAAAAACCGAATTCGGTTAAATTTGCTCGATTTAACTCACTATTAACCACCAGATTAGGTGCGGTTGCAACCAATGTCATCATGCCACTAATTAAAGCGGCAATACACAGAGGCATCATTAATTTTTTAACATGAATACCCGTATGATTGGCAATACTGATGGCAACAGGAATAAAGATAGCGACAACGCCTGTAGAACTCATTATTGAACCCAGTAACGCCACACCGAGCATAATACAGGTAATAATTCGAACATCATTTTTTCCGGATACCTTAAGAATATATTCGCTCATTTTGAACGAAATGCCAGTACGGACTAAACTTTCACCAATGATAAACAATAATGCAATTAAAATGATATTAGGATCGCTAAACCCCGAAAACGCTTCAGCAGGCGTTAAAATACCCGTGACTGAAATAGCTGTAATGGTTAGCAGTGCAATAATATCCATTCTTAATTTGCTGAATGAAAACATTAAAATTGCAATCAATAGCAATAAACAAACAGTAATAAGCGGATAATATTCGATAAAGTAATGAGGCAAAAATGCAGTTAAAGAGGTTAATAAATTTTGCCCGGATGACAAATTTTCCACAAAAAGTCACTCTATGAGAACGATTGGATTTTAACCATAATACCTTGATTTATTGTAATAGGGAATATTTTCCAAAAAAGTTTATTCTCAAAAAAATTAACGAATATTACATTTTTAACATTTTTTGCTTTTTTTTTCATAACCTATTCGCTTTATTAAAACTTAGGTGTAATTTAGTTAACTTAGATTATTTAATCTGTTAATTGTGTCTAGGAGACAGTATGTCATTAAAAAAATCAGTTGCACAAATTATTATCGAAGTCTTAGAGGAAGCTGGTGTGAAACACTGTTATGGTATTGTGGGTGATACACTCAATTACATTACCAGTGCCATTAAAAAAAGTGACATTGAGTGGGTGCATGTTCGACACGAAGAAGTTGGAGCTTTTGCAGCAGGAGCCGAGGCTTATCTGACTAATCAGCTAACTGCATGTGCTGGTTCTTGTGGGCCGGGAAGCTTACATTTTATCAATGG
This sequence comes from Gilliamella sp. ESL0441, assembly GCF_019469185.1. Lineage (NCBI taxonomy): Bacteria > Pseudomonadati > Pseudomonadota > Gammaproteobacteria > Orbales > Orbaceae > Gilliamella > Gilliamella sp. ESL0441. The sequence goes on from NZ_CP048264.1 coordinate 220,425, forward strand.
TATTTATGAAGCTCAGCGCAATAAAGCACCTGTTATTCTCTTAGCCAGTCAACTGGTTACCTCACAACAGGGAACAGATTTTCCGCAAGAAGTTGATTTTGAATCTGTTTATAAAAATTGTTCTGTCTTTTGTCGTCAAATTAACGATCCTACTCAAGCAAGACAGATTACGACGGCTGCCGTTCAAGCTGCAATAAATCAACGTGGCGTTGCTGTTCTGGTTATTCCTTATAATATTAGTTTAGAAAAAGTGGAAGATAAAAGTGGGCATAAAATTTATCATCCTAATCCGATCATTCGCCCATCAGATACAGAGCTTGCCCAAATTGCAGAAATCTTAAATAAAAATCAAAAAGTGGCTATTTTTGCCGGACAAGGCGCAAATGGCGCTCATGATGAATTAATCGCACTTGCCGAAAAATTGAAATCGCCCATTGTGCATACATCAAGAGGTAAGGATTTTGTTGAATACAATAACCCTTACAATGTCGGTATGACGGGTATGTTTGGCGTTGAATCAGGATTAACCGCCATTAAAGAGTGTGATGTGCTGCTAATGTTAGGCGCTGATTTTGCATGGTCTCAATTTTACCCAAATGATGCCACCATTATTCAAGTTGATATCGATGCAACTCACCTTGGTCGACGTCATCCAGTGAGTGTAGGTGTTGTTGGCAGTAGTCAACCTACTTTGGCGGCTTTAATCCCTTTAGTTGAAGAAAAACAAGATGCTGCATTTTTAGAAAAATGCCGCCAATTATATATGAAAGCAATGGATAAATTGAACAAAAAAGCCATGCCTTCAAAATCAACGATTCATCCGCAATATTTAACGGAATTAGTTGATAAATATGCTAATGATGATGCTGTTCTATGTGCTGATGTGGGTTCAGCAATGGTTTGGGCTTGTCGACACTTTAATACTAATGGAAAAAGACGCACGGTCATCAGTTTAAAACATGGCACCATGGCTAATGCTATGCCACAAGCTTTAGGCGTACAAAAAGCATTTCCTAACCGACAAGTGATAACGCTATCGGGTGATGGTGGCATTAGTATGCTATTAGGGGATTTACTGACGACTATTCAAGAACAGTTACCGATAAAAATTATTGTATTAAATAACAGCTCTCTCAACTTTGTCGAATTAGAGCAAAAAGTAGAAGGAATTGTGGATCATTACACCGATTTACACAATCCAGACTTTGCTAAAGTGGCTAGTGCAATGGGACTGTTTTCGATCAGAGTAGAAGATTCAGATTTACTTGAAGCAGCGATGCAATCATTTTTAGCACATTCTGGACCTGCCTTATTAGATGTCAAAACAAGTGCTAATGAGCTTGTTATGCCACCGGAAATTCAAGCGTCTCAAGTGATGGGAATGGCGCTATATAGCGTCAAAGCATCATTGAGTGGCAAAATGGGGGATGTTGTAAATTTATTAGTGGATAATTTTATTAAAAAATAATGTTAAATTATCTCGATTATTCTGCCGATACCATCGGCAGAATAGTTGATGATACATTACCAACTGATTAACAATAATTGCAGAAAGTGATGGTTTAGCTGTAACAGATTTTCTGTATGATACATTCGGTATCATTGACTACATCGGCTAAAGGTTGTTCGATATTAACGGTATAAACATCGTTTTCATCTCGAGATGGTTCTTCTAAAGTATCAAATTGGGATTGTAACATTCCCGTTTTTTGATAATGACCTTGACGTTCAGCTAAACGGTTTGCAATGACCTCAAACCCACCTTTTAAATAAATAAAATGAATATTTTTATTTTCGCCTCGAATAATATCTCGGTATTGTTTTTTTAACGCTGAGCAGATAATAATTGAAATTGGATTAACATTGCTCATGGCAAATACTGCATCACTAATTAAACGAAGCCACGGCATTCTATCTTCATCATCTAGAGGCATACCACTGCGCATTTTTAAAATATTGGCTTTAGGATGTAAAAAATCACCATCTAAAAAAGCGGCATCAAGATCATAAGCCACATGTTTGGCAACAGCTGATTTACCACTTCCTGATACCCCCATTAATACAAACACCTGTTGAGTTTTTTGTGACACAAAGACCTCTTACCTTTCCGTTTTTTATCAATAATATTCTGAGTATTTTAATGATATTTTCAATATCGAGAACGCGCTTTTGTGATGAAGATCATGAACTATATTATGCCCAATCATAAATTTATCACAATCAATTTCAAATTTTACTTAAAAAATAGATTTCGATCACAAAAATAATAATTGCCATTTGCTTTTAAATTCGAAAGAAAATAATCTTTCATTATAGCTTTTGATTTCGAAAGTATTATTAAAAAAATGAAGAAAGGCAATAAGGGTGATCAAAGATGAACAAATGTCAGCTCTTTATCGAAGATGATCTTCGATTTAACAATGAACAAGAAGTGCTTACTTATATTAGTGAACAACTACAACGAAAAGGGATTGTCAAAAAAAGTCATTTAGAAGCATTGATAGAAAGGGAAAAAACATTTCCAACGGGTATTGCGCTTGATGGTTATGCGGTTGCCATTCCTCATTGTGAAGCTAAGCATGCTATATCGCCGGCTATCTTTATTGTTCGAACACTATCACCTGTTGCGTTTAATCGAGCAGATGAAGACAGTATTGTAGAGGTTTCATTAATCATTTCACTGGTCGTGACTTCACCAGAAGATCAACTCACGCTTTTAAAAGCATTATTTTCAAATTTACAAGATAAAGAGTTCTATCACTTCTTATTAAATGCACAGCAAGGTCAGATAGCTGAGCGATTTAATAACGTGATATTTAATTAGAAAGTTGTTTAGGAGGCATTATGAAAAAAAAGATTATTGTTGCGTGTGGTGGTGCAGTTGCAACATCAACTTTGGCTGCAGAAGAGATAAAAGAACTCTGCAAAGAAAATAATATTAAGTTAGATCTTGTTCAGTGTCGTATTAATGAAATTAATACTTTTATTGATGATGTCGATTTGATCTGTACTACAGCCAGAATGGATCAAACTTTTGGTGATATCCCGATTGTACACGGTATGCCTTTTGTTTCGGGGGTAGGGATTGATCAGCTAAAAGATAAAATATTGTCGATTCTAAAAGGATAAGTATATGTTTACCGAAATTATGCAGTACATTTTGGATCTTGGCCCTTCAGTCATGTTGCCGATTGTGATTATTCTCTTTTCGTTAGTGTTAAGAATGAAAGTGGGTGATGCCTTAAAAGCTGGCATTCATATAGGCATCGGTTTTGTTGGAATCGGTTTGGTTGTGGGGTTGCTCACAAGTTCAGTTGGACCAGCAGCAAAAGCCATGGCAGAAAGATTTGATATCAGTTTGAATGTTATTGATGTTGGTTGGCCCGGCGCTGCGCCGATGACATGGGCATCACAAATTGCTTTAGTTGCAATTCCCATTGCTATAGCCGTCAATATTGTGATGTTGGTTTCTAAACTCACTCGAGTTGTTAATGTTGATATTTGGAATATTTGGCACATGACCTTTACTGGTGCACTGGTTTATATCGCATCTGGATCCTACTGGTTAGGTATCGCAGGCGTGATTGTCCATGCCATTATTGCTTATAAGCTAGGGGATTGGTTTGCCAAAGATACTAAAGAGTTTTTTGAACTTGAAGGTATTGCTGTTCCGCATGGCACATCTGCTTATTGTGGACCAATTGCGGTATTTGTTGATGCTGTGATTGAGAAAATACCTGTTATTAATAAGATTAACTTTAACGCCGTTGACATGCAAAAAAGATTTGGCGCGTTTGGCGAACCGGTCACTGTTGGATTATTTATGGGGATCTTGTTAGGAATATTAGCCGGATATGGCGTTAAAGAGACATTACAACTTGCTATTCAAACAGCCGCAGTAATGTTATTGATGCCACGCGTAATTAAACCGATTATGGATGGCTTAACACCAATATCTAAACAGGCACGTAAACATTTACAATCTAAATTTGGTGGGCAAGATTTTCTTATTGGTTTAGATCCTGCTCTACTATTAGGACATTCAACCGTTGTTTCGGCTAGTTTAATTTTTATTCCTTTAAGTATTTTTATCGCCATTATATTACCGGGTAATGAGGTCTTACCCTTTGGGGATTTAGCAACGATTGGCTTCTTCATTGCGATGGGGGTAGCGATTCACCAAGGTAATTTATTTAGAATTATTCTTTCTGGTTCCATCATCATTGCTATCACGCTATGGATTGCTACACAAATGATTCCGCTTACGACCCAATTAGCCCTCAATGCAGGTACGATCAATTCCGATACCGGTATTTCAGTCGGTGCTATGGATCAAGGTGGATCGCCTATTACTTATATCATGGTTCAACTAGTCAATTTGAAACAACCTATTGGATTTATCGCTATTGGAATTTTCTATCTTTTCTGCCTATTTTTAACATGGAAACGAGCTCGAAAATATCAAGGTGCAACTGGGCAAAATTAAGTAAATAGAGGCGATAAACACTAAGCAATAAGTTATTGAAATGAAGTTGATTTCTATGCTTTCACTGAAATGTCAGTGAAAGCATGCATTAACAAAATTGATTATTTAAAAAGGAACATAAAATGAAAGTGATTCTAGTCAATGAAGGAGGTACGTTATCTATAAAGGATATTCCAGTACCCCAAATAATCTCACCGGATCAGATTTTAGTTAAAGTCGCTTATTCGGGATTGTGTGGCTCGGATATACCTCGAATATTTCATCATGGCGCACATTTTTACCCTATTACACTGGGGCATGAATTTAGTGGTGTTGTGACAGAATTAGGTAGCGGTGTGACCGAATTTGAAATAGGTGATTTAATCTCATGTGCCCCTTTATTGCCATGCTTTGCTTGTGATGAGTGTAAAAAACATTATTACTCGCTTTGTAAGCACTATACCTTTGTTGGCTCAAGAATAACGGGGGGATTTGCTGAGTATATTTTATTAAATAAAAAAAATGCCTTTAAATTGCCAAAAGGCGTTACACCACTTCAAGGGGCTTTTTTCGAACCAATGACAGTGGGAATGCATGCCATTTTATTAGCTGGTGGTTGCCAAGATAAAAACGTGGTCATTGTAGGCGGCGGTACAATTGGATTGCTTGCTATGCAATGCGCAAAAGCAATGGGTGCCAACACGGTAACTGTTCTTGATATTAATGACGATCGCCTTCTGCTAGCTAAACGCTTAGGCGCAGATCAGGTCTATAACTCAAAAGACCTTACAGCAGATGAAATTTATCAAGCATTATCAATCAATCGGTTTGATCAGTTGGTATTAGAAACGGCTGGATCACCGATTACCGTTAAACTCGCCATTGAGATTGCTGGCCCACGAGCTCAAATTGGTTTGGTTGGCACTTTACATAATGATCTGACGCTTTCAGAAAAAATATTTAGTTTAATTTTACGAAAAGAACTACAAATTTTAGGTAGTTGGATGAATTATTCTGCGCCATGGCCAGGCAAAGAGTGGCAACTGGTAAGCCAATTTTTTGTAGAAGGAAAAATAAAACTGGATGAACTGGTTGCCGGTATCGGTGATTTTGATTCGTTTATTGAGCAAGTTACCAGTTTAAATGGGCGAGCCATGAATGGAAAAATATTGCTCAACTGCAATTAACTATTGATTAACGTCAATCATTGAAAATGAAAACTTATCTTTTGATTTTGTTTGTTATACACTGCTGAAAAGATTTCGAAAAAGGAAATATTATGAACGCAAGTGAAAGACGCCAACAAATTATAGATATTCTTAATATGAAAGGTACGGTATTGGTCAGTGATCTGTCAGAACAGTATGGTGTTTCTGAAGTGACCATTAGAACAGACCTTAGATTATTAGAAAAACAAGGCGTGCTAAGCCGATTTCATGGTGGTGCAACCAAAATTATTGACAATGATGACATCAAGTCATTTAAAGAATTGCAATTAGAAGAACGTTATCAGCGATTTATTGAAGCTAAAAAACGCATTGCAATTGAAGCAGTTAAACATGTTAAAGAAGGCGATATTATTATTTTAGATAGTGGTAGCACCACGATGTTGATAGCTGAAGAACTGGTTAAATTAAAGCATATCACTGTCATTACCAATAGTCTTACCTCTGCTTTTATTCTCTCCGACAATAGTGACATTATGTTATTTATATGTGGCGGAACACTCAGACACAAGACTCGCTCTTTTCATGGAAAAATTGCTGAGCAATCGTTAGACGGCATCTCTGCTGATATTTTATTTGTCGGCGCAGATGGAATCGATGCAAAACGAGGAATAACAACGTTTAATGAAGGTTACACCATTAGTAATATTATGGCAAATGCCGCTAAAAAAGTCGTCGCAGTTTTAGATTCATCTAAATTTGGACGCAATGGAATCAACATCGTGTTACCGCTCAATAAATTAGACACTATCATTACGGATTCGGGTATTGATGATAGGTGTCGACAAGAATTTGAGCAGCAAGGCGTCAATTTAATAGCGGTTTAAGATATTTTTCTGGTCATGGTGTACTACTTTTTTAAGACAATTGAGTGGAGCGAAAAACGTTATTTTCATCAATACGGTTTAAGTCTTTTTTAACCAGTTGAAAATAGGTGTTAGTTTAAAGATTACGGTTGCTCAATGGTTATTTCTCACAAAGCATTAACATGTAGGTGAGAATATGATATTAACGATTACAATGAATCCTTCAGTGGATATCGCATACCCTTTAAATAAATTAATTATTGATGATATTAATCGGGTATCGAATGTAAAAAAGACAGCTGGTGGTAAAGGGCTTAACGTGACCCGAGGTATAAAATTTTCTGGTATACCTGTTTTAGCCTCTGGCATTATTGGTGGAACAACTGGTGAATACATAAAAAAGCAGTTAGACAAAGATAACATTGCTTATTGCTTTTATATAACTAAACAGGAGTCAAGAAACTGCATTGCTATTTTGCATGAAGGCAATCAAACCGAAATTTTAGAGTCAGGCCCAGAGTTGGACAGTAATGATGTTGAACAATTTCTGAACCATTATGAAACCATGCTTGAGCAAGCCAAAATCATCACAATATCGGGGTCATTGCCTCAAGGTTTTCCCATCGATTTTTATGTCAAATTGATTGAACAAGCTGAAAAACGTCAAATTCCGGTGTTGTTAGATTCATCAGGCAAAATGCTCTATGCAACACTGATTTCAAAACACAAACCTTATTTAATCAAGCCAAATAAAGAAGAATTACAACAAATCATTGAGATGAAGATTGATGCGGATGATACCCATTCATTAATCCAGGCACTCAACCATCCGTTATTAAGTGACATTCCGATTATTGTTATCTCATTAGGGAAAAATGGAGCGTTTGCGCGTTGCCATCATCAATATTATCAAGCCTCAATTCCCCAAATTAAGGTCATTAATCCGGTGGGATCAGGAGATATTACTTTAGCTGGGCTGGCAGTCAGCTTGCATGAAAATGAATCGATTGAAATGATGTTAGCTCGAGCTATGACGATGGGAATGCTCAATGCCATGGAATCACAGACAGGGTTTGTGAATATGCGTCATTACGACCACTATTATCAACAAGTGAAAATTACAAAAATTATCTAAAAATATAAGGTTAATTAGGAGTGACTTATGTATCTTATTTCTAGTCAAGAGATGTTAAAAAAAGCCCAACGTGAAAAATATGCCGTACCTGCGTTTAATATACACAATTTGGAAACCATTCAAGTTGTGGTTGATACAGCTAAAAAAATGGAATCACCGGTTATACTCGCAGCAACACCGTCAACTTATCAATATGCAGGCACACCCTACTTAATTAATATTTGCAAAACCGCAGCACAAATGCTGCGCTTTCCATTTGCGTTACATTTGGATCACCACGAAAACATCAGTGATATCAAAGAAAAAATTGAGGCAGGTATTCGCTCGATTATGATTGATGCTTCACATCATCCCTATGAAGAAAATATTGAAATTGTGAAAAAAATGGTTGAATTTAGTCATCAATATAATGCAAGTGTTGAAGCCGAATTAGGTAGGCTTGGTGGGCAAGAAGATGATTTAATTGTTGAAGATAAAGAGAGTGCATTTACAGATCCGGATGCCGCCAAAGCGTATGTCGAGCGCACAGGTATCGATTCGCTGGCTGTTGCCATTGGTTCAGCTCATGGGCTCTATAAAGGTGAACCTAAACTTGATTTTGAACGGTTAGCCAAAATACGCGATAAAGTTGATATTCCACTGGTATTACATGGCGCATCGGGTATCCCTGAAGTGATGGTAAAAAAATCGATTTCCTTAGGCATTTGTAAAGTGAATGTGGCAACGGAATTAAAAATTGCTTTTTCAGATGCGTTAAAGCTAGATTTTAATCATCACCCTGATGCTAACGATCCAAGACATTATATGCAACCAGCTAAATTAGCTATGGCTAAAATTGTGGAAGAAAAAATTCGCATTTGTGGAAGTGCAGGAAAATTATAATAGAAAAGTATGGGTAATTAACTTGAAATGAGCGTTAATTTATTACACTGGCAGTCACTTACTGTCAGTTATTAATGGGGGGTATGTATTGTCACTAAAAAGTGATTTTCATAGTTATAATGGTGAACTCATTTTATTTTTACAAAATGAGTGACTCACGGCTAACATCAAAATACCTCGTTAGGTTTTAGGATTTGATAGAGTGTGCTTAAGTGACTTTTTAAGCACACGATCGACAAAATTAATGTTATTGGATGAGATGATTCAGCACTTGTTTAAACGTTGAAAATGAACAAAATCCATTAGCATTAATAGGACAATTTTCCATTTCTAATACGACTTTATGCGGTGGGTTTTGACGGTTTAATTGTACTAAGTCACGGATCTGGTCGGTGGATTGATAAAAATATTCAATTTTCATCAATGCTTCGCCATTGTGATTATTACGCCATTTTTGAAAGACAATTTTCCCACCAATAGGGGTGGTTTCAAACTGCTCTGGTAACGTGTAATGCTTAATTTTAATTGTTGAAAGTAGGGAGGCTACATTGGAATCATGTCCCACTAACAGCGTAAATTTAGGATGTGCTTCATTCTCTGAAAAAGCGTGATTAATATAATTAACTAATTTTGCTGACACCTGTTTTGCCACAACGGGCGATCCAAATAAAACGCTATTGTAGTGCTCTTTGATCGCAACTAACTGTTCAAATTGTTGCTTATCTTTTATTTGCCCCCAAGCAATATCATGTAAAGGCGAGCCTTCATAATATTGTAAGATAAAAGCATCAGCAATAGAGGTTCCAGTACGAAGAGCGCCTGTTATGCCAGGTTCTTTGCCTTTTTCAATAATAAGCTCGGTGGGTAAATGCGCAAAATCACACTGTTTATGTGTAATACAATTGGTTGAATTAGGGTAATTTAGGATAGTCGACATGTCTTGATATGCTTTACCCAGTTTTTCATTCAGCCCTTCAATGCCTTTGGTATCGGCAGTTTGGTTAATTGAATTAATTGCAGCTTGTTTAAAGGCTGAACTATTATCATCAATGACAGGAAAAAATAGCGGATCCATGCTACCAAGCTTTTCTTTATGGATAATTGGCACAAGACAACCCGGAAAAGCACCAACTGCAAAAAACTGTCCGGTGGCAATTGTGCGTTGCAAACTATTGGTATAAATATAAACATCTTGATCGTTTGGACAACGATCTTGATTTAATAATTTGTTATCGACTAACCATTCACTGAAATAGTGACCAAAATAGCTTTCTAATGCTCCACCACGAGTCGTTAAATAACTCGCTGGGGTATCCCATTGCGGCCATTGATTGGGCGTGACTTTTCCCAACGTACTATTAGGGCTAGCTAATGGTGCTCGCAAACCATGGCGACTAAAAACAACAACTTGTTCTAATGTATAATCGTTCACTGTTTCGATAGCTGGTACATTGAAAGATAAAACAGTTGTTAATGCTATGATTCCCTTTAATATTATCTTTTTCATCTGATCTCCTAATTTGCTTAAATCAAAACTCAACTGCTATTAATGATGAGTTATTATTCAGGCATTTTCCATATTTATTAAACTTGTTTGGGGTGAGTGATATATTGTTCGTTGAATTGATTAGATTGATAAACGATATTGCCTTTGACTAAAGTTGCAATCAATTGATTTTGTTCGTTAAGAACAACCAAATTAGCGATTTTATCTGGCGCAATGCTACCCAATGTGTTGTCTATGCCTAATGCTTTGGCTGGGTAATAACTACCATGTAGCCAAGCCTTATCAAAAGAAGTATTAGTAAAGTTTGCCAAATTATTAACTGCACAATCAAGAGTTAATGTGCTACCTGCCAAGTTTCCATCATCGGTGCGAACAACATTATCTTTCATATGCACTCGCAACTGACCTAAATAATAGTCACCATTAGGCATACCCGTTGCGCGCATAGCATCGGTGATTAAAAGTAAATTTTCACCACAACACTTATGGGCAATTGCAACTGCGGCAGGGTGTACATGGTGACCATCAACAATGATTTCGGTTTGGCAATGATCTATGCTGAGAGCTGCACCAACTACACCTGGGTTACGATGATGTAATCCTGACATGCCATTATAGCAATGCACTACGCCACTTGCGCCTGCTAAAAGTGCAGCTTTTGTTATTTGATAATCTGCATTAGTATGCCCAATCATGACCCGAATATTTTGATGACGTAACCATTTGATAATGGCTAAAGCATTGGGATACTCGGGCGCTAAAGCGATACACTTTAATGTTCCTTCGGCTAAGGTTAGCCATTTTTCAATTGTAGTGCGATCGGGGGCTTGCAGTAATGCTTCTGGGTGGGCACCTTTATGAACAGCATTAAAAAAAGGGCCTTCCAGATAAGAACCTAACAAGGTTGCGCCTGTTACGCCTTGCTGAATGCTGTTTTTAACTTGTCGTAGTGCGGCTTCGATTTTGTCATGGCTTTCTGTCACCGTCGTTGCCAAAAAAGCACCTACCCCATGTTGGGCTAAAAAATTGCTCATGGTATTGAGTGATTCATGGGTCGCATCCATGGTATCGGCGCCCATGACACCATGAATATGCGTATCAATCAGTGCCGGTAATAGTTTGATTTGATTAGGACACGGTTTATCACTCGGTGTGATATCCGTGATGATTCCGTTTTGAATGGTGACAATGACATTATCAAGCCAGCCAACCGGTGTTAACACTTGTTTGGCGTGGATTTGCTTAAATTCCATCAGAACACTCCTCATTTTTAGGTGATTTTTTTTGGTGCTCGTGCCATAAGCTCGTTATCGCTCTTTGCCCATTTTCAATGGTTTCTTGACGAATTGTTGCTAAGTCCAGATCCTCTCGCTGTAATAATATTTCAAGTAATAATGGCAGATTAGTCCCACTTATCACTTCAATATTATTATATTGATAACTCAACATGGCGGCTAGTCGAAAAGGCGAACCACCAACAATATCTGTCAAACATATCACACCTTGACCACGATCACACTGTTTTAATGCCGTATTTAACTGTTCTGCTAATTGTTCGCTACTCATGCCATCAGGAAAATTAACGGCATTAAATTGTGTTTGTTCACCAATGATTTGTGTTGCTGCTTCAAAAAGTCCGGTAGCAAAGCTACCATGACCTGTTAATATTACGCCTAACATAAATTTCCTCTATAAAATTCCCACTAATTTGCCGACTACACCAATAATCACCGTTAACCCAATTAATTTAACAGGTGAAAAATTACGTTTCATCAAGTAATAAATAGTTAATGTAAATCCAAGCGGTAACAAATTCGGCATGAGTTTATCGAGCACATCCGCTTGTAACGCAATATGCGCTTGACCCGCATTAATTTCTAACGGCGTTGAAAAATGCACGTAAGAGGCAACCAGTGCACCAATAACGGTCATACCGACAATGGAGGCTGCGTGTGAAATACGCTTAGTATGGGATTTTAATAAAGGTAACGCACTGGTTCCTGCATGATAACCGTAATGAGCAAGTCCAAAACGTAGACCGAAATGGACTAAATTGAACATTAACAAAAAAATGATCGGACCAAACAGACTTCCTTCTAAAGCTAATGAGGCGCCAATCCCTGCGCAGATTGGTAATAAGGTGAGCCAAAATAGTGCATCACCGATTCCGCCTAATGGCCCCATTAAGGCAACTTTTACCGCCCGAATAGTCGATATGTTTTCTTTTCCTTTTTCCATGGCTAAGACTAATCCAGATAAAAAGGTCGCATCGAAAGGATGAACATTGATAAATTCCATATGCATGTGCATAGAATTTTTTAGATCATCCTTATTTTTATGAATTTTACGCAATGCAGGTAATACGGTAAAAAGCCAACCGCCAGCTTGCATCCGTTCGTAATTAAATGATGCTTGCAACGCCAATGAGCGAAACGCCATTCGGTTTATATCACCTTTAGTTAGTGTGACATCTTGGCTTTGGTCGGTAAACGTATCTGCCGAGACTTTACTTGTGGCGAGTGCTTGTGCCATACGTTTTTCTTCTTTATCTGCCATTTTTTTGTCATGATCATCATTAAATTCCATCTTCTACCTCCACTGAAGTTGCGCTTACAGACTTGATACTGTCATTGTTATCACGGCTATAATTATAGAAATCAATCATTGCAATGGCTAAAGCACCTAACGCAATGGCTAAAATAGGTAAATTAAGATAGGTCACCCCCAGAAAACCTAAGATAAAGTAAGCAACATACGTTTTCTTCATCATAATCTTCATTAGCATTGCAAAACCAATTGCTGGCATCATTCCGCCCGCGACACTAAGTCCATCTAATAACCATTTAGGTGATTTTTCAACTAACGCGGTTGCTGCATCAGCACCAAAATAGATAGGTAAAAATGCGACAATGAAATAGAAACAAAATAGAATTATCATCCCCAGATAGTTCACCCACTCAATACCTTTAAAATTGAGCTGATCAACATAGCGATCACATTTGTGCATCATTGGCGAATAGAATGTAAATAAAAGGGTAATACAACCTTGTACCGCTATGGCAAAGGGAACAGCTATCCCAATGGCAACTTTAGGCTCGGTGTGCGTTAAAATTGCAAAACTGGTACCAATCACGCCGCCTATAACAACATTTGGAGGTTGTGCGCCGGCGAGTGGAACCATGCCCATCCAGACCAGTTCTAATGAACCACCCACATATAAACCTGTTTTTACATCACCCAAAATCAACCCAACTAACGGTCCAATTACGATTGGTCTGTGTAAATGCGTAAGTCCGTCAAATAAGTCTACGCCAGCAATACCGGCTAGTAGTCCTATCAATAAAGCATCCATTAACATAATTTGCCCCTCTTGCTATGATGATAGATTGAGTAAATCTGCTATTTTTTCGCCAGATTCGTCCGGTACACGGCGAACTTCGCAAGTGACGCCTAACTTTTCCAGCTCTTTAAAAGCAGCGATATCATTGTCATCAACGGATACCGTTTTATGGATCTGTTTTTTCCCTTCAGAAAAGTGCATATTACCAACATTGACAAATTTAATGGGTACGCCACCCTTAACTAGAGTTAGAACATCTTGTGGTGTTTTACAAACAATAAAGATTTTTTGACGTTCAGCGGCTTTGCCAATAATGTCGATAGTTTTTTGCAAGGTGAAATAACGCGTTTGAATTCCTTCTGCAATAACCATATCCATCAGATTTTGTTGTACCGGATCTTGCGCAGCGCTGTCATTGGCAACTAATAAAAGATTAGCGCCAAGCGCATTCACCCAAGTCACACCGACTTGACCATGCACTAAGCGGTTATCAATACGTGTCATAAGAATATTGGGAGTACTCATATTTTTATATCCTTTTATTTAAAGGTTTAATCGGATTGATGACTTAAATTTGATGAAACGGATAAATGGTCACACCTTTTACAACTCGATTCACTTCACCGGTAGGACAAGGATTGTCAGGGGTTAATCCAACACTCAGTGATTTTTCAAACGCTAACATTTGAGCAAAAACTAAGTAAGGAAAAATCAACCAACAATCGGAAAGATGACAATCAACCGACAATATTTGTTTATGCGTGCTCTGCTGACCGCTCAAAGCAAGTACATCTGTTGCGATACGATCGTGTTCTAACTCATTAAATAAATCGATATCGTATTGGTGGATATAAGCATCGTTAGAAAAGAAACATACCACTAGACTTTTTTCATTAATCATAAATTTAGGGCCATGGCGTAAACCTAATATTGAATCAAATCGGGTTGCAATTTTACCGGCAGTGAGTTCTAAAATTTTTAATGCGGCTTCTTGAGCGGTGCCAGTGAAACAACTACTACCAACATAAATTACTCGTTCATGATTTTTTTGGGCTAATTGTTTTGTGATGGTTTGCCAATTTAAAAGTTGTTGCTCACAAATAGTGGCAATTTTCATGACTGCATCATTTGCATCATGAGTATCGATACCGCCTAAAAGCAGCAGTGTGGCTAATATCATGCTACTAATACTCGATGTCATCGCAAACCCAAGATCATGCGTTCCTTCTGGCAGGACTAATTGAAATATACGCTGAGCATTATTTTTATGGTTAGCATAATCGGTTAATGCACAATTGGGATTACAGGTTAAAAATAGGTGATAGCAATCTGAAACGATTTGATCGGCTAATTTTACGGTTGCAACGCTTTCAGGGCTGTTGCCAGAACGAGCAAACGAGACAATTAATGTTTTTTTATGGGCAGATAAATATTGTAATGGATCAGCAACAATTTCAGTAGTGCCATAAGCATAAACATTACGTTTAGTCTGTTCTCTTAGCCATGGTGCAAGGGCGACACCGCCAAAAGCGGAAGATCCCGCACCGGTAAGGATAATAACTAAATTCGGATCAGCCAGTAAAGGGGTTAGAAAGGTTTCTATTTGAGGTTGTCTTTGGGAAAGTAATTGAAGCAAATCACGCCAAATTTTAGGTTGTTGACAAATTTCTTTAGCCGTATGAATTGCGCCGTGTTGTTCTAACCACTCTTTCGAATAATTTAAGTATTGTTGCATAATTGTGATCCTGTTCGTTAAGTCATAAAAATAAAAAAAGAGAAAAGTTTATAGATTGGCAATAACCACATTAATGCCTAATGTGTGTAATTGCGTTAAATATTCTTTTGGAATGTTTGAATCTGTAATCAGCGTTTCAATAGGATTGATTTTTTCAATCATACAAAAGCTTTTACGTCCAAATTTACTTGAATCCGTTATCGCAATGATTTGACCTGAAACTTGACACATGACTCGATTAACCGATGCTTCGCCAAAATTGGGTGTTGTGATACCTGCGCTAAGGTCAAAGCCATCAACACCTAAAAAAAGTTTATTAAAATGATACATTTTAAGTTGTTGTTCTACGGTTGGTCCCGAAATAGAAAAGGCTTTTTTTCGAATATTACCACCAGCAATGATGACTTCAATGTCAGTATTGATTGATAAATCGTAGGCAATATTAATTGCATTGGTAAAAACAATGAGATTTTGTTTTTCACGCAGATAAGGCACCATGGCTGCAGTTGTTGATCCTGAATCGAGAATAATGCGATCACCATCTTTAACCATTTCTGCCGCTTTTTGGGCTATCTTATTTTTAATGGTAGAGTTAATACGACTTTTATCTTGTAAAGGTCTATCAAAAGCGAAAGCTTTATTTAGCATAGCACCGCCATAGGAACGCAATACACAACCTTTTTGTTCTAAATGGCGAAGATCATTACGAATGGTGACAGTTGAAACTTTAAAAAGCTTACTTAATTTATTGACTGAAACGGTATTTTCTTTACCGAGTAAATAAATAATTTTTTCTCGACGTTGTAATGTATTCATTATTAAATCATTCATAACATAATTACTTGTTTTGCTTTCATTCTGTTATTCAATTTAAACATATGCAAAGGATCGAAAAATGATAGGTGAGTCACAAAACCGATTTTGGTTGTAAAAACGTGAAAACCTTTTCATTTGAAAGGAAGTGAAAGAAAGGGTAAGAGGAGTAATAATAACTTAAAAATAATATTGTATTGTTATTCAGTTAATTAGCAAACTTGAATGGATAATGAAAAATACTTAAATCATCAAAAAAATAACGTGTATTTCGTTTAATGAAGTGATGAAGATCACAAATTGGATAATTTGACCAAGATATTTAGAAATTTTATCAATAAAAAAGAGATGACGTTGAGTCCAAAGTTTAATATAGTGAAAGTCGTTATTGAAACCCAATGAGAGTTTCAATAACTTTATTAACGATTTAGCTTAGGTCGGTTTTGGGTTGTGCAATGGATTTTTGCGTTCGTTCAAAAACGATCATCACCACAAACGCAATGACAGTTAAATAAATAATGAAAATGCCATAGGTAGATAGCATATCAATCAGTGATCTTCCTCGCATGGCGATATCTCGGAAGAATCGAAATAGCCAGACTAAAGGAAATGCATGACTAACATAGTAAGTCCAAAGTGGCATAATCCCGACCGCCATGGTTGATCCACCCATAATAAATCCCGGTGGCACTAAGAAAATCATTTTGCTTGCACCTTCACCTGGATTATTGGTTTTCCAGGAAAGTAAAAAACCTAACCAACCAAACGCAAGTCCGGTCATGAAAATGCTGGGTATAAAAATAAAATAGTTACCATCAAAACGTAATTGTCCAAAGATCACTAATACGGCGGTTATTAATGTTAATCCGGTCGTATAAAATAATGCATAAGGGACTGTTCTTGCTAATAGTGCAACAAAGCCTCTTTCTAAAACTGTATTCCACATGCCAGTGACTTTTAAACGTCCGACAATCATTAAAGAAGTTAATCCATACGTCAGTGACGAAAAGAAGTAAACAAAATAGATAATTGTCGATATAGTGGAAGAGCTAGCTGGATTGAACATATATCGCGTTTTAAGTTGCATTGGCGATAAGGTGGCTTCAGTCCCTTCATGTCCTAAACCTAATGCAGACACTTTACCAACGCTAAGTTCAGCCCCTAACTCAGGAATATATTCATTTAAGCTTTGTAACACTTTGGCATTTTGTGCATCATTGGTATCATCGGCAAAATACCCTAAACGAACAGTTTGGTCACCTTTTTTAAGACTTTTCTCTAATCCTTTAGGAATATAAAGTACCCCTAAATTGCGATCGTGCGAAACTAAAGTGATAGGATTCACCGGTGATCGGATGACTTCGGATACTTCGATATAAGGCGAAGTATTGACTTTACTGATTAATTCCGTTGAATAATGTGAACCATCAAGATCAATAACCGCAATCTTACCTTCAAAAACGGCACCATGACTTAACACAATGGAAAAGATTAGCGCAACAATGGCTGCTAATCCTATTGCAACTTTATAATATGGAATGAAGTGACCTGACAACATTGCGTCAAGTTCTTCAAGCATAGATTTAATGATGTTTTGCATCATTGATCAACCTCGATTGTCATACCGGTTAAAAGTTTTGGAATAGATTCCATATATATTCTGACCTGATAAGAGGTTAAATCAGCTTGACCACGTTCACGTGTCATACGTAAGTCCGCAAAAGAAGGTGCTGCGGTTGCAAAACGAACTTTACCTTTTATCTCTTTATCAAGCGCGATGACATTGGCTTTAACCGTTGTGCCCGGTTGGTAGTCATTAACCATTTTTTCGTTTACATAAATATCAATGTATTTACGATCGGTCTCTAATAACACTGCTGGTGCGCCTGTCGGAGCTAATTCACCATCTTCGAACATGATTTTTAATACTTTGCCATCTTCAGGTGCCGTTAATGTTAATCGTTGATAATTGATATGTAGTTGTTTTAAGTCTGCTTCAGCTTGTGCAAGTTGTGCTTGGAGCTGAGCTAACTGATTTTGTCGGTTTTGAAGTTTTTGTCGGGCAATAGCAACAGATTGTATTGTCATACCTGTTGCATTTCGAGTTTGCTCAAATTGATTAATTTGTTCGGGTGTTGCACCAATCATTAAGGTGGATAATTGGCTTTGAATCTGAACAACTTGCATTTTCGCAACCGTAAAGGCATTACGGGCGGTATCAAGTTGCGATTGCGAGTTTCCCCCTGTTTTACGTAATTGGGTTTGACGATCAAACTCCATTTGAGCTAAATTTTGAGCTGATTTAGCGGCTTCTAAATTTGCTTTCACTTCTTCAATTTTACGCCAAGTGGATAATTCGGTTAAATTTGTTTCGTTTTCGGTGATCGCAATGGCAGCTTGTTCTTGAGCAACTGCCGCTTTTTGGCTGTCAACCTGCGCTTGTAGACGATCGATAGCTAACTTAGTATCGACATCTTCTAATTGCATTAACGGATCCCCTTTTTTTACAAATTGTGATTCTTCGACAAATCGTTTGATGACTTTTCCGCTCACATTTTGAAAGGCAATATTAATCTCATCTGCGGTTAATACGCCAGATTTAATGCTTTTAGCCACGGTGACGGCATCATTTCGAGAACCTAAAAAGATTAAAAAAGAGGCAACTGTTAGGATAATTAAAAATATAACAGGGATTTTGATATTTTTTTTCATATATAGCTTATTTTCCATTTAATTAGTCAGCTAAGTATTTAGATAAATAAAATAGACTTTAAGTAAGCTCAAAGTCAGTTATTTTCGTAAAAGTTTACGTAACATCAATATTAAAGACTCTTGTTCTTGCGAGTTTAAAACTTCGGCAAAAGCACGAATCGATTTTAGGTGATTGGGTAATGCTTCTTGAATTAATTTTTCGCCAACTTCAGTCAATGAGATAAGTCGAGAGCGACCATCTTCACCACTTTTAGACATGGTGATTAATGGTGGAGTTGCAGCTAGCATTCGCTTAACCATAACTGACACGGTAGCAGGGGTAACACCTATGCGTAATGCCAAATCACTGGCACAGGTTTCACCTTCCGAAAAGAGTGACATTAATAATGCAAACTTACCTTCCGAAACATCATAATCTTTAGTCAGTTGTGCGTAAATGTTTGAACGGATTAAGTCAGCCGTGGTGATCAAGCTTAAGACCAGATCAACGCCTGAAACATCAACAATATCATCATTAAATCTTTGTGCTCGTGCTAACGTTTCACGAGACGGAAGCTTTCTTGACTTGTAATTCAATTATCATTACTCAATTTATTTAGTCGGCTAATTATACTATTTAAATTTTGATTAGCAACATTATTTAACCAAGGGTGATTGGATATTAAAGGTTAAAGCCTATCAGGGTAGGGATCCTAAATTTAATTGACGTTAAATATTTTATAATGCTTTGTTTTAAAAATAGTTATCCTTATTACTACTAAAGTGGTAATCCTTGAGGATAATTATAATCTGAGCAAAGTAACATAAAATGGAGCACAGCTATAAATTAAATAATTGAATTAAAATAAAATTGGAGCTTTATTATGAGTAAAACCAATCTCGTTATCATCGGTAATGGGATGGTTGGACATCGTTTTATTGAAGAAGTTATCGATAAAATGCAGTCTGATCTGTTCAATATTACCATCTTTTGTGAAGAACCTCGCCTTGCATATGATCGTGTTCACCTTTCTTCCTATTTTTCTGACCACACTGCTGAAGCGCTTTCTTTAGTTCGTGAAGGGCTATATGAAGAAAATAACATTCAAGTATTATTGAATGAGCGAGCAATATTGATTAATCGTCAACGTAAAGAAATTCACTCACACACAGGGCGAATTGTTCACTATGATAAATTGATTATTGCTACTGGATCTTATGCGTGGGTACCACCTATTAAAGGTTCAGATGGTGCAGATTGTTTTGTTTACCGAACCATTGAAGATCTTGATGCCATTCGTGAATGCGCAAAACAGTGTAAATCAGGTGCTGTTGTCGGTGGGGGGTTGTTAGGGCTTGAAGCTGCCGGTGCGCTGAAAAACTTAGGAATACAAACGCATGTCGTCGAATTTGCGCCAGTATTGATGGCTGAACAACTTGATGCCATGGGGGGTGATCAGTTACGCCGAAAAATTGAAGAGATGGGCGTTGGTGTTCATACCAGTAAAAATACCCAAGAAATTATTCATACGCCGTTAGGTAAGAAGATGCAATTTGCTGATGGTTCGTCGCTGGAAGTTGATTTTATCGTATTTTCAACAGGTATTCGCCCGAATGATCAACTTGCTAAAGCATGTCAACTTGAGATTGGTCAACGTGGTGGCATTGTGGTGAATAACCATTGTCAGACATCTGATCCTGATATTTACGCTATTGGTGAGTGTGCGTGTTGGCAAGGTAAAGTATTTGGTTTGGTTGCTCCGGGCTATAAGATGGCACAAGTTGCCTTAGCGCACTTAATGGGTGAGCCAATGCAATTTGAAGGCGCTGATATGAGCGCTAAATTAAAGTTAATGGGCGTTGATGTCGGTAGTATAGGGGATGCCAAAGGAAAAACACCCGCTAGCCGTAGCTATGTCTATTTAGATGAAAATGTACCGGTTTATAAAAAATTGGTCGTTTCGTCAGATAATAAAAAATTATTAGGCGCTGTATTGGTGGGTGATACGGCTGATTACAGTAATTTATTACAATTGATGTTAAATGAGATGGATCTTCCTGAGCATCCGGACACCTTAATTTTACCAGCTCATGCTGGGGCTAAACCCACAATGGGCGTCGAAGCTTTACCGGATACTGCACAAATTTGCTCATGTTTCGATGTGACAAAAGCAAAAATCATTAATGCGATTCACGCAGGTTGTCATACTGTAGCGGCAATCAAGGCAGAAACCAAAGCCGGTACAGGTTGTGGTGGTTGTATTCCATTGGTGACTCAGCTCTTAAACTCAGAATTAGCTAAACAAGGTATCGAAGTCAGCCATGCTTTATGTGAACATTTTAAATATTCACGCCAAGAATTATATCATTTAATTCGTGTTGAAGGATTAACTTCCTTTAATGAAGTGATCAAAAAACATGGTACGGGTTATGGATGTGAGGTGTGTAAACCGACGATCGCCTCTTTATTGGCTTCATGTTGGAACGATTATATTCTCAAACAAGATTTAGTTCCGTTGCAAGATAGTAACGATATCTTTCTTGGTAATATCCAAAAAAATGGAACATATTCGGTTATTCCGCGTAGTGCCGGAGGTGAAATTACGCCAGAAGGCTTGATTGCGGTGGGGCAAATTGCTAAAAAATATCAACTTTATTCAAAAATTACCGGTTCACAACGTATCGGTCTTTTCGGTGCGCAAAAAGATGATCTACCCGCTATTTGGAAAGAGTTAATTGATGCTGGCTTTGAGAGTGGCTATGCGTATGCAAAAGCCTTACGAATGGCTAAAACCTGTGTGGGAAGTACGTGGTGTCGTTTTGGTGTTGGGGATAGTGTTGGCCTGGGTGTTGAACTGGAAAATCGTTATAAAGGGATTCGGGCTCCACATAAATTCAAATTAGGTGTATCGGGTTGTACACGTGAATGTGCGGAAGCACAAGGTAAAGATATTGGCGTTATTGCAACTGAAAAAGGTTGGAATCTTTACGTATGTGGTAATGGCGGGATGAAACCTCGTCATGCTGATTTGCTTGCTGCTGATCTCGATAGACAGACATTAATTCAATATCTTGATCGCTTTATTATGTTTTATATCCGTACCGCTGATAAATTACAACGCACTTCGGTATGGCTTGAAAATTTGGAAGGCGGGATTGACTATTTGCGTAGTGTAATTATCGACAATAAGTTAGGTATTAATGATGAGCTGGAAAGTGAAATGACTCGTCTGCGTAAATTGGTGGTGTGTGAGTGGAAAGAAACGGTTGAACATCCTGAAAACCAACAACGATTTACTCACTTTATTAACAGTAATTTGCGTGATGAAAATGTCAAATTTATTCCTGAACGTGATCAGCATCGACCTGCGACAGCCGAAGAACGTCAAGCAATGTTAGGAGAGCAATAATATGAGTCAATGGATAACAGTTTGTCAACTCGATGACATTTTACCGGAAACAGGCGTGTGTGCACTTGTCGGTCATGAACATGTTGCAGTATTTCGTCCTTATAATTCCGATGAAATTTATGCAATCAGTAATATCGATCCTTTTGCACAAGCCAGTGTCTTATCTCGAGGTATTATTGGACAGCATGAAAATGACTTGTATGTTGCAAGCCCATTAAAAAAACAGCGTTTTCGTTTAAAAGATGGTTATTGCATTGATGATGCCGACTATTCAATTGCGCATTATGAAGTAAGAGTCAATACAGATGGTTTTGTTGAAGTTAAATCATCGAGTTAAAACAATTTTAAAGGTTTAGATAGTTATGTATACCGATACAATTAATAAATGTGCTGCCAATGCAGCACGTATTGTACGTTTAGCCAAAACTAACCCGATAGGGTTTTGGTTAAGTTCTGCTATGGCCGGCGCTTATGTTGGTCTTGGTATTATTTTGATCTTCACTTTAGGTAATTTACTTGATCCATTCTTAAGACCTTTAGTTATGGGGGCGACATTTGGTATTGCCTTAACGTTAGTTGTGATTGCAGGATCTGAGCTTTTTACTGGTCACACAATGTTTTTAACATTTGGCGTAAAATGTAAGAAAATTACGCATACACAGATGTGGCTAGTATTACCTCAAACGTGGTTAGCCAATTTATTGGGGTCTATTTTTGTCGCTGCTTTATATTTTTATGCTGCTACCCCATTATTATCAACCGATACCAGTTTAGTGCATAGTGCAGCATTAGCCAAAACGACCGCATCGGCTAGTGCGCTGTTTTTTCGTGGTATTTTATGTAACTGGCTAGTTTGTTTAGCTATTTGGATGGCAAATCGTGTTGAAGGTTCAGCTAAATTTATTGCGATTTGGTGGTGTTTGCTAGCATTTATTGCCTGTGGTTATGAGCATTCGGTGGCGAATATGACGTTATTTTCACTTTCATGGTTTGGTCATCATAGTGATGCTTATACCCTATGTGGAATTGGTCATAATTTACTTTGGGTATCGTTAGGTAACCTTGTTTCTGGCGTTGTTTTTATGGGCTTAGGATACTGGTATTCGACACCAAAAACTGAACGACCATAATCTTGGCTGAAATAAAAAAGGATATATATTGAGGTTTTATGGATTATTTTCCACTATTTTGTAAGTTAGAAAATCGGGATTGTCTGTTAGTCGGGGGTGGTGAAATCGCTGAGCGAAAAGCTCGGCTATTACTCGAAGCAGGTGCAAAGTTAACGGTTAACGCACTTGAATTCAATGAGCAATTTTTATGTTGGCAAGCGCAAAACCAGTTGATATTACAGCAAGGGGAATTTAATGCACAACTGCTTGATAATAAATGGTTAGTCATTGCAGCGACCGATTGTCCTAAAACCAATCAAACCGTCAGTCTCGAGGCTGAAAATCGCCGTATCTTTTGCAATGTTGTCGATTCGCCGAAAGATGCTAGTTTTATTATGCCTTCGATTATTGATCGTTCACCAATTATGGTTGCTGTGTCATCAGCAGGGCATGCGCCGGTTTTAGCTCGTCTATTACGAGAAAAACTAGAATCAATATTGCCTCAGCACTTAGGTAAATTAGCGCAATATGCGGGTTATTTACGAAATAAAGCTAAGCAAACCTATAAAACGCTCACAGAACGCCGTCGATTTTGGGAAAAGCTTTTTACTCATGATAGATTGGCACAAGCCATTGCCAATAATGATTCTGAACAAGTTGAAACACTAACCAACGAGTTATTTAATTTATCACTGGATCATCGTGGTGAAGTGGTTTTAGTGGGCGCAGGTCCCGGTGATGCAGGCTTACTGACTTTGAAAGGATTACAGCAAATCCAACAAGCCGATATTATTGTGTATGATCGATTGGTTTCGGATGAAATTATGAATCTTGTCAGGCGGGATGCTCAGCGTATATTTGTTGGCAAACGGGCAGGGTATCACTGCGTGCCACAGGAACAGATTAATCAAATTTTGTTAGAACAAGCGCAAAAAGGGTTACGAGTTGTCCGTCTAAAAGGGGGCGATCCGTTTATTTTTGGGCGAGGGGGTGAAGAGCTGGAAACGTTGTATAATGCTGATATTCCATTTTCAGTTGTACCGGGAATCACTGCTGCATCGGGGTGTTCTGCATACAGTGGTATCCCTTTAACACATCGAGATTATGCGCATAGTATTCGTTTAATTACCGGGCATTTGAAAGATGGTAGTCATCTTGATTGGCAAAGTTTAGCGGCTGAAAAGCAGACCTTAGTGTTCTATATGGGGCTGTCTCAAGCTGAAAATATTAGTCAACAATTAATCAAACACGGTATGAATGCTAATACGCCCGTCGCTATTGTTGAGGAAGGTACCAGTACCAAACAAAAAGTGGTAACAGGTTTGCTTGGTGAGTTAGCTAAAATCGCTTTGCAAGCATGTAGTCCAAGTTTGATTATCATCGGGCCTGTTGTTGCATTACGAGAAAAACTCAATTGGTTTTCAAATCATTAATTTAAACAGGCAAGTCTATTACTTTACAGCATAATGGTCTTGCCTGTTATCTAAACGTATACTGCCTTATATCATCATAATTTAAGGGATGACAGCTTTTAAACTTTTCGATCGAGTTAAGTATAATCAATTATCTTTAATTAATGCATTACTCTTTGCTCTGTAAATACCATACGGTCATTTCCATGCGTGATTTAAAATTTAATTTTTTAAAGATACTTTTTACATGTACTTTTACGGTACTTTCAACAATATCCAGATCTTTGGCAATGCGTTTATTCGAAAGCCCTTGCACTAGCAGATTAAATATTTCATGTTCTCGAGGCGTTAATAAGTTTATATCGTGAATTTGTTTGGTTGTTGGTTCGCCGCTGTGTCGCATATAGTGAAGGATAATATGCGAAATTGCTTCATCCATAATGATTTTACCTTCCGCAATATCTTTTAGCGCTTTAATAAAATCTTCTGGCTCCATATCCTTTAACAGGTAACCATCCGCTCCACTTTTGAGTGCGGTAATGATATCTTCTTTGGCATCCGATACCGTGAACATAATGATGCGACTGGAGATATTTTTTTCCCGTAAATAGCGTAGTATTTCTAACCCACTAACATTTTGAATATTGATATCCAGTAAGATCATATCGGGATCGAGCTTTTCAGCGAGTTTTATCCCTTCCGTTCCAGACCCCGTTTCGCCAATCACTTCAAAATGGCTAACGGTATTGATTAATTGTTTTACACCATTTCTAAGCATAGGGTGATCGTCAATAAGTAGTATCGAACTTTTTATCTGGTCCATGGGTTACTCTTCTATTATCGTAAATGGAATGGTCTTATTGGCTTTAAATATTACCATAACTTGCGTGCCTTTTTGTGGCTCAGTATTAATTGTTAGATTACCATTTAGGATTTCTGCTCTGTCTCGCATAATCACCATACCATAATGATTATCCTGCTTAACATCAGTTTGAAAGCCAATACCATTATCGCTAACACTGACTGTGATAATCTGGTTATCATCAATGGTTAACGCAATGATAACGTGTGATGCTTGTGCGTGTTTGTACACATTGTTTAGCGCTTCTCGAATAAATTGTAATAAATGAAAAGCATGTTTGCTTTTGATGATATTGAGCGGTAATTGATATTCAAGTTGAATGTTAAATTTTAGTTTTTGATTAAACTCTTCAATCATCTCCATTAAGCTAGCATAAAAACCTGTTTGATTGAGCCGCAAACGAAAAGAGGTAATTAATTCACGTAACTGGGAATAGGTGATATTGACCTCTTTTCGCATTGTTGCTAATAGTTCAATACTACTTTGTGATGTCAAATCAGATTGCATTTGTAGACAGCTAAGATGTATTTTTAAACAGGATAATGATTGCGCAATTGAATCATGCAACTCTCTTGCCATTGCTGATCGCTCTTTCATTAATAAATACTGCTTTTGTTGCTCTATTTGTCGATCTAGCATCATTGCCGTGGACATCTGCTCGATAAGTCCTGTTATTAAGTTTTCCTGCTCGTCGCTAAGGGTAACATCTGTCGGTTGAATGGCAAATAATATGCCATATTTTTCGCCATTGTCTTGAAGATACCAATAACGTTGAAATCCATGTTGTTGAGAATGTTTTGATTCGGTTAAACAAGCACAGCAATGCGGATTTTGGCAGAAAGGTAATTTCTGCTGATTGTCATAACTAATTTGTTGGTAATGTTCAGGGTTTTCAGATTCATAAAATCGGATTTGAAATTGAGTGAGTGGTACAAGTTCTTCTAATTGACGTAAAATCATTAAAAAACGTTCACATAATGGCTTTGATGTATGGAGCTGTTTGGTGGCGTGATATTGAAATGAGATGATGTTATTAGTTTGTTGCAATTCAGCCGTTTTTTCAGCCACCCGTTCTTCAAGGATTAAATATTGAGATTCGATTTGATCAGACATGTTATTTAATGCTAACCCTAACAAATCGAATTCATTTTTTCTGGAACGTAGCGGAAAACGTTCACTAAAATTATGTTTTGAAATAGCCTGAGCCATATTAATCAGTTTGCGCCAAGGAGCGAGGAGATAACGACGCAAATAGTAAATCTGAGCAATGAGAAAGACCACAATAATGATAATAAATAATTGTTGCAAGCGAGATATATAATGAATCTGGTTTTCGGTCTTCTGATCGATCTTATGTACTAAATAATTGGTTTTGATAACAAATTGATCGATATCCGTTTTTATCTCATCGATGTTTTTGGCTTGTGCAATTTTTATCGCAATTTCAGTACGCCATTTATTATGTAATTCATTGAATTCATCTATTAAATCATAACGTTCAAAAAGAGCTAATTGTTGCTTTGACGACGTTATTTCACTAAAAATATTTAAACGGCCATTATCGTGTTTATTAAGGGGAACCATTGATAAAAGTTGATAACTTTTCATACGAATTAGCCCTAATTGATTAATCATATAAGCGCTACCTTTGGTATCATTAGCGACTTGAATAGATAGCGATAACGCAATTAACGCAATGGTGCCTAAAAAACACATTAATAGCGACAAACGATTAATAATTGAAGCATGATAGCGAGTTTTATTATTGGTTGTTTTAGTACTCAGCATAGAATTACAATAAATTAACTAAGAAATAATGATTTATCCGTATTGTAACGCTAAAACGATATCTTGCTGATCTTTTTTGTAACTTTTTGCGATCTTTTAGTAAAGACTGCTTGCAACAAGGATAAATTTTGCGTAAAATTCACGCCCTATAAGATTAATCAATGCAGACATATATGCTAAATCAGGAATAGTCTGCTTTTTATTGCGGAGTTAAGTATGTACGCAGTTTTCCAAAGTGGTGGTAAACAACACCGAGTCAGCGAAGGACAAGTCGTTCGCTTGGAAAAAATTGAAGTCGAAACAGGTGCAGAAGTTGTTTTCGATAAAGTTTTAATGGTAGCAAATGGTGAAGACATCAAAGTTGGTGCTCCGTTTGTTGAAGGTGCAACAATTAAAGCAGAAATTGTTGAGCACGGTCGTGGCGATAAAGTGAAAATTGTTAAATTCCGTCGTCGTAAACACTATCGTAAACAACAAGGTCACCGTCAGTGGTTCACTGATGTGAAGATCACTGCAATCGCTTAATAGGAGTATCGAACAATGGCACATAAGAAGGCTGGTGGTTCATCACGTAATGGTCGTGATTCCCAGAGTAAACGTTTAGGTGTTAAACGTTATGGTTCTCAAGAAGTTCTTGCTGGTAATATTTTAGTACGTCAACGTGGAACTCAATTCCACCCAGGCACTAATGTAGGTTGTGGTCGTGACCATACCTTATTTGCTTTAATTGACGGACAAGTAAAATTTGAAGTTAAAGGACCTAAAAACCGTCGTTATGTTAGTGTAATTGCTAACAGCTAATAAAAAGCGGTTTAACGTTTATGGAAGCCTCACAGCTATTGTGGGGCTTTTTTCATTTCTTGAATTCATATAATATTAGTTAATATGATAAAACAGCAAAATGTTAAATTAGGTTTTGCCTTAGCCATGTTAACAGCGGTTATGTGGGGACTAGTGCCGATTGCAATGAAATATGCATTGGTGGTTATTGACCCATTAACGTTAGCGTGGTCTCGATTGGCAATTTCTGCCGTCGGTATTACGATATGGTTAGCTTATAAAAAACAATTTCCTAATTTAGCGATGTTTAAAAAACGTCGACGTTTTATCTTATTAATGATTGCCGGATTTGGATTACTTGGTAATTTTGCGTTATTTGCAAGTTCTGTTCAGTATCTTTCTGCGACAACGGCTCAAGTTGTAGGTCAAATGGGTATTGTAATTTTTATGATTTCAAGTGCGTTTGTTTTTAAAGAGCGATTAAGACCAACGCAAATAATGGGTATTTCGGTATTGCTAATTGGATTAGGACTATTTTTTAATAAAAATATTACCGTTCTATTTGCTAATATATCGACTTATGGCATTGGTGTTTGGCTTGCTTTACTTGCTTCAATTTCATGGGCAGCTTATGCGTTGGCACAAAAAGTGTTATTACGTAAATTACGTGCAGAACAGTTACTTTGGCTAATTTATCTTATTTGTACGGTATTTTTATGGCCATTGGCATCGCCAACAAAAATCGCTCATGCCGATGCAACGCAGTTATTTGCCATTATCTTTTGTGGTTTAAATACCATTATTGCTTATGGCGCATTAGTTATGGCAATGGAACGTTGGCAAGCTGCACAAGTTAGTGCAATTACCACATTATCACCGTTGTTTGCATTAATTTTTTCAGATTTATTTGCCGTAATTTGGCCAGAAAAATTTGCTATGCAGTATTTAAATATTTTAGGTTATATTGGCGCAGTATCAGTCGTTGCTGGTGCGATGTTTGCCACAATTGGGCACTATTTATGGCATCCAAGAAAAGGCTGGCTAATTAACCAGAAGAAAGAGGAAGAATAATGAAATTTGTAGATGAAGCTTCAATCCGAGTCGAAGCCGGTGATGGTGGCAATGGTTGCGTAGGTTTTCGTCGAGAAAAATACATTCCCAAAGGTGGCCCTGACGGTGGTGACGGTGGTGACGGTGGTGATGTCTATTTTATTGCCGATGAAAATCTCAATACTTTGGTTGATTTCCAATTTGAAAAAAATTATCGGGCAGAGCGTGGGCAAAATGGGCAAGGTTCAGATTGTACCGGTAAAAGAGGCAAAGATATTACCGTAAAAGTGCCCGTTGGAACCCGAATCACAGACAAATATACGGGTGAAATTATCGGCGATTTAACGCATCATCAACAAAAAGTGTTAGTCGCAAAAGGTGGGTTTCATGGCTTGGGTAATGCACGATTTAAATCATCAGTGAATCGGGCTCCAAGGCAAAAAACCGATGGTACGCCCGGTGAAAAACGTGATGTATTGTTAGAATTATTGCTACTTGCTGACGTCGGTATGCTTGGTTTACCTAATGCCGGTAAATCCACATTTATTCGATCAGTTTCAGCAGCTAAACCGAAAGTCGCTGATTATCCGTTTACGACTTTAGTGCCAAGTTTAGGCGTGGTAAGAATGGATAATGAGCAAAGTTTTGTTGTTGCGGATATTCCGGGATTAATTGAAGGTGCTGCGGACGGTGCTGGTCTGGGTATTCGTTTTTTAAAACATCTTGAACGTTGTCGAGTTTTAGTGCATTTAATTGATATTGCACCAATTGATGAATCTGATCCTATTGAAAATGCGAAAGTCATTATTCAAGAACTTCATCAATATAGTGAAAAACTTGCCAATAAACCTCGTTGGTTGGTATTCAACAAAATGGATGTTTTAGGTGAAGAAGAAAGTGCTAAACGTGCAGCCGAAATCGCTAAAGCATTGGATTGGGATGACAAATATTATGTTATTTCAGCGGTCAATCATGAAGGGGTAAAAGCTTTATGTTGGGATCTGATGGATTATATGAATGCTCATCCACGTGAAGAAGAGCAAGAAGAAACATCACCAGAAAAAGTTGAATTTATGTGGGATGATTATCACCAACAAGCTATGGATGAGGCTTTTGATGACGACGACGATGATTTTGATGATTGGGATGAGAGTGACGAAGAAGGGGTTGAATTTATCTATCAAAAATAGTAATAACCTAAAAAAGTTAAACTTATCACTTCAAATTATCAACTAAAAAATCAGCATTGCGAAAATACAGGGTGACATAGCCCTGTATTCCTCTCTATTATTCTCACGCTAACACAATGATTTCATATTAAAAAAAATGGTGGTTTACATTTTTCTTTTGTTTTTTGAAAAAAGTCAAAAAAAACGCTTGCTTTTAATAATGAGAATTATTATCATTAAGATGTACTTGATTAGAGCGTCGCAAGACTTCTGAAAAAGTATGACATTGCTCACATTGCTTCCAATGTTTGCCAGCCTAGCGCAACTATGCTGGCTTTTTTATTTTAAAGTGATTTAAAAAACGATGTTTTGATAACTAATTGATCATCAATGACCATTTTCCATTGACCGTCCTCAAAATAAGGAGGCGTACTTACTTTGAATAAAGAATTTAAACCTAAAACCCCTACTTTAAAATCATCGCCAATAAATTCTTGTATCGACCCTTCAACGCTTTTAGTTACCCCATCTTTTTTATAATTGTAAATAACTCTGGCGTCTTTAGTTATACTTATCACCATATATTCACCTTGCCATGTGCCAATATAGTTACTTTTTTCGGGTGGAATTGTATCAAGTTCGTTACATGCAGTAATAAAGATGGCAAGTATTAGAAATAGATAAACATGTTTTATTTTCTTTAATAATTTCAAGTTGTTATTCCTTATGTGTTTAACATTTATTTTTAGTTATTAATTGTATCAAATAAAATAAGTAATGCTGCACTGCCGCCAAATTCTTTCGGTGCTTGATGAAAACAAATGATATTAGGATGCTGGGCTAACCACATTGGCGTCTGTTTTTTTAAGATGTTTTTACCATGTCCATACATGATACAAGCACAATGTGCGTTTTCGCTTAAGCAAGCAGTAATAAGCGATGCTATTTCTTTTTTCGCTTCTTGCTGTGTTAATCCATGTAGATCTAAAAAAAATTCAGGTTCATAAAATCCACGACGTAATTTTTTAATCTCATAAGGATCAGCGTTGTCACGACTATAACGAATGGGATCGTCTTGTAAGAGCGGTTGATAATCATCCGAAAAATAAAACTCAGCATGATTTTTTTCATGTTGTCGTTTTTCAATCGCAATGGCTTTTTGAGACCGTTTTAAGGGTTTATGAACAACGGTATCTTGTGCAAGTTTTTGGGTGTTGCCAATGCTACTTTTGAATAAGTTTATCTCTTCTTGAGTTAATTTAAATTTTTCAGTCATTGATAATTACTCTGGGTAAACTTTTTGTTTGAATTCACATAAATCTTCAATCACACAAGCCCCGCATCGCGGTTTTCTGGCGATACAAGTATAACGTCCATGCAAAATTAACCAGTGGTGACAATTTATTTTGTACTCTTTGGGTACCACTTTCAATAATTTTTCTTCCACTGCCTCAACGGTTTTTCCGGGTGCAAAGCCAGTGCGATTGCTGACACGAAAAATATGAGTATCAACCGCAATCGTTGGCCAACCAAAAGCCGTATTTAGCACTACATTCGCTGTTTTTCTGCCTACACCGGGTAATGCGATTAATGCATCAAAATTTTCTGGCACTTGACCTTGATATTTCTCAACTAAAATCTGGCAGGTTTTAATAATATTATCTGCTTTACTATTGTATAAGCCAATGGTACGGATATAACTTTTGAGCTTATCAACCCCAAGCGCTAAGATTTGTTCTGCTGTATTGGCAATTGCAAATAAAGGTTTGGTCGCTTTGTTTACACTCACATCGGTTGCTTGTGCAGAAAGAACAACAGCAATGAGCAATTCGAAAGGGGTTTGATAAACAAGTTCAGTTGTTGGATCTTTAATGTGATCTTTTAATCTTTCTAAAATTTGAATACGAGTTGATTGTTTCACAGAGTATGATAAATATAAATAACATGTCTGATATTATATACTTTATTTGTATAAATATTGTAGGTTAAATTTAATTTTTAGCTAAAAGTCACTTTATACGACGATAATTAAAATTACGGCAAAATAACAATCTCAATGACCTATCTGAAAAATTTTAGCGTGACGGATTGTCAGCTTAGTTATATTCATTCATCGCCTGCTTTTTAGCATGTGGTTTTTATGATAAGCTACTCCACTATTTTTTAATTTCATCAACAAGGTTTTTTAGAAATATGTCCTTACCAATGATTGTCACCTTTGCTATATACATTTTAGGAATGATTGCGATCGGTTTTTTTGCCTTTCGATCAACGCAAAACTTTGGTGATTATATTTTGGGGGGGCGCCGTATTGGTAGTGTTGTCACTGCGCTTTCGGCTGGCGCTTCGGACATGAGTGGTTGGCTATTAATGGGGCTGCCAGGGGCTGTTTTTTTATTCGGTATTTCGCAAAGTTGGATTGCAATTGGTTTGATAATTGGGGCTTACTTAAACTGGTTACTGATTGCCGGTCGGTTACGTGTTTTTACTGAAATTAATCATAATTCCCTGACCTTACCCGACTATTTTGCTCGCCGATTTGATGATAAAAGTGCTTTGCTGCGTATTATTTCAGCGGTAATCATTCTTATCTTTTTTACGATTTATTGTGCATCAGGCGTTGTTGCGGGCGCAAAACTTTTTGAAAGTACCTTTGGAATGAGTTATGGTTGGGCAATGTTAGCTGGTGCCGGCGCAACAATCGCTTATACTTTTATAGGTGGTTTTTTAGCGGTCAGTTGGACGGATACTATTCAAGCGAGTTTGATGATGTTTGCACTTATCTTAACTCCCGTTATGGTTATGGTGAACGCAGGTGGTTTTACCGATGCCTTAGCAAATATTGAATCGCTCAATCCTGATTATACCAACATCTTTGCTCACATGGATTTTATCGCTATTATTTCATTGCTTGGCTGGGGTCTTGGCTATTTTGGGCAACCGCATATTTTAGCTCGCTTTATGGCGGCTGACTCACATGATGTGATGAAAAATGCGCGTCGAATTAGTATGACTTGGATGATTTTATGTTTAGGTGGAGCAATTACGGTAGGATTTTTTGGTATTGCTTTCTTTGCCAATCATCCAGAGTTTTCAGATCTCATTAATAACGGTAAACATGAACGTATTTTTATCGAGTTATCCAAATTACTGTTTAATCCATGGGTTGCTGGTGTTTTATTAGCGGCGATTTTGGCTGCGGTGATGAGCACGTTAAGCTGTCAGTTACTTGTCTGTTCAAGCGCATTAACGGAAGATTTTTATCGTGCCTTTTTTAGACCGAAAGCAAAACAACGTGAACTTGTTTGGGTTGGACGAATTATGGTTTTACTGGTATCGGTCATCGCCATTTTATTAGCAATTAACCCTAATAATAGTGTCTTAGATTTAGTTAGTCATGCATGGGCAGGGTTTGGTGCTGCCTTTGGCCCCATTATTGTGTTTTCAGTATTTTGGTCTCGCATGACACGCAATGGCGCTCTAGCTGGTATGATTACAGGAGCGGCAACAGTATTGCTTTGGATTAATTTTAATTGGTTTAATCTTTATTCACTTATTCCGGGTTTCTTATTTGCGTCTTTAGCGATAGTAATCTTTAGTTTATGTGATAAAAAACCGAATGAAATAGTGGAAGATCATTTTAAACAAGCGTATAAACGTTATCATAATAAAGTAGAATAGATTTCAATAAAAATAGAGTTATCCAAAGTCAAATTTCAACGTAATAAAATTTTTATAGGTAAAATAACATGACAAAAAATGTGATCAAACAACTGCAAGAGCGAGGATTGATTGCTCAACTGACAGATGAAAAAGCACTCATGGAACTAATTGAACAAAATCCCATAGCGCTTTATTGTGGTTTTGATCCCACGGCTGATAGTTTGCATCTAGGTCATTTGGTACCATTACTTTGTTTAAAACGCTTTCAGTTAGCCGGTCATAAACCGATTGCGCTTGTTGGCGGCGCAACAGGTTTAATTGGTGACCCGAGTTTTAAAGCCGTTGAACGTAAATTAAATACTCAAGAGACTGTTGTTGAGTGGAGCGAAAAAATTAAACAACAAGTTTCTCCATTCTTAGATTTTAATTGTGGTGCAAATGCAGCGATTGTCGCTAATAACTATGATTGGTTTGGTGGCATGAATGTATTAACTTTTTTACGTGACATTGGTAAATATTTTTCAGTTAACGCCATGATTAACAAAGAATCAGTCAAACAACGTATTGATCGTGATGAAGCTGGGATTTCATTTACTGAGTTTTCTTACAGTTTATTACAATCTTATGATTTTGCATGTTTAAATAAAGATCATAATGTGGTGTTACAAATTGGGGGATCAGATCAATGGGGTAATATTACTGCCGGTATTGATTTAACTCGTCGATTACATCAAAAACAAGTTTATGGTTTAACGGTTCCTTTAATTACCAAATCTGACGGTACAAAATTTGGTAAAACGGAAAGCGGTGCGGTTTGGCTTGACCCTAAAAAGACCAGTCCATATAAATTCTATCAATTCTGGATTAATACCGCTGATGCTGATGTTTATCGTTTCTTAAAATTCTTTACTTTCATGTCATTAAATGAAATTGATGCACTTGAAGAAGAAGATAAAAATAGCGGTGTGGCACCAAGAGCACAATATGTTCTTGCTGAAGAGGTCACACGTTTAGTCCATGGTGAAGAAGGCTTAATGGCAGCCAAACGGATCACTGAAAGTTTATTCTCAGGAAAATTAGCCGATCTATCTCAAGCCGATTTTGAACAATTGGCGCAAGACGGTATGCCAACGATTACGGTTGAGGGCGATATTGATTTGCAACAAGCGATCGTTAATGCACAGTTTGCACCGTCAAGAGGCCAAGCCAGAACAATGATTGAATCTAATGCGATTTCAGTTAATGGTGAACGTAACGCGACAACAGATTATCATTTTTCACAAGAAGATAAGCTTTTTGGACGTTATACATTACTTCGTCGAGGTAAGAAATATTACTGCTTACTAATTTGGAGTTAATTTATGAAAAATATACTATCTATTCAGTCACATGTTGTATTTGGTCATGCAGGTAATAGTGCTGCTGTATTCCCTATGCGTCGTGTGGGAGTAAATGTATGGCCTTTAAATACTGTGCAATTTTCAAATCATACGCAATATCGTCAATGGACAGGCA
The DNA here is from genome assembly GCF_019469185.1 of Gilliamella sp. ESL0441. NCBI lineage: Bacteria > Pseudomonadati > Pseudomonadota > Gammaproteobacteria > Orbales > Orbaceae > Gilliamella > Gilliamella sp. ESL0441. The sequence goes on from NZ_CP048264.1 coordinate 255,783, forward strand.
CGGTAATGCCAGCATCACATTTAACTGATATCGCCGATGGCATTAATGCCATAGGTGAACTTAAACGATGTGACGCAGTATTAAGTGGTTATATGGGATCCCCTGAACAAGGTAGTGCCATAACCGAAATAGTAAAAAAAGTAAAAGCTGTAAATCCCAATGCAATTTATCTTTGTGATCCTGTTATGGGGCATCCTGAAAAAGGTTGTTTTGTTGCGCCTGGCGTATCTGAATTTTTGTGTAATACTGCATTACCGATAGCAGATATGATGGCGCCTAATATTTTGGAGCTAGAAGAGTTAAATGGAAAACAGCCAATTAATAACGTTGAAGAAGCGGTATTTGCATGTAAAGCACTTTGTAAAAAAGGGCCTAAAGCGATTTTAGTTAAACATTTAAGTCGTGCGGGGTATCGTAAAGATCGTTTTGAAATGTTACTCGTTACAGAACAAGAAGCATGGCACATTGAGCGCCCTTTAGTTGACTTTGGCGTGAGACAGCCTGTTGGTGTAGGCGATATGACGAGTGGATTGTTTTTAGCGAATATTTTGCTTGGTAAATCGCTGGTTGAGGCGTTAGAACATACCACTTCTGCGGTTTATGCTGTTATGCTTGAAACCTTGAAACTCAATGAATATGAGCTTCAATTAGTTGCCGCTCAAGATGAAATTGCAAAGCCTTCACAATGGTTTCATGCGAAAAAAATTGATTAATTTTATAAATGTGTAAAAATGGGAATAATTTAATTTAAAACTTTTACAAAATAAAAATGAGGGGACAATGGAAGACAATATTTCATTGGGTGGAATGCTTTCCAGCTTACGCAGTAATATGGGACTTACTCAAGATGATATTGCTAGTAGAATTCATGTGCGTACAGCGGTAGTCGATGAAATTGAAAACGACTTACCAGTTCATGCTCCTCTTGTTTTTATTAAAGGTTATATTAGAGCCTATGCAGAAATTGTTGGCTTGCCTGTTGAAGAATATAAAGCCCATCTTGACAAACTTTCTAAGCATTATGAGTCAGCACAAAAAGCAAACCGTATACCGAGATATAAACGAAAAAAAAGTGGCAAGAAGCTTTTATTAATTTTTTTATTAATTCTTAGTTGTGTGATAGGGGCAACCGTATACTATATCAACAAGCAAAATAAAAATAATTATGTTGAAGTAAGTCATTATATTTCTCCATCATTAGCAGATTCTGACCGTGTTAAGAGTTAGCAAATTTTATCACTCTAATACAGACATTTGATGCAAATCTTGTTAAGATCACTAGCTAGTTATTTTGTTATATCATTAGGCGTGTTATGAGTCATCAGGATTCACCGATTATCAGACGAGAATCTACCCGAATTTATGTCGGCAGTGTACCTATTGGTGGTGGTGCGCCTATTGCTGTTCAATCCATGACGAATACTCGTACGACGGATGTTGACAAAACTGTTGCTCAGATTCAAGCGCTTGAGCGTATTGGTGTCGATATTGTACGTGTGTCGATTCCAACAATGGATGCGGCAGAAGCGTTTAAATTGATTAAACAACAAGCGAAAGTTCCACTTATTGCTGATATTCACTTTGATTATCGTATTGCTTTAAAAGTGGCGGAATATGGTGTGGATTGTTTAAGAATTAATCCCGGTAATATCGGTAATGAATCAAGAATTCGAGCGGTTGTTGATTGTGCTAAAGATAAAAATATTCCAATAAGAATTGGGGTTAATTCAGGTTCTCTTGAAAAAGATATTCAAGAAAAATATGGCGAACCGACTCCACGGGCAATTGTTGAATCGGCGTTGCGTCATGTTGACATTTTGGATAGGTTTAATTTCGACCAATTCAAAGTGAGTGTGAAAGCGTCAGATGTATTTACAGCGGTGGATGCCTATCGACTCTTAGCTAAACAGATAAAACAACCCCTACATTTGGGGATCACTGAAGCTGGTGGCGTTCGCAGTGGTGCAATTAAGTCGGCAATAGGTTTAGGTTTGTTATTATCGGAAGGTATTGGCGATACATTGCGTGTCTCTTTAGCCGCTGATCCTACAGAAGAAGTTAAAGTTGGTTTTGATATATTAAAATCGCTGAGAATTCGATCTCGTGGTATTAACTTTATTGCTTGTCCGACCTGTTCAAGACAAGAGTTTGATGTCATTAATACAGTCAATACGTTAGAACAACGTTTAGAAGATATCATTACACCAATGGATGTATCGATTATTGGTTGTGTTGTTAATGGGCCAGGTGAAGCTTTAGCTTCAACAATGGGTGTTGCTGGCGGTCATAATAAAAGTGGCTTTTATGAAGATGGTGTGCGTATTGGTCGTATAGATAACGAACAGATGATCGATGAGCTGGAAGCGAAAATTCGAGCTAAAGCATCAATACTAAAAAACAGAATTGCAGCAACTGAACTATAATTTTATTAGATAGCGAATACATAAATGACAGAGAAAAAAATCCAATCTATTCGGGGAATGAATGACTTACTCCCAACAGATAGTGCGAGTTGGCAACAAATTGAAAAAATCGTTAAAGGTGTATTAAATAGCTATGGCTATAATGAGATAAGAACACCCATTGTTGAAGACACTGCGCTATTTAAAAGAGCCGTCGGTGAAGTGACGGATATTGTCGAAAAAGAGATGTATACTTTTAATGATCGTAATGATGAAAGTATCACTTTACGTCCCGAAATTACTGCGGGTTGTGTGCGTGCGGGCATTGAACATGGGCTTTTTTATAATCAAGAACAACGTCTTTGGTATTTAGGGCCTGCATTTCGTTACGAAAAACCGCAAAAAGGTCGCTATCGTCAATTTCATCAATTTGGTGTTGAAGTCTTTGGGCTTGAAGGACCTAATATTGATGCAGAATTGATTTTATTAACATCAAGATTCTGGAAAGCACTGGGTATACAGGATCACACTTCGTTAGAATTAAATTCAATTGGCTCACTTGAAGCCAGAGCGAACTATCGTCAAGCACTCGTTGATTTTCTTGAACAAAATAAAGATAAATTAGATGAAGACTGCTTACGTAGAATGTATACTAATCCATTACGTGTGCTTGATTCGAAAAATCCGGTGGTACAAGAATTACTTAATCAAGCACCAAAACTATTTGATTATTTAGATACAGAATCAAAAGAACATTTTGAAGGCCTGTGTCGTTTACTGGATAAAGCAGGAATAAAATACAATATTAATCAAAGATTAGTAAGAGGATTAGACTATTACAATCGTACAGTATTTGAATGGGTAACAAGTAGCTTAGGTGCTCAAGGTACTGTTTGCGGTGGGGGGCGCTATGATGGATTAGTGAGCCAGTTAGGTGGTCAATCAACGCCAGCTGTTGGTTTTGCTATGGGACTTGAACGATTAGTATTACTTGTTCAAGCTGTTAATCCTTCATTAAATCGAGATAGTTCGATTGATATTTATATGATTTCTTCAGGAGATGAAAACACGATTTCAGCTGCGCAATGTGTTGCTGAATTATTACGTGATGGTTTACCTGATAAACGAATTGTGACTAATTATGGAACGACTAATTTTAAGAAACAATTTGCCAAAGCAGATAAATTAGGTGCTAAAATAGCAGTTATTATTGGTGAAAATGAGTTAGCAAACCAAACGGTAACTATCAAAAACTTACAAACAGGTGAACAAACTGAAATTGCGCAAAGCGATATTGTTCAAACTTGTTTGGCAATGATATAAATCTAAAGGAAATAGGAGATAAGCGTGAGTTATCAATCGTCAAGTGAAGAACAAATGTGGGCTTTAAAAGAGTTTCTTGCGAAAACGTGGAAAATTGTTGTTGCCATAATTGTCATTGGATTATTAGCTTATTATGGTTGGAGTTACTATCAATCAAATCAAGTTAAAAAATCGGATGAAACATCAACTCGTTATAGTCAACTATTAACTCAATTGGATGAAAGTAAATCAGATTCAGTCAAAGAATTAGTCGATTTTGCTAAACAAAATAATAATATTTATGGTGTTTTTGCTGATTTACAATCCGCTAAGTTTTATGTAGAAGTGTTAAAGGATTATGCAGGCGCACAATCTCTATTAACTGATGCATTGACTAAAACAAAATCTGAGCCTTTACAATCTATTATTCATATTCGGATTGCACGTTTACAGTATCAGCAAGGTCAATATAAAGAAAGTTTTGAATCCTTAGATAAAGTCACAGGAAATGCTTGGATTCCGTATGTTAATGATGTTCGAGGAGATGTATATGTCAAACTTGAACGTTATGCTGAAGCTGTTGATGCTTATAATGTTGCTTTAAGTTCACCTTCAATGGTAGGATCGAAAGAAAATATTAAAATGAAGTTAAATCAAGCTGAATATTTAAAAGCTAAGCAAAGTACTGAAACAGAAAAAAAATCTGCTGATCATGAGGCAGAACAAGGAACCCAGCTAAAAAAAGCTGAGGCGGAAGAAAATAAAAATTAATTAATCCTGCAGAAGGGTCTACACAATGAAGTTATCTAAATGTCTTTTTACTAGTGTTTTCATGTTTTCTCTTGCTGGGTGTTCTTTATTTGGTGGTGAAGAAGATGTCATACAGGTTTCACCATCACCTACTGTAAAGAATAAATTTCCGGTTAAACAAATATGGCGCAATAGTACTTCAGGCAATACTCGTATTTATTCGTTATTAGGTCCTATCAATTATGATAATGCTATTTATGCAGCGGGTCGTAGTGGAGAAGTAAAAGCCATTGATTTATCAACTGGTACCACGCTATGGGATGTGGATTTATCTGAAAGTTCGCTCTTTAATAACAAAAGTGCTATTTTTTCAGGCAGTATAAACGCAGATGATAGATATGTTTATGTTGGAAGTGAGCGGGCTATTGTTTACGCTTTAGAACGTGATAATGGAGAGTTAAAATGGGAAAAAGTAGTAAAAGGAGAAGTACTCGCTCGTCCTGTATCAACTGAAGACAAGTTAGTTGTTCATACTGGCAATGGCATTTTGCAAGGGTTTAATCGAGATACTGGTGATGAAATTTGGGAAGTGGCACTTGAAGTTCCCGCTTTATCGTTAAGGGGGAATTCAACACCTGTTATTGCGCATGGTGCTGCTATCTTTGGTGATGATACTGGATTAGTAAATGCTTATTTTGTCAACGATGGTCAATTAATTTGGCAACAACGTATCTCACAACCTACAGGATCTACAGAAATAGACAAATTAAATGATGTTGATTCAACGCCTATTGTTGAAGGAAACGTAGTTTATTCTGTAGGTTACAATGGTTATGTTGTCGCACTGGATTTGAGTGATGGTCAAATAATTTGGCGCAGAAAATTAGGTTCAAGTCATAGTTTAGCGGTTGATGAAAGCCGAATATTTGTTGTTGATCAAGACGATAATGTCCAAGCTTTATCTAAAAATGAGGGTGGAGTGCTTTGGACGCAATCGAGCTTATCTCATCGTCAATTGACCGACCCTGTTATTTATGAAAATTATGTTGTATTTGGTGATTTTGAAGGTTACTTGTATTGGCTAAATGCTGAAACGGGTGAGCTTGTAAGTAAAATAAATGTTAGTAGTAGTGGAATGATATCAAGACCATTAGTTGTGGACGAAAAATTAATCGTTCAGGCTAAAAATGGGGATATTTACGCTTTCACAATAAACGAGAGTAATTAGAGAATAAACATGGTACCTGTTGTAGCACTAGTTGGTCGTCCAAATGTTGGAAAATCAACTTTATTTAATCGGTTAACAAGAACACGTGATGCGTTAGTCGCAGATTTTCCTGGATTAACCCGTGATCGTAAGTATGGACGAGCTGAAATCAAGGGCCATGAATATATTGTAATTGATACGGGTGGAATTGATGGCACTGAAGAAGGGGTTGAAAGCTTTATGGCTGACCAATCCTTACAAGCTATCGAAGAAGCCGATATTGTTCTGTTTTTAGTCGATGCAAGAGCGGGTGCTATGCCGGCAGATCATGCGATAGCTAAACACTTGCGTTCTCGTCAAAAGGCTACTTTTTTAGTTGCCAATAAGATTGATGGTATTGATGCTGATAGTGCTATCTCAGATTTTTACTCATTAGGTTTAGGCGATATCCACCCCATAGCGGCAAGTCATGGACGTGGTGTAAGTTCTTTGATTGAAACGGCGTTGGAACCTATTTTCCAATTTAAAGATCACGATGAAGATGACTTTAATGAAGACCAATTGCCACCAGATTTATCAGAATCTTATGACGATGTTGACGAGGATGATGTTGAATCACTGATTAATCAACCGATTAAAGTGGCTATTGTCGGGCGTCCGAATGTAGGTAAGTCAACACTAACCAACCGAATTTTAGGTGAAGAACGGGTTGTGGTCTATGATATGCCAGGTACAACTCGAGATAGTATCTATATCCCAATGACTCGTGACGAACGAGAATATGTTTTAATTGATACAGCAGGGGTGCGTAAACGTGGTAAGGTAACGCAAACCGTCGAAAAGTTTTCAGTGATTAAAACATTACAAGCGATTGAAGATGCAAATGTTGTCATATTGGTGATTGATGCCAGAGAAGGTATCTCAGATCAGGATTTATCATTACTCGGCTTTATCATCAATAGTGGGCGTTCACTTGTTATTGCCGTCAATAAGTGGGATGGGTTATCACAAGACATCAAAGAGCAAGTTAAAGCAACACTAGATGACCGTCTTGATTTTATTGATTTTGCTCGTTTGCATTTTATTTCGGCTTTACATGGTAGTGGTGTGGGTAATTTATTTGATTCAATCCAAGAAGCTTATGAATGTGCAACCCGTCGGGTAAATACTGCATTATTAACCAAAATTATGCAAATGGCACAAGACGATCACCAACCACCTCTCGTTCGTGGACGTCGAGTAAAACTCAAATATGCCCATGCCGGAGGCTACAATCCACCTATTGTGGTTGTTCACGGAAATCAAGTTGAAGATCTTCCCGATTCTTATAAACGATATTTAATGAACTATTTTAGACGCTCATTAAAAATTATGGGAACGCCGATTCGAATCCAATTTAAAGAAGGGGCGAATCCTTTTGAAGGTCGAAAAAATAGTTTAACGGCATCACAACAACGTAAACGACGTCGATTGATGAAACACGTTAGAGGTCGTAAATAGTTTATGTCAAAAAAAAATATAGCAGGGCAAAGTCAAGAAGGCTTGTGCCCTAAATGTCATCATAAAATGGATGTTATGTCTGCCCAGCATTACGTTTGTGCTCACTGTAAACAACATTTTATCGAACACTATATTTGCCCTACTTGTCATCAACCTGCTCAAATGATCAAAGGCTGTGGTGCCATAAATTATATTTGTCCAACTGATGGATTAATCTCCAGCAGTAAAGTGATATTTCAATATTTACCAGAATAGAAAATCTATCTATATAAAAACCATAAGAGGTTATTTCATGCGTATTATTTTATTAGGTGCACCAGGTGCGGGAAAAGGAACTCAAGCACAATTCATTATGAAAAAATATGGTATTCCTCAAATTTCAACCGGCGATATGTTACGTGCAGCAGTGAAAGCAGGTACGCCACTTGGTCAACAGGCTAAAGAATTAATGGATGCCGGTAAACTTGTTACTGATGAACTCGTGATTGCATTAGTGAAAGAACGTATTGCACAAGATGATTGTGCAAATGGGTTTTTATTAGATGGATTCCCTCGAACTGTACCCCAAGCTGATGCTATGAAATCAGCAGGTATTAATGTTGACTATATACTTGAATTTGATGTGCCTGATTCTGTTATTATTGATCGAATGAGTGGACGCCGAATTCATGCGCCATCAGGTCGAGTTTATCATGTCCGTCATAATCCACCTAAAGTAGAAAATGTTGACGATATTACGGGTGAACCTTTAACAACTCGCAAAGATGATCATGAAGAGATTGTCCGTAAACGCCTTGTTGAATATCATCAATTAACTAAACCTTTAATTGATTACTATCAACATGAAGCGAAAGAAGGTCGTGCAAAATACTACCGCATTGATGGTACCCAATCTGTATCTGATGTGACAAACGAACTTGTTAAAATCTTAGATTAATTAATCGATTGCTAAAAAGCCAGTTATACATTTGTTATCTGGCTTTTTGAATTTGATTATAGTGTCGCTTTTAATGCCTGTGCTAAATCAGAAATAATATCATCAATATGTTCTATCCCAATAGACAAACGAATCATTTCTTGACTTACTCCTGCCTTTTTCAGTTCTTCATTATTAAGTTGTCTATGCGTAGTTGATGCAGGGTGACAAGCTAATGAGCGTGTATCGCCTATATTGACCAGACGAATAATTAATTTTAGTGCATCAATAAATTTAGCGCCTGCAGGTTTTCCACCTTTAATACCAAACGATAAAATGCCAGCAGGTAAATGATTATCCATCTGTTTTACCGCTAAATCATGTTCAGGATGATTGCTAAGACCAGCATAGTTAACCCATTCAACTTGTGGGTGTGAGACTAGATATTTTGCAACGTTGAGTGCATTTTCACAGTGGCGTTCCATGCGCAAAGAAAGGGTTTCAAGCCCTTGTAGTATCAAAAAAGTATTAAATGGCGATAGTGCAGCGCCCATATTGCGTAAAGGGATTACTCGACAACGTGCAATGTAAGCCGCATTACCAAAGGAATCCGTATAAGAGACACCATGATAAGATGGATCTGGTTGAATAAGCATTGGATATCTATCCGCATATTTTTTCCATGGAAACCTTCCTGAATCAACGATGATTCCTCCAAGACTATTACCATGCCCACCAATATATTTAGTTAATGAATGCACGACAATATCGGCACCAAATTCAAATGGTCGGCAAAGTGCAGGACTGGCAACGGTATTGTCGACAATTAACGGAATACCATGTCGATGTGCGATGTCGGCAAGTTGGCTTAAATCAACAATATTACCTGCAGGATTGCCAATACTTTCGCAATATATGGCCTTGGTTTTGTCATCAATTTGCTGTTCTATAGCCACTAAATCGTTATGAGGAGCAAACTTGGTTGTAATACCAAAATTAGGTAAGGTATGGGCAAATAAATTATAAGTTCCGCCATATAATTGCGAAACAGAAACAATATTTTCGCCAGAAAAGGTAATTGCTTGAATAGCATAAGTGATAGCCGCCATGCCCGATGCAACAGCTAAAGCACCAATACCACCTTCAAGCGCAGCGACTCGAGCTTCGAGTACGGCGTTAGTTGGGTTGGTAATACGGGTATAAATATTGCCAGCGACTTTTAAATCAAATAAATCTGCGCCATGCTGTGTATCATCAAAAGCATAAGAGGTTGTTTGATAAATGGGAACAGCAACAGCATGAGTAGTGGGTTCAGGGGTATAACCTGTGTGAAGTGCAATGGTTTCTGGTTTCATGATTGAGCCTCGTCGGAATAACAAGGCTCTATTTTGTACAAAAATTGATGAAAAAGTAAAGTGTTATAAAACCATTCTTACAATATCTATTTCACCTAATTCTTTATATAAATTTTCAATCTGATCAATGTGTGTTGCATTGATAGTAATCGACACAGAATGATAATTCCCTTTACTGCTAGGTTTGATTGACGGACTGTAATCACCCGGTGCGTGACGTTGGATAACGGACACGACTTTATCAACCAGTTCTGGTTTAGCTTCTCCCATGACTTTATAAGTAAAAGAACAAGGAAAATCTAATAATTCTTTTAAATTTGTTTTCTGTTGCATAATTTTATGTTTCTCACGTAATCGGTATGTTTGGGGTATTACTACCAGGAATAACAGTCATATATAGGCGCTTTGATGTTCTTCAAGTGATCAAGCATAAACTTCGCTTCTTAAAGTATTCAAATTGATCTATGATAGATTAATTTTATCACAGCTTAGTTAGCATTATCCTATAAATTATAAAAAAGGTTGAAAAATATGTTAGCACACTCCGATGATAGAGAACCTTTTGGTACATTGTTAGGTTATGCCCCAGGTGGCGTTGCCATTTACTCTTCTGATTATGAAACATTAGACCCAACTCAATACCCTGATGATGCTTCTTTTCGAAGTTATTCCGGGCATGAATATATGGGATATAAATGGCAATGCGTTGAATTTGCAAGGCGTTTTTTATTTCTTAATTATGGTATTGTGTTTACTGATGTCGGCATGGCTCATGAAATTTTTTCACTTCGTGTCTTAAGACAAGTTATCAATGAAGCGATATTGCCTTTACAAGCTTTTGCTAATGGTGGTAAGAAAAAACCCGAAGCTGGCGCATTACTTATTTGGGATGATGGTGGTGTTTTCGATAGAACGGGCCATGTTGCTATTATTACCGAAGTCTTTGCAGATAAAGTTCGGATAGCTGAACAAAATGTTATTCATACCCGATTACCAATTGGTCAACATTGGACTCGTGAATTAAGGATGACGGTTACCGACAATGGTTATTTGTTACATGATACGTTTGACGATACCACCATATTAGGTTGGATGATTCAAACCGAAAATACACAATATAGTCTACCACAACCAACCGTACCGGCACCTTTACTGGCTATTCATAGTCAACATATTGAAAATCAAGGTCAATTTGATATTAACTGGCTTAATGAGCAAGATAGTTTAGAAAATGCTTATATCCAAGCGGTAGGGCATGCAATTAGTCATGATGATCACTACCGATATTTCACTATTTCTGAAAGTGCCGAGCAAGAACTTATTCGAGCGACCAATGAGTTACATCTTATGTATTTACATGCAACCGATAGAGTACTAAAAGATGATAACTTGCTGATGAATTTTAATATCCCCGAAATTTTATGGCCTCGCTTACGTCTGTCTTGGCAACAGCGACGTTATCAAATGATAACTGGTCGGCTAGATTTTTGTATGGATGAACGAGGCTTTAAAGTTTATGAATATAATGCTGATTCGGCATCGTGTCATACTGAAGCTGGACAGATACTACAAAATTGGGCGATACAAGCTGGGCTGAATGTTGGTGTAAACCCTAGTGCTGGGTTGCTTAACGCATTAGCGAGTTGTTGGAAGCATAGCGATGCACAAGCTTTTATCCATATTATGCAAGATAATGATAATGAGGAAAATTATCATGCTTTATTTATGCAAAAAGCCCTAACACAAGCAGGATTTAAGAGCAAAATTTTACGAGGTTTGAGCAGCTTAAAATGGGATAAACGCGGTCGATTAGTTGATGATGAAGATCGTCAAGTAACCTGTGTGTGGAAAACATGGGCATGGGAAACCGTATTAGAACAACTTCGTCAAGAAAGTGAAGCGCAAATAGCCGGATTACCCATACGGACTTGGCATCCAGAAAATGCGGTAAGGTTAATAGACGTTCTTTTACGTCCCGAGGTCACTGTATTTGAACCTTTATGGACAGTTATTCCAAGCAATAAAGCGATTTTACCGGTGCTGTGGTCTCTATTTCCTAATCATCGTTATTTATTAGAGTCTACATTCGAACTTAATACAAGTTTAGAGAAAAAGGGGTATGCCGTTAAGCCGATTGCAGGGCGTCGGGGGAGTGATATTCAATTAGTCAGCAGCAAAGAAACCATTTTGGGTAAAACTGTCGGTAAATTTGCTAAACAAGAAAACATCTATCAAGAATTGTGGTGTTTACCGAAAGTCGACGATCGTTATTTGCAAATCTGTACTTTCACTGTCGGCGGACATTATGGGGGAACGTGTTTACGTTCTGATCCATCCTTAGTCATTCGGGGAGATAGTGATATGCAACCATTACGAGTATTGACTGATGATATGTTTTTAAAATGACGATTAGGTTAGGATTATCTTGCAGTATGTTAAAAATCGATTAAAAAAAATCTTAACTTATCCTATAGATACCAATTACAACAGATGTATTTTTCTGTTAGAATTAGTTACATTACTAATTTGTAATGTTTAGATGCTGAAGGTCAGGCGTTGGGATAAGCTATGAAAAGGATCTGATTTGATCCGTATGTTAATCAAGAGTTATTGTAATTATTTAAAACTGGTGAGTATCTATAAATATACAATCGTAATTGAAATACTATAATAGTTATAAATCTAGATTTTATAATTTAATGGTAATATCTAGATAATAGCAAAAGGTATTTTTCAAAAAAATATATATTAAAAATTAATAAAAGTATTTTAATTGATATAAAGAATAAAAAATTTAAAATCAACAAGATAGTGTTAACTTGTAATGAAATAAGAGGAATGAAATTATGAATAAAATGATAGTGATACTTACACTAAGTATGTCCCTTGTTTTAGCCGGATGCCAATCAACTAACGGAAACACCAAAGATGTTGATCCTGCATTAACTAAAGGAAATGCGGGTAATTTCTTCAGCAAATCAGCATGGCAATCTTGTGCTGTTGGTGCAGGTATAACTGGTGTGGGTTGTTTATTATTAAAAGGTAATGCTGCTACTTGTATAGCATCTGCTGCTGTAGGTTGTGGCGTTATGATGGGGGCTAATCATTATCTTGAAGCTAAGCGTTCAGAGTACATAGATAAAGAACAACGCCTTGATGCTTATATTTATGATATTCAACAAAATACCTTAGAAATTCAGGCGGTGACTGAAGCAGCTAAAGGTGTATTAAATAAAAATCTTGCAACACTTAATGCGCTTAATCGACAAATACAAAATGAATCTATTAGTCGAAATCAAGCTAAAAACGAATTAAATAAAATTGATGCGAATATTGCTTATTTAAATGAAAAATTAGGAAGAATGAAAAAAGTTGAAAGCGACTGGGTTTCTCTTTCTTCAAAAGAAAAAATAGCAGGACTTAATGTAGCAAAACTTAATAAGCAAATAAATCAATTGCATAAACAAATTTCATCACTTGAAAAACAAATAAATATCGTAAGTAAGCAACGTTCAGTAGTACAGGTAAGTTAATAATGAAAAAACGATGTCTAGTTTTACTCAGCCCAATTCTTTTTGTGTTGGGTTGTTCAACAACACCAGATAAGTGTGATCCGAAGAAAAAGGATGCCACTATATTTGAAAAAATTGGTTGCAATTATTCAGGAAGTTATAACGCTCGCATCGAAGAAAAACAAAAAATTTTAGATAATGAAAAAAAAGTTAATCAGAAATTTAGAGATATTTATGCGAACATTGAAAAGCAGAAAAATAATTCATCCTATACTATTATGCAAAAGCAAGAGCAATTGGAACAACTTAAAATTGATCTAATTAGTTTAACTAATGAAATCAAAATAAAAGCAAAACAGACAGGTCGAACAGATTTACAGGAAAAAGTTCTGGATATAGAACAGCAACAAGAGAAAGTCAGTAATTCCACTTCATCTGAAACTGAGAAAACGGAAGAATTAGATAAATTAAATAAAAAACTTCAACAACTACAAAAATCTTTGAATATTTAGTTTTCTTAGAATGAAGTGTTGTTGGGATAGAATCAGGCTTTGAATATTGAGAATCTAACTTTATTGGAGCAATTTCTTTCTTAATTTTATATAAAAAACCAGACGGGAAGTCTGGTTTTTTTTAATTATTGAATTCTATTTTAGATACTTCATGAATTATTTCATTCAATACCTAATCCAATAAAATTAGTTAGAAATCCAAGTTAGCAGCTTTAAGAGCATTTTCTTCGATAAATAATCGACGTGGTTCAACTTCATCCCCCATTAGTGTGGTAAATAGTTGATCCGCTTCTATAGCATCTTTAATTGTCACTTGTAACATACGACGACTGGTTGGATCCATTGTGGTTTCCCATAATTGTTCTGGATTCATTTCACCCAACCCTTTATAACGTTGGATAGTCAGACCACGGCGTGATTCTTTAATTAACCAATCAACGGCTTCTTCAAAAGAACTAACCGGTTGTTTTCGTTCTCCTCTTTGGATATAAGCACTCTCTTCTAAGAGTTCTCTTAACTGTTTACCCAAATGACAAATGTTACGATACTCATTACTGTGAATAAATACCTGATCTAATGCATAGTTATTATCTACTCCATGCGTTCTCACTTTGATGACAGGTACATAAAGTTGTGTTTTTTCATTATATTCAGCTGAATAACGGTAACTACTACCATGTTGTTCTTTATTCGATAAATTGTCGACAATGGTTTTTGCCCAATTTTCGACTAATTGCTTATCTTTAAGTATATTTTCATCTAATACATCATGGTAAACCAGCTCAGACAGTAATGCTTTAGGATAACGGCGTTCCATTTTTGCGATGAGCTTTTCAACTTTTTGATACTCAGCAATCAATCTTTCTAAGGCTTCGCCAGCCAGTGCCGGCGCATGATCGTTAACATGCAATGAAGCATCTTCAAGCGCCAATGCTATTTGGAATTGCGTCATCGCTTCATCATCTTTGATGTATTGTTCTTGTTTCCCTTTTTTCACTTTATAGAGTGGTGGTTGCGCAATATAAACATAACCACGTTCGATAATTTCGGGCATTTGACGATAGAAAAAGGTTAATAGTAATGTTCGAATATGTGAACCGTCGACGTCGGCATCGGTCATGATAATAATGCTGTGATATCGCATTTTATCTGGGTTATATTCATCACGACCAATTCCACAACCCAATGCTGTAATCAGTGTAGCAACTTCTTGTGAAGAAAGCATTTTATCAAAGCGAGCTTTCTCTACATTCAAGATTTTACCTTTGAGCGGTAAAATGGCTTGGTTTTTGCGGTTTCGTCCCTGTTTTGCAGAACCGCCCGCAGAGTCCCCTTCCACTAAGTAAAGTTCAGATAGGGCAGGGTCTTTTTCTTGGCAATCAGCCAGTTTACCCGGCAAGCCTCCTAAATCTAATGCACCTTTACGCCGTGTCATCTCTCGAGCTTTACGAGCGGCTTCACGTGCTCTTGCTGCATCAATAATTTTACCTACCACGATTTTTGCATCAGATGGGTTTTCAAGCAGATATTCCGCTAATTTTTCACCCATTACCGATTCAACAGCCGATTTAACTTCTGACGAAACTAGCTTATCTTTAGTTTGAGATGAGAATTTTGGATCCGGTACTTTGACCGATACAACCGCGATGAGTCCTTCACGAGCATCATCACCGGTCGCACTAATTTTCGCTTTTTTGCTGTATCCTTCCGCTTCCATATAATTGTTTAGGGTGCGGGTCATTGCTCCACGAAAACCGGCTAAATGGGTACCGCCGTCTCGTTGAGGAATATTATTGGTGAAACAATAAATATTTTCTTGGTAACCGTCATTCCACTGTAAAGCGATTTCAACACCTATACCGTCTTTTTCCGTACTGAAGTAAAAGATTTTTGGATGAATCGGGTTTTTATTTTTATTCAAGTATTCAACAAAAGCTTGTATCCCACCTTCGTAGTGGTAATGTTCGCTTTTACCGGTACGTTCATCAAGCAATCTGATTGAAACACCTGAATTTAAGAATGATAGCTCACGTAAGCGTTTAGCTAAAACTTCATAAACAAATTCAATATTAGTAAAAGTTTCTGGGCTTGGCCAAAAACGCACATAAGTACCCGATTCACTAGTCTCGCCAATGATTTTTAACGGCTCTTGAGGGACACCTAAATGGTAAACTTGTTGGTGAATTTTTCCTTCACGATAAATGACCAATTCTAATTTATCAGATAGGGCATTAACGACGGAAACCCCCACACCATGTAAACCACCAGATACTTTATATGAATTATCATCAAATTTTCCGCCAGCATGTAATACCGTCATAATGACTTCAGCTGCTGAAACTCCTTCTTCTTCATGGATACCGGTTGGAATACCACGACCATCATCTCGTACTGAGACTGAATTATCAGGATGAATGGTCACTTCAATGTGATGACAATAGCCAGCTAATGCTTCGTCAATGGCATTATCAACAACTTCAAAAACCATATGGTGAAGTCCTGTCCCATCATCAGTGTCACCAATATACATACCTGGACGTTTTCGGACAGCATCAAGTCCTTTAAGTACTTTAATGCTAGAAGAATCATAAGAATTTGACATGGATCTCTCGACTTGTTTGATTTATTTATATCATTCTGTATATTTAGGAAATTATACCAGATTTTATGTGAAAAATCTTATCATTTTCGTCAATCATATGGGTTACTTGGTCTTGGCTAACCGCTGTGATAAACACTTGTGAATTCGCCATTTTTAACCGTTTAGCTAATAACGCTCGTTTATGATGATCTAATTCTGACGCAAAATCATCAATTAAATAGACACAAGGTTGTGCACTTTGTTTTGAATAATATTCACCTTGCGCAAGACGTAGTGCACACATCAATAATTTTAATTGTCCCCGTGATAAGAAATCTTCAACAGGTATATTGTCGATACGCAAACGGATATCTGCTTTATGTGGGCCTAATGAAGTATAGTTGAGTAATCTATCTCGTTCATACTGTTTGTGTAATATGTCGCTATAATTAATGTTTTGTTCCCACCCTTGATAATATTGACAATTAAGCAGATATTCAGGCAAAAAGTCATGGCAGGTTTGTATGATTTCGGGAAAAATATGCTGTGAATACTCCGAGCGAATTTGACTTATTTTTTCAGCAATGGGAGCCAGCTCTTTATCCCAAGGTAACAGTTGATTATAACTCGTGGATTGTTTTAATAAGGCATTACGTTGCTTAAATAATCGCTTTAAATTGTTCCATAAATGGATAAATTCAGGATAATGATGAAAACACCCCCAATCAATAAAAGCTCGTCGATATTTAGGCCCACCAATAAGTAAATCAAATCCTTCTGGTGTAATTAATTGAATGGGTAAGAGTTTAGCAAGATCGGTTAATCGAAATCCCTCATCACCATCAATTTTAATTCTATTATCATTATTACGTGCTTTGACTAATCCAATGGTTCGGGTTTGTTGATTAGATGATTCAATTTGGCTAAATAACGTTAATTCAGATTGTTCATGCTGAATAATACGATTGGACTGTATATGTCTAAATGCTCTTCCATGACCTAGCATGTAGATAGCTTCAAGTAAGCTAGTTTTACCACTACCATTATCGCCAACAATAAAGTTGAAATGGGGGGATAAACACAGCTCGGTATAAGATATATTACGAAAATGATGGATTTTGATCTGTGAAAGAATCATATAAGCTAAGTTATTCCGGCCTAAGCCGGAAAGGTTAAATTTGATTATAAGCGCATTGGCATCACAACATAAATGGCTGACTGATCATTAATGTCTTCAATTTGTACACTTGATGTGGCATCAGTTAAAAGTAGTTGTACGCTATCGCACTTCAACGTATTTAATATATCTAATAAATAGGTCACATTAAAGCCAATTTCAAGTTCTGCTGAAGAATATTTTACATCAACCACTTCTTCTGCTTCTTCTTGTTCTGGGTTATTTGCTGTAATTTTTAATTGGTTATTGTGAACATGAAGCCGGATACCGCGAAATTTTTCATTGGATAAAATGGCGACACGTGATAACGAATTTCTAAACTCTTCGCACGAAACTTCTAATGGTTTATCAGGATTACGTGGTAATACTCGTTTGTAATCTGGGAATCTGCCGTCAATCAGTTTAGAGGTGAAGGTAAAATCGCCAAGATTAACTCGTAAGTTATTATTACCAATTTGGATATTGATAATGTCGTCATTATCACTCACCAATTTTGCCAGTTCAATAACGCCTTTTCTTGGTAAAATCACAGAACAGGAAGTTGCAATATTTTGACCAATAGGTTGCGAACAAAGAGCAAGTCGATGTCCATCGGTTGCAACAGATTTTAAAAGTCCATCTTCGATTTCGAATAACATACCATTAAGGTAGTATCTTACATCTTGGTTAGCCATCGAAAACTGGACGGCATCAATAAGACGTTTGATTGTTTTTTGTGGTACAGAAAGTTCGACATCGCTTTGCCAATTTTCTAAGTTAGGAAAATCACTGGCAGGTAGTGTTGATAAGGAAAATTTACTTCGACCAGATTGAATCATCAATCGATTATCATCAACAGTTATCGAAATCTGAGCACTATTAGGTAAATTTCGACAAATATCAAGAAACTTTCGGGCAGGTACTGTGGTTGCACCCGATTCATTTGCTTCCGTTAGCGGGATATGAGCAATCATCTCTATTTCAAGGTCGGTGCCAGTCATGGATAATGTATTATCACTTACTTGTAATAACAAATTACCTAAAATCGGTAGCGTTGGGCGACTACTTAAAGGTGCACTAACAAGTTGCAATGGTTTAATTAGTTTTTCTCGATCAATAATAAATTTCATAATGTTGATTCTTTTATTAAGTTGATAATGTTCGAATTAAATTGGAATAATCCTCTTTAATATCATTGCTTTCTTCTTTTAATTCGGCGATCTTTCTGCATGCATGCAATACGGTCGTATGATCTCTTCCACCAAAGCCATCACCAATTTCGGGAAGGCTTTTATTTGTTAATTCTTTTGCTAATGCCATAGCGACTTGCCGTGGTCTTGCAACAGAACGGGAGCGACGTTTGGAAAGTAGATCCGATACTTTAATTTTATAATACTCTGCAACCGTTTTTTGGATATTATCAATAGTAATTAATTTTTCTTGTAAGGCAAGCAAATCTTTTAGCGCATCTTTGACAAAATCAATGGTGATTGCTTTACCTGTGAAATTTGCATTGGCAATTACCCGATTTAATGCGCCTTCTAGTTCTCGCACATTAGAACGTAATCGTTTAGCAATAAAAAAAGCGACCTCTTCAGGTAATTTTATATTATTTTCTTCGGCTTTTTTCATCAAAATTGCGACTCGTGTTTCAAGTTCTGGTGGTTCAATCGCAATCGTTAAGCCCCAGCCAAAACGTGATTTTAAGCGATCTTCAACGCCATCAATTTCTTTTGGATAGCGGTCTGAAGTTAAAATAATTTGTTGGTTACCTTCTAATAATGAATTAAAGGTATGAAAGAATTCTTCTTGTGAACGCTCTTTATTGGCAAAGAATTGGATATCATCGATAAGTAATGCATCAACAGAACGATAGTAAATTTTGAACTCTTCTATCGCATTATTTTGCAGTGCCTTTACCATATCTTGAACAAATCGTTCAGAATGCATGTAGACCACTTTGGCGTCACTTTTGACTTCCATAATTTGATTGCCAACAGCATGTAATAAATGGGTCTTACCTAAACCCGTTGAGCCATATAAAAATAGTGGGTTATAAGCCTTTCCAGGATTTTGAGCAACTTGCTTGGCAGCAGCAACGGCGAGTTGGTTAGATTTACCTTCAACAAAACTATTGAAAGTATGTTTATGGTTAATTCCCGAGTGATAGGTATGATTATTATTACTTTCTTTGGTTGTTTTCCATGCTGGCATTACATTTGTTTTAGGTTGATTACTCTTAGCTTTTTTTTCCATTGACAATGTTGACCCCACTTCAAGGTATAGCTTTAGGGAATCATCATTAAACAGGGTATTGAGTAACTGAGATATAGTGCTGAGGTATTTATTTTTAACCCAATCTAATACAAATCTGTTTGGCGCATAAATATAGAGTTTATTATCAACCAGTTCCGCTTGCAACGGACGAATCCATAAGTTGAATTCCGTTGTAGGAAGTTCTTCTTGTAATTGAGAAAGACATTCTTGCCAAATAGCGGTAGGCACAAGTAACTCCTTTAACTTTTATTACTAACAGCGAGTCAATAATTATAATCTTTTTTGTGGATAATTTGTAGATCAAGGTTAATATATAATTTATTTACTAACAAGTTAATGTAGACAAAAAAACCCGGTCATGCCGGGTTTTTTTATTACTACACAAAACGATTAAATTAGTGTGTAGTATCTCTCGTTACTTGAACTTCTTGAAGGTTACGAGCTTTAACTTCGATTTGTACACGACGATCCGGCGCTAAACATGCTTTTAAGTCAGCACCACGTCTACTGTTACATTCACTGCCAGTAACTGGTTGAGATTTACCTACACCACGTGCGCTGATGATATCAGACGGAACACCTTTAGAAACTAAGTATCTCATTACAGAATGAGCACGTTGTTCTGAAAGTTTTTGGTTATAGTTTTCTGAACCGATACGGTCAGTATGACCGATTACTACGATTGCAGTTTGTGTTGGGCTAAGTTTAACTAGATCTTGTAGTAATCTGTCTAACTCTTGACGACCTTTTTCTTTTAAGTCAGCTTTTGCGTAAGCAAATAATACGTCAGCGTTTAAATCGTAAACTCTTTCTTGAGTTTTGATTTCAACTGGTGCTGGTACAGCTGGAGAACCTAAACGATAAGTGATACCTAAAGTTAACAAACCAGCATCTGGAGATGCATTAGTTTTAGTATGAATGTGGTTAACATATTGGTATTCTAAACGAGTAGATAAATCGTCCGCAAAACGGTAATCAAGACCTAGAGCGTAAACTGGTGAAAGATCGGTTTTTGTGCCGCCTTTACCGACAATCTCTTTAGCTTTTCCACCATTTTTCCATTTAGCGATAGTAACCATACCACCTGCACGAGCATAGACATCTAAGTCATCGGTGATAAATGATAATGGATAGCTTAATTTACCAGTTAAAGAAACACCTTGTGCAGAAACTTTGCTGTGACCTTCGTCATAAGTTTTACCAGCAGTGTTGCTAGATCTTTTATATTTAGCTGAACCTAACCAGTCATAACCTAACTCAAAAGCTAAATAAGGGTTTGCTTGGAAACCTAAGAAAGCACCACCACCGACGTTGCTTCTATCAGTAGTGCTAATGCCGAAATCTTCGCTAATACGTACTTTTTTGGCATCTAATTTATACATCTCAGTCCAACCCACTCTACCACCAATGTAGAAAGAGTTGTCTTCATATCCTGCATTTGCTGCTGTAGCTGTTAAGCTTGCTACTGCGATTGCTAAAGCTAATGTTGTTTTTTTCATTTTATTGCCTCAACTTGAATGTTGTTATAGACGTTGTTTACATTCCTTTTATTCAAATTTTACTTTGAGTAAAGGATTGATTACTTATTGTTTTTAATTATGGTACACATAACTTATTGTCGATTATAGCACATATTATATGCAAAGCTATAAATAATGACACTTTATGTAAAAAAAATTTACACAATATTTTAAGCTATTTTCTTAAGGACTGTGTAAAAATCATTGATAGTTGTTGATAATAAGTTAGCCATAATAATAAAATCGGCTTCCAATCGTTTATCAAATTCATCAGAACCAATATCTTCGTTTTCGTCCAAGATAGTTGAATCAAATTTTATTCGTTTAAGTGTTAAGTCACTATTTACAATAAAATTTACTCCACGTTCATCGATAATTTTAATTTTTGTTATCCATTTGCCTGAATCAAAATGTATTAGCATTTCATCGCTGGTGATATCTTGGTTTTTGCAGCTAATAATCCCGTTTCCTTCAAGTGGATCTTTTAATTCGGCTTGATCACCTAATATAAAAGGTGCGAAGTTAAGTTTTTCTTTAACCCAGGTTGTCATGATTTGCTCAAGCGGTTTTTCAATGGATAGTGGCGTTAATGCAAGAGCTCCCATTTCTTTACGTAAGATAGCTAAAATATCTTCTGCTTGTTTAAAGCTACTAGTATCAATAATGATACGTTTATTGACAGTATCTATCCATAACCAAAAATGATTGTATTTACTAAAAGCTCTGGGCATAAGATCAATCATGACCTCGTCTTTTAATGTCGCCTTTTCATTTTTAGTCAACCTTCTGCTTAAGGCTTGTTCCTGTTTGTCAATTTTTTCTAACAAAGCTTGTTTAATAACAGGGGACGGTAATATTTTTGTTTCTTTTTTTAAACGTAATAAAAAATGCCCTTGCATATCAATGATAAAATCGTTTTGATTATTGTCATTATAGGGTGATACCCAACCCATTTTTATGGTATCTAAATTACCGCAAGGCGTAAAAGGGATTGATTTAATCGCTTTTTCAATTGTATCTTTATTAAGTAAGGTGTCATTATTAAGTTGATAAATAATGGCATTTTTGAACCAAAGCATATATTAGATTTCCTGAATTACTTTATGATATTTAAACGTAATAGGTTTTTATTACATACAAACTATCAAAAAAGTTATTATATTGAGTAGATATAAATTATGTTAATTCTCATTAAAATTTATATGAAACACCCATATAAATTGAGGTTATTGTACTATTACTAACCATTGTGCTATCAGCTGCATCACCTGTTAATTTATCAATGTGAACTCCACCAAATGTAGCAATATGATCGGTAAATGCATATTGTGCACCTATTTCTAAATATGGAGTAAATGAATCATCAGCATTGAAATATCTTAATCCAGAGCGAGAAGATTCTTTATGTGAGATACCATAATAGTAATCGTTATGTTTATTGTTAGCCCAATTAATACCAATAGTTGGAACAATAATTAAATTACCCTGCACAATAGGTAAACTGTAATCAGCGTTCACTAATAAACTATTACTTTCATTTAGCACATCTGTACCAATACTACTCGAAAAACTTCCCCAATTAGTATCAATAGAGTATTCAATTTCAGCTAATAATGTTGAATGACGGCTATCGAGTCGTTTTAATTGGTGATTATTTGAGTCGTGTGGTTTAAATTCGTTAGATAGGTAACGAGCACCAATAGACAAACTTTGATTATCATGGTTATACGCATAAAAACCTGCCGATAAATCATCGATAAAAAATGAACCATTATCAAAATCAATATGAGGTATTGGGTAATAATTAGCGCTATAACTTTTATAAGGAGAGTTTGACCAACCAGCTCCGATACCCAGTGACGTAGGATCAGATAAGGCACTATTGCTATATCCTAAAGCAGAAATTATAAGTATCGAAATTAAACCATACATCTTTTTCATTTCTTGATGTCCATTTAGTAATTATGTCATCAGTTGACTAAATATTATTATTTCATTAAACAGAGCTATTGTCACACAATCTATACATTAATTGTACATTGTAACAAACAATTTTCTAGAATAATAATGCCATATTTTATCGTGTTTGAATATGGATTAGTGAGATAATTATGAGTAAACCAACTTTAGAAATGATTAATAGTCGTCCTGACGATGCAACATTATTAGCTGATGAAGCTAAATATTGCTCATTTGGTGATACTGTTCATTATGTTGAACCACCGAAGATTTTTGATGGTTGCGAAGGTAGCTACATGTATGATAAAGAAGGTAAAGCTTTCCTTGATTTACAAATGTGGTATTCAGCATGTAATTTTGGCTATGCCAATGAGCGATTAAACAACGTACTCAAAAAGCAAATTGATACTTTACCACAATGTGCTAGCCAATATTTGCATCCAACCAAAATTGAATTAGCTAAAACCATTGCACAAGGTATGGAACAGCGTTTTGGTTACCAAGGACGAGTTCATTTTAACGTTGGTGGATCACAATGTATTGAAGATTCTTTAAAAGTAGTACGTAATGCTACTGGTGGTAAGTCATTAATGTTTGCGTTCCAAGGTGGTTATCATGGTCGTACACTTGGCGCATCTTCAATTACTTCTAGTTATCGTTATCGTCGTCGTTATGGTCATTTCGGTGATCGTGCTATGTTTGTTCCTTTTCCATATCCGTTCCGTCGTCCAAAAGGCATGACCGCAGAGGAGTATGGTGAACACTTAGTTGCTGAGTTTGCACGTCTATTTGAAACTGAATACCACGGTGTATGGGATCCAAAAGTAGGACAAGCAGAATATGCTGCATTTTATGCAGAACCATTACAAGCAACGGGTGGTTATATTGTTCCACCTCGTAACTACTTTAAAGGTTTGAAAAAAGTATTAGATCAATATGGAATTTTATTGGTTGTTGATGAAATCCAAATGGGCTTTTATCGTACTGGTAAACTTTGGTCAATTGAGCATTTTGATGTTAAACCTGATGTGGTTGTTTTTGCCAAAGCGTTAACCAATGGTCTTAATCCACTAGGTGGTTTATGGGCACGTGAAGAGTTGATTAATCCTGAGGTGTTCCCTGTCGGCTCAACGCATTCAACGTTTGCTTCTAATCCATTAGGTACAGCAGTTGGTCTTGAAGTGTTAAAAATGACGTCAGAAACTGATTACGAAACCATGGTTATGGAAAGCGGTGCTTACTTCCTTGAAGGTTTAAAAACACTTGAGAAGAAACATAAAGAGATTGGTGAAGTTGATGGTTTAGGTCTTGCGCTTCGTGCCGAAATCTGTACCGAAGATGGTTTTACCGCTAACAAAGCGTTAGTAGATAAAATGGTGGATATCGGTATGTCAGGTGATCTTGATTGGAAAGGTAATAAAATGGGCTTGGTGCTTGATATCGGTGGTTATTATAAAAACGTGATCACTTTTGCTCCATCGCTACATATTACTCGTCAAGAGATTGATCAAGGTATCGAACTACTTGATCAGTTAATTACCCGAGCGAAAAAAGAACTTTAATTGTTAATTTCTAACCTTCCCGTCAACTCATGTTGGCGGGACTGCACATGATAGCCAATCGTTTAAATATATTTATGAAATACATCAATCAGCTAGAACCAAATGAATTAGTCGACAATTTTTTGACTTATCCACCGCAAGATTTTATGGCGTGGCTGAGTGAAAATGGTGTGCCTGCTTTTGCTGCAAAGTTTGATTTATTAACTACTGCTGATGATGATTTTAAGCATAAGATCCAAAAACTCCCTTTTTTTAAAAAATGGCGACATTGGTTACAGCCGAAAACTTGTTTTATAGGAACAACCGTTTCTGAATATGCTCTATTGACCGATCAGGTAGAAGCAGAACAGTTAGCGGATAACATTAAAACCGCATATACAAAAAAGTATCCTTTTGTTATTGTCAAAGATTTGCCTTTATCCTCGCCTTTACTTAGCGAACAAGACAATCATTATTCGAACCAGCTTATTTCGGCATTAAAAACAAGAGGATTTATTGAAGTTGAAGGACAAGCATTAGCTTGGTTACCGATTGATTTTAGTGATTTAAATGATGTGTTTTCACGATTTTCGTCCAGCCGTCGTAAGAATTTTAGACGTAAATTAAAAGCTCGCGAAAAATTAGAGATTAAGGTTTTGCATAGTGGTGATGAGTGCTTTTTTGATGATGAGGTGTTAGATCATTATTACCAACTTTACCTCAATGTGTATCAACAGAGTGAGGTTCATTTTGATTTACTGACCAAACCGTTTTTTATTCAATTGCTGCAAAGTAAATCTATCCAAGCACGCATTTTTACCTATTATCACGATAATGAACTAATTGGCTACAATATCTGCTTTGTCGTAAATAATATGTTGGTCGATAAATATATTGGCTTGGTTTATCCTCAAGCTCGTGACTTTAATCTTTATTTTGTTAGTTGGTTTTTCAATCTGGAGTATGCCATTGAGCAAGGATTTAGTCACTATATTGCGGGTTGGACAGATCCTGAGGTTAAACGATCGTTAGGTGCGCAATTTACTTTAACCAAACATTTGGTTTACATCCGTAACCCATTATTAAGATTTATTTTAAGCAAATTGATTGGTCATTTTGAAAGTGACAAGGAGAAAGTAGCATGACATATCCTATTATACTCAATTTCGATCAGAGTGTAGGCGAGATTAATAATGCTAAAATAATTGATGTAACTCAGTGGCAAGATACGATTCGCTTTGGTTGCTCTGAAAAAAAATTCTGCCAATTTAAAGCTGAATTACAGCAATCCTTACCTGAACATTTTGGTACAGTCTTTATGGGAAGTGGTGATTATCACCATATTTCATTGCTGCTTATTGAACGGTTGGCTAAACACTATTCCGCCGATAATCCAATCCAAGTAATTGTGTTTGATAATCATCCTGATAATATGCGCTATTTATTTGGTATTCATTGTGGTTCATGGGTTAGCTATGTGGCAAGTTTACCTTTTGTCAGTCATGTTCATGTGTTAGGTATCACATCTCATGATATTGGACTTTCCCATTTTTGGGAAAATAGATGGAAACCCCTTTTTCAGAAAAAACTGACGTATTGGAGTTTGGATGTCAATGTATCGTGGGCAAAAAAAATAGGTTTGGGGCAAGCTTTTCGCCATTTTTCTACGCCAGATGATCTGATTGCTAGTTTCTTATCCGAACAATACCATAGCGCCGAACCTGTGTATTTATCGATAGATAAAGATGTATTAAGTGAAAAGGTCATTCACACTAATTGGGATCAAGGTCAATTACAAACTTATCATCTGCTTGATACCATTACTTCGTTAAAGCAACGTATTGTGGCAAGTGATATCACTGGTGAATTGTCAATATGGCAACCCTCTAATTGGTTCAAACGGTTGCTGAGTTCATTAGATAAACAACCCACTATTGAGGCAGATAACTTACACAATTGGCAACAAGCACAACATCAGCTTAATTTAACATTATTAAAAGCTTTATCAGTATAATGACAAGGTTAGAAGCTGTAGCTGATTATTTAAGAAATCAACTACAGTTTGAATTAACTTTTATTGATGATTATCAGCGTTTTGCTTAGCCAATTGGCTTTCCGCTAAAGCTAAAAACAAGATACCTGATACAATAAGAATGGTGCCAATTAACTTATATAATGTAATTGGTTCATGAAACAGCCATATCGAAGCTATCATGACCGTGACAACTTCAAAGTGAGAGGCAGCAAAAGCTGGCCCAACAGGGGCTTTTTTTAATAAAGTCATCCAAGTAAAAAAAGTTAAAATATAACCAGCGATAGAGATGTATATCCATGGATTAGTAAATACCCTGACTAACCAATCAACACTCATTGCTAGTGGTTCGGCATGGATGGCAGTTAATTTAAAGCTACATTGTGCAATAGTATCGAAAAAAAGTAATACCGTAAAACCGATTAAATAGAATCTAGCCATATTAAGACATCCCTACAAAGATTACGCCAGCAGTAATGAGTAACATACCAATGAGTCGGTAAACAGTTAATAGTTCTTTGAAAAGCACTCGACCAACTAACATAATGGTGATGATATTAAATGATGCCAGCAACACTCCTTGAGAAAGCGGAACCAATGTTAAAAATGCTAACCATAATAAAAATTCTGCAACGTAAGAAATTATACCAATCCAGATCCAATGATTTTTAGCCAAATCAACCCAGTAATACCAGCCATCTCGATTATTAGGGGCGGTTGCTGCGTATTTAAAAGCAACTTGCCCTAATGTATCAAAACAGATATTACTAACCCAAAGTATAATCACTAATAGCGACATTATGAATTGGTTCCTTCTGCTATTTCATTGAAGAATGATGCGCACTCTTTAATGACTTCACGACGTTGGCTATCAATTGTAATTAAATGATAACTATCATTAAGTACCACTAATTTTTTTGATCCTGAAACGTGTTTCTCAACTAATTTAGCGTTGGTTTCAATATCAGCTATGTCATCATGACCGGAATGCATAATCAAACACGGTGAAGTCACTTTAGGTAGTGCTTGGCGAACGTTTTTAGCTAACAATTGCATTTCGGCCAGTGCAGGAAAAGGATTTCCAGCAAGTCCGGCAGATGCCGCATCACCACTCAGCATACTTTCCGATACAACGGCTCGGATCCGCTCATCTTTAAGCCCATATGGTGGCTTTTCGATGAAAGAAACCTTTTGGAAAAGCCCCAGTTTTTTCAAATACACCAGCAAGAAAAAGAATTTTTTAGCCCAAAATGGCATGCTCCAACCATCATAATAAAAAGTAGGCGCTAAAACACCCACACCTTTAATTTGCTCTGGTCTATCTGATGCTAGTTTAAGCGCAAGGAGTGCGCCCATGGATAAACCGGCAACAAAAACATTATCAACATGTTTTGCTAAAAAATCAGCACCATCTTTTACACTTTGATACCAATCTTGCCAAGTGGTTTTACAAAGATCCTCTTCAGTACCACAGTGTCCCGCTAATTGTATAGCATACACGGTAAATCCGGCTTTATGTAAACCATTAGCTAAAATACGCATTTCGTTGGGTGTACCTGTTAAGCCATGTATCAAAAGTACACCATTTTTGTTACCCGGTAAAAAATAAGATAAATCTTCAATTGTACTCATTATTATTCCTAATTATTTTACCATCATGACAGGGATAAGAGCATCTTGAGTCTTTTTCAGTGCTGTCGTGACATCGGCAAAACTTTGAATAGCACAGTGTTCAATCTTGTTGGTTTCACAATATTGAATCAATTTGTCTTTTGCAAATACAAAATCCACATTATGAGATACACAATAATCGGATGTGCCATCACCTACATACAGTATTTGTGGAAAGAATTGTTGTTTTTTAACATGATTACATTTGCAATTTCCACTTTGTTTAATACAGTTTTTATTCGCATAAGGAAATTCAAGACGCCAACTACGTCCATTATCATGCATTAATTTATTGGCATATATCGGGATATGTGTTATACCGTGTCGTTTTAAAACAAATTGAATTGCGTAATCTAACCCATCACTCACAATATGAACTGGGATATTATTCTGTTCAGTATAATCAATGAATGATTTAAACGTTGAATCAATTTCGATTTGTGATAAAACGTGATTGAGTTCATCTAAACTGGCATCCATTAAGGCAATTTGTTTACTCATGCACTCTTGGGAGCCAATTTTACCGTTAACCCATAACTCTTCAAGCTCATCACAACCATCTTGACCAAAATGACTCAGCAATGTATCTGTCACATCTTTGACACTTATGGTGCCATCGAAGTCACACAAAACAATAGGAGTTTGATGTTGCGTATAAGATGGTGTATATAGATGACTAGTAATTGATGAAAAAGTATTCATATTTGAAATAAAAATAGTCTATTTATATATATTGGCGCAAATTTTCTCACAGAGTCGCTTTGAACATTGTAGGCTCTTTGTATATATTTTGTAACGAAGTTAAAATTGTCTGTATAATAAGGATTCTTTTAGCACAATTTACGGTAATGAGAACCTAAGATGAGTGAACGTATTTTAATCATTGAAGATGATCAAAGGTTAGCTAATTTAATAAAAGTTTATCTGGTTCGCCAGGGATATCTTGTTGATTGGCATAATAGTGGTGAAGGTGCAGAAGAAAAAATTCAAGAAATAAATCCCGATTTGGTTATTTTAGATGTGATGCTTCCCGAAAAATCTGGTTTTGATATCTGTCGAGATATACGGACATGGTTTACAAACTATATTCTTATCATGACGGCGAGTGAAGATAATATTGACGAAATTGTCGGTTTGGAATTGGGAGCAGATGACTATCTGGCAAAACCAGTCGAGCCAAGGTTATTATTGGCACGCATTCGAGCTTTATTAAGACGAAAGCAAATTGAATCCGATAAAGAAGTAAATAAAGATCCCGTCACGGCAACGAATAATAAAACGTTGATTTTTGATAATCTGATTATCGATGATGAAAATCGAAAAGTATTACTCGAAGGTCAAGAAATCGATCTCACCACAGCAGAGTTCGATCTACTTTGGTTGTTGGCAAATAATGCAGGTAAAATTTTATCTCGTGATGATATTTTTTCTCAAGTTCGTGGTATAGATTTTGATGGAACGGATCGTTCTATCGATGCTCGTATTTCTCGATTACGACGCAAGTTACTTGATGATCCTGATAACCCTTCCCGTATTAAAACGGTTCGAGGGAAAGGTTATCTATTTATGAGAGAAGGGGATAATCATTGAGACAATTATTAGCAAAACCGCTGTTTTTTAATCGTCGGATTATTTTTTATCTGGTTATCTTACTTTCACTACAATGTATTATTGCCTATGGTGCATTACTCGTTTTTGATTCTTTGCCTTCTTCATTAACGGATATTCCTGATGACCACATTGTCTTTCGTGAATCACAACGAGGTACGGTTAATCTGATTCGAATGCAAATTAATGAGAATAAAGATCGTCCTCTGCAAGAAGTGGTTGATGAACTGCAACCCTATTTTGGGTATCCGATTGAAGTTTTACCGAGTCATACTTCGTTACCCCATTCCATCAATAAAGAGTTAGCAGAACTTGGATTTGCCTATGATGGTGACAAAGAAGTGGTCTATATTGATTTAAAAGAGGGGCATCTTCTTCAGTTAGGCCCTATTATGATGCGGGATATTCTAGAATCAAACACGATGTCGTTAAGTGTTTTTCTCGTTATTTGGGCGCTTTTTAGTGCAATTGTCTTTTTTATTTTAATCTATTTTGCGTTTAGTGCTGTTTGGAAGGATTTGGTTAGCATTAGACAGACAGCCGAACAGCTTGGTCAAGGAAACCTTAAAGCGCGCACTGAAAATGTTAAAGGCTGGTTATTTAAACCGTTAGCAAATGTGTTAAATAATATGGGAACACACATTGAGCATTTAGTTAGCACTAATCAAACCATTTCGCATGCAATGGCGCATGAACTTCGTACGCCACTGGCTCGTATGCGATTTGAGCTCAGTATGCTTGAAGAATGTGATGATGTACAAGAAAAGTTATTGCTGCAAAAAGGAATGAGCGATGATATTAATGAACTTGAAACACTCATTAATGCAAGTTTAAGTTACTTTAAAATGCAGCAAAGTAATATTGAGTTAAATTTAACGTCGGTATCACTCAAGCAGTGGGCGGAAAAAGTTTGTCAATCACTCGAATTATTCAAACCTAAAGGATTTGAATTAGTTTGTCACAGTCAAGACGTAAAAGCGCTTATTGATACTAATCTGGTTGAAACCATTGTTAAGAATTTATTACTTAATGCATTTAAATATGCAACGCATAAAGCGGTTTTAAATATTACAAAACAAAACAATCGAGTTATTATAGAGATTGATGACGATGGTCCCGGTATCCCGTTTGATGCACGTGAAAAAATTTTTATGCCCTTTGCAAGGCTTGATACCAGTCGAACTCGTTCAACAGGTGGATATGGTCTTGGATTAGCTTATGTCAAATTAATGGCAGAGTTTCATAATGGGAAAGCATTTGTTGTCACTAGCCCTTTAGGCGGTGCAAGATTTGTCGTTTCAATAAAGTCTGGTGAAGAATAATTTTATTGGGAATTCGTTTTTAGAAAACAGAAAAGCATATCAATTCAAATCATGCTGTTTTTTCATTTCAGAAAAACAAAAAATTTGTTATATTCTCAAGTCAAATGAGATAAGTAACCAAACTAATAGTTAAAATTTTGTATTAGTTAACAACAATCAGAGGTTTTTATGAGCGGTTCACTACCGACCGAGACAGAGACACGTCCAACTAACTTTATACGTCAAATTATCGATGCTGATCTTGCAGCAGGAAAATATAAAACGACGCATACACGTTTTCCTCCAGAACCAAATGGTTATTTGCATATTGGTCATGCCAAATCAATTTGCTTAAATTTTGGGATTGCTCAGGATTATCAAGGTAAATGTAATTTACGTTTTGATGATACTAATCCTGTTAAAGAAGATGTCGAATATGTTGAATCGATAAAAGAAGATGTTCGTTGGTTAGGGTTTGAGTGGGATGGTGAAATTTGTTACTCATCTGATTATTTTGACCGATTATATGAATATGCGATTGAGTTAATCAATAAAGGATTAGCCTATGTTGATGAGCTTTCGCCTGATGAAATTCGTGAATATCGTGGCACGTTGAAAGAACCGGGTAAAAATAGTCCTTATCGTGATCGTAGCATTGATGAAAATTTAGCATTATTTATTCAAATGAAAGAAGGTAAATTTGCTGAAGGTAAAGCATGTTTAAGAGCAAAAATTGATATGGCTTCACCTTTCATTGTTATGCGTGACCCGGTGTTATATCGTATTAAATTTGCAGAACATCACCAAACAGGCAATAAATGGTGTATTTATCCAATGTACGATTTTACCCACTGTATATCTGATGCGATTGAAAATATTACTCACTCACTCTGTACGCTTGAATTTCAAGACAATCGTCGTTTATATGACTGGGTATTAGATAACATAACGATTGAAGCTCGCCCACATCAATATGAGTTTTCTCGATTAAATTTAGAGTATGCTATTACCTCTAAACGGAAATTAAATTTACTCGTATCAGAAAAAATTGTTGATGGTTGGAATGATCCTCGTATGCCAACTATTTCGGGTCTCCGTCGTCGAGGTTATACGCCTGCTTCAATTCGAGAGTTTTGCCGTCGAATTGGTGTGACGAAACAAGAAAACACGGTAGAGATGAGTACGCTTGAATTTTGTATCCGTGAAGATCTTAACGAAAACGCGCCGCGAGCGATGGCTGTTCTTGATCCTGTTAAAGTGGTAATTGAAAACTATTCTGAAACAATTGATGAAGTTCTCAACGTGCCTAATCACCCAAATCGTCCTGAACTTGGTCATCGTGAAGTGCCATTCACTCGTGAGCTCTATATCGATCGTGCTGATTTTAGAGAAGAAGCTAACAAAAATTACAAACGCTTAGTATTGGGTAAAGAAGTACGCTTACGAAATGCTTATGTCATTCGTGCTGATCGGGTTGAAAAGGATTCACAAGGCAATATTCAAACGATTTATTGTAGTTATGACCCTGCCACTTTAAATAAAAATCCGGAAGATGGACGTAAAATTAAAGGCGTTATTCATTGGGTTTCAGCCAAATTTGCTAAACCAGCAGAAATTCGTCTTTATGATCGTTTATTTAATACCCCTAATCCTGGGGCAGCAGACGATTTTTTATCAACCATTAACCCAAGCTCTTTAATCGTTAAACAGGGTTTTGTTGAGCCAAGTTTACAAAATGCTGAAGTTGGACATGCTTATCAATTTGAACGTGAAGGATACTTCTGTTTAGATAGTAAATATGCAACCGATGACAATTTAGTATTCAACCGAACGGTTGGGTTAAGAGATAGTTGGAACGAAGCTTAAATTAACCAGATTTGCCGACATCATGTCGGCAAATCACTTTTTAAATGGACTACTCCCCAGTTTTGAATAATTTTGTTTGTTGATCTAAATAACTGAGGATATCTGGCATTCGGTATTTACCTGCCATTGATTGTATATTTTTAGCAGCACTCGTTAGCGTTACCCCAACTGAGGTTACATAAAGCGGATGTTTACTATGACCTCGGACAACTTCCATTAAATATTCACTATTTCCAGCAAAAGGTTTTTTAGCCACGCCGATAATAGGTACTTTTTTATTTAAAGCATTATATAAATGCCCACCCAAACCTATTTTACCCTCATTTAAATGCACATAACCATCAATGACAATTGTTGAAATTTTATTAAGATCAACTTTATTGAGCAGGGATAAAATGCAAGGTAATTCACGTTGATAAAATTGACCGGATTGATAAGGTGCAACATTATCTTGATAGTCAGTGATTATATTTTGAATGTCAGATTTTGAATCGCACCAATGATTAAATAATGCCCCCACTGTTTTTGCTCGAGTATCGATATAATAAACATCAATTGCAAGTATCATATTAAATTCCGTTTCGATAAAACTTATTGATCATTAAATCAATATACTGAGATTAATTTAGTAAAACAAGTCAGTATTTTTAATAATTGGAGTGATTAATTTGATTAAATTTTGTTTTTTTAACATTATAAATAACTTAATTTTTATACTTCATTTTATATTCATAATGAGAAATAGCCAAAAAAAATAATAATCTAACATATAGGGTTAGTTAACCCTATGTTAAATATATAATTTACTATTTATTAGCCTCATTATTCTTAACCTTTATTTTTGGCGGTAATGGTGCTAAATAACCGATGATTAGCATCAGTATTGCTATAGCAATAAATGCAAATGCTTTCAATAATCCCTCAAGTTCAACGCTATCAATCAAAATTAACTTGATTACGACAATAGTTTGGAGTGTTACTCCTGTAAACCATGTAATACGTTGTTGATAACGATGACCAATAGTGACTAAGACAACGGCAACAAGCGTCCATAAAAGTGAAATTGTTGCTTGAATGATTTTGGAATTCCATAATTGATAAAACGACCAAGGTATATCAATCCATTGACTTAAGCATCTCAAAATCATACTGTTAGTCCATAAACAAGCCATGACAATTAATAGTATGGTAGCAAAATTAGGCAATTTTTGTTTAATGTTAGACAGACTAATTTTCTGATCATCAAATTGTATGAAATAAGCGCTGAATTTTATCCAAATTCGAATCATGAGTAAGGCAAAAATTGCACTCAATTCAAGCGGATTGAATATTGGTATATAAGGCCAATTGATTATTTGACCACTATAAAAGATAAATGTGAATAATTTCACAAATAAAGAAATTATGATAGGGGCTAAACCTATTAACCAATAAGTTTTACTAATCGCAAAATGAGTTAATAATCTTTTTTTAACAAGAAGATAAAATAATAATACAATACCGCTATCCAGGAAGAATAATGTACCGTATTCAATAGTCTCTAAGCCTAGTGGTAATAAACTTAAACAATTCTTAATTTCAAAGAATAACCAATCTAAAGTCATCAAAAACAAACTAATATGCAGGATTAAATAAAAATAATTTTTAGCCTTAATTAATCTGTCTTTGATGATATACAAATAAAAATAGCAACTCAAAAAGGCGACTGCCCAAACCATGTTCCAGTTAGTCGTCAATAAATTCTTATTAAACAAGAACGCTTCATTGATTAATCGTAAAAATAACATGATCGGCCAGAGCAATAAAACAGCAAATTTGAGCATAGTCCATTTTAGTTTTTGACCGATGTAATACCAGACCCATGTAGCAATTAGGAAAGCTAAGAGTAAAATTGGTAGTTTATGTGTTATTTGGTCAATTCTTATAATACTATATAGAATCCAGATTACCCAAGCGTGGCTAGCCAATACAAAAAAAACGATTTTGAAAATGTTACCCAAATTATTTTGATTACAGTAATAGTGCCAAATAAGAGCATTAATTAGTAAAATCAGGCTAATCAATCCTAAAAAGAGTATATTTTCTGTGACGGTAAAGACTAAATTAGGCAAATTATTACAGAAGTATAGCAAACTAAATGCATTAATGAATGCCCCTAGCATGGCAAATTTGAACTGTCTGTTATTGAGCATTACCCAACTTAATGCAGTGCCTTCAAAAAACCAAATTAATACTGTCCATTCAAGATTAAACCAAAGAGCAATCGCTAATGTAATAAAAGAGAGTCCTATTGCAATACCAAACAATGAACTTGTTCTTGATGTAAATCGATTATAATGTAACGTGATAAAAAATATTGTTAAATAAAATATTCCAAATCCTAACGAAGAAAATGTCGGTCCAAGCGACCATTGTCGCGTAATAGCATATTGCAACATAAAGGCAGTTATAGGGGTGCCAAAAAATAAAATAATATCAATAATATGTGGATGATTTTTTTTATTAGTTTTATGACCAGCTAATGAGGTAGCTAAAATGCCATAGATTATCATGTTAACGATGATAAAAAACTGGCATTCAGTATAAAACTCGGGACGAAAATTAATTATTCCCCATAATGAGGTAATTACAAAAGTAAATACAAATCCTATTAAGTTAAGTATTCGCCATGATTGCCAAATACTAATTACTAAAATTGCACTCGAAATGATGGAATAATAACTGAATAATGTAATGTGATTATCTGAATTTGTTGATAACAATATCGGGGCTAGATAGCCACCAATACTGGCAATAATTGCCAAACTCATTGCGCGTTGTAAAACAGCGAATAAAACGCTCACTGAACAGAGGGTGATTAATAAAATAATAGCAACTAAGAATGGAATAAGTGCATAAAGTCTACAGGCTGCAAATATAGTTAAATATAAAATACCTACAGAACCGCCTTGTAATATTAGGGCATATATCCGTTTTTTTGTGCGTAAATACCAACCAAACACAAATAATACTAAACCTAAGATCAGTGCACCAACGATACGAACATTAGGTAAGATTAATTGATTTTCAATACTATACTTAAATAAATATGAAAGACCAAAAAATAGGATAATAATGCCAACTTTAGCTATCAAATTGCCTTGAAAAAGCCAGGTAAAAAACGAATTGAAAACACTGGGGTTTTTGCCTTGTTTGGTTGATTGATTTCTTGATTGTGAGCTTTCCCATTGTTGATGTTGTGATGTTTGGATTGACGTTACAGGTTGAATATTCGTTAGTTGTAGTTGCGAATCATTGGGGTTTTCTGATTGCTCAACATATTCAGATTTTTTTTCAGCGATTTTTACATCCTGTTCAATAGTGGCTTTGAGGTTGGAATGAACAAGATCAGATTCTACCGACTTAGTATTGTTTTCTGTTAATTCATAACGTTGAATTTTTTTTTTAGCTCATTAATTTGAGATTGTAAATTGTCTAAGGTTGAATTTAAACACGAACTGATTATTATCACTATTGAGATCAGTACAATGAAAATCAATAGTATTGTAAATGTGCTTATCATATTTCTTATATTTCAGAGATATTATTTTATTAGTTACGGTATATTATATGTAATCGATAACAAATAACAAGGTGAATTACAACACAATAAATGTTTTAAAGATAGCCACATTGTTTACTTTCTTTTATACTATTACTCTATTTTTTACCTATTTTGGGCTTAAAAAGAGTAATTAGCATGAAAATTTTAGCTGGTTCTTCTGCTGTATCTGCATTTCGTATTCATAAACTTCTCTCCGCTTGTTCTGAACAATCTATCCCTATTATGAGTGTTGAAGCACAATATTTGCATTTTATTGATTTGAAAGGTGAATTATCTTCTGCTCAGCAGCTAACACTCGAGAAATTATTACAATACGGCCCTAAATCGGCTCAAATCACTGTTTCGAACAAATCAAACAAAACGCTTTTTTTAGTTATACCAAGAATAGGGACAATTTCACCATGGTCATCAAAAGCCACCGATATAGCGCATAATTGTGGTTTACGACAAATTCAACGCATTGAGCGTGGCATTGCTTATTATATTCAAACGAGTTCACCGTTGACTGATATACAAAAAAACGATTTTTTGGCATTCATTCATGATCGAATGATGGAAACAGTTTTGACTTGTCTGGAACAAGCAGAACAGTTATTCAAAGTCGATCAACCTGTTCCTGTGACTACTATTGATTTGTTAGGTCAGGGGCGTAAGGCATTAGAAGCGGCAAATATTAAATTAGGCTTAGCGTTAGCATCAGATGAGATGGATTATTTAGTTGAAAACTTCCAAAAACTCAATCGTAATCCAACGGATGTCGAGCTTTATATGTTTGCCCAAGCAAATTCAGAACATTGTCGACACAAAATTTTTAATGCCGATTGGGTTATAGATGGTGAAAAACAGCCTAAATCGCTGTTTAAAATGATTAAAAATACTTATGAAAAGACACCCGATTATGTTTCTTCTGCATATAAAGATAATGCGGCGGTAATGGATGGCTCTCAAGTTGGACGTTTTTTTGCTGATAGTAGTAATCAAACCTACAGTTATCATCAGGAATATGCCGATATTTTGATGAAGGTTGAAACACATAATCATCCCACAGCAATATCACCTTGGCCAGGCGCAGCAACGGGTAGTGGGGGGGAAATTCGTGATGAAGGCGCAACCGGACGAGGCGCAAAACCGAAAGCGGGTTTAGTCGGATTTTCGGTTTCCAATTTGCGTATCCCCCATTTTGAGCAACCGTGGGAACACGATTTTGGTAAACCTGACCGAATTGTCAGTGCGTTAGATATTATGCTCGATGGCCCATTAGGTGGTGCTGCATTTAATAATGAATTTGGTCGCCCTGCGCTATTGGGGTATTTTCGTACCTATGAAGAATACGTTAATAGCCACAATGGTTATGAGCTTCGTGGTTATCATAAACCAATAATGCTTGCTGGAGGCATGGGCAATATTCGTCGAGAACATATTCAAAAAGGTGAGTTTCCTGCTGGTTCTAAGTTAATTGTGTTAGGTGGGCCGGCAATGAATATTGGTTTAGGAGGAGGTGCGGCATCATCAATGACATCGGGACAATCTGATGCTGATTTAGATTTTGCGTCAGTGCAGCGTGATAATCCCGAAATGGAACGTCGTTGTCAGGAAGTCATCGATCGGTGTTGGCAACTTGGCAAAAATAATCCTATTTTATTTATTCACGATGTAGGGGCTGGTGGTCTCTCAAATGCAATGCCAGAGCTGGTCAGTGATGGTGGCTGTGGTGGTCAATTTGAATTACGGAAAATTTTAAGTGATGAACCTGGAATGTCACCGCTAGAGATTTGGTGTAATGAATCACAAGAACGTTATGTTCTCGCCATTCACCCAGATAGTCTTGATGTATTTGATGAACTTTGTCAACGTGAACGCGCACCGTATGCGGTAATTGGTGAAGCTACGTTTAATAAAACGGTGACACTACATGATGAGTATTTTAATAATAATCCGATCGATTTACCTTTAGATGTTTTATTGGGTAAAACACCTAAAATGTTAAGAGAAGTCAAAACACAACAAGCACATGGCGATAATTTTTCAACGGCTGATATCAATTTATATGATGCGGTTAAACGGGTTTTACATTTACCGACCGTTGCTGAAAAAACGTTTTTAATTACTATTGGTGATCGCACTGTTACCGGTATGGTTGCACGAGACCAAATGATTGGGCCATGGCAAGTACCGGTCGCTGATTGTGCTGTGACAACGGCGAGTTTAGATAGTTATTATGGTGAAGCCATGTCAATGGGGGAACGGGCACCGGTTGCTTTACTTAACTTTGCTGCCTCGGCAAGACTTGCCGTGGGTGAAGCAATTACCAATATAGCGGCAACCAACATTGGCGATATCAAGCGAATTAAGCTTTCAGCTAACTGGATGGCTGCAGCGGGCCACCCAGGTGAAGATGCTGGACTTTATCATGCCGTAAAAGCGATAGGTGAAGAATTATGCCCAATATTAGGGTTGGCCATTCCAGTTGGTAAAGACTCCATGTCGATGAAAACCACATGGCAACAAAATGGTGAACAACAATCGGTAACCTCACCATTATCGTTAGTCATTTCGGCTTTTGCTCGTGTTGAAGATGTCCGTAAAACAGTGACTCCCCAATTACGGGTTGATGTTGATAATACCTTATTACTTATTGATCTTTCCAAAGGTCATCAAGCACTGGGTGCGACAGCATTGGCACAGGTTTATCGTCACTTAGGACAAAAAACAGCTGATGTACATGATGCTAAAGAGCTTTTAGCTTTTTATCAGGCTATCCAAACGCTTATCAATCAAGATGCGTTACTTGCTTACCATGATCGCTCAGATGGCGGATTAATTATCACATTAGCTGAAATGGCTTTTGCCGGTCATTGTGGGATTGATGTTGATATTGCAGCATTAGGTCACGATATGATTGCCACCCTGTTTAATGAAGAACTGGGTGCTGTCATTCAGGTGGCAAACGAGCATCTGGAAAGTGTCATGGCATGTTTTAATCAATATGGATTGTCACATACCGTTCATGTGCTTGGTGAAGCAAAGACGGGGCAACAATTTATTATTCGCAACAACTCAGCTGTAGTCTACAGTGAATCACGTACCACGTTACGGACATGGTGGGCTGAAACCACCTGGCAAATGCAACGTCTACGTGATAATCCACAATGTGCAGATCAAGAACATCAAGCGAAACAAAACGAAAGTGATCCTGGTTTAAATGTAAAACTTACCTTTGATCCTCAGAATGATATTGCTGCTCCTTATATAGTTAAAGGCGTTAAACCAAAAGTCGCCATTTTACGTGAACAGGGTGTTAATTCCCATGTTGAGATGGCTGCTGCATTTGACAGAGCGGGGTTTGATGCCATTGATGTACATATGACGGATTTATTAAAAGGTCGTGTATCATTGAGTCAATTTAGTACATTGGTTGCTTGTGGTGGCTTCTCTTATGGTGATGTTTTAGGTGCAGGTGAAGGTTGGGCGAAATCAATATTGTTTAACGAAAAAGTTCGACAAGAGTTTGAAACATTCTTTCAACGTGATAACACTTTATCATTAGGCGTCTGTAATGGTTGTCAAATGATGTCAAATTTGAAGGATTTGATTCCTGGTGCAGAATTATGGCCTCGTTTTGTTCGTAATGTATCGGAACGTTTTGAAGCTCGCTTTAGCTTGGTACAAATTCAACAAAGCCCTTCTTTACTATTAAGTGATATGGCAGGTTCGCATATGCCAATCGCAGTTTCACATGGTGAAGGACAAGTCGAAACGCGTGATCAAGCGCATCTAAATGCGTTAGAAGCATCAGGTTTAATTGCTGTTCGTTATATCGATCATTTTGGACAAGTGACCGAGCAATATCCAGCTAATCCTAACGGTTCACCAAATGGAATAACTGCTGTCACATCACAAGATGGTCGAGCAACGATTATGATGCCGCACCCTGAACGAGTGTTTCGAACGGTAACAAATTCATGGCATCCCGAAAATTGGGGAGAAGATAGTCCTTGGATGTGTATTTTCCGTAATGCACGTAAGCAACTAGGCTAAAAAAATCGCCGGCAAATTGTCGGCGATAGCATTTTATCTAAACTAACATATTTATGATTGTAGTGACTGTTTTTGTCGATTAAGTAATGGTTTTCCTAAAAGAGTATTCATTTTTCGTAACAGCTGATCGGTTGTTTCCCAATTAATACAGGCATCCGTCACCGATACACCATATTTAAAGTTTTCTTTCGGTTGTTCGGAAGATTGATTGCCTTCGTTTAAATTACTTTCAATCATCACGCCAATAATAGCATTATTACCTTGTTCAATTTGGTCAATGATTGAGTTAGCAACAATGGGTTGATTTCGATAATCTTTATTAGAATTAGCATGGCTGCAATCAATCATAAGATTAGGTAGTAAGCCTGCTTTTTGCATTTGGATCTCACAAAGTGCAACATTTTCAGCATCAAAATTAGGTGCTTTACCACCTCGTAAAATGACATGTCCATTTGGATTGCCCAGTGTTTGAAGTACGGTAACTTGTCCTTGCTGATTAATTCCGACAAAACGGTGTGCCATTGAAGCGGATTTCATCGCATTTATAGCGACATCTAAGCTACCATCAGTCCCATTTTTAAAACCAACAGGCATTGAAAGACCCGATGCCATTTCACGATGAGTTTGTGATTCTGTTGTTCTTGCCCCAATTGCAGCCCAACTAATTAAATCACCAATATATTGCGGTGTGTTGGGATCGAGTGCTTCAGTCGCGATTGGTAACCCAATTTTGACGATATCAAGCAATAATTTACGTGCTTTTTTTAGACCAAATTCAATATCAAACGAACTATCCATATGCGGATCATTGATCATACCTTTCCAACCAACAGTGGTTCTTGGTTTTTCAAAATAGACACGCATGACAATAAATAGATTGTCTTTAACTTCGTCAGCTAGTTTTTTTAACTTATGTGCATATTCAATGGCAGCATCAGTATCATGAATAGAGCAAGGGCCGCATACAATTAATAAGCGGTGATCTCGACGTTCTAAAATATCAACTATGGTTTGACGTGATGATGCAATTTGCGTTTCTAATTCATGTGATAAAGGGTAAAGCGCTTTTATTTCTTCAGGGGTAATTAACATGTGCTCATCTCGAATTCGGACATTATTGAGTGTATCTTTTAACATTTTGCATTCCTTATGAGAGTCATTTAAATATTTTATATGTAAAATATTTATTACATAAACGGACAATATGTAAACACAAAAATACAACGTAGTAAACTAAATTTTTTAAATCTTAAATAATAAAGATTGTTTTATTTATTGTATCTATAAATTATGTGTTTTTTATAGATTACAATGAATAGATCGACAATGTTATCTCAACTGTAATAAATGTTTTACAATTTATATTGATTAATTGATATGGGTATAATTGCACACGCTTTAAAACCTGTTGTTAATGGTTTGAATACTTGCAAGAGGAGAGTGATATTCCCTTAATATTAATAAATTTTAAGGAGGAAACATATTCCGCATTAAATCTTATGTTTATAAATAAACGCTAATAAAACCTGATAGTGACTTAACCACTCAATATTATCCGTGCATGGATTAATAACGATAAAAACGTTGCTATTAGTTAATTAGTTCAATTTAAGTTCGCGCTATCGATTGTATGACTACATTTTTATCAATTCCATCAATCACTTCAGCATGACCAATCTGGGTTGGAATCACTAATCTCAGTTTGCCTGATAAGACTTTTTTGTCACGGAGCATGTGTGGTATATAAGATTCAATCGACATTTGTGTTGGTCTAACAACGGGTAGTTTGGCTTTTATGAGT
This sequence comes from Gilliamella sp. ESL0441, assembly GCF_019469185.1. Taxonomy (NCBI): domain Bacteria; kingdom Pseudomonadati; phylum Pseudomonadota; class Gammaproteobacteria; order Orbales; family Orbaceae; genus Gilliamella; species Gilliamella sp. ESL0441. The sequence goes on from NZ_CP048264.1 coordinate 298,194, forward strand.
AAATTTTTAATGCGATCGACTTCCGTCACTGAAAGTTTACCCAATATGGATGAAGTATGCGCAGCCATGACCATTCCCACACTGACTGCTTCACCATGTAGCCAATTGCCATAGCCAAGTTCGGCTTCGATCGCATGTCCATAAGTATGACCAAGGTTTAGTATTGCTCGCATATCTTGCTCGGTTTCATCTGCGGCGACCACTTGGGCTTTAAGCTCACAGCAGCGATAAATACAGTAACTTAGTGCATTTACATCTAAATTGAGTAAATCATTAATATGCAGCTCTAACCAATTAAAAAAATCACTATCTAAAATAATGCCATACTTAATCACTTCTGCTAAACCTGCCGAAAGTTCACGCTGTGGTAGCGTTTTTAGACAATGAAGATCAATGACAACTGCTTGCGGCTGATAAAATGCGCCGATCATATTTTTGCCCAATGGGTGATTAATCGCGGTTTTACCGCCTACCGATGAATCAACTTGGGAAAGTAACGTCGTGGGTACTTGGATGAATTTAATACCACGTTGATAAGCTGAAGCTGCAAATCCTGCTACATCACCAATCACGCCACCACCTAATGCAATCAGAATTGAATTACGGGTATGGTTATTGGCAAGTAACGCCGTTAACATCTTGTTCCATGTTTCCATCGTTTTGTATTGTTCACCGTCAGGAACAATAACACAATCCGTTTCAATGCCATGCGTTTTAAGCATGTCGATTAGATTTTGCAAATAAAGTGGTGCAATGGTTTCATTTGTTGCAATCATTACCCGTTGACCTGCTTGAAGTTTAAAATGTTCAAATTCATTAAGAAGGTTTTCACCAATAGTGATGGGATAGCTACGTTTTGCTAGTGCCACATTTAGAATTTTTTGCATAATTATTTCCAAACAAGTTCAAGTCGAGTTAATGTTGCATGTTAGCGATAAAAATGTGGCAGTGCAACATAGAATCATTTAAACTTATCGGCAATTTTGTTTTATGAAATTAAATTTTATATGGCTATATCTATTGTTTTAGCACAAAAAAATTGGCGTGTGGGTGATATAGAAGGCAATACTGAGCAGATTATCGAACTGATCAAGCGCCATTCATGCCACGACCTGATTATATTCTCTGAACTGGCTTTATGTGGTTATCCACCAGAGGATCTTATTTTCCGCTCCGATTTTAAAGCTCGTTGCCAAAAAGCGTTATTGTCTATTCAAGAGGTAAGCAAGCAGTGTGCTGTTATAGTCGGTCATCCATCCTGGCAAAATGGAGAAATCTATAATTCACTTTCATTTTTTTCGGAAGGGAAACAGTTGGCTTGTTATCATAAGCAGCTGTTGCCAAACTATGATGTCTTTGATGAAAAGCGTTATTTTACAGCCGGTAATCAAAATGGTACTGTAAATTTTAAAGGAAAAAAATTAGGGTTATTAATTTGCGAAGATCTTTGGCAAAATGATCCTATCGATCAGCTTAGTGAACAAAAAGTTGATTTGGTGATCACAATAAATGCTTCTCCTTATGATTATCAAAAACAGAAAAATCGTCAAGCATTGATCCAAGATCATGCTACACGAACACAACTACCGATTGTTTATGTTAATCAAATTGGAGGGCAAGATGAGTTGATCTTTGACGGCGGTTCGTTTGTTTGCAATGAAAAAGGCGAGATTGTTTGTCAACTTAATCATTTTGAAGAACAAATTACTCATTTTGAATTTGGACTCGATCATCCAGCATTGGAAATTCGTCAGGATCATGATTTAGCTTCTGTTTATGATGCGTTAGTGCTTGCGACACGTGATTATATTACGAAAAATGGTTTTCAAGGTGCAGTATTAGGGCTTTCAGGAGGGATTGATTCTGCTTTAACACTCGCCATTGCGGTTGATGCGTTAGGTAAAGATAAAGTACAAGCGGTAATGATGCCGTTTCGATATACTGCTGATATCAGTATCGCTGATGCTAAAGAAGAAGCCGAAATTTTAGGCGTAGAATTTGATATTGTATCAATAGAACCAATGTTTGATGCATTTATGTCGTCTTTAAGTCCAATGTTTGCAGGTACACAAAAAGATACCACTGAAGAGAATTTACAAGCCCGTTGTCGGGGTGTCATTTTAATGGCACTGTCTAATAAACGTCGCAGACTGGTGTTAACAACGGGTAATAAAAGTGAAATGTCGGTCGGTTATGCCACTCTTTATGGGGATATGGCAGGCGGATTTGATGTACTTAAAGATGTTCCTAAAACCTTGGTTTTTGCATTATCCAAATATCGAAATACACGATCTTATGTTATTCCAGAACGCGTCATTACGCGTCCGCCTTCTGCCGAACTTGCACCAGATCAGAAAGATGAAGATAGTTTACCTCCTTATGATATTTTAGATGGTATTTTAAAAGGCTATGTTGAGCAGGATCTTTCCGTTGCAGAACTGGTTGAGCAAGGCTATGATGAATCAACAGTAAGACGAGTCATAAAATTAGTTGATATTAATGAATATAAACGACGCCAATCAGCAGTAGGGCCTAAAATTACGGCACGTAACTTTGGTAAAGGCAGACGCTATCCGATTACTTCTGCTTTTGGATTTAAGAATTGGTAATATCGAATAAAAGGCAAATAGAGATGAAAAAAATTGAAGCGATTATCAAACCCTTTAAATTAGATGACATTCGAGAGGCGCTTGCTGATCAAGGTATTACAGGTATGACGGTGACCGAAGTTAAAGGTTTTGGTCGCCAAAAAGGACATACCGAGCTTTATCGTGGTGCTGAATATATGGTGGATTTTTTACCCAAAGTAAAAATTGAACTGATAGTTCCTGATGATATTTTGGAAATGTGTATTGAAACAATTATGAAAACCGCACAGACAGGAAAAATTGGGGACGGTAAGATTTTTGTGTATAACGTTGAACAGGTAATACGTATTCGAACGGGTGAAATGGATGAATCAGCTATTTAAAAAATATTTACTGAATATCTGGGCGTTCATGTTTCAATAATTCTGAGCTCACTGCACCTTGGATAGAACACATAAGTAAAGTTAAGTTTGCATTTTTTTCAAGTAATAATAATTTTTCAGCAGTGTTAGGTGCAGGAATGGTTTTTACACCGACTACTGTTCCTCTATTATCGTGCCAAACTTGAATGTCTTCGTTAATATTACGAATTTTAGGGTTAGCAATGTAAAGTTGGTTATCTTCCATAATTTTCCAATTTAACGTACTCAGTGTATTTTTGATTTTGTTAATATCATTATCAATAATAAATCCCCAAAAATAATATTTCCCAATTTTACCTAAATCCATGGCACTATCATAATACCCTTTAATTGTTAAGTTTTTATAAATAATAGGTGTTGAAAAATAGATAAAGTTTTTGGTGGAGTCAAATCTACTAGAGACAGGAATGTAAGCTAATTTTTCATCGATAGTTTGAACATTAGTGAATTTTTGTATTTCATTTTTATTATTATAAACAGCGGTAAAAAAATTAGGATCGCAAAGAATAAACGACTCAATTAAAGGTTGTTTACCTGCATGTGCCGTCAATGTAAAAAATAGAAGAAAAGGACCCAAAATTTTTTTTATCATGATAGTAGATCAAAGCAAAATGAATATTATTAATATGAACTAGTAAAGATTGTATAATTATTAAAACATAATAACAATCTCTAAGCTATTTTTCTTTATTTATAACCTATCAAATAAGTGTTAACACAATATTTTAAAACGTGTTTTTTTTAATAATAAAAATATCTATTTCAATAAGTAATACGATTTATGGAAGGTAGATCGCATAATTATGAATTGCTCGTAAAAATAGTTGGAGTATTTAAAAAAATACGATAGTTTTAATTGTAAAGTTAGTTATTTTAGTAATTTAATATAATAATTAAAACATGGAAATAAAATATGAGTTCAACATTTGCAAAAAAAATATTAAATAAATTTTCTACATTAGATGATATTTCAACTAAAACTTTTTTTGGTGGATTTAGTATTAACAGTGGTACGACAATGTTTGGTTGGATCGGGCCTAACGATTTTTATTTAAGAGGGCATGCATCTTATCGTTCTTTTTTTATTAAACAGGGAATGGAACCTTTAACTTTATCTTCAGGGATATCAACTAAATTGCTTGATTATTATAAAGTTAATGATGAATGGCTAGATGATCTCCCTAAATTACATTCGATTGCTAACATGGTAATAGAACACGCCAAACAAGAACAATTAGAAAAAAATGAGATAAAAACGAAGCGAATCAAAGAGCTACCCAACATGACATTATCACTTGAACGATTGTTATTTAGTGTTGGAATTAAAGATGTAGATACATTTCAAAAAATAGGACATTTAGAAGCATATCATAAGATCAAAAATAAAAAAGAAGAGATATCGATCAATATTCTCTTTATATTATATAGCTCATTGCAAAGATGCCATGTGGCTTCATTATCAAAAACAACCAAAAATGAAATTGAGCTTGCCTACAAATATTTTTTAGAAAATATGGCTCAAACTCCATATGCTGTTTAAATGATAGAGATTAAAGACCATTAACTCTATGAAAGAAAATAGGTTATTTGCTATCTAAAAATGAGTAACTTTAGTATGTAAACTCATTTTTAGATAACAATAATATTTTAAAACTATCTATCTATTTATTGAGAAGATGATCTTTTACGAGGAGGTCGTCTAAATGCTTTGGGTGTAGGTAAGTCAGTCAATAGTGCTGAAGGATCATATTGACTAACTGGAATAGCATGATCGATTGCTTTTTCAATGGCAGGTAAATTCTGGGAATAACGCTCACATGCAAGCGAAATAGAGTTACCATCTGCTCCTGCACGCCCAGTACGACCGATTCGGTGGCGATAATCATCACAATCATCAGGAAGATCATAATTAAATACGTGTGTTACATTCGGAATATGTAATCCACGTGCTGCAACATCTGTTGCAACCAGAATATCAATATCACCTCGTGTGAATTGTTCTAAAATTGATAAACGTTTCTTCTGAGCAATATCACCCGTTAATAATCCTACTCGGTGACCATCAGCAACTAAATGACGCCAAATTTTCTCACAAGCGACTTTAGTATTTGCAAAAATGATACAACGGTCTGGCCATTCTTCTTCGATAAGTGTCTGTAATAAAGCTAATTTATCTTCATTTGATGGAAAAAATAATTCTTCTTTAATGCGGTGACCAATTTTTTGTTCTGGTTCTACTTCAACATATTGAGGATTGTTCATATGCTCAAATGCAAGTTCGCGTACATTATGCGTTAACGTTGCAGAAAATAACATGGTTAAGCGTTTTTCTGGCGGTGTCATGTGTTTAAATATCCAACGTACATCTCGAATAAAACCTAAATCAAACATTCGATCTGCTTCATCTAAAACTACAACTTGGATTGATTCTAAATTAATATATTTTTGTTTAGCATAATCAATCAAACGCCCTGTTGTGGCAATTAAAATATCTACACCTGCGGATAACATCTTTAATTGTTTATCATATCCATCACCACCGTAAGCTAATCCTAATTTAAGGCCGGTTTCTTTCGCTAATAATTCTGCATCATGGTAAATTTGCACAACTAATTCACGCGTAGGAGCAATAATGATAGCTCTTGGTTGATTAACTTTATGGTCGGGTAAAGGTTGATGATTCAACAAATAATTAAATGTTGATGCCAAAAACGCCATTGTTTTGCCAGTGCCTGTTTGTCCTTGACCAGCGATATCAATTCCTTTTGTTGTGAAAGGTAAAGCTTGTTCTTGAATTGGCGTACAATAAACAAAACCTTTTTTTTCAAGTGCTTTTATCACTAATGGATGAAGTGGAAATTGATTAAATGTTGTTTTGGTAAGATAAGATTGAATCATTGTGATTTTAAAATTAATTATCGGAATAGTTAGATTATAACATACTAAACGCAATGGCATCACTAATAATTATGCTCTATTAGAATAATTACTGGCTAAGGAAATAAAAATATCCTAATATAAAACCATATAATTCTATTTGTGGAGATAATAAATGAGCAATAATATTGTTTCTCTTTCTGAAACGACTTTTGATAAGACTATCAAAGAAGCAACAAAACCCGTTTTGGTTGATTTTTGGGCTGAATGGTGTGGGCCTTGTAAAATGTTAGCCCCAATTTTAGAAGAAGTCGCCCAAGAATATAGTGATAAAATTGTGATTGCAAAATTAGATGTGCAAGAAAACCCGAATATTGCACCTAAATTTGGAATTAGAGGTATTCCAACTTTATTGATTTTTAAAAATGGGGAAGTTGTTGCAACTCAAGTGGGTGTCTTGTCTAAAGCTCAACTTAAGAGTTTTATTGATGAACAACTTTAAAGTTGCTTTACTTTTTTTAAGTATCAGATTCAGTATATTAATCAAAAAGAGTAATTAAATTGAGTATTACTCTTTTTTGATTGACTTTTTATACTAATTTTTACAAATTTATAAAAACAAACTCAATTTATTATAGACATATTACTGTTTTTAGTGTAAATTGCTAACTTCTTACGAAGATTCCTTTCTACAATTCATTGTTTTTCTTGATAAAGTGGTGAAAATTCTGCATTCAGCAAATATTAAATTATCATTAAAAGCTTCATAACTGATTGGATTTACGTATTGTCGGAGAAGGGATTATTTATAAGTAAATGAAATGAATAAACAAAAATAACATTAATTGCAAACATATCAATTTTATCCTCAAGAATTTTTAAAATTATGAATTTAACTGAATTAAAAAACACATCTGTTTCCGAGCTGGTAACGCTTGGTGAAAAAAAAATGGGGCTTGAAAACCTTGCCCGACTTAGAAAACAAGACATTATCTTTGCAATCCTTAAACAACACGCCAAAAGCGGTGAAGATATTTTTGGTGATGGTGTACTTGAAATTTTGCAAGATGGATTCGGATTTTTGCGCTCAGCTGATAGCTCTTATTTAGCTGGACCTGATGATATATATGTCTCACCAAGTCAAATTAGACGATTCAATTTAAGAACTGGTGATACCATTGCAGGTAAAATCAGACCCCCTAAGGAAGGCGAGCGTTATTTTGCTTTGTTAAAAGTGAATGAAGTCAATCATGACAAGCCTGAAGATGCCCGCAATAAAATTCTTTTCGAAAACTTAACTCCACTTCATCCTAATTCTCGTTTACGTATGGAACGTGGGAATGGATCAACTGAAGATATCACCGCCAGAGTACTTGATTTAGCTTCACCAATTGGTAAAGGTCAACGTGGTTTAATCGTTGCTCCGCCGAAAGCGGGTAAAACAATGTTGTTGCAAAATATTGCTCAAAGCTTAGCGGTCAATCATCCTGAGTGTGAACTGGTCGTATTGATGATTGATGAACGTCCAGAAGAAGTTACCGAAATGCAACGTTTAGTTAAGGGTGAAGTGGTAGCATCAACCTTTGACGAACCAGCAGCAAGACATGTTCAAGTTGCTGAAATGGTTATTGAACGAGCAAAACGCTTAGTTGAACATAAAAAAGATGTCATTATTTTGTTAGACTCTATTACGCGTTTAGCTCGAGCTTATAACACAGTGGTTCCGTCATCAGGTAAAGTATTAACCGGTGGTGTCGATGCTAATGCGTTACATCGTCCAAAACGCTTTTTTGGTGCTGCTCGTAATGTCGAAGAAGGTGGTAGTTTAACGATTATTGCCACTGCGTTGATTGACACGGGGTCAAAAATGGACGAAGTGATTTACGAAGAGTTTAAAGGTACGGGTAATATGGAAGTGCATTTATCTCGTAAAATTGCTGAGCGTCGTGTATTCCCAGCTATTGATTTTAACCGTTCAGGTACGCGTAAAGAAGATTTAATGACTTCACCAGATGAACTACAAAAAATGTGGATCTTACGCAAGATTCTTAACCCTATGGGTGAAATCGATGCAATGGAGTTTTTAATTGATAAACTTGCCATGACGAAAACGAATGACGAGTTTTTTGAAATGATGAAACGCTCGTGATTTTTATGGTAGAGATGTTAAACCAGTAAAGTTATAAAAATGCCGTATTCTATGCTGATACGGCATTTTTTGTGGCAAATATAGCATAATTTTATTTTATAAAACTTATTTAAAGTTTTGGATGTTGTTAAAAACCTTATTAAAAAGGTTGTATAAGATTAAATAAAGGAGCCAAATCATGTCTAAACAACAAATCGGTGTTATTGGAATGGCGGTCATGGGGCGTAACCTTGCGCTCAATATTGAAAGTCGTGGGTTTTCTGTTGCTATTTACAACCGTTCTAAAGATAAAACAGAACAAGTTGTCGCTGAGCATTCCGATAAACAATTGGTTCCTTACTTTACGATTGAAGATTTTGTCAATGCTTTGGAAAAGCCGCGTCGTATATTAATCATGGTTCAAGCAGGTAAAGGAACTGATGCGGTGATTGATGAATTACGTCCTTTACTTGATAAAGGCGATATAATCATTGATGGTGGTAATGCTTATTTTGAAGATACGATTCGCCGTAATAAAACACTTTCTGAAGAAGGATTTAACTTTATTGGTGCCGGTGTTTCAGGTGGTGAAGAAGGTGCTCTAAAAGGTCCTTCAATTATGCCTGGTGGACAAAAAGAAGCGTACGAATTAGTTGCTCCAATCTTAGAAAAAATTGCTGCTAAAGTTAATGGTGAGCCTTGTGTCACCTATATAGGGCCAAATGGGGCTGGTCATTACGTCAAAATGGCTCATAACGGTATTGAATATGGCGATATGCAATTAATTGCTGAAAGTTATTCTTTATTAAAACACGCAGCAGGTCTAAATAATGACGAGCTTGCTCAAGTTTTTACTGAATGGAATAAAGGTGAATTAGATAGTTATCTCATCGAAATTACGGCCGATATCTTTAAACATAAAGATAAAGACGGTAATTATTTAGTGGATGTGATTCTTGATGCAGCAGGTAATAAAGGAACGGGTAAATGGACAAGCCAAAGTGCTTTAGATTTAGGTGAACCCTTATCATTAATTACAGAGTCAGTATTTGCACGCTACCTTTCAGCAATTAAAGAGCAACGTGTTGTGGCATCTAAAGTTTTAAGTGGTCCGAAACAGGCTGCTTACTCGGGTGATAAACAAGCGTTAATTGAAAAAATCCGTAAAGCACTTTATATGGGTAAAATTATCTCTTATGCTCAAGGCTTTGCTCAATTAAAAGCTGCCTCCCATCAATATCAATGGAACTTGAATTATGGTGAAATTGCGAAAATCTTTAGGGCAGGTTGTATTATTCGGGCTCAGTTCTTACAGAAAATTACTGATGCTTACGCGGCGGATAACGAAATTGATAATTTATTACTCGCTCCATACTTCACGCAAACCGTCGAAGCTTACCAACAATCACTGCGTGATGTTGTGTCTTTAGCTATACAACAAGGTATTGCTGTACCGACATTATCTGCCGCTATTGCATATTATGATAGCTATCGTTCAGCGGTATTACCGGCTAATCTCATTCAAGCACAACGTGATTATTTTGGTGCTCATACTTATAAGCGTATCGACAAAGAAGGTGTTTTCCACACTGATTGGTTGAACAATGAGTCATAGAATATAAAAACTCACTACTGTTTAAAAAATAAAGTGCAAGTGAGTCTTGCACTTTTTCTTTGTGCTTGATGTTTCTTTGCAAAACAATCTTTCTTATCTTTAGGCTTTACATATCAAAAGACTTATCGTGCTTGGCTTAAAGCTTGTCAAGTAATTTAATTTCGTAAAATATCTAGAAAAGCACAATATATGGTGTATAATCTCAATATATCTACTATATATAGTATTATTTAAGCTGTGTGAAAATCTCTGTCTAGCTCAAAAGCACTTAATATTCTTATAAGAAACGAATAATTCTTAATAATTACAATGAATATTAATATGTGCACTAAACTTTGCCCAAGCGCTAATTATTAATGAATATTGAGGAGTATATATGCCTGTAGTTATCAAACGTGATGGTTGCCAAACTGCGTTCAATGAGATTCGCATTAAAGATGCTATAGTCAAAGCTGCTGTTGCAGCGAATGTTAATGATCCAGATTATTGTGCTGACGTTGCTCGTATTGTTACCAATCAGATGAGCGAACGTGAAAGCGTTGATATCAATGAAATCCAAAATGCCGTTGAAAATCAATTAATGTCAGGTCCTTATAAAAAATTAGCGAGAACTTATATCGAATACCGCCACGACCGTGATCGTGCCCGTGAAGAGCGTAGTCGTTTAAATCAAGATATTCGTGGGTTAATCGAACAAAGTAATGTGGCTATTTTGAATGAAAATGCCAATAAAGATAGTAAAGTGATTCCAACTCAGCGTGATCTACTGGCAGGGATTGTGGCAAAGCATTATGCTAAACAGTATTTGTTACCAAAAGATGTTTCTCGTGCTCATGATGTTGGAGAAATCCATTATCATGACTTAGATTATGCGCCTTTCTTTCCAATGTTTAACTGCATGTTAATTGATTTAGATGGAATGTTAACCAATGGTTTTAAAATGGGTAACGCCGAAATCGAACCGCCAAAATCTATTGCAACTGCAACTGCGGTTACCGCACAAATAATTGCTCAAGTCGCAAGTCATATCTACGGTGGAACAACAATCAATCGCATTGATGAAATATTAGCAAAATTTGTAACCATTAGTTATCAGAAACATAAACAGATTGCTGAAGAATGGGATATTCCTAATCCTGAAGCCTATGCAGAAAGTCGAACGCAAAAAGAGTGTTATGATGCGTTTCAATCGCTTGAATACGAAGTTAATACCTTACACACTGCTAATGGTCAAACACCATTTGTAACTTTTGGTTTTGGTTTAGGTACCAGTTGGGAATCACGTTTAATTCAAGAATCCATATTAAAAGTGCGTATTAAAGGTTTAGGTAAAAATCACAAAACCGCAGTTTTCCCTAAACTTGTTTTTGCTATTAAAGATGGTATTAATCGTCAGCCTGATGACAAAAATTACGATATTAAACAACTTGCATTAGAGTGTGCAAGTAAACGTATGTACCCTGATATTTTAAACTACGATAAAGTTGTTGAAGTGACTGGTTCATTCAAAACACCTATGGGATGTCGAAGCTTTTTAGGTGTTTATGAAGAAGACGGTGAACAACTTCATGACGGTCGTAATAATTTAGGTGTGATTAGTTTAAACTTGCCACGTATTGCCATTGAAGCAAAAGGTAATGAAGCAAGCTTTTGGGAACTTTTAGATAAACGTTTAACGCTTTGCAAAAAAGCCCTGATGACACGTATTGCCCGTCTGGATGGCGTTAAAGCACGTGTTGCACCAATTTTATATATGGAAGGGGCATGTGGCGTAAGGCTAAAAGAAGACGATAGTGTGTCTGAAATTTTCAAAAATGGTCGAGCTTCAATTTCGCTTGGTTATATTGGGCTTCATGAAACATTAAATGCATTATACGGTAATCAAACACATCCTTTTGATAGCGAAATTTTACGAGAAAAAGGCGTAGCTATTGTTGAACATTTACGTAAAGCGGTTGAACAATGGAAAGAGGAAACCGGTTATGGATTTAGTCTATACAGTACACCAAGTGAAAACTTATGTGATCGCTTCTGCCGTCTTGATACAGCTGAATTTGGTGTTATACCGGGAGTAACAGATAAAGGATACTATACTAATAGTTTTCATTTAGACGTTGAGAAAAAGGTCAATCCGTACGAAAAGATTGAGTTTGAAAAAGCGTATCCTGCGGTGGCAAATGGTGGGTTTATCTGTTACGGTGAATATCCAAATATGATTAACAATGTTAAAGCGTTAGAAGATGTTTGGGATTATAGTTATTCTCGAGTACCTTACTATGGTACTAATACGCCAATTGATGAATGTTATGAATGTGGTTATACCGGTGAATTTTCATGTACCAGTAAAGGGTTTGTTTGTCCAAGTTGTGGTAATCATGATTCTGCCAAAGTCTCGGTAACTCGCCGTGTTTGTGGGTATTTAGGTAGTCCCGATGCACGTCCATTTAATGCAGGTAAACAAGAAGAAGTTAAACGTCGTGTTAAACATTTGGATAATGGGCAAATTGGTTAAAAAATTATTACCTATTTATGAACTATCATCGTTACTATCCTGTTGATGTTGTAAATGGTGAAGGTACTCGATGTACGCTTTTTGTTGCAGGCTGCGTTCATCAATGTCGTGGCTGCTACAATAAAAGTACATGGTCATTAGATTCGGGTTTACCATTTACACAGTCAGTAGAAGACCAAATCATCAAAGATTTACAAGATACAGAAATAAAACGTCAAGGATTATCGCTTTCTGGCGGTGATCCTTTGCACCCTCAAAATGTGCCTACAATTTTAAAATTGGTCAAACGTGTAAAAACAGAATGTGATAATAAAGATATCTGGCTTTGGACAGGCTATAAACTTGATGAGTTAACGCCCGAACAACAGGCTGTTATCCCTTATATTGATGTCTTAATTGATGGTAAATTTGTTCAAGAACAGGCCGATCCAAAGTTATTATGGCGAGGAAGCAGTAATCAAATTATTTACCGCTTCAAATAAATATGAGCCAATAATTATTGTTCTTTGTGTAAATTTAAAAGATAAGAAATCGCTTCCCGATAATTAATTTCAAGATTTTCGCTACTTGATGAAGTAATATGCAAATCGGTAATCTTACCGTTACCAATACCATACACCCAACCATGCAAATTGACTTTTTGACCGCGTAACCAAGCTGACTGTATAATGGTTGAATGCCCTAAATTATAAACTTGTTCAATAACATTTAATTCGCATAATATATCCATGCGAAGTTCAGGCGAAAATTTACCAATTAGTGAACTATTTCGGAACCATAGGTCACGAATATGTAACAACCAATTATTGATTAAACCAAGATCTGGATTTTCGACCGCAGCTCGAATACCCCCACAGTCCAAATGACCGCAAACAATAATATCTTCAATTTTTAGCACATCAACAGCATATTGCACGACCGATAAACAGTTAAGATCCGTGTGAATTACTTGATTGCCGACATTTCTATGGACAAACATCTCTCCCGGTTTGAGTTTGATCAGTTTTTCTGCTGGAACACGGCTATCCGAACAGCCGATCCATAAAAATTTAGGGTTTTGTTTAACTGCAAGTTGTTTAAAAAATTCAGGATCTTCCTGTTCAATCTTTTCTGACCATTCGTGATTAAAACGAATTAAATCGTTGACGTCAAACATAATAATTATTTCCTAATCTATTTCATCGATATTATTAAACTAATTTATTATTTAATTAACAGTAGGCAGTCTAATATAATTTATTCCATATTTATATGCTGAATTTTACTTTTCATGATTAATTTACGCCAGAAAGGGGTAGTTAATATTTTGGCTTTGACTATTTTACTGTATAGCTTTAATCGTAACGGCAATGTTTTAAAATAGTATCGTTTATTTGGATCGGGATGAGCGCTATTTAAAATTTTGCTTAAAATCTCGGCGCTATCAAGTGCATAGCTAATTCCTTCTAAAGAACTGGCACTAATAAATCCTGCCGCTTCACCAATTAAAAAAATATTTTCGTTTCCAGTATAAAAATCACGAAATCGGTTTGGATAAATCACTAAGCATTTTTCGGTCTTATGGGGTTCCCCGAAAATAAATCCTTGCTGAGTTAATTTTTCTTTCAGACTTTCAAAATGTTTATTGGCTGTTTTTTTGGGAAATGCGCCACCAAAAATGAATGAACCATCTTTTGAAATGCTCCAAGCATAACAATTGGTTGATTGATTATCAAAAATACAAGAATAAAAGGGATGAGGATGCTTTTCTGCAAACCATTGTTGTATGGCAACATATTGCCTTATTGAATGGGAAGGATAGCGCATTCGTCTGACGAGTGAATTTGCGCCATCTGCACCAACAACATAACGAGTAGTGATTTTATGCTCTATATTATTTTCATCAAGATAAGTAATTTGATAACCTTCTATAATACGCATCACTTCTTTACATAATGCATTGTGATGCACTTCAACAGATGATGGGATAAGTGATTTTAACCATAAGTCAAATTTATGTCGATTAAAGCTAACATAGGTGCGTTGATAATTACGAACAAGGTTAGTTTGTAAATCGTAAGTTTTAACACTAAAAATTTGAGGATCCGATAAAATATCAGTAGGCAAATTAAGCTTTTGCCGAATAAATGATTTTTGTGCATCATTCGCTAATAATCCACCACAAGGCTTATGAAAACCTGCATCGCCAGATTGATGCTTTTTATCGAATGCAATAATTTTAAATGATGGGCTAAGTAAACGTGCTAAGGTACTGCCTGCAGGTCCAAGACCTACAATTGCGATATCATAATCCATACTATTGAGTCATTTATCATGTTAATTTTAAATGGCGCCTATGTTATCATAATTGAATTTAATATTACTATTATGTATGCGACTTTGTGTATATAATTTGTCTCTAAATTGCTGGCAAATCAACCTTTTTGTGATTACATTAGTGATTTCATAGAATTAAAAAGTAGCGTTGATTCCCGTTTTTATTCTGATTTTATGGAACAAAAGGAATAAAGATAAAAATGGTACCCGCTTAAATGAGAAAATAGGTATTGGGTGATATAAAATAAAATTTAACCGTTATTAAATACTCATAAAGGAGAGTGAATACGATATATTATTTTCAATAACGGAATAAATTGATGTAATACCCCATTGAATGCAAGTTAACAATTATGTTTTCATGGTTTCTAAAAATGCCTTATTTAACTCGTCAAAAGGTAGAGGACGACTAATAACAATTAATTTAGACATTTTTTCTTGTTCATTTTGCCAAGGCGAACCATAATCAAATCCTACCACTTTATGAACACCTTGCACTATTAAACGTTGTGCATTCCCTTTGATAGCCAGTACACCTTTATAACGCAACATGTCATTACCATATTGCTCAACAAGTTGTTCCATAAATGCCCCTATCTTTTTTAATTCAAGTTCTTTTGCTTCGAAAAGATAGGAACAGATTTCATCATTTTTAAGTGAATGAGATTTTTTTAATGGAATGAGTTTAAAGCCTGATTGGTGTTTTGAGCTTGTGTCAATGACAAACAAGCCTCGATTAATGATGAGTTCATCACTCAAATCAAATGCGTGAATATCTAGCCATGCTGATTTTGGAATTTGACCATTAACCGCTTCAATTATCATTGCTTTATGATTAATATGGTGAAGTCGGTTTATAACATGATTTTTTTGTTCATCATCAACACAATCCGTTTTCGTTAAAATAATGCGATCTGCAAAACCGATCTGTGAAAGGGCGACTCGATGTTCATCAAGATGTGTTAGTATGTGTTTAGCATCGACTAAAGTGATTATTGCATCTAATTGAATCGTTTCTCGAATCAATTCATCAATAAAAAATGTTTGTATGATTGGCGCAGGATCGGCAAGGCCTGTCGTTTCAATAATAAGACGATCGAATTGTAATTCACCTGCGATGCGTTTAGCATGCAGTTGATGTAGTGCTTCAGTTAGTTCGCCTTGAATAGTACAACAAATACAACCATTAGTAATTTCGACAATTTGAATATCCGTGCTGACATTAAGTAAATTACTGTCAATATTTACCGGTCCGTATTCATTTTCGATAATAATTGTTTTTTCGTTGCGGTTATTTTCTAATAAATAATTAATTAACGTTGTTTTTCCTGTACCAAGAAAACCAGTTAATATCGTGACAGGAAGTAAAGAAGAATTAATTTGCTCAGTCATGACATATTCTTAATTGTTAACAACATTTAAACCCACCTTTGCCTGAATAACGTGCTTCTTGGCGTTCTTTAAAAAACTCTTCATAAGTCATTGGTGTTTGTTCTGGATGGGTCAACTTCATATGTTGAACATAAGTGTCATAATCGGGAATACCAACCATTAACTTAGCAGCTTGCCCAAGATACTTACCAGCTTTTGCGAGTGAATCAAACATGTCTTTTCTCTTAAATAAAAATGTTTTTGTTAAGTAATAATATCACACTAAATATGACAAATTTAATGGCGATTACTCTAAATAACACGGCTTAACTATAAGGTGCTTGTTTATTTGAGTCAATCATTGTTTAGCGGGATTTTATCAATTCATAAACAATATGGGAAAGTCTTTAATAAATCCCTTTTAAAAATAATGATAAAGTTGGTTTTTTTAGATATCTTATAAAATTCATTTATCTATTAGCAAATAACTTTTATAATATTTGCCAATTTATCAAACATAAGAGTTAACAATGGAAAAGTTTCACGTTACAGGTCCAACCTCACTTAATGGCGAAGTCGTTATTTCTGGCGCTAAAAATGCAGCGCTTCCAATTTTATTTGCAGCGATTTTAGCTGAAAAACCAGTTGAACTTCAAAATGTGCCTAAATTGAAAGATATTGATACGACTTTAGACTTATTAAGTCAGTTAGGTGTGAAATGTCAACGTAATGGTTCGATTCATCTTGATGCGAGTCATCTTGATAACTATTGTGCTCCTTATGAACTTGTTAAAACAATGCGTGCATCAATTTGGGCTTTAGGGCCGTTGGTTGCGCGTTTTGGACAAGGGCAAGTTTCGTTACCGGGAGGCTGTGCTATTGGTGCCAGACCTGTTGATTTACATATCACTGGCCTACAACAATTAGGCGCAACAATTACCTTAGATGAGGGCTATGTTAAGGCTTCGGTTGAAGGACGATTAAAAGGTGCTCATATCGTAATGGACAAGGTAAGTGTTGGCGCTACAGTTACTATTATGTCTGCTGCCACCTTAGCAGAGGGCAAAACGATTATTGAAAATGCCGCTTGTGAACCAGAAATAGTTGATACAGCTAAATTTTTAAATATGTTAGGGGCAAAAATTACGGGTGCAGGAACTGTTCGTATCGAGATTGAAGGTGTTGAGCGTTTAGGTGGTGGCGTGCATGAGATTGTTTCAGATCGTATTGAAACTGGCACTTTCCTTGTTGCAGCGGCAATATCCAAAGGTAAAATTACATGTCGTAAAACCGATCCAACGCTACTTGATGCCGTCATTGCTAAATTGAAAGAAGCTGGTGCAAAAATTGAAACCGGCGAAGATTGGATATGTTTGGATATGGAAGGTAAACGTGCTAAGGCAGTCAATATACATACCGCACCACATCCTGGCTTTCCAACAGATATGCAAGCTCAATTTTCTCTATTAAATATGGTTGCACAAGGAACGGGAATTATTAAAGAAACGATTTTCGAAAATCGATTTATGCATGTACCTGAGCTTGTGCGTATGGGTGCCAGAGCTGAAATTGAAGGTAATACATTAATTACACATGGTGTTGAAAAACTAAGTGGAACGCAAGTCATGGCAACTGATTTACGCGCTTCAGCAAGTTTGGTTCTTGCCGGCTGTATCGCTGAAGGTTCAACTATTGTTGATCGTATTTACCATATCGACCGTGGTTATGATAATATAGAAGATAAATTGAGAAAATTAGGCGCTAAAATTGAAAGGATTAAAGTCAATTAATCCTATCTAGTCTTTGTGATAACGGTTGACATGTTAAAAGGAGAACAATAATGACTAAACAAGCATTAGTATTCTTATCTGAAGGTTGTGAAGAAACTGAGGCCGTTACCACTATTGACTTATTGACCCGTGCAGGTATAAAGGTTATCACTGCAAGTATTTCTCATTCACGTGAAGTTGCGTGTTCTCGTGGGGTAACTATCCTTGCACAAAAAGTATTTTCCGAAATTAAACACACTGATTTTGATGTGGTTATCTTGCCGGGTGGTTTAAAAGGTGCGGAAAATTTTCGTGATTGTCCTGAGTTAATCGAAAAATTAAAACAAACACATCAATCAGGTAATATTGTTGCGGCCATTTGTGCATCTCCTGCAATGGTTTTACAATATCATCATTTATTCCCTCATGCTTTTATGACCGGTTATCCAACAACTAAAGATGCATTTAAACATTGGAAAGCTGAAAGAGTATACTTTGACGAACAGTATAAAATCATTACTAGCCAAGGTCCTGCGACTTCAATTGATTTTGCTTTAAAAATTATTGATGCTTTATTAGGTAAAACTAAAGCAGCTGAAGTTGCTGAACAGTTAGTACTACCATCAGGAATTGAATCCTATCAATAAATAGGTATCAAATGTCAAATTCACATTTGTACGAAACATTAGTTAAAAAAGCGACATTAAGCGCCGTCTTAATTTCTATTTTCTTAATTACTATCAAATTAATTACTTGTTGGTTCACGGGGTCAATCAGTTTATTTGCTTCACTGCTTGATTCAAGTATAGATTTAATCGCATCCGGTCTAAATTTCTTTCTCGTGAGATATGCATTAAAACCTGCTGATGATGATCATACTTTTGGTCATGGTAAAGCAGAATCACTTGCTGCTTTAGCACAAAGTACGTTTATTATTGGATCTGCGACAATTTTGCTTCTTTCCAGCATTAAATCAATTGTTCATCCTACAGCACTTGAGGTTCCATTATTTGGTATCATCGTGTCTGTCATTTCGACAGTCATTACTTGTGCCTTAGTGTTATATCAACGATATGTGATAAAAATTACGCAAAGCAAAGCAGTGAAAGCGGACATGCTACATTACTCTTCGGATATGTTTATGAATGTCGCAGTAGTAATCGCACTCTGTTTAAGTTGGTATGGCATTACTTATGCAGATGCTGTATTTGCTTTTTTTATCGCTTTATTCATTTGCTATAATGCTTACCATATTGCCTACAACGCTATACAAGATTTGCTTGATCGCGCATTGCCTGATAGTGACAACCAAAAAATAGCAGAAATTGTGGCATCATTTCCACAAGTACATGGTTTTCATGATTTAAAAACCAGACAAGCAGGGCCTGTAAAATTTATTCAATTACACATTGAACTTGATGATAACATGCCATTAGTAAAAGCGCATGCTATAACCGATGCGGTTGAAAAACATCTTTCTAATGAATTTGCGCCTGCCACAGTCATTATTCATCAAGATCCTATATCGGTTGTTCCTGCTGAAAAAATGAGTGATAAATTATAACCAAAAATAGCTTTTATATTCTATTGTTAGATATCTGTTAAAACTCTATAATAGTTAAAAGTTAATTATTATTTGGAGTTATGTTGTATGATAAAAAAAATTGGTATCTTAACCAGTGGTGGTGATGCACCAGGGATGAATGCTGCGATTCGTGGTGTGGTTAGAACGGCATTAACGGAAGGATTGGATGTTTTTGGTATTCACGATGGTTATTTAGGGCTTTGTGAAGATCGAATTACTCAGTTAGATCGTGCTAGTGTGTCAGATATTATTACACGAGGCGGTACATTTTTAGGTTCAGCGAGATTTCCTGAATTTAAAGATAAAGAGGTGAGAAAAAAAGCAATAGCGAATCTTCAAAAACACCAAATCGATGCATTAGTTGTCATTGGCGGCGACGGTTCTTATATGGGAGCAATGCGATTAACCGAAGAAGGATTCCCTTGTATTGGTTTACCCGGCACAATTGATAATGACATTCGTGGCACGGATTATACTATTGGCTATTTTACTGCACTCAGCACCGCCGTCGAAGCTATCGATAGATTGCGTGATACTTGTTCTTCTCATCATCGTATTTCTGTGATTGAGATTATGGGACGTGATTGTGGTGATTTAACTTTAAATGCAGCTGTAGCTGGCGGTTGTGAATTCATGATTATCCCTGAAGTTTCTTATACTAAAGAAGACTTAATTGAAGAAATTAAACTCGGTTTTGCTAAGGGTAAAAAACATGCTATTGTAACCGTTACTGAGCATATGTGTGATGTTAATCAGCTTGCAGCTGATATTGAAGCTGCTGTACATCATGAAACCCGAGCTACTGTGCTTGGTCATGTTCAACGAGGTGGTTCACCCGTTCCTTACGATCGTATTTTAGGTTCTCGTATGGGTGCTTTCGCTGTCGAATTGTTGCTACAAGGTCATGCTGGACGCTGTGTAGGTGTACAAAATGGTAAATTAGTTCATCACGACATCATAGAAGCAATTAATACAATGAAACGTCCTTTTGATATGGAATTATATAATGTTGCTAAACGTCTATTTTAGCGTTTGCAATAATCATTAACAGGTTCAAAAAGCGATAAATCAACTGAAGGTGAATAATTGATTATAAGGTAATCTACTTTATTTAACAAAAATTCACCTAATTGATATAAAATTTATATTAAACTTTTGTACCATCTCATTTTCTAAATTATTTTTTTCATCAAAAAGCATGCTCCAAATTGTGTTTAATTGAAGATATAAAAATAATATTTATTCTGGATATAACTTATTTATACATCTGAAATCTTTTTAGTCTAAAGCCATGCAATAGATCTTTGTTAAAATACCGAATAACCAAGCAACTTATCGTTTTTCTAAATAGGAGAAGATCATGTCGCTAATATATAAAGAAGAACCCGAAAGATTTTGTATTATGGATAATAATAAAGAAATTGCAGAAATGACATTTTCTCGTGTAGGACAAGATAAAGCGACGATTAACCATACTTTTGTTGATTTAAAATACAGAGGTAAAGGTTTGGCTGACAAGTTACTCGATCTCACGGTAAAAAAGTTGACAGATGAACACAGGGAGATTATTCCTATATGTTCATTTGCAGCTAAAAAACTCAAAAAATAAGAGTGTTAATTAATTATAAAAAAAGTTTAATTAATATAATTTAAAATGTAGGAGTGTTATAAATACTTATTATTGTGATCTGATTATATGATACAGTATAGAGAATTATGAATTTTTTATTTTGAAGTTTAAAATGACATCTGTAAAAACGAAAAAAATCTATTCTATACATGTATTACGTGGTGTAGCAATAATCATGATCGTATTTAGCCACTGTTTAGGTGTTTTTAAAAATGATGGTTTAATTGCGAATAGCTATTTGTTTTCTTTTTTAAATTTGCTTGCGTTTAATTTCACGACTTTTTTTGTATTGATTGCAGGATTTTTATTTCAACATTTAACATATAAGTTTGATACTAAAAAATATTATCTTTCGAAATTTAAAACAGTTTTATGCCCCTATATTTCAGTATCAATATTTTGCTTTCTGTTTTTTCATTTTCAAGATTTATCTAAATTATCTATATTTTCCACTACAGAGCCAAGCATTATAAGTAGAGTGACGACTATGTTATTAACTGGTTCATCACTTTTACCATTATGGTTTATTCCAATGATAATCATCATATATGCAATGAGCCCTATTTTTTATTCCTGGTCTAAAAAAAACCTAATTGTAGCTGGTCTTATTTCAATGTTTTGGGTGGTAATGTTCACTAAACCAGAGTTTACTAAACCTTTGCTCAATCTATTGCACTATGGACCAGTTTATTTAATTGGAATGATGATACGACAAAATTATGAAGTCATCATGAAAGCAGTAAAAAATAATCTTATATTAGTCATCGCATTTTTCTGTTTATGCTTTTTTATACCATTCATTGGGCGATATGTCGTAAATCTTGGCGTTGAAAAACTTTATCTCGACACGTTACAGAAAATTATTCTTTTCATCTTAGCACTTTATTTTCTGGATGGACTAAATCATAAAACAAACGATGGAAAGATATATAAATTTTTTTCCTTTATGGCAAATATAAGTTTTCCAATATATTTCATTCATGAAATTATTATTTTTCAACTTGAAAAATTACTCTTTATTTCACCAATTGGTAACTTGGCACTAACACCAAATGGTTCGTTAGCATCAATTGGTGCTATTGGATTATTAATATCAACCTTATTGATAAGCGTAATAATTGCGAGTTTAATAAAGTTTGTCTTTAAAGATAAATCGGTATTTCTTATAGGCAGTATACGATAATATAAACTAGCATTTGATTGGGAAACTAAAAAGTTTCTGACTATAAAATATAATCAGGAATATTGTTTAATACATCATGTCAACGAATGCTATAGTTTATTTCAGTTTATTTAAGCTATTTTAAATATAGATCAACATAACAATATATTTAATAAACATGTTAGCTATTTAATTTAATTTATATCAAATTAAATAATCATACGTGTTGTGCAAATATGATTCAAACGAAAAAAAAATTGCAATAATTACTTGCATGATTTTTTTAAGGCTCTATAATGCGCATCCACTGACACGGCGTCAGCGAAAGCAGGCGGTAAAAGAGGTTAGTGAGCAGGATCAAAAATTTTGAAAAAAGATCTTGACGAATAAAAAGGTGTAGCGTAGTATACGCAGCCCTTGAGACAGTAAAAGCGAAAGCAAAAAATACTGTCAGCTCTTTAAAAAGAAGAAACAGACAATCTGTGTGGGCACTTGCGAGACGAAAGAATAAAGTCTACGGACTCAAAAAATTAAGTCTTGATAAGTGACACTGAAGATTCATTTGAATATGTCAGAAACAGTTATTGAGCATCAAACTTTAAATTGAAGAGTTTGATCATGGCTCAGATTGAACGCTGGCGGCAGGCTTAACACATGCAAGTCGAACGGTAACATGAGTGCTTGCACTTGATGACGAGTGGCGGACGGGTGAGTAAAGTATGGGGATCTGCCAAATGGAGGGGGACAACAGTTGGAAACGACTGCTAATACCGCATAAAGTTGAGAGACCAAAGTACGGTTCCGAAAGGACGTGCGCCATTTGATGAACCCATATGGGATTAGCTAGTTGGTGGGGTAAAGGCTCACCAAGGCGACGATCTCTAGCTGGTCTGAGAGGATGACCAGCCACACTGGAACTGAGACACGGTCCAGACTCCTACGGGAGGCAGCAGTGGGGAATATTGCACAATGGGGGAAACCCTGATGCAGCCATGCCGCGTGTATGAAGAAGGCCTTCGGGTTGTAAAGTACTTTCGGTAGTGAGGAAGTTGTGTGTATGAAAAGTGCATGCAGTTGACGTTAGCTACAGAAGAAGCACCGGCTAACTCCGTGCCAGCAGCCGCGGTAATACGGAGGGTGCGAGCGTTAATCGGAATGACTGGGCGTAAAGGGCATGTAGGCGGATAATTAAGTTAGGTGTGAAAGCCCCGGGCTCAACCTGGGAATTGCACTTAAAACTGGTTATCTGGAGTATTGTAGAGGAAGGTAGAATTCCACGTGTAGCGGTGAAATGCGTAGAGATGTGGAGGAATACCGGTGGCGAAGGCGGCCTTCTGGACAGATACTGACGCTGAGATGCGAAAGCGTGGGGAGCAAACAGGATTAGATACCCTGGTAGTCCACGCTGTAAACGATGTCGATTTGGAGTTTGTTGCCCTGAGTGATGGGCTCCGAAGCTAACGCGATAAATCGACCGCCTGGGGAGTACGGCCGCAAGGTTAAAACTCAAATGAATTGACGGGGGCCCGCACAAGCGGTGGAGCATGTGGTTTAATTCGATGCAACGCGAAGAACCTTACCTGGTCTTGACATCCACAGAATCTGGCAGAGATGCTGGAGTGCCTTCGGGAACTGTGAGACAGGTGCTGCATGGCTGTCGTCAGCTCGTGTTGTGAAATGTTGGGTTAAGTCCCGCAACGAGCGCAACCCTTATCCTTTGTTGCCATCGATTAGGTCGGGAACTCAAAGGAGACTGCCGTTGATAAAGCGGAGGAAGGTGGGGACGACGTCAAGTCATCATGGCCCTTACGACCAGGGCTACACACGTGCTACAATGGCGTATACAAAGGGAGGCGACCTCGCGAGAGCAAGCGGACCTCAGAAAGTACGTCTAAGTCCGGATTGGAGTCTGCAACTCGACTCCATGAAGTCGGAATCGCTAGTAATCGTGAATCAGAATGTCACGGTGAATACGTTCCCGGGCCTTGTACACACCGCCCGTCACACCATGGGAGTGGGTTGCACCAGAAGTAGATAGCTTAACCTTCGGGAGGGCGTTTACCACGGTGTGATTCATGACTGGGGTGAAGTCGTAACAAGGTAACCGTAGGGGAACCTGCGGTTGGATCACCTCCTTACGAAGCGCTCGTAAGTGTTCACACAGATTGTTTGTTTATTATGAAGAAATAATTAAGTCCCCTTCGTCTAGAGGCCTAGGACATCGCCCTTTCACGGCGGTAACAGGGGTTCGAATCCCCTAGGGGACGCCATCAGATGAGATTATTTCTTGAATTAAATTATGTTTGTATTTACTTACATGAGTAAATAGAAAGATAAAGCTCTTTAACAATTAGGAACAAGCTGAAAGAAACGAGTTCTCGTTTTTACGGAAGGCATTGATACGAAAGTATGGATGTTTGAAGTGGAAAAGAGAAAAAAGCGTAATAGAAACCAAGACAACTGTGAGTTGTAAGGTTAAGAAATTAAGCGTACACGGTGGATGCCTAGGCAATCAGAGGCGAAGAAGGACGTGTTAATCTGCGAAAAGCGACGGTGAGCCGATAAAAGGCGTTATAGCCGTCGATGTCCGAATGGGGAAACCCAGTGCAGGTGACTGCACTATCATCTGATGAATACATAGTCAGATGAGGCGAACCGGGAGAACTGAAACATCTAAGTACCCCGAGGAAAAGAAATCAACCGAGATTCCCCTAGTAGCGGCGAGCGAAAGGGGAGGAGCCCAAAGCGGGTAGCATAATGTATCAGTGGAAGCGTCTGGAAAGTCGCACGACAGAGGGTGAAAGTCCCGTACACGAAGATGGATTATGTGGAAGCTTGAAGAGTAGGGCGGGACACGTGATATCCTGTCTGAATATGGGGGGACCATCCTCCAAGGCTAAATACTCCTGATTGACCGATAGTGAACCAGTACCGTGAGGGAAAGGCGAAAAGAACCCCGGGAGGGGAGTGAAATAGACCCTGAAACCGTGTACGTACAATCAGTGGGAGCATGTACCGTTGGGCATGTGTGACTGCGTACCTTTTGTATAATGGGTCAGCGACTTATATTCTGTAGCAAGGTTAACCGAATAGGGGAGCCGAAGGGAAACCGAGTATTAACTGTGCGTTAAGTTGCAGGGTATAGACCCGAAACCCGGTGATCTAGCCATGGGCAGGTTGAAGGTTGGTTAACACTAACTGGAGGACCGAACCGACTAATGTTGAAAAATTAGCGGATGACCTGTGGCTGGGGGTGAAAGGCCAATCAAACCGGGAGATAGCTGGTTCTCCCCGAAAGCTATTTAGGTAGCGCCTCATGAGTAACTGTTGGGGGTAGAGCACTGTTTCGGCTAGGGGGCCATCCCGGCTTACCAACCCGATGCAAACTCCGAATACTGACAAGTTTAATCATGGGAGACACACGGCGGGTGCTAACGTTCGTCGTGAAGAGGGAAACAACCCAGACCGCCAGCTAAGGTCCCCAAGTCATAGTTAAGTGGGAAACGAAGTGGGAAGGCTTAGACAGCTAGGATGTTGGCTTAGAAGCAGCCATCATTTAAAGAAAGCGTAATAGCTCACTAGTCGAGTCGGCCTGCGCGGAAGATGTAACGGGGCTAAAACTATGCACCGAAGCTGCGGCAGTGCACGTAAGTGTATTGGGTAGGGGAGCGTTCTGTAAGCCGTAGAAGGTGTGTTGTGAGGCATGCTGGAGGTATCAGAAGTGCGAATGCTGACATAAGTAACGATAAAGCGGGTGAAAAGCCCGCTCGCCGGAAGACCAAGGGTTCCTGTCCAACGTTAATCGGGGCAGGGTGAGTCGACCCCTAAGGAGAGGCCGAAGGGCGTATCTGATGGGAAACGGGTTAATATTCCCGTACTGGCTATAACTGCGATGGGGGGACGAAGAAGGCTAGGTTTACCACCTATTGGATGGTGGGTTAATCGTGTAGGGGTGTGATTAGGCAAATCCGGTCACTGAGACCCTGAGGCGTGATGACGAGCTACTAAGGTAGTGAAGTAATTGATGCCCTGCTTCCAGGAAAATCCTCTAAGCTTCAGGTTATAGTTAATCGTACCCGAAACCGACACAGGTGGTCAGGTAGAGAATACTCAGGCGCTTGAGAGAACTCGGGTGAAGGAACTAGGCAAAATGGTGCCGTAACTTCGGGAGAAGGCACGCTGATGGTAATTGAAGTCCCATGCGGATGGAGGAGAAGTCAGTCGAAGATACCAGCTGGCTGCAACTGTTTAATAAAAACACAGCACTGTGCAAACACGAAAGTGGACGTATACGGTGTGACGCCTGCCCGGTGCTGGAAGGTTAATTGATGGGGTTATGCGTAAGCAGAAGCTCTTGATCGAAGCCCCAGTAAACGGCGGCCGTAACTATAACGGTCCTAAGGTAGCGAAATTCCTTGTCGGGTAAGTTCCGACCTGCACGAATGGCGTAATGATGGCCAGGCTGTCTCCACCCGAGACTCAGTGAAATTGAAATCGCCGTGAAGATGCGGTGTACCCGTGGCAAGACGGAAAGACCCCGTGAACCTTTACTATAGCTTGACAGTGAACATTGAGCCTTAATGTGTAGGATAGGTGGGAGACTTTGAAGCATGCACGCCAGTGTGTGTGGAGTCATCCTTGAAATACCACCCTTTAATGTTTGATGTTCTAACCTATACTTCTGAATCGAGGTAAGGGACACTGTCTGGTGGGTAGTTTGACTGGGGCGGTCTCCTCCCAAAGAGTAACGGAGGAGCACGAAGGTTAGCTAATCCTGGTCGGACATCAGGAGGTTAGTGCAATGGCAAAAGCTAGCTTGACTGCGAGAGTGACGGCTCGAGCAGGTACGAAAGTAGGTCATAGTGATCCGGTGGTTCTGAATGGAAGGGCCATCGCTCAACGGATAAAAGGTACTCCGGGGATAACAGGCTGATACCGCCCAAGAGTTCATATCGACGGCGGTGTTTGGCACCTCGATGTCGGCTCATCACATCCTGGGGCTGAAGTAGGTCCCAAGGGTACGGCTGTTCGCCGTTTAAAGTGGTACGCGAGCTGGGTTTAGAACGTCGTGAGACAGTTCGGTCCCTATCTGCCATGGGCGTAGGAAAATTGAGAGGGTTTGCTTCTAGTACGAGAGGACCGAAGTGAACGCACCGCTGGTGTTCGGGTTGTGATGCCAATTGCATTGCCCGGTAGCTACGTGCGGAATAGATAAGTGCTGAAAGCATCTAAGTACGAAACTAGCCTCGAGATGAGTTTTCCCTGATGAGAGTCAGTAAGGTCCGTTTGAGACTAAGACGTAGATAGGTCAGGTGTGTAAGTGTAGTGATACATTGAGCTAACTGATACTAATGAACCGAGAGTCTTAACCTTACAACTCGGAGTTGTTTTGGGATTATGCGAATAGAGAGAAGAGAAAATCATCGGAAGGTGATTGAATATTGTAGAAACAGTTTGTTCCGGATTGAGGAATTGATGTAAAGATGAGATAATGTACATCAATAGAGAAAGAGAAGACAGGATATGTCTGGCGGTAATAGCGCGGTGGTCCCACCTGACCCCATGCCGAACTCAGAAGTGAAACGCCGTAGTGCCGATGGTAGTGTGGGTATTACCCATGTGAGAGTAGGGTGCCGCCAGACTTTTAATTTTAAGTTGTAGTGATATTAACATACCAAATACGGTGGAGCGGTAGTTCAGTTGGTTAGAATACCTGCCTGTCACGCAGGGGGTCGCGGGTTCGAGCCCCGTCCGTTCCGCCACCTTATTTAGGGGCGTAGTTCAATTGGTAGAGCACCGGTCTCCAAAACCGGGTGTTGGGAGTTCGAGACTCTCCGCCCCTGCCACAAAAAATCATAAATTTGTCTTAATTTTAGTCGTTTGATTATTTTTATCTATATAAATAAGAAAAAATTATTTACAGATTTACTTAGTTAATTATAATTTCCGCCCAACTACTTTTACAACCAGAGGAAAAAAAATGGCTGAAAGTTTTGTAAGTCAACAACGATTTTTTGATAATAAAAACTATCCAAGAGGATTCTCACGCCATGGGGATTTTACTATCAAAGAAGCTCAAATTTTAGAAAAATACGGATGTGCCTTCAAAGATCTTGATACAGAAGTAAAAAAACCGACTACAACAGAAGAAAAATCATTTGTTGCAGTTTGTAAAGGAAAAAAAGAGCCTTCTACTGATTTTGAAAAAGTATGGCTTAAGTACCTTGCTCGTATCAATAAACCAAAGCGTTTTCATACATTATCAGGTGGAAAACCTCAAATTGATGTAAATGATGACTTTGTCGATAATGATGACTAATTCTTTCAGCCAATATTTTTGTGTAACTGAATTAGTAATCTATCCATAGAACGATAACTTAAAGCCTCCGAAATATGTTTTCGTTCTATGTTGTTTGAAAAATCCAAATCAGCAATTGTTCGTGAAACTTTTAATATCCGATGCCAAGCTCTGGCTGAAAGTCCCAATTTAATTAAAGCTTGTTCCAAATATTCATTATTTTCCTTTGATAATTGACAATACAAAGAAATTTCGTTTGCTGTTAATTGGCTATTTAATTTTTTATTTCTCTGAATTTGAATCATTCTAGCTTTTAAAACTCTTTGCTTGATACTTTCAGTTGATTCAGTCGTATCCTTTTTTTGACTCAAAGAACCTTTAGGTAACAAAGGGACTTCAATAGAGATATCAAACCTATCGAGAAAAGGACCTGAAAGTCTATTGAGATAGCGAATCACTTGTTGGGGTGTCGTTCTATTGTGTGTACCTTGATAGTGACCGGTAGGACTAGGATTCATAGCGGCAATAAGTTGAAATTTGGCAGGAAATCGTATTTTAGCATTCGCTCTTGAAATAATAATCTCACCTGATTCGATAGGCTCTCTTAATGCATCTAAAACTTTCCGATTAAATTCGGGTAATTCATCTAAAAATAAAACCCCATTATGTGCCAATGAGATTTCTCCAGGTTTAGGAATGGTTCCACCACCCACAAGTGCTGCAGTGGATGCACTATGATGTGGTGATCTAAACGGTCGTTTACGCCAATTCTTAATTGAGCCATTCTGGCTGACTAAGCTAGCTATAGCTGCACTTTCAAGTGCTTCGTCATCTGAAAGGGGAGGAAGTAAAGATGTTAAACGGGTGGCTAACATAGTTTTTCCTGTACCAGGAGGTCCAATTAATAACAGATTATGTCCTCCAGCTGCTGCAATTTCTAAAGCTCTTTTTGCATGTTCTTGTCCTATCACATCTTGTAAATCAATTAGTTGATTTTCAATATTATCATTTTCGCAGTATTCGACCTTAGATAAATTTATCTCATTATGTAAATATCGACATAACTCTAATAAATTACTGGTAATCAATGTATCATTATGATGAATTAATGAAATTTCTGATTGATTTTCAGTAGAAATAATAAGCGTGCGCTCACTTTTTTGTGATGAGATAGCTGCAGGAATAGCTCCTTTTACACCTCGGATGTCACCAGAAAGCGCTAGTTCACCTAAAAACTCATAATGTGACAAATTTAAAGTCGGAATTTGTTCTGTTGCAGCCAAAATAGCGATAGCAATAGGTAGGTCAAAACGGCTTCCTTCTTTGGGAAGATCTGCCGGTGACAGATTAACCGTTATCTTTTTAGCAGGAAACGAAAAACCACTATTAATAATGGCACTACGTACACGATCTTTCGCTTCTTTAACCGTTGCCTCTGGAAGACCAACTAATACAAAACCTGGTAATCCATTACTAATATGAACTTCAACATTAATCAGTGGTGCTTGTATACCAATGGATGCTCGAGTATAAATAATTGCAAGTGACATAAATTAAATTATAAATGTTTTTAATAATTAATTATGTTAATACAATTAATTTGCTAGAGATTTTAACTTCAAATTATTGTGATATAGTGCACAATTAATGTTATTTTTTTTCTAGATACCTATTTTTTATTGTTAAAAATAACTTTGAAGTCAATAAACATATAAAAAATAGACAGGCATTACATAATACAACTGATGGACTTGTTGGTGTATTGTAAATAAAAGAAAAAAACAAGCCACTTATAACGGCTACGATTCCAATAATGATAGAAATTAAAGCCATTTTCTCTGGAGTTTTCGAAAAGTATTTAGCTGTTGCAGCAGGAATAATCAATAAAGAGGTAATGATAAGTGCTCCTACAAATTTCATGGCAATACCGATAGTAAAAGCCAATAATAAGGTTAAAATTAATTTAGTTAATCGGATATTAATACCCTGAATAAAAGCTAATTCTTCATTAACAGTGATATAAAGAAAATCGTTCCAACGCCAAATTAATAAAATACCGATGAATATTACACAGATCAAAATTTGAAATATATCAGCATAAGTTATTGATAACAGATCGCCAAATAAATATCCCATCAGATCAATTCGTATATTTCCTATTAAACTGATTACAACTAAACCTAAAGATAATGCACTATGTGCAAGAATACCCAGTAATGTATCAACAGGAAGTTGTTTTTGTGATTCAAGCCAAATTAAACCTAATGCTAAAATCAATGTCACAAAAATTACCGCATAAAATAGGTTGATATTGAGTAAAAAGCCAAAAGCAATACCAAGTAAAGCAGCATGAGATAGGGTATCACCAAAATAAGACATTCTGCGCCAAACAACAAATGTTCCTAAAGGACCTGTCACAGTTGTTAAGCACAATCCTGCTAACAAAGAAGGTAATAATAATTCAACCATTTTAATGATCCTTTTTTATATTTGATAACTTATGATGATGATCTATTGTTTTTTTGCATAAATCATGTTGATGGTTGTGATGATGTTTGTATACAGCAATCTGTGATGCACCATATTGACCAAAAAGTGAAATAAACTCTGGATCATTTGACACAGTGGCAGGTGTACCTGAACAACATATGTGATGATTTAGACAAATAACTTCATCTGTTTTAGCCATGACTAAATGAAGATCATGAGAAACCATTAATACTCCACAATTAAATTGTTTTTTAGCATTTGCAATTAAATCATAGAGAAGGATTTGACCATTTACATCTACACCTTGTGTCGGTTCATCAAGAATAAGTAATTGGGGCTGTTTAGCTAAAGCTTGTGCGAGTAAAACACGTTGTAACTCGCCACCAGACAATTGATGCATTGATTTATCAAATAAGTATTCTGCTTTAACAAGTGATAATGTTTGTAAAATATCGTCACTTTTTAACTGTTTATTTAAGTGCATAAAACGTTTAACAGTGATCGGTAGAGTAGGGTTTAAATTTATGGACTGAGGAACATAACCGATAGTTAAATTTGGTAAACGGTAAATCTTTCCAGATGAGTAAGGTAGAAGTCCCAATATGACTTTTACTAAAGTTGATTTGCCTGCACCATTAGGACCAAGTAATGTAATAATCTGATTTAGATTAACAGATAATGAAATATCATCTAATATTTTTTGATGATTGATTTCAACAGAGACATTTTCAAGTGAAATTAATTGAGTCATGTAACGGGTAGCCCTTGCTCACCTAAATGTTATGTTATATTATAACAATATTAAATTTTATTCTATCATAAATTATAGCATTGGATAATAACGTGAAAAATTACATCGTAAGGAATTTTAATCTGTTTATACAGTATTTGATAATCTTAATCCCATTATTAATAATACAAAGCGTAAATAATTATGCTAATGCTACTGTTATATCGTCGGTTAAACCGATAGGTTTTATTGCTCAAGCTATTACATCAGGCATAACTGATGCAGAAATTCTTTTACCGGAAGGTGCTTCTCCTCATACTTATTCCTTAAAACCTTCTGATTTAAAGAATATTAAGTCAGCTGAGTTAGTTATTTGGGTTGGTGAAGATATGGAAACTTTTATGCCAACCTTATTGAAAAATATCGATAAACAAAAGCAAATTGAATTAATGGATATTCCTGAAATTAAGTCTTTGCTTCGAACTAATCATGATGAACATTTGCACGAGGGAGAAGCGCATCATCATTTAGATCATGAGCATCATGGTGAATATGACGAACATATTTGGCTTTCTCCTAAAATAGCCAAAATTATTGCTCAATTGATCCACGATAAATTAATTACTCTTTATCCTGACAAAAAAAACAAAATTGATGAAAATCTAAACGAATTCGCTATAAAATTATCTGAAACAGAACAAAACATTGCAAAAAAGCTAATAAACGTCCAAAATAGCGGGTATTTTGTATTTCATGATGCCTATGGGTATTTTGAATCACAATTTAAATTGAAAAATCTAGGTAGCTTTACTATAAATCCAGCAATACAGCCAGGTGTTCAGACAGTCTATGCTATAAAGCAAAAACTGAAAGAAAATAAAGCTGTGTGTGTATTTATAGAGCCACAGTTTAGTCCAGCTGTTATTGAAAAATTGGTGGATGGCACAGACGTTCGAATTGGAGTATTAGATCCTTTAGGCTCGAACATACAGCCTTCTAAAGATGCTTATTCACAATTTTTATTGAACTTAACGCAACAACTGTTGGCTTGTTTAGGTAATTAATAGTTTTGATAATAGAAGATTAGGGTTAATTTTGGCACGAAAGATTAAATTTCCTCATATTGAAAAAAAACAGACTAAAACACCCTATTTTTCAATATTAGGCGCCCTGTTTTTTATTATCATAATTATTATGTTGTGGCAAACTCCCAAATTCAATCGTGCCGACTATATTCCGTTGAATCCTCAAGTTGAAACGACTGTCGTTAATAAGCCTTCTTTGCCTGATGATATGACTGTCGATGAATCTTTAGATGAACCTGAAGATAAAATTAATCCAGATGATTTAGATGAGATAATTGATGAGAAAGGTAATACCGTCCAATACACTATAGTTCGTGGTGATACCTTACATCAAATTTTACTACGATATAATGTTAACCGAAAAGACGTCTATCAATTAACATCTGAATTTAAGCAACTAGCTAATTTAAGAATAGGTCAGCAAATTAGTTGGACGACAGATGATGATCATAATCTACTTAATTTAAATTGGACGATTTCCAGCAATAATATTCGAATCTATGAGAAGTCTGGAGATAAATTTGTTGAAAACTCCGAGGTAGTGGAAGGCGTTATAAAAAATGTAATACTAAAAGGCGAAATCAAAACAAGTTTTATAGCTGATGCGCGAAGTGCGGGATTAACCAGTAGTGAAATAGCGCTAATAATGCGAGCATTACAATGGCGATTAGATTTTAAACGGCTTCAAATTGGAGATAAATTTTCAGTTGTATTATCTCGAGAAATGCACGGCGAACGTTTATCCACTAGCCAACTACTAGCAATTCGATTTAAAAATGGCGCTAGAGAATATTACGCATTTTTAGCGGATGATGGTAAATATTATGATATAGATGGTGGAAGTTTATCTCAAAGTTTTTTCCGTTATCCTTTGGCTAATAAAGCTCGAGTATCTTCACAATTTAACCCAAGACGTTTGCATCCTGTTACTGGGAAAATAGCGCCTCACAATGGTGTTGATTTCGCAGTATCACGTGGTACACCTGTATTGTCAGTTGGTAATGGTGAGGTTGTTATTGCTAAATATAGTGGTTCTGCAGGTAACTATATTGCGATAAGACATGGGCGTCAGTATATGACTACTTATATGCATCTTGATAAAATTTTAGTTAAACCGGGTCAACAAGTAAAACAAGGTGACAAGATTGGATTGTCTGGTAATACTGGTCGCTCAACGGGCCCTCATTTGCATTTCGAATTACACATTAACAATAAACCAGTTAATCCGTTAACAGCTAGTTTACCAATTAATGAAGGTTTAACCGGTAAATCAAAAAATGCGTTTATTGAAAAAGTGAAAAATATTAAGCCACGATTAGAATTTTAATAATTCTTATTTTTTGACTAATCATGACTAACGAAAAGTCTATTTTTTTGAAAAAATAGACTATAAAGAAGACAATTAAAAGTTTAAAGATTTGTGTTATTATACCAAAATAATATTTGTACTAAATCTTAGGTGAGCTTTGAATACGTCAACTAAATCTACCCGAAAAAAATCCTCTAAAAAAGTTAAGAAAAATAAAAAACGCTCACTTTGGCGTCGATTTTTATCATTGCTATTTAAACTGTTTCTGGTTTTTGTGGCTGTGGCTGTAATTTATGGTATATATCTTGATCAGCAAATCAAAGAACGAATAGATGGTAATGTATGGGAATTACCAGCAGCTGTTTATGGTCAAATTATCGATCTTGAACCTGACAGCGAATACAGTTTAAGTGATGTGGTGACTATGTTAAATGGTGCACAATATCGCCAACAGGATACAAAAGCTACACGTCCTGGTGAATTTATTGTTAGTAATGATGCGATTGAAATATACCGTCGTCCTTTTACATTTCCTGACGGAGAAGAAAAAGCTTTCCGGGTAAAAATTACATTTTATGATAATCGAATTGATCGTATTACTAATTTAGATACAGGACGTGATTTTGGATTACTTAAGATCGATCCCAAATTAATCACCATGATGCATTCTCCTAACGGAGAACAACGCTTGTTTGTACCTCTTAAATCATTTCCTGATTCACTTATCAAAACTTTAGTTGCCACAGAAGATAAACGTTTCTATGATCATCATGGCGTCAGCTTATATTCCATTGGTCGAGCAATTTATGTCAACCTTACCACAGGTCGCACTGAAGGTGGAAGTACGTTAACCCAACAAACCGTTAAAAACTTATTCTTAACTAATGAACGTAGTTTAAGTCGTAAAATACGAGAAGCCTATATGGCAATCATTCTTGATGCTCGTTATAGCAAAGAACGTATTTTAGAGTTGTATTTAAATGAAGTCTATTTTGGGCAAGCCGGAAGTGAAGAAATCCATGGTTTTCCTCTTGCTAGTCTTTATTATTTTGGTCGTCCAGTTAATGAATTAACGCTCGATCAGCAAGCGGTATTAGTAGGAATGGTAAAAGGTGCTTCTCTATATAACCCTTGGACGCAACCAAAACAAGTGTTAGATCGCCGGAATGTTGTTTTAAAACTTACCGAGCAACAGGGCATTATTGATGATGAGTTATATAATTTATTAAGTCAGCGTCCACTATCTGTTTTACCGAAAGGTGGTGTTATTTCGCCACAACCTGCTTTTATGCAAGTTGTTCGCAGTGAACTAAGAAAGCAATTAGGTGATAAAGCAGATCACCTTTCAGGTATGAAGATTTTTACCACTTTTGATCCTGTTGCCCAAGCAGCTGCAGAACAATCTGTAACGAATCAAATTGAAAAATTACGTAAATCAACTAATAAAGATTTACAAACAGCCATGGTTATTGTTAGTCGAGAAACAGGCGAAATTCGTGCAATTATTGGTAGTGCAGAACCTCGATATCCAGGATATAATCGTGCATGGTTAACCCGCAGAGCAATAGGTTCATTAGCTAAACCATCAACTTACTTAACTGCTTTAGGTCAACCTGATCGTTTTCAATTAAATACATGGTTAGATGATTCACCGCTTTCAATAAAACTTGATAATGGTTCGTACTGGCAACCGAAAAATTATGATCGTAAGTTTCGTGATCGTGTCATGTTAGTGGATGCTTTAGCACTTTCTTTAAATGTACCAACAGTTAACTTAGGTATGGCTCTTGGTCTTGAGGCTACGAAAAATACCTTGCAAGCATTGGGTGTGCCAGGTGATCGTATTACGAATCTACCTTCAAGATTGTTAGGTGCTTTGGAATTAACGCCTTTAGAAACTGCGCAAATGTTCCAAACAATAGCTAATAATGGTCAACGTTCACCATTAACCATTTTAAGATATGTATTGACTGATAAAGGAGAATTAGTTTATCAAAACTATCCTCAACAAATTCAAGCAGTTTCAAAACAATCAGCCTATTTAACCACTTATGCTATGCAACAAGTTGTTGAGTCGGGTACCTCTCGCTCTTTAAAAGGAAAATATGGGGCGTTTAAGTTGGCAGCTAAAACAGGAACAAGTAATGATTCTCGTGACAGTTGGTTTACGGGTATTGATGGTAAAAATGTTGCTGTTATTTGGATTGGTTTAGATGATCACTCTCCAATGAAATTAACGGGGGCCACAGGAGCATTAAAAATTTATAGTGAATACTTACAAAATAATCCTCCTAAAAGATTGTTGTTACCAACACCTCAAAATATTCGTATGATGTCAATTGATGACAATGGTCAGTGGCAATGTGATAGTAATAGTGGCAGACGAATGCTACCAGTTTGGACAGATAATCCTCAAAGTTTATGTGTTAACAATAATCAGTCGGCACCAAGTCAGCAAGTACCAACTTGGGTCACAGAAATGTTAAATAATTAGGTGAAATAAAATGCCTGAATTACCAGAAGTTGAGACAAGTCGCCTAGGTATTTTGCCTTACTTAAAAGGGCAAACTATCAAGCAAATAGTGGTTAGGCAACCAAAATTACGTTGGCCTGTTGATGAACTCATTCATCGTTCTCATGGAGAAGTCATTTTGGATGTCAAAAGACGTGCAAAATATTTGCTGATACAGCTAGCACATAATTGGATTATCATTCACTTGGGAATGTCTGGTAGTTTGCGTATTTTACTTGATGAACAACAGGAAGTAACAAAACATGATCATATCGATTTGGTTTTAGAAAATGGAGTTGTATTGCGTTATACTGATCCAAGGCGCTTTGGTTCATGGCTTTGGGCAAATTCACTTGAAGAAGTCTCTCAACTAAGACATTTGGGGCCAGAGCCTTTAAGTGATGAGTTTTCTGCTGAGTATCTATTAACAAAAGCTAAAAATCGACATATACCGATCAAAAGTTGGATTATGGATAATCATATTGTTGTTGGTGTTGGAAATATCTATGCATCTGAATCATTGCATATGGCTAAAATCAATCCCAATCGAAAAGTTAATACCTTACAATTAGCCGAGTTTGAAAGATTAGTTATAGCCATCAAGCAAGTTCTGACTAAATCGATTAAACAAGGTGGAACGACACTAAAAGACTTTCTTCAATCAAATGGAAAACCCGGTTATTTTGCACAAAAATTGCAAGTATATGCTCGAGAAGGACAAGAGTGTTATACATGTCAGGCTAAAATAACATCACAAAGAATAGGTCAAAGAAATACTTTTTTCTGTGAAAATTGTCAAAAATAGTCAATTAGTTATTTCTTCAAAGATTTCATTAAATGTGAATTTATAATTTTTTTCAATGTGTACAACTTAATTGGATAAGGTAAGTATATAAAATATTCAATTAGGACAATGTTGTAATATAGTACAACATCTTTTTATCCCAAGGCTATGGACTTGTAACCTAATATCAGCTATCTTTCTTGATGTAAAAGTATTTGGCATTTTTTTATTATTTAAAAATTGGCATAATTAATTGTTAACGATCTAATTTTATAAAAATCTTTTACTTTGAGCTAACTACAAAATTACATTTAATTTAATGTAGTTAATTATGTATATATTAAGGAATTTAAAATGATCAAATTCGCTTTTCGCTTTTTGATGACAAGTTTAATCTTTATGTGGGCCTTAACAAGTCATTGTTGGGCAGATAGCACGGGGATACAAATTAATATCACTGAAGGTATTAGTACAGCTAAACCGATTGCTGTCTCTCCATTTAAATGGACAGGCTCCGGTCAACCACCACAAATAATTGAAAATATCATTGCATCAGATCTACGAAATAGTGGTAAATTTAATCCCATTAGTATCGATAGTATGCCCCAAAAACCGACAACAGCATCAGAGGTTGATCCGGCGGTATGGAAAAATCTTGGTATTTCTGCGATTGTAGTTGGTTCTATTCAACCCGATGCTTCAGGAAAATACCTTATTACTTATCAATTAGTTGATACTGTTGATAAGCCTGGTGCAGTCTTATCTCAAAACCAATTTTCTATTAACAAACGTTGGGTTCGTTATGCTGCACATTCAGCGAGTGATGAAATTTTTGAATCGCTCACAGGGATTAAAGGTGCATTTAGAACACGAATTGCGTATGTAGTTAAAATGAACAGAGGTTCATATACTCATGAGCTAAGAGTGTCAGATTATGATGGTTATGACCAGATCACCGTTCATCGTTCAAAGGCTCCATTGATGTCTCCAACTTGGTCGCCTGATGGTAAAAAATTAGCTTTTGTAACTTTTGAAAGTGGAAATTCTGCAATAGTTATAAAAACACTTGATAGTGGTGCTATTGAAACTGTGGCATCTTTCCCTCGTCACAATGGAGCTCCTGCCTTTTCTCCAGATGGAACTAAATTGGCATTTGCATTATCAAAAGATGGTAATTTAAATTTATATGTGATGGATTTGTCCACTAAAAAAATGACAAAGATCACATCGGGTCGTAGTAATGACACTGAACCATCATGGATGCCTGATAGTAAAACTATTGTTTATACCTCAGATCAAGCAGGTCGACCACAACTATATAGCATTAATATTAGTGATGGTACAACACAAAGATTGACTTGGGACAATACCCAGAATCAAAATGCTCGTGTTTCGCCAGATGGTTCTTTTATCGCCATGATTTCGACAAATAATGGTGAGCAACATATAACAAAATATGATATAGCAACAAAGAGTTATCAACGATTAACCGATACTTTTTTAGATGAAACACCAAGTATTGCTCCAAATGGGACGATGATTATTTATAGCTCCACGAAAGGATATGGAACAATTTTGAATTTAGTTTCAACGGATGGTTTTTTTAAAGCCGAGTTACCAGTGACAGATGGGCAAGTTAAATTTCCATCTTGGTCGCCTTATTTATAAAATATTACAAATAACATTTAATAAATAATAACTTTAAACTAAAGTTATCGGCATATATAATAAGGCCATTTTAATTGCTAACTAATTTTAAATAATAGTTTAATATTAGTTAGATAAACGAACTATATAAGTGAAAACTTATTTAAACAACAGGAGTTAAAATAATGCAATTCTCAAAATTTCTTAAAGTAGCTGCGGTTGCTTTGCCACTGGTTGCTGTAACAGCTTGTACCTCAACTAGTTCAACTACAAGTGGTAATTCATATGATACGTTATCAAGTGAAGATCGTGCTTTACTTCAAAGACTACAACAACAAGAAATGAATACGGTCTATTTTGATTTTGATAAATATAATGTGAAATCTGAATATGCTTCAATGTTGAATGTTCATGCAGGATTCTTACGTTCACATACTTTTATAAAAGTAGTTATTGAAGGACATGCGGATGAGCGTGGAACACCAGAATACAATATTGCTTTAGGTGAACGTCGTGCAAGCGCAGTTGAATCGTATTTACAAGCAAATGGTGTATCAGCTACTCAAATGACTATCAAATCATTAGGTAAAGAGCGACCAGCAGTACTCGGTCACGATGAAGCCGCTTACGCTAAAA
Source organism: Gilliamella sp. ESL0441 (assembly GCF_019469185.1). Classification (NCBI taxonomy): domain Bacteria; kingdom Pseudomonadati; phylum Pseudomonadota; class Gammaproteobacteria; order Orbales; family Orbaceae; genus Gilliamella; species Gilliamella sp. ESL0441. The sequence goes on from NZ_CP048264.1 coordinate 337,660, forward strand.
ATCGTCGTGCTGTCGTTGTATATTAATTGTATTTCATAACGGCTGGATATCCAGCCGTTTTTTTTAATTTACATCGAGTTTAATTATATGCATAAAAAAATAATCACATTATCAATATTTCTTTTATTTGCAGGCTATGGTTGTGCAGCTGGCGGGTCTGAATCGGAAAGAACTGTACAAGCTCAAGCACAATTGATAATACAAAATCAACAAAAGATTAATGATTTACAATCTGATATAGATTTACTTAGGGGTCAATTAGAAGATACCAAATATCAACTTAATCAAGTTATTGAACGCCAAAAGATGATTCTACAGCAAATGGGAACTGGTTCCTCCGGATTGTCATTGAATACCAATTATGGTTCCTCAGAAGGAACAACATCAACGATGCCAAAAACAGAATCTAATACATCAAATTTATCTGGTTGGACATCTACAGGTAATGATAAAACCGATTATAATTTTATTATGCAGTTTATCAGCGACGCCAAACAAAGTAATGAACTGATTATTGCTTTCCAACGCTTTTTAGAAGCCTATCCAAAATCTATTTATCGGGCAAATGCAAATTATTGGTTAGGGCAACTTTTTTACAAACAAGGTAATAAAGATTATGCTTCATCTTATTATGCAACAGTTGTAAAGGATTTTCCTAATTCGTCAAAAGCTGGTGATAGTCTTTATAAAGTAGGATTAATATTGCTTGAAAAAGGCGATAAAAAAAATGCTAAAGCCGTTTTTCAACAAGTTTTGAATAAATATTCTAAAAATAAAAATGCAGTTAATCTTGCTAACCAAAAATTAGCTTATCTTTAGTATAACGTACGAAAAATCAGCTTTTAAAAAAAAACACTCACAAAAGGGTTGCATTACCAAATAATTGCCAGTATTATAGCAACCCGAAATTGCTTGTACCCATACTAAAAACGGTACAGTAATCATATCGAAATGGGTCGTTAGCTCAGTCGGTAGAGCAGCGGACTTTTAATCCGTTGGTCGAGCGTTCGAATCGCTCACGACCCACCAACCATCTAGTTCTTATTCTTACTTAATAATCATCTAAAATATAATTTAAGTGTATTACAAAAACTTTGATTTTTTATTTGTTAAGATTTATTGAGTTTAATTGTAAGAACAAATCTTATAGTAAAAACTGAATAAACAACGAAATTAAATCAAATTTAAGATTACTTATTCAAGAAAATTTTTCCTTCTTCTTAATATCCTACTAGTATTTTTTAATCCATTCTTGTTGTTTCAACGACTTTTAAAAGCAATGTATTGGTAATTCCTGTTTCTGTAAAGTTATGTTGATATTTTCAGAACTATCCGTTTCATAAAAGAAGTTGATAATGAAAATAATAATCATTATCATATTTTGGGGTGTTTTTATTTTAACCAAATTAAATACAATAAATTAGGATAGGAAAACAATGAAAGTAGTTAATCAATTAGCCATCATAGGCATGTTGGGTATAGTCTCTACGGATACTGTTGCTCAAGAGCATTATGATAATGATGCGCATACTGAAACGATGAAAGTTGTCGCTCATATTAAGGATGATAATGATCAGCGACTAAAAAAGTCATCAACAGCCACAAAAATGCCATTCGATATCAAAGATATTCCTCAAACAATCAATTCAGTTAACATAGGGCAAGAAAAAGTATATGGAAAAAATGATTTAAGTGTAATTGTCAATAAATTGCCGGGAGTCGATAGTACTTATGACATGCGAGATGAAGGAATAAAAATACGCGGTTTTTCGGCAAGTTCAGGCGATATTTATCGGGATGGTGTTCGTGCAAGTGGGCAAGTTAGGCAAAGTACAGCCAATATTGAACGCGTGGAAATATTAAAAGGTCCCGCTTCAGTGCTCTATGGACGAGGTTCTGGTGGGGGAATGATAAACATGATTAGTAAACAAGCTAATTTTGATTCACCTACTGTTTTAAGCTTACGTAGTGGTTCTTGGGATAAATATGGCGGTATGGTCGATATCAATCATGTTGTCAATGAACAACTAGCCATCCGAATGACGGTAGATCATCAATCAGAAAAAAGTTTTCGTAAAGGAATAAAACAAAGAGATACCATGGTATCACCAAGTATATTTTATGATAATTTAGAGGGGTTTAATTGGTTAGTTCAATATACAGATGATCATTTATGGCGTAAACCAGACCGAGGACCTGCTTACTATAATTTACCAAAAGGTGTTTCAATTAAAACTGCCTATGCACATCCAGATGATTATGTAAAAGATAATTTTAAATCACTACGTTCGGTGATAGGGTTTGAATTTAATTATGACTGGTCAATTAAATTAACTAACCTCTATCGTCAAGCAAGTCAAAACTTTGATCATATTTATGGTGGGGATTATTGCCATTTAAATGGTAAAACCAATAGTGGGAAAACTTGTAACTATCGCGGTAAATTACAATTCCGACGAGCTTGGCAAGAAACGAATAACAAGACATATAGCAATACAATAGATTTAATGGGAAAATTTAATACCGCAGGGATAGGACATGATATGTTGGTTGGTGTTGAATACAATATTGAAAAACGTCAGCCTAGATTAGCATTAACGAGTACTTATCCAGAAGTTGTTGATCCCTTTCATCCACATTGGTATTCCAAGAAAGCGCATTACACTAAATTAAATACTAAAACTAATCATAAAGCCACCTCAAAAGGAATTTATTTGCAAGATTTGATCAGTTTTACAACGCAATGGAAATTGTTGATGGGTTTACGCTATGACAATTACGAATTTGCATCAGACGATAAAATCAAACACCAAAGCCGTTCATATAATGGTCACTCGTTAAGTCCTCGAATCGGTTTAATTTGGCAGCCTATCGAATCGCAAAGTTTTTATGCTTCCTATAGTAAAAATTTTGCACCCTATGGTGGACGAGGACTGATTACCATTTCAACGGATTCAAAAACGGTTTACGATAATAAACCCCAATATTCAAGGCAGTATGAAGTCGGCGTAAAAAGTGATTGGTTAGATGATAAATTATCTTCTCAACTTGCACTTTATAATCTTGAATTATACAACGTTCGTTATCAACCCGATGCGGTGAACGATCCTTATAATTGGCAGGTCAAAGGCAGTGACCGGAGTCAAGGGATTGAATTAAGCCTTATTGGAAAATTAACACCAAAATGGTACATCAATAGTGGTATTGGTTATCAGCAAGCTCAAGTTCATAAAGATAAAAAAATGCCAGCTAATCAAGGCAAATATTTACCGAATACATCTAAGCATAGCGGTTATTTAAATATTCGTTATTTGCCTTATGATAATTGGTTTACCGAGTTGGAAGTAAATTATAAAGGTGCTATGTATAACGATGATAAAAATCAATTTAAACGCCCAGGATATACAGTATGGAATGCGGCAATTGGTTATCAATCTTCCTCTTATGATATCACTTTAGCTGTAACAAATTTATTTGGTAAAGAATATTGGCGTTCAAGTAGTATGCCTGGCACGCCTAGAGCTGTATTGTTAACGGCAAGTTATAAATTGTAATCAATGAAGAAATAAAAGCGGAATGAAATAAACATCCTAAATTGAATAATTGATGATAATATTTGTCTGATTAGTATTTCAATCCGCTTATTGTTTGGATAGTAACGATATTTCAATTCATAAATGTTATTATTTATAAAAAAGCATGGTGAAATAAGTGAATAATTTGTAGACTATGTCCATTACTGTTTTTTGGCACTTATCTTATCTATGAATTTATTAAAATCTTTAGCCACTGTAAGCTCAATGACAATGGTATCTCGGGTATTAGGTTTTGTTAGAGATGCAATTATTGCACGTTTTTTTGGAGCAGGAATGGCTACTGATGCTTTTTTTGTAGCTTTTAAACTTCCCAATTTACTTAGGCGAATTTTTGCTGAAGGTGCTTTTTCTCAAGCGTTTGTGCCAATTTTAGCAGAATATAAAAATCAACAAGGTGCCGAGGCAACGAAGACATTTATTGCCTATGTTGCAGGTTTATTAACATTAGTATTAGCACTTGTTACATTAATTGGTGTGATTACCGCACCTTTTATCATTATGTTAACCGCACCAGGATTTATGCAAGAATCAGTGGATAAATTTGAACTTGCTACTGTAATGCTCCGGATAACTTTTCCATATATCTTTTTTATTTCGCTGGCATCATTAGTTGGTGCAATACTCAATACTTGGAATCGCTTTTCTGTTCCTGCATTTGTGCCAACGTTGCTTAATATTAGTATGATCGTTTGTACACTATTTTTAACCCCATATTTCAATCCACCTGTTTTGGCATTAGCTTTTTCGGTTGTTGTCGGTGGAATTTTGCAATTGCTTTTCCAACTGCCTACTTTAAAAAAAATAGGGATGTTAGTTTTACCTCGTATTAATTTAAAAGATAGTGGTGTATGGCGAGTTCTGAAACAAATGGGACCAGCAATTTTAGGGGTTTCAGTTGGTCAAATCTCTCTAATCATCAATACAATTTTTGCTTCTTTTCTAATTTCAGGATCTGTGTCTTGGATGTATTATGCTGACCGATTAATGGAATTCCCGGCAGGTGTACTGGGTGTTGCATTGGGTACTATTTTATTACCGTCATTGGCCAAAAGCTTTTCAAATGGTGATCATAAGCAATATTCGGAATTACTTGATTGGGGATTACGTTTATGCTTTTTATTGGCTTTACCGAGTACGGTCGCGTTAGGTGTAATTTCGCGCCCATTAATCTCAACATTATTTGAATATGGGCAGTTTACGTCAAATGACACGCTAATGACACAACGTGCTTTGATCGCTTATTCGATAGGGTTATTGGGGCTTATTTTAATTAAAGTTTTAGCACCTGCTTTTTATTCCAGACAAGACATTAAAACTCCTGTTAAAATTGCTGTTGTTACTTTAATTTTAACGCAATTGATGAATTTGGTTTTTATTGGTCCATTACAACATGCTGGACTGTCGTTATCCATTGGTTTGGCTGCATGTTTTAATGCTGGACTATTGTTTTGGCAATTACGAAAAAAGAAACTTTATCAACCTCAATCTGGTTGGTATCTTTTTTTAACTAAAGTGATTATTGCCGTTATTTTAATGTCATTGGTTCTATGGTTTGGTTCAAGATTATTACCTGATTGGTCGACCGGTTCAATGCTCATACGAGTTAGCCGTTTATTATTATTGGTAATGGTTGGCATCATTGTCTATTTTGCATCATTGATTGCAATGGGATTTAAAATTAAACATTTTATAAAACGAATTGACTAAAAAATAAATATCTATACATGAATACTAAAATTGATAAGGAAATCTAATGAAAGAAAACGCTTTTTTTACATTGCCATTGATTGGCAGTTTTATTTATTTTGTTATTAGCTGTTTAATAACTATCATCTTCGATGATTATCTATTTCGATTTAGCATACTTTTGGGAACTAATAAAGTTTTCTCCTTTTAATATCATTAATTATTTGTTAAAAACTCATATTTTAGATGTAGTATTTGTATTTGGAATTTTGTCATTATTTCTACACAGTTTAAATGTCCATATAATTAATAAAACCAATGTAGAATTGGTGATAATTATAATGGTCTTATTTTCAGTAATGGCTTATTTTATTCCTAAAACTTTACTATTTGATTTTGGAGATTTATATCCAATAAAAAATATATTTATCATCATTATATCGGTTATGTTTTATTTAATATTATATAGTTTATTACTATACTATTTATTAAATTTTTCCAATAAATACTTTATAAAAAATCAACAGCCATTTCCTTTTACAGCGACCAATAGTACTAAAATTCACTTTAATTTGTTTGCCATATTTACAACTTTTGTCCTGATAAAAGGATATCTGTTAATTACGAAAGTATTTCAATTATTCAGCATGGAGATTTCTAACAATATTTTAAATATTGTATATATATCGGGTATATTAATAGCAGTTGGTTTAACTATACCTTGTTTTAAACAATCATTTGATAGAATTCAAACAGATAGGCTCATAAAAAGTATCATTCAACCCAGTATAATAATTTTTATTTGTATTATTGTTAACTTCATTTTTATTTTTAAAGTACCAACCGCATTACTATACAAAAATATAGAATATGGGAATTTATTATCAATCACTTGTTTAATGCAAATAGTATTACTTCCGTTAATAATTGCTTTAATTTTAAATAAAGTAACGAAACGCTATTTTTATTATGTAACCACTTAGATATTCAACAATTTTGGTTAAAATGGTTATTAAAACAAGCGTTAAAATTTAATATTTACTGAGATCTGAAAATGTTAAATATTTTCTAATCATAGGTAATGCATAAGATAAAAATTAAAACAACTATTAAGAATTAGCGCAAAGTATTATACAATAGCCCGATATTTTCTAAAGTGTAGCACAATGAGAGAATCATAATGAGCTGGATTGAAAAGATTTTAAGTAAAAATAATATATCATCTGATCATAAAAAAGCGAATATTCCAGGCGGAGTTTGGACCAAATGTAGCAACTGTGAACAAGTTATTTATCAAGCTGAATTAGATCGCAATTTAGAGGTATGTCCGAAATGTGATCACCATATGCATATTCCTGCACGCGTAAGGTTATACCACTTTTTAGATGAAGGTTCAGATGTTGAGTTAGGTTCAGATCTCGCACCGAAAGATATTTTAAAATTTAAAGATACTAAAAAATATAAGGATCGTTTAACCACGGCTCAAAAAGAGACTCGTGAAAAAGAAGCTATGGTTGTGATGAAAGGAACCTTGTTTGGCATTCCTGTCGTCGTCGCTTGTTTTGAATTTGCATTTATTGGTGGTTCAATGTCATCGGTAGTTGGTGCGCTGTTTACACGCGCAGCTGAACAAGCCATTGCAGATAAATGTCCACTAATATGTTTTTCAACTAGTGGTGGAGCTAGGATGCAAGAAGCATTATTTTCGCTAATGCAAATGGCAAAAACCAGTGCAATCCTTGCAAAAATGCAGGATGAAGGATTACCTTATATTTCTGTAATGACTGATCCGACAATGGGTGGTGTTTCTGCTAGTTTAGCTATGCTTGGAGATATCAACATTGCTGAGCCAAAAGCGCTGATTGGTTTTGCCGGCCCGCGAGTTATCCAACAAACCGTTCGAGAAACATTGCCGGAAGGATTCCAACGAAGTGAATTTTTACTTGAAAAGGGCGCAATTGATATGATCATTCATCGTAAAGAAATGAGACCAAAAATTGCTAGTTTGTTAGCAAAATTAATGAGAATACCCGATCCTTTTAACGATATGACTAACAATGTAACTATCGATGAGACTGTGTAATCTCTATGCAAAATGAAAAACTTAATGCCATGTCTGATTTAAAAGCATGGCTTTGTTATTTAGAGAAACTGCACCCCACAACGATTGATCTAGGTCTGGATCGAGTAAAAACCGTTGCCCAACGCTTAGATCTGTTACAGCCTGCACCTTATATTTTTACTGTAGCTGGAACCAATGGAAAAGGCACAACATGCCGAACTCTTGAAATGATGCTATTGGCAGCAAAATTAAGAGTTGGTGTTTATAGCTCACCTCATTTGATACGTTTTACTGAGCGAGTTCGAATAAATAACCAAGAATCAACCGAACAAGCAACGGTTAATGCTTTTGTAGAAATTGAAAATGTACGAGGTGATATTTCTCTAACTTATTTTGAGTATGCAACACTTGCTGCACTTTATCAATTTAAACAAGCAAAATTAGATGTCGTTATATTAGAAGTAGGATTAGGTGGAAGGCTAGATGCAACCAACATAGTGGATGCCGATATCGCCATAATCACCACCATAGACATAGACCACGTAGAGTATTTAGGTCATACTCGTGAAAGTATTGGTCAGGAAAAAGCGGGTATTTTTAAATCGAAAAGTATTGCCATTGTTGGTGAGCAAAATGTTCCAACATCAATTCCATTGGTTGCAAAATCTGTTAATTGTCCAATTTTCTCAGTAAATCATGATTGGTTTTATCATCAAATTGATAATGTTAAATGGTCTTTTCAGTCTTCTAGGGTACACTACGAAAATTTACCCATAGCGAATAATATACCATTAGCTAACGCAGCGACTGCAGTTGCTGCATTAAGTTACTCATCTTTAAACATTACTCAAGATGAAATTGCAAAGGGATTAATCCAATCAAGTTTGGTTGGTAGATTTCAAACTATTCAACAAAACCCACTCGTTATAGTTGATGTTGCTCATAATCCCCATGCTGCCACTTATCTAGTAAAACAACTTGATAAATTAAAAGCTCAACGATCAAAGATGGGTAACATTCGAATTGTGATTGGTATGCTTAAAGATAAAGATATCCAAGGTACTTTATCAATATTAAAAGGTGATGTTTGGTATTGTGCTTCACTTTATGGTGAACGAGGATGTCAAGCGGAAGTGCTTAAAGGATATTTGGAAGATAAAGGGGAAGGTATTATCTTTACATTTGATGATGTCTTAACCGCTTATCAAAAAGCAATGCAAGATGCAGAAGAAGATGATATTATCATAGTATGTGGTTCATTTCATACAGTTGCGGATGTTTTAGAACAATATGAATATTAAGTGAAATTAATCATGACAAAAGATAAAAACACTACTCCAAATAGTCAAAATAAAATTAGGAATCGGTTTGTGGGTTTTGCAACATTATTGCTTATACTAGCGCTGATTGCACCATGGATCATAACGGATAAATCAAATAATCAGACTTCAAGTTCCCCAATTTTGCAACCCGATATTGTTCAACAACAATTTCAATCGATCGAATCTACAACTGATGACAACCATGCTAATAGTGCCTATGGTGTAGATGATATTCCTTATATACCAGATAATGAGCAGGATTTAAATTCTTTAATTTCTCCTGATGTTGCTCAAAATGATATTAACGAAACAACACCAAGCGATAATGTTAAAGTAAGTGAACAAGAATCTAAACTTTATATGATTCAAATAGCGGCGTTAAAAAATAAAAAGAAAATAGAAGAGCTAGTGGCTTTGTTAAGATTAAATAATTACAACGTTAAAGTAATTCCTAAAAATCCAGAACCTAATCAATTAATCAAATTACAAGTAGGGCCATATGGTAAAAGAGAGCAAGCTGAGCAAGTAATCGATAATCTTAATAGTTTAACCAAACAAAAAAGTATAATTGTGGCTAATTAATAGATAAAATTAAAAAATAAACTAAGAGTATTAAAGTTTTATAATTGATTGTTTAACATAAAAATTTATTAATAAGCTATTTCAAATTAAACATCTTATAAAAATATAATTGTAGGTTATTATGATGAATTGGGTTGATTTTACGATTATTGGCGTCATAATTTTTTCAGCATTAATCAGCATTATTCGTGGATTTGTGCGTGAAGCATTATCGCTAATCAGTTGGGTACTTGCTTTTTTTATTGCAAGTCGATTTTATGTTTATATTACCGAGTATCTTACTTATTTCGATAGCGAATTAGTACGTACTTCCGTTGCGATTGCAATTCTATTTATTGCTACTTTACTTGTTTGTGCAGTCATATCTTATATTATTGGTGAATTAGTACAAAAAACAGGATTATCTGGAACAGATCGCGTATTGGGTATCTGTTTTGGCGTATTAAGAGGTATTTTGGTTGTCGCTGCGATACTGTTTTTTGTGGATACCTTCACACCATTATCGCAATCGAAATACTGGGAAGAATCACAGCTTATTCCCCATTTCCATTTTATAATTCGTTGGTTTTTTGAATTTATACAACAATCGTCTTCATTTTTAGTGCAGTAATTTTGAGGTAATCATTATATGTGTGGTGTTGTTGGTATTTTAGGATGTAGTACAGTAAATCAATCAATTTATGATGCATTAACCGTATTACAACATCGAGGACAAGATGCAGCAGGAATTGTGACTATAGATGAACAGAATCGCTTTCGTTTACGTAAAGCAAATGGTTTAGTTAAAGATGTTTTTCAGGAACATCATATGCAACGTTTACAAGGTAAATTAGGCATTGGTCATGTTCGTTATCCTACCGCAGGTAGCTCAAGTCCCTCTGAAGCTCAGCCATTTTATGTAAATTCTCCTTATGGTATCGCACTTGCACATAATGGCAACCTAACCAACACCGATGAATTAAGTAAAAAAGTTTTTGAACTTGCAAGACGACATATTAATACTAACTCTGATTCAGAAGTTCTTCTTAATATATTTGCCAGTGAATTAGACCAATTTCCAACTTATCCGCTTACGGCGGATAATATCTTTACCGCCATCGCTAATTTACACAAAATAATTAAAGGCGCATATGCTTGTGTCGCTATGATTATAGGACATGGGCTTGTTGCATTCCGTGACCCTTATGGTATTCGTCCTTTAGTAATAGGTAGACGAGTTCTTGATAATCAACAAATTGAATACATGGTTGCCTCAGAAAGTGTTGCATTAGATGTGCTTGATTTTGAATTTGTTCGAGATGTCGCACCGGGGGAGGCCATTTACATTACCCAAGATGGACAATTTTATTCACAGCAATGTTCCGATAATCCTCAGTATTATCCGTGCATATTTGAATATGTTTATTTCGCAAGACCTGATTCATTAATGAATGGCGTATCGGTTTATCAATCGCGTATTTTAATGGGACAAAAATTAGGTAATAAAATAGCGAGAGAATGGAAAGATGTCGATATTGATGTTGTTATTCCAATCCCTGAAACATCATGTGATGCCGCACTTGAAATTGCCCGAATCCTAAATAAACCCTATCGACAAGGATTTGTAAAAAATCGCTATGTTGGTCGAACATTCATTATGCCTGGTCAAGCTACTCGCAAACTTTCTGTAAGACGTAAACTTAATGCAAATCGTATAGAATTTGAAGGTAAAAATGTTCTTTTAGTTGATGATTCAATTGTTCGTGGAACAACGTCTGAAAAAATTTTAGAAATGGTACGTTCAGTAGGTGCGAAGAAAGTCTATTTAGCTTCGGCAGCTCCTGAAATTAGACATCCAAATGTGTACGGTATCGATATGGCTGTTGCAAGTGAACTCATTGCATTTAACCGAACGGTTGAAGAAATAGCTAAAGAAATTGGAGCAGATAAGCTAATTTTTCAAGATCTTACCGATTTGATTGACTCAATTCGAGAAGAAAATCCAGATATTCATCATTTTGAATGTTCTGTTTTTGATGGTAAATATATTACTGAAGATGTAGATGATAATTATTTATCATTACTCGAACTAAAAAGAAATAGTAATACTCTTGGCCTTTTTATAAATAAAGAATCAGAAAATTTAGAAATTTATAATGAAGATCAATAAGTGCTTATTATTGTAAAAATGACAAATTTATCAAAAATCAAAAAATATATAGAAATCCCTATCTTTTTAATAATTAAAATCAATCTAATGAGTTTTATTTAGCTCATTAGAAAAATAAAAAATCATAAAAAACATCTGCATAAAAAAATAAGTATTTTTTTCTTCGGTTAAAAAAAATCATTTTTATTCATTTTCTACAGAAATCCACTCTAATTCTTTACAAAAATATTTAAATAAATTTTTGTAAAATGACCTCTTTGTAATATAATTTTTATGAAAGTAAATTTTGTAAAGATTTTTAAAGATTGAGAGGATCGCATAATCTTTAAAATGTTTTAAAACGCAATTTTCTTTTCTAATCTAATAGCTAAATAACAGTTTTTTGATAATCATTTATCAATTTTTGGAAATATAAGGAACGATTAAGATGAAAACAAATCTTAATTTAAAAGTTATCTCTGCATTAGTATTAATTGCATTAAATTGCCAAACAGCCATAGCTTTGGATGCAAATAATACTTTGTCTTCAGATGCAGTTGATAGTAATAAAATCATCGAACTTAAAAATGGATCAAAAGTTCGTGAGATGATAAATAACAAAAAGGCAAGTCTCTATCAAATTGCATTAAGAAGTGGAATTACAATTGACCAATTACGTGAAATGAATGCTGGTCGTTTTGATAAAAGAGATTCTGTCGAAGAAGGTGAACTTTTAGTTCTTCCCGAAAACTCACCATTATTACCATCTAAACATTTATCAGAGCCAGAAAAGCAAGAGAAGCAAGATAAGTATGCTTTACCAAATTTAGGGTCAGATGAAAAATACGATGTTAAAGCAGATAAAGAAAAATTAGATACTTATGTTGCTGAAACATTACAAACATTAGCAACACAAGATTGGGAACAATTATTATCTTCTGAAAATGGTGGTTTATCTGGTCATTTAAGGAATAAAGGTCGGACTTACGCAGAAGACTATGTACGTAGTAATGTAAGAAATCATGTTGTTGATCCTTTACGTAATGCAGCTCAAGATTTTTTAGGACGATTTGGTACAGCACAATTATCATTTGATGTGAGTGACAAAGGTAACTTTAATAATCTCAGTCTCAAATTATTTAGTCCATTGTATGACACTGATAATATGTTGATATTTAGTCAAATTTCATTTCAAGAGTATGAACATAACCGTCGGATAGGAAACTTTGGTATAGGACAACGTTGGGATGTAGCGGATAAAAAATGGTTACTTGGTTACAACGTTTTTTTAGACCATGATTTTCAACGGGCTCATAATCGCTTAGGTATCGGTGCAGAAGCATGGACAGATTATATGAAGCTGGCTGCTAACTATTATCACCCGTTATCAAGCTGGAAACAGTCACGTGATTTTGATGAATATTTAGAGCGTGCGGCTAAAGGTTTTGATATACGTCTACAAGGATACTTACCTCAATACCCTCATCTAGGTGGTTCGCTAATGTATGAACAATACTTTGGTGATAAAGTTGCCCTATTTGGAAAAGACAATCTCCAAAAAAATCCAAGAGCAATTACCGCAGGTCTAGATTATACCCCAGTTCCACTCTTTACATTGAAAGCAGAACATAAAAGAGGACAAAATAACAAAAAAGCAACCTCTGCATCATTAACAATGAACTATCGTTTAGGGGTGCCTCTAAAAGATCAGTTAGATCCAGATATGGTTCAAAAAGCACGATCGCTAGCTGGAAGTCGTTATGATCTGGTTGATCGTAATAATTATATTGTTCTTGAATATAAAGAGAAAAAACTCAGTGTCGATTTAGGACTTGAAGCCCTCCAATTGGTCGAAGGTCAGACATATGATGTCAATATTGCTGTATATAATGCCAAAAGTCTAAGTTCTCTAAAATGGACGGGCGATATGTATCAAATAGATGCAGGAGGCGGTTTCTTCTGTAATACAACAGGTATTTGTACTTCATCATCATGGGCCACTCCTACAACAGACACTCAAAATTGGAAAATAATGGCACCTACTTATGTTGATGAAAACGGCTTACGTCGTCCACATAGCACTGATGGCAAATATACGTTAGCCGTAACAGTGACAGATAAAAAAGGTCGTACAGCAACATCAAATCCTGTAACTTTTGAAATTTTGCCAAACCCAGCAATGCGAAAAATTGGTCTCTGGGCTGTTGATAGAAGTGGTAATCGTACAACAATGGCTTCTAATTTAGCTGATGGAAACACTGCGGTAACGCTAATGGCAAGTTTGGTAAAACCGAAAGTATCTAATGGCACAATAATTACGGCAGCAGATGTTGATGGATTTAGTGATGAGCAACTAATGAAGCGAATTCCTGACTCGTTCGATTCTGTTCTTAAAGGATGGACAGCTGTTAGCAACGGCAAAAAAATTCCATTAATTGATGGAACTTCTGGCAATGTAAATGCATGTCCAAAACAAGAGCCGTGTGTCATTGTTAAATCATTTGAAAAAATCAAAATGGGTCAAAAAGTATCTCAGAAAGCGGCTACAGCTGCTGGTGTTGAAGTTATTGGAGACAGTTATGCAATAGATGTCGCTTCCAACATACAAGGAATTATTGAATTTTCAACTTCAATTGAGCAATTTGGTTCGTCATTTAACAAAGTATCTGTCGATTTTACTGGTGGTCAAGCGGGACTAATCAAGGTTTATCGTAGCGATGGTGTATTAGTCGCTAGCCAAGTAGGACGCTCCCTTGAATTTGATCCTAATGGTTCTAAAGAGTGGAAAGTCGATAATGAATATTATGTCAAAGTCTATGCAGCTGATGGAATAACAGAAATTAACAATCCGTTTGTTATTTGGTCACTTGTTGATTCCAACAGTGCAGCATGTCCAGGAAAAGCATCAACAGCAGCATTACCTGATGTTAGGGTAAATCCAAATGGGCCTTGGTTTAATGTCGGTATGGGAATTAATGCTCGCTATAAAATCAGAAGTTTAAAAACGAATAGTTTTGCTAGTAGTGGCACTAGTATGCAAGCAACTGCAGATGCACCAAAAGATTTAAATTTCAGTCCTTTAAATGCATCTCCAATTGCATGTGCAGGTGATCAAGGGTTTAGATTACAAGTATTTGTTCAATAACATTCATGAACAATAAAAGCGTAATTAGATTACCAAGGAGTTCAGGTAATCTAAAAATAATCAATGTATCAGTGTATTAATTAATAGTACATTTGATGTTACAAATAAAAATAGGAACTAAACATGAAAAAATTAATTATTAAGAATATCGCATTAGGTATGTTCTTAGCCGGTTTTACTGTCAGTAATGCTTTTGCATTAGACGCAAAAACTACTAAGCCAATTGAAGGTAATCCACCGTTAATTAAAGGTACTTCTGCTAATGCAAAAGATCATTCTTTGACGCTAACTGTTGAAGATTCAGCGGGTAATACAATTGGTCAAACACAAGCTAAAGTCGGTAACTATATTAAAATTAAGTATAACCTACAAGATACTGATGGCGATGAAGATAAAGGTTCTGTTAAAACGACTTTAAAAGTTTTTTATCTTCTAGGTAATACTTGGAAAGAAGCAAATATGAGCACATTAGAACTTTCAGGCACAAATAATGCTTCTGAAAACGAAATTAAATTTAAGATTACAGATGAGTTTGCTGGGGCAACTAAAATTGGTTTCAAAATTTTAGAAAGGACTGAATTTGGTTTACCTTATGCTAACCAATGGTTAAGAGTATCTGATATTTGGAGTAACAAAGCACCTGGTACAGTTAATGGAATTGATGAAAATGGGAATCTTACCGGTGGTCCAATTCCAAGTGATCTAGATGGTAAAGATGAAGGTCCAGGTGATGTTGACAATCCAAATTTAAATGGATTTGGTCCAATTGCATCAGATGAAATGAAAGTTTATATTCTCGCAGCTGATTCAAATGATAACTACAGCATAGCTTCGAGTACTTTAGTTCCTAAACAAGGCGGTAAATATAAAGCAGTTGTATGGTTAGATAAAAATGGAAATGGTGTATTAGATGCTAATGATGTTGATTTAAGTGCGAATTATAACTTTAAATGGTCATTAGATGGAAATTACGAAAGTGTACCAGCGTCAGCCGATGTAATTGCAAGTACACAAGTGATTACTTTAGGTCAACTTAATAGTGATAGCATGTATGCAAGTGGTAACTATAAAGCTGGTGCTCAAGGTTATAATCTTAAAGTTACGGCAGAAATTAAACCATAATTATTTAAACGTTAAATTGAAAACCACTCGAGAGAGTGGTTTTTTTTGCTTCAA
Source organism: Gilliamella sp. ESL0441 (assembly GCF_019469185.1). Taxonomy (NCBI): domain Bacteria; kingdom Pseudomonadati; phylum Pseudomonadota; class Gammaproteobacteria; order Orbales; family Orbaceae; genus Gilliamella; species Gilliamella sp. ESL0441. The sequence goes on from NZ_CP048264.1 coordinate 353,357, forward strand.
GCTATAGTTAAAATATCGATTAAATAGATAGAAACATTATTTGATGAAACGATATGATTTATCTGAATTATCGCTATCGATTTCTTAAACTATCACTAATATGATTCAAGTATGGGATTGTTATTTGGCTTTCAGTTAAAAAAAGAATTTACAGCTGACTTAAAATAGTTATTCGATAGGAGCTAACCAATTTTTGATGTATGTTTTAAGTTAACTTATTCATCATTTTTGAAAAAAAATTGATTTAATAAGTTAACCCTTTAGTTTAGATAAAGCATTTTTAGATTGTCATTTGTACTAAATATATTTATTGGTACAGACACCTATATTTTATGTTTATAAATAAGTAGAAGTTTTTCTTAAGTAGACAAGTACTGAGCCATGGTGACTAAATTAAATATCCATTTCGGATAAACACCACAAATTATTATCAGTAATGCTGATATTGCAATAAGAACTTCACTCAATCGAAAATCTTGCCATTTAATATTCATGAGGGGATTATTTACAAGCTGATCATCACGACAATTTGGTCTTAAATAAAGGTTGATAACTAAGCGAGCATAAAAATAAAGTCCCAGTGCGCTACCAATAACGACAGCTGCCATTAACCACCATAATTCGGCTGTCACCCCTAATAAAATTAATAAAAATCTACCAATAAAACCGACTGTTAACGGCATACCAGCTAAGGATAATAAACCCACTCCCATAGCTGAGGCAAGAATTGGACGTCTCCAAAATAATCCGGATAAATCGATTTCATTCTCATGATCGCGTAATTCATTCGAATGTGATTCTAAACTTATTACACCTAAAACTGTAATATTGGCAAGGGTATAACCAATTAGATATACTCCAATGGTTTCCAATGCTAATACTTGATATTGCACCGCAATTAAAGCAATGAATAAATAACCAAAATGGGCAATAGAGGAATAAGCTAATAGCCTTTTTAAACTACTTTGTATGAATGCAAATAAATTCCCCCATAAAATTGAAAAGAATGCCATGAACACTAAAATAATACGTATGGTTTCGTTGTTTACAATCGGGGCTAATAAAAACAATCTAGCAATAGCACAAAAGATAGCAACCTTACCAACGGTTGATAATAATAAGGCAACAATCGTTGGTGAACCTTGATAGACATCCGGTAGCCAAAGTTGAAAAGGCACGAGAGATAGTTTAAAACCGATACCCACTAACATTAAACAGACACCCATTAATAACAATGGACTTTGAGATGTCATTGTTGATAATTGATAACTTAAACCACTAAAGGTTAATTCACCAGATGCGGCATAATAAAATGCTATGCCCATAAGCAAGAATGCACTAGCAATAGTAGATAAAATCATATATTTTACGGCGGCTTCTAGTGAATGAGTTTGAATATATTGGTAACCAATGAGTCCTATAAAAGGAATGGAGAGTAATTCAACGCCAATAAAAAAAGCCATTAAATGGCTAGCATACATTAACGTTACACCGCCTAACGCCATAAAAACTAATATTAAATAAAACAGGCCTTGTGAAGTTTGTTCTTGTTTAAACCAACGAAATGCTAAGCAGCTTACGATAATTGATATCATTAAAATTAAACTACTATAAAGTAAACCATATCCATCACATGTAAAAAGTGTGGTGATTTCTTGTGACACCCAATCAGTATTATCTTCGTTTAGTTTCAGGCGTGAAGAATGTTTAGGCGCCTTTACAACATGTTTATGCTCAGTTGAATTGTTTTCTAACGTTATGTTATCGTTAGTAATTTTACTTTCTGTCGTATTGTTATCTGATGCCGTAGGGGCTGTAGGTGGAGTTTCAATAGCAAGTATTTTTTCTTTAGAAAAATTTGAAAATGTTGGAAGAGTTAAAGAAAAAGATAGTTGCATATTATCACTACTGATATCAGTAATGTTTTTATTATTGATAGAAATTTTATATCCAATTATCGCTGCGCTGAATAAAGCTAAGCTTAACCCGCTTATAGTTAAAATTGCACATTTTTTTGTTTCAATTTTTAAAAAAAATATTGAAAACAACAAGATAATTATTGTAACGCTCAATATGAAAATAGGCGATAAAGCAATCATAACTTATTATTCTCCTACTCGTTCCGTAGTGATATATTGTTGTATTTGGTTAACAACAGAATAAGACATATCTAAAATCAATTGAGGATATAGACCGATAAGAATAAGTACAGCTGATAAACTGCTTAATAATAATAAATCTTTTTTACTTAGTTGATTTTTTGGTGCAGTCTCTTCATCTGGAACACTAAAAAATATAGGTTGCATACGTATAATAAATGATATAGATAGCAATAATAATCCAATAGCTAATAAGATTGTATAATAAGAATAAGAACCAAAACTACCAAGTAACATAAGATAATTACCAATAAAATTTGCTGTACCAGGAATACCTAAAACAGCCAATATAAAAAATAATGTAAAAGTTGAAAGATAACTAACTTGGTGCTTAACACCCGAAAATTGATTAATATTTCGAGTTGAATAACATTCAACTAACAGGCCACTAATAATAAACATGCCTACAATAGCGAAATTGATAGCAATCATCTGTATGATGACACCTTGATAGGCAATAATTGAACCACTATAGATAATAGCTGTAAGAAAAGACATAAGTGCAATGTGGATATAGGCAATCAATTTTTTTATGTCAGTTTGTGTAAATGCAACTAAAGCGGAATAAAAAATTGAAAATAAGGCAAGTGCCAAAATATAAGGTACGATCATCAGCGTTGCGTTTGGAAATAGTGGAATTACAAAACGCAGTATTCCGAAAATTGTGGTACTAAGTAATAAGCCACTTATCATCATCGAACCTGTAGTTGATGATTCTATATGAGCTTCGATAAACCAATTATGAAATGGGACAAAAGGGACTCGAACAATAAAGGCAGCCATAAAGCCAAGCATCAACCAAAATTCAGTATTGCTCGAAATGGGAGTTTTCGTTAGAACTCGGTAATCAAATGTCCAATGACCTGTTAAATTCCAATTAATCAACACCAGTGACACGATAGAGATTAACATCAATAAACTACTAACTTGAGTATAAATTAAAAATTTACTTGCGCCATTGAAACGTAATAATGAGTTTGAATCCCGTCTTCCCCATAATGAAATTAAAAAATAAACTGGTATGGTAGCGGCTTCCCAAAAAAAGAATAGTAAAAATAGATCTGTTACGGTAAATAATAATATAACGGCCGAAGTCATTAATAAAATACTAAAATAAAACAGGCCAGGGTTATTAATATTTTCTTTACTTGAGTAGATAATAGTGATCAATACAATCAATAAGGATGAAGAAATCACAATTATAGATAAGCTATCTAAACATAAATGGAAACGAATCCCTAATAAAGATATCCATTCAAAATTGACTTCTTCTGCCCAGTTTTCTCCCTGTTCAATAGTCGCTGCGGCATTTAACCATAAATTGATTATTAATATCAGCGTGATAGAAATTGTAATTAACGCTATAATAAATGATAGGTTATTCCATCTAGGCTGTGTATCACTGGATGCCACTTTGCGGTGTATAAAAATCGGACATAACCAACCAATAAATCCGCCTAATACTGGTAAGAAAACAAGCCATAATAACATGAATGATTACACCCCTATCAAATAAAAATTAGTAACATCAAAATAAAGATACAACCCATCACAATTGAAACAATATACCATCTGAGATGTCCATTTTCTAAACCAACAACATGCGAGCTTGTCTTTTTTATGCTCGTCATTATCCAATTATCCCATATGCCTAATGGATCTTTTTTTAACTTATTGGCTAACATCATATAATGTTTAACAAGTAACAGATTGATAAGATAATCAAAACGCCAATTAGCTGTGCAAAAACGGATGAAAGATTTTACCAAAGGAGTGTTAAATACTTCTTTCACTTCGCTGTTTGGATGTGCATATAAGGTATAAGCAATGATGAAGCTCAACACAACAATACCGGTCAACAGAAACAGGAAAGATAAATTCCCTTGATGATCTAATTCACTCGTTGAAATAATACCTTTGATTGGTAATGGGAAATGCGTAAAAAGTGCTGTAGTAAAGATCAACAGTATCAATATAGGAAGATAACTCATTAAGTTGGTTTTAGCAAAATCGTGTATTTTCAATTTATGATAAAACACTTTAAGGATTAAGCGCCAAATACTCAAGCTAGCAAATAATATTCCTAATAAGCCAATAGTGCCCGAAACTAAACTATTTTGCAAGATTAAGCTCCAAATGATATCGCCTTTTATATAAAATGCGGCAGAAATCCAAGGTAAAGCACTAACTGATAACATGATGAATAAAAAGATTACCAATAACAATGGAAATTCTTTAGTTAATCCACCTAATTTACTTATATCACGCTCTCCATGACATTTTTGAATGAGTATTGCTGAAGCAAATATTAGTAACACACTGGTAATGGCATAATTGATTAAACAATTTAGCGATAACGTCCAATTTTGTGTAGAAAATGCAAAAAAGATATAACTAATTTGAGCTAAATTGATAAAGGTTACAATTCGTTTAATATCATATTGTACTAACGCAATTGTACTTGAAAATATTATCGATAATGATGAAATTATGGTCATAATGTAAAGTACATCGCTTGACATCATAAACAGATTACTCAGTCTTAAAATCAAATACACGCCCGCTAAAATTACTGTCGAAGATTGCATTAATGCTACGGCAGGCATAGAAGCTAACGTTGATTCATTAAACCATGATTGCATTGGAAAAAGTGCTGATTTACTAATTGCACCTAAGAACAACAATAACGTGATCCAAAAAATGATGTCAGAATCTACCGCTAAATTATCATGTGCGGTGCTTAAGATATCTTGAATATTTAATGTTTCGAGTGTTTGAAAAATTAAAAATATTGCGATAATGAAGAAAAGATCAGTTAAGTGCATCATAAAAAAAGTTTTTACTGCAGAATAACTATTACGCATTTGTTTGTGGTAAATACCAATAAGTAAGTAAATACTGAGGCTAACACCTTCCCATCCGATTAACATAACGAGTAAATTATCAACTAGAATGATGGTTAACATACTTGCTATTAATAAATTACTATAGGCGTAAAAGGTATAGATATCTTTTTGTGATGTTAAATAAAATGCAGCAAAAAAATAAACAAGAATTCCTATAAAAGCAATCAAAACAAGAAAAATTAGCGATAATCCATCTAAGGTTAAAGTGATCGGAACATTAAAATCGCCAATAGAAAACCAGTTCCATAGTGTTTTACTATAAATCAATGACATATCCGGTACTGAGTTAGTGATAAAGTCAATACAAGAAAATGTGGAAATTAATACGACAATTAGCATTGTACTAATACCGATAATGGTTATGTTAATTGAACGTATTTGTCTTCCCAAACTAACTAAAGCTAAAAAAGAAAGCAAGGGAATAATGATAGTTAAATAAAGTAAATTCATCCTTTCATTTCGCTTAATGAGTCAATATTGATAATTTTTCGTTTAAAAATTAATTTCTTCAGAAGTGCAAGTCCAACACAAACTTGAGCAAGCGTTGTAATAATAGCTAAAATAGCCAGAATCTGCCCATCTACTTGTTGCCAATAATTACTTGCAGCAATTAAGGCGATGATAATTCCGTTATTCATAACAATTAGACTAAGTAACAAGAAATAAAGATTACGGCGAATCATAACGCCAAATAAACCTATTACAAATAAAACACAAGCTAAAATCAAACATTGAAATAGCGGAATCATATTAAATCTCCGATAACAGTCTTTGCCTGAAATGATAAGCAATGACTGCGGCTCCTAATAATAAAAACGATGCTAATTCTGCCATTAAAATATAGACATATACTGATATTTCATGACTTAAATTATGTGAATCTTTCAGTAGTTGACTATCAGTTTTTACCACTCCGTAAATAAGAATGACTAATAAAATAAAAGCAAATATTAGTGGCATTAACCATATTTTAGGGCTTATTCCATACTTAGCTTTTTCTACATTATCTCGCTGAATTTGAAATATATTTGCAGCAATTAAAAAAAGCGTAACAGTTCCTCCAATAAATAAAAGGATATATAAAACAGCGGATAAATAACTATCAAGTATAATTAATATCAAAGCAGAAGCAAAAAGCGAAATAATAAGGTATAAAATAGCCTTATTAACCTGTAAGCAACTAATTACTTTTATGCTTGCAACAATAGCAATAATCGACGTGATATAAAATACAACGATCATTAAATAACCCAATACTCATTGTGAATGGTATTAGTATATACCCAAATTAATTTAAGATACAGGCTTACAGATAATCTATTCATTGAAAAACAGATATTTAAATATTCAGCTTTAGTATTTTTATCAAATAGGGCAATTATTTTAATTTTTATAACGTTGTATCCTCAATATAATTAAAACAATAAAAAAAATAAAAACCATAAAATTTTATTATTTAAAATCAAATTAGCATTGTTATAAAGTATATAACTTAAGCAAATAAACAGACATTTATATCGTCGATCTGTGCAATTGCAAACATAGATTAAAGTCGGTTATGTATAATATTAACTAAAATGAGATTAAAATGAATAGTCAATACTCCTCAATGCGAAGTAATGTCAATATGTTAGGTACGTTGCTCGGTGATGCAATAAAACGAGCAACAGGTAATGATACTTTCGAGTTAGTTGAGAAAATAAGACAACTCTCAAAATCTGCACAGCAAGGTAATAAACAATCTCATACTGAATTACTTGAGTTAATCGAAAATCTTAATGATGAAGATTTATTACATGTAGCTAGAGCATTTAATCAGTTTCTAAATTTAGTTAATACGGCTGCTGAATATTATGGCATTTCACCTCATGGGGAAGCAGCTAGCAGCCCTAAAAAAATGACGGAATTATTCAGTACGCTAAAACAGCTTAATTTTTCCAACCAGACAATCACTCAAGCTATTAAAGAATTATCTATAGAATTAGTATTAACCGCTCATCCAACAGAAATTAATCGTCGAACGATGATTAATACATACACAGCTATAAATAGTTGTCTATCCCAACTGGATCATAATGACTTAGCTGATTATGAAATAGAGCGAATTATGCGACGATTAAAACAGTTAGTTTGTCAAGCATGGTATACCGATGAAATCAGAAAAAAACGCCCCACACCACTTGATGAAGCTAAGTGGGGATTTTCTGTGATTGAAGATAGTCTATGGGAAGGTGTCCCCTTATTTTTACGTGAACTTAACGATCAACTGGTGGATGCGTTTAGTGAACAATTAGCTGTCGAAAATGTGCCTGTTAAGTTTACTTCATGGATGGGAGGAGATCGTGATGGTAATCCAAATGTAACAGCTAAAGTTACTGAAAAAGTGATGTTACAGGCACGATTAAAAGCGATTGAATTATTTTTAGCTGATATTCAAATTTTGGTGCGTGAATTATCAATGACAGAATGTAGTCAATCCGTTATTGATTTGCTTGATGAAACAAATAAAACCGCATCAGAACCATATCGTGCAGTCATGAAGCAGTTACGCGCTCGTTTAGTTAAAACTCAAAGTTATATTGTTTCGTTACTTAATAATGAACAAGTATTAGCTCCTTCAGATATTCTGATAAAAAATGAACAACTTTGGAATCCACTTTATACTTGCTATCAATCTTTAATTGATCATGGCATGTCTACCATAGCACATGGTCCATTAATAGATACTCTACGGCGCATAAAAAGCTTTGGCTTACAATTAGTAAGATTAGATATTCGTCAAGATAGCTCTGTTCATACTGAAGCGCTAGATGCATTAACTAAAGAGCTCAATTTAGGTCATTATGCTCAATGGTCTGAAGAACAAAAACAAACATTTTTATTAACAGAACTACAATCTAAACGCCCTTTGTTACCCTACAATTGGCAACCAAATGAAATCGTTACTGAAGTGTTAGATACTTGCCGTGTTATCAAGAAAGCAGGTGAAGAATCCATTGCATCTTATGTCATTTCAATGGCAAAGGCACCTTCTGATATTTTGGCTGTTTATCTATTGTTAAAAATTGTTGATTGCCATAAATGTGTTCCGATTGTACCGCTATTTGAAACGTTAGATGATTTAAATAATGCGAAATCAGTTATGCAAAAATTACTAGATATTCCTTGGTATCGAGAAAAGATTCAAGGTAAACAAATGGTAATGATTGGTTATTCTGATTCGGCTAAAGATGCGGGCACGCTTGCTGCATCTTGGGCACAATACCGCTCTCAAGAAGAATTAGTGGCATTATTTGAAAAATATAATATTAATTTAATACTCTTTCATGGTCGTGGTGGTTCTATTGGACGGGGCGGAGCCCCGGCTCATGCTGCATTACTTTCACAACCACCCGGCTCGTTAAAGGGCGGTCTTCGTGTCACTGAACAAGGTGAAATGATCCGCTTTAAACTGGGATTACCGGAAGTTGCATTAAGTAGCTTAATGCTTTATGCATCAGCAATATTGCAAGCTAATTTGCTACCACCTCCAGAACCAAAGCAGGCATGGCGCGATATAATGGATGAAATGTCAGATATATCTTGTCGTTGCTACCGGCGTTATGTACGTGAACGGGCTGAATTTGTAGATTATTTTAGAATGGTGACGCCAGAAGCTGAACTTGGCAGATTACCGCTTGGTTCTCGACCTCAAAAACGCAAAACAGGGGGGGGTATTGAAAGTTTAAGAGCAATTCCATGGATCTTCGCTTGGACACAAAATCGTTTAATGGTGCCCTCTTGGTTAGGTGCGGGTAGTGCACTAAAAAAAGTAATTGAAGAAGGTAAAAAAGATTTACTTAGAGAGATGTATCATCATTGGCCTTTTTTTAATGCCCGTCTTGGTATGTTAGAAATGGTCTATGCTAAAGCTGCACCCAATATCCATCAGTACTATGAATACAGATTAGTTGATTCTGCAATGTGGTCCTTAGGAGAAGAGTTACGTAATTTATTAGCTGAAGATATTAATACAGTATTAACAATTACTGATGATGATAGCTTAATGGCTGATTTGCCATGGATTGCTCAATCGGTAGCTTTGCGTAATGTCTATATTGAACCGTTGAACTTATTACAAGCTGAACTATTAAGTCGTTCTCGTCAACGTAATGAAGATGATAATGGTATTGTAGAACAAGGATTGATGATTACGATATCAGGGATTGCTGCAGGGATGCGTAATTCAGGTTAGATACCAAAAGGGCTTTAGCCCTTTCATTCTTCTGTTATTAGTGTATCTAAATAAGCTTTAGCGTCTTGGTCGCCTTGCTCACTCGCTTTTGTAAACCAATAAATAGCACTTTTAGTATTTTTATCAAGTCCTTCACCTTCTAAATACTTCAATGCTAAATTATATTGCGCATCGGCACTACCTTGTTCCGCCGCTTTTAAATACCATTCTATTGCTTTTTTAGCATCTTTGGGAACACCACCACCGACATCATACATTACACCTATATTATATTGTGCATCTGCATAGCCAGCTTCAGCAGCTTTAGTAAACCAGTGTGCAGCTAGCTCATTATTAGGTTTTGTACCCGTTCCAGTGGCATACATTATTCCTAAATTATACATTGCAAGTACATGACCATGTTCAGCAGCTTGAGTGTAAAAATAGTTTGCTGCCACATGGTTTTGAATTAAACCATCGCCATGTTCTGACATGACGCCTAGATAATATTGAGCTTCAGGGAGATTGCCTGTTGCCGCTTTACTAAACCAGTCTGCTGCAATCGTACGATTTTCAGGAACTCCATCGCCAAAAAAATACATAATACCTAGGTTAAGATAAGCATCATAAACACCTTGTTCTCCAGCCTGAACAAAATATTTTACGGCATTAGGAACATCTTGAGCGATGCCTTTGCCATTTTTATACATTAAAGCTAAATTATAATATGCTAAACCATAATTTTGATCTGCTGCTAATTTAAAGTATTTAAATGCTTTAGATAAATCTTGTTTGGTACCTAAGCCATTTTGATACATATAAGCTAAATTATTTTGAGCTTTAGCTAAACCTTGTTGAGCAGCCTTTCTATACCAAAAAAAAGCACGATTATCATTTACTTTAACTCCTGAACCTTGTTTATACATATTTGCTAATGAGTATTGTGCTTGCGCATCACCTTTTTCTGCGGAGAGTTTTAAAGCTGGAATTAAAGCACTAGGATCTGAAATTTTAAGTTTTGAATCTGTTATATCACTTTCATCAGCTATTACCCCAAAAGACAGGCATAATATTAATAACAATAATAAATGAATTTTATTCATAATTTTTATTCACAATAAAAGTAAAATTAAATATATATTAACAAGATAAAATTAAATAGTTTATATTATTTTTAATAGATAAAATCTATATGTGTAATATTAAATATTTAAATAAAAACAAAAAAATTTATTAAATTAATTAATTAAATCAAATTATTGTATCAACATTTGAAAGTCAGACTTTATTTTGCAATATTATTTGATTACCTTAAAATTGCGATTAAACTATAAAAAAATGATTCTTTCTATTACTAAGTTTCTATCTTATGAATAAATAATTCAAGTATTTTTGTCATTATTCATGCAACTTTAGTCATTTATTGAGATATTTATATCATTTAGTTACTTAATAACATCTTCATTACTTTCACAAAAACTTTAACTATTTGTCATCAAATTAAATATTTATTGTTTAACGCTTATTTTTGGTAATAAATAGTTCATAACCAAATTAATTTTTATGATACAATTTCAACCTTTAAAAAATAATATCGAATTAAGAGGACAAGTATGGACTTTTTTATTTCTAAGGCCTATGCCAATGATGGAGCCAAACCAAACGATAATTATTTGATGATAATTATGCTGGTTGTTTTTGGATTGTTTTTTTATTTTATGATTATGCGACCACAACAAAAAAGAGCTAAAGCTCACCGAGAGTTGATGGCTTCTATCGGCAAAGGTGATGAAGTGCTTACTAATGGTGGACTAATTGGACGAGTTTCGAAAGTCAACGAAAATGGTTATATTGCTTTAGAATTGAATGATTCTACTGAAGTGATAATCAAACGTGATTTTATTACGTCTGTATTACCAAAAGGGACAATGAAATCTTTATAATAAAATTTTATAAATTAAGATTCATTGTGTTAATTTAATAACCCCCACAAGAGAACATGTCGTGTTAAATCGCTATCCTTTGTGGAAGTACATTATGTTGGTCGTCGTTATTTGCCTCGGCCTTCTTTATGCTCTTCCAAATATATATGGTGAAGATCCTGCTATACAAATTTCTGGTTCTGATAGTGCTAAAATTAATGCCGAAAAGCAAAAAAATATTATTAGCTTGTTAGATAAAAATAAAATTGGTTACAAATCCTATGTTTATGAAAATGGATCTTTGGTCATTCGTTTTGGTGATAATGATACTCAGCTTGAAGCTAAAGAAATAATTTCAAAGAATTTAGATGAAAACTATATTGTAGCTTTAAATTTAGTACCAGCTACGCCTCATTGGCTTGCTATGTTTGGTGCCTCTCCAATGAAGTTAGGTCTTGATTTACGTGGGGGTGTCCACTTTTTAATGGAAGTGGATATGACAACAGCACTAAATAAGCTAATCGATCAGTCGATTGAAAACATAAAATATGAGTTTTCTAATAATAAACTGAACTATAAATCATTAAATGCAAATCATGAACAACAAATTGTTATGCAATTTGATAATGTTAATGATCGCAACAAAGCCATTGCTAGAATAGATAGATTACAAGATTTCAAAGTTGTTTCACAAAATGACAATAGCATAGTAATTAGTATTAGTGATTTACGCTTGCAACAAGCGAAAAATGATGCTGTTGCACAAAATACGACTATTTTACGAAATCGTGTAAATCAGCTAGGTATTGCAGAACCAATTGTACAACGCCAAGGTTCTGATCGTATTGTCGTAGAGCTTCCTGGTATTCAAGATACAGCACAAGCAAAGCGTATATTAGGCGCAACGGCAACTCTTGAATTCCGACAAGTAAATGAAAACAGTTCATCGGATTTAGCCGCTATTATTAATGGGCAAATGCGAATCCCTTATGGTTCCGAAATCAAATATAACGATAGAGGACAACCCGTATTATTATATAAACGTGTTGTATTAACAGGTGATCACATAACCGATTCATCATACAGAGTGAATGAATACGGTCAACCAGAAGTATCTATTACTTTAGATAGTTCAGGTGGTAAAACTATGCTTAACTTCACCCAAAAAAATATTCATAAACCAATGGCTACATTATTTGTTGAATACAAAGATACGGGTAAACGTGATGAAAACGATAAACCAATTTTTGAAAAGCATGAACGTGTCATTAACGTTGCAACTATTCAAGGTATCTTTAGTGAACGTTTTCAAGTAACGGGTATCAGTAGTATTGATGAAGCTAAAAACCTATCATTATTACTGCGAGCAGGTGCATTAATTGCGCCAATTCAAATTATCGAAGAGCGTACCGTTGGACCAACAATGGGGCAAGAAAATATAACTCAAGGCTTAGAATCTTGCGTTTGGGGACTATTAATTTCGGTTATCTTCATGTTAGTGGTATATCGCCTATTTGGTGTATTTGCAAGTCTTGCGCTAGTAGCTAACTTAATTTTAATCGTAGGCATAATGTCTTTGTTACCGGGTGCTACACTGAGTATGCCAGGTATTGCAGGTATTGTGTTAACTGTTGGAATGGCGGTTGATGCTAATGTTCTTATTAACGAGCGGATTAAAGAAGAACTCAAAAATGGACGTGGAGTTCAGCATGCCATTAATGAAGGCTATGCTGGTGCCTGGAGCAGTATATTTGATGCCAATATTACCACATTAATTACTGCCATTATCCTTTATGCCGTTGGAACAGGCTCAATTAAAGGCTTTGCTATCACACTCGGTATCGGTATTTTAACGTCAATGTTTACATCGATTGTTGGTACTCGTGCATTAGCAAATCTCATTTATGGCGGTCGTCGTGTTAATAAGTTATCAATTTAGAGGTGTATTGTGATTGTTAATGATAAAATAAATCATGATGTTAGAGAATTAAATCATGGTCGCCGAGTCCTTGACTTTTTAAAATTTGGTTTTATTGCTTTTGTGATATCGATGTTACTCGTTGTTGCATCTGTTATTGTAATCTTCACGAAAGGATTCAATTTAGGACAAGATTTTACAGGTGGTACGACAGTTGAGATTACAGTGACTAAATCAGTTAATCTTGATGAAATCCGTAATAGCTTGCGTGAAGCAGGTTATCACGAACCAGTCGTCCAATATTATGGTAGCAGTAAGGATATCATTATTCGGTTAGCATCGGCTAAACAAAACGATGGAAGTGTCTCTTCTGTAATTGATAATGAGTTAGGTGTCAAAATTTCAAATTTGATTCATAAAAGCATAGATGCTGATGCCCAAATTAAACGAATTGAATTTGTTGGGCCTACGGTGGGTTCAGAACTTGCCCAAGATGGTATCCTTGCTATTTGTGCAGCCTTAGTTTGTATTATGATCTATATTGCCTTCCGTTTTGAATGGCGGTTTGGTACGGGGGCTGTTGTGGCACTTGCACATGACGTGATTATTACGGCAGGCTATTTATCATTGTTTGAAAGAGAATTAGATTTAACAATCATTGCTGCAATGTTATCCATTATAGGTTATTCCCTTAATGATACTATCGTGGTATTTGATCGAATTCGCGAAAATTTTAGAAAAATTCGTCGAGCATCACCCTATGATGTGATTAATATTTCATTGACACAGACATTACATCGAACGTTAATGACTTCGGGTACAACACTTGCAGTTGTCATTATTTTATATATTTTTGGTGGTTCAATGTTAAAAGGTTTCTCTGAAACATTAGGTGTTGGTATTGTTTTAGGTACCATATCTTCTATTTATGTTGCGGCTTACATGTCACTTAAATTAGGTGTTAAACGAGAACACTTCATGCCACAAAAAATAGAAACAGATGAAGTTGATTCACATTCTGTCACTCGTTAATCTCTAAACTCTGCTGGTACTCAGCAGAGTTTTATCAGACCGTTATTTAATCAAATAATTTTAAATAGATTGACACTTTTCGGCTAGTTGAATATCATTAAGCACTGTTTTCTACCCTCTTATATGGGGCCATAGCTCAGCTGGGAGAGCGCAACGCTGGCAGCGTTGAGGTCAGGGGTTCGATCCCCCTTGGCTCCACCAAATAATATCTTTTTTCAAGATTAAATATCGTCATAATCATACTGTCCATCTTAGATAGCCACAGCAATAATCGATCAATAAATATACGCTAGCTGCCAATTTAAACCTTCATTGAATCTATGATTAAAATAGGCAAAATCTTAATGTCAATTTGAACAATGCTGATTGTATCGAGCTTTGAGCATATATCCTTAAAGACTGAGTTCGCATTTTTATACTGAAATAGCCTAAATTTAGATTTCGTTAAATGATGGTAAAGAAATGTATATAGAAAGTAAATAATATTTAATTTATAATAATAACGTAAAGATAGGCTTTGAAGTTATTTGTAATAGTTCATGTATTTTAAATGTAAATAAGCTTCGTCGATTCTATCTAAGACATTCTGTTTTAATTGGAATTATAAGTGGAACAACATGATGTAATGCGAATTACATCATGTTTTTTTTGATTTTAATTTATGTTCGATATTTTTATAGGTTATTACTTTATATGAAAAATCCTAAGCTTTCGGTTATTTGTCAAACCATTGCATTAATAACACTTTCGAATGCGACTTATGTCAATGCTTTACCGTGTAGTATAACGAATGGACAAATTAATTCCACAAACTCTTGCGAAACTAATGATAGTAATTTTATCAATATTAATGTTAATGCCGGGACAACAATCAGCCATGATACCGTAAGTGACTTAATAATTACTAATCCAGGTTCTAACTCAAATAGTAATGGGATTAATGTGATAGGCCAAGATGCCAATTATTTGTTGAATTCATCCGGTGCAAAAGGCGATATAACAATTGATATCGGAAGCAATAAAAATCAAAGAGGACGTGGTATTTCGGTAGAAAAAGGTGCCTCTGCAACCATTAATTCGAAAAATATTACCATAAAATCAAAAGACAAATACACTAATGACTGGAATGCAAACAATGCATTATGGGCAGGCTCTGGCGGTCAATTGAATATTGTTGCAGATAATCTGGATTTAGCTGTCGAGAATGCCACCACACCTTATGGAACAATAGCTGTCAACAACGGAAAAATAAAAATTCAAGGCAATCATGGATTATCCGTCGCGAAAATTTCTAATACTGGTGCATCAAGTGCCGGCATATGGGCAGAAGGCAAAGGGACGATAGATCTTGAACTTGTCAAAATTAATACTGATTCTTCTCAAGATTATGTCATGGGAATTTATACTAAAAATAAAGGCTCAACCGTCACCTTTGCTGGAGGTGAAATAGGTAGCCTTGCTAGTCGTGCCGGTTCAGCGATTCGGACATTGGAACAGTCACAAGTTATTGCCAAAGGTTATGATAAAGGATCGTTAATTATACAGACTAACGGAACGGATTCACGGGGTATTCGAGCAACGGGTGGTTCATCTGTCATTTTAAATAACGACAAACACACTAATTTTGTCACGCAAATTCATACTACTGGAAGCATTTCTGATGGTATCAATGCTGGTCGATTAGGAACAATGCATAAAGATGGAAAGATTTTTAAGCACGGCGGAGAGATTGGTTCTGAATTGGCGTCTTCCAGCATTGAAACATTTGGTGAAACACATATAAAAACAGATTCAGAAAATTCTTATGGTCTTCGACTTATTGGTGATGGAGCAAGCATAAAAATGCATGCGTTGGATGGACAAGGTCGTAGTACGATTCATTCAGCGACCACAGCAATACGTTTTAATTTTGGCAATGGTTACAGTCTGAATGAAGATGGTTCTTCGGCAAAAGATCTTGCTCAAAATATGATGCTCGAAAATGTAGACATTACCAGTGATGGAAAATCAGGTAAGTTCGAATTGATTAATACCAGTGATAATAACAGTTTTATCTGTAAACTTGGTGGCTGTGACAAAAATGGAAATAATACGTATGCTAGCGGTAATTTAATTCAGGTTGGGGATCATAGCCTTGATGTGGGTATGTTATCGCATATCAACGATAATAATTTAGCTATGACTGTGGCTGATTCAGTAAAAAATGGCGCACTAGTATTAAAAAATAGTTCGGCAACAGCGGCTGAAAATACCGATCTATTAAATGTTACTTATGGCGGTGGAACGGCTAAAGTAGCTGATAAGGTTTCAAGTAGTTTTAATTTAACGTCTAATGCATCGATCTTAAAAGGGAGTATCTTTACGGATAAAACCTTAGACAAAGACAATCAAGCCAGCCAATCCAACATAACCTTGAATAATCAATCTACATGGTATATTCAACGTGATTCAAATGTAACTAATTTAAATGTCCAAGATAGTGAAATTTACCTCAATCGTTACGACAATTGGAAAGATGAACAAGGTAAATTACTTGAAAATGCTGCGCAACCATCAAATTATACAGTGTTAGAAACAAATAAATTAACCGGTAACAACAGTCGTTTTTATTTTCAAACTGATATTGTTAACCAAAAAACGGATAAATTAATTATAACTGATAAAGATGGTACAGAAGGAGAACACTACGTAATTGTAAAAAATGATGGATCGCAAAGTACGAAAGGAACAGAAAAAATAGATATTATTCAAACAAATGGAAATCATGCTAATTTCAAGTTAATTAATAAAGTTGAATTAGGTGGTTATGAATACGATCTTAGACAAATCACTGATCCTGATTCAGACGATCTGGGTGGTTGGGAGTTATATAGTACAGGTTCAAAACAGAAACCTTCAAAACCACCAAAAACTTCAACGGCTCAAGCCACGCTAAGCTTTGCTAATACAAACTATATGCTCGTTTATATTGATATCCAAACTTTATTACAACGAATAGGTGATTTACGTAATATATCGAATCATCAAGGGGATTTTTGGATTAAAGGCGTAGTTGGTCAATTAAACTCATTTGCATCTGTTGATTATAGTCATTATAAAATGAATTATCGGGGGCTACAAAGTGGTATCGATAAACTTATTTATGAATCTGAAAATGGTCGTTTCTATTTAGGTGGAATGATTGGCTATTATGATGTTGATCAACATTTTAAACGAGGAAATGGTTCTGGTAAAAATTATAATATCGGTATCTATTCAACTTACATCACGAATAACGATTTTTACTTAGACGGTATTTTCAAATTATCCAAATTGAAAAATCAATTTAATGTTAGTGATAGCCAAGGTAAAAATATATCTGGTAAAGGGAATACCCACGCACTAAGTTTATCGTTAGAAGCGGGTAAACGTTTTTACCTTGCTGAGGCAAAACAAGGGATATATGCAGAACCTCAGTTACAACTTGTTTATACCAATAATAGTTCTGATTCAACACATGCGTCTAATGGATTAAAAATAAAATTTGATAGCTATAACTCTTTTATAGGACGCACTAGTGCAATTGTGGGCTATGCTTTATCCAACAACATCCGTCAAACTAACTTATATTTAAAAACAGGTTATGTAAAAGAATTTGATGGTGATACCACTTATCGATTAAATAATAGTAAAGAATCTAACCACTATCGTGGACATTGGTTTGAAAATGCGCTCGGTATAAATACAACCATTGAAAATAAGCATCATGTTTACGGTGAAGTTGATTTTGCTAAAGGTAATAAGTTTGATAAAAAACAGATCAACCTCGGTTATCGATACAATTTTTAATAATAATAAAATCCTAACAATCTAACTTTATAAGCTTATTCCTCAGGGATAGGCTTTTTTTTATATATCGCAATGCAGTTTGAACATGCAAATTAGAGATTTAATGAAAGACATATTGTTTAAAATAACTTTATTAATCACGATTAAAAAGTTAGCATAGGATATATTAAAATATGAGGATATAACCAATGTCCATTAAATATTCACTTCATCACTCACCCAATGATTGTAATAACATTGATGATGTTAGAAACGAAATCGACAAGATTGATTATACCATCATTAAACTATTAGCTCATCGATTTGAGTATGTTAAAGCGGCTAGCCAATTTAAAAAAAATGCGACTGATGTAGAGGCTAAAGCCCGTTTTAACAGCATGCTAGACCAGCGTATGCTTTGGGCTACTGAGTTGGGACTTGATGGTGAAGTAATTAAAGAATTATTTGCTAACTTAGTAAAATATTTTATCAATGAAGAGATGAAGCATTTTAATAATGGACAAAAAAACTAAATTCAAGTTAGTAAAATCATAAAATTTATAGCGAAATAAATAAGGAAATATATGGCTTTTTCAGAATTAGAAAAGCAACACCTTTTAGAACTAAAATATGTTGGTGATAAAATAATCGAAAGATTACAACAGATGGGATTCGATTCATTCGAAAAGTTACGTAATACCTCCTTAGAGGAAATCCTAAATAAAGGGGCTTTATTAACAGGATCATCATGTTGGAAAAATAGCCATCAAGCTAAAACCGCAATCCAAAATATTTTGGCTTTGGTTAATCAACGAGATTAATTTGTGGTTCTAATCAGTGGCTATTTAGTTAACCCCTATCTAAATAGGGGGTTAATTATGAGTATAGCTACCTGATTTATATTTGAAATAATGACTTAGTCTATCATTATCAATTTTATCCAACGCATTCCAAGTTAAACGTGTTTATTTTTAAATTTGAATTAAATTAATTTAAATAAAAGCCCAATTCTTTAGAGTAAAAAGATGATTCCTTGTCTGTCTCAACTAAAACAATAATTGCGTTCGGTCTGTGTATTTGTTGTCTGAGTTTTTCTAAACTCGTTTGATCCAGTTGAGGAATCTGATTTTTGATTTTTTCCCATTTTGCACGTCTTAGCGAAATTCGACTTTGCTCCCAAGCATATTCGCTATTACTACAGTAAGGAATAATTTTTTCATTTTGTTGATAAGCTAAATAGATATCAACGCTATCTTCTGATAAACGAGTCGCTACTTCGACTTCGTTATCCCATCCATTGGTTGAATCACGCTTATAACCTGCATTCAAATTTAATACGCTTTGATTGGCGATTGACGATTTACTTAAATTAGCTCCTTGAGCACCATAATAACCTTTTTGTAATCCTGCTGGTGGTTCAAGATTTTGTTTATAAACGAATTCAATTAATTGCCTTGCATCATCCGGCATTTTAATGCAACCTTGCTCGGATAGTATTTTTTGGGTATACCATAAATGAGCCGGATTAGGATAAACATAACTGGTATTTCGAAAGGCTGGTTCGTTAAGCCAATTCGCGTTTGGTTCAGCTTGCCAATCTGGGGCAAGCACGGTTAGGGAAGGGGGATGGCGTTCATCTAACGATTGATTTTTTTCATCATATGGCTTGATATTACCCTGTTTATCGCGAACATGTCGCTGTAAACGTCCAGCTCGTTGTATCAATAAATCTATCGGGGCAATATCGCTGATCATTTCGTCAAAATCAAGATCCAAGGATTGTTCGATCACTTGTGTTGCTATAATGACTTTTCCTGCACGGATTTGATGATTGGATGTTTTTCCTGCCCATTGTAATGTTTTTTCTTCAATGTCCAAACGGTCACAATAGGCAAAACGGCTATGAAAAAGTAGGATTTGTGTATGATCCAGTTGTAAGTTGAGTTGAATTTGTTGATATAGACTAATTGCATCTTGTACACTGTTTTTGATCCAACAAATAATTTTACCTTGTTGTATAGCTTTGCTGATTTTGTCTATACCTGCTTCAATATTGTTAATCCATTCGATATTTACTTGGCGTTTCACTTCTGGTCGGGTTTCAATCGCTTGTTCAACTAAGCCGTTATGATTAAGCTGTGTCATAAGTGGAAAAGGTAATGACTGTTCTAATTTCAAAGCTTGTTTATTGCCAGTTAAGGCTTTATAAAAGGCATCGAGTAGTTTTTGACGCAGAAATAAAGGTAATGTTGCTGTCAAAATAATAACACTGCCACCTTGTAACGCATGGTAATGTAATAAGTTTTCGAGTAATTTTACCATGTAACTGTCATAAGCATGAACTTCGTCTAATATCAGTAATTTATGGCGTAATCCTAATAAACGTAACGATTGATGTTTGAAAGGCATAATTGCCATTAACGCTTGATCTAACGTGCCAACTCCTACTTCAGCTAATAACGATTTTTTTCGAGTATCAACAAACCATTCATTACATTCTCCACTCACTGATTGTTCACCCTTGGGGTATTTTTGCTGGCTAATTTCATCGTGATTTAAAATTGTTTGAGTAAAATGCGGATTCATATAGCTAGAGCCATGAGCCAGTACCAGCGAAGGATGGCTATCAGCTTGATATAATTGTTCGTAGACTTGAGCAGTGCGCTGATAAATAGCATTAGCTGTTGCTTGTGTTGGTAAGCCGATATAGATACCCTGTGCTTTTTTAGCTGTCATAAGCCGATGTGCTAAAATCATTGACGCTTCCGTTTTTCCTGCACCAGTCACATCTTCCATAATAAAAAGTTCTGCGCCATTATCAGAAAGTTGGCAGGTTAATGCTTGTTGCTGTAGTGGTGTTGGTTTTTCAATGAAAGGAAACAAATTTTTAATATCATTAAAAGGGGTGATTGGCGATGCTGTTGGTAAAGTGGCAATGGCTTTTTCTGCTTTCAACATCGCATGATTGTGCCAATATTCATCAAGAGGCATGGGCTGTGAACAAAACGGAAAAAATTGTTCATTTGAACCAAGCCAATCACTGATTACGGTCAAACCCGCAATTAACCAACTTATTTGTTTTAATTTTTTATGATAATTTATATCAAAAAAATGGCAAGCATGGTGTGCTAGATTGCTATCGACAATAAACAATTGATTCAGTGCGATAATATAGTCTAAAGCCGCTTGTTTATCTTGTTCATTAAATGATAAATTACCATAAGCTTCTCGTTCTGGTGGCTTGCCATGATGTCCCGTCATAATAAGCAGCCATGTGTCATATAATTCATCAATATCTTCACTATGTTGTTCAAGCTTAACGTTTGGTTGGTGTTTAAGTGAGTTATTCCATAACCAAAAACCAAGCGAATCATGTCTGGATTTATAGCTTTTAGATGTATCGATGCTGACAAGTTGTGGATTATTATGTTTAAATAATGCTTGGAATCCATTCGCAAATTTGCCAATATCATGCCAAGCTAGAAAATAAGCAAACCATAGTGCTGCTTGGTCGACATCTTTTGCAGAAAAACCAATATGTTCAAATAATTGTGATGAGTTAAATATATTTTGTTTAACTATTTGATAACCACATGCGGCGACATCTAAATTATGGTAAACAAGTAAGTGATAACTATTATTGTCGGGATTTTGTCGGCATTTTCCCCAATACCGGTAAAACTGCTGAGTCACTGAATATTAATCCTTTATGAAACTGTTGTGGCATGATATAAATTAATTATTTGTTATTGATTCAATTTTAAAAAATCTTATTTTTCATTGACAATAATTATACTTAATAAATGAATTAATATAACCAATCTAGTATAAAATTATTTTTATGCTTTAAAACCATTATGAACAAGACTTTTGTCAAATATTTGCATAGTATTGTTATGATCTGATAAATATAGATTATAATATCGAATAATTTTTAGTTAACTTAAAAAAACGTATTAAGTTTAAAGTTCGGTAAAGCTATATTAAGGGTTGATTAATTAGGTTTTGCTCATTTTGTTGAAGTTTGGCAAAATGGAAATATAAAATTAAAAAGGTGAAATTCAATTAAGGTCGGTAAAATTAAGGCTGACAAAATAAATAAAACAAAGTTGATAAATACAGGAATCAAATTAGGATGATTAACCAAATCAAACAAAACATATACGCCATCCTCATATCTACTTGTATGATGGGATTTGTGATTATTCCCTCATCTGTTTATGCCGACCAAAAACAAACAATATCAAAGCAAGCTGAACAACCCAAGGATATCAGTTCGTCTAGCAAATTATCTGATCATGATAACCAAGTAAATGTGGATAGCTCAAATCAAAACGGTGAACAGATTTATCATAAATCTGTTTTTTCTCTGTTAGGTGAACCTAAATATCCTGATAATTTTGAACATTTAGATTATGTTAATCCTGATGCACCAAAAGGTGGAGTAATTAAACTTGCTGAAATAGGATCGTTTGATAACTTTAATCGCTATGCTAGTCGTGGTGCTCCTGAAAAAAGTTCAGGCGCTTTATATGATTCCCTTTTTACCAATACAGCGGATGATATCACCAGTTTTTATCCCTTGATTGCAACATCGATAACTTATTCAGATAGCTATCGTTGGGCTGAAGTTTCCATTAATCCCAAAGCGCTTTTTCAAGATGGTAAACCTATAACTGCCGAAGATGTTGAGTTTACCTTTCATAAATTTATGACTGAAGGTGTGCCTCAATATAAAGTCTATAATCAAGGCGTTACCGTGAAGGCTCTAGATACTTATCGAGTTCGTATTGAGTTACCTAAATCAGATCGCGAAAAATTATTTTCGTTTGTCGGCAGTATGAGAGTTATTCCTAAGCATTTTTGGCAAAATCTTAATTTTTCTGAACCATTAACAACACCACCCATTGGTAGTGGGCCTTACTATATTAGCGATTATAAAATGGGGCAATATGTAATTTATCAGCGAAATCCTAACTATTGGGCAAAAGATTTACCTGTTAATAAAGGGTTAGATAATTTTGATGAAAAACGTATTGAGTACTATATGGATAGCAGTATTGCATTAGAAGCCTTTAAAGCAGGTGAGTATGATTTTCGGGGAGAGTCACAACCCAAAAATTGGTTTACGCAATATCAAGGTAAATATTTTGATTCGAATGATATTATCAAACAGGAAAAACCAGTACAAACAGCAACAGATACCAGATGGTTAGCATTTAATTTGCAAAAAGATCTATTTCAAGATGTTAAAGTCCGTGAGGCAATTACATTAGCGTTCGATTTTGAATGGTTAAATCACGCATATTATTATGATAGTTATAAAAGACCTTTTAGTTTTTTTGAAAATACCATTTATGCTGCACATGGCGTTCCTACTGAGCAAGAATTGAAATGGCTTACAAATTTTAAAGATATTATCCCTGAAAGTGCGTTTGGAAATGCTTATTCGTTGCCTAAAAGTGATGGACTCGGTTTCAATCGTAATAATTTATTAAAAGCGACAGCTTTATTAAAACAAGCAGGCTGGAAGATAGAAAATGGAAAGCTGCTTAATGCTAAAAACCAACAACCTTTTGAATTTGAATTGGTGACCTTTCTTGGTGATGATATAAAATATGCGATCCCTTTTCAGCAAAATTTAGCTCGTTTAGGTATTAAGATGAATATTGTTACATTAGATTCAGCTCAATATTTACGTCGAATGCGTGAGCGTGATTATGACATGATGCCTCGTAACTATAATGCTGTTGAGTATCCTTCCTCGGATCTTATGATCCTTTGGGGAAGTGAATATCTTAATTCATCATGGAATGGTTCTGGTTTGCATAATAAAGCAATTGATGGAATTATTGGTGAAATTACCAAAAATGTAGATAATCAAGATGCATTAATTCCTTTAGGTCGTGCACTAGATCGTATTCTTACACATGAATATCCCATGATTCCTATGTGGTATAACGCTAACACTTATTATGCATATTGGAATAAATTTGGACAACCTACCAAACAGCCAACTTATGCCGTTGGTGTTGACAGTTGGTGGTATGATGCAGACAAAGTAGCTAATTTGTCTAAAAATAAGGAACGTTAATATGTTAAATTACTTAATCCGACGTTTGTTACTTATCATTCCTACGTTGTTTGTTATTTTGACTATCAATTTTTTTATTGTACAAGTAGCTCCTGGGGGGCCGGTTGATCAAGCTTTAGCTATGCTTGAAAGTGGTCCAAATGCAGGTCAAAGTTTATTGCCTGGCGGAGATAGTTCGTCTTCATTATCGCTGCATCAAAAAAGTGAATCAAATTATCGAGGTGCACGAGGACTTGATCCGCAAGTTGTTGCCATGATTGAAAAACAGTTTGGTTTTGATAAACCAATATTTGAACGTTATTTTGAAACATTAAAAAAATACGTTTTATTTGATTTCGGTAATAGTTTTTTCAAGAGTGAATCTGTTTTAGGGTTAATTGGCAAAAGTCTACCTGTCTCTATTTCATTGGGGCTGTGGAGTACGTTAATTATTTATATTATCTCGATTCCGTTAGGTATACGCAAAGCTGTAAAAGATGGTTCAGCTTTTGACTTTTGGTCTAGTACCTTAATTATTATTGGATATGCAATACCTGCTTTTTTGCTAGCAATTTTATTAATAGTTTTATTTGCTGGGGGGAGTTATTGGGATATCTTTCCGCTGCGAGGATTGATTTCGAATGATTTTGCCCAATTAGATTTTTGGGGAAAAGTAAAAGATTATGCTTGGCATATTTGTTTGCCAACTATTGCTATGGTGATCAGCGGATTTGCGTCACTGACAATGTTGACTAAAAACTCATTTTTAGACGAGATTCGTAAACAGTATGTCATTACTGCTCGAGCAAAAGGATTAACTGAAAGTGCAATCTTATACAAACACGTTTTTCGCAATGCCACGTTACTTATTGTTTCAGGCTTTCCTGCGGCATTTATTGGTATTTTGTTTACAGGCTCGTTATTAACTGAAATTATTTTTTCACTTAATGGCCTTGGATTATTAGGTTATGAAGCGATTATACAACGCGACTACCCGGTAATCTTTGGTTCACTTTATATATTTACTCTAATTGGACTCATCACCAAATTGTTATGCGATTTATCTTATATGATGATTGATCCACGTATTGACTTTGAGGCTCGTAACTAATGACCATGCATTATTCTATCAATCAACAACGCTGGCAGCGATTCAAACATAATCGTCGTGGTTACTATTCGCTTTGGGTTTTTTTAATTTTCTTTATTATTAGTTTGTTTTCTGATTTTATTGTGAATGACAGACCGATTTTCATTAAATATCAGGATAATTATTATTCACCTATCTTCCATTTTTATCCTGAAACAGAGTTCGGTGGACAATTGGACACTCAAACTAATTACTTAGATCCTCAGGTACAAAATCAAATAGAACAAGATGGTTGGATTTTATGGCCACTATTCCGATATACATATAATACGTTAATCTATGATACTCAAAGTACTTTTCCAACGCCACCTTCTGCATCGCATTGGTTAGGTACTACCGATGCAGGATTTGATGTATTAGCCAATATTCTATATGGATTTCGCATATCGATGTTTTTTGCCATTCTGTTAACTTTATTTACCACTATTATTGGAATAATAATTGGTGCAATCCAAGGTTTTTACGGTGGTAAGGTAGATTTAATAGGTCAACGATTTATTGAAATTTGGTGTGGTTTACCTGAGTTATTTGTGATTATCTTATTAGCCAGTATTCTACCTCTCGATTTTTGGTGGTTACTTGGTATAACTGTATTATTTGGTTGGATGGGTTTAGCTGGTATTGTGAGAACGGAATATTTACGAACACGTAATTTTGATTATATTCGAGCAGCAAAAGCAATGGGTATTAGTGATAGTAAAATAATGTTTCGTCATATATTACCTAATGCAATGGTGGCAACATTAACTTTTTTACCTTTCATTCTTTGTGGCTCAATTACAACATTAACATCGCTCGATTTTTTAGGTTTTGGTTTACCGATTGACTCACCATCTTTAGGGCGTTTATTGTTACAAGGTAAAAATAATTTACAAGCCCCTTGGCTAGGAATTAGTTCATTTTTAATTATTGCAACTCTGCTTTCACTGTTAATTTTTATTGGTGAAGCAGTAAGGGATGCATTTGATCCAAACAAAGGAGTGTATCAATGAGTTCCACTTTATTATCTGTACAGGATTTGAGTATTGCTTTTAAAGGTTATGCTCAATCAATTTCGCAAGTGGTTAGCAATATTAATTTTGATATCGATGAACAAGAGACACTGGCATTAGTGGGGGAATCAGGTTCTGGCAAAAGTATTACTTCATTATCAATATTACGTTTGCTACGCAAAGAACAAGTGATATATCCAACTGGAGATATCCTTTTTGAAGGAAAATCATTACTACATGCACCAGAAAAACAGTTAAGAAAAATTCGTGGAAATCAGATCAGCATGATTTTCCAAGAACCCATGGTATCACTTAATCCTCTGCATACGGTTGAAAAACAACTGTATGAAGTTTTGTCATTACATCGAGGCATGCGACGTAACGAGGCCAGAAGCGAAATATTGCA
Source organism: Gilliamella sp. ESL0441 (assembly GCF_019469185.1). NCBI lineage: Bacteria > Pseudomonadati > Pseudomonadota > Gammaproteobacteria > Orbales > Orbaceae > Gilliamella > Gilliamella sp. ESL0441. The sequence continues at coordinate 379,935 of NZ_CP048264.1, forward strand.
ATATCTTGATCGGGTCGGAATAAAAGAACCTAAAAATAGATTGTCAGCCTATCCTCATCAATTATCTGGTGGTGAAAGACAACGTGTTATGATTGCTATGGCAATATTAACACATCCTAAATTATTAATTGCTGACGAGCCAACTACAGCTTTAGATGTGTCAGTTCAAGCGCAAATTATTCAATTACTCAAGGAGTTAAAGACAGAATTAAATATGAGTATGTTGTTTATTTCGCATAATTTAGCTATTGTGAAAAAATTAGCTGACAAAGTGGCGGTGATGCAACAAGGTAAAATTGTTGAATATAATAATAAACAGCGTATTTTTTTACGTCCACAACATAACTATACCCAAACACTTTTAAATGCTGAACCTAGTGGTGAGCCAATGCCATTACCTGAGATTCCAGGTATCCTGCTCAATGTCAATCGTCTAAATGTTGAAGTCATAACTCAAAAAAGATTATTTAGCAGTAAAAAGAAAAAAATTGTGGATAATGTTGGTTTTACTCTTCATCAAGGAGAAACAGTCGGGATTGTTGGTGAATCTGGATCTGGCAAAAGTACAACAGCACTAGCTATTTTACGCCTGATTAAATCACAAGGTGATATTTTATTCGATAGTCATCCAATACATAACTTATCGGGTAAAAAATTACTACCATTTCGTAGCCGAATTCAAGTCGTATTTCAAGACCCTTTTTCTTCTCTTAACCCACGTTTCAATGTTGAACAAATTATAAGTGAAGGTTTACTAACACATAAAAAACTCAGTAAAAAAGAATGTGAACAAGCCGTTATTGATATTATGTCTGAAGTTGGTTTAGAACCTAATATGCGCTTTCGAAATCCAATGGAGTTTTCAGGCGGACAACGTCAACGGATTGCTATTGCTAGAGCATTGATTTTACAACCTGAATTACTGATTCTTGATGAACCGACTTCGTCGTTAGATCATACCACTCAACAACAAATTATAAATTTACTCAAATCATTACAAGAAAAATATCAATTAAGTTATCTGTTTATCAGTCATGACCTCGGTGTCATTTATTCAATGTGCCATCAAGTGGTTGTAATGCAAGATGGTCAAGTTATAGAACAAGGCGCAAGGGAGAAAATCTTCTTTGAACCAGAAAACGAATATACTAAAACTTTATTATCTTTTTGGGATAAACCTGCTAGGTTAAAGTCTAAAAATAAAACATTGCTTTATTCTGAAAAAATGAATGAGCAAGAAGAAAAAGATGATCAAAAGTTCAAAAATAAAGTCGATTGGGGTGATGCCTTATTAATGCGAAAAGATTAATAAAATTGTCACTAGCAATATTTATAACTTATTTAAACAAAGAGTTTATTAATAAATTATGCAAAAAATAAAGTTACCTTTTATAGCAATGCCGTTGATAGCATTGATTTCAACTAATACTTTAGCATTAAATTGTGGTGATAATATCACACAAAATCAAGTTGAAGCCAATAATTATATTTTTCAACTTTATGATTATATTGAAACTTCAGCAAAAGGTGTCAAACAAGAAATTAGAACGATAGTGAATACTAAAACAGACGAACCAGCTCATCAAACGACAGCTCATCACACTTTAGACTATGATCCTGAAGGATTAATCTTGCTAAGCCATTATGAACTCTATTCGGATCAAAATAAGCAGTTGTACTCTGAACATCTTCAAAAAATAAATACTGGTTGGGAAAACATTATTGAAGATTTTGAAGATAAAACCAATAGTATTACGCAGTTTACGACGGATAAAGAAGGTAAAATTATTCAGTCTCATCAAGTTAAAAAAGCGGTTGATTTTATCTTTATTCAAAATGATAGCTATCAATACGACAATAATAATTGCTTGATTAATAAGCGTGTTCAATGGCAATTGAAAGAAACGGATAAAAATAGTCAATATACTGGTAAAGACTTGAGTGGAGCATCATCATTTGTTTTTGAGTATCAAGATCAAAAACTTGCTAAAATGATTTCTCAATTTAGTAATGGGTTGCAAAAAGAAAATAATTACTCATACCAATATGATAATAATCAACTTACTACGATACAATCTAATGAGTTTACCAATGGTAAAGAATCGGCTAATTATCTGATTGAATTGTTAACTTTCAATGATAAACACGATTGGCTTTCAGCAAGTAAAGTTAATAAATTTCAAGAAAACAAACAATCAACTATTATTAGAAAAATTACATATTTTTAATTTTTTCATAAAATTAGCGTTATTTCATATAACGCTAATGTTAATATTAATTGTAGAAGAATCGAAATACTATTTGATAAACAAAATAAAGATGGCGTGAATAGTCCAAGCTAGTGCTAATCCAACAATAATGAGTTTCCCACGTTTAGGATAAATTTTAAAATGATGCAACATACTCAAAATTTGTAATAATCCACACCAAATCGGTAAGCATATCATCAACAGCAAAAAGATTTTACCCAGTTCGCTACTAACTAATTTCAAAATATAGGAACGAGTTTGAGCATCGCCAAAAGGAATAATCAATCCAATGATAATCATCACAACTGGAACAAAAACAGCTGCCCACGTACCGCCTAAGGCATATAATCCTTTGATAACAGTATTATTCGAATGTTTATTTTCTGTTTCTTGAATTTTCATGATTTAAACACCATTCATCTTAATATCAATTTAATTAATAACACTGATACGGCAATTGTGATTATCCATAAACAGGCGATGAGTAACCAAGCTTTAATTTGCTTATTATCAGTTGTTAATAATAATGCTTTAGGGGCTTTTATAAACCATATTATGCTATGTAATAGAGCCGACAAGAGTGCTACACAATTAAGTATGACCACAACAGGTTTTTGTAAAAAGAAAATAAAGCGGTAAAACTCATCTTGCCCAACCGCATTCGTGTACATACAAACTACCCCATAAGTTAAAACAAAACTGATCCACAACATTGAAAACGGCGTTATTATGCTAATGATCGAAAAAATCAAGGATACCTTGGTTTTTATCTGCCCTTTATTAGGTTGATGAGGATTGTCTAGGAGATTTTGATGATTATTTAGTGGAAATTTAGTGTTATTTTTAGGATTCATAACTCTCTCAGCATTAGGTTTATCTACCCGCTTTTACATTTTATATCAGTTTCATAATAGCTTTAAACTAGCAATTATAGTGGCAAACCGACGTGATGTCGCTAGTTTAATGTAAGTAATGTTAAAGGTTTTGCCGTTATAAGGTTGCACATAATGTGCGTGATTTTAATTAATTAGAAAGCTATATAAAAAAATTAAAATATCCAATAATACAAGCTGTTATATGTAAATTTTTAAAAAATTTGTGCTAGATCACATTTTTATCATTAATTTATCGTAAAAAATGTAATTTTTGGTTAAATAAAATTTAATACTGTTAAATAAATTGATAGCAAAGATACATAATCAATTTATATTAATAAATCAAATTTGTGATGAATTAATGGTTTATTAATAAATAGATAATCGGTGTCGGATCATAACATCGATTTTATATGAAATTAAGGAGTAAAATTTGTCTACTTTATCTTTATTAGACGAAAACTGGATACCAGTTGTTCATTTCGATGGTCATCTTAGTAAAATTCAACCTAGCCAATTGGTTGATGAAACCATTTCAGATTTAGCTTATTTAAGACCCGATTTTCAAGGTGCGGCTTACCAGTTTCTTATTGGTTTATTGCAAACCACACTATCGCCCGAAGATAATTCAGAGTGGCGAAAATATTGGAATAATGGTTTTTCATCACAGCAACTAACCGAAGCGTTTAAACAAGTCAGAACCGCCATGCAATTTGGCGCAACAAAACCTTCTTTTATGCAAGATTTTGCACTGTTAGATGGAAGAAATAAAGTACCTATATCGGGTTTATTAATTGAAGCCCCGGGCGAGAATGCATTAAAACGAAATACCGATCACTTTATTAAAAGAGATTTCGTCAAGGCAATGTGCCCACACTGTGCTGCTATGGCGCTATTCACTTTGCAAACTAATGCTCCGTCGGGTGGTCAAGGACATCGAGTGAGTTTGCGTGGTGGGGGGCCTATCACAACCTTAATCATGCCAGAACTGAATAAACCGACACCATTATGGAAAAAGTTGTGGTTAAATGTGATCCCTTTAGACGATGAAGAAAGACCACAGCAGTTTGATGCATCAGTCTTTCCTTGGTTAGCCCCGACAAAGACCAGTGAACCACCAAAAAATTTAAGTCTATTTCCTGATCAAGCTAATTACTGCCAATCTTTTTGGGGAATGCCTCGGCGAATTGAGTTAGATTTTCATCAAACTGAGCAAGGGCAATGTGATATTTGTGGTGAAACCTCAACACAACTAATTACCCAATATCAAACCAAAAATTATGGCATTCAATATCAACATTGGCTACATCCACTAACACCCTATCGAACAGATAAAAAGACAGGTGAGCAACTTGCCATTAAAGGGCAACCGGGCGGCTTAATATATCGAGATTGGTTAGGTATGGTGAGTGCCAATGATGATACGCATTCGGCTAGAGTGGTTACCACTCATCTTGATCAGAACTTTAAAGATAAACAACACTATCATTTATGGTGTTTTGGTTACGATTTCGAAAATATGAAAGTACGTTGTTGGTATGAACACACTTTTCCTGTCTACCCAGATTTTGCGGATCCTAACAGTGATTTAAAAGAGATAATCGCTCAAGTTTTAGCACTCAGTAAAGATACATTCCCGATTTTGAGTAAAGCGATGACGACAATCAATAAGCAGTCAGATATCCTTGAAATTGCCTTTTGGAAGGAGACTGAATTGCCATTTTATCAGTTTGTAAAACAATTGATTGAACAAAAAGATAATTCCAGTGGTCGGCAACTATTGTTAGTTGATTGGGCTAAGACATTATTAGATTATATTATCCAAGTTTATGATAAAGCTGCTTTTGGCGATCCCAATCAACCTTTTAAATACCTTAAGAATAATAAAACGAATCAAGAAGTTTGTATTCAATTCAGTGCCAGAGAAGAGTTGTTTTCTAATTTTTATAAACTTACCTATTTTAAGAAAATAAAAATAGCAAATAACCTTGCTTGTAAAATGGAGAACAAGATGTCTAACAGTTTTATGAAAAAGTCGATTATACTCAAAGAAAACCACAAAATAATTATTGATGATTGGTTTTCGATGTTACAACAACGGCAATATGGATTTAATGGGGGTACCTACAATGGAAGACACTTACGTGCAAATCTACGTCATGTAACGGACTTTTATGAAATATTCTCTCAAGAAGGCTATCGTATTTTAAATCAAGCTTTGGTTGATCAAGATAATGCATTCAATGATGACCAGATTCATCAACAAGCATTAGTTTATTTTTCCTGGGTTGCATCATTTGCCGATTCCAACAATGCTAATGCTCCTTTTGCATCACAATTAAGTGAAAAAGTTCGAGGTGGTGAACGTAACTTTTTATCTCGTTTATGCTTCGAACAACTTTTAGCCAGCCAAACGCCCGAAGAGTTTTGTTATCTCTTAATTCAAGCGATAAAAACACGGGGTAAAAATGGTGTCAATCTCTTTTCATTGGCTGATGGCATCTTTTTATGGGTACAAGAATGGCATGAACGTCAACAAAATTTACCTTCCAATTCTGATCCATTTAAACGTCTTTCTGTTCGTTGGGCAATGGATTATAACTCAACTAAAAAAACATCAAAGGAATAATTAATATGAGTACATTTATTCAATTACATTTACTAACGGCTTATGCCCCTTCTAATTTAAATCGTGATAGCTTTGGACGACCTAAAACCGCTGTAATGGGTAATAGTAATCGTCTACGGATTTCTTCTCAAAGTTTAAAAAGAGCATGGCGTACCTCAGATTGTTTTTATCAATCTTTAAGTGATCATATTGGTGTGCGTTCGCGTCAGTTTGCAAAAGATTGGGTATATGATCCGATGGATAAACACGGAATTTCTGAAAAAATAGCCAAAGAAAGTGCCATTAAAATTGCAGGACAATTTGGTAAACTTAAAAATGAAAAAAAACCAAAAGATCCATTGACTAATATCGAAATTGAACAGTTAGTCCATATCAGTAACGATGAACAACAAGCAATTGCCTCGTTAGTTAAACAATTGATTAGCGAAAAAAGGGTTCCAACAGATGACGAAGTTAAACTTTTACGCAAACAAAATAGCAGTGTTGACATAGCCCTGTTTGGTCGAATGTTAGCGGATAGTCCTGCATTTAATGTTGAAGCTGCATGTCAAGTTTCCCATGCTTTGAGTGTTAGTGCTGTTGCGGTCGAAAGTGATTTTTTTACTGCTGTTGATGATTTAAACAATAAACAACAAGATGCTGGCTCTGCCCACCTAGGTGATCGTGGATTTGCCTCGGCGCTGTTTTATACTTATATCTGTATTAGTCGTGATTTACTTCTTGATAACTTAAATGGTGATGAAGCATTGGTTGAAAAAACACTAAAAGCATTAACCGAATCTGCTGCCAAAGTGGCGCCAACTGGTATGCAAAATAGCTTTGCATCACGTGCTTATACCTCTTATTTATTGATTGAAAAAGGTACTCAGCAACCACGTTCACTTGCTGTTGCTTATTTCAATCCCATCCACAGCCAAGATATGGTGAATGATGCTATTACAAGATTAGAGCAACAGTTAGATAAGTTTGATCAAGTTTATGGTCAATGTGCGGATGATCGCTACAAACTCAATATTGAAAGTGGAGAAGGGACACTTGCAGCTGCATTAACGTTTGTTGCGCAAAAATAAGGAGCGGTCAAGATGATAAAACATCTTATTTTTCAGATTTATGCACCGCTCACATCGTGGGGAGAACCGGCTGTTGGCGAAGTTCGTCACAGCAATATTATTCCTTCCCGCTCGGCTGTATTAGGTTTTTTGGCGGCAGCATTAGGTATTCGGCGTGATGATGAGTGTATTGATGCTTTCAATCAGCATTATCATGTTGCAGTTCGCCCTTTTGTTGATAAGAGTCGTTGGTTTAGTGATTTTCATACTGTCCAGATGCCAAAAGCGAATAAAAAAGAGGTATTTTATACGCGTTTTGATGAAATACGTCGTAACCCCCAAGATCTTGAAACTTTACTTACCAAGCGTGAATATTACAACGATGTCTATTATCAAATTGTTATTACCGAAACAAAAGGTGCCCCTTATTCTGTAGAACAGATAAAGCAGGCATTATTAACCCCTGTATTTCACCTTTATGTAGGTAGAAAGAATTCCCCATTGTCATTGCCGTTAGCCCCCGTAATTTATGAAGGGCTGCTTAGTGATGCTTTTGTCTTCGCTAATGAACATTATCATCAATACCACCAATTAGATCCTGTCCTAAAGTATTTAGTTGATAGTGATGCTAACGAATATTATTGGGATCATCCTGATCAAGAAGCGCATTTTGACGTAATGAAAATACAACTTCGACAAGATCAGCCCATTAATCGGAAGCGTTGGCAATTTATCAATCGTCAGCAATATTCAGGACACTTAAAAAGGAGCGAATAGATGTATTTTTCGAAAGTCGAGCTAAAACTTGAGCGGCTTCCTTATGTGATGCAACAAAAAAGGTTATCTGCTGGTGAATATGCTATGCATCAATGGTTATGGCAACTGTTTCCTGATGAAAATAAACGTTCTTTTTTATTTCATGAAGATCTTAAGGCTAAAAAACCTCAGTTTTATCTCTTATCTGAAGTTGCACCGCTTGCCAATCATGAATTATTTAAAGTCGATACAAAACCTTATGCCCCACAATTGACAACAGGGATGAAGTTAAGTTTTTTATTACGTGCCAATCCTGTTGTTATGAAACAAGGAAAACGTTGTGATGTGATGATGAACGCTAAGTATCAGGCTAAACAACAGGGATTATCATCTAATGAGATAAAATCTCAGCAATATCAAGCGGCCATAGATTGGTTGATTAAGCAAAGTGAAAAACGTGGATTTTCATTACAACAAAATGATCATTCAGCAGTCTGCTGTAATGTTATCAGTTACAATCAACATCTGCTTAATAAAAAGTCAGAACTTAAACCAATTCGTTATAGTAGTGTTGATTTTGAGGGGGTGTTGACTGTTACTGATCCTAATCTATTTTTAGCTACACTTTATCAAGGTATTGGTAAAAGCAAAGGATTTGGCTGTGGACTATTTTTAATCAAACACTGTCAATAGGATATTTGATATGGTGTATGTTCCACTGAATCCTATTCCTTTAAAAAACAGAACATCAATGATCTTCCTACAATATGGACAAATTGATGTTTTAGATGGTGCTTTTGTCTTAATAGATAAAACAGGCGTTAGAACCCACATTCCCGTTGGTTCTATTGCTTGTATTATGCTTGAGCCAGGTACCCGCGTATCACATGCTGCGGTTAGATTAGCCGCAACTGTGGGGACACTGTTAGTCTGGGTAGGTGAGGCTGGCGTCAGAATGTATTCGTCAGGTCAACCTGGGGGTGCCCGTTCGGACAAATTACTTTATCAAGCAAAATTAGCATTGGATGATGAACTTCGTCTAAAAGTTGTCAAAAAAATGTTTGAACTGCGATTTGGTGAGCCGGCTCCTAGCCGACGTTCTATTGAACAATTACGAGGTGTTGAAGGCGCTCGTGTACGTGCAACTTATGCATTACTAGCCAAAAAGTATCGTGTTAAGTGGCATGGACGTAAATATGATCCCAAAGATTGGCAAAAAGGCGATACGGTCAATCAATGTATCAGTGCTGCTACTTCTTGTCTTTATGGTATTACCGAAGCAGCGGTTTTGGCAGCTGGTTATGCACCAGCTATCGGTTTTGTGCATAGCGGAAAACCGCTCTCGTTTGTTTATGATATTGCCGATATTATAAAATTTGATACAGTGGTACCCAAAGCGTTTGAAATTGCTGCTAAAAACAGAGCTGACCCTGATCGTGAAGTGCGCATTGCTTGTCGTGAGATTTTTAGAAGTCAAAAAACATTGGCGACATTAATTCCACTGATTGAAGAGGTATTATCCGCTGGTGGTATTGAACCGCCACCGCCTCCTGATGATGTCCCCCCGCCTGCAATACCAGAACCTCCATCACTTGCCGATAGTGGTTTTAGGAGCCATTAATCATGAGTATGTGTGTTGTGGTGACTGAAAATGTACCACCTAGATTAAGAGGACGCTTAGCTATTTGGTTATTAGAAATCAGAGCCGGTGTTTACATAGGCGATATTTCCAGACCGGTAAGGGAGATGATTTGGCAACAAATCATCGAGCTTGCTGAAGAAGGTAATGTTGTACTTGCTTGGGCAACCAATACTGAATCTGGATTTGACTTCCAAACTTATGGTACCAACAGAAGAGTGCCGGTAGAACTCGATGGACTCAGGTTGGTCTCTTTTTTACCTATTGAAAATCAATAAGTTAACGTTCTTTAAAAATTTAAAAAATCTGGTAGAATTTTATGGTCGCTATAAGTTTAAATAAAACAAATAGCTACGTTTAGAGAGTTCCCTGTATACACAGGGATAAACCGTTGTAGTATTCACAACTATACAACCCGATAAAGAGTTCCCTGTATACACAGGGATAAACCGCCTGAAAAATTACCCCTCATCATTTGTGTCATGAGTTCCCTGTATACACAGGGATAAACCGCAACATTAAATCAATTTTTAGCACTCTAATTGGAGTTCCCTGTATACACAGGGATAAACCGGAGGCGATTAATGAAATTAACTAAAAATTTCAGAGTTCCCTGTATACACAGGGATAAACCGGGACGAAGACCGTTGCGGGTAATCGTATTATAGAGTTCCCTGTATACACAGGGATAAACCGTCAAAAATTCTGAAGACAGCCCCCTCGGGAATGAGTTCCCTGTATACACAGGGATAAACCGCATCCGCAACAGCTTGCCCTTCGCCCTTTTTAGAGTTCCCTGTATACACAGGGATAAACCGAAAACTACAAATTTATTTTCATGGACACAGGGGAGTTCCCTGTATACACAGGGATAAACCGCTCTCGAATTCGACTCTACGGGGACGATGGCAGAGTTCCCTGTATACACAGGGATAAACCGCACGGCAAGATGCGCTCAGGAGCGATTTAAAAGAGTTCCCTGTATACACAGGGATAAACCGCCGTCCCTAAATCTTGTCCGCTTTTAGTTAATGAGTTCCCTGTATACACAGGGATAAACCGCCCACGAATTCGCTCACTACAAAAATTAAACCGAGTTCCCTGTATACACAGGGATAAACCACTATCTATATCATAAAAACTCAATTTGTAAAATTTATGGAATTTGAAATTATCAGAATATCTAGAATCGTTAATGCATTAGGGATCATTTCAATTTTTCATCCATCTTTTCATAGATCTTAATTGGCTTAATGGGGAGTAATGTTTTGCCTTTTACTTCAAACTCAGAATTATTACTGGAGACAACTATTATCTGTCCTCTTTCTAAGTTAAAATCTAAAAGTGCATATGGTTCTACAAAACCTAAAAGAGAAAACTCCCTATCCCTGTTATCCGGAGGAAATTCGTAATAGACAACTTTTTTATTATATACGTATACAACTGTATTAGAAAGATGTTGAGCTATTCCAAAGTCAGGATTCTCATCAGAAAATTCTACTTTTTTGACATCAATATTTTGTTCCCGCATTAATGTAATATAAAGTCCACTAATACTGCCACTGATTAACCAAACTTCATCCCATTTAAAATTAGTATAATCAGAGAGTGTTATGGTTTGAGGGTGATTTTCTTCTATATCTTTTAATGCTTTTTCTAAAGGTCTTTTACTATTGCAACTGGTTAATGTTACTATTGATATGAATGTTATCACTAATAGTATTATTATTTTATTCATTTCTAATTTCTTAATATTTTTTTGCTTTAGGTATGGCCATAAACCAGACTATGTCTTCTTGTTTAACCCCTAAATTGTTTAAAACAATTTGTTGGCAGTTTATTTCAGTTTTTTATCCATATTTTCATAGATCTTAATTGGCTTAATGGGGATTAATGTTTTGCCTTTTACTTCACACTCAGAATTATTACTTGAAAGAACTATAATTTGTCCTCTTTCTAAATTAAAATCTAAAAGTGAAAATGGCTCGGCAAAACCAAAAATCTCGCCGCTCCTATTATCCGGAGGGAATTCGTAATAAACAACTTTTTTATTATATATGTACACTATAGTATTTGAAAATTCCTTCCACATTTTGATGGTATCATCTATTCTTTCCACATTAATATTTTGATCTCTCATGAAGTTTAAATAACTTACGCCAACATTTCCATAGATTAACCATGCTTCATCCCATTTAAAATTAGTATAATCAGATAAGGTTATGGTTTTAGGATGATTGTTTTTTACATCTTTTAAAACCTTTTCTAAAGGTGTTTTGTTACAATTGGTTAGAAATAAACACACAAGTAACAATAGTATGATTTTTTTCATTATTTAATGCTCTTTTGCTTTAGGAATGCTTTTAAACCATGCTATATTTTCTTCACTAACACCTAGTTTTTTCAATTTTTCATCCCAAGCATTTTCTAAATAATAGCCATAGCGATTCATTAGGTTGACTGCTTGTTTGAGTTCATCGTATTGTTTATTAGGCAATTTAGTTTGTACTGCTAGATATTTTCCTTCTTCTGTTTTTCTAGCCTCCCATAAGCCATGTTCATGATAATAATCTAACACTTTGTCTGATAATTCATTATCGGTTTATTTCAATTTTTCATCCATGTTTTCATAGATTTTAATCGGCTTAATGGGAACTAAATCTCCATCTTTTACTTCACATACAGAATTATTACTGGAAACAACTATAATCTGCCCTCTTTCTAGTTTAAAATCTAAAAGAGCTAATGCTCCTTCTGAAGCTAAACCCACATAATCCCTGGCATCTGGAGGAAATTCGTAATAAACTACTTTGTTATTATATACATATACAACTGTATTTGAGAATTCTTGAGCAATTCCATATTTCAATTTAGGTATTTTTATTTTTTTGACATCAATATTTTTTTCTCGCATTAATATGATATACCTTCCACCAATACTGCCACTGATTAACCAAACTTCATCCCATTTAAAATTAGTATAATCAGATAAGGTTATGGTTTTAGGATGATTGTTTTTTACATCTTTTAAAACCTTTTCTAAAGGTGTTTTGTTACAACTGGTTAATGTTACTATTGACATAAATGTGACTAATAGTAGGAGTATTTTTTTCATTCTTTGGCATTCCAGATTAATTTTCTTTCGCAACACAGTTTTAAATACTCATTAATACTACTATGAATTGTTTATTAAACAAATGATAAGTGAGTGAAAAATATCAATCGATATCTCTTTTCTAGAAGGCAATAAATACAAAGTTCATATACTCAATGATTTTCCTATTAATGGACAACATCAAACTATTTTGATTTATTTCGATGTTATAAACGAATTGCTAATAAGTAAACAGGATGTTCTACTTTGTCGATATATCAAAAAGTACTCATATTTGATAAGTATTAACAAGGTATTTACGATACGAACTAAAATAATTGGTAAAAATAGCGTACAATAGCGCAATGTTTACTCTTTCATCAGCTTAATTAGTTTAGGAAATAAGTATGGCAGGCAAATTTATTGTCATCGAAGGTTTGGAAGGCGCCGGTAAAACGACTGCCATAAATACTGTTGCGCGTGTTTTGAATCAACATCATATTTGCGATCTGCAATTTACTCGTGAACCGGGTGGTACACCGATTGCTGAAGCGTTACGTGATATTATTAAAAATGGTTTACAAAATGAACCACTAACCGATAAAGCCGAATTATTGATGTTATATGCTGCTCGTATTCAACTTATTGAAAACGTGATTAAACCTGCACTAAACAAAGGTAATTGGGTTATTGGTGATCGCCACGATTTATCAACACAAGCGTACCAAGGCGGAGGGCGCCAGCTTGATAGGCACTTTATTGAAACTTTAAAGAAACAAGTTTTAGGGGATTTTAAACCCGATTTAACATTATATTTGGATATTGATCCAGAAATTGGCTTAATGCGAGCTAAATCACGTGGAGAATTAGATCGGATTGAACAACAATCATTAGCATTTTTTAAACGTATACGTCAACGTTACTTAGAGCTCGCTAATCAAGATGCTACTATCATTACTATTGATGCTGCTCAATCAATTGATGCGGTAACCCAGCAAATTGAAGAAATTTTAACTAAATGGTTAACAAGACAGGTTAATAACACATGATTTGGGATGACTATCCTTGGCTTACAATGCCTTATCAGCAATTAGCAACGAGTATATTACAAAATCGTGCTCATCACGCGTTGTTAATTAATTATGTTCAGGGTAGTGGAGAGGATAAATTAATTAAAAGATTGGCTAATCGTTTATTGTGCCAAGCATCACAGAATTTAATGCCTTGTTTGCAATGTCATAGTTGTCAGCTATTTGTATCTCATCACCACCCTGATTATTATCAAATAACGCCTGAGCAGGGTAAGCAGTCGATTGGTATCGACCAGATACGAAATATGACAGCGAAAGTTTACGAAAAATCACAGCAAGGTGGCAATAAAGTCATTTGGATAAAATATGCAGCATTAATGACAGAAGCAGCGGCTAATGCATTACTTAAAACATTAGAAGAACCACCTGCAAATACCTATTTTATTTTAAGTGATGATCATAATAGTCATTTATTACCTACTATTCAAAGTCGTTGTTTTTCTTATTTTTTGCCGATTCCAAAACTTGAACAATCAGTAGATTGGTTAAAAAAACAACACGATAAGGTGTATAGTGATAATGAACTTGCTTCTGCGCTATTATTGAGCGAAAATGCACCACTAGCTGCAAAGTTTTTAATAGAACCAGAAAGATGGCAGCAGCGTAAAATTTTTTGTGAAAACTTACTCAATGTGATTCCTAAAAATGATTATTGGTCACTAGCAGCTACGTTTGAGCATGAAAATTTTTTAGACCGTGTTATTTGGTTTTGTGCGCTATTAAGCGATGCATTAAAAGCTAAACAAAAAACAGGACGATATATTATTAATCGAGATCAAGTACCTTTGATAAGATTATTGGCTACATTTAGCAATGAAAAGATTTTTTCGCTCTATGAACTTTGGTTGCACGCCAGACGCCAATTAATATCAATAACTGGTTTGAACAAAGAATTGATTGTTTATAATGTATTAGCTCAATCAGAGTTAATTTGTCAGTAATAGTGTTATTTTTTTAACAGAGTTTTATTTAAGTATAAGTTTAGTATAAAGGATTGTAGTGAGTTACTTATCTATTGAATTTGGGCTTTTTTTTATCTCTTTTTTGGCATTATATTGGGGATTAAATGCGTTTCCTAAAATTCAAAATTGGTTATTGTTAATTTCAAGTTATTTAATTGTTTTCAGTTATAGTTGGCAGTTTGCTACAATTCTTTTTGTTTATACCTGCATAATTTACTTATTTTCGATACTTATTTCATCATTAAAGCATGCCAAAACTTGGTTGATTATAGCAATAATTGTTGCAATAGCTAATTTAGCTGTATTCAAATATTTTGATTTCTTTAGACATGAGCTACAAACTTTACTTAATTATTTAAATATTCCCATACTTATACCATTAGTCTCAGTATTGATTCCTATTGGTATTTCTTTTTATACTTTTCATTCAGTAAGTTATTTAGTTTCAATAAGGAAACGAGAAATCGCCGTTGCCAATTTTTGGGATTTTGCGCTTTTTTTATCATTCTTTCCTAGTATTATTGCTGGACCTATCAATCGAGCAAAAGATTTTTTGCCTCAAATTACAGTTAATCAACCCCGTCAAATTATTGAGCCTTATCGTGCATTGATGTTGATTGTTGTTTCAATCATTAAGGTTTACTGTTTGGGGGAATTAATAAATGAAAACTGGGTTAAACCAATATTTGCTAATCCCTTCGAATTTAATAGTCTGGATTTATTTGTTGGGCTTTATGCGTATGCAATTCAGATCTATCTAAATTTTTCAGGTTATACTGACTTAGTCACCGGTATTTCGTTATTATTAGGTTTTCGTCTTCCTATAAATTTCAATTTTCCTTATTTATCATTAAATTTAAGGCAATTTTGGGAACGTTGGCATATCAGTTTATCAAGTTGGATTCGTGATTATATTTATATTCCTCTTGGCGGAAATCGCAAGGGATTTATACGTACGCAAATTAATGTGCTATTAGCAATGTTACTATCTGGTTTATGGCATGGTTCCGGTCTTAATTTTGTTATTTGGGGAGCTTGCCACGGTATAGGTATCGTTGTGTTAAATGTGGGTGATCGGTACTTAGGTCGAGAATACCTCATAAAACGTTTTTCTTGTATTGCCCGATTGATAACTTGGCATTATGTCTGCTTTACATGGCTATTTTTTTATTGTGTCACTTTATCCGATGCCATGGATTATTTAACAGCATTAACGCATAACTTTGCGATAAAGTCGCAATACTGGCAAGCATTTTTAATAATCATCGTTATTTATATAATTTACCCAAAATGTAAACATCTTCCGGTGTTGTTTACAACACTACTTATAAGATTAAATAAGTTATTTTTACCGTTTATATTTATTTTTATATTATGGTTAGCTATCTATTTTGCACCATCAGGTATGCCAAATTTTATTTATGCCAATTTTTAATAATCGTTGTTAAGATTAATAAAATATAAACATAGGGTTAAAAAGTAAGTTGAAGAAGTGTATGAAAACAAATAAAGATATCTCAGTTACAGTTGAAAAAACGCTACCTACCTGGTATATCGTTATGATGTTATTTTTTATAGCTTTATGTTTAATAACCATTTTTCATAAGTCCATATTAGTCTATTGTCAGCAGACGTATCATGATGATTTTTACTATTTAATAAAACTTTTAGAAAAAAATTCAATTATTCAGAATGTTAAAGATATGAATAATGATGATTCCGATGTCGATGAAAAAGGTAACGCTTTGATAATTAGTGATAACGATTTAATAGAACCTAATGTCATCACGAATCCAATTCAAAAAAAACATGAGCGGAAACCTGTAAATCAGAGTGATAAGATTTCGAATTTAAATAATAATAAAAGTATTGTTCACAATATGTCTTCTCAAGATATATTAAGTCAGTTGGTTAAAATAACAAATGATATACTTGCTAATAACAACCTAAAAGATAATAAAACAACTAAGATTGCCATAAAAGCATCCAAAAAACCGGTTGAAAAGCATGTGTATAAGACTTCAGAAAATGATGAGTTATCACTGATAACCTTAAATCAGAAAGATAGGGTGCTTTTTGCTGGGGATTCTTTAATGCAAGGGGTTGCACCATATGTTAAAAAAATGTTATTTAAACAATATAAGATAGAAAGTATTAATTTAAGTAAACAGAGCACTGGACTGGCTTATCCAAAAGCCTTCAACTGGCCTAAAACTATCAATGATAGCTTAGTTGCAAATCCATCTATTAAATTGTTAGTGATGTTTTTAGGACCTAATGATCCTTGGGATTTTGCGGTAAAGGGATATGCTAAATACGCAAAATTTAAATCTGAATTGTGGGAAGAGCAATATCGTTTACGAATCGTATCTATTTTGGAAATTGCTAAACAAAACCATGTTCACGTTCTCTGGCTAGCTCCTCCTTGCATGCGTAAACCAAAATTAAATGATGGAATGATTTATTTAACTCAATTATATAAATCAGAAGTGGAAAAAGCTCAGCAACATTTTCTCGAAACTAATGAATTATTAGGTTGCGATTATGATGAATTTAAAAGTTTTATTGAGACTGAGAAACAAAAAGTTAAAGTAAGAGTTGATGATGGTATTCATTTCACTCCAACTGGTCAAAAAATCTTAGCCGAAGCTATTATGAAACAAATCACAATCGAAGAATTAGAGGATACTCAAATTGATTAGATTTTTTAAATATATTATTTCGATATTTATGGTGAGTTTCTCAGTTGCTTGTAGCGTAGCTGAAAGTAAACCAAGTTCTTCATCTGGTGTGATTGATTTTGGTGATCCAAATGCTAAACAATTTGCCACTCAATTAAAATCATTATTAAAAAATAAAAAATCTAATAAAGTTATTAATATTATTCAGTTTGGTGATTCTCATACAGCGGCGGATTTTTTTACGGGTGAATTTAGAACGTTAATGCAAAAAAAATATGGTGATGCAGGTATTGGTTGGATTACACCTATTGCAATCAAAGGGCAAAATCATATAGGGGTGAATTGGAATAGCAAACATTGGGAAGTATTAAGTAGCCGAGTATTAAGTAATATTGATTTCCCTATGGGTGGATTTATTGCTAAACCAATAAAGGATACCGCGACAATTCAAATTACGCCAAAAATACAAGATAATCAAATTTGGCAAATGAAAATAAGTTTTAAAATATTAGAAGATATGACTAATCCTTTTAATATTCTTGATGCTAATAAAAGAAAAATTAATTATAGTGCAGTATCAAAAAAAGATGTCTGGCAAACTACATCATTTAAATCCCACCTTCCAATTGTGATAAATGGAAAAGAAAATACAGAAATCGGAGGGGTTTGGTTAACACGTGAAAAAAAATCTGGAGTGACTGTTTCGGCAATTGGCTCTAATGGGGCGAAGCAGACAATATGGCAAAAATGGAGCCCAAATTGGTATAAAGAGTTGTCTTCCTCTCAGGTTGATTTGGTGATTTTAGAATATGGTACGAATGAAAGTTTTGATGAAACACTTGATGCTAATGAATATCGTACTAATTTAGTAAATAATATTCGTAAAATTAGGAAGTTATTGCCTAAAGTTTCAATTTTATTGATCTCACCACCAGATACGATGATCAATGAAAATGAAATACCTAAATCCTATAACTTAGTTAAGCATATTCAACAACAAGTTGCAAAATCAGAAAAGACGCTATTTTGGGATTGGCAAGCAGCAATGGGTGGAAAAAAGTCAGTGATAAGTTGGCAAAAGCAGGGGCTTGCTCGACAAGATTTAGTACATCAAACCTTGCAAGGCTATAAAGAAAGTGCCAAAATCTTTTATAATGATTTAAATGAGTTTGTTAAAAAAAATAGCGATTAGTTATTAATAAAAGGAATAAATCTGTTATGTCTTCACCTATTATCGTTGCTGTTGATTTTGCTGATGTTAAATCAGCATGGAATTTTATTGATCGTGTTGAGCCAAACGATTGTCGTTTGAAAATTGGCAAAGAACTTTTTACGCATGCCGGCCCCGATTTTATTAAACAGATTATGAATAAAGGCTTCGATGTTTTTTTGGATCTTAAATTTCATGATATTCCAAATACTGTAGCTAAAGCTATTAACGCAGCGGCTGATTTAGGTGTTTGGATGACCAATGTTCATGCTAGTGGTGGCGCTCGGATGATGGAAGCGGCTAAAGATGCACTCTATCCATATGGTAAAGATGCGCCTCTTTTAATTGCGGTAACTGTTTTAACCAGTATGGAGGCGGTGGATCTTCAAGAAATTGGAATTCATGTATCGCCTTTGGAACAAGCCACTAAATTAGCTTTGTTAGCCAAAAATTGTGGGCTTGATGGTGTAGTTTGTTCAGCTAAAGAAGTGCAAAGTTTTAGAACTCGCTTAGGAAGTGATTTCAAGCTAGTGACGCCTGGTATAAGACCCGCCGGTTCTAATCCAGATGATCAGCGTCGAATTATGACACCACAACGTGCGCAAGCGGCTGGTTCCGATTATCTCGTTATTGGTCGTCCAATCACGCAAGCAGAAGATCCTTCTTCAGCATTACAAGATATTTTATCAACCCTTGATTTAAGTAAGAGTTAATTTAATGATGTCTGATAACCCACTTGTTTATTCAACCGATCAAGGTCGAATTAAATCGGTTGAAGTAAAAGAATCTCGACCAAAAGGGGATGGGATTATTCGAATCCAACGCCAAACATCAGGACGGAAAGGCAAAGGTGTGTGTGTGATTTCAGGATTTGATTTTGACGATGCCCAACTGCAAAAATTAGCAGCAGAACTTAAAAAACGCTGTGGTTGTGGTGGTGCAGTTAAAGAAGGCTGTATTGAAATTCAAGGTGATAAACGCGATTTACTCAAATCATTGCTAGAAGATAAAGGCTTTAAAGTTAAGCTAGCAGGTGGTTAAGTTATTGTAATAGTATTTACTCCCACTAACCAATGGGAGTAAATAATTTGAGTATCAGTGAGAACGGTAGCTACGCATTTTGTTGCTGATTTCACGGCGTTCTTTTGAAATTTCTGCATTTTTGATAATATAATCGTCAACGCGATCATCATAATCACTTTTCATATTAGCAATAATCGCTTGAAGTTCATCATAAGTCATATCTGGTTTTATATAATCACTTAAATTTTCAAGTAATAATACTCGTTTTTGATTATCTCGAATTTTTTTCTCATTGTCTGAGATTTCACGTTTTAATTTATTTAAACGACGTGATAAACGAATATATTCTAATACATCTTGAAATGATGGTGCGGCAGTTTTTTCCTTGTCCATCTATAACCCCTTATTTCTAAAAAATTGAAAAAACACATTAATACTAATTATATACTAATAAATTTATAGATGATAATTAAATCTGTTATAGTTTTTTGTAACTTTTGAGCCGTATATAGTATTAAATTAATTAAATTTCAATAAGTTGATATCCTTCAATTTAAACACTGTTTTAGTCGAAATTGCTAATTATTTTCATTAGCCGTTCTTGATAAAAAACATCAATACTTATTATTTCGTTTTGAATTTACGAGATTAGTTATTTTGAATAACTTATCACTCAGATGAACTACAAGCCAAGTTTATCCCATATTTCATCAATATAAGCTACGATTTTTGTGTCTTTTTTGATGATTTTTCCCCATTCTCGCTGAGTTTCACCTTGCCATTTATTGGTCGCATCTAATCCCATTTTTGAGCCAAGCCCTGAAACAGGCGAAGCAAAATCTAAATAATCAATCGGCGTATTATCAATAAATGTAGTATCACGATGAGGATCCATACGCGTTGAAATAGCCCACATAACATCTTTCCAGTCACGGGCATTGATATCATCATCACACACAATAACAAATTTGGTATACATAAATTGGCGTAAGTAAGACCAAACGCCCATCATGACTCGTTTAGCATGACCAGGATACTGTTTTTTTATGGTGACTATCGCAATCCGATAAGAACATCCTTCTGGCGGTAAATAAAAATCGACAATTTCAGGAAATTGTTTTTGTAAAATAGGGATAAAGACTTCATTTAAAGCGAGTCCCATTACGGCCGGTTCATCAGGTGGACGACCCGTATAGGTAGAATGATAAATCGCATCTTTTCGGCGAGTTAAATGCGTCACCGTGAAAACAGCAAATTTTTCGACCTCATTATAATAACCAGTATGGTCGCCATAAGGACCTTCTGGCGCCAATTCATTCGGATCGATATAGCCTTCTAAAATAATTTCAGCCGATGCCGGTACGTCTAATTCATTGGATAGCGATTTTACCACTTCAGTGCGACTATTGCGTAGTAGACCGGCAAAGGCATATTCTGGTAGTGTATCGGGTACTGGTGTAACAGCACTTAAAATGGTTGCTGGATCAGCACCAATTGCAACACTAACTGGGAATTTTTCATTAGGGTGTGTTTGTTGCCATTCTGCAAAATCAAGCGCCCCACCACGATGAGATAGCCAGCGCATAATCAACTTATTCTTACCTAATAATTGTAAGCGATAAACACCGACATTTTGTCTTTCTTTATAAGGACCTTTCGTTATGGTTAGTCCCCAGGAAAGAAGTGGTGCAACATCATCAGGCCAACAGTGCATGATAGGTAAACGAGTTAAATCAACCTCTTCATTTTTAAAAATTAGTTCTTGGCAAGGTGCAGAAGATCGCCGTTTTACTGGCATATTTAGTATCTGTTTATATTTGGGTAATACATTAAAAAATTGTTTAATACCTTTTGGTGGTTCTGGTTCACGCAAAAAAGCTAATAACTCACCGATTTTACGAAGTTGCGATGTGTCTTCTTGGCCCATTCCAATTGCAACACGCTTCGCTGTTCCAAATAAGTTACAGAGCACCGGCATATCATAACCTACAGGGTTTTCGAATAATAAGGCAGGGCCTTGGGAACGCAACACGCGATCTGCAATTTCGGTCATTTCCAAATAAGGATTAACAGGATAGGTAATTCGTTTTAACTCACCTTGTTCTTCAAGATAAGTTAAAAAATCACGAAAATCGGTAAAATTCATAAAATAATTACTCCCTATTAAACTGCTTTTTTAAAAGATTAAAGCGAGTTTAACATCCTAAATGTTAAAGTTATTTTGTTATCAACTAATCAGTGTAAAAATTTTCACTATAGATAGGGATTTCTTGATTAGCGTTACATCCAACAATTTTAGGTAATAATGTTTCAAATTGTTGTTGATTTATATTGGTAAATTTATTTTCATCAACTTGATAAAAAAGATATAGAGAATTTTGATCTTTTAATTGAAAAGAAGCAAGCCAATAATTTCTATCCTCACTATTATCATTAGTGAAAATTTTTATGACAGTGTTTTCTCGTATATCAGGTTGATTATATAATTGATGATCAATAATATTTTCAACAATTTGAGAATCACTTTCATCAAAGATGATATAGTTCATTTTATAAATTTTGCACTGTTTTAAGTTTATTTCTGCCTGACTGTTGGGTATAAAAAGCAATAAGCTGAACAATATAGCTACATACTGATTTAACTTCATTTTAACTCCTTACACTTTACCTCAACAACCAATTTTATTGATGGCTTCTTGATTGTTTGGTGATGCAGTAATTTTAGCTGCGTCATCTATTGGTAACCATTGATAAGCTAAATGTTCAGTTAGTGTTGGAGTTATTTCATCTTCAAGTGGTAAATAAAACCAATGTTCTTTATTTATTTCAACTTCTGGCGCATATCGGTGCCTAAACTGCGGAAAAATCTTGAATTCAATCGTATGGTTTGTATCGATTAAATTAAGATTTTTACCCAGAATATCAATACCTGTTTCTTCATAAACCTCACGAATGGCTGTTTCTATTGGCAATTCGTTATCTTCCATGCTACCTGTTACTGATTGCCAAAAATTGGGATCATCCTTGCGTTGTAGCATGAGACAACGCAAAGTTTTTTGACAGTAAATAACAACTAATACAGATTCAGGTTTTTTGAATTTTTGCATTAAAACATCACTATTTTTTGCTAACTTCAATGCCAAGCTCTGCTAATGCATTAGGATTTGCTGGGCTTGGAGCATCCGTCATTAAACAGGTTGCCGCTGTTGTTTTTGGAAATGCGATAACATCTCGGATATTATCGGTACCTGTTAATAACATACTTAATCTATCCAAACCAAATGCGAGTCCTGCATGTGGTGGAGTACCATATTTTAGCGCATCAAGTAAAAAGCCAAATTTTTCGCGTTGATCGTGCTCGTTAATGCCTAAAATAGAAAAGACAGCTTGTTGCATTTCGCTACGGTGAATACGTACTGACCCTCCACCTACTTCATAACCATTAATAACCATATCATAAGCGTTAGCTATCGCGCTTTCAGGATTTTGTTTAAGCTGTTCCGGAGTCATGTCTTTTGGTGATGTAAATGGATGGTGCATCGCACTAAGTCCTTCATCCGTTTCTTCAAACATTGGGAAATCCACTACCCAAAGCACCGCCCACTTATTTTCATCAGTCAGATTTAAATCTTTACCTACTTTTAATCGTAGAGCACCTAACGCATCGCTGACAACTTTATAACTATCTGCTCCAAATAATAAAATATCTCCATCTTTGGCATTAGCACGATTCAATAGTGCTTCCATTTGCGTTTCATTAAAGAATTTAGCAACCGGACTTTGTACCCCTTCAAGACCTTTATTGCGGTCATTGACTTTAATCCATGCCATACCTTTAGCGCCATAGACCGAAATAAATTGTGTGTAATCATCTAACTGTTTACGGGTTAACTGGGCTCCGTTTGGTACGCAAAGTAGTGCAACTCGACCTTTTGGATCATTTGCTGGAGTAGAGAATACGTTAAAATTGACATCTTTTACTAAATCGGCAACATCTATTATTTCTAACGGATTTCGTAAATCAGGTTTATCGCTACCATAACGGCGCATCGCTTCGGCAAACGTCATGATAGGGAATTGACCTAAATCCACATTTTTAACATGTAACCAAAGTTCACGGATCATTTGCTCCATAACTTCACGAACTTGCTCCGCGGTCATAAACGAAGTTTCAACATCAATTTGAGTAAATTCTGGTTGGCGATCTGCACGTAGATCTTCATCACGGAAACACTTAACAATTTGATAATAGCGGTCAAAACCAGACATCATTAATAGTTGTTTAAATAATTGTGGTGATTGTGGCAGTGCATAAAACTCACCGTTATGAATTCGACTGGGTACAAGGTAATCACGTGCACCTTCAGGCGTAGCTTTGGTTAACATAGGGGTTTCAATATCAAGAAAACCATGCTCATTCATAAAGTTACGTACAAATGCAGTAATTTTAGCGCGGGTTTTAAAGATGTTTGTCATTTCAGGACGACGTAAATCAATATAGCGATATTTTAAACGCTGTTCTTCACTGTTGTTTTGGTTAAAATCAAGTGGCAGCACATCACTGCGATTGAAAATTGTCAGCTCAGTGGCTAAGATTTCAACTTCACCTGTAGCCATATCTTTATTCGCTTGTCCTTCTGGTCTCGCTCTCACTTTACCTTTAATTTGAATGCAAAATTCATTACGAAGTTCACTGGCAAGTTGATAAGCTTGTTGATATTCAGGATCAAAAAATACTTGGACAATCCCTTCGCGATCACGCATATCAATAAATATCATACCGCCAAAATCTCGACGCTTATTGACCCAACCGCATAATGTGACTTCTTGATTAATATGAGATGCTGTTAAATGACCACAATAAATTGAACGCATAAAATATCCTGTTTAAATACCAAACTTATAAAAAAATATGAGGTATTATAAATCAAATAGTGTCCTTATAAAGGCATTTGTTGAGATTTATTCTTTAATTATTTTTGCGTCATTGAAATATATTGGTTGGTTATGTGTATTTAATGGTAGATGCGTGTTGACGCAAGTAATCTGGGTTATGTATATTAGCTGTGCAAAATAATAATTATTATGATAATAGTTGTCATGGATAGTTTTATTGACCGGAAATTTATGTAAAGAGGCGTGAAAGGATGGAAATTTTAAAAGACTATAGAGTGCATTTGCTTGCGCTGATAGTTGTTTTAGTATGTGAGTTTGTTGGTAGGCAGTCTATCTGGATTATCATGTTGTATCCTATGCTATTTGCCATGATTATTGGTGGTCTTATCAGTCTTCCTAAATTAAAAATCTTAAAACATAAAAATATGCTTCATGCGAGTTCGGTGATGATTGTGACGTTAATGTTACTGATTGCCAAATTAGGCGTTGCGGTGGGGCCTAAAATTGATATGATTTTGCATGATGCTAAGTTGGCATTGATTTTCCAAGAATTAGGGCATTTTGCAGGGACCATTTTACTCGGTTTACCGTTGGCAATGATGTTAGGAATGAAGCGTGAAGCGGTCGGAGCAACCTATTCTGTTGCACGTGAACCCAATATTGCCATTGTAGCTGATAAATATGGACTGGATTCGCCCGAAGGTCGTGGTGTCATGGCAATGTATGTTTGTGGTACGCTCTATGGGGCGATTTGGATGAGTATTCTTGCTAGTATAATGGCAAAATTAGACGTTCTTCATCCTTATGCATTAGCCATGGGGGCAGGGGTTGGTAGTGGTAGTATGATGGCGGCATCACTTGCGCCGATAAGTGACCTTTATCCTAATATGGCGAGTGACATCAAAGCTTATGCAACAACGGCTAATTTAATGTCTAGTATAGTTGGTATTTATATTTATACATTATTCTCACTACCGTTTGCTTCTTTTCTCTATAATGTTTTTGCTCGTTTCCAAAGTAGTAAAAGGAGTTCACTGTCATGAAGATTTTCGAAACGGTTTTTTTATTGATTTTAGTCGCAATTATCATGGCTGCTGGCAATACAGTCGGTTATCATGTTGATTTTATGCTGTCATTACAAGCTTTAGCTGTGCTTGTTGCAATATCGGTTATTGGTTTTTTTATAAGCAAAGTGCCAGTATTCAATAAACTTCCTGTTATTTTGTGGGTGTCAGTCGTGGCGGCTGTGGCTTCTTCACCAATATTTCCATTTCATGAGCAAGTTGTTGCGATAACTGACAATGTCTCTTTACTTGCTGTTTGTACGCCAGTGCTTGCTTACGCGGGATTAGCCATTGGTAAAGATCTTGCTTTATTCAAAAGTATCTCTTGGCGAATCATTCCCGTTTCATTAGCGGTGTTTTCAGGTACTTTCCTTTTTGCCGCCATCATTGCCCAAATTACCTTAAAGTGGGAAGGTGTGATTTAATATTAGGTAGGATTTAATGTATGACAAAAGAAGAACTAAAAAGACAAGTTTGCAGTGCTATTGCTAATCGTAAAGCGGATATAAAAGCGATTGCTGAGGCAATTTGGGCTGAACCTGAACTGGGCTATAAAGAACACAAAACCGCAAAAAAAGTTGAAGAAGCTTTTGAAAATCTTGGTGTACCCTATAAAAATAAATTGGCGTTAACAGGGGTGAAAGGGCGCTTAAAAGGTGGAAAAGGGAGCCAATGCAGTGTCGCAATTATTGGTGAGCTTGATGCCATTATCTGTGCTGACCATCCTGCAGCCGATGAAACCTCTGGCGCTGCCCACTGCTGTGGTCATAATGCTCAAATAGCGAATATGATGGCCGTCACCATGGGATTAATCGATTCTGGAGCGATGCAATTTTTAGCCGGTGATGTCGTTCCTTTTGCAGTACCTGCCGAAGAATACGTTGAAATTACTTATCGTAATCGTCTGATTGAAGAAGGTAAAATTAAGTATATTGGCGGTAAACCCGAACTTATTTCACGGGGTGAATTTGATGATGTGGATATGGCACTTCAAATTCATTTAACCAGCGTACCAAACGATCGCCAAGACGGATTTATTGAGATTTCAACCACAAGTAATGGATTTATCGGTAAATTAATCAAGTACAAAGGTGAAGCTGCACATGCGGCGGCGGCTCCTCATGCTGGTGTTAATGCGTTAAATGCAGCAATGATGGGGATGATGGGCGTTCATGCTATACGTGAAACGTTTCAGGAAAAAGATTATATTCGTTTTCATCCAATCATTACCCAAGGCGGTGATTTGGTAAATGTTGTACCAAGTGATGTCAGAATGGAAAGCTATGTTCGAGCGGGTAATGTTCCGGCAATGATTGATGCTAATGAACGAATTAATCAGGCATTAAATGCTGGGGCAATGGCTGTAGGGGCAACTTGTGAAATTAAAGATTTACCGGGTTATCTCCCATTGCAAAATAATCCAACCTTAAATGCATTTTTGAAAGCAAATGCTGAAGCGTTAATTGGCGAGGAAAATGTGTCGGTTGCACCGCATATGACCGGTAGCACAGATACGGGCGATTTATCGCATATCATGCCTGTTAGTCATCCGTGGATAGGATCCGTTAGAGGTGTGTTACATGGGAAAGATTATACGGTATTCGATGAAGAGATGGCTTATATTCGTCCTGCTCAAATGATGGCATGTACCATTATCGATTTGCTGTATGATGACGCAAAACCAGCTCAAACATTATTATCAAACTATAAACCACTGATGACCAAAGACGAGTATTTAAGCTTCTTAGCGAGTTTTGATAAATAATGTTTATGACTTGGCACAATGCTGTGCCAAGTTTCTGCTATAATAGATTCTTTATGATTAATCACGATGATGATTCCCTATGCTAGCACTAACCGATCAAGAATTACTTCGTTATGACAGGCAAATTTCCTTACTAGGCTTTGATATCGATAAACAGCAAATGTTAAAAAATAGTGCGGTATTGATCATCGGGCTAGGCGGTTTAGGGTGCGCAGCTTCGCTTTATTTGAGTCGTGCAGGTATAGGAAAATTGACGCTAGTTGATTTTGATACCGTATCAGAATCCAATTTGAATCGACAAATTTTATATACTAATCAAGAAATTAACCAGCTGAAAGTAGATGTGGCGAAACAAACATTAATTAAAATGAATGCTGACATTAAAATCGATACTATTAATCAGAAACTTGATGATGTTTCGTTAACTTCTCTTATAAAACAACATAATCTTGTCATTGATTGTACCGATAATTTATCTTCGAGAGAACAGATAAACCGCTGCTGTTTCCAAGTAAAAAAACCGTTAGTGTCAGGTGCTGCAATTCGAATGGAAGGCATATTAACGACTTTTACTTATCAAGCAAATGAGCCTTGTTATCACTGTTTAAGTCGATTGTTTGGGCAAGATCAACTGACTTGTGTTGAAGCGGGGGTAATGGCGCCTTTAGTTGGCATGTTTGGTTCCATGCAGGCATTAGAGGCAATTAAAGTTTTGACTGATTATGGTCAACCTTTGGTTGGTCGTGTACTGATGATTGATGCAAAAAGTATGCATTTTAATCACGTATCTTTGTCGAAACAGCCAGATTGTCAGGTTTGTGGAAACAGTCATAAAATATAGGTAACACAATGAACATCGATCGTATTATTTTAGCGCCAATGGAAGGGGTACTTGATTATCATGTCCGGCAAATTTTGACTGAAATAAACGCATTGGATTACTGTGTGACCGAGTTTGTGCGCATTACTCATCATAAATTATCCAATCGAACTTTTTATCGACTTTGTCCCGAGCTGCATCATGGCGGCAAAACGGCATCCGGTACTCCAGTTCGTGTGCAGATTCTTGGACAATCACCCGAATGGATGGCAGAAAATGCCGTTAAAGCAATTGAATTAGGCTCGTATGGGGTAGATATTAATTTTGGTTGTCCAGCTAAAACCGTTGTTGGTAGTCATGGTGGCGCATATCTATTGCAATATCCAGATCAAATCTTCAATATTGTTAAGCAAGTCAGACAGGCAATGGGAACATCCGAAATATTATCCGTTAAGATTCGTTTAGGTTGGGCAGATAAATCTTATTGTTATGAAATTGCTGACGCCATTGCACTTGCTGGCGCAAATGAGTTGGTTATCCATGGTCGAACAAAAGCGGATGGTTATAAAGCCGATAAAATTGATTGGCAAACAATTGGAAATATAAAGCAACGGGTCAATATTCCGATCATAGCTAATGGCGAGATTTTTTCTAAACAACATGCGCAAGATTGTGTAAGACAAAGCCAAACAAGCGATATTATGCTAGGTCGTGGAATATTAACTATACCAAATTTAGCGAATATGCTACGTTTTAATGAAGCGCCTTTAAGCTGGAAAAACGTATTAAATATATTAATGCGTTACGCAACCACGACGATAGAGGATGTAAAACCGTTATATCACTCAGCTCGCATTAAACAGTGGCTTGCTTATTTTCGGCAATACTATGCGCCAGCATCAGACTTACTTAGTCAGATTAGGACACTAAAAACCCAAAAAGAGATTTCCGAACATTTAAAGCGAATCATAGAACAATCATAGCATTTTTGATGTTATCGTTATTTCATTGGTCATTGATATTGCTTACAATGACCTCTATTTGTCACAACGTTTATTGAATGATAATTAAAATTAAGACAATATATTTTGCAACTAATTAATTCTTAAAAGTTTTAATCGGTGTTTAAATTAGATTCACTAATCCATTTTTTTACCTGTTAGAATTCTTAAAGTAACTCCCCACAAGAATGATTGAATCATCAAAATTAGAAGGAGCAATAGCCAATATCTTTGATTTCCAAATATAGTTTTAACTAAAATGTCAAAAAATATTGGAGAGAAGCAAAGACTTATAATTAACAACAAGAAATTTGCTAAAAAAGCTAATTTAATTATCAGTTTTGCTTGAAGCTGATTACTTGTTTTTGTGAAGCGATTTTTTAACATCAAAATAGGAATAGGCGTACTTATAATAATGTATAATATTACTACTATATAAAATACAAGTGATATGTCTGATTGCAAATAATTGGTATCCTTTGGAATCATAAAGAAATAGAGTTGAATCAGAATAGCGAAGAAAAAGATAATAAATAAATTACGATGGATTTTGGTACTGTTTTGACTGTCAATCCTAAAAGGTTGATAATTTTTATTAAAAATATTTTTCATATTTTTTAATAAATAATAGGTAAATAAGCCTATAATACAATAGATTATACATTCTTGAACTATTCGAAAGAAAAGGCCTACCCAAATATCATAATCTGTTTCAAACATAATCCATTGTATATCGAAGCTTATAAAATAGTGAACTATACTGATAAGTAATCCGATTAAACAAACAAGGATAATATTAAATTGTGAAAAGTTATGAATATTGATTTTATAAAGTGTAATAGCTGAAATCGCTAATATGAATAAAAAATAGGGGAGGATTATAATCGATTTTATGAAAACAAAATAAGTGAAATGATTTTTAATAATGAATTCAATGTGATAACTATAACCAATTTGATATAAAAATATCATCAGTGAAAAAAATACATATGATAGTGCGAGAACAAAAGGTAGTTTAAAAAAAGAGAGTTTTTCCAATCCATTTTTCATCGTTATCTTCCAAAAATCGTGTAAAAATCAAACTTAAATATTTAGTCCTGATATTATAGAGATAATAAGTGATATAACAAAGATTTATCCATAATAAAATGCGGATTATCTTCATTGTGAGTATATAATTTATTGTGTAATTTTGTTATAGTGTACAAGTTGTAAATTGTAAAATAGTATAGAGAGGACTGAATGATTATTGGTAAACCACAATCGGATACAACGTTAGAATGGTTTTTGTCTCACTGCCATATTCATAAATATCCAGCAAAAAGTACCTTAATCCACCAAGGTGAAAAAGCAGAAACTCTCTATTATATTGTTAAAGGTTCAGTCGCCGTTTTAATAAAAGATGATGAAGGCAATGAGATGATTTTGTCTTATTTAAATCAAGGTCAATTTTTAGGCGAATTAGGCCTTTTTGAAGAAGGAACCGAACGAAGTGCTTGGGTGAAAGCAAAAACAAGTTGTGAAGTTGCAGAAATATCGTATAAAAAATTTAAGCAACTTGTCCAAGTCAATCCCGATATTTTAATGCGACTGGCAAGTCAAATGGCAAGTCGATTACAAGTGACTTCTGAGAAAGTCAGTAATTTAGCTTTTTTAGATGTTGCCGGTCGTATTGCGCAAACATTATTGAATTTGGCTAAACAACCTGATGCGATGACACATCCTGATGGTATGCAAATCAAAATTACTCGTCAAGAAATAGGTCAAATTGTTGGTTGCTCACGTGAAACAGTAGGGCGTATTTTAAAAATGCTTGAAGATCAGCATCTCATTTCCGCACATGGTAAAACAATTGTTGTATATGGAACACGTTGATTAGAAAAATGGCAAAAGTATTTAGTTTAATTCATAAAATGATTAAGATTATGCGAGATATAACGTGACAAAAGAAAGATGTATTCCAAGTCATGTGGCTATAATTATGGATGGAAATGGTCGCTGGGCACAACAACGAAAACAATTACGAGCTTTTGGTCACCGAGCTGGTCTTAAAGCGGTGCGTGAAATAGTTTCTTACGCAGCAAGTATAGGCATAAAAGTCCTTACGTTATACGCTTTCAGCAGTGAAAACTGGAAGCGTTCATCAAGTGAAGTCTCAGCGCTAATTTCGTTGTTTATTTATGCATTGAATCGAGAAACTAAAAATTTGCATAAAAATAATATCCGTTTAAATATTATTGGTGATGTAACACGTTTTAATGATCAACTTCAATCAATGATTTTCAAAGCAGAAACTTTGACCAAAGATAATTCAGGTTTAATCTTAAATATTGCAGCCAATTATGGTGGACGCTGGGATATAATGCAATCTGTTCATAAAATAACCCAAAAAGTTAAAAATGGAGAGTTGAGGTTAGATGAAATTACCGAAGAAAGGATAGGAGCAGAAATGAGCATGGGAGAGTTTCCTGATGTTGATTTAGTTATTCGTACCGGTGGAGAATATCGAATAAGTAATTTTTTATTGTGGCAGATTGCTTATGCTGAGTTCTATTTTACTGATACTTTTTGGCCTGATTTTAATCAAACACAATTTGATAATGCAATTAATGAATTTAATCAGAGAGAGCGTCGTTTTGGTGCTGTTTTAACTGAGGAACTAACATGTTAATTCAAAGAATACTTGCTGCCATTATACTTTTACCTTTAGTTGTTGTGGCACTATTTTATGCACCGTTTTCCATTTTTGTTTATATTATTATATTAATTTGTGGTCTTGCTGCTTTTGAATGGGCACAATTTTTAGCTCTTACCAAAAAGCAATCTAAACTGCTTTTTGCTTTAGGGGTGGTTGTTTTTCTGGGTATTCTTTATTTTTTACCTTTTCCCATCGAGCTAAAATCAAAAATTTATATTTCAATCATGTCACTATCAATCGTTTGGTGGTTATTAGCACTGATTTTAGTGTTGAGTTATCCTAATAGTGCAAAATATTGGCGTAATTCTTTTATTGCAAAATTGCTTTTTGCTTTTTTCACTTTAATTCCTTTTTTTATCGGAATGATTCAACTTAGGGCAATTAATTATCCAACCAATTCTTATACCGGAGCATTTTTGCTTCTGTATGTTTTTGTTTTAGTGTGGGCAACAGATACCGGTGCGTATTTTGTTGGTAGAAGTTTAGGTAAACATAAATTATCCCCAAAAGTTTCACCAGGAAAAACATTAGAGGGTTTTTTAGGTGGCGTAATTGTTGCTGTAGTGATTAGCTTAATCATTTATGCAACGAATTTTTTTACAATAAGTTTTACAACATTTATTATTAGTTCTCTATTTGCTATATTTGTGTCAGCATTAGGTGATCTAACAGAAAGTATGTTTAAACGTGAAGCAGGAATAAAAGATAGTGGAAACTTGATTCCAGGGCATGGTGGTGTTTTGGATCGAATCGATAGTTTAACAGCAGCTGTTCCTATTTTCGCGACATTATCTTTGCATTTATTATAAAAAGGTTATAGATTTTGCTTTGGTCACTGTTGTTATTTATCATTACAATCAGTATATTAGTTACTGTACACGAATTTGGGCATTTTTTCGTCGCTCGATTATGCGGTGTACATGTTGAATGTTTTTCAATTGGTTTTGGTAAAAAAATTTGGTCGCATAAGTTTTCGAGTGGAACAGAATTAGTCATAGCTATGATTCCACTTGGCGGTTATGTTAAAATGCTTGATGAAAGTACCAAAAAATTAACAGCAGACGAAGAAAAGAAAGCTTTTAATAGGAAGAAAATTTGGCAACGTGCCGCAATTATATTTGCAGGTCCCTTTGCCAATTTTATATTAGCGCTTATTCTTTATTGGATTATTTTTATGCTTGGAGTAGTAACCTATCCGGTTAAAATCGGTGGTTCGATACCCAATACCCCAATGTCGACTGTTAATATACCGTCAGGCGCTGAGTTAAAAAAGATTAATCAAATTAGCATAGAAAGTTGGAATGATGTAAATTTAGCATTAATTTCTGTTCTTGGTCAGAAAAATGTTACATTAACTTATATCGATAATAATGGTTATAATAACTCAAAAGAAGTTTCAAAAAACGTTGATATCAGTCATTGGCGTTTTGATATTGAAAAAGAATCTGCGATAAAGACCTTTGGTTTTATACCTAAAACACTGGAAATTTATCCAATTATGAGTAAAATTGTACCTAATTCTGCGGCAGAAAAAGCAGGATTGCAGGTTGGTGATAAAATAATAAGTTATAATAATCACCCATTTGTAGATTGGAATGATTTTTCCGCTATAATAAAAAAAGGTAATCAAATAAGATTAAAAGTTGAGCGTAATAATCAATACCTTTACTTGGAACTTAAGCCGGTAATTCAGGCTAATGGAGAAGGTATCGCTGGGTTATATCCTACTTCGGAAGCCATCATTAAGCAGTATGGATTTTTAGCAGGATTTAGCAAAGGATTAGAGCAGACGTTGTTAACTACTCAGTTAACGGTTCGTTCTTTTTATCAGTTGGTAACAGGTGTTATTGGTCTTAATAATTTATCTGGACCAATAACAATAGCAAAAAGCGCAGGGCAAACAGCAAGTTATGGTTTTACGCCTTACTTATATTTTCTAGCATTTATCAGTATAAGCTTAGGTGTAATCAATCTTGTTCCATTACCAATGTTAGATGGCGGTCACCTTATTTTTTTATTTTTTGAAAAAATAACAGGTAAAAGCTTATCAGATAAAGCAAAAGAAAGATTTTATCGTCTTGGATTTGTTTTATTAATTGTAATAATGGGAATTGCACTATTTAATGATGTTTTACGATTGTGATGGAATGAGGTTATAAACATTTACAATGAAAAAAATAAATAAATTACTTATAGCATCTTTGCTGTTTAGTACAACAGCAGTATACAGTTCCAATGCATTTTGTGTTGATGAATTCGTGGTTAAAGGCATCAGATTTGAAGGTTTGCAACGCGTAACTTTAGGTGCAGCATTACTTGAAACACCCGTTCAAGAAGGGGATTATATCAGTGAATCTGATGTAGGACATATTATCAAATCGCTTTATGCTAGTGGTAATTTTGACAATGTCACTGTATCTCGTGATGGTGATGTTTTAATTATCAGTGTCGAAGAACGTCCAACAATTGCAAGCATCAGCTTTTCTGGTAATAAATCCATCAAAGATGAAATGCTCAAAAAGAACCTTGATAGTTCAGGAATTCGAGAAGGTGATGCGCTTGATCGAACCATGCTTTCTGCGATGGAAAAGGGGCTAGAGGATTTTTATTATAGTGTTGGTAAGTACAATGCACGCATTAAAGCGGTTGTAACGCCATTATCTCGCAATCGAGTTGACCTAAAACTGGTTGTGGCTGAAGGTAAATCAGCTTTAATCGACCAAATTAACATCGTGGGTGCTAATGCTTTTTCTTCTGAAGAACTTGTTTCTCGTTTTTCGTTGCGTGATCATGTGCCGTGGTGGAACTTTTTTGGTGATCGCAAATACCAAAAACAAAAGTTAGCTTCTGATTTAGATGAATTACAAAGCTTTTACTTAAATCGTGGTTATGCACGGTTTAATATTGAATCAACGCAAGTAAGTTTAACGCCGGATAAAAAAGGTATCTACGTTACCATCAATATTCACGAAGGTGATCAATATAAACTCTCTGACTTAGACTTTATAGGTAATTTTGCTGGACATAAAGACGCTATTACTCAAATAGCTAATGAGCGAGTCGCTATTGGTGAACTTTATAGTGGCAAAAAAGTGACAGAAATTGAAG
The DNA here is from genome assembly GCF_019469185.1 of Gilliamella sp. ESL0441. Lineage (NCBI taxonomy): Bacteria > Pseudomonadati > Pseudomonadota > Gammaproteobacteria > Orbales > Orbaceae > Gilliamella > Gilliamella sp. ESL0441. The sequence goes on from NZ_CP048264.1 coordinate 414,545, forward strand.
ATAAAATTAAACAACTTCTCGCTAATTTTGGTTATGCTTATCCAAAAGTCTCTGTTCAACCTGAAATGGATGATAAAGCACACACAGTAAAATTGAATGTTATAGTTGATGTTGGACAACGTTATTATGTCCGTAATATCAACATTGAAGGAAATTCGGTAACCAGTGAAGGTGTTGTTCGTCGTGAACTTCGTCAAATGGAAGGTGCTTGGCTAAGTAATGGATTAGTTGAATTAGGAAAAGATCGTTTAAATCGATTAGGTTTTTTTGAGACAGTTGAAGTTGAAACGCAGCGTGTTCCAGGAATTGATGATCAGGTAGATGTGACTTATAAAGTTGCTGAACGTAATACAGGTAGTATTAAACTTGGTATAGGTATTGGTTCTGATAGTGGTATTAGTTTCAATGCTGGTATCTCTCAAGATAACTGGTTAGGTACTGGTAATAGTGTTTCATTTGATATCAATACTACCGATACAGATAAAACCGCTTCAATATCGATTGTAAATCCATATTTTACTATTGATGGTGTTAGTTTAGGTGGAAGCGTCTATTATAATACCTATAAAGCAGATAGTGATGACGATGAATCTGTCTATTCAAGTAAAGTATGGGGCGCAGCGGCAAATTTAGGGTTCCCAATTAGTGAAAATAACTTTGTTCGCTTTGGGACTGAATTTGCAAATCGTAAATTATCAGATATGCGACCTCAATATGGAATGTGGCGTTATTTTGACTCAATGGGTGAAAAAACCAAAAATAAAAACTCAATGACTTATAATACCAATGATTTATTATTGAATGCGAATTGGACCTATAACTCGCTTGATCGTGGTTACTTTCCTACTGAAGGTTTGAAATTAAACGCAAATGCCAAAATCACAGCGCCAATATTTGAGAATCGATTCTATAAAGTGGTAGCTGATGCTTCATACTATCTACCAATCGATAATGATCATAATTGGGTGTTCTTAACTCGAGGTCGATTAGGTTATGGAAGCGGTTTTGGTGGAAAAGAATTACCATTTTATGAAAACTTCTATGCCGGCGGTTCTTCAATCCTAAGAGGATTTAAATCAAATACGGTTGGTCCTAAAGCAGTATATTTTAATAAAGACTATTGTACTGATTTGAGTAATACAGCTGGATGTACAGAATCGAAAGATTCCGTTGGTGGTAATGCACTAGCATTTGCGAGCGCGGAATTAATTGTACCAACTCCTTTTGTTGGTGAAAAATATTCAGATAGTATTCGAACATCTTTATTTGTTGATGCGGGTACTGTTTGGGATACTGAGTGGGATTTAAAAGGACATAACATTCCTGATTACAGTTCTTTCTCTGATATTCGAGTATCTGTTGGTTTTGCTGTCCAGTGGATGTCTCCGTTAGGACCATTAGTCTTTTCTTATGCTGTACCAATTAAGAAGTATGATGGTGATTCCTCACAACAATTCCAATTTAATATAGGTTCAACATGGTAATAACATGTTATGATAACGTAAAACACAAGGTGAAAAAAGTGAAAAAAATTATTTCGATTATTGGTCTTAGTGCAGTAATACTGTTTTCAGGTATGGCAAGTGCAGAAGTAAAAATTGGTGTTATAGATGTTATGTCTGTACTACAACGTATGCCTCAACGTGAAACTGTAGGTAAGGCTTTAGATAAAGAATTTGATTCAAAAATTAAATCAATGCAGGAGTTAGAAACCAAAGCTAAAGATGCGAATGCTCGTCTAAAAAAAGAAGGACCAACACTTTCTGCATCTGAAAAAAACAAATTAAATAAAATAATTTCTGATTTTGAAAGTAAAGCGAAAGCATTTTCTATTGAATACCGTAAACGTGAAACAGAAGAAGCTGAAAAATTATTAGTCAAAATTCAAGAAGCAGTTAAAAGTATCGTAGCAACTGAAAAATACGATCTTATTTTAAAAGCTGAAGCTGCATTGTCTGCTTCTGATGCCGTTGATATTACTGAAAAAGTATTGGAAAAGGTCAAAAATTAATGTTAGCTTGTCGTTTAGAGCAACTAGCAAAGCATCTTGATGCGAAATTACACGGTGATGGTGATTTAACTATCACCGGTTTAGCATCAATGAAAAGTGCAGTATCAGGACAGATCACTTTTTTGGCTGATAAAAAATTAAAAGATAACTTATCAAATTGTAAAGCATCAGCTGTCGTAATGACCGAAGAGTGTTTGGAATATTGGCAAGGAGCAGCACTGATAGTAAACAATCCTTATCTTGCTTATGCGAAATTAGCTCAGTTTCTTGATACTACACCGGTACCGGCAAAAGATATTGCACCATCAGCTGTTATTGATGAAACAGCTCAATTAGGTTCAAATGTCTCTATTGGAGCGAATGCCGTTATCGAAAGTGGGGTAAAATTAGGTGATAATTGTATTATAGGCGCAGGTTGTTTTGTTGGTAAAAATACAACAATAGGTGCTGGTACAAAATTATGGGCTAATGTGTCTGTATATCACAATTGTATTATTGGCGATAATTGTTTAGTTCAATCAGGAACTGTCATTGGCGCAGATGGATTTGGTTATGCTAATGATAAAGGGGTATGGATTAAAATCCCTCAATTAGGGCGAGTTGTTATAGGCAATAATGTTGAGATTGGGGCATCGACCACTATAGATCGTGGCGCACTTGATGATACTATTATTGGAAATGGTGTTATCATTGATAATCAATGTCAAATTGCACACAATGACATTATTGGTGATCATACCGCAATAGCGGGTGGTGTTATCATGGCAGGAAGCCTAACAGTAGGTCGTCATTGTTTAATTGGTGGAGCAAGTGTAATAAACGGGCATATGGAAATTTGCGATCAAGTTACTGTTACCGGTATGGGAATGGTAATGCGTCCTATCACGAAGCCGGGTGTCTATTCGTCAGGAATTCCATTGCAGGAAAACAAAGTCTGGCGAAAAACAGCTTCATTAGTTTTACATATTGACGAAATGAATAAACGCTTGAAATCGCTTGAGAAGAAACTATTAAATAGCTCGACGTAGACGGTTTCGGTCGGTATAATGCCTGCCTATTTATAAATTTTTAAAGCTCAATTATCACGTTTAATGTATTTATGAGCAAAATATATTCAATAATTCCGAGGTATAAAGATGCAAGTTTCGGTAGAAACAACTCAAGGTTTAAGTCGACGTTTGTCAATCACGATTAAAGCTGATGAAATAAAAAAAGCTATTAATAAAGAACTCATTGATACTGCAAAAAAAGTACGTATTGATGGTTTCCGTAAAGGAAAAGTACCTTTAAAACTCGTTGAACAACGTTATGGGGCTTCTATTTTACAAGAAGCATTAAGTGATTTAATGCAAAAAAACTTTGTGGATGCGATTATTAAAGAGAAACTCAATCCAGCCGGAGCTCCAACATATACACCGACGCAGTATAAAGATGGTGAAGATTATACTTACACTGTTGAATTTGAAGTTTATCCTGAAATTGAAGTTAAAAATTTAGATAAAATTGAAGTTGAAAAACCTGTTGCAACAGTTGAAGATGCTGACGTTGAAACCATGATTGAAACTTTACGTAAACAACAAGGTACATGGAAAGCAACTGAGCAGGCAGCTGCAGAGCAACATCGTGTAACGTTAGATTTTATTGGTAAAGTTGATGGTGAAGAATTTGAAGGTGGCAAAGCTAACGACTTCGTTCTCGTTTTAGGTCAAGGGCGAATGATTCCTGGTTTTGAAGATGCGATTATTGGTCACAAAGAAGGTGATGAATTCGAAATCAATGTAACTTTCCCTGAAGACTATCACGCTGAAAATTTAAAAGGTAAAGCAGCTGTATTTGCGGCTACTTTGAAAAAAGTCGAAGAACTTGAACTTCCAGAATTAACGAGTGATGTGATCAAACGTTTTGGAATTGCTGATGGTACTGTTGAAAGTTTACGTAATGAAGTTCGTAAAAATATGACGCGTGAACTTAATGCGACAATTCGTAACAAAATTAAAACCCAAGTAATTGATGGTTTAGTGAAGAATAACGAAATTGACGTTCCTAATGCAATGGTTGATCGCGAGATTGATGTATTACGTCAACAAGCTTTATCGCGTTTTGGTGGTAATGTAAAACAGCCTATGGAACTACCAAAAGAATTATTTGAAGCTGAAGCAAAACGACGAGTAAGTATTGGATTGTTATTTGGTGAAATCATCGAAAGCAATAAATTAAAAGCAGACGATTCGCGCGTGCAATCATTAATTGATGAAATTGCGAGTGCTTATGAAGATCCAAAAGAAGTGATAGAGTATTATCGTCAAGATAAGAAAGCAATGGATAATATCCGTGCGGTTGCATTGGAAGATCAAGTTGTCGATCTTTTATTAGCAAGTGCAAAAGTAACGGATAAAAATTGTTCATTCTCTGAATTAATGAATCAGCAAGTAGCTTAGTCTATTTTACTGTATACATCTTAAAAAGATTATTTAAAAGCCCAAATAAGGATTATCTGTTTGGGCTATTTTGTTAGTAAGGAGATAAAAATGCCTTTAGAGCCATTTATGAGCGTAGTTCCAATGGTTGTTGAGCAGAGTTCTCGAGGTGAGAGAGCTTATGATATTTACTCGCGATTATTAAAAGAGCGAATTATATTTTTAACTGGTCAAGTTGAAGATAATATGGCTAATCTTATCATTGCTCAAATGTTATTTTTAGAAGCAGAAAATCCTGAAAAAGATATCCATTTATATATTAATTCTCCTGGTGGAGTGGTGACAGCGGGAATGGCTATTTATGATACCATGCAGTTCATAAAGCCGGATGTCAGTACAATTTGTTTAGGGCAAGCTTGTTCAATGGGCTCATTACTTTTAACAGCTGGTACAAAAGGTAAACGTTATTGTTTACCGAATGCCCGAGTAATGATTCACCAACCACTTGGTGGTTTTCAAGGTCAAGCTTCAGATATTCAAATCCATGCTCAAGAGATCTTACAAGTAAAAAGTCGTCTGAATAAAATTATGGCTATGCATACTGGGCAAGATATAAGTGTAATTGAAAAAGATACTGATCGGGATAATTTTATGTCTGCTGAAAAGGCAGTTGAATATGGTTTAGTTGATGCCATATATAGCAAACGATCTTAATAAAAGACTAGGTAGGTGGTTAAAGTGAACAAAACAGATTCCGAAAAATTACTTTATTGTACTTTTTGTGGTAAGAGCCAGCATGAAGTTCGTAAGCTCATTGCAGGACCATCATCTATTTATATCTGTAACGAATGTATTGGATTGTGTAATGATATTTTGAAAGAAGAGACTAAAAATTTTCTTTCACATGAAGAGTTTGTTAGTAAACCTTTACCTACTCCTCATGAGATTCGAGCACATCTTGATGAATATGTGATTGGACAAGACCGAGCTAAAAAAGTCTTATCCGTTGCGGTATATAATCATTATAAACGATTACGTAGCTATTCTAATCCAAGAAATGTTGAATTAGGTAAAAGTAATATTCTATTAATTGGTCCAACTGGTAGTGGTAAAACACTATTGGCTGAAACATTAGCTCGTTTTTTAGATGTACCCTTTGCCATGACTGATGCCACAACTTTAACGGAAGCAGGATATGTCGGTGAAGATGTTGAAAACATTATTCAGAAATTATTGCAGAATTGTGATTATGATGTTGAAAAGGCACAACGAGGCATAATTTATGTAGATGAAATCGATAAGATCTCACGTAAGTCTGATAACCCTTCAATTACACGTGACGTATCTGGAGAAGGTGTTCAACAAGCGTTATTGAAAATTATTGAGGGTACAATTGCATCAGTTCCACCAAAAGGTGGTCGTAAACACCCGCAACAAGAGTTTTTACAAGTTGATACTTCTAAAATACTCTTTATCTGTGGTGGAGCATTTAGTGGTCTGGACAAAGTAATTGAAAATCGTGTATCAACAAATACTGGTATCGGTTTTGGTGCAAATGTAAAAAGTATCAAAAATAAGGCAACAGAATCAGAGTTATTTGCTCAAATAGAGGCTGAAGACCTAGTTAAATTTGGCTTAATCCCAGAATTCATAGGTCGATTACCTGTAATAGGTACATTGTCTGAACTTGATAAAAAAGCATTAATTAGCATTTTAACTGAACCTAAAAATGCGTTAACTAAACAATTTCAGGCATTGTTTGATTTAGACGGTGTTGAACTTGAGTTTTCTAATGAAGCACTTGAATCTATTGCGGTAAAAGCAATGCAACGTAAAACAGGTGCTCGTGGTTTACGTTCAATAGTTGAAAATATTTTATTAGATACCATGTACGATTTACCATCTGAGAAGAATATTAAACAAGTCATAGTTGAAAAGGAAACAGTAGAAAAATCTCAATCACCTAAATTAGTGTATAAAGATAATACTGAGCTTCTGCTTAATTATAACAACTAGCTGCTATTAAAATGGCAGTTAGTAACATTTAGTGTAGTCTAATATCAAAATAAAATTATAAATAATTAAGATTGTCAGAATTATTAAGGAATAAAATATTATAAACAATAATAAAATAGGCTTGAATATCTCAAAACAATCCCAATATCTACCTAATAGGTTTGTACTACTAGAGAGAACAAAATGAAAACAAAACAAACTAAACAAATGATTATGCCTATTTTGCCATTACGTGATGTTGTTGTGTTCCCACATATGGTAATCCCTCTCTTTGTCGGACGAAATAAATCAATACGTTGCCTTGAAAGCGCAATGGAAATGGATAAACAAGTTTTTCTTGTCACCCAGAAAAATCCATCACAAGATGACCCTGATGTTGAAGATTTATATGAAATCGGCACTATTGCTAATATTTTGCAGTTACTGCAATTACCGGATGGTACTGTAAAAGTTTTAGTTGAGGGGGTAGAGCGTGCCAAAATATTAGATATTGTTGATCATAATGACGATGATTTTCTAATAGCAAATATAAAGCCACTCAAAGAGAAAAAAAGTGCACAAAATTTAAATGAAGCACTGGTACGAGTTGTATTATCAAATTTTGAAGAATATTCAAAACTTAACAAAAAGATTACTCAAGAAGTTGTTGATTCTATTCGCTTAATTAAAGAGCCATCACAACTTTCAGATTCGATAGCAGCCACTTTATTTTTAAAAGTTGAACAGAAACAACAAATTTTGGTTACAGCGGATCTCGAAAAACGCTTTGAATTGCTGATTGCAATGATGGAAGCTGAAATAGATCTGTTGCAAGTTGAAAAAAATATTCGTCAGCGCGTTAAACAACAAATGGAAAAAGCGCAAAAAGAATATTACTTAAATGAACAAATCAAAGCTATTCATAAAGAATTAGGTGATATTGATAATAAGCCTGATGAATATGACGAGCTAAAAACCAAAATTACTAAAGCAAAAATGCCAAAAGAGGCTACAGAAAAAGCATTAGCTGAACTGAACAAACTTAAGATGATGCCAGCAATGTCTGCTGAAGCGACAGTTGTTCGTGGTTATATTGATTGGATGATCCAAATTCCTTGGTTTAAACGTAGCAAGGTCAAAAAGGATATTGAAGCTGCCCAAAAAACGCTTGATAAAGATCATTATGGTCTTGAAAGAGTTAAAGACAGAATTTTAGAGTACCTAGCAGTTCAAGGGCGAGTAAATAAAGTAAAAGGTCCTATATTATGCTTAGTTGGTCCTCCAGGTGTGGGGAAAACTTCATTAGGTCAGTCAATTGCGAAGGCGACAGGACGTCATTATGTTCGTATGGCACTGGGTGGTGTTCGTGATGAAGCTGAAATTCGTGGACATAGACGTACTTATATTGGCTCTATGCCAGGAAAACTAATCCAACGTATGGTAAAAGTAGGGGTTAAAAATCCATTATTTTTGTTAGATGAAATTGATAAAATGGCATCAGATATGCGTGGGGATCCTGCATCGGCATTGCTAGAAGTCCTTGATCCAGAACAGAATAATGCATTTAGTGACCACTATTTGGAAGTTGATTACGATTTGTCTGATGTAATGTTTGTTGCAACAGCAAATTCAATGAACATACCTGCTCCATTGCTTGATAGAATGGAAGTTATTCGACTTTCTGGATATACAGAAGACGAAAAATTAAATATTGCTAAACAGCATTTAATTGCAAAACAGATGGAAAATAATGGTTTGAAAGCCAGAGAGATTAACATCGATGATTCTGCAATTATTAGCATTATTCGTTATTATACTCGTGAGGCTGGTGTTCGAAGCTTAGAGCGAGAAATTGCAAAAATTTGCCGTAAAGTTGTTAAACAATTGGCTTTAAATAGTAAATTGAAAAAAATCTCCGTAACTGAAAGTAATTTAGGTGATTTTTTAGGAATAAAACGCTTTGATTATGGAAAAACCGATAATGAAAATCGAGTTGGACAGGTTATAGGTTTAGCTTGGACAGAAGTCGGTGGTGATTTATTAACAATTGAATCAATTAGTGTACCCGGTAAAGGTAAACTTACCTATACAGGTTCACTAGGTGATGTTATGCAAGAGTCTATTCAAACAGCATTAACCGTAGTACGATCACGAGCAGAAAAATTGGGTATCAATAGCGATTTTTATGAAAAGCGGGATATTCATGTTCATGTTCCGGATGGAGCAACGCCAAAAGATGGGCCAAGTGCAGGTATCGCTATGTGTACTTCACTAATTTCAACATTGACTGGCAATCCAGTTCGTTCTGATGTAGCAATGACAGGTGAAATCACTTTACGCGGTGAAGTATTACCGATTGGTGGTTTGAAAGAAAAATTACTGGCAGCTCATCGAGGTGGTATTAAAACGGTACTTATTCCGATGGACAACATCAAAGATCTTGAAGAGATTCCTGAAAATGTCAAATCAGAAGTTGAAATCAGACCTGTAAAATGGATTGATGAAGTGATTACCATCGCACTTCAAAATAATCCATTTGGGATGGAACCTGTAACCAAAAAGGTGAATTTAAAACAACCTGCTAAAAAAGCAATTAAAAAAGTAAAGAGTAATGTTGAAGTTCCTACGCATTTAAATTAATTGCCCATTTTAAAAAAGATCAACATCTGGTTGATCTTTTTTTTTCGCTTAACATTCTGATAATAGCCTATTTTACTAATTATGCTATACTTGCAAGATTCAACGTTATTTTATGGAGAATCGTAAGAAATGATGGAAACAATCCGAGCAGCGGCAAATCATGTAGCTGTTAAAATTATTTTTGCAATAATCATCATCAGTTTTATATTCACAGGTGTTGGTTATTTTGGTTTTGGTGGTAATAGCGTACGAGATGAACAATTGTATGTTGCTAAAGTCGACGGAGAGGGGATAAGTCGAGCTCAATTCGAAGCAATAGCAAAACAACAAACATCCAGAGCGATGGGTGATAGTGCTTTCATTAACCAAATTCGTCAAGAAGTACTCTCAGGTCTAATTGATAATTATTTAGCCTATAAATTAGCAAAGGATCTAAATATCCATGTTAGCGATGCTAAAATTAAAGAAACGATAAGCAAAGAAAAAGTGTTTTTTGAAAACGGTAAATTTAATAATCAGAAATATTTGAATACACTTGCGGCAAATGGATATACACCCGATAGTTATGCTGAAAATTTAAGAACACTTTTACAACAACAACAATTAATGAATACGCTTGTTTATAGTGAATTTTCTTTACCCGTTGATTCTGAAGTATCGTTACTAGAAAATCAAACAAGAAAAGTTTATGTTTCTCCAATTAATTCTTCAATAATCAATATGGATGATGTAAAAATTTCAACCGAAGAAGAACAAAAGTATTATGATGAAAATAAAAATTTATTCTTCAAAAAAGAAAGAGTTAAATTTAAATATATTGTTAATGCTAAACAAGATTATTTAAATGAAGCTGAAATTACTGATGATTTAGTAAAACAAGAATATAATTCACATATTAAAGATTATACATTCCCAGCAAAAAAATCATTTAGTGTTATTTTTGTAACAAATCAAAATCAAGCTGAAGATATCATAAAAGATCTTTCTACGGGGGCAGAATTTGCAACGGTAATAAAAAATATTGATCAGAATAAAGATAATGAATCACCTTATGGCAAAAATGGTTCATTAGGTTGGTTTGCTGATGATGATTCTTTACCACAAGAGTTTAAGGATGCCAATTTACAAAAAGTTGGAGAGATATCTAAACCTATAGCGGTTAATGGTGGTTATTTAATCGTGAAATTAGATGATTTACAAGAAGCGAAAACCATGGATTTTGATTATGCAAAATTTGATATCAAATCAAAATTAATGAATGAACGAGTAAATCATGCTTTCGAAAACAAAGAAAACAAAATTATTTCAGCACTAAGTAATCAGCCGAACGATCTTGATGCTATTGCAAAAGAAGCCGGTCTGATAGTTAAAGAATCAGATTGGACTTATTATAATGATCCTAATTCTATTTTACGTTATCCTGAATTAAAAGATGTTGCTTTTGGAAACGAAATGATTGAAGAAGGTAAAGCGACAAATAAAGTTTCCGATATGATACCTGTTGGTCGAGACATGGGTATGTCTGATTTTGTTATACAAGTCATTGACTATAAACCTGAAGGTATTGCAACCTTTGATGAAGTAAAAGATGAAATTCACAGTAAACTTTATAATAATATTTTAGAAGAGCGTTTTAATTCAAAAGTAGATGGAATTGTTAAAGAATTAAATGAAAAAGGGAATTCGCCTAATATTCAGTTCACTCAAAATTATACGTTAAATAGAAACTCAACTGAACTTGATAAAAAAGTTGTTGATATGGTATTTAATCTCGTCCCTTCTGTAACGAACAAACGCGTATATGGCGTAGAATATATCAACAGTAAAAATGCTTATATTGCCGTATTAACGGATGTGATAAATTCACAAGAACAAACTGATATTTCATCAAGTTTATTACCGATGTTATTCCAAAATACTTATTTTTCATTAACAGACGATATTCGTTCTCAAGCTAAAATTGAGATTATGCCAAATTAAAATGTGTGACGTATCTCGAATAATTTGAGAAAAGGATGTTAACATTAAAAGCCACTTACGTGGCTTTTCTCATTTTTATGCTATATAAATTTTTTTTAGTTATGTTTCTGAGATAGTGATAACGCAAATTTGTTGCGTAACTATTTTAGAGGTTAATTAAATGAAGTTATTTTCACTATTATCAATTTTATTATCCACACTTGCTTTTTCAACAATGTCTTTGGCTGATTCTTCTACAGTAGAAACAACGAAACAAGAATCAGTTAAACAAGAACAAAAGCAAATTATTCAGGTAAATATAAACACGGCAACGGCAGAAGAATTAACGAAGATATTAACAGGAATAGGTAAAAGTAAAGCCATAAAAATTGTTGAATACCGTGAAAAATATGGTCCATTTGTTTCGATAGAACAACTTAAAGAAGTATCGGGTATAGGTCAAGCGACATTAGATAAAAATGCAGGAAAAATAACATTATAATCATGTATATTCCACCAATTTTGATTGGTGGAAATTTTTGAGTTAAGCTTCAACGGGATCTACATCGATATTCCATCTAACTCTTGAACTTTCATTCCAATTTAGAATAATAATGAGTAACTCATCCAATATTTGTTGAAGTAAGGTTCGATTATTATGCTGTAAAAGTAATTGCCATCGATGGTAGTCTGCTTTTTTGGCCTGATTTGCAGGCATCGGGCCAAGTTGCCATAAACCTGAATCACAGTTTACTTTTAGCCAATCATGAATTTTTTGTAAAAAAATGGGTGCATAACGATTATTACGATCCGCTGCACGGATCAGTACTTGATAGCTAAAAGGAGGTAACTGCGTTATTTGACGTTCTTGTAGCGTTACGCTTGCAAATTTCTGATATCCTTCATTTAATAAAATATTAAGAAGAGGATGATCTGGATGATAAGTCTGTAAAATAACTTCACCTGCTTTTTTTTCACGACCTGCACGACCAGAAACTTGAGTATAAATTTGAGCGAATCTTTCGGTCGCTCTAAAATCACTTGAAAATAAAGCGCCATCTACATCGATAATTCCGACCAAGGTAACATCAGGAAAATGATGCCCTTTTGCTAAAATTTGAGTACCAACCAAGATATGAGCACCACCTTGATGAATATCATTTAAATAATTATTCAACGCGTCTTTTTTACTGACTGTATCGCGGTCAATGCGACTAATTTTAATATTGGGGAATAAAACTTCGAGCTTTTTTTCCAGCTGTTCTGTCCCAAATCCAATTGGTACAAGATGAGTCGAGCCACATTTAGGGCATTGTTGAGGAACAGCTCGTGGTGTATCGCAATGGTGGCAACTTAATTTATGCTGTTTATGATGATATGTATAGGGTCTGTCACAACGAGGACATTCTGCAATCCAACCACAGTCATGACAAATCAATAATGGAGAAAAACCACGTCGGTTTAAAAAGAGCATGACTTGATTATTATTAGTTAAATGTTTCTGTATCTGCTCAATTAATGGCTTTGATAGCCCCGCTTCAAGCGTTAAGCCTCGAATATCTAAAATAGACTGTTTAGCCAACGTTGCATTACCCGCTCTTTCTGTAAGCTGTAGTAACTGATATTTGTGATAGAAAGCATTTTTGAGCGTTTCAAGGGAAGGCGTTGCAGAACCTAACAAAATTGGTACATTTTCAATTTTGGCTCGGATTATTGCCAAATCTCGGGCATGATAGCGCCAACCTTCTTGTTGTTTATAAGAGCTATCATGTTCCTCATCGATAATAATGATACCTAAATCTTTAAATGGTGTAAAAAGTGATGATCGGGTTCCAACGACAATGGCATTTTCACCATTTCGACTTCTTAACCATACGCTAAGTCTTTCTTTAGCAGATAATCCAGAGTGTAATATATCAATCGGTGCATTGAATCGTTGTTTAAATCGTGCAATTGTTTGTGGTGTCAGACTAATTTCAGGTACTAAAACCAGTGCCTGTTTACCTATTGATAATACAGAAGATAAAATATTTAAATAAACTTCGGTTTTACCTGAGCCAGTTACTCCCTCTAATAGAAATACGTTAAAACTATTTAACTGTTCATTGACGCTTTGTATGGCATTTGATTGCTGTGCATTGAGTTCAATTGACGTTGTATTTGTTGTATAGCAAGTTTGCCATTCATTACTTTCTGGTAAACAACGGACTTGTTCTATTAACTGTTTTTTCTGTAATGCAAGATAGACAGCTGAATTGAAGTCGGTTTCTTGTAGCGTATTATTTTTTAAGGCTAATAATAGTTGTTTTTGTTTGGTTGCACGAGGCATTGAGTCAATATTGAACTCATTACCAAGCTCAGTTAATTGCCATCTCTTAATTTCATCTTTACTTGCTGCTCGCCCTTGTCTTAATAAAATGGGTAAAGCATGGAATAACACCTCACCTATTGGGTAATGATAATAACTTGCAGCCCAATTTAATAATTGCCATATTGAATCATTAAATACGGGTGTTTCATCAACAATTGATTTTATGGATTTCAAATGATTAATATCAATATCGGTATGTTTATCGATACTAACAATAATACCAATAGCATCACGATACCCAAAAGGAACCTTGACCCGCATACCAATTTGAGCAGGCATAGTTAATTGATAATCATAAAGTTGGTGTAATGGTACAGGTAAAGCTACATGAGCGATAAGCATGAAAAATCACATCAATGGTTAAATTAAATTCGTATTGTACGTAAAATTGAATAAACTCGCAAAAGCTACGCCATGAAATCTAATTTTGATATATAAAGAATATTTATCAAAATTGAAAAGTGGTTTCAAGTTGTAAAATTTGTTATCTTGATCTTATCGGATTTTTTATGACTATAAAAGGAATAAAATATGTCAGAGATATTTTCACATATTAATCAGCGTGGTGATGCGCACATGGTTGATGTCTCAGCAAAAGAAATAACAACGCGAGAAGCAAAAGCAGAGTCAATAATTTTAATGAATGAAAAAACATTAAATATGATCCTTCAAGGAAAACATCATAAAGGTGATGTTTTTGCAACAGCCCGAATTGCCGGGATTCAAGCTGCAAAAAAGACTTGGGATCTCATTCCTTTATGTCATCCATTATTATTAACTAAAATTGAGATCAATATTCAAGCAGATATCGATAATAGTTGTATAAGAATTGAATCTTTTTGCCGATTAAATGGGCAAACCGGCGTTGAAATGGAAGCGTTAGTTGCTGCCTCGGTTGCCGCATTAACCATTTATGATATGTGTAAAGCTGTACAGAAAGATATGGTAATAACACAAGTAAGGTTGCTATCAAAAACCGGTGGAAAATCCGATGATTTTGTTGCAGAAACATAGAAATAGAAAATCATGAATAAAATTATTTTTTTTGCTCAAACCAGAGAGTTAGTTGGAACAGATACTATTGAAGTAAATGCCGAACAATGGTCTATTTCCGAACTTATTGAACAACTAAGTCAACGCGGGGATAAGTGGGCATTGGCTTTAAAAGAAAAAACAGTATTATGTGCAGTGAATCAAACATTCGCTGATGTTAACTATATTATTCAATCAGGCGATGAAATTGCATTTTTCCCGCCCGTAACGGGAGGATAAAATGGATCTAATTAAAATTGACGATGAATTGATTAATACTAATGAAATGATTAACTGGCTTTCTGAATTACCACAAGATGGCGCTGTAGTGACATTTATTGGTAAAGTTCGTAGTGCAGAAAAAAAGATCTCTGGACTTTATTTGGAGCATTATGCGGGAATGACAGAAAAGGTAATAAACAATATTGTTGTTCAAGCTAGACAACGTTGGCAATTGAGTCGAGTCGCTGTCATTCACCGAGTGGGTGAAATTAAGACCAATGAAAAAATTGTGTTCGTGGGCGTGAGTAGTGCACATCGCTCAGATGCATTTGCTGCGGCTGAGTTTATTATGGATATATTAAAAAATGAAGCGCCATTTTGGAAGAAAGAAAATACTATTAATGGTAATAATTGGGTTGAAGCAAAAAAATCTGATGTTGATGCATTGAAAAAATGGTATTAATTACTATTTACTATATAATAGTAGCGTTATTTCAATTAATTTTTAATGAGAGGTAAGGAATGGCAGGATATACTCCTAATGGTTCAATTATTGAACAGTCTGGTAGCCGTGTACAAACATATATGAGTCATGTCTATGGATGGATGACGGTCGGTTTGCTTTTAACGGCAATTATTGCGTGGTATGCATCGACAAATACACAGCTTCTAAATGTACTATATAACATGATGTGGGTTTTGTTGATTGCTGAACTCGGATTAGTGTTTGTTATTTCTGGTTTGATAAATCGTTTATCTGGTGCGGCAGCGACAACATTATTTATGCTGTATTCAGTTTTAAATGGTTGTACATTCTCTATTTATTTTAAAGTTTATACTTCATCTTCAATTGCAAGTGTATTTTTTATCACAGCTGGTATGTTCGGTGCACTTGCATTTTATGGCTATACGACAAAACGTGATTTATCCGGTTTTGGGCGTTTTCTATTTATGGGATTAATTGGTATAGTTATTGCTTCTATCGTTAACATATTTTTAAAAAGTGAACCATTGATGTGGGCAGTTACCTATATTGGTGTTTTTGTTTTTGCAGGGTTAACAGCGTATGATACTCAAAAATTAAAAGAGTTAGGTGAAAATATATCACAAGATGATCAAAACGAGTTTAGACGTTTTGTTATTTTAGGTGCATTAACACTTTATCTTGATTTCATCAATTTATTTATTATGTTATTAAGAATTTTTGCAGATCGTCGATAAATTCATTTAAAGAATAAGGGGCTCTTTAGAGCCCCTATTTTTTATTCCTGTGTTCTAACTTTCAATAAAAGGAATTTTTTAAGTATTAATTACTATATTATCTGATTGATATATGGTTTAAATATTTATTTATCAATTTGTTATGAAAAAATTATATACATTTATTTTAATCAATACGTTTATATCATCTTTAATTGCAATAAGATATTTTTTAGTTTCAGGAGTTTCGTTTTCTTGGTTAAGCGGTTTGTTTTCTCTTTTTGCTGTACTAGGGCATTTTTTCTCATTATACCTCTTAATTTTTCTGATACTTCTTACTTTACTTTGGCTAAAAAATTGTTTGTTTAATATTGTTGTAGCTTTGTTGTTAAGCTTTGGTCAGATATTGTTATTTTGTGATACCATTGTTTTCCAACAATATCGTTTTCATATCAATCAATCAGTTATTTCATTAGTATTTTCTGGACAAGTCGTAGACTTTTCGGCTATTACTTATCTTTTAATGTTTGCACTTGTAATGGTTGTTTTTTGTATAGAATTATTGATATTGCGTTTTTTAGATAAAAGAATGGCTATCGTCAATAATTCAGAGAAGAAAACTCGAATTGTTTTGTTCACTACATTAACTCTATTAGGATCCATTTTAATGAGTCATTTAGTACACATGGTGGCTTTTTATTATGCTTATTCTCCTATTATGGTCATTAAAGAGTATATTCCTCTTTATCGTCCTTTTACTTCAAAAAAAATTATGGGATTTTTTGATAAAGAAGGTGAACGTAAAGTAGTTAATCAAAACGTTAATTTTAATACTAATGCCAGTATTTTTTATCCTAAAAATGATTTAGTGATTAATCCCGAAAATAAACAAAATATGAATATCATGTTTATCGTACTTGATTCATGGCGATACGATACTTTCAATGAAGATAATTCACCTAATACATTTCGATTTGTAAAAGAAAACAATGGTGTTATTTTTGATCACCATTATTCAACTGGAAATGCTACTCGTACTGGAATATTTGGTTTATTTTATGGCATTCCTGGTACTTATTGGGATACTTTTTTACGTAACAGTATACCTTCTCTTTTTATTACAACTTTACAAAAACAAAATTATAATATTGGTATTTTTACATCGGCAAAAGTATCTTCTCCTGAGTTTGACCGAACGGCATTTGTCACTATTGAAAATTTGAGAATTAGCAGTAAAAATGGTTCTCCTTCAAATCGTGATAAGCAAATGACGGATGATTGGTTAACATGGTATAAAAATCGAGATGAATCTAAACCAACTTTCTCCTTTTTATTCTATGATGCTCCTCATGGTTATGATTTTCCTGATGACTTCGAAGTGAAATACAAACCAGTCGGTGATATAAATTATTTAACATTGAATAATAATACTGATCCACTTCCGATTCTTAATCGTTATAAACAAAGCGTATATTATGACGACTATTTAATGCAAAATATTTATGATGAACTTGAAAGATCAGGAACACTCAATAATACAATAATCATTATTACAGGCGATCATTCTCAAGAAATAAATGATAATAAACTTGGTTTTTGGGGACATAATGGTAATTATACCGATGCACAAACGAAAGTACCTTTTATCATTGTGGGAGCTAAAGATTTAAAAAACCTTCAGGTTAATAGTCAGCGATTGACTAGTCATGAAGATGTTGTACCTTCACTAATGAAACATTATTTACATGTTGAAAATGATATATCTGACTATTCAACAGGGTATGATTTATTTAGCCCAATCACAGATCGTAATTGGTTATTAATGTCAAATTATAGCTCTTATGCAGTGAGAACATTAGACAAAATTTACTTCGTTAATCGAATAGGTATTAGCCATTATATGGATTCTCATAATCATGAAATTGATGAGACACCAAATTATCAGTATATACATGATGCAATGAATAAGATGCGATATTTTTATCAGGAAGGTAAACAGTGATCAAAATGATGCCACCAATCGGTGGCATTTTCATTTAACGCACATCAGCACAATTCAAACAATATATATAGCGATTTTGTTTGTCTGTAAATTTATCCCATAAAGATATGTGTTGTTGGAGTTGTTTTACTTCTGGTAATTTTTCAAACAAGACTTCGGCAGTTGATTTTGGTAGCATAGCAATCATATCTGAATAAAACGCACTAAACCAATTCATTTCCGGTTCTTGCCAATCAATTCGATAGTCAGTCAGATTTGCTAATGTTGCAGCCATTTCAACGGCATCATCGAAATCACCTAACTTATCAACTAAACCAATTTTATTTGCTTCTGAGCCTAACCATACTTGACCTTGCCCAATTTTGTCTACTTGTTCGGGAGTCATATTTCGAGATTTTGCAACTAACGAGATAAAAGTATTATAACCATTATCAATATTCAGTTGAATAAGTTGATTCATTTCGTCTGGTAAGTCTTCAGCAAAATTATTACTTGCTAGTGGTGATGTTGATACTCCATCACTATAGACACCAATATGAGAAAGTGAATTTTCAAATGTAGGGATAATACCAAAAATACCGATAGATCCTGTTATAGTGTTTGGGCTAGCCACTATATAATCAGCCGCTGATGATATCCAATAACCACCTGAGGCAGCCATATTTCCCATTGAAACAACTACTGGTATTTGATAATCACGTAACGCTTCTAATTCACTGCGAATTGCTTCAGAAGCATCGACACTTCCACCTGGACTATTAACACGTAAAACAACGGCTTGAATATTCTCATTTGCCAAATTTTCTCGAATTGATTTAAGCTGATCAACAATATCTTGGCTTCCAGCTATGTTGTTACTGCTTTCACCATCAGAAATAGTACCATTGACAAAGACAACGGATATAAGAGGTTTATTACTATTTTTAACATCTAATTCATCATTTTCTTGTTTCAATTGATAATCATAGATGCTTATAGTATTTTTACTTTTTAATTCTTGTTCGAATTGATAATTCGATACGATAGAATCTATTAAACCATTGGATAATGCATATTGTCCCATATTACCATTAACGGCTTTTAGCTCAGATAACATTTTTTCTGGACTTGGTACGAGTTGAGTCGCTGCTTTTTTTCGTCCAGCAGAAATATCATCTAGATAATTATTCCACATTAGTACCAGCCATCGAGTCGCATTACTTCTTGCTTCTTCTGACATATCATCACGAATAAATGGCTCAATTGCCGATTTATAAGTACCGACTCGGAAAACATGAGTATTAATTTTTAACTTGTCGAGCAGTGTTTTATAATACAGATTATTAGCAGCAAGCCCATAAACATTTACCGAGCCTTGTGGCGTTAAATAAATTTTATTGGCATAACTTGCTAAGTAATATTGACTTTGATTGAAATTTGAACCAATAGCTAAAATAGATTTGTTATTGTTCTTGAATTTATTTAGATATTTACCTACATATTGAAGTGAACTTATATCAGCACCAACAAAATTATCTAACTTTAATACCATATTTTCAATGTTAGGATCGGTGGCGGCTTGATCAATTTTTTGAGTTAATACAAATAAACTGTTTTCACGCGATAAATTTATTCTTTTACCATAAATTTTATTTTGTAGTGCATAAATATTATCATTATAACTAGTTGTATCGACAATCGTTCCTTCCAGATCTAATACTAACGTACCATATTGTGGAAGGATATCTTTTTTATGTGCGTCTTTAAACAACGCTATACAGCTAAAAATTAAAAGAATAAAAAGTAAAAATATAATGTTAAGAAAGATTTCTCTAAATAAATTGATAGCTTTCCACACGGATTTAACGACAGATAAAACAGACATAATAAATGATCCTTTTATAGTAGTTTATCTAACTTCTTGGCTTCAATATTTCTTTTTTTGAAATATTTTTTATCTTCAAATCGTAAACAAGTTAATTTTCCTCCCCAGCAACAACCTGTATCTAATGCATAGATATTTTCTGGGGTACCCTTACCGTTTAAAGCTGCCCAGTGACCAAAAGCAATACTATATTCAGGCGAGATTTTACTTGGTATTAAAAACCATGGTTTTAGTTTTGCCGGCACTTGTTCAGGTAATCTTTTATAATAAAAATCCAATCGACCATCTTCATAACAAAAACGCATTCGAGTTAATGCATTTGCCGCAAAACGAAGGCGATCAAATCCTTGTAAGTTAGTTGACCATTCATCTGGAAAATTACCATACATTTTATCTAAAAAAAGAGGATATGAATCACTCGATAAGATGACGTTTAAATCATAAGCACACTTTTTTAATGTTTCCATATCCCATTGTGGGGTAATACCTGCATGAGTCATAATCAGCTTCAAAGAATCATCAATTTGAACCAATGGTTGCCTACGTAACCAATTCATTAATTCATCATAATCGTGTGCATTAATAACATCATCTAGATTATCTTTTTTCTTGGGAAGGGTAATACCTGCATAAATAGATAACAAATGAAGATCATGATTTCCTAATACTAACCGGATTTGTTGAGAATTATGTTTAACAAATCTCAACACTTCAAGTGAATTAGAACCTCTTGCGACAAGATCACCAGTAAGCCATAATGTATCAGATGATGAAAACTTAGCTTTTTCAAGCAAACGCATAAATTCATCATAACAACCGTGGATATCGCCGACAAGTAGGTTTGCCATGTTATTCTTTCCAAGAATTAGCCAGAATACAATACTGTTCAACAGTTAAATTTTCAGCACGTAAAGAGGGAGCAATATCTAATGCAACTAATTGCTCTACAGTGAACATATTACTTAAGCTATTACGAATGGTTTTACGTCTTTGATTAAAAGCTTCAGTTGTTATACGTGAAAGTACTTTAACATCGCTTACCTTGTAAGGTTTTTCTTGATAAGGGATTAATTTAACTACAGCCGAATCAACTTTAGGTGCAGGTTTAAAAGATGTTGGAGGCACTTCTAAAACAGGTATAATTTGGCAATAATATTGTGCCATCACACTTAATCTACCATAATCTTTGCTGTTTGGCGCAGCGACCAAACGAGTTACCACCTCTTTTTGCAACATAAAATGCATATCAACAATCTTATTTGCGTATTCAAAAAGATGAAACATTAAAGGCGTGGAAATATTATAAGGTAGATTACCAAATACTCTTAATGGCTTGCCTAACTCATCGGCAAGTTTATAAAAGTCAAATGTGAGTGCATCTTGCTCTATAATAGTGAGCTTATTATTTAAAAGAGGATTTTGTTTAAGTCTTTCAGCTAAATCACGGTCAATTTCGATAACAGTAAGATGATCAAGCTGTTCACTTACAGGTATCGTTAATGCGGCAAGCCCTGGCCCAATTTCAACCAAAGCCTGATCTTTTGTTGGTTGTATGGCAGAAACGATACTTTCAATAATATAGTCATCATGCAAAAAGTTTTGCCCGAATCTTTTTCGGGCGAAATGTCCTTGGTGAACTCGATTATTCATTCTTGCCTTCACCTGTAATTCTGATATATGCGTCACCTTTTAATTCTTGCATCCATATTTGTGCTTCTTCAGCAAATTTACGGTTAAATATTAGGCGATAAGCATGATCTTTTTTAGCTGCTTCGGTTTTATCTGCCATTCGAGTATCAATTAATTGAATTAAATGCCAACCGTAAGCCGATTTGATAGGCTGACTGATTTGACCTTTTTTAAGTTTGAGTAATCCATTTTTGAAACCAGGATCAAAACGATCCGGAACATTCCAACCAAGATTACCACCTTTATCGGCTGAACCTAAATCTTCGGAGTAAGTTTTAGCTGCTTTTTCAAATGTTGTTTCACCACTCTCAATGGCTTTTCGAATATCCATTAATTTTTGTTTAGCAACTTGGTCGGTAACTAATACATTTGTTTTAATCAATATATGGCGAGCATCAAACTCTTGAACGGTAATCTTTTTAGGTTTTTCAGTTTTGGTATCTTCTACTTTCAAAATGTGTAACCCAACACCAGAACGAATTGGACCAATTATACTTCCCTTAGGTGCGCGTATTAAACGTTCTTCAAAAATTGTTGGTAATGTATTAAGTTTTCGCCACCCCATATTTCCACCTTTCAAAGCGAGATCATCTTTTGAATAGGTAGTAGCAAGTTTGGCAAAATTTTCACCTTGTTTAGCTTGAGCTATGACATCTTTTGCTTTTTCAGTTGCTTGATCAACTTGTTCTTTAGATGCTTTTTCCGGAATAGATATCAAAATGTGACTCAATTTTACATCAATATTATTTGTCATTTGTTCATTAATATTTTTTGTAAAATTATCCACTTCTTTTTCAGAAATATTAATTCGCTGTCTGACTTCATTCATTCTGATTTGATCAATTAACATATCACTATGAATACGTTCACGATAACTCGCATAACTGATTCCCATACTAGACAATTTACTTCGTAATTCATTGAGACTCATACCGTTATCTCTGGCAATTTGGCTGATAGCATTAGTGACATCTTCATCACTAACCGTAATTTTAGCCACTGCTGCTTTTTGTAAGATTAGATTTTCAATAATCAAACGATCAATAATTTGTTGTCTAAGGGTTTTATCATCAGGAAGTTTTTGTGAATCAGTACTTGCTTTGATTGTCCTTAACATATCTTGAACATCACTTTCCAAAATGACATTGTTATTGACAACGGCAGCAACTTGTTCAAGAACTTTAGGCGCTGCACTTGCTGTCAATGGTGTCAGTAATCCAATACTGATACTTAAGTTTAACGCAATAATTAGTTTTAATAATTTCATATTTATTTAACTCATTTTTTCGCTATAGTTTAATTATTACAGTAATAAATTTGTTTTAAACAGTTTTATTACAATAGTTATTCAAATGCTGTTACATAAGG
Organism: Gilliamella sp. ESL0441; assembly: GCF_019469185.1. Taxonomy (NCBI): domain Bacteria; kingdom Pseudomonadati; phylum Pseudomonadota; class Gammaproteobacteria; order Orbales; family Orbaceae; genus Gilliamella; species Gilliamella sp. ESL0441. The sequence goes on from NZ_CP048264.1 coordinate 437,315, forward strand.
TAGTTTACCGAAACTTAACATTTTTGCTTTTGCATCAGTCTTGCGTTCAAAACCAAGTAACTCAAAGTAAATTGAAAATTTGTTTTCATATTTACTTTTATGACTAAGACTATCCCAATCATTTAATTGTCGACCATATTGAACAGTAACTCCCCAACAACAATCGCTATAGTGTAATCCTACAAAGCTATCCACCATTTGCCCTAACTTGATATCATGATAATATGAACCAACTGCTGTAATGGTATCTGACAACGGCCAAGTTGTCATAATACCAGCTTGAGAAATATCTTGTTTATAGCCATTATAGAATGAATTCTTATCTACAGTATCGATATAGTTATGATTAGCATAACGGTATGACATTTGAACTAATTTATTACTCGATGGGCGGTATTCTAAAATAGTATTGGCTAATGATACCGTTTCGAGTCGAGTATCATATTGGATACCGCCTCTAAAGATAACATCATCAGAAATTTGCCAAAAGTTATCTGCTGCCCAAGTTATACTCCCTGTATCGGAGTTTTTGTCTAATTCTGTATTATCCTCACTCGTTCGTGATTTTGTGAAATAAGTCGTTTGTCCAATTGAAAAATTGAATCTTTCAACTTTATCATTATCATAGAACCGCGTAGTGACGCCAGTACTAATTTTATTTGTTGAAGGAATTCGGTCTAAACCACTATAAGGTTGATCGCGAAATAATCCAATATAATCTGATTGTAGTAAAGTTGAATCGTAATTTAAAATATTCGATTGTTTTCGATAAGGTATATAAATATATTTTATACGAGGCTCTAGTGTCTGTGTATAGCCTTTAATTAATGTTGTATCCCGTTCAAAAATAATTTTACCATCAATGGATAATTTTGGTATAAATCGATTTACTGTTTTATCCAATTCTTCATATCGATAATCATTACGAGGCACGTCCTGATTATAGTGTGTTGCCATAAAGCCCACTTCAGTAGATAATGACGACCAAGGATTAGTTAAAGTATAGTTAAGTGTGGGTTCGATATGAGCTCGCCACGTTTTGGGATCTCGTTTTGATTTACTAACAAAGTGAGTAATTTGTGTGTGATTTTTAAATTTAAATGGTCCTAAATCATAATTATAATAAGTCATGTCTAACTGTGGTTCAGTTTGATAAAGATTATCTTTCGAATGCACTCGAAATGTTTGGAAGTTCAACTGACTTAATGTAATATCCCAATTCTCATTGTTAAAACCAACTTGATAAAGCTGCGATAAATAGCCTGCGGTAGAAGATATATAGTCAGAATCCAAATCAGACAAATAATTATTATCACTTACGCGAGTGGTATCAACTTTTAATCGCCAATTATAATTAATTAATTCATCGTTTTTCCAATAAAATAACCAACGATGTTGATTATTTCTGTAATGGTTTGAGTTGAATCCTTTCCGTCTGTCTTTATCATACTTGCTGTCACGTTGTAGCCAATCAAATGCTACTGTACCAAGACCAATTTCATTTAAATAACGAAATTCTGTTTTTAATTGAACGCCTCTTTTTTCTAAAATTCTTGGTTTAAAGGTTGCGTCATAATTAGGTGCTATATTCCAATAGATTGGTAAAGATAAATCAATGCCATTTTTGTTAGTAAAACTAATATTAGGCATTAATAGCCCTGATCGGCGTTTGTTACCAGTTGGCAACTGTATATAAGGCGAATATAAAACAGGAACTTTACCAATACGAAATACTGCATTCCATGCCTCAAGTAACTGTTCTTCATTATCATGAATAACGGTAGAGCCTTTAATGCTCCAAGTATTATCCTCAACTGGGCAAGATGTAAAACTACCATTTTTTAAAACTACATATCGATTTTGATCTAGTTTTGTTTTTTCTGCAGTACCACGCCCAAGACGATTCACCAGATGATATTCATTTGATGATATTTCAGTGTCATTGTTATCAATATTGATTGTTGCATAATCACCTTTCATTTCAATCAGATTATCTTGATAATCTATATTTCCATTCAATGTAATTATACGATTATTATTTTCTGAATTTATCGTAACTTTATCAGCTCTGACCGAGCGATTTCCCTGTTCAATTGACACATCACCTTGATAGATAGCGGTGTGTGGATAAATAGCTTCAAAATTGTTAGCTTCAGCATTGATAGGGATAAAGTTAATGTTTCCTTTTACCAAAGGTCGATTAAACTTTGGTACGTTGGATAGGCATTGTGAATTACTGCTATCAGTTTTAGGTAAACCGATAGCATAACTTACATTGCTATACAAAGAAAATGTCACAGTTAATGCAATAAGTGAAGGCGTTAATTTTTTCATCAATGATTAATAATAATTATGATTTTTATGATTAACACATTATAGCGATTATTTATAAAAGTGCGAATTAAAAATTAACGTTTGCTTCTACGTTTATATGTTTTACTCAACTGTTTTACCAGTGTTATACGTTTTTCGGGCGATGCAAATTGAAATTCATCCCACCACTTTGCCAATTCCAGTAATTCACCTTTTTCAATAGATGCTCGCATTTCTAAAAGATCATAAGCAGCACGGAACTTCGGATTTTCTAATAATGCGAATGCGCGTTTACCCTCACGTTTCTTTAATCGTAACTGTAATCGCCAAATGTCACCCATCACTGATGTAAAGCGCTTAGGTATAGCAATTACTCGGCATTGCTCACTGAGAATATCATTGATAGCTATTGAAAAAGCATCGTGAAATTGTAATCCACTTTCAATACATGTCACTTGAGTTTGCTCCATGAGTGGATACCAGAAAAAGGCAGCAAATAAAAAAGCCGGATTGATTCGTTTATTGTGATTAATACGGTAATCAGTATTTTTGAGCACTTTCTCAATAATTTTTTCCAGATAACTATTTTGATTAGTTGTCATTAATCGTTCAATAAGCGGGAATAGCTGTTCAAATAGATTATACTTTTTTAAAAGTAAATATGTTGCATAACCATTACCTGTTTGCAATAGTTTAAGCGATTCATCAAAAAGCCGAGCAGAAGGTATGTTTTTAAGAAGTGATGCTTGCTTTTTAATGGGATCAGCCGTCGCAGGATCAATTTCCATACCAAGTTTTGCTGCAAATCGCACAGTTCTTAACATTCTAACGGGATCTTCCCGATATCGAGTTTGTGGGTCACCAATTAATCGGATAATCCCGTTTTGCAAATCTTTTAAACCACCGCAATAATCACGTATTGTAAAGTCTTTTACATTGTAATAGAGCGCATTCATGGTAAAGTCTCGACGAATTGCATCTTGTTCTATCGTTCCGTATACATTATCCCGCAATAACATACCTGACTGTGAACGCTTAGATATATTATTTTGTTCCATTTGATTATCATGATCACCACGGAACGTTGCAACTTCAATAATTTCTTTTCCGAACATAATATGTGCAAGTCTAAAACGTCTTCCAACTAAACGACAATTGCGGAAAATTTTTTGTACTTGTTCTGGCGTTGCATTTGTTGCAATATCAAAGTCTTTAGGTTTTTTTCCTAAAAGAAGATCCCGAATACAACCGCCCACCAAATAAGCCTCATAACCTTGCTTGTTTAGACGATGAAGTACTTTAAGCGCATTCTCGCTTATATCTTTACGAGAGATATTATGCGCATTTCTTGGAATGGACACATAATGTGATTCTAAGTTTTTATCATTATGACCAAACATTTTGCGATAAAAGCGGGAAACTTGTTTAAAAATAGTGCACCTCAAAAAGTTTTGATTGAAAATCAGATATAACTTTAAAGTATAGCTTAATTAAATTTATCTTTCCATGTTTGCTATTGACAAGAACTATATATTTTTTACCTATATAATATTAAAAACTGATGTTACTATCTAATTATCTAAATCATTTTTTAAAGACAATTATCAAAAATAGCATTTATTTATATAGTACAATATAGTAATATCATTCCATCAAAACAGCATGTTATATTTCTTTTTAATCTATGTAATATCATGGAATTGATTATAATTTTTTAAACTTATACTTAAATTTTGTTGAGTTAATTGTAGGGAAACAATAATTTCCACCAAAAGACAAAACGTTAAAAACCACTTTCAAAAAATTTTTTACCGTTGATTCTAACACTGCAATTAAGTACCCAAAAACACTTGAGTATATACAATTAACGGATAACTTATCGGGGGCATTATGAATATTCGTGATTTAGAATATTTTGTTTCGTTAGCTGAATTTCGCCATTTTCGTAAAGCAGCTGATGCTTGTAATGTAAGTCAACCAACCTTAAGTGGACAAATCAGAAAATTAGAAGATGAACTTGGTGTAATGCTATTAGAGCGTACTAGTCGCAAAGTATTATTTACTCAAACTGGTATGATGTTAGTAGAACAAGCCAAAGAAATTCTAAGAAATATTCAAATTTTAAAAGAAATGGCGAGTCGGCAAGGTGAAGAGATGTCTGGGCCAATGCATATCGGCTTGATACCAACTATCGCACCTTACTTATTACCTCATGTTATTACAGTGTTGCATGAATCATTCCCACAATTAGAACTCTATTTACATGAAGCACAAACAGCGAGTATTGTAGCTCAACTTGAAAGTGGCAAACTTGATTGTGCAATAGTTGCTCAAGTGAAAGAAACAGCTCAATTTATTGAATTACCTTTATTTGATGAGCCGATGTTTTTAGCTGTTCCCACTATAAGTGAGTTAGCGAATCAAAAAACGATCAAATTGTCAGATTTGAAAGGACAAAAATTTTTAATGTTAGAAGATGGTCACTGTTTACGTGAACATGCAATGGGCTATTGTTTCCAAGTTGGTATTGATGAAGATAAACAATTCAAAGCTACCAGTCTTGAAACATTACGTAGCATGATTTCTGCTGGTCGTGGCATTACCTTATTCCCAGAGTTAGCAGCACCAAATGAGCGAACTCGTGATAATATTTGTTATATACCTTGTACTGATCCTGTACCTTCACGAAGTATTGAGCTAATTTATCGACCTGGTTCTCCATTACGTTCTCGTTATGAAACCATAGCTAAAACAATTCGCGATCATATGCCTAAAGTATTTGCCGAAAAAGAAAAATTACTTAACGTGATGAATTGATTTATAACGAATGAATTTATTAAAAAACATTAAAAATTGAAATGAAAAATAGCAAATCTGGTGGCGTTCGTGCAAAACAAAAAGAGAAAACTCGCCGTAGCTTAATCGATGCAGCATTCAACCAACTAAATGCAGAACAAGGTTTTGCAAGTTTAAGTTTACGTGAAGTTGCTCGTGAAGCAGGAATAGCAGCGACCTCTTTTTATCGCCATTTTCGAGATATGGATGAATTAGGTTTAGCGATGGTTGACGAAAGTGGATTGACACTTCGTCAATTGTTACGTCAAGCTCGAAAACGTATTGAAAAAGGGGGGAGTGTATTACGCACCTCTGTCACAACCTTCATTGAATTTATTGATAAAAATCCGAAAGTTTTTTTATTACTATTACGTGAAAAAGCAGGAACCTCATCAGCTTTTCGCTCCGCTATTGCTCGCGAAATACAACACTTTATTGTTGAACTGGTTGACTATCTCGATCATGCTAATAAAATGCCTCATTACTATAATGAAGCTCAGGCAGAAGCAATGGTCACCATTGCTTTTAATGCAGGTGCTGAAGCTATTGATTTTGACATCGTTCAACGTCAAGAACTTATCGAAGATCTGATATTTCAACTTCGTATGGTTTCGCGTGGTGCCTATTACCTTTATCATAAAGAACAAAGTAAACAAGAAAATCGCTAATTCAATCTTTTAATTTAATAAATACCTATAATTTTGTTATAAAAAAAACTGCGGTCTAAACCGCAGTTAAATAAAATGATTTAATCAACAACTACTACAGATTTTGTAATACTTTTTCAACACTATCTTTTGCATCACCAAATAACATATAGCTATTTTCTTTAAAGAATAGTGGATTTTGTACTCCAGCATAACCCGTATTCATTGAGCGTTTAGAAATAATCACTGTTTTTGCTTTCCAAACTTCAAGAACTGGCATACCTGCGATAGGGCTATTTGGATCTTCTTCAGCAGCTGGGTTAACCGTATCGTTAGCACCAATTACCCAAACAACATCTGTATCAGGGAAGTCATCATTGATTTCATCCATTTCTAATACAATATCGTAAGGTACTTTGGCTTCGGCTAATAACACATTCATGTGACCTGGTAAACGTCCTGCAACTGGATGAATACCAAAACGGACTTCTATACCCATACCACGAAGTTTTTCAGTAATATTGCTTACCGCACCTTGTGCTTGAGCAACTGCCATACCATAACCTGGTACGATAATTACTGAACGGGCTTCTTTCAAAGTTTGAGCAACTTCAGCCGGTTGCATTTCACGATATTCACCTTGTTCTTCATCAGAAGCATTCGCAGTGCTACCGTCAGTACCAAAACCGCCTGCAATAACACTAATAAATGAGCGATTCATCGCTTTACACATGATATATGAAAGAATTGCACCAGAAGAACCGACTAAAGCACCGGTAACAATTAGTAAGTCATTACTTAACATAAATCCAGCAGCTGCGGCAGCCCAACCCGAATAGGAATTCAGCATTGAAATAACCACAGGCATATCTGCACCACCAATAGATGCTACCAAATGGAAACCAAATACGAATGCAATAATTGTCATGGCAAGTAAGCAGACAAGCGCTCCCGTTCCTGTTTTTACATCAATAAAGGTAAACATCAGGATAATTGAAACAACGATCGCAGCTAAATTCCAATAGTGTTTATTCGGAATTGATAATGGTTTAGAGCTAATGCGTCCATTTAATTTGCCAAATGCAACAATGGAACCTGAGAAAGTCACTGCACCGATAAAGACACCGATAAAAATCTCGACCAAATGGACGGTCAGTTCACTACCATGGTATATCTGTGTTGAATTGTTTAAATCTAAAAAGCTATTTAAACCAACTAGTACAGCAGCCATCCCGACAAAGCTATGAAGTAACGCTACCAATTCTGGCATTTGAGTCATTTCGACCTTTTTAGCTAAGTATAAACCAATCGCAGCACCAAGTATCATGGCTATGATGATCCAATGGAATCCACCTTTAATACTTGCAACGGCAGCAACAAGTGCAATGCCCATACCGATCATACCGTAAATATTGCCTGATTTTGCTGACTCTTGATTGGAGAGTCCACGTAGACTAAATATAAAAAGTAATGCAGCAATCACATAGGCTGCTTGAATAAATCCATTACTGAACATTATTGATACTCCCCTCTATTTGCCACGTTGGAACATTTTCAGCATTCTTTGAGTAACAAAGAATCCACCAAAAATATTGATGCTAGCAATCAAAATAGCCACAAATGCAATGGCAGTCGTTAAGCCATTATCATCACCGATTTGCAATATTGCACCGACTAAAATAATGCCTGAAATTGCATTTGTTACTGACATAAGTGGTGTATGTAAAGAGTGAGTGACATTCCAAACAACGTAATAACCAACCACACACGATAATGCAAAAACCGTGAAATGCCCTAAAAAGCTTTCTGGCACTGAATTGGCAATCCAAAAATAGGCGAGAATTAATAAAGCTAAAATACCAAATTTCTTTTGTGGATCGATTGGTTTTGGTTCCGGTTTAGCAATAGGCGATGCTGCTTTTTGTTGTGGTTGAGCTGAAACTTGAATTGGTGGAGCAGGCCAGGTGATTTCTTTATCTTTAACCACCGTTACGCCACGAATAACCACATCATCAAAATTGATATCAATGTTACCGTCTTTTTCTTTAGAAAGTAATTTTAATAAGTTAACAATATTCGTACCATAAAGCTGTGAGGCTTGAGCAGGCATACGATTAGCTAAATCGGTATAACCGACGATTTTAACATTATTATCGGTTTCAAAAACTTCTCCAGGGTGGGTTAATTCGCAGTTACCACCAGTTAATGCTGCTAAATCCACAATTACACTACCTGGTTTCATTGACTCTACCATTTCTTTAGAAATCAATTTAGGTGCTGGTTTACCTGGAATAAGAGCGGTTGTAATGATGATATCTACATCTTTGGCTTGCTCAGCAAATAACGCCATTTCGGCTTCGATAAAGGCTGGAGACATCTGTTTAGCATAGCCATCACCCGAACCTGCTTCTTCTTCAAAATCGAGTTCTAAAAAATCAGCGCCCATACTATTAATTTGTTCTGCCACTTCAGGACGAGTATCAAAAGCTCTTACAATTGCGCCTAAACTCACGGCTGCACCAATTGCAGCAAGACCGGCAACACCTGCACCAATGACTAAGACTTTTGCAGGAGGAACTTTACCCGCTGCGGTAACTTGACCTGTAAAGAAACGACCAAATTGATTTGCTGCTTCAATCACCGAACGATAACCGGCAATGTTAGACATAGAACTTAATGCATCAAGGGATTGTGCTCGTGAAATACGTGGCACACAGTCCATTGCCAATACTGTTATGTTTTTGGCAGCAAGCTTTTCCAATAAATCTTTATGTTGAGCAGGATAAATATAGCTAATGAGGGTTAATCCTTCTTTCATCAACGCAATTTCTTCATCAGTCGGTGCGTGAAATTTCAAAATTAAATCATTTTGCCAAATATCTTGCGTGTTTTGGATTGTGGCTCCAGCATCAATGAAAGCTTGGTCTTCGAAATGAGCAGCATGTCCAGCACCTTGTTCAACTGAAACTGTAAAACCAAGTTTTAACAGTTGTCCAACAGTTTGTGGTGTAGCAGCAACTCTTGCTTCATTGGCTAACCGTTCTTTAGGTATACCGATATGCATTGCGTTACATCCTTATGTTAAGTGAGTTTGTAAATGTTTCTCGATTTTAGCATAAATTAGCGACGGTGCGAGTAGGGAATTTATTTTTTATTATCGAAATATTAATATTAAATTTAATAATAATTGAATATTAAATCTGTCAATTAAAATTAAAATACTTATCCTGCAACCAATGTGATTAAATCTTTTTGATAGTGAACTAATACATGAAGAAGAATATTTATTAGTTTGTCTAAAAAATGATTATACCTTCTACTGATAGCTTCGCATTTATTAGAAAGAAAACAGGTTTAGTTGGCTTGTGATTCATCGTGTAAAACTCGATATTTACCAAGTAATTCAATAAAAAACTTATAAAATATTTAAGTGAAAAATTGATAAAAAATCGATAAATAGTGCTGGCTAGATAAAATTTTAACCTATCCCAATGGATACTTCATCATTGGGATTTTTAATGTCGGTTTGATAAAGGCTGAGAAGTTAACCGACAGATAAAAAGGTAAAAATTGATAGCTATAGCAATTTATGATTGTGGTTAGGTAAATTCAAGTATTGTCCAATAATAAGTATTAACGAGGTAAAATATGGCCGAATTAAGCCAGAAAAAAAATAGTATGCTAACATTAATGTTTGCATTGCTTGCTGCTTGTATGGCATTTCAACTCAATGCGAGTATGTTAAGCCCTGTATTAGTGACTATCGCTAAAGAATTAGGTTCCAACGACGCACAAGTCGGATTATCCCAAACTGCTTTTTTTACCTCTGCTGCACTGTTTTCATTATTTTTACCGCGTTTAAGTGATATTAAAGGTCGTAAAAAAGTATTAACGATTATGTTATTTATTATGACAATAGGTACTGTGCTTGCAGCGTTAGCACCTAATATCGTTGTATTATATATTGCGCGAATTATTCAAGGTGTATCAGGGCCAGTCGTTCCACTTTGTTTACTGATGCTCAGCCATGAAGTCAAAGACGTTAAAAAATACGGTATGTTAATGGGTATTGTAACTGCTGTTAATGGCGGTATTGCCGGTATAGATGCAATTGCGGGTGGTCTACTTGCTACTTATTGCGGTTTTCGTTCGGTGTTTTGGGTCATTGCGATTGTTGCCGCATTATCAACCTATTTTGTCCATCGTTATGCTTCAGAATCTAAACCATCTGAAGGAACGAAAATGGATTGGTTAGGCGTGCTCTTCATTGTGCTAACCGTTGCTGCATTATTACTAGCACTTAATGAAGCAGGGAATTTAGCACATGCTAATTGGATTAAAGTCATTGGACTAACGATTTTTGCTGGTATGTGTTTTATCTTATTTTGGAAAACAGAAAAAGTCAGCAAACAACCATTAGTTACCACGGTTCATTTAAAAACCAGAGCGACTTGGGCGCTATTATTAACGACACTATTAACGATGACAGGGATTTTTGCCGTCGTTAATGGGTTAGTTATGTCACTAGCACAAAATCCTGAAATCGGATTTGGTTTAGAAGCTGATTGGGCTTCCCTGATTTTATTAACACCTTATGCCTTAATTGGGTGGTTGATAGGGCCATTTGCTGGACGTTTAGCCCCAAGTTTAGGTTACAATAATGTACTAAAATTAGGCTTAATGGGTTGTGTAATTAGCATATTAATCATAATGTTTTACGGTATTGATTCTCTTCCAATATTAATTATTGGTGTTCTGTCGTTAGGTGTTTTTTATGCGGGAATGGCGAATATCATTTTAAATGGTCTTGGTGTAGTTTTATCGCCAAAAGAGAATTTAGGTTTTCTGCCAGGCATGAATGCAGGAGCTTTTAACTTAGGCGCTGGATTAAGTTTTGCATTATTGCCTGCTGTACAAATGATAAGTGGTTATACCGTTGAGGGCTATTTTAATGGGATGTTACTTGGGTTAATTATTACAATCTTAGCCTTATTCTGTAGCTTCTTTATTCCTCGACCTGTCGATGCTGAAGTATAAACAAGATAAAACGGGATTTTTTAATCCCGTTTTTATTGTCTAAATTAATCTTCTTCTGGCATAAGTGTAAAAACTAATGTTGTAAAAAATTTTTCTTGGGTCGCAAGTTGGCTATCTTTTAGGGGAAAACCTATTTCGACACCTACTACATTTAAGCCTTGATTAGGAATAGTAATGGTCGCTTGACCTTTATCATCAGTTGTAACCGTTTTATCTAAATTATTAACGACATCAATAATAACAGCAGTATTTGTTAATGGCTGACTATCTTTATAGACCGTTACAAGTAAATTATCACCGCGTTTTAATTGGGTTGGATCAACTGCTGGTACTATTTGTAATGGAATATCTTCAACCCGTTTAGGGGCGTTGACAGAAGATAAATAATTGACACTGTATTTAATAGCATGGGTGCCTTTACTCGCTCCTTCTACTTTATTCATTGGAAGATTAACATATTTACCCTGTGCATTTTTAGTCCAATAACCATAATCAAAACTAACCGTTACAACAGCGGTATTTTCTGTCGGTTCAACGGTCACATAATTTTGATGCTTTTTTTGATTAATCGGTAAAGAAGTCCAATTACCATTATAAGCATGAATCTTTTTTACATTTTCCGTTTGATAACCATTATCTAACGGGCCTTCACCTAAAACGATTTGCTTTTGATCAACCCGATTAGCGATCCAAATACCATGAGCAGAAAGCGATTGTGATATCATACAAATAACACTTCCTGATAAGATGAGTACAAATAATTTACGCATGATAAAATTCCTTATATTTTATGAAAATGATAATCATTATCATATCGATATAAAAAAAGTCAATGCTATTTGTGTAATTATTGATCATCAAAAAATGTTTAATATGATAATAAAATATAAAATATGTTTTGTTCGTTTTTGATCGCTTTAGTAATAAAATAATTGCATTACAATTCTTAAATATAAATAACCAAATTGTGTTTTTATTTTTTTGATATATAGAAACATGTTATCAATAACAAATCTTAAACTTACTATTTTTAACTAGCATAATTTGTTATATAATCAAAAGTATTTTGTCCTTAACGCAATATATTGTCTTACTCATTTATATTTAGGGCGCATTCAACAATTGAGCATCTTTTATTAAGGAACCACTATGATGGATTTTTCCCAATCAGTGCCAGAACTGGTCTCTTGGGCAAAAAAAAATGATTTTTCAATTAATTTGCCAGTTGAACGGCTCGCTTTTTTATTGGCGATAGCCGTCTTAAATAGCGAACGCTTTGATGGTGAAATGACTGAATCAGAATTAATTGATGCTTTCAGGCATGTATCACAAATTTTCGAACAGAGTGAAGATACGATTACTGTTCGAGCAAATAATGCCATTAATGACTTAGTACGCCAGCGATTAATTACGCGTTTCACTAGCGAAATGACGGATGGTTATTCAATTTATCGTTTGACGCCTTTAGGAATAGGCATTTCGGATTACTACATTCGTCAACGAGAATTCTCTACATTACGTTTATCGATTCAGCTTTCTATTGTTGCTCAAGAGCTAAAACGTGCAGCTGATGCGGCGCTTGAAGGTGGTGATGATCTTCACTGGCATCGTAACGTTTTTGCACCCTTGAAATACTCCGTTGCAGAGATTTTTGATAGTATTGATATCACCCAACGGGTAATGGATGAGCAACAAGCGGATGTAAAACAAAATATTTCGGCCTTATTAAGTCAAGATTGGCAAGCAGCAATTAGTAGTTGTGAAGGCTTACTCACTGAAACGTCACAAACATTACGAGAATTGCAAGATACGCTAGCCGCTGCGGGCGATAAACTCCAAGCAAGTCTGCTCTTGATTCAAGATGCAACCATGGATAATCCTGAACTTGATAAAATCAATAATGTGGTTATGGATTTACAAGGCAAACTTGATCGTATTATTGGCTGGGGACAAAAGGCGATTGATCTTTGGATTGGTTATGATCGCCATGTTCATAAATTTATCCGTACCGCTATTGACTTAGATAAAAACAGAGTCTTTTCACAGCGATTACGTAAATCAATACAAGGCTATTTCGATTTACCATGGTCACTTATTTTTGCCAATGCTGATCGCCTACTTGATATGCGTGATGAAGAACTTGCACTACATGAAGCAGAAGTAACAGGTGAATTACCGTCAGAACTTGAATTTGAAATGATTGAAGAGATTCAAGAACACATTATTGCCCATATCGAACAAAATTTATTGGTCTTCAAACAAGAAAATAAACCACTGGATATGAGTATCGCTATTCATAGTTATCTAGCACAGTTCCCTCGAGAACAACATTTTGATATTGCAAGATTATTTATCGATCAGGCTATTCGTTTAGGGATTGCCGAAAATGATTTACTCGGTATCCCAGCCGAATGGAAACCTATTAACGATTATGGAGCTAAGGTACAAGCACATGTCATCAACAGATACTAAAGATTTAGAATTAGAACAAACAGCTCATCATCTTGATGAAGTCATGGGGCGCATTGCGGCAAGTTCCCAAGCATCTATCGATAAATATATGCCCGTTAAATTAGCACAGGCAATTGCCAATCCCCTTTTTCCTGAGCTTGATAGTTTATTGCGTTCCGGACGTCATATCGGTATAGATGAACTGGATAATCACGCCTTTTTAATGGATTTTCAACTTGAACTGGAACAATTTTATCAACGCTATAATGTAGAGTTAATTCGTGCACCAGAAGGCTTTTTCTACCTTCGTCCTCGTTCAACAACATTAATCCCACGTTCGGTATTATCAGAACTTGATATGTTAGTTGGTAAAGTCCTTTGTTACTTATATCTCAGTCCTGAACGGCTAGCGCATGAAGGTATTTTTACCTTACAAGAACTCTTTGACGAACTTGTTTCGTTAGCGGATGAAAGTAAATTACTTAAATTAGTTAATCAACGGTCGACTGGATCAGATTTAGATCGGCAAAAGCTATTTGATAAAGTCAAAACAGCACTTAATCGATTACGTCGTTTAGGCATGATATTTTTTATTGTAGGAAATGACAGTAGCCGTTTTCGTATCAACGAATCTATCTTCCGTTTTGGTGCAGATGTGCGCAGTAGTGATGATGCACAAGAAGCGCAATTACGTTTAATTCGAGACGGTGAAGCAATCAAAATCGAATCATCGCTTATCCTAGACGATGATAATAACGAAGAACAAGAAGAAGATGTTAATGAGGAGATTGAATAATTATGATTGGACACGGTAAGTTTCACTCATTAACCCTAATAAACTGGAATGGTTTTTTTGCCAGAACATTTGAATTAGATCAACTTGTCACCACGCTTTCAGGGGGGAATGGGGCAGGTAAATCCACAACCATGGCGGCATTTGTGACCGCATTAATTCCTGATTTAACACTATTACACTTTCGAAATACTACTGAAGCCGGTGCAACATCAGGATCACGTGATAAAGGTTTACACGGTAAATTAAAACCTGGCGTTTGTTATTCCATGCTTGATGTCATTAATTCACGTAATCAGCGAATTATATGCGGTGTTCGATTACAGCAAGTGGCTGGGCGTGATAAAAAAGTCGATATCAAACCTTTTCTATTACAAGGTTTACCTGTTGGCATTAGCCCAACTGAACTGGTAACCGAACGTTTAAATGATAAACAAGCAAGAATTTTATCCTTGCCCGAATTAAAAGATAAAGTCGAAACAATAGAAGGCGTTATCTTTAAGCAATTTAATTCAATTACCGATTATCATTCGGTTATGTTTGACTTTGGTGTATTACCTAAGCGCTTACGTTCCTCATCCGATCGTAGTAAATATTACCGATTGATTGAAGCGTCACTATATGGTGGTATTTCAAGTGCGATTACTCGCTCACTTCGTGATTACTTACTTCCTGAAAATAGTGGTGTACGTAAAGCGTTTCAGGATATGGAAGCGGCACTTCGTGAAAACCGAATGACACTAGAAGCTATTCGGGTGACTCAATCTGACCGAGACCTATTTAAACATCTTATCACTGAATCAACCGATTACGTGGCTGCGGATTATATGCGTCATGCTAACGAGCGTCGTGTACATATTGAATCGGTGCTGGGTTTGCGTCGTGATATGTTCAAAACACAAGATTTGCTCATTAGTAACCAGTTCCGCCAAGTTGAAATGGCAAAAGAACTTAAAGAGTTTCAAGATGCACAAAGTGACTTAGAAACCGACTTACAAGCAGCCAATGATCACCTTAATTTAGCGCAAACAGCGCTACGCCAACAAGAAAAAATTGACCGTTATCAAGCTGATTTAGATGATCTCAATTTAAAACTTGAAGAGCAAAATGAAGTTGTACTCGAAGCGAATGAACAGTATCAAACCTATCGAGATCAAGTGGAACACACCGAACACGAAGTGGATGAAATCAAAACGCAATTAGCGGATTATCAACAAGCGCTTGATGTACAACAAACCCGTGCCATTCAATATCAACAAGCTTTGCAAGCACTAAAAAATGCTCAATCTTTATGTCAATTACCCAAATTAGGCATAAGCAATATCGAAAATCATTTTGAGATTTTTGAAGAAAAACAAAAAGAAATAACTGATCAAGTGCTTGAAATGGAGCAAAGACTCAGTGTTTCTGATGCGGCGATAAATCAATTTGATCGGGCATATCAATTAGTGGTGAAATTAGTTGGTGATGTTGTTCGTAGTGATGCTTGGCGTGCAGCGAAAGAAGCATTAAGACAATGGCCGTCACAATGCTATCAAGCTGAACAAGCTGAACATTTGCAACTCCAACTTGATGAATTAGAACAACGCTTTTTTGAACAAAAAGAAGCCGAATCACTATTAACCCAATTCTGTAAACGCATTGGTCGCCAAATTGAATATGATCAACTTGACGAGTTAAAACAAGAACTTGAAATACAACTTGATGAAAACGCAATATTAGCCAATGAATCAAGTGAAAAACGAATCGAATTCAGACAAGAACTTGAACAAATTCAATCCAAAATAGCGGATTATCGACAAAAAGCACCAATGTGGTTAAAAGCACAAGATGCCTTAATTGCCTTACAAGAGCAAACTGGACAAAGCTTTACCCACAGTCAAGCTGTCACGCAACATATGCAACAGCTACTTGAACAAGAACGTGCACTGGTCACAGAACGCGATCAGATAACCTTCAAACGAAATCAATTAGATACTCAAATTGAACAACTTAATCAACCAAGTGGGGTTGATGATGGTCGTTTATCGGCATTAGCTGAGCGATTTAATGGTGTATTACTTTCTGAAATTTATGAAGATGTCACCATTGATGATGCACCTTATTTCTCAGCCTTATATGGCCCATCACGTCAAGCAATTGTGGTACCGGATTTGTCGCAAGTTAAAGCACAACTTGAAAATCTGACCACCAGTGAAGAAGATTATCCAGAAGATATCTATTTTATTGAAGGCGATCCATCCTCATTTGACGATAGTGTTTTTGATTGTGAAGAGATGAATAAGGCTGTATTAGTTAAAACAGGTGAACGCCAATGGCGCTTCTCCAGTTTTCCAAAAGTTCCATTATTTGGGCGAGCAGCACGTGAAATCCATCTTGAAAAACTATCATTAGAGCGAGATGAACTGCATGAACGTTATGCTAACCTCTCATTTGATTTACAAAAATTACAACGAATTGAACAAAATGTGGGTCAATTTATTGGTGAATATTTATCGGTTGCCTTTGATATCGATCCCGAAGCTGAAGCACAAAAACTAGCGACAAGACGCAATGAAATTGAACGTCAATTAACATCACA
The DNA here is from genome assembly GCF_019469185.1 of Gilliamella sp. ESL0441. Taxonomy (NCBI): domain Bacteria; kingdom Pseudomonadati; phylum Pseudomonadota; class Gammaproteobacteria; order Orbales; family Orbaceae; genus Gilliamella; species Gilliamella sp. ESL0441. The sequence goes on from NZ_CP048264.1 coordinate 453,972, forward strand.
AGAATCGATAGATCAACAAAATCAACAGCAAGTTGCCAACTGTAAAGAGCAACTAGTGACAGTAAATCGATTAGTTGCTCAAATGCATTTACTGGCTGATGATGATTTAGCGGATAGAGTAGATGAATTGCGTGAACAAGTTGCTGAAGCACAAGATGCGGCGCAATACGTCAGCCGTCATCGCCATACCGTTTCTGAGCTTGAACCATTAGTTGCTGTATTACAAAGTGATCCTGAGCAAAACGAAGCATTACGTGAACAATACAACATCGTTAAAGCACAGCAACACACTATTCGCCAACAAGTCTTTGCACTTACTGAAGTGATGCAACGCCGAGCTCACTTTAGTTATGAAGATTCAGCTGGAATGTTGAATGAAAATACTGATTTGAACGAAAAATTGCGCGCTCGATTAGAAATTGTTGAAGCACAAAGAACTGAAGCACGCAGTCAAATGCAGCAATATCAAGATAAGTATAATCAATATAATCAAACATTAGCTTCACTAAAAAGCGCCTTTGAAACTAAACGAGATATGCTTAATGAACTGCATAAAGAAATAGATCAAATTGGTGTCAAAGCGGATGCGATCACTGAAGAGCGTGCTCGAGCTCGTCGTGATGAAATTCATCAAAAACTGAATAGTAATCGTCAACATTGTACTTCGCTTGAAAAGCAGCTCATTATGTGTGAAAGCGAAATGACCCAAATGCAAAAACGACTAGCACAAACACTGCGGGATTATAAACAGCTTAGAGAACAAGTTGTTGAAGCCAAAGCAGGGTGGTGCTTAGTATTACGTTTAGTTAAAGAAAACAGCGTTGAACGCCGATTACATCGTCGTGAGCTGGCTTATTTAAGTGCAGATGAACTACGTTCAATGTCGGATAAAGCATTAGGTTCACTACGTTTAGCGGTCAACGACAACGAGCACTTACGTGATGTATTAAGACTATCCGAAGATCCAAAACGACCAGAACGTAAAATTCAATTTTACATTGCGGTTTATAAACATCTTCGTGAGCGAATTCGCCAAGATATCGTCAAAACGGATGACCCAATTGAAGCCATTGAACAAATGGAAATTGAATTATCACGCTTGACCGAAGAATTAACTTCACGTGAGCAACAGTTAGCCATCAGCTCAAAAAGTGTGGCAAATATTATCCGTAAAACTATTCAGCGTGAACAAAACCGTATTCGTATGCTTAACCAAGGTTTACAAGCGGTGGCATTTGGACAGGTGAATGGTGTACGATTAAATGTTACGATTCGTGAAGCTCACTCATCACTGTTAGCGGCATTAGCCGATGACCAGAACGAGCATCAAGATCTCTTCAGCAATAACCGCATAACCTTCTCTGAAGCGTTAGCGAAACTTTATCAACGTTTAAATCCTCATATCGATATGGGACAACGAACTGCGCAAAATATTGGTGAAGAATTACTTGATTACCGCAACTATCTAGAAATGGACGTTGAAGTTAATCGGGGGGCAGATGGTTGGTTACGTGCTGAAAGTGGTGCATTATCAACCGGTGAAGCAATCGGTACCGGTATGTCAATACTATTAATGGTTATTCAAAGTTGGGAAGAAGAATCCAAACGCTTACGTAATAAAGACATCTCGCCATGTCGTTTATTATTCTTGGATGAAGCCGCTCGACTTGATGCCAAATCTATTGCCACACTCTTTGAACTTTGTGAACGGTTAGAAATGCAGCTTATTATTGCTGCACCTGAAAACATTAGTCCAGAAAAAGGGACAACTTACAAACTGGTACGTAAAGTGATCAACAATCAAGAACATGTTCATGTGGTTGGATTAAAAGGCTTTGCATAACCTAATTAGGTTTTTTATATAATATTTTCGCCGACATTTGTCGGCGAATGAGTTATTTGCATTAATAATTGCTTAAATCTGATTGCCACAGGATATAAGGATCATAATCATCATCCCCATCAGGTAAAGCCCCTGTTTTTGGCGCCGGTGTAAAATCGGTTTCAGCCAATTGACCATTATCGAGATACTCTATTTTCCATATCAATAAATTCTTTCTGCTTTCTGGTTTATCAAGGTTATAACTAATATGAGAAAGTGAATTATGATAAATAATTTGTCGCCAGCAGGCATCGGAATTTTTAATACAATATTTAATACTAATTGGTTGATATTTTTTGCCATCTTTTAATAACACGGGTATGGCTTTCTGTTCTTGGCTATCAACAAAAAATGACAAAGAAAGATTATCGGCTAATTGCGCTTTATACTCTGTATAATCGCTATTTGTTTGTAATTTAGGTTGTATATGGAAACTATTTTGACTTTCATCTGCATAACTATTACTACCATACAAACTACATAAGAATAATATAGGAATGAATTTTTTCATAATATATTCCATTGATTTGTTTAGTAAATTGGATTAAGTAATTTAGCCGAATGATTGAAGGCTAATAGGAAAGCTATAACACAGAATCGTTTATAGCGTGCTTAATAGAATAGCTTAAAAAGAAAATAATATGTAGTTATTTCTTATTAATGTAGTGATGACATAAGAAAAATTAACCAGTATTAATAAATTTTAATCAAAATTTAAAAATAGAAAATAGTTTAAGTGATTAATCCTTGTATCACCCAATAATTTAACTTTTTTTAAACGAAATGGAATAAAAAACAATTAAGCCAATTTAAACCTAAAACCGACACTAAACCGTTGCATAACAAGGAAAACAGGTTTTAGGCAAGAATGGCATAGCAACACGCTTTCAACGTCGATTTTTTTTCCAAAATTTCCTCAACTTCTACTCTATAGTCATTCATATAAAATTTCGTAAACTACTTTTTAGATGGTCTTAATTGTTGCAATACAGATCGACCAAAAGATAATTTGAACTAGATAGGTGCGCTATATTTAACTATTAATAGGGTTTAAATAGGCAGTTAAGAACATTATATGACCGCTACCTATAGTTTAATGAACTACCATACCGTCATTACATATCAGCTAATTCGATAAAGAATAAATAGATAATTACATACAACCTTACATTTTTTACTGATATAAATCTTTAATCCCATATTGAACAAACAATAAACAAGTCAGTATTGAATATTATATTATTGATGATTTTCAATGAGTTATCTTGTGAAATTAATTATTGCAATATTTCTGGAAAAATAGTAATTTATGATCTGTTTCGATTATCAATATTATGTAATAAAATAATCGTCTTAGATGCTTTAATACTATAAACTTAAATAAATTTGAAAAGTAGTGATTATAAAATTGTTAGAATGTCGATATCCTTTTGTTATAACTTTAAATTACTTAATCTGAAATATATTTATGCGAAATAGCGCTCATCATTTCTTCTTTTGGTTAAGTTTATTAATCGATAAAAACCTATCACCTTATAAATTTCATTGTCATTACTTTAATTCTAATCGTTGTCTTATTCACTATATTCAATCGTCATTTTGAATAAATTGAATGAGTTCAATCAAAAAAATTTAAGTTAAAAAGTCTAATGGTCAGCTTTAGTAAAAAAGACAATTAAGGTCATCAAGCAAGTTGGTAGGCATTGAATTCATTTAGAATTAAATTCAAATAAAGAAAACAATACCTATTTAAAATCGATGAGTTTAATTTATGCGCTGTGTTCTTAACTGAAAACAGAAAAGCAACGGTATCAATTATGATGATATACCATAAGGATTATTTGTTGTAATAGATATGCGGTGCTTATAATTAAAATTAAATAAAAACATATAATTAAAAAAATACAATTAATGGATTAGGAATAACAATGACAATAAAAAAAATAACCAACTTTATCTTTCCCGTTGGTAAAAAAAAATTCAGTCAAGACGCTTATTATAAAGCTTTATCGGAAACAAATAGTGGTTTTTATCCATTTGGTGAAAATGGGATATGGCACGGCGGTATTCATCTTGATGAGGCAGTATTAAACAAAATCGGTAGTGATGGCAAACTACGATGTATGGCTAATGGGGAAGTTGTCGCATATCGAATTAACAACGTATATCCAAAAATTGTATACAATGACAATGATGAACAAAAAACACCTACCAAACAACAAAAAGTAGCCTATTTTTCAAGTGGTTTCACTTTAGTTCGGCACTATTTAGAAATGCCAAAAATTGCTGATTCAAGCGAACCGCCACCTGCTATCACCTTATACAGTTTATATATGCATCAACTTGATTGGTATGGTTATGAGCAAAAAAAACAAGATAAAAGTAATCAAGTTGAATATCCTCATTTTTGGCAAGTAAAATCAGCTAAAGTGAATGAAGAAAAAGCAGAAGCAATTCAAGGTTGCGAAATAAGAAAAAAAGGAAAAGGAACTAAGGTTGTCGGCTTATTATTAAAAGGAAGTAAAATTCGGTTAGGTGAACAAAGAAGAGGTAGACCAGGTTGGTATAAAATTGTTTCAATCACGCAAGGCACGTTGGTCACTTCAAGCGAAATTAAAAATGAATTAGGTGATATTGAAGGTTATGTTTGGCATGAAAATATTGGTACAACCGCATATGATAGACCAACAGGAAAAATAGCAGAAGCGAATAAAGACTACGTAATCTGTCGGGAAGATAATAATAAGGTTGGTCATCCAGAAAAAGAAATCAAAGGTATTGCAATATATGAATCTGCTACTGGAAAACATAAACTAACCTATTTGCCTCAATCCGCAACTTTTGAATTTGATGGACAAGAAAACGGATATGCCAAGATTCGGAAAATCAGCCAGTGCACAGTACCAACAATATTGATAAACAAAAATGGTGATAACAATTCGCCACATAAAGGCTATGTTAAATTAACATCGCTGCTATTAACTTCACAAAAACCAGAAAAATTAGATGAAGTCGTAGTGCTAAAAGAGCCTATCCCAATAGAAAAGGGCGCTTTTGTCGGTTATATCGGTCATAACGTCAGTCAAAGCGAACGTTTTGATGAACCAAAAGAAGCGCCGTTATCGACAATGAAACGTGCATTAGATAACAAATTACCAGAACTAGCACATATAGAATTATTTACCTGTGAAAATTTTCCTGCATTTATCAATAAAACACGTGCTTTGGCGGATAAGTTACCCAACAGTGAAAAGACAATTATCTTAGTTGAAAAAGATGCAAATTTAATTAGTGCCTCAAAACCGGATGGTTTTATAAGTAAAGGGCCAGTTATAAAATTTATTGGTAATACGGATAATTATTACGTCAAAATTACGCTTCAATATACGTTACAAATGTTAATGGCATATTTTGATCGTTTCAGAGTATTGGACAACAAAGACAATACGACAAATACTAAAAAACAGCATAGTAAAGTTAAAAAATACCGTTTAACGAAGGATGATAAAACTAATCTGGTTAGCTTTTACGAATATCGTCATCCTGAATTGAACGCAGCAGATATTCCAGATGAAGTTGAACTATTGATTGATTATACGCCTTTAATATTAAGTAATAAGGATACGCCTAAATTCTTTGAAATACGGTTTTGCATTGAGAATAAGCATTATTGGATAGCTTCGAAAGACGTTCTACACTTAGGTGGTAAAGAGGGGCAACTTAATAGCAAGATAGAGTGTTGGAAAAAATTTCCACTATCACTCGAAAATTCAAAAGTAAACAAGAATAACAATACAGTATATTATCAGCGCACGATATCGATTAATGCATCATCGGATGAAGAACGCCTAACAGCAGTAGATGATGCTGATGCGGATACAGTATGGCGATATATTCAGGCAGGCAATAAATATGGCGTACCAATACAAGGTTGGGTAAATACTAAAAAAGGTGCTCAGCCACATATAAAACTTGTTACCCCATGGCATTGGTCAGATTTTAAGACGTTAGAAGAAAAAGCGTCGGTAGGTGATTTTTCAAAAAAATTGAATAAAAACCGTGCAGTAAAATTAAACACTGAAGATTATTCTGAAACAATGATGGCATTAATAATGATTCTATCTCAAACCGGATATAATCATGCTCTTATAAATACATCAATGGATATGCCGAAAAGTAAGCTTAAAAAGTTTTTGCAACAACTAAAAATAAATAATAAACAACCATTTATAAATGACCAATTCAAAGATGTATTACGAACAAGTTGGACGGCAGAACAGATTGGACATTTATCAGTAAAATATGAAAGTGAATGGTATGCGGATGAAGCGTTAAAAAAATGGAATGAAATTGATTCACTTTTTGACGAAGAAAAACAACAAAACAAAAAATTTATAACAAACGAATTAGACAACCTCGGTATCACCAAAAAACACGAGCGAAAATTTGCTTTAGACAAAGTAGAAGAGGCTCATGAATATGTTAAAAAAAATTGGCAAATTGAAAAAACAGAACGCATAAAACCATCATTATGGTGGAAAAACGTATCCCAAGCACAATCAACTGATTCAACAAATAACAATAAGACCGATACGAATACCGACACACCTAAACTAGCCAATTTATCAACCGATGGCAAAGCTTGGTTTATTCACCCTGTGGCAATGGTAAATTATTTCAATACTACAAGTCCTGAACCTGAAATTATTTTTCCACTAAAAGAAAAACCAATAAATAATTCTGATATGCAGTTGGGTCAAAATTACAATTGGACTGAAAATAATAATCAAACAGCGTTTGGATGGAAATGTGATGGCGGTAAAAGAAAACATGCCGGGCGAGATCTCTATACTGAACCTAACGCCGAAATCGTTGCAATATGTGATGGAACAGTTCTAGGAATAGACAGTTTTTACTCTCGAACATATGAAATAACAATAAAGCATAAAACTAAAAATGGGCGACAATTCATTATTCGCTATGGTGAAGTTGACTATAATAGTATTACCGTTAAAGTGGGTGACTCTGTTAAGCAAGGCACGGTAATTGCTAAAACAGGACTATTATTAAAAGAACTCAAACGCAGTGAAAAAAGTCCTCATAGTATTGAGATTAAAACTGATTCCAAAGAAACAACCAAGTATAAACCAGAACTCATTATTGATGACAAGATTATTTATATCCTGCACCTAGAATATTATTCAGGCGAAAACGGATTAGATTTAAACAATCCATTAACGGATAGTAAAAACCAACCGTATCAAAGACGTGCTGACTTATTAGATCCTCTAGACATACTAAAAGAGGGGTATGAAAATACGTTTTCGTCAGACTTTTAATAAGTTGAAGTTAAATATAAATGGTCATGAAAGAATAAGCTAGAGATCATACAAGGATTTAAAGGATGGGAGACTTCTTATACTTTTATATATCAAAATAGTCAAACAAAACGGATAACATCATGTCATTCTCCCGAACGAAAATCTTATATTTAGATGATCGTTCATGAGTTTGTTCAAAATGACAGCAATCAGTAAATTAACCAAGACAGATTGTTTAATCAAGCTATTTTGCTAAGTTATCAAATAGTCATTAAATAGTTATTAAATAGTTAGTTGCGATAATTGCAGTTTAAAACTATAACTTAGGATAGTATTGCTATTTAGCCCTCAAACAAAAGTTTGTCGAATGATAAGTTAACTTTACTCATGCCAAGCTTACGTTTATACCTCAAAACGCTCTTCCAAAATTTAATTTTTATAAATTAAATAATGCTCTACAAATAAATAATATATTGCAAAACCTCTAGAAAAAAAGTAATTTTTTATTTAATATTAATAATCTTTATTGATTATTTAATTTTATGTAAAAATGATTTGATAATTTAAAATTAGATAAATTTATGTAAATAGTGAATATAAGCATAGTGTAATGGTGGTTTTATCGCGCTCTGCAATAAATAACATCATTTTGATGAGATAGAACACGGTGATACAAATCAAACCTTATTACTTTACCGCAAAATAAAATTCACTCATTAATTTTAAGCTAACGCTATAAAAATTAGATCACCATTCTAATTTTAAATACATCGTTATTAACAATAGTGCAATAAACCTAATAGTGACGAGTTAAAACGGGCGGCTATTAAGTAATAAAAGGAATAAGAAGCAAAAAATGGGAAACAATTTTAAGAAAGTCATCAATCAAGTTGCTGAAGGATTAATCAACAAATTAACCGAACATCTTATCCTCAATCGCCATACTTTTGCCAAATCAGAACACCATTTAATAACGCCTGCTATAAACATTAAAGGCAAAAAACAGTTAAACCAACAAAAAAATTCAGCCAAAAAAAGACAATTACTGCCAAAAACCAATCAATTGAATAATGATCAAGCAAATTGGATGTTACACATATGCAAACAAGGAATTAAAAATGCTTGCTGAATTAAACAATAGTGAAAATCTTTACCAATATCGTTACCTATTGGTTAATAACCTAATCGCCCTTAATCCGTTTCATCCATTATCAAAAGAACGATTATTTGCTCACTATGGTGAAAATAAAGCTTTTGGTGAAAAAAAACTTACTCAAGTACTGCGTACAGATTTGGATTACGATCCAAGTGTATGCCCGACACTGGTTAGGCTTGCTGAACCCGATCAATTTTTAGAAAGACCGATACTTGATATAATTAGCAAACAGACAGCAGTAGAATGCTTTTGGTCAAAACGTTATATTAGTGCCTATATTGTCACTGAACTAAAACCGTCGTTACTGGCTAAAAAACTTGTTGATATTGGAAATCACATCGCTAAAACACTGCGACAAAAACATTATTACCCCTTCTTCGAACCTTTTCGGATGCAATTTTTACACGAGCTTGGCTCGAACCAAGACAACGCATTGTTAAACGCACAATTTTCTGAGTTTGAAAATATCTATTATCCGTCTGTGCAGGGAGGGAAATTTATTCGCTACACTGTTGATGACGAGTCCGAAGTGCCAATAAGTTGGAGTCACGATTACTGTCAGCGTTTAAAAAACCTAAGGATGATACGCACGCTAGTCAATGCATGGGGAAATAACCGCAAAAAATTCGATGATCAAAAAAATGTACCACTGTCAAACGAAATCATTGTCGAAGCGGAATATTATGTTGATCAAGCGTACCAATTAGGGTTAACCGATGCCGCTGATATCTTATTTTGGGGATTAAATGGATTAAGGTATCACAAAGCCTTTACTCTAAATCCCAACGTACTTGAACATATCCCCAAAGCGATAAAAGCACCAGGCACGTTATCACGTCGAATCATTGAAGCAAAAATTAATATTGAAATTAAACCAAATAATATTCAATAAAATAATAGGTTAATAATAAAGAATGTAAGGTAAAAAATGGAAACAACAGAAAACATAGCCAACCGAAACCAAGATGACGCTAAAGGTCGTTGCCCTGCTTGTGAAAGAACTGGCTTACCCATATTTTTATTGCGTCAAGCTGTAATCAAAACGCAATCAGTACTGACTCCAGATATTGACCCTACTTATCAAGAATTAGCCGATTATGCTAAAACCTTAGACTTTAAAAAACGTATGCCTGATGAGGAACTAAAATATTACAGTTATGTGTTAAGAACATTACGAAATGGCTATGTATATGTGATACAACAAATCGAAGATATCGAAAGCCGAATACTTCATGCCTATGAATGTATTGAAGGGGCGCTTAGGTTAAAAGACTACTACCAGCTGACCAGTACCACGCCAAGACCGATATCAAAAGCATGTAAAAACTACTGTCACACTATTCCTGCATCGTTTATTCATCTGCAAAAAGAGTGCACCCAGGCATGGGTGGCTTACTCTTCACAACCTTGGAACGAGGAAACCATTAATAACTATTTACAAGAACAAGATAACCACGCATTATCCCGTTTTACTAAAATTGATGTAAAAAATTTTAAAGATTCCCCTTCTCAAGCAACGGGCAATCGAGCGGTACCATTTAAAGATATTTTTGGTAGTAGTTATCAGGATTATAAAAATGAAGACAGTAAAGTACTTGAGTTTCGTTTGGATAATCTCCCAAATAGTTTTGAATCAGCACATCCATTTATCAGTTTAAAAAACGAAAAATTAAAATATGTTACGCATACCAGCAACTTATACATAAACAAAACCCCCATTTCTTGTGGCGTAGTATTAGAAGATACCTTTGGCATTGCCGAAGAGCTTAACTCACAACGTCAGAACAGTTTATGTATGTTTGATAACGAAGCTGAATTACCGCCAGACGAAGAGATAAAACTCGATGATGATTTCGATGCTGGTTTTGATGTCGACAAACAAAATCAAATTTTTGAACGGCGTGCTCAAAACATGCTAAAAATGATTAATCCTAAATTAAAAAAACGCTTTAAATATTATCGACCAAACGTATTTAAAAAGCGCACAATTTTACAGTTAATAGAGCAATACCGAACTTCAATCGTCACATCATATGATCGGGAAATCGAAAAAGTAAAGGACGCAATTATAAAACACGAGGATCCCTCAAGAACTTATGATTATTACCCACTCACTAAAGACGATATGAAATTGAGTGAATTAATTACCGATAAGAAAAACGCATTAAATGATTTTGACGGCTGTATTGATCAGGGAAAAATTGATATATTTAACGACGAATTAAAAGACGCCTATCAAGAGCTGGTAGATTATTGCAAAGAGTGGTCGCAGGACTATTTTACTTATGTTCGTTGGTTGTTTGGTGATAAAGAATATCAATCAAAATACAGTAACATCACCCCGAAAAGCGTCAATATGGTACGTTTTTGGCAGGCTGAATTTGACTTTACTAACGAAGAAAGCATACAAAGCCACATTAAAGACGTGACTCAAATACTGATTGATGCCAGCCATTTTGAAGTCAAATTAGATGAAGACAATGCGCTATGGGATGAACTCCTTAGCAATCCGAGCAGTATTTATTACATTATTACTCACCTGAATATTAACGGTATCGATTTGGAACAAAAAGACTTTATCGATATTAATACTGACACCGAAATAAGTTGGAATGATGTCATATCAAGAAGCCTTAATATTGCGCTGATCCCAAACAAGTTACAAGAAGAACAACATAAAAATGAAGCTAAGGAAAAGCAAAAAATTTTAACGCAACAGCAAAAAGAACTTGAAGAAAAAATTAAAATCAATCAACAAGAGCTAGACAAACTAGAAAAAGAAAGAAAAACCATTCCGCTGCAAGACACCGAAAGACACAAGCAGTTACAACGAAAAAAAAGACAACATACGCAACAAATACAAAAATTAAAAGGTCAACTAAAAAACGTCAATACACAATTATCGGCACGCAATCCAACTAATAGCCCTTACAGCAAAAAACTAGTTCTTGCTCATGGTTATTTGAATGATGTGTCATTAAATAAATATTCAAGGCTAGTGAAAGATCAGAAGCTAACGTTAATTAAACCGCAATATTCCGAAATACATTTTATGTTTCGATTGGCTCAGCTCAATGTTTATCCACTCAGACTTGACGTGAAAATCAGACCAACGCATATCGAACCATTAGTCGCGCTAATCAGTCAAATGAACCGCACATATTACAGTTCAGAAGGGCTTACCTTGCAAGAACAAAAGTTCTTAAGTCAATTTGAAACCGATGACGAAAAACGACCTGTTGATGAAAAACAACCTGCTGGTAAAAAAGCATCATTGAAAAAACTCAGATTAATGATGTTCCTGCCAGATCTGGAAATCAAAAATACCATTGAATCATTTATCAAAAACCTAGAAAATAATGTTTTAAAACCGCAAGAACTTGCCAAAGTAATAAAACCAGCGTTAAAAGAAAAGGTTAAACTTGAGCAAACCAAAACTGAATTAGAAACCAAAATTGAACAACACAAAGAACAAAAACAAACCACGATTGAAGAGATAAAACACGATAACCGAATCGAAAAAAATCGGCAGATCCTTAATCAAGAACGGGAAAAACTCGAACAAATTTTAAACCAAAATCAGCAAGAACAAATCGATTTAGACAAAACCACGCATCAAGCTAAAATCGAAAAACATCGCAAGAGTGCCAACATTGCTAAAACAGGGTTTGCCATTAATATAGCGGTGAGTGGCATTATTGGAGTTTTAACCTTAAGCAATATTTGGGACAACTTAAAACAGTGGGGAACCCCACAAGCAGGCGAAGGTGAAATACAGCTTCAACGCCAGTTATACACCAATTTATTATCATTAGGATTAATGGGGGTTGATTTAACCAGTCAATACCGTGATGTGAAATTGAAAATGCAACTAACAAAAGCCACCGAAGCTGGCACCAGTATTACTAAAATTGAAAGCCGTCTTGCATTAAATAGTGTAATCATGAAAACAGTTGCGGTTGCCTTTGCGGCAATAACCGTCATAGATGCTATAGGTGAGCTAAAAAGTGCTTTTGATATGACAGATATGGAAAACAAAGATTATTTTAAAGCTAGAGTTGTAGGCTCTTTTGCTTTAATTTTTGGATCAATACTATTAACTATTTCCACACCAATTACTTTTATTGCAGGTATAGTGCTACTCATAATAGGAACTATAGCAGTGATGTTTAGTAAAAAATACGATAACTTCACCCCTATTCAACATTGGTTAAATCGCTGCTATTTTGGTATACAAGGAGAACTAAAATATCTTGGTTATGATGCCTATCACGAAGAAGACTACAACACCCATTCGGGGTTTGGTTGGGCGATTAATGACTATATGGTTATTGTTTATGGTATTAACACCTTTATCCACCTTAAGCCACTCCAGAATACGATAGTGCAGACTTATCCGGCACATTACATTACCAAAGATAGCCCCAATTCAATGCAACGGCATATCTATTTTTATGTCAATATTGCTGAATTTGCCGAAAACAACCTTAACGAATCGCTATCCGCTCATATTCGCTTGCACTTGAAAGATAATATCTATACCGATTTCAAATACCATGTTAATGCACAGGGTATAAAATTAATTCAAATCAACGAAAGTCCAATGCAAGACGACTATCTAAGTACCGATATGGAGGATTATGAAAATAAATATGATCAGCCAAAAACCAACAGCTATCCAACTGCAAACTCGACTATTGGCAAGTCCAAGTCAAAAGACTTTAGTTTGCAAAAATCCCCGGAGCATGATTTTCAAGAACTAATGATTAATAAATGGATAGCCGGAACCCTCGGATATTATCGAATCAAAAAATATCAGATAATCATCCAATATAATCACCGTGAAGAAGTACCATTAATAATTATGAAAAACGGAAAAATTTAATCAATCAGGAGAATAGCATGCCGTCAAAGTACCGCCCCCAACGTTTTGGTTGGATAGGGGATCTAGAGAAAGGGAAAAATTACTTAACCAGTCCCGAGGATCGGTTGATCTTTGCTAATGATAACTACTGTGTGTTTAAACGAAAAATATTATCCGATCAGATTTTTTATTTGATTATTATTTCATTAGGACTTATTTTCGGATGTATAGGGGAATATTTTGCAATCTCCTTAGTTGCCTTTTTTAATCCTGCAACTGAACGTACATTATTATATGTTGGTATAACAGCTATAGTTGCTTTTTGTTTAGGCATATATTGCATTATTCCCGAATTTTACCATAATCTATTTTCACGCCGAGGAAGTCCAATTATTTTTAACCGTAAAACGGGTAAAGTGTATGTGAATGAAAGTTACTTTTTTAGCTTTCGATTTTGGTATAACCCCTTAGTATTTTTACACCCCAATAAACGCCGAATAAAAGAGTATGATTGGGCAGATTTACACGGTGTTGCCATTCATAACTATTCGCCTTACTCACTAGTCAGCGATATTTTAATGGTGTGCAAGCCGGGCACTAATCAAACTATAGACCATATTATGTTCGACCCAGCCCGAAAAGGGGTAGGTAGTCATTTAATCTGGGGTTGGGTCAATAATTATATGATATTTGATAAATTAGCTGACCCAAGCCGAAGCATCTACCCAACCGACCAAGAAGACAAATTCAAACAAGAAATTATCAACGGTCAAGGTTGGCCCAAATGGATGATCGAAGCGTTCAATGCCACAACACAAGACGAGCTAGCCGACATCAAACAAAAATATCAGGTTAAGCAGTAATAAGGTTAGATAGTAAAGAAAGTTGGAAATAAGACCAAACAACAGGAGCCAGATATGTCGTCAAAGTACCGCCCCCAACGTTTTGGTTGGATAGGGGATCTAGAGAAAGGGAAAAATTATTTAACCAGTCCCGAGGATCGGTTGATCTATGCTAATGATAATTATTGTGTATTTAAACGAAAAATATTATCAGATCAAATTTTTTATTTCTGCATTTGTATTCTTGGTTTTATTTTTGGAATACCATTAATTTTAATTTCATATCCATTATTAATGGAGTTGGATTTTTGTAGAGAGAGTTTAGAATTCATTACAATTATAGTTATCTTAATAACTGCTTGCTTTGCATTATATATATTAATTCCAGAATTTTATCAAAATCTATTTCCATGTCGAGGCAATCCCATTATTTTCAACCGTAAAACGGGTAAAGTATATGTGAATGAAAATTACTTTTTTAACTTTAAAATTTTACGTAACCCATTAACTTTTTTGCACCCCAATAAACGCCGAATAAAAGAGTATGATTGGGCAGATTTACATGGTGTTGCCATTCATAACTATTCGCCTTACTCACTAGTTAGCGATATTTTAATGGTGTGCAAACCCGGCACTAACCAAACCATAGACCATATTATGTTCGACCCAGCCCGAAAAGGGGTAGGTAGTCATTTAATCTGGGGTTGGGTCAATAATTATATGATATTTGATAAATTAGCCGACCCCAGCCGAAGCATCTACCCAACCGACCAAGAAGACAAATTCAAACAAGAAATTATCAACGATCAAGGTTGGCCCAAATGGATGATCGAAGCGTTCAATGCCACAACACAAGACGAGCTAGCCGACATCAAACAAAAATATCAGGTTAAGCAGTAATAAGGTTAGATAGTAAAGAAAGTTGGAAATAAGACCAAACAACAGGAGCCATATATGCCGTCAAAATATCGCCCACAGCTTTTAGGTTGGATTGGGGACTTAGAGAAAGGAAAGAACTACTTAACTAGCCCTGAAGATCGGTTAATCTATGCCAATGATAACTATTGTGTTTTAAAACGCAAAAAATTATCTGACCAGATTTTTTATTTATTTATATTACTAATTTTAATATTTTTATTGAGTTTTTGTATAATAGTTTATTATTCAGTTCCATTGAATCCACCCAAAGATAGAGATGAAGAAATAATGGATCATATATTTTTAGCTGGCGTTATTTTAAGTTGGATAATTATATATTTGATTATTCCTGAGTTCTATCAGAATTTATTTTCACGCCGAGGAAATCCCATTATTTTTAACCGCAAAACGGGTAAAGTGTATGTGAATGAAAGTTACTTTTTTAACTTTAAAATTTTACGTAATCCATTAACCTTTTTGCACCCCAATAAACGCCGAATAAAAGAGTATGATTGGGCAGATTTACACGGTGTTGCCATCCATAACTATTCACCTTATTCACTAGTTAGCGATATTTTAATGGTGTGCAAACCCGGTACCAATCAAACCATAGACCATATCATGTTCGATCCAGCCCGAAATGGGGTAGGCAGTCATTTAATCTGGGGTTGGGTCAATAATTATATGATATTTGATAAATTAGCTGACCCAAGCCGAAGCATCTACCCAACCGACCAAGAAGACAAATTCAAACAGAAAATTATCAACGGTCAAGGTTGGCCCAAATGGATGATCGAAGCGTTCAATGCCACAACACAAGACGAGCTAACCAACATCAAACAAAAATATCAGGTTAAGCAATAACAAGGTTAGATAGTAAAAAAGTTGGAAATAAAACTAAACAACAGGAGCCAGATATGCCGTCAAAATACCGCCCCCAACGTTTTGGTTGGATAGGGGATTTAGAGAAAGGGAAAAATTACTTAACCAGTCCAGAAGATCGTTTACTTTATGCCAATGATAATTATTGTGTATTTAAACGAAAAATATTATCAGATCAAATTTTTTATTTATCTATAAGTTCATTTTTATCAATTTCATTATTTTTTTTAATTCCTATGTTGATATATGATATTGCAACTTTAAAATTTGATGGCAAAGATAGTAAGTCAATTTTTATTATATTATTCGTTATCTTGATATGTTTTATTTTTATTTGGTACTCAATAATTCCTGAGTTTTATCAGAATTTATTTACTCGTCGTGGAAGTCCAATTATTTTTAACCGTAAAACGGGTAAAGTGTATGTGAATGAAAGTTATTTTTTTAGCTTTCGATTTTGGTATAACCCCTTAGTATTTTTACACCCCAATAAACGCCGAATAAAAGAGTATGATTGGGCAGATTTACACGGGGTTGCCATTCATAACTATTCGCCTTACTCACTAGTTAGCGATATTTTAATGGTCTGCAAACCCGGCACTAATCAAACCATAGACCATATTATGTTCGACCCAGCCCGAAAAGGGGTAGGTAGTCATTTGATCTGGGGTTGGGTCAATAATTATATGATATTTGATAAATTAGCCGACCCCAGCCGAAGCATCTACCCAACCGACCAAGAAGACAAATTCAAACAAAAAATTATTAACGGTCAAGGTTGGCCCAAATGGATGATCGAAGCATTCAATGCCACAACACAAGACGAACTAACCAACATCAAACAAAAATATCAGGTTAAGCAATAATAAGGTTAGATGATAGTACAGAAAACTGGAAATAAAGCTAAACAACAGGAGCCAGATATGCCGTCAAAGTACCGCCCCCAACGTTTTGGTTGGATAGGGGATCTAGAGAAAGGGAAAAATTACTTAACCAGTCCAGAAGATCGTTTACTCTATACCAATGATAATTATTGTGTATTTAAACGAAAAATATTATCCGATCAAATTTTTTATTTCTGCATTTGTTTTCTTGGGATTATTCTGGGTATAGCGTCAATTATAATCTTATCTCCATTATTCTGGATATTAGATTTTAAAAATAATAGTTCAGTAATAATTATAGTTACAATAGGTCTTGTAACTGTTTGCTTTGCATTATATATATTAATTCCAGAATTTTATCAAAATCTATTTCCATGTCGAGGCAATCCCATTATTTTCAACCGTAAAACGGGTAAAGTGTATGTGAATGAAAATTACTTTTTTAACTTTAAAATTTTACGTAACCCTTTAACCTTTTTGCACCCCAATAAACGCCGAATAAAAGAGTATGATTGGGCAGATTTACACGGGGTTGCCATTCATAACTATTCATCTTACTCACTAGTCAGCGATATTTTAATGGTGTGCAAGCCCGGCACTAATCAAACCATAGACCATATTATGTTCGACCCAGCCCGAAAAGGGGTAGGTAGTCATTTAATCTGGGGTTGGGTCAATAATTATATGATATTTGATAAATTAGCCGACCCCAGCCGAAGCATCTACCCAACCGACCAAGAAGACAAATTCAAACAGAAAATTATAAAAGGTCAAGGTTGGCCCAAATGGATGATTGAAGCGTTCAATGCCACAACACAAGACGAGCTAACCAACATCAAACAAAAATATCAGGTTAAGCAGTAATAAGGTTAGATAGTAAAGAACGTTGGAAATAAGACCAAACAACAGGAGCCAGATATGCCGTCAAAGTACCGCCCACAGCTTTTAGGTTGGATAGGGGATCTAGAGAAAGGGAAAAATTATTTAACCAGTCCCGAGGATCGGTTGATCTATACTAATGATAATTATTGTGTATTTAAACGAAAAATATTATCAGATCAAATTTTTTATTTCTGCATTTGTATTCTTGGTTTTATTTTTGGAATACCATTAATTTTAATTTCATTTCCATTATTAATGGAGTTGGATTTTTGTAGAGAAAGTTTAGAATTCATTACAATTATAGTTATCTTAATAACTGCTTGCTTTGCATTATATATATTAATTCCAGAATTTTATCAAAATCTATTTCCATGTCGAGGCAATCCCATTATTTTCAACCGTAAAACGGGTAAAGTATATGTGAATGAAAATTACTTTTTTAACTTTAAAATTTTACGTAACCCATTAACCTTTTTGCACCCCAATAAACGCCGAATAAAAGAGTATGATTGGGCAGATTTACATGGTGTTGCCATTCATAACTATTCGCCTTACTCACTAGTTAGCGATATTTTAATGGTGTGCAAACCCGGCACTAACCAAACCATAGACCATATCATGTTCGACCCAGCCCGAAAAGGGGTAGGCAGTCATTTAATTTGGGGTTGGGTCAATAATTATATGATATTTGATAAATTAGCCGAAACCAGCCGAAGCATCTACCCAACCGACCAAGAAGACAAATTCAAACAGAAAATTATCAATGGTCAAGGTTGGCCCAAATGGATGATCGAAGCGTTCAATGCCACAACACAAGATGAGCTAGCCAACATCAAACAAAAATATCAGGTTAAGCAGTAATAAGGTTAGATAGTAAAGAAAGTTGGAAATAAGACCAAACAACAGGAGCCAGATATGCCGTCAAAATACCGCCCCCAACGCTTTGGTTGGATAGGGGATCTAGAGAAAGGGAAAAATTACTTAACCAGTCCAGAAGATCGTTTACTCTATACCAATGATAATTATTGTGTATTTAAACGAAAAATATTATCCGATCAAATTTTTTATTTCTGCATTTGTTTTCTTGGGATTATTCTGGGTATAGCGTCAATGATAATCTTATCTCCATTACTCTGGGAATTAGATTTTATAAAGGATAGTTTAGAATTAAATATAATTTCAATAAGCCTTATAACTGTCTGCTTTGCATTATATATATTAATTCCAGAATTTTATCAAAATCTATTTCCATGTCGAGGCAATCCCATTATTTTCAACCGTAAAACGGGTAAAGTGTATGTGAATGAAAATTATTTTTTTAACTTTAAAATTTTACGTAACCCAGTAACCTTTTTGCACCCCAATAAACGCCGAATAAAAGAGTATGATTGGGCAGATTTACACGGTGTTGCCATTCATAACTATTCATCTTACTCACTAGTTAGTGATATTTTAATGGTATGCAAGCCCGGCACTAATCAAACCATAGACCATATTATGTTCGACCCAGCCCGAAAAGGAGTAGGTAGTCATTTAATCTGGGGTTGGGTCAATAATTATATGATATTTGATAAATTAGCTGACCCAAGCCGAAGCATCTACCCAACCGACCAAGAAGACAAATTCAAACAGAAAATTATCAACGGTCAAGGTTGGCCCAAATGGATGATCGAAGCGTTCAATGCCACAACACAAGACGAGCTAGCCGACATCAAACAAAAATATCAGGTTAAGCAGTAATAAGGTTAGATAGTAAAGAAAGTTGGAAATAAGACCAAACAACAGGAGCCAAATATGCCGTCAAAATATCGCCCACAGCTTTTAGGTTGGATAGGGGATCTAGAGAAAGGGAAAAATTACTTAACTAGCTCAGAGAAGCGGTTGATCTATATGAATGATAATTATTGTGCTTTTATTCGACAAACATTTGCAGATCAAATTTTTTATTTTTTTATATATTTATTAGCTATTTTATTGGGTTGTGGGGCAATTTATACAGGTTTATTATTAGTTATGGAATATGATAATCCTAACATGGAAAACTATTTACTAATTGCTACTATTATAGGACTTATATTTTGTTTGGTTGGTATGAATACTATTATTCCTGGATTTTATCATGTTTTGTTTAGCCGCCGAGGAAGTCCAATTATTTTTAACCGTAAAACGGGTAAAGTGTATGTGAATGAAAGTTACTTTTTTAGCTTTCGATTTTGGTATAACCCTTTAGTATTTTTACACCCCAATAAACGCCGAATAAAAGAGTATGATTGGGCAGATTTACACGGGGTTGCTATTCATAACTATTCGCCTTACTCACTAGTTAGCGATATTTTAATGGTCTGCAAACCCGGCACTAACCAAACCATTGACCATATCATGTTCGATCCAGCCAGAATTGGAGTTGGTAGTCATTTAATCTGGGGTTGGGTCAATAATTATATGATATTTGATAAATTAGCCGACACCAGCCGAAGCATTTACCCAACCGACCAAGAAGACAAATTCAAACAGAAAATTATCAATGGTCAAGGTTGGCCCAAATGGATGATCGAAGCGTTCAATGCCACAACACAAGACGAGCTAGCCGACATCAAACAAAAATATCAGGTTAAGCAGTAATAAGGTTAGATAGTAAAGAAAGTTGGAAATAAAACTAAACAACAGGAGCCAGATATGCCATCAAAGTACCGCCCCCAACGTTTTGGTTGGATAGGGGATTTAGAGAAAGGGAAAAATTACTTAACCAGTCCCGAGGATCGGTTGATCTATGCTAATGATAACTACTGTGTTTTAAAACGTAAAAAATTATCAAATCAAATTTTTTATTTATGTATTGCTCTAATAGCAATTTTACTCACATGCATTGTTACATATTTGCTAATTTACTTAATTGTTTATTTTAATCCTAGAACTGATAGAAATTTGTTATATTTAGCTATATTCACTTTATTGCCGTGTAGTATAACAATCAATGTTTTAATACCAGAACTTTATCAAAATATTTTTACTCGCCGTGGAAGCCCAATTATTTTTAATCGTAAAACGAGTAAAGTGTATGTGAATGAAAGTTACTTTTTTAGCTTTCGATTTTGGTATAACCCCTTAGTATTTTTGCACCCCAATAAACGCCGAATAAAAGAGTATGATTGGGCAGATTTACACGGTGTTGCCATTCATAACTATTCACCTTACTCACTAGTTAGCGATATTTTAATGGTCTGCAAACCTGGCACCAATCAAACTATAGACCATATCATGTTCGATCCAGCCCGAAATGGGGTAGGCAGTCATTTAATCTGGGGTTGGGTCAATAATTATATGATATTTGATAAATTAGCCGACCCCAGCCGAAGCATCTACCCAATCGACCAAGAAGACAAATTCAAACAAGAAATTATCAACGGTCAAGGTTGGCCAAAATGGATGATCGAAGCATTCAATGCCACAACACAAGACGAGCTAGCCAACATCAAACAAAAATATCAGGTAAAGCAATAATAAAGTTAGATAGTAAAGAAAGTTGGAAATAAAACCAAACAACAGGAGCCAGATATGCCATCAAAATACCGCCCCCAACGCTTTGGTTGGATAGGGGATCTAGAGAAAGGGAAAAATTACTTAACCAGTCCCGAGGATCGGTTGATCTATGCCAATGATAACTATTGTTCATTAATTAGACAGAAATTGTCAGATAAAATCTTTTATACATTTATTTACTTTATTTTATTCGTTCTGTTGATTCCAGCAATTTTATTATGCGGAGCATTATTATTTATATACAATACAGATAATGAGATCGAAATAACATTATTAAGTACTATTGCTTTAATAACTTGTTGTATTACCATATATGTAGTTATCCCAGGATTATATCAATCATTATTTTCTCGTCGAGGAAGCCCAATTATTTTTAACCGTAAAACCGGTAAAGTGTATGTGAATGAAAGTTACTTTTTTAGCTTTCGATTTTGGTATAACCCCTTAGTATTTTTACACCCCAATAAACGCCGAATAAAAGAGTATGATTGGGCAGATTTACACGGGGTTGCCATTCATAACTATTCGCCTTACTCACTAGTTAGCGATATTTTAATGGTCTGCAAACCCGGCACTAACCAAACCATTGACCATATCATGTTCGATCCAGCCAGAATTGGAGTTGGTAGTCATTTAATCTGGGGTTGGGTCAATAATTATATGATATTTGATAAATTAGCTGACCCCAGCCGAAGCATCTACCCAACCGACCAAGAAGACAAATTCAAACAAGAAATTATCAACGGTCAAGGTTGGCCCAAATGGATGATCGAAGCATTCAATGCCACAACACAAGACGAACTAACCAACATCAAACAAAAATATCAGGTTAAGCAGTAATAAGGTTAGATAGTAAAGAAAGTTGGAAATAAGACCAAACAACAGGAGCCAAATATGCCGTCAAAATATCGCCCACAGCTTTTAGGTTGGATAGGGGATCTAGAGAAAGGGAAAAATTACTTAACTAGCCCTGAAGATCGGTTAATTTATGCAAATGATAACTATTGCGTTTTAAAACGTAAAAAATTATCTGACCAGATTTTTTATTTATGTATTAGTTCATTTTTATCAATTTCATTATTTTTTATAATACCAATATCAATATATCTTCTTTCTTTAGTAGAGTTTAAATCTGATGAACAATATATGTATTTTATTTTGTACGGACTAGTAATTTGCTTTATTTTTAGTTTTTATATAATTATTCCTGAATTTTATCAAAACTTATTCACTCGACGTGGAAGCCCAATTATTTTTAATCGTAAAACGAGTAAAGTGTATGTGAATGAAAGTTACTTTTTTAACTTTAAAATTTTACGTAATCCATTAACCTTTCTTCACCCCAATAAACGCCGAATAAAAGAGTATGATTGGGCAGATTTACACGGTGTTGCCATTCATAACTATTCACCTTACTCACTAGTTAGCGATATTTTAATGGTGTGCAAACCCGGCACTAACCAAACCATTGACCATATCATGTTCGACCCAGCCCGAAATGGGGTAGGCAGTCATTTAATCTGGGGGTGGGTCAATAATTATATGATATTTGATAAATTAGCCGACCCCAGCCGAAGCATCTATCCAACCGACCAAGAAGACAAATTCAAACAAGAAATTATCAACGGTCAAGGTTGGCCCAAATGGATGATCGAAGCATTCAATGCCACAACACTGGACGAGCTAGCCGACATCAAACAAAAATATCAGGTTAAGCAATAATAAGGTTAAAAGTTGTTTTTGAAATTTTGACGGTATAAAGATGTATTTATGGGGATAATGTTTTCATTTGAAAAGTTGTAAACTTTTACCTTATCTCCCATAAAAATTAAATTTTATAAAAAAGTGTTCATGGTATTTATTATTTCTTTTGAGCCTTATTCTAAAAGGATTTAGATGATAAATACTTTAGGATTAACTATTTATTGGTGTTCACTTTGGGTATTCACTAAATAAAAAAACCGCTAAATAATAGCAGTTTATAGTTATAATAATGATATTAATTATCCAATAAGTTATCCAACAAGTCAGATGGTGAAATATATGTTCTAACTTTGCTGTTTCCAATAAGCAATAATAATCCTTTATCTTCCAGTCCTTTTAAATCAGATCTTGCTGTATTTTCAGACACACTGTATTCAATACTTATCGATTTTGCAATAAACTGCCTACCCGGTTCTTTAGCTGCTTTTTTTAGAATATCAAGTTGTCTAAAATTTAACTTTGATGCTATTTTAGAATTTTTAATTCTAGTTAAGAAATCCGCTAATTCTCGTTGCTTTCTCTGTAGATAAAAATTTAATTCGTCAATAGAACGCATGATAATATCAATTTGGTGGTATAGAAAATAAGTAGTATCTAATTCATCATCTTCTACATATAAATAAGCTTTTGTATACTGTATTGGTGCGTTTTTAATTAATTTACTTATTGATGTATATTCAAATAACCAATAACCAGACTTCATCATAAACCAATAAAATAAGGCTCTTGCAGTTCTTCCATTTCCATCTCCGAAAGGATGAATAAAGCCAATAAAAAAATGTAACAATATTGCTTTAATTACTGGATGTATAAAAAACTCTCCTTCTTCACAATCATGACGAGTATTAACAAAATTACATAAATCACTCATCAAATCATAAAGTTCTTCTGCTTTAGGTGGCGTGTAAATGACTTCTTGTAGATGGTTTCTAACATAAATATCATCTGTTTGTCTAAACTCGCCACAGACAGCATTATTTTCTATTGCACCAGTTGTTGCTATTTCATGAAAACTGAGAATTAGCTCAATAGATAAACTTTCATTTTTCATTTCTAATGCTTTCTTCATCAATAAATAATTATTTAAAATCATAATTTCAGATTTATTTTTTGGTTTCCTATCTAATTCAAGCATTTTTTTGGCTATTCTTCTTGTTGTTGAAGCTCCTTCAAGCTGAGCCGATGAAATAGCTTCTTCCATAATTAAAGAATGAACTAAATATTTATTATTAACTCCATCCATCGATTCAGGATTATTCGTCCCTATATAACCACTGGATTTTTTATCTATTGTATGGAGATATCTTTGTAAAGAATCAGGAACACAAAATCTAAATTGATATTCTCCTATATTAATTAGTTTATTTGACTGTAATCTAGACATTTTAGTTGCAGCCCATGCTAAATCAATATCAATATTTTCATCATTTTTTTTATATTTAAAGTCACTCCAATGAAGATACCGACCTTTCGCATCAGTTTCTTTAAATTTACCCATAGCATTAATTAAACTAATAGTATCAATAGTTTCCATAATTTTATTTAATGATTTTGCGTGTGATATTCTCATACTTAACTCAATTTAAAAAAATTGAGTTAAATGATATTATTTAATCATCATAAAGTAAAGGTTACATTTAATAAAGAATTTATCTTTTCCAAAAAATGAAGGTTATTTTATAAAATTTAAACCATTTAATATTATGATTGATATTTTATGATTTGAGTTCAACATATTATTTACCTCCCTTATTGCTAAGTTTGGTATTGAGTCGATTTCTTTGATTGGTAGCGAAACAAGCCAAATCTCTTAATTGTATGAACAAATAACCTATGTCACGCATATCATTTTTAAGGCTTTGCTCGGTATAATCTTCATTTTCACAAGCCCAGAACATTAAATTACCAATCGCACCGATTCCACCTAAAATCGATTGTTGCAGTTCTTCAAAATGGCTCTCTACTCGTGATAAATGTTCGACAGGAAAATCCGCCTTATAAAGATTTAAGACAGAAAGTAAATTAGACAGGTCAAGTTGCCCGTTTTCAGGGTATAGGGTATCATTACTATTAGCCATAGCATTACTCCGTATAATGTTTGTGGTTAGATAGTTCGTTGTATGCCAGTACTTCGAGCTATCGTTATTTATAAAACCAACTAAATTTATTGGTGTACCTACAATATAATTCAAGGTGTGCTTACAAGTCAAATCTTTTTTATCTATATCATTTACTGTATAGTGAAGGTATAAATAACGTAAATTAAATGGGTTAAATATGGCTACAGGTCGTAATAATAATAGTTCTAAACTTAAAAATATCCGTTTCCCACATGACGTAATAGAACAAATAGATGAACAAGCTAAAAAAGAGAATACTAATTTTTCAGCTTGGGTGATTGCAAGTTGCCGTGAAAAGCTAGCTAAATCAAAAAAGAAATAGTCTTTTAACTTAATACCACTGATTAGTGGTATTGGTTTTATTCTCGCTATGGGTTCTTTATTATTATTCCCTTAAATTCCTTATTTTCTCTTTTTATGGACGTGCAAAACCTACTTTTTAAATTCAATCCCATGCAATGAATTTTAAGACGTATACACGTGCGCATAGTGTTCTTAATTAATCGATCCATTTATAAAAGATAGTCTTCATTAAGATCTGTTTGCTCTTTCTTATTAATTATATCTATAGCTTCAGATAAACTATAATATAACGGTTCAGGTAATGCCATTCATCCCTCACGTTCTTAATAGACAATTGAGACAGTTCGCTAGGGTTGCGGATGTTCGGGGATCAGTCTAGATGCAAATAATATTATAATATTCAGTTAGCTACATTATAGCACTGTGTTTATAGTCATAAAGTCAATTTTGAGGTAGTGAATACTAACGAAAAGAGGGGATTTTATTTGCAGTGTTTTAAATAAAATTGTTTTACTTTATAAATGACAAATTTAGAAGTTTCAAATCCTAATAGGATTCTATTAAAAGTATCATCATTACATGGTTTATGACAAACAAAACTTCCATCATTCACATTTTTTATGAGATTATCGACTGAATATATATCTGCTTTTTGATAGAAAATAAAGCTATCATGACGTATAAATTCATGATCTCCAGCCTTTAAAATACATGTTTTATCTACATGATTTTTGTCTGTAACTGTTGAAACATTAACAATTAATACACTGTCAGTTAATGTTCTTGGATAATAAACGGGGTCACAACAAATAATACTTAGATGATCAGTTCTGCCCGACGGAATTAAAATAGTTCCTTTTTTTGCAGGATAAAAACTCATTTCAAGGCAGCCATCACACCATCAAGTTCGTTAATTTCAAGAAGAGAATTAGATAAAGATGTAGCTTGTTCTTCTGTTTTGCCGAGTGCTAAAAAAACATCTTTGTAACTTATTTTTATAGCTCCCCCCTGAGGATCCTTCCACTCTTTACAAAATTCATGTGTAAAATCTCTTAGCTCAAACCCGCTCATGTTTCCAAAACGCTTATAAGTGCTTTCGAGAATTTCTAAATCAGCATCACTTAGCTCGTCAAAAGTTTCTCTGTCTATCTTTTGAGGTATTAAAGATATTTCATTATCTTTTTTATCAGAGATACTTTTTTGCCATGTAGAATCGTCAATTTTACCATTAATTAAATCTAATGTTTGGGACAATACTGGTCCATGAGGCATTGAAAACATTTTATCTTCACTAATTGGATAGCCATATAAGTTCAATGATTCTCTATCTGATAAATATAAAAGTTTTATTAGCTTTAAATGAGCCATTCGACCACCCTCTTTATCTATAAAATACATAGACATTTGAGCGACTTTTGCTGCATTAAACATAGTATAAAACCTCTTTGGTTGTAAATTTGTTAACAACTTGTTTTGTTAACGCTAATAATTATAAGTTATGTTAACTCAACAAGCAAAAGGAAAATAATACTGTTTTAATATACAGTATTTTGCGGGTTTTGTCCATCGCATTATTAATATGCTAAATTCTATAATCAAATTCAATTATTTGATTTAAAATAAAATTAAAGAATGTGATAACTATTTAGTAGCGACTATATTCCGCTTCAGTTTTAAAATATAGACATTGCAAAAAACTTAAAGAGATTACTATTAGCTAGGTGTTTATAAATTATTGAATCCTCGAGCAACACAATCAATCTTGTTTTTGGCACTTCGTTAATATAAAGATTTACTGTTTCATTTTGTTTTATGCTACTTTTACCGTGCCTTAAATTCTTCAAGCCAAGAAAGGCAGAGGGGGGGAAATTTAAATAACTCTAATCTCGCTACACTTCCCCTGATTTTGTGCAGAATGACGAATTGAAATGATTTTTTAGTTTTTGTTTATTCGCTATCACCATCTTAATAATTATTTAATCGTCCTTTGGAATATTAAGATCGTCTTAGAATATAACTCATTGATTAATATTTATATAAATTAATTTGATAACAATAATAAAGAATATATTTAGATGTGAGTAATTTTAAGGGTAAGTTTAGCAGTAAAAATAGGCTTTAAGCCTTATTTATGCTGATTTTGATGTGTTTTTAAAGGATTTTGAAGAATGTTGCTGATTATTGAATTGGTGCCGTGGGCGGGACTTGAACCCGCATGCCCTTAGAGCACTACCCCCTCAAGATAGCGTGTCTACCAATTTCACCACCACGGCGCCGTTTTTATTCTGGAATATCCGATGTCGGATTGACATTCGTCGGTTTTGTTTGTTCAACCGAATTTTGTTGTGTTGTTACAGGAGTTGATTCATTGACTTCGATTTTTCTGAACTCACTATGACCAACCATATTTGACAGAACGATACTGATAACAAAAAACAGCACCCCTAAAATTGTTGTTGATCGCGTTAAAAAATTACCACTACCTGAAGAGCCAAATAATGTCGCAGATGCACCTGCTCCAAAAGACGAGCCCATTTCAGCGCCTTTTCCTCGCTGTACCAATACTAAAATAATTATTGCTATGGCGATAATTAAATAAACTGCTATTAGAAGTCCGTACATTTTAACCTGTCAATTTGATGTGTGTTATACAACAAAAATTTATAGATGCGAAATATTAGCGAAAGTGTGACAAACAAGCAAGTATATTTTCTTATTTTCTGTATTTATCGTAATCAATTGTATGTTTCTCAGGTAAAAATCAGTATAATGTCGCCATTTTTATTATAGTATCGTTGTTTTATGAAATTTATTGTTAAGCTCTTTCCTGAAATTACCATTAAAAGTGAATCTGTTCGTTTACGTTTTATAAAAATATTAACCAGTAATATTCGAAATATTTTAAAACGTCATATTGAAGAAGTCGCAGTTATTCGTCATTGGGATTTTATTGAAGTCCGTCCAAAAGTTGCCAATAGTGAAGCGCAAATTCTCGATTTATTGATCCGTATTCCAGGTATTCACCATGTTTTAGCGGTGGATGAACTCCCTTATGTGGATATTCATGACATATACGAAAAAGCATTAAATTATTATGCTCCTCTGATTGAAAATAAAACATTTTGTGTGCGAGTTAAGCGTCGAGGAAAACATGATTTTACCTCAATTGATGTTGAACGTTATGTCGGTGGAGGCCTTAATCAATTTGTGGCTTCTTCCAAAGTGAAATTAACTCGCCCTGACGTCACTGTTAATTTAGAAATCGATAAAGATAAATTGTTACTTGTTAAAGGACGTTATGATGGTATAGGTGGATTCCCTACAGGCACACAAGAAGATGTTATCTCGCTAATTTCGGGCGGTTTTGATTCAGGCGTATCGAGTTATATGCTCATTAGACGTGGCTGTCGTGTTCATTACTGCTTTTTTAATCTTGGCGGTAAAACACACGAAATTGGTGTCAAACAAATGGCACACTATTTATGGGAGCGTTTTGGTAGTTCACATAAAGTTCGTTTTATTGCTATTGATTTTGCCGACGTGGTGGGTGAGATTCTTGAAAAGGTGGATGACGGTCAAATGGGGGTTATTCTTAAACGAATGATGATTCGAGCCGCGTCAAAAATTGCTCAGCGCTATAAGGTCGAAGCATTGGTGACTGGTGAGGCTTTAGGTCAGGTTTCAAGTCAGACATTGACCAATTTACGCTTAATCGATAATGTCAGTGATACTTTAGTGTTACGTCCACTCATTACGCATGATAAAGAAACCATTATTAATCTTGCTCGCCAAATTGGAACAGAGGATATCGCTAAAACCATGCCAGAATTTTGTGGTGTGATTTCGAAAAGCCCAACCGTTAAGGCAGTAAAAGAAAAAATTGAAGCAGAAGAGCTCAATTTTGATTTTTCAATTTTGGATAAAGCGGTTGAAGAAGCCGAAAATATCGATATTCGTGAAATCGCTAAACAAGCTGATACAACAATTACACAAATAGAAACGGTTACAAAACTTAATAATGAGCATGTGGTGATTGATATCCGCTCACCTGATGAACAAGAAGATGAGCCGCTTGAATTAAGTGATGTAGAAGTTAAACATATTCCCTTTTATAAGTTAGCTACACAATTTGCTGATTTAGATCAATCTAAGCAATATTTACTGTATTGCGCTCGTGGTGTAATGAGTAAATTGCAGGCTTTATATCTTATGGAACAGGGTTATTTAAATGTAAAGATATTTAAAGTATAAAATTACTAAGAATTTTGTATATTGTTAGCACTTTTTGCATATATAATAAATATAAGGGAGAAAACAAAGCTGTATCAATAATAGGACAAATCTAAAATATAAATTATAAATATTATGAATCAATAGGATTAAGAGGGTTGTAATGAACAAATTACTTGTAGTTGATGATGATCCAGAAATAGCCTCGTTGTTGTGTGAATTATTAGAATTAGAAGGATTTGAAGTTGTAACAGCTAACAATGGAGTCCAGGCTTTAGAAAAGTTTGATAATACCATTGATCTTATTTTACTTGATATTATGATGCCTGAAATGAATGGATTAAGTGTATTATCTCAACTTAGAAATAAATATACGGTTCCCGTCATTTTTTTAACAGCTAAAGACAATGAATTTGACAAAATTATTGGACTTGAACTGGGTGCAGATGATTATATCTTGAAACCATTCAATGACAGGGAGCTTGTTGCAAGAATCAATGCTCTTTTACGTCGAAAACGTTGGGATAATTTAGTTGGTGGCTTTGGTGAGAAGTCACTTCAATATACGATTGATAAACTTACTGTCAATCGGAAGCAACAATCTGTTTCTTTCGATGATAAGTATATTGAATTAACAGGCACCGAATTTCAAATATTATTAAAACTTCTTGAAAATGCTGGGAAAATAATCTCACGGGATACCTTGAGTGAAACAGTGCTAGGTAAGGAATTTATTCCTCTGGCTCGTTCGATTGACGTGCATGTTTCTAATTTACGTAAGAAGCTTCCACCACGTAGTGATGGCTTACCGTGGATTAAAACATTGCGTTCTAAGGGCTATCTATTCGTTGTAGATCAGAATGATGATCTGTTACAAAATTAGATTTTTTTTTCTAAATAAGGTAAGAACATATGTGGATTTTTGATCGTTTAACTATCAGAATTTTCACTATATTCTTACTGACTATAGCATTTTTTTTGATGCTAATTATCATATTGCCGAGTCTTGATTCTCGAAATTTGACCTATTTGTCAAATCAACAGAAACAAGTCGGCAATATTTTGGCTAGTCAGCTCGAAAAAGAGTTAACTAATGTACCTAAGAACAGTTTTCGTTGGTGGATGCGTTTTATTGTTGTCATGGACAGCCATCAAAAATCCAGTCAATATTTGTTTATATTGACACCCAATGAACAAATTATAACCGCAGACACTAAAAACGTTGATTTAGTTAAAAATTTTAGTGAAAAATCCCACAATATTAAAGATCCTGCCAAAAAGATTTATGGTTCCCAAGAAATTATTGGCCCGTTTCTTGTTAATTATGCTAAAGAAGAATATAAATTGTATGTTTTACAGCCTGCGTCGGATATACAATCACAATTTGTCAGCTTGATTTTTGATCATCCTTTTTTGTTATTAGCGTTAACAATGCTAATTAGCTCGCCATTTTTGCTTTGGCTATCTTGGAGTATTGCAAGACCAGCACGAGGCTTGAAACGTGCCGCCGATCAGGTTGCTAAAGGTAATTTACAAGAGTGGCCAGATCTTGAAAAAGTAGGCTCTACTGAGTATAAAGCAACGGGTGCGAGTTTTAATCATATGTTACGGGAATTGAAACGAATGCAAGAGTCTCAGCAACGTTTATTTTCCGATATTTCTCATGAATTACGTACACCATTAACACGTTTACAGCTTGCTGCATCATTATTGCGTCGTAAGCAGGGGGAAAGTACGGAAGTCACTCGTATTAATAATGAAGCCTTAAAATTAGATGCTATGATAGGGGATCTATTGTCATTGGCTAGACATCAGTATGATAACAACGAAATTCGTGATTTATATAGTGTTAATATACTATTTAAACAAGTGCTTGATAATGCAACATTTGAAGCTGAACAGATTGGAAAAGATTTTGTAATATTGCATCCTCCAACTAACTATACTATTTTATGTTATCCAACAGCGTTATGTAGTGCGCTTGAAAATGTGATACGTAATGCTTTCCGTTACTCCAATCATAGAATTGAGGTTGATTTTGTCGCTCACCAAAAACACCTGACGATTACCATTGATGATGATGGATTAGGTGTTCCAGATAGTGAATTAGAACAAATCTTTAGACCATTTTATCGTACCAGTGAAGCCCGAGATCGTGAATCAGGTGGAACAGGCTTAGGTTTGGCGATTGTGTCTAATGCTATTATGCGAGATCATGGAACTGTTAAAGCAGAGAAAAGTCCCTTAGGCGGACTGAGAATTGTGATAGTATTGCCTATCCAAAATAAAAAATAGAAGAGAATTGTTGTGTCTAATGCTCCATTAAATATTGTTTTATTCGAACCTGAAATTCCTGCTAATACTGGTAATATTATACGCCTTTGTGCGAATACGGGCTTTAATTTACATATTATTGAACCAATGGGATTCTTTTGGGATGATAAAAAACTTAGACGAGCAGGGCTTGATTATCAAGAGTTTGTCGATGTTAAACGTTATAAGAATATTCATCATTTTTTAGAGACAAATCGACTTGATTTAACCACACAAATTTATGCGTTAACCACAAAAGGGCAAAAGCCACATAGCGAAGTCAGCTATAAAAATGGCGATTTTTTAATGTTTGGCCCTGAAACACGGGGCTTACCAACAACAATACTTGATGCTATTCCACAAGACCATAAAATTCGCATTCCTATGTTAGCCAATAGCCGGAGTATGAATTTATCAAACTCAGTTGCGGTGGTGGTTTATGAATCATGGCGACAATTAAATTATATTGGCGCTAAATAGTTTATCGCCGTTATCGAAAAAAATAGTAATAACCCCAAAATAAGTTTGTAAATAATTTGGGTAAATCAATTTTTTTGTTAATGAAAAATTTACAATACGACTAACAAAAAATTACTGAATGGGTTGGTTATGTCAAAATCTAGGATGTGATTATGAAATTCGATTGTCTATAAGTATTAAGATGCATACTTTTTAGGATATTTAAGCAATATAGCCAAGCATTTTTGCCTGACTATATCGGTTAAAATAGTTAATGTTAAATTAACTTATTTTATTTAACACGTGAAACGTATTCGCCTGAACGTGTATCAACTTTAAGAACTTCACCAATTTGTACAAACAGTGGTACACGGACAACAGCACCAGTTGATAATGTTGCTGGTTTACCGCCTGTTCCTGCTGTATCACCTTTTAAACCTGGATCAGTTTCGATAACTTCAAGTTCAACAAAGTTAGGTGGGGTTACGGCGATAGGTTGACCGTTCCATAACGTTAAAATACATTCAGCTTGATCGACTAACCATTTGGCATTGTCGCCAACCGCTTTGGCATCAGCAGATAATTGTTCAAATGTATCGTTATTCATGAAGTGCCAAAATTCACCATCGGTATATAAATAGGTTAAGTTCATATCGACAACATCGGCTGCTTCAACAGATTCACCCGATTTGAACGTTTTATCAACTGTTTTACCAGAAAGTAATTTTTTAATTTTTACACGGTTAATTGCTTGCCCTTTTCCGGGTTTATAAAATTCGTTTTCAACAATTACGCACGGCTCACCATCTTGCATTATTTTAAGACCGGCTTTAAACTCATTAGTACTATAAGATGCCATAAAAGCTCCAACTATCATTCTGAATTACAAAAATGAGCCATATTATACAGCAAAAAGTTGAACTACCAAATAAAGATGACTGGATTTTTGATCTTGCTAATGTTGTGACCGATATCAAACAACTTTATTGTTATTTAGATTTGGATCCAGATACGATTTCTCTATCAATGAAACAAGCGAAAAAACAGTTTCCGCTTCGAGTTCCTATGGCTTTTATTCATCGAATGAAGAAGGGTGATTATCATGATCCGTTGCTAATGCAAGTACTTTGTAATGATAATGAAATGATCAATGTCGATGGATTTAGCGCAGATCCGTTGCAGGAACAAGATAACACTATTCCTGGATTATTGCATAAATATTACAATCGAGCCTTATTAATGACTAAAACGGCATGTGCGATTAATTGTCGTTACTGTTTTAGACGACATTTTCCTTATCATGAAAATCAGGGTAATAAGAAAAATCTTACTGTTGCATTAGATTATATTGCGAATCATCCAGAGCTTGATGAAATCATATTATCTGGCGGTGATCCGTTAATGGCTAAAGACCATGAATTGGATTATCTAGTTCATGAATTAGAAAAAATTAAGCATGTTAAACGGCTACGCATTCATACCCGTTTAGCGGTAGTGATTCCTTCTCGTATTACCGCTAAACTTTGTCAACTTTTTGCCAAAAGTCGTTTACAAATTGTTGTTGTCACGCATATCAATCATCCTAACGAAATTGATGACGATGTGTCACATGCCGTTAACCAATTAAAACAACATAATGTGACGGTTCTTAATCAAAGTGTATTATTAAAAAATATTAATGATAATGTGAATACCTTAGCTCAATTGAGTAATAAACTGTTTGATAATGGTATTTTACCTTATTATATTCATTTGTTAGATAAAGTTCAGGGTGCGGCTCATTTTTTAGTGGAAGACAAACAAGCTAAACAATTAATGAAGCAGCTAGCTGAACAGATATCGGGTTATTTAGTCCCTAAATTAGCCCGTGAAGTAGGCGGTGAAAAAAGCAAGCGTGTGCTTACATTTAATGATTAATTTTATGAATATGAAAAGTTCATTGTATATATTATGGTTATAAAGGTAGCGCAATTTGCGGGGATTTTATCTCATTTATCTATTAAAATTCCATTGACGAAAAATAAAATAGCCTCTATAATTCCGACCTCTTTAATTAATGCTGTGGAGTTTATACTCTACAACTTGTTGATAAATTAGATTTGGATATAAATCGTCATGAAACGCACATTTCAACCATCAGTATTAAAACGCAACAGAACTCACGGTTTCCGTGCTCGTATGGCTACTAAAAACGGTCGTCAAGTTCTTGCTCGCCGTCGTGCTAAAGGCCGTGCTCGTTTAACTGTTTCTAGCTAATTTAAAGTTGGGTGACTAAACTCACTTTTCCTCGGGAGTTGCGCTTGTTAACTCCCTTTGATTTCAATTATGTTTTTCAGGAATCCATAAGAGCTGGATCGCCTTTTCTTACGCTAATTTCTCGAAAAAATAAATTATCACATCCACGTCTTGGGTTTGCTATAGCCAAAAAACAGGTAAAGCGAGCTCATGAACGCAATCGCATCAAAAGACTTGCTAAAGAGTACTTCCGTCATCACCAACATCAATTGCCGAATATTGATTTTATTTTAATGGCAAAGCAACCTGTTGTAGAATTAGATAATCAACAACTTTTAGCAACATTAGATAAACTATGCCAAAAAATTGTAGGCAAACATCAGGTTTGAACAAAATTTTATTGATTATAAAACAGCATGTAATGGCTTGTAAATTATTGATAATAAATGTTTTTGTCTTAATGATTCGCGTTTATCAAAAAGTTATTAGTCCTTTATTTGGTCCAAAATGTCGCTTTACCCCAACGTGTTCTCAGTATGCAATAATTGCGCTAAGACGCTTTGGATTAATAAAAGGTGGTTGGCTAACAGTGAAACGTGTATTAAAATGTCACCCTTTACATGAGGGAGGAGAAGATCTTGTTCCTCCTAATATTAAAAACAATAGAGAAAAACACTAATGGGATCTCAACGTAATATCTTAGTCATTGCTTTACTTTTTGTATCGTTTTTTATCTGGAAGGCTTGGGAAGAGGATCATGCTCCTAAACCGCCTATCGCTAATCAAATGGCACAACAAGTAAGTGGTGATGATTCTAATAATAGCTCAATGCTTGGTAAGAGCATTACTATCAAATCTGATGTTCTTTCACTGACTATTAACACTTATGGTGGTGATGTTCAAGCAGCTCAATTATTAAAATATGAGCAGACACTCCATTCAAATACCCCTTTCCAATTGTTAAACTCTCGCCCTGATTTTGTCTATATTGCTGAAAGTGGTTTAACGGGTAAAGATGGCCCTGATAATGTGATGCAAAATGGTAAACGCCCTGTTTATCAAACTGCACAGACAGAATATACGTTAGCCGATGGGCAAGATGAATTACGAGTACCATTCAGTTATCAGACTAATGGTGTAAAATATACCAAATATTATGTATTGCACCGTGGTAGTTATGCAATTGATGTTGAGTATAAGATTGATAACCAAAGTACAATGCCTGTTGAAATAGCGATGTATGGGCAATTGAAACAGACTATCGAGTTACCACATGATGCCGTGACGGAAGGCGGTGGTGGATTAGGGCTAAGTGCTTTCCGTGGTACAGCTTATTCTAGTGCTGATACAAATTATAGCAAATACAGTTTCGATGATATCAAAGACAAAGCGTTAAAAGTTGAAACAAAAACAGGTTGGATTGCAATGTTGCAACACTACTTTGCATCAGCTTGGATTCCAACACAGGATCAAAATAATTTATTTTATTCCCGTGCTACAGCGAATAATTCACAAGCAACCATTGGTTTTAAAGGTGAATCAACGACAGTGCAGGCAAAAAGTACCCAAACAATTAATGCAAAATTGTGGTTAGGGCCTGAAATTCAAAGCGAATTAAAACAGACTGCAAAACATCTTGATTTGATTGTGGATTATGGTTGGCTGTGGTTTTTATCGCAACCATTGTTTTATCTCTTAAAATTTATTCAAAGTTTTGTTAGCAACTGGGGTATTGCAATTATTGCCATTACCTTTATTGTTCGTGGTATTTTATTCCCATTAACACGCGCGCAATATCGTTCAATGGCTAAAATGAAATTGTTGCAACCTCGTTTACAAGCGTTAAAAGAGCGTTATGGTGATGATAGACAAAAAATGAGCATTGAAACCATGGCACTTTATAAGCAAGAAAAAGTAAACCCATTAGGGGGTTGCTTACCGCTATTGATTCAAATGCCAATTTTCTTGTCTCTATTCTATATGTTAGGGAATACTGTTGAATTACGTCATGCACCATTTATATTATGGATTCATGACTTGTCAGCACAAGACCCATATTATATTTTACCGTTATTAATGGGTGGAACCATGTTCTTAATTCAGAAGATGTCACCAACACCTGTCACAGACCCATTACAACAAAAATTGATGACCTATATGCCATTAATCTTTACGGTATTCTTCTTATGGTTCCCATCTGGCTTAGTTTTATACTATATTGTCAGTAATTTATTTACGATTGCGCAGCAACGTGTTATCTATTGGGAATTAGAGAAAAAAGGTCTTCACGAAAAGAAAAAGAAATAATCAGAAATAGAAAGGAGGAGTAAAATCCTCCTTTTTTCTATCTGTTTGGGTATTAATTTATTATGAATATAGAGCAACAATTACATTTAACAGGAAATGAAAAGGGATATTGGTTTGTTAGTCAAAATGGGCGTCTATGGTTACCGAATGGTAAAGTGCCATTCGGACAAGCGAACGAACTAGGTTTTAGTCATGAGATTGCTCAACCAATCGGTGAATGGAATGGACAAACGGCTTGGCTAATTTGCAAAGAAATGAACTCATCAATGAGTTCTATTAAATGCCTTCTGAATAGAGATGATCCGTCATTATTTTATATGGCTGGACGGGCAGTACAATTATCCGAGTTCTATCGTTCACATAAATATTGTGGCTATTGTGGACATAATATGCATATCAGTCATAAAGAATGGTGTTGTTTGTGTGACAACTGTAATGAACGTTATTATCCTCAAATATCTCCTTCTATTATTGTTGCAATTCGGAATAAAAACAAAATTTTATTGGCTAAACATGCACGTCACAATAAGGATAATTTATTCACTGTGCTAGCTGGATTTACTGAAATTGGCGAGACAATGGAAAATGCTGTTGAGCGTGAAGTGTTTGAAGAGTCAAAGATCAAAATCAAAAATATTCGCTATGTAGGATCACAACCTTGGCCGTTCCCTAACTCACTCATGATGGCTTATTTAGCTGATTATGATAGCGGAGATATCCAGATCGATAAGAACGAATTGGTCGAGGCAGCTTGGTATCATTACAGCCAACTACCTAAAATTCCTGAATATGGGACTATAGCTAGGCGATTAATAGAAGATACGATTGTTCTTTGTCGAGAATATGATGAGCTTGGTAAGAACGAATAAAATTCAGCATGACAATAAATAGGCTAATAGTCGCCTATTTATTAAAAAGAATTTGAGAATTTAATGGCTTTATCTTTAATATTTAAGCTACGCCTAGTATTAGTGACGGCTACACCAAATTGCTAATGCATTACAATCCCAGTTTTTCATCATGTCACACCATGCAGAACGCCAACGTCTAACCGTATTACTGCTAAAATTCATCTTTTTTTCAATTTGAAGGTTATTTTCACCAGAAACAAGTAAATCAATAAATTCTAACCAGAGATCTGATCTAGGAAGTTTATTTAATTGAGTATCGCTTAAAATATTAAAGCTGTGTCGGCAACGTTTACATCGATAACATGTGCGTGTTCCGATTTTAGTTGTATCTGTTGAACCACAATGTATACAAATAGGTTTTTGTTCATTAAGAAGTTCAATGATTTTAGTGTTCATCATTTTATGTTGTTCTGCCAATGTTGTTGGAATTTTGGCTTGTTTATTGTCCGTATACCATTGGTATAAAGAATTATAATTTGTTTCTAAATAAGAAACGATGGCATGATCTCGTCGTATTACTTTCTCAAGAGAGCAATTTAGTTTGTTGGCAATATATTGATAACTTTTATTTTCAATACGATAAGCAAATATCATTTCTAGCCAGTTAAATGGTGTTAACCGATTGAAAGGAGTATTAGTCGCAGCAGTACAATATTTATTACATGTCTTACAACGGTAGGTAACAGTTGGGGTTGAACGAATTGTATAAAAATCATTGTTTTCACAAAATGGACAAATTTCAATGTTTTGTTGAGTAATTTTTTCTAAACTTTTAAGAAAATTATCTAATTCATTATGCAATTCGTTGGGTACTAGTTCATAAATCATTTCTTACTCCCTAATCACTTATCTTCGTAAATATTATCAGATATTTAGCTAAACAAGTAGGCTAACTAACACTTTTTTACATTATTCATATTTGTAAATATTACGAAAATATTAAGAAATATTATGAACAGTTAGTATCAAATAAAATAGTTATTTTGATAACAAATTTATGATTTAAATTTTGAGGAAAATACTTACTTTTAAAGACAAATTTACATCAATTTTTTATTAAAAAATTAATGATAAGTGAAAAAAAAATCGACATTTCAGGTAAAAATGTCGATTTTATAGCAGATAAAAAAATTAATTTTGTTAAGTGTTATTTAACCATTCGGCGACTTGTTTGGAAAAATAGCTTAATATGCCATCAGCACCGGCTCGTTTAAAGCAGAGTAATGATTCCATAATTGCTGATTTTTCATCTAACCAATTATTTTCAATTGCTGCCTTTAACATGGCATATTCCCCTGATACTTGATAAGCAAAGGTTGGAACAGCAAAAGTGTCTTTTACTCGGCGAATAATATCAAGATAAGGCATGCCAGGTTTTACCATGACCATATCAGCACCTTCACTTAAATCTTGATAAATTTCTTGTAATGCTTCATCGCTATTCGCAGGGTCAAGTTGATAAGTTTTTTTGTTACCACCTTTTATATTTTTAGCTGAGCCGACCGCATCACGGAAAGGGCCATAGAAACTAGAAGCATATTTTGCGGAATAAGCCATAATTTGCGTATTATGAAATCCTTGGGCTTCGAGTTCGTCACGAATTGCACCAATGCGTCCATCCATCATATCGCTTGGTGCGATAATATCAACACCAGCATGAGCTTGCATTAAGGCTTGTTTAACAAGTGTTTCGACAGAAACATCATTTAGAACATAACCTTGTTCATTGATAATACCGTCTTGTCCATGCGTCGTATAAGGATCAAGTGCCACGTCGGTTAATATGCCAAGATCAGGAAATTCTTTTTTTAATGCACGTACGGCTTTGGGAACTAAACCATTTTCATTATAAGCCTCTTCTGCAAGAAGCGATTTTTTTTCAGCTTCGATGGCGGGAAACAGAGATAAAACGGGTATTCCCAATTTAACAATTTGTTCAGCTTCCTTTAATAATACATCAATACTCATTCTGTTCACATCTGGCATAGATTTAACAGGTTGGGTAATATTTTTTCCTTCAATAATGAAAACGGGATATATAAGGTCATTAACACTTAAACTATTTTCTGCAACTAGACGGCGACTAAAATCTTGCGCACGATTACGTCGTAGTCGGCGTTTAGGATATTGACCTGTGATAAATGGCGACATACAAGCTCCTGCTTATTCTTTTTTTATTAAAATTGGTGTAATTATCTGATGCTCAAAGCTGTTTAGCAAATTAATTTGCTGTACCAGAATAAATCAAATTTTTACTTTACAACATATATTGATTAGAGGTAAAATTGCGCACTAATTTTTAGTCCTTTGTGATATTAACCAATTTTGAGGTGAGAGGCACATGCCAGTAATTAAAGTACGTGAAAATGAACCTTTCGATGTAGCATTACGTCGTTTTAAACGTTCTTGCGAAAAAGCAGGAGTTTTAGCTGAAGTTCGTAACCGTGAATTTTATGAAAAACCAACAACAATTCGTAAACGAGCTAAAGCAGCAGCGGTTAAACGTCATGCTAAAAAGTTAGAAAGAGAAAACGCTCGTCGCACTCGTTTATATTAATATTTTTGCGATAATTTATAATTAAAATTTAAATTGATATAAGAATCAGTTTGCTATTTTTAATATAAAGAATTCTAGCAAGCCGTACGTAAGATACGGCTTGTTGTCTTTCTAAAATGCCAATATTGGTTGAATATTCATTATGAAAGGTCAAATTCCTCGCGATTTTATTTTAGAACTCATCGCTCGATCCAGCATTCTTGATGTGATCAGCAAACGCGTTAAAATGAAAAAACAAGGAAATAACTATTTTGGTTGTTGTCCTTTTCATGATGAAAAAACCGCTTCTTTTTCGCTTAACGAAAAAAAACAGATCTATTATTGCTTTGGCTGTGGTGCGACGGGTTCTGTCGTCACTTTCTTGATGCAATATGAACGCTTATCATTTCCAGAAGCTATCGAAGAATTAGCTAGTATGCAAGGGATTCGTGTTCCTTATGTTGATAGCGAAAATAATCAAATAGATCGATCCAAACATATTGAATCTCGTAATGTTCGCCGTGATTTGTATGAGTTGATGGCTAAAATAACCCATTTTTACCAACAACAATTAGCACTGCCAACGTCAACCGCCGCTAATCAATACCTTGAGCAACGTGGATTAAATGCCGAAATTATTAATCGGTATAAAATTGGTTTTGCGCCAAATGAATGGCGATTAACTTTGCAAAATGTGGTCAAAACCAAAACAGAAGCCGAGCTTTACAATCAAGCTGGTATGTTAGTCACGAATGATAATGGTAACCAATATGATCGCTTTCGTGGTCGGATTATGTTCCCGATTCGTGACAGACAAGGTAATGTGATTGCGTTTGGTGGGCGAACGATTATTAATGATAATGCGAAATATATTAATTCCCCTGAAACCTCTATTTTCCATAAAGGGTTTCAGTTGTATGGACTTTATGAAGCGCAAGAAGTCAATCGTAATCCTAAACAACTGATGGTGGTTGAAGGATATATGGATGTCGTATCGCTTGCCCAATTTGGTATTGATTATGCTGTTGCGGCACTTGGTACTGCAACGTCTGAAGAGCATATTAAACTGTTATTTAGAGCAACAGATTCTGTCATATTTTGTTATGACGGTGATAACGCCGGGCGTAGTGCAGCTTGGCGAGCACTTAATGTCTTATTACCTTGCTTGATTGACGGTAAAGAAATAACTTTTGCTTTTTTACCTCAGGATGAAGATCCGGATAGCTTGGTTCGAAAAATAGGTAAAGACGGATTCGAGTCCTATTTGCAAACTGCGCCGAATTTATCTAAATTTTTATTCGATGAGCTTTTAAAACAAGTTGATCTAAAAACGCCAGAGGGAAAAGCAAAATTAAGTTCACTTGCTTTACCACTGCTTGATCAAGTAAAAGCAAAGGCATTTCGTTTAAATTTATTGCAACAATTAGGTAAATATTTGGGATTACTAGATGTGTCTCAATTAGAACAATTGTTGCGGACAAGTCGAGCGAAAGGCAATGAAAAAACTGTAGTCAATACACCTGTATCACAGGTAAAACTAACTACAATGCGTATTTTGATCGGCTTATTAATACAGTATCCTTATCTTGCTAAGCAAGTTACCGATATTCAGGCGGTTAGTCAGGTAAAAATGGCGGGTATCGAATTTTTTATCGAACTACTTGAATTATGCCAACATTACCCAAATATAACTACTGCACAGATTTTAACTGAATACATCGATAAACCGTTTTATAAACAATTAAACCGTTTAGCAACATGGGAGCACCATTATCAAGACAATCAAATAGAGTCAATTTTTTCGCATACGTTAAAAGAGTTATATGATAATATACTCGCCCAACGGCAAGATGAACTGATCGCAAAAGAGAGAGTCTCCGGCTTAAGTACCGCAGAGAAAAAAGAATTAGCGACACTAATACTTGTTTTATCGAAAAAAGACTAAATATTGGGTATATGTAGAACAGAATTTTTATTCTTATTACATATATAATATATATGACCAAATAACTTAATGTGGATACCTTTATGGAGCAAAATTCTCAATCACAGCTAAAACTCCTAATCATTCGAGGTAAGGAGCTAGGATATTTAACCTATGCTGATGTCAACGATCACTTGCCAGAAGAGATTATTGATTCAGATCAGATTGAAGATATAATCCAAATGATTAATGACATGGGGATTCAAGTTCTTGAAGAAGCCCCAGATTCTGATGATTTATTACTTTCAGATAATGTCCCTGATGAAGAAGCCGTTGAAGCAGCAACTGCATTGGTATTATCTAATGTTGAGTCAGAAATAGGTAGAACAACAGATCCCGTCCGTATGTACATGCGTGAAATGGGCGCAGTAGAACTGCTTACACGTGAAGGCGAAATTGATATAGCCAAACGTATTGAAGATGGTATTAACCAAGTTCAAACATCGGTATCAGAATATCCAGAAGCAATTACTTATCTTTTAGAACAATACAATTTAACCGAAAGTGGTGAAGTCCGATTATCTGATCTAATCACTGGCTTTGTTGATCCTAATGCGGAAGGATCGGCTGACGCACTTCCTGAAGATTTAGAAGAAACTGAAACAGACATCGATCTTGATGACAGTGATGAAGAAAGTGAAGACGAAGATGGCGATTCTTCAGCAGATGATGATGTCTCTATCGATCCTGAAGTTGCACGTGCTAAATTTGCTGAATTAAAAGAGCAACACGATAAAACATCAGAAGCGATCAAAAAATACGGACGAGCTCATAAAAAAGCGCAAAAAGAGATCGAAAATTTATCTGAAATTTTCAAACAATTCCGTTTAGTTGGTAAGCAGTTTGATATTCTTGTCAACAATATGCGAAGCATGATGGATCGCGTAAGAGCACATGAACGTGTCATTATGAAGATCTGCGTTGAACAATGTAAAATGCCGAAAAAACAATTTATGACGTATTTTACTGGTAATGAAAACAATATGAGCTGGTATACTAAAGCGTCAAATGCGAAAGGTGCTTTTGCTGCCAACTTAAATGCGTTTGAGGATCAAGTTGCAGAGCAAATTGAAGCGTTGAAAAAAATCGAAGCTGAAACCAATCTTTCTATCGAACAGATTAAAGATATTAACCGTCGTATGTCTATCGGTGAGGCGAAAGCTCGTCGTGCCAAGAAAGAGATGGTAGAAGCAAACTTACGTTTAGTAATCTCGATTGCTAAAAAATATACAAACCGTGGTTTACAGTTCTTAGATCTTATCCAAGAAGGTAATATTGGTTTGATGAAAGCAGTTGATAAGTTTGAATATCGTCGTGGTTATAAATTTTCAACCTATGCAACTTGGTGGATCAGACAAGCGATTACTCGTTCGATTGCGGATCAGGCAAGAACTATCCGTATTCCAGTACATATGATTGAAACGATTAATAAATTGAATCGTATTTCACGTCAAATGTTACAAGAAATCGGTCGTGAACCAACGCCAGAAGAGTTGTCAGAGCGTATGCAAATGCCTGAAGACAAAATACGTAAAGTACTGAAGATTGCCAAAGAACCAATCTCAATGGAAACCCCAGTCGGTGATGATGAAGATTCACATTTAGGGGACTTTATCGAGGATACAGCTCTCGAGCAACCATTAGATGCGGCAACATCAGAAAGTTTACGAAGCGCAACACGTGATATTCTTTCTGGGTTAACCCCTCGTGAAGCAAAAGTATTACGTATGCGGTTTGGTATTGATATGAATACCGATCATACGCTTGAAGAAGTTGGTAAACAGTTTGATGTAACACGTGAACGTATTCGTCAAATTGAAGCCAAAGCACTGCGTAAATTGCGTCATCCTAGCCGTTCAGACGTGTTACGTAGCTTTTTAGAATAGTCTTTTTTATTTGTAACTATATCGCCACAATTGTGGCGATTTTTTTTAACTTTTTAACTTGATAACTATGAATATATTACAACGTCTTAAAATAGATCCGTTTTTATTAATTCTGATTTGCGTTGTACTTACCGCTAGCGTGTTTCCTTGTAAAGGTGAAACTAAAACTGCTTTCGAATACCTCACCACCTTTGCTATTGGTCTACTGTTTTTTATGCATGGCGCAAAGCTCTCTTTTCAAGCAATCGTTATTGGCATTAAAAATTGGCGGTTACATTTGCTGATTTTTATCACCACTTTTGTGGTTTTTCCGATTTTGGGCGTCATGATGCAATTATTGGTGCCAACGTTTCTCTCTGAAAATCTATATTTAGGGTTTGTCTATCTTTGCGTTCTACCTGCCACCGTTCAGTCCGCCATAG
This sequence comes from Gilliamella sp. ESL0441, assembly GCF_019469185.1. NCBI lineage: Bacteria > Pseudomonadati > Pseudomonadota > Gammaproteobacteria > Orbales > Orbaceae > Gilliamella > Gilliamella sp. ESL0441. The sequence goes on from NZ_CP048264.1 coordinate 498,613, forward strand.
CTTTTACTTCAATTGCAAAAGGTAATGTTGCAGCGGCTATTTGTAGTGCTTCAGCCTCGACGTTATTAGGTGTCTTTATCACACCTGTATTAGTTGGCTTATTGATGCATACACAGGCTGTTGCATCAATGAATATCATGGATGCCATTAGCTCAATTATGCTCAAGTTAATGTTACCTTTTATTATTGGTCATTTATCCAGACGCTATATTGGCAAATGGGTCGACAAATATAAAAATATTATTTCTAAAACCGATCGTTTATCTATCCTTTTAGTGGTTTATGTGGCATTTAGTGATGCGGTTGTAAATGGAATTTGGTCACAAGTTGGCGTGTTATCACTATTGAGTGTTATCTTTTTTTCTATTTTATTATTAATTCTTGTATTATTGTTTACTACCTATAGTGCAAGATTATTAGGGTTTAATAAAGAAGATGAAATCACGATTGTATTTTGTGGGTCAAAGAAGAGTCTTGCTAGTGGTATTCCCATGGCAAGTGTGATTTTTCCTATCTCGATTATGGGAATAATGATTTTACCTTTAATGATTTTTCACCAAATTCAATTGATGATTTGTGCCTTTTTAGCCGCTCGTTATGCGAAGCGAAAAATATAAAAATTATTTTGCTCATTGCCTTATTCTCAAGGATAATAGAGCCGCCATTAACTACAGAAAGATATATTATGTTTCATCTATTTGCTGATTTAGAATTTTCAACAATTATATTATTAGTCTTTGCATTGCTTTTTGTTCTTTTTTACGAAGCAATTAATGGATTTCATGACACAGCTAATGCTGTGGCAACTGTCATTTATACAAGAGCATTGAAAGAACAACTCGCTGTTTTTATGGCTGGCGTGTTTAATTTTTTTGGTGTGCTTCTGGGTGGGTTAAGTGTTGCTTACGCAATCGTTCACCTTTTACCAACCGATTTATTACTCAATGTTAGTTCAGCGCATGGACTGGCAATGGTCTTTTCAATTTTATTTGCTGCCATTATTTGGAATTTAGGGACATGGTATGTCGGTATTCCTGCATCAAGTTCGCACACCTTAATTGGTTCAATTATTGGGGTTGCACTTGCTAACGCATTTATCATGGATACTTCAATTATTGAAGCACTCAATATTCCTAAAATGATTCAAATCTTCCTGTCATTGATTGTTTCCCCACTTGTAGGGCTAATCATTGCCGGTTTAATGATATTTTTATTGCGTAAATACTGGACTCGTAAAGGTCAAAGTAAAAAAAGCAGTAAAAAAAGAGAACGTATTTTTATGACGCCAGAACAGCGTGAAAAGCTCTATGGTAAGAAGAAACCCCCTTTTTGGATCCGTATCATGTTAATTATATCAGCAGCAGGTGTTAGCTTTTCACATGGTGCGAATGATGGGCAAAAAGGCATTGGTTTGTTAATGTTAGTTTTAATGGGAATTGCACCAGCTGGCTTTATTGTGAATATGAGTGCATCTACTTATGACATTACCAATACGCGTAATGCAATTCACAATATTGAAGAGTATTTTGTTTCACATCAAAAAGATTTAACCAGCGTAATTGGTCATCAACCCGTTATCGATTCGACAATTCCTACAACCGATATTAATCAATATCACTGCGACTACTCTCGTTCGTTTATGACAATAGGTATTGCTAATTCATTATTTAATAAACTTAATGATTATGAAGCATTAACGGTCGATCAACGTTCACAAGCAAGACGTATTTTACTTTGTTTATCCGATACTGTATCGCATGTTGCAAAACAACCTAATGTTTCTACTGAAGATAAACAATATCTAAAATCTTTAAATAATGATTTACTCAAAACCGTTGAGTATGCACCTGTTTGGATTATTATTGCTGTTGCTTCAGCACTGGCATTAGGCACCATGATTGGTTGGCGACGTGTTGCAATCACCATTGGTGAAAAGATTGGTAAAAAAGGGATGACTTATGCACAAGGTGTGTCAGCGCAAATTACAACCGCATTATCAATTGGTATCGCCAGTTATACAGGAATGCCTGTATCAACAACACAAGTTCTTTCTTCATCGGTTGCCGGTACCATGATCGTTGATGGTGGTGGGGTACAAAGCAAAACGATAAAAAATATTGCATTAACTTGGATTTTAACATTGCCAATTTCAATTTTGCTATCTGGATCACTTTTTTGGCTTGCTCAAAAATTAATTTAGTAGTAAAAAAGAAGATATTAATTTTACTTTTAATCTGAGCGCCAAAAAAGAAAGGAGTAAAGAACAATGGCTTATAAACATATATTAGTCGCAGTGGATTTATCACCTGAAAGTGAAGTGCTTGTTGAAAAAGCGGTATCAATGGCAAGACCTTATAATGCTCAAGTCTCATTGATTCATGTAGGTATTAATTATTCTGATCTTTACACAGGTTTAGTTGATATTAATATGAATGATATGAAGGATAAAATTACCGAGGATGCCCATATTGCTTTAAATAAATTAGCTGATGATGCCGGTTATCCTATTGCTCATACATTATCAGGCAATGGGGAGTTTGGTCAGGTATTGATTGAAGCTATTCATGAATTCAACGTCGATCTTGTTGTATGTGGTCATCACCAAGATTTCTGGAGTAAATTAATGTCTTCCGCTCGTCAACTTATTAATAATACACATATTGATACTTTGATTGTTCCATTAAAAGATGAAGAGCTCGCTGAACAAGTCGCGAAAGAAAAACTTAACGATCAACCCGCTTAAATAGCGGGTTTTTTATTCTTTACACGTTACTGTAAAACAATGCTACCGATTCTTATTTCATAAGTTAGATGAGTGTAAGATGGCTACTTTGCCATTTTTTGATAAGGCATGTTGGCGTTTTCAGGGCTATACTCAAAGGTCTAAATTAATCAATAAGGAGATTTACGATGAATATTGCATTAGTGACAGGGGCATCTTCAGGTTTTGGTCAAGCAACGTGTCGTAAGTTAATTGCTGATGGTTACAAAGTTATCGGAACTGCTAGGCGAGAAGATAAATTAAAAAGTCTTGCCAGCGAACTGGGGTGCAATTTTTTACCATTGGTTTTAGATGTGACCAAAAAAGATGCGGTAGAATCCCTATTGTTACAACTTCCTAAAGAATTTCAACCCATTGATATCCTCATTAATAATGCCGGCTTAGCGTTAGGGCTCGAACCTGCCTATCAAGCTAATTATGACGATTGGGAAACCATGATTGAAACAAATATTATTGGCTTAGTGCATTTAACTCATCAAATCTTACCGGGAATGGTTGAGCGTAATTTTGGTTATATTATTAATCTTGGATCTGTTGCTGGGAGTTATGCCTATAAAGGTGGCAATGTGTATGGTGCATCTAAAGCCTTTGTAAAACAATTTAGTGCCAATTTACGAACAGATCTACTGGGTAAAAAAATTAGAGTGACCAATATTGAACCGGGATTATGTGGTGGAACTGAATTTTCGAATGTGCGATTTCATGGTAACAATGAACAAGCCGCTGCTGTTTATAAAGGTGTGGATTATATTACACCTGACGATATTGCCAATACCATTTCATGGTTAGTCAATACACCACCACATTTTAATGTGACTTCGATTGAAATTATGCCTGTGGCTCAAGCTCAAGCAGGATTATCAGTATTTAAAGAGTAAAAACAAAATTAATTGTTTTTTAGAATAGTAAAAAATTAAGTTTAGTAAACAAAATAGACTTGCACTTAAGCTAATGGATTGCTATTCTTTTATCCTATAATTTTGATTAAGGTTTATGGCAATGACTTTCTCTGAAGTAACAAAAACATTTGCGACAAGTTTGCCGGGCACAGATAGTTATGTCAAACTGCGTAAAGCTATGCGCTCATTAATTCAAGACGATCCAAAAAATGCTGCTGTGTATTTTTTGATTTTTGGGTTTGCGCGAACTTATGTCATGTTGTATGAAGATCAGGAAGTATCACCCCAGTTTGCCGAAGATAATCAAAAATTGATGTTATCGTATTTAAATATCCTTGATGAAGCATTGAAAAAACAAGATGCACAAAGCATATATCAAGCATTGAACAAAGTGGTCAATGAATACGAAAATAGCAAAAAAGTATTTTGATATAGCAGCCCGACATGAAAATGTCGGGCTGTTTTATTTTGTATAGCAATAAAAACAGAGTAGGGAATATCATGAACATAATAATGACAATCACAGGCATTATTATCACCTTAGGCACCATTATGCGATCTAGGGCGGGTTGATATTTTTCTAAAAATATAAGAAAACCCGCCAAAAAAGGCGGGTTTTTATTTTGTATTGAAGATATGAGGTTCAAAATTTCTTATAAGATGAAACGACTTCAGGCAAGATAAGAAAAAATCTTATTTAACTGCAATGAGTTTTTATCAGACGTTTTGGCTCAATGGTATTTTGGATGGTCAATGACATAACTTAGGATAGTAAGGGTGGGTGTGATATGAAAGTATTAAAATTTGGAGGAACATCTGTCGCTAATGCAGAACGTTTTTTGCGAGTAGCAGAAATTATTGAGAATAATGCTAAACAAGAGCAAACAGCGACAGTATTATCGGCGCCGGCAAAAATCACTAACCATTTAGTAGCGATGGTTGAGAAAACGGTTGATGGGCAAGATATTAAAAATAACCTTTATGAAGCGGAAAAAATCTTTGCGGATTTGTTAGAAGGTCTTTCAAAAGCACAACCAAATTTTGCTTACGAAGCCATGAAACATTTTGCATTAAATGAGTTAAATCATATCAAACAGCTACTTGAAGGTATTCGTTTATTAGGACAATGCCCCGATAGCATCAATGCTTCTATCATTTGTCGAGGTGAAAAACTCTCTATTGCCATTATGCAAGCACTGCTTAAAGCAAAAGGGCATTTAGTCACGGTTATTGATCCAGTGGCAATGTTAATTGCAGAAGGTGACTACTTGGAATCAACGGTTGATATTGCTCAATCCACACATCGAATTAGTGATATGCACATCCCTGAAGACCATATAATATTGATGCCTGGTTTTACCGCCGGAAATGATAAAGGGGAACTCGTTGTGCTTGGGCGTAATGGCTCTGACTATTCCGCTTCCGTATTAGCGGCTTGTTTGCAAGCTAGTTGTTGCGAGATTTGGACGGATGTCGATGGTGTTTATACTTGTGATCCTCGTATTGTACCGGATGCGAAATTACTCAAGACTATGTCTTATCAAGAAGCCATGGAGCTATCTTATTTTGGTGCCAAAGTGCTTCATCCAAGAACTATTTTACCTATTGCTCAGTTCCAAATACCTTGTCTTATCAAAAATACCAATAATCCTGATGCGCCGGGAACATTGATCGGTGCCAATGTCGTTGACTCAACAACACCAGTAAAAGGCATAACTAATCTCAATAACATGGCTATGATTAATGTATCTGGCCCTGGTTTGAAAGGGATGGTCGGCATGTCGGCACGGGTCTTTGCTGCCATGTCTTATGCCGGTATTTCGGTAGTACTCATTACGCAATCTTCATCAGAATATAGTATTAGCTTTTGTATTCCTCAAACAGAATTATATCGAGCTCAAGAAGCATTAAATGATGAATTTTATTTAGAATTAAAAGATGGATTACTGGAGCCGATTGAAGTAATTGATAAGCTTGCTATTATCTCGGTGGTTGGTGATGGTATGCGCACGCTACGAGGTCTATCAGCTAATTTCTTTACTGCTTTGGCGCGAGCCAATATTAATATTGTGGCTATTGCTCAAGGATCATCTGAACGCTCAATTTCGGTCGTTGTGGATAATGATGTCGCCGTAATGGGGGTGCGTGTTACTCATCAAATGCTATTTGGCACCGACAAAATGTTAGATGTCTTTGTCGTTGGTGTAGGTGGTGTAGGGGGAGCACTGGTTGATCAGATAGGACGCCAACAAAAATGGCTTAAAAATAAACAGATTGATCTGCGGGTCTGCGGTCTGTTTAATTCTAAACACAGTTTATTAAATCGTGATGGCATTGATCTAAAAAATTGGCGAGAACAGATTAAACAATCTGACATCCCTTATACTCTAGAAGGCATAATTGAATTTGCTAAAAATAATCGTCTTCTTAATCCAATTTTGGTTGATTGTACATCTAGTAGTGAAGTGGCTGATAAATATGCAGACTTTTTAGCCAATGGTTTCCATGTGGTTACCCCTAATAAGAAAGCGAATACTAGTTCAATGGCTTATTATTTACGTTTACGACAAGAGGCTGAAAAAAGTAAACGCAAGTTCCAATATGATACCAATGTGGGTGCAGGGTTACCCGTTATTGAAAATCTACAAAATTTACTCAATGCTGGTGATGAACTCATTAAATTTTCGGGTATTTTGTCGGGTTCGCTTTCTTTTATTTTCGGTAAACTCGATGAAGGAATGTCGTTATCAGAGGCGACAAAACTAGCTAAAGAGAAAGGCTTTACTGAACCTGATCCAAGAGATGATTTATCAGGGACAGATGTTGCACGCAAACTATTAATCTTAGCTCGTGAAGCAGGATTACAACTTGAGTTAGATCAGATAAAAGTGGAATCGGTGTTACCTAAAGAATATGCGCAAGGAAGTATCGAAGAGTTTATGACAAAATTACCGCAACTGGATGCTGAATTTAAAGCAAAATCTGAAAAAGCGATACAAGAGGGGAAAGTATTGCGTTATGTAGGCAGCATTGAGGGCGGACAATGTAGTGTTAAAATTGAAGCCGTCGATAGTGAAGACCCACTTTATAAAGTTAAAAATGGTGAAAATGCATTAGCATTTTATACTCGCTACTATCAGCCAATCCCATTAGTCTTGCGAGGTTATGGTGCAGGTAATGATGTTACTGCGGCGGGTGTGTTTGCCGATATTTTGCGTACAACATCAGGAAAAATCGGAGGTTAAATGACACATCAATCCATAACAGTATATGCTCCTGCATCAATGGCAAATATCAGTGTGGGATTTGATATTTTAGGTGCAGCAATTAGCCCAATAAGTGGAACGATGCTGGGTGATTGTATCACTGTTGAATCATCAACTGAATTTAAACTGGTTAGTAAAGGGCAGTTTGTTAAAAAATTGCCACGAGACCCTAAATACAACATTGTTTATCAATGTTGGCAGCGTTTTTGTAAAGCAATGGGTAAAACGTTACCGGTGAGTATCACACTTGAAAAAAATATGCCTATTGGTTCTGGTTTAGGGTCAAGTGCGTGTTCAGTCGTGGGGGCGTTTGTTGCCTTAAATGAGTATTTTGGTCAACCTTTTAATCAAATTGAAATGCTTAAAATGATGGGTGAACTGGAAGGACGAATTTCGGGTAGTGTGCATTATGATAACGTTGCGCCTTGTTATTTAGGTGGCATGCAACTGATTCTGGATGAAATGGGCATAATCAGTGAATCTATTCCTCATTTTGAAGATTGGTATTGGGTTATGGCTTATCCGGGGATCAAAGTCTCAACGGCTGAAGCACGGGCTATTTTACCTGCACAATATCAAAAATCAGATTGTGTCGCTCATGGTCGTTATGTAGGCGGCTTTGTGCATGCCTGTTATACCAAGCAATCTAAATTAGCCGCTGCCATGCTGATCGATAATATTGCTGAACCTTATCGCAAACAGTTGTTACCAAACTTTGATGAAACACAGCAACGTGTAAAACAACTTGGTGCGTTAGCTTCAGGCATTTCAGGTTCTGGACCAACCATGTTTGTTATTGCGGATAAATTAGAGACTGCGCAGCAAATCGAAATACTTCTTAAAAGTCGCTATTTACAAAATAGTGATGGGTTTACGCATATTTGTAAAATTGATCAACAAGGGGCAAGAGTAATTTAAGTTTATCCATTTTTGAAACGTTAGGTAAACTTAAATCTATTCTGAATTATGACTGACTAACCGCTAAAAAGGTTGTCAAAAAGTGTAACCAATTAAAGCATAAAGATTATCGGAAAATATCATGAAATTGTATAATTTAAAAGATCACGCTCAGCAAGTTAGCTTTGCTCAGGCTGTTAAGCAAGGATTAGGACGAAACCAAGGGCTTTTTTTTCCAGAAACATTGCCAAAATTTTCTGCAAACGAAATTGAATCGCTATTAAAACTCGATTTTGTAACGCGAAGTGCCAAAATCTTATCCGCATTTATTGGCGATGAAATCAGTCATCAAGATATGCAACGTTTAGTTAATAATGCCTTTCAATTTCCTGCGCCAGTCAAAGCAGTTGAAAATGATATTGGTACTTTAGAGTTATATCACGGACCAACACTTGCCTTTAAAGATTTTGGTGGGCGCTTTATGGCGCAAGCATTAGTTCAAGTTGCTGCCGATGATAAAATCACTATTTTAACGGCGACATCAGGTGATACTGGTGCTGCGGTTGCCCATGCTTTCTATCATCTACCTAATATTCGGGTGGTAATTTTATATCCACAAGGAAAAATCAGCCCGCTACAAGAAAAACTCTTTTGTACATTGGGCGATAATATTCATACTATTGCTATTCAAAGTGATTTTGATGCCTGCCAAGCTCTGGTTAAAAAAGCCTTTGATGATGAAGAGTTAAAGACAGCAATTGGTTTAAATTCAGCAAATTCAATTAATATTAGCCGGTTACTCGCCCAAATTTGTTACTATTTTGAAGCTTATGCCCAGCTCACGCCAAAGCAACGAGAACAGTTGGTCATTTCGGTGCCAAGTGGTAATTTTGGTGACTTAACTGCCGGATTATTAGCTAAGACGATGGGATTACCGATCAAACGCTTTATAGCCGCGACTAATGCTAATGATACCGTCCCTCGTTATTTAGAAACGGGTAAATGGGAGCCTCATCCTACTATTGCCACGCTATCGAATGCAATGGATGTGAGCCAACCTAATAACTGGCCACGTATAGAAGAAATTTATCGCCGTGAAGGTTGGGTTTTAAAAACACTTGGACATGCCGCTATTTCCGATGAAGTTTCTAAACAAGCCGTTCGTGAACTGGATAAAAAAGGTTATTTATCTGAACCGCATGGCGCTATTGCTTATCGTGCGCTTCGTGACCAACTGCAAACCGGTGAATATGGATTATTTTTAGGTACTGCACACCCTGCAAAATTCAAAGAAGTGGTTGAAGATATTTTGGGGCGAACCATTCCATTACCTAAAGCATTAGCTGAGCGTGCAGATATGCCGTTACTTTCACATAATATGCCTGATGATTTTGTCAAATTACGTGATTTTTTGATTCAGTTAGATTGGTAATTTGCTTTCCGTCGCTGAATTGGCGACGGTCTGTTTGGCTGGGTATTTAAGTGTTCAGGCTAATTTTCAAAAACAAATTGACTTTATTAAGGTAAACCTTGTTTAAATTAACATTTTCAGATATTGTAATGTACATTATGTCATTATAGAGATGTTTTATGTACTGTCCGTTTTGTAATGCTGAAGATACTAAAGTCATTGATTCTCGTTTGGTTGGAGAAGGCTACCAAGTCCGTCGCCGTCGTCAATGTGTGGAATGTAATGAACGTTTCACTACATTTGAAGTTGCTGAATTAATCATGCCTAATGTCATCAAAAGCAATAAAGTTCGTGAACCATTTAACGAAGAAAAGCTCCGTAATGGCATTAAGCGTGCACTTGAAAAGCGTCCTGTTAGTTTTGATGCTATTGAAGATGCCATTACACGTATTAAGTCTAAACTGAGAGCAACGGGTGAGCGAGAAGTTCCTGCAAAATTAATTGGTGACTATGTCATTGAGGAGCTTAAAAATTTAGACAAAATCGCTTATATTCGTTTTGCTTCTGTCTATTTTAGTTTTGATGATATTGAACAATTTAGTAATGAGATTGCTAAATTACAACAAAAATAATCAATAATATGACAACAATTTCTGATCAAGATCACGTTTACATGCATCAAGCGATTGAGCTTGCAAAACTTGGTCGTTTCACGACAACGCCTAATCCTAATGTCGGGTGTGTCATCGTTAAAGATAATCAAGTTATTGGGACTGGTTATCATCAAAAAGCGGGTCAACCACATGCAGAAGTTTATGCCCTACAAATGGCGGGACAACAAGCAAAAGGTGCAACCGCTTATGTTACCTTAGAGCCTTGTAGTCATTTTGGTCGAACGCCGCCTTGTGCCGATGCATTAATTCAATCAGGGGTTAAACGTGTCGTTATCGCCATGCAAGATCCCAACCCTAATGTTGCAGGTAAGGGCATTAAACGTTTACAAGATGCTGGTATCGAGGTAACTCTAGGGGTTTTAGCTGACCAAGCGGAAGCGATTAATAAAGGTTTTTTAAAACGCATGCGCACAGGCTTACCTTTTGTCCAACTGAAACTGGCGGCATCGTTAGACGGAAAAATCGCCATGGCATCGGGTGAAAGCAAGTGGATAACCTCAAACAAGGCAAGAGAAGATGTACAACAGTTTCGTGCTCAAGCCAGTTGTATATTAAGTACCCGTAAAACAGTACAAACCGATAATGCAAGTTTAACCGTTAGATATCACCAATTACCCGATGACATACAGAAAATCTATCCTATAGAAAAGATTAGACAACCCATTAGAATAATTATTGATGGTCAACATCAATTAACCGGTGATGAGAATATTTTCCAACAACCCGGCGAAACTTGGGTTGTACGAAAGCAAAATTTATCAATTGCAGTGCCCAACGCATTGTTGATTGTAGAGCCCTCAGCTAATCAGTATATTGATATAAAAGTTTTACTCGAAAACTTAGCTCAAAAGCAGATAAATAGTGTTTGGGTTGAAGCAGGTGCACACCTTGCCGGTGCGTTAATTGAACAAAATTTAGTTGATGAACTGATTATTTATTATGCGCCAAAGCTGCTAGGTCATAATGCTAAAGATATGTGTATTTTACCTAATTTGCAAAAATTATCCCTAGCTCCTCAATTTCAATTTGAATCAGTTGTAGCAGTTGGTGAGGATATGCGCGTTATTCTAAAAAGAAAATCATCTGCAATTTGATGACAGTTCAATTCCCTATTTTAAAAAAGGAAAACGTTAATTTGAATAGTGAACGGGGCCTTTTGTATGAAAAGGCAAGCTTTAACAAGCTGGATATCGATTGTTTTTTTACTTTAGATGAGTATCAAATTATCGACGATTTTATTTATGCGGATATATCAGGAATAGCAAAAGTATGTGGTTATCAAATTCTGTTTTTTTATATTTTGGGGCATGTTGAAGCATTATCACTGGAAGATGTGGTGGAGAACACGTTTTTACGTGATAAAGCTAATCAAATTTTAACTTATTTAGGTTTTGATTTTAAAATGGGTCATCCGTTTGAGTTAACAGATGAGTTTAATCATAATTTTAAGTTTAAAGACTCTATTAATGACGATGAGGTGCGTTATTACTATGACTTTAACGAGATGTTAATTGTTTTAGGTATTAATTGGCAGGGATTTTTAGTCTCATTTGAAATGGTAAAAGATAAGGCAATTATTCATAATCGCCTGGAAAATTTTTATTCATAAATGAACTGTATTTTCTATTGCAAATATGAACTGTGCTCAGTTGAGTTAACGGCATCTATTGTTAATAAGATGCCGATACCCCCCATGAGTTAAATGCGAATACTTCATTCGGTGATTATCATTAATTACCTTGAAGAATTGCTAATAGTTGTTCTGGTGCCTTTACTGCTAAGATACGCTCAAGTGTATCGTCTGCAATCACGGCACGTGTTAATTTACGTAATATATCTAAGTGCTCATTCGATTTAGCCGCAATACCAATGACAACATAAGCAATATTATTATCTTCGTCCCACTTGATACCTTGTGGATAATAAATCACTTTAAGTCCCGTTTCGATAACACTATCACGTTTTTCTATTGTGCCATGTGGAATGGCTATACCATTACCCAAAAAAGTCGAAATTTGTGCATCACGATCGAACATTGCTAGAGTATAATCATTTTTGACTAATCCCGCGTTAATCATCTTTTCAGATACTGCTTTAATCGCATCTTGTTTTAGAAAAGCGCCCTCTATAATTGAAATATCATTTACATTGAGTTTTAAATCGCTCATTTGTTATCCTTATTTTGTTAGTCTACCGATGATGAGCGGTAGACTAATTTGTTGATTATACCGTTGCTTTAATAGCTAATTTTTTGTTTTGTGCAATACGAACTAAACCTAATAGAATTGCGCCAACTATTGCACCAGCGAAAATGCAACCAACCCATAAAAGCGGTTTATTGACCAAAGGCAATACTAAAAAGCCGCCATGTGGAGCAGGCACTTGAATTTGGCATAGAAATGTCAATACGGATGCAATTGCCGACGATAACATCATGATTGGAATGACGCGCAAAGGATCTTTTGCCGCAAATGGAATTGCACCTTCGGTAATATGTGTGGAACCGAGAACATAATTGACAATACCCGCAGCACGTTCTTCTTCTGTAAAGGCTTTTTGACGGAAAATGGTCGTCGAGAAGGCGATAACAAAAGGCGGTGCAATGCAAGCAGCTGAAACCCCTGCCATAAAATAGTAATTTCCTTCACCCAATAACATAGTACCTGTTACATAAGCTGCTTTATTAATAGGGCCACCAAAATCAAAGGAACACATAGCACCAATAACAATACCGAGTAAAATTGGATTAGTATGTTGTAATGAACCAAGCCATACAGCCATTGTGTTATTCGCTATGGCGATGGGTTTACCGAGATAATACATCCCTGCACCAATAACAAATACACCGATTAATGGCATGATAAAAATAGATTTCAGTCCTTCGAAAGAGCGAGGTAGATGATCTAACCATTTTTTAACATATAGCATCAAATAGCCAGCAGCAAATCCAGCGAGAATACCGCCTAAAAAACCTGCACCGGTAGCCGTAGCCATTAATCCACCTACAAAACCGGCAACCATCCCTTGCTTACCTGCAATAGAATTGGCTATAAAAGCGGTGAAAATAGGCACCATAATGTCAAATGCTTTTCCACCAATTTGATTAAGCATTGCTGCAAATTCATTATATTGTTCATTTTTAGGATCTGCGGAATAAATACCCCATAAAAATGATAAAGCAATGAGTACACCACCGGCGACAACAAATGGCAGCATGTTTGATACACCGCTCATTAAATGTTTATAGAGCTGGCGTCCAATCGATTCTTTGACTTCCACTTGATTTGAACTCGCTTTATTAACACTATTTTGTACGCCTTTGCGAACTGGAACTGTCCCTGAAGTGATTTGTTCTATTAATGCTGTCGCTTTATGTATACCCTCTTTAACGGGAACTTCAATAACAGGTAAACCATTAAAGCGATCAGGATTAACATCTTTATCTGCCGCAATAATCACCCCAATGGCATTTGCCATATCAGCTTCGGTAATTGCATTATCAACACCACTTGCACCATTGGTTTCTACTTTAATATCAATTCCTGCTTTTTGTGCAGCTGATTTTAATGCTTCTTCTGCCATATAGGTATGTGCGATACCGGTTGGGCAGCCTGTTACAGCGAGTATCTTCTTCATAACGCCCCCTTTATTTAATTTGGGTAACTACAAGTTTCTCCATATAGGTACTGATTTTATCGAGTAGACCTAATCCATCTGATTCTGCAACATTAGCCCCTGTTGCAGAGGCTTTTTTCATTGCTTTTTCAACGTGTTCTTGTTTCGGTAGCCATTCACTAAGAAATGCAGCAAGTGACGCATCGCCTGCACAAGCAGAACTGATCAAATTGATTGGCACAGCATTACAATACCAAACATGCTGACCATTTGAAAAGTAAAGACCTTTTTCCCCCATAGTTAATAAAATATTTTGAGCACCAAGTGAATGTACCGTTGATAATGATGCAATGACTTGTTCTGTCGTTTGGGTTTCTAATCCAAAAATCTCTTTCAGTTCATCATTATTGGGTTTAATTAATAGCGGTTTATAAGTAAGTAATTGAGCGAGTTTAGGATGACTGATATCTAAAATAACTTGAATATTTTTGGTTTGGCATATATCTAAAACAGCTTGATAATATTCAGGTTCGATATTATTAGGTAGACTACCACTGATGACTAAATAGCTATTGTGATTGAGTGAATCGATGATGTTTAGCATTTCAGTCTTTTTCTTATCAGGAACAAAAGGCCCTTTTCCCACGAGCTTATATTCATTTTGTCCATCATTAATAAAAACGTTAATGCGAGTGATATCATCGATAAAACAAGGTTTGATTTCGATCTGCATTTTGATGAGTTCATCAACAATATATTTACCCGAAAATCCTCCAAAAAAGCCCAATGCACATGTTGGTCTATTAAACTTTTTCAAAACAATTGAAACGTTAACGGCTTTACCATTGGGACTATATTCTGTATGTGAAGTACGATTCACTGAATTTGGATTTAGACCTTGGCAACGGATATTCATATCAATTGCCGTATTGAGTGTTAAAGTATAGATCATATGTTGACCTCTTAGAGTTTACCGGCACATCCACATGTTGTAATGATTTTTTTAACCACTTCTTTCATCGCTGCTTTTGCTGGTTTCATGTAATGTCGAGGATCATTGGCATTTGGATTTTCGATAAAATAGTGTTTTAGCGCATCAGAAAAGGCGATTTTGAGTTCTGTTGCTACATTGACTTTGCAAATACCACGTTGAATGCATTCACGGACATCTTTGTCCGGAACACCTGAAGCGCCATGTAATACCAGTGGAATATCCACCATGGAACGAATTTCAGAAAGTCGATCAAAATCTAATTTAGGTTCTGATTTATACAGACCGTGAGCTGTCCCAATTGCAATGGCAAGTGAATCAATTCCGGTTCTTTCAATAAATTCAACTGCTTGTTTAGGATTGGTATATAAAGCATCTTTAGCATCCACTACAAGATCATCTTCAACGCCACCAAGCCTACCTAATTCAGCTTCAACACTCACATCATAGCGGTGAGCATAATCAACAACGCGTTTTACTAACGCAATGTTTTCTTCAAAAGGGAAATGCGAACCATCAATCATGACTGAGCGTATTCCTGAATTAATTTTTTCAACAATATCATCGTATTCTTCGTGGTGATCGAGATGAACAGCTAATGGTACATTGTGTTTTTTAGATAACGCTTCGGCAATGGCAATAATATTTTCGGTACTGGCATAACTATAGGTACCTGGGGTGCCGGCTAAAATCACAGGGGACTGTAATTCGGCAACCGTTTCAACAACAACTTGCATGGTTTCTAGATTATGTATGTTAAAAGCTGGAACGGCATAATGTTCCTGCTGTGCTTTTTTTAACATATTATGACTTGAAATGATCGACATATGACAGCTCCTTAATTATCGATATTAATTCACTTTCAAGTATTCATTTTTTCAAATGAAACTTATTTTTATTTATTATGCTTTCAAAATGAAAGTTACGCTAGTGCGATTACCGTGAGGAGGATCACAAATTTTAATATTTGCTTAAGAAAATGAGGAATTTAAATTGGAAAAGTCGAGTTTTAATGGGTAACATTAGTTTCATAACTTTTAGATATGTAAGCTGGAATAATTAAGTTAGAACACTGTTTGCGAATTATTGTTGACCACTTGTATGATAAATTTTATTATCAACGTTCTTGATTTATTATATGTAATATAGGATATAAAAATTGACTAAAGTGTCTTCAGCCCTGTTAAAACGTCGGTTAGACATAGCAGAAATTGTGCGAAAAAAAGGTGAAGTAAAAGTTGATGAGTTATCATACATGCTTCAAGTTTCAACAGTAACTATCCGTCAAGATTTGACTTACTTAGAACATCAAGGGTATTTAAAACGTTCTTTTGGGGGAGCAATATACTTATCACCAGAAGCATCAATAAATAAAAACAATTTAACCAATGCTAATTATTCATCATTTATTGATGATCGTAATAACATTGACTTAGTAAAAAATTGTTTAAATTACATAAATGATGGAGATACTATTTTTTTGAGTCATGGTAGATTAACGAGAAAGCTCATCCCCTATCTATATTCCAAAAGATCTTTAACAATAATCATGAATGACCTCAATAATGCTCAACTTGCTAAAGAATTCACTGATGCAAATATTATCCTTATTGGGGGGATGTTATTAGAAGGTAATATACTACAAAATAATGGAATTGACCCTATTTTGAATGACTATCAAATCTCGCATTTTATAATAGAATTATGTGCTATTAACAATAATAATCAATTAATAATAGAAGATTTTGAACAGATTAATGCTTATCAGCAAGTGACTAAAAAAGCTCACCATATAATCGGTATTTTACCGCAAAGGGGTATTTGCAATGATGATCATAGCATTGGTAAATTGAAAAATCTGGATGTCGTCATTTTATCAAGACCTGCCGTCACCGAATATCATCAACAATTATTAGATTCAAATTTTAGACAATTTGCAGCAAATAAATTTAGTGTGACTTATCAAATGACTTAGGAGCATGATATGGATTTTAAGATTTGCACTATAGGAGAATTATTAGTTGAATTTTTAGCAAGCGAGCAGCATCAACGATTTGATCAAACAGGCGAATTTATTGGCCCTTTTCCAAGTGGTGCACCTGCAATTTTTGCAGATCAAGTTGCTAAATTAGGTTTTCCTGTTGTTTTTTTCAGTTGTGTTGGTAAAGACCCTTTTGGCAGAATGTGTGTTAATCGGCTCAAACGAGATGGAGTGATTACAGATGGCATCACTTTTCATGATAAAGCCAATACCGGAAGCGCTTTTGTTTCATATCGAAATTCAAATGAAAGGGACTTTATTTTCAATATTCCAAATAGTGCATGTGGTTTACTTTCCTTCAATCATATTATTGAAAATCTTCTAAAAGATTGTTCTCATTTACACGTTATGGGTTCTTCTCTCTACTCTTTTCGAGCAATTGATGCTATGCGCAAAGCACTGGACATCATCAAGCAAAATGGTGGGACTATTTCCTTCGATCCCAATTTACGCAAGGAGATGTTTAATATTCAGGAAATGGAGCAATCATTCGATTATATTATGGAATATACCGATATATTTTTGCCGAGTGAAAGTGAAGTTTACTATTTTGCTGATAATAATGATGAAAGTGAACTTGAAATCATGACTAAATTGCTTCAAAAAGGGATTAAACATATAGCTGTAAAATGTGGTGCTAAAGGCGCTAATTATTATGGATATGATGAAAATAATAAAATCAAAACGATGCATGTTGATGGTTTTAAAAGAGAATCGGTAGATCCAACCGGAGCGGGTGATTGTTTTGGAGCTACATTTGTCAGTTTAATGTTAGCCGGTTTTTCGGTTGAAAAAGCACTAGAATATGCTAATGCAAGTGGTGCGCTTGCGGTATCCAAAAAAGGACCAATGGAAGGGACTTCAACATTAACAGAATTGGACAAATTTATTTCCCATTCCAAAGATAATTAAATATTGTAAGTTTATTTTAAAGCGAAATAAAATCAAAAAAAATCCCAATAACAACGTTATTGGGAAAACATAAGGAATAGGAAAACAATGAAATAAATACATTGTCGAGTATATTATGCACCTTTTTTAAGTAAAAGTATGTAATTAGATGTAAATATTTTTCTAAATTGTCCGTATTTAATCCATTAATTTAACGTAAATTAACAAATTGGCATTGTAAAAACCAACTTAACATATTGATAATTCTATAAAAATATTTCAAGCAATGAGTTTAAAAAAAGTTTTCCATGTTCTGTAATTTTCCAATTTTTTTTATCATCACAAAGAAAATTTTTTTCAATGGCAATGTTTATTTGTTTTTCGATAGTCTTTAAAGGCAAAAAAGTTCGCTCTTCAAACTCGTATTTTGGGAACGATTCAAATAATCTAAAACGATTCATAAAAAATTCGAATGCAAGATCTTCCTTTGGTACGGTATAAGATTTTTCGATATAACGTCCTTCAAGATACCCTTTGGGGTGACGTGTTTTTACGGTACGAATAATATCTCTATTAGATTGGGTTATTTTACCATGTGCACCACATCCAATTCCTAAATAGTCACCAAATCGCCAATAATTTAAATTATGTTGGCATTTAAATTCTGGTTTCGCATAAGCTGATGTTTCATATTGCTGATAACCATGTTGAGTTAATAGCTGATGACCTAGTTGATAAATTTCCCATAACTTATCATCATCCGGAAGAACAGGTGGTTTAGAACCAAAAAGCGTATTAGGCTCAATGGTTAATTGATACCAGGATAAATGGGGAGGATCAATAGCGATTGCTTGTGTAAGATCAAATAGGGCATCGTCCAAACTTTGATCGGGGAGTCCATGCATTAGATCTAAATTAAAGCTGTTCAATTTTAGCTTATGTGCTAATTTCCCAGCATTGATTGCTTCCTGGGGATTATGAATACGTCCTAATTTGATGAGTTTATCGGTTTGAAAACTTTGAACTCCTATTGAAATACGATTTATTCCTGCTTGTTGATAGCCTGTAAATCTTTCTGCATCAACCGAATTTGGATTGGCTTCGATAGTGATTTCGGCATCTTTTTCAATTGGAATCAGTTCATTAACCTTTGTTAACAGATGATTAATTAATTCAGCAGAAAATAAACTTGGTGTACCACCGCCGATAAAAACCGAATGGATCGAGCGTTCAGAACAAAGTGCTATATCTTGCTGTAAATCTTTAATCAAATGATCAATATAAGCACGATAATCAGGTGTTTTTTTGATGGTGTGAGAATTGAAATCACAATAAGGACATTTTTGTACACACCAAGGCATATGTATATATAAGCTAAGTGGAATTTTATATGAAAACATCTGCCTATCCTAAAACTTAATAGCGGTTGATGAATGGTTATATAAATATTGCACTATTTTACTTCAATTCATAAAAAAAAGCTTTTTTTACTATTTTGGTATTTTTAAATTCCGTGTAAAGAGCGTACAATCACCATTAATTTTTCGATATTAATTATCGATAAGACTATTTTTGTAGGAGAAAATATGAGTATTGTTAACAACATTTTGGATAATGGTTTGTCAGCAGCGTCAATAAGCCCTTCAGTAAAACAATCGCATTTTGGTGAATTACCCATTTTAACGGTTAACCATAAAACATGCACGGCAGCGATATCATTACAAGGCGCGCATTTATTATTTTGGCAACCATCGACCGAAGCATCTCCAGTTATTTGGTTAAGTGAAAAAACCTTTTTTAAAAAAGGAACGGCTATCCGTGGTGGTGTACCCATTTGTTGGCCTTGGTTTGGGCAATTAGGTAATCCTTCACACGGTTTTGCTCGTATTGTTGAGTGGACGTTAGATTCTTGCCAAGAAGACGCTAATGGTGTCGATATCATCTTATCATTAACGAATAACCCACAAACTGAATCTTATTTCTCAAAACCGTTTAAAGTTTGGTTAACGATACATGTCGGCAAGAGCTGTGAAATCACATTAAGTTGTCAAGGTGATTTTGAAGTGACAAGTGCATTACATACCTATTTTGGTATTAGCGATATCGACAATGTAATAGTCAAAGGGTTAGGTGATACTTATCAAGATCGTTTGTCTGTTGAAAATAAGCCAACAATTAATGGACAATTAACCTTTAATCAAGAGGTTGATCGTATTTATACCCATGCTGAAAATACCATAACGATTGATGATACTTGTCGAACAATTCAGCTTACAAACATCAATGCTAGTGATGTTGTTACATGGAATCCATGGACAGATAAAGCTAAAGCGATGGCTGATTTTGATGACCAAGAATATAAAAAAATGGTGTGTGTTGAAAGTGCATGTATTAATCAAACACTCAAATTATCACCAACACAAAAAATGTCATATGGCTTTAAAATTAAATTGGTCTAATTTTGCAAAGCAAGTGATGTTTAAACGCAATCAATTTTATTGACAGCAGTTGATTAATTGTTTGCGTTTACAAGCATAACGCTTTATAATCCTCAAGCTTTTTTAAAGCACCAATTTCATAACCAACTACTGGGTCGCCTGTAATTGGTTTTTTATCTAAATAACATAGAGAAATAAACATGTTTACATTAAAAGCAGAAGTTAGAAAAGAGCATGGTAAGGGTGCGAGCCGCCGCCTGCGTCACGCTGGTCAATTCCCAGCAATTATTTATGGTGGAACTGAACCTGCAATATCTGTTGTGCTTGATCACAACCATGTTTTCAACATGCAAGAAAAACCAGAATTTTATTCTGAAGTGCTTACTATTGAAGTTGACGGTAAAGCTGTTAAAGCTAAAGTACAAGCAGTACAACGTCATCCATTCAAGCCTAAATTAGTTCATATGGACTTTGTTCGCGTATAAAGTGCACTATTAGGCTAAATCAATAAAGCTTATAGCAAAAGGTCACCGATATGGTGACCTTTTGTTTTTTATTTTTTAATGATGGCAAATGCCTATTATTATGATTTATAGCATTAACTGGGTGTACACTGGCTATTTAACATAATAGAATAAATCATATTGATATCATTTTAGTTAGGAGAAAACCATGTCTGATGTCCCAGCTTGCAATTTAGTTATTTTTGGTGCTAAAGGGGATTTGACGAGGCGTAAATTATTACCGTCTTTATATCAATTAGAAAAGTATGGAAAACTGCCTGAGGAAACCAAAATATTAGGCGTTGGTCGTGCCGATTGGGATAAAGTGGCTTATAGTGAAGTGGCTAAGGAAGCACTAACAACATTTATGTCAGAACCTTTAGATGAGAATATTTGGCGACGATTTAGTCAGCGCCTTAATTTTCATAAATTGGATGTTAATGATATCGCTGGTTTTAATGATTTAAAGAATAAACTTGAGCAAAATCGCACAGCTATTTTTTATTTTGCAATGCATCCAGGGACTTTTGGTACAATTTGTAAAGGTTTGGCCCATGCTGGTTTAAATCAAAAACACAATCGGATTGTGATGGAAAAACCACTTGGTACTGATTTACAGTCATCGCGAGACATTAATGATTCTGTCGCACAATTTTTCGATGAATCACAGGTTTACCGTATCGATCACTATTTAGGTAAAGAATCGGTTTTAAACCTTTTAGCTTTACGTTTTGCTAATCCGGTTTTTGCATCTTTATGGAATCGTAATTCTATCGATCATGTCGAAATTACCGTTGCTGAACAAGTCGGTATTGAAGGTCGATGGGGTTATTTCGATAAAGCGGGTCAAATGCGTGATATGGTTCAGAATCACTTATTACAAATTTTAACTATGATAGCTATGTCACCACCGGCTAATTTAAAAGATGAAAGTTTACGTAATGAAAAAATTGCTGTACTAAATGCACTTAGACCTATTGATAAAACAAACCTTAGGGAAAAAGTTGTACGTGGCCAATATACAGCTGGATTTGTTAATGGTATAAATGTTCCAGGCTATTTAGAAGAAGATGGAGCAAATAAAGAGAGTAGCACCGAAACTTTTGTTGCAATTCGCGTTGATATTGATAATTGGCGTTGGGCTGGAGTGCCATTTTATTTACGCACAGGCAAGCGCTTAGCCAGTAAATGTTCAGAAGTTGTGGTATATTTTAAATCATTACCACTTAATATATTTAGTGAATCATATCCTGAATTGCCACAAAATAAATTAACGATTCGATTGCAACCTGACGAAGGTTTAGATATTGAAATCTTAAATAAAGTACCGGGATTGGATAGTACTCATAATTTACAAACAACCAAACTTGACCTAAGTTTTAATGAAGCTTTTCAACAAAATAGTGCTGATGCTTATGAGCGATTATTACTCGAGGTAATGCGTGGACGTCAGGCATTATTTGTTCATCGTGATGAGGTTGAAGCCGCTTGGAAATGGGTCGATTCTATTATTAGTGCTTGGAATTCGGAAAAAGAACTCCCGAAAACTTATCAAGCAGGTACTTGGGGGCCGGTAGCTTCTGTCGCTTTAATTACTAAAGATGGGCATTCATGGCACGAATTTGAATAAAGGAACATAACTATGTTTACACTAAACAAATATGCAAATAGTCAAGTATTAAATGAAGAACTCACAGCTCGTATAGTTAACGATCTTAAGCAGGCTATAGAAAAAAAAGGACATGCATCTATTGCTGTTTCTGGCGGAAAAACGCCAATTCCTTTATTCACCTTGCTTAGTCAGCAAGACTTAGAGTGGAATCGAGTTTATATTACATTAGTTGATGATAGATGGGTCGACGATACTGACGATGCCAGTAATGAAAAATTAGTCATGACTTATTTATTACAAAATAAAGCAAAATTTGCTAATTTTGTTGGTTTAAAAAACAGTTGTGATAATCCGTTTGATGGTGCCGAAGTAACGGAACAGATTTTAGATAAAGTGCCGATGCCTTTTGATGTTTTGATTTTGGGAATGGGGGAAGATGGTCACACTGCTTCACTATTCCCAGGAGCAGATAATTTGAAATTGGGCTTGGACATGCACTCAAATCGTAAAGTAATCGGCATGACACCATTAACTGCGCCACTTGATCGTATCACATTAACACTACCAATCATATTAGGTAGTAAAAATATCTATTTACACCTAATTGGTGAAAGTAAGATTAAAGTTTTAGAACAAGCTGAAAAAGGCACCGATGTTAATCAAATGCCTATAAGAGCAGTTTTACAGCAAGATAAAGCCAATGTAGTAGGTTTTTGGGCTCCTCGTTAATTCAATATTTGTTTGCCAGCAAAAGCTGGCAACTAATTGTTTTAGTTATGCTTAAATTTTAACAAAATCATTAAACAACGAATTGTTATAAATTTAATATTTTAATCATCGCTGTTGCCAGTTTATTTTTATAAATAATATTTTACCTTTCTTTATATCTTCATGGTTTTAGATTCTATTACTGACACTCTATCTCGCTTTAATAAGCAACTTAGCTCAAGCTTCAATGCATTCTAAAATTTGTATGTTGAATGTCTTTATTAAATTAATTTAATGTAAAACCTATAGTTAGATTTAAATAAGCGAATTAAAAATCCAAACTACAATTATCGAAAAATTAATTAATTAAATAGCTATTATTTTGTAAATTTTTGTGGTAAAAAGTGGGGTTAAGTGGTAAAAAAGTATAAATTATTTAACGTTTTGATTTTTATGAAATTAAAATTATTAAAAATTTACCAATAATGGTGCTTAAATGTTTAGTGGTGCAATTTCAGTCAATATCGATAGCAAAGGGCGGATGGCTATTCCCACTCGCTATCGGGAATTATTGGCTGAAGGTATGGTATGCACTATAGGTTTATACCATCCATGCCTTGCCCTCTATTCAATGACGGAATGGAAAATAATTGAGCAACAACTTTCGACATTATCATCTATTGTCGAAGCTGAACGAAGAATTAAACGATTACTATTAGGTTATGCAACCGAATGTTCAATGGATAATTCGGGACGAATTTTATTACCACAAACGTTACGCACTTATGCCAAGTTAGAAAAACTGACAATGTTTGTTGGACAATCCAATAAATTTGAAATTTGGGATGAAGGAGTATGGTATCAACAAATTAGTGAGGATATTGCCGCACTACCCGCTGATATGGAAAATTTATCCTCTAATTTAAAAAATTTAACTATTTAAAAAGAGCTAAAAATTGAGCGATTATCAACATACTACTGTTTTATTAAACGAGGCAATAAACGCATTAAATATAAAAAAAGATGGCATCTATATTGATGGCACGTTTGGTCGTGGTGGTCATTCAAGAAAAATACTTGAGCAACTTGGTAAACAAGGAAAATTGATCGCCATAGATCGTGATGAGCGAGCAGAACAAACAGCCCAAAAAATAATTGATTCAAGATTTACATTCATTCGAGGCGAATTCTCGAATGTATATCAGTATATTGATTCTTTGGGACTATTAGGTCAAATAGATGGTTTCTTATTAGATCTGGGTGTATCTTCGCCTCAGCTTGATGATCCTGAACGTGGTTTTTCTTTTATGCGAGATGGTCCACTTGACATGCGAATGAATAATCATAAAGGTGTTACCGCAAGTGAATGGTTATTAAGTAGTGATGAAGAAGATATAGCTTGGGTATTAAAAACATTTGGTGAGGAAAAATTTGCGAAACGTATTGCAAAAGCGATTGTGGAGCAAAATAAAATTTCGCCTATAACACGAACATTAGAATTAGCTAATATTATAGAAAAGGCGACACCTAAAAAAGATAAAAATAAACATCCTGCAACACGTAGTTTTCAAGCTATACGTATTTATATTAATAGTGAATTAGAAGAGGTGGAACAAGCTTTAAATAGCAGTTTATCTGTGCTAGCTAATAAAGGAAGACTAGCTATTATTAGTTTCCATTCTTTAGAGGATAGAATCGTTAAGCAGTTTATAAATAGGCAAAGTAAAGGTCCAACTTTGCCAGCAGGATTGCCGTTAACAGAGCAGCAGATAAAGCAGTATGGTAGTGCAAAATTGAAGTCCCTTGGCAAAATAAAACCGAGTAATGATGAAATTGAAAAAAATCCACGTTCTCGAAGTGCAATATTGAGGGTAGCAGAAAGAAACAATGAACAGTAGCCAAAACAGTAATAATTATCATGACGGTATTTATGATGAAATAGATACTCAGCGTAAACCAAATAAAAGTTTATTTGGTTTAATCATTGGTGATTTGGTCAATCATCAAAAAATGTCTATTTTTTTATTAGTACTTATTGTTTTGTCTGCTGGTGCGGTATTAATTACGACTCAACAAGTTAGAAAGCAGTTATCTGAACGTGAGCGACTTCTTTTGGAGCAAGATGTTTTAGAAAGTGAATGGCGTAATCTAGTTATTGAAGAAAATGTATTAGCTGATCCAAAGCGAGTTGAGGCTAAAGCTAAAAATCAATTAGATATGTCTTATGTTACACCAGAAAATGAAACTGTTATTGTGATAAAGAGTAAATGATGAAATCTATCACTAAATCAAAAAAGACTGTTAAGAATAATAAAGTCAATAAATTGAATAGTAAAAAACAGTTTTTTTCACCTAGTCGATTTTATGTTGTATATGGTTTGATTGTGATTGCCATAATTGCATTAATTACTCAAATGGCAATTTTACAGATTATCCATCCTGATAAGCTGATAGCTGAGGGCAATAAACGCTCGTTGCGTCATCAGGATATGGATGCACCCAGAGCCATGATAACGGATCGAAATGGACGAGCTTTAGCTGTTAGTGTACCAATGTATGATGTTTGGGCAGACCCGAAAATAGTGATTCAAAAAGGGGGGGTAAATGCTAATGATGTTAGATGGAAAGGATTGTCAGCGGCTTTAAATATACCGATTGCTAACTTAGAACAAAAATTGAGTAATCCATCTACACGATTTGCTTATTTAGCTAAACAGGTTACACCAACGTTATCGGATTATTTAAAGCAGCTAAAATTACCAGGGGTTTCATTTGTTAAAACCTCTAAACGTTTTTATCCAGCTGCCGAAAATATAGCTCAATTGATTGGTTTGACAGATACCGATGAAAACGGAAATGAAAAAGGTTCAGAAGGAATTGAAAAAAGCTTTAATAAGTGGTTAATCGGCGAATCAGGACAACGAGTAATAAGACGTGACAGATTTGGACGTGTAATTGAAGAACTCGCACGGACTGAAAGTGAGAGAGCTTCAGATTTAGTCTTAAGTATTGATGAACGTTTGCAGTCATTAGTTTATAGCGAACTGAGTCAAGCTGTGCAATTTAATAAAGCTGATAGTGGCACAGCGGTATTGATTGATGTTCATACAGGTGAGATTTTGGCGATGGCAACTAGCCCATCTTATAATCCTAATAATCGTTCATCAATTGATTATAACTCGTTACGCAACCGTGCCATTACCGACGCTTTTGAACCCGGTTCAACTGTTAAACCATTAGTTGTAATGGCAGCTTTAGAAAAGAAGATTGCGAATTTAAACACGATTATCGATACGAGACCATTTTATGTAAACCGCTATGAAATTAAGGATGTTTCCTATCAAAAATCACTTAACTTAGCGGGTATATTAGAAAAATCAAGTAATGTTGGTGTCAGTAAATTAGCGTTACAAATGCAGCCAAGCGAACTGGTAGAATATTTTAGTCGATTTGGTTTAGGACATCCTACAGCATTAGGTTTAGGTGGTGAAGTGAGTGGTTCAATTGCCGCAGATAGAACTCGAAAATGGGCAGATATTGAACGAGCAACATTCTCATTTGGTTATGGATTGAATGTTACGCCATTACAATTAGCTAGAGCGTATGCAACCATTGGTAGTTATGGTGTTTATCGACCCGTTTCGATATTAAAAGTTAATGAACCAATTAAGGGTGAGCGAGTCGTACCGGAAAAAATTGCCAAAACGGTAGTTCATTTAATGGAAGCTGTTGCGGTAACAGGTGGTGGCACAAAAGCTTCTGTACCTGGTTATAGTGTTGCAGTGAAAACAGGTACGGCTAAAAAATTATCTGGTGGGCGATATGTTAATCAATATTTAGCCTATACAGCAGGAATTGCACCCTCTACGGCGCCAAAATATTCTTTGGTCGTTGTGATAGATAATCCTAAAGCAGGTCAATATTATGGGGGATCTGTTTCAGCGCCAGTTTTTAGCCGGATTATGGGGGGGGTTTTAAGAACAATGAATGTAAAACCAGATCGTCATGTTGATGGTCAAATGATTATTTATTAATAGGTGGTAAATGATGGCTATAAGTACATTTAAAAAATTAGTCAGTATATTAGGTGGAAAAAAAGATCGAACGATCAAAGATTTTCCTCTTAATCATTTACGCATCGATAGTCGAATGATTGAAAATAATGATGTATTCGTTGCTATTAAAGGAAGTGTTGTTGATGGTAAAACATTTATTACACAAGCCATTTTAGCTGGTGCTGCAGCAATATTAATTGAGACGAATCGGAAATCGAACGATCTCCATATAGATTATATCCAGCACGAAGACAAAAATATTCCTCAAATAAAAGTATTCCAATTATCTAAAAAATTATCTGTCATCGCCAGCAAATTTTATCATTCTCCTTCTAAAAAACTGTCAGTTATTGGTGTAACAGGAACCAATGGAAAAACGACAGTCACTCAGCTTATTGCCCAATGTGCTACGATATTAAATGAAAAAGTAGCCATTTTAGGGACAATAGGAAATGGTATATATAATCATCTTAAACCTTCCGAGAATACGACATCATCAGCTGTTGATATCCAAACTTATTTAGCTGATTTTGTGAAAAAACGGGTAAAAGTGGTTTCAATGGAAATTTCCTCCCATGGATTAACGATGAATCGCGTCAAAGGGATTACTTTTGCCGCAACCGTATTTACCAATTTGAGTCGAGATCATCTTGATTTTCATAAAACTATGGGAAAATATGCAAAATCAAAATGGTCGTTATTTAGTGCAGACGAAAAAGAAAAACAAGTTATTAGTGCAGGTAAATCTATAATTAATTATGATGATAAATATGGTAAGCGTTGGATTGAAAAACTTTCAAATGTTACCGCTGTATCATGTCAACCTAAATCATTAAGCCGATTAAAAAATTTAAATATACCTTATGTTGGCGTATCTATGATTGAATATCATGACAAAGGCGCTGAAATCCACATGCAATCGAGTTGGGGTAATACTGTTATCAATAGTCGATTGTTAGGAGAGTTTAATGTTTCAAATCTTTTATTATGCGTAGCGACCCTGCTAACACTCGATTTTCCGTTTTTTGCTGTTGTCAATATGGCTTCTTTCCTTAAACCTATCTGTGGTCGAATGGAAGTATTACACACGCATCATAGCCCAACTTTTATTATTGATTATGCTCACACCCCCGATGCCTTACAAAAGGCATTACAAGCAAGTCGTATTCATTGTAAAGGAAAATTATGGGTTGTTTTTGGTTGTGGTGGCGATAGAGACACAGGTAAAAGATCATTAATGGGGGATATAGCAGCACAATATGCTGATAATATCATTTTGACAAATGATAATCCTCGTACAGAAGATGAGATGAAAATTATTAATGATATCCAACAAGGCTTGGTGAATAACAAAAATGTATACGTTATTACTGATAGAGTTACTGCTATAAAAAAAGCATTTTCCAAAGCCAAACCAAATGATGTGATATTAATTGCGGGCAAAGGTCATGAAGATTACCAAATCGTTGGAAAAACTAAACATCACTATTCAGATCAAGAAACAGTGAAACAGCTTTTAGGAGTAGAGAATCAATCATGATTCCATTAAATATTGAGCAAATCAGAACAATAGTAAACGGTGAATCATTTAATGTTCAATGCGATGAGTCAACCGTAGCATTTATTTGTACTGATTCACGTAAAATTACAAAACAATCTCTTTTTATTGCGCTTGTTGGTGAACATTTTGATGGGCATGCATTTGCCTTACAAGCGATTAAAGACGGTGCGGTTGCCGTCATGGTTAATCATAAAATTGAGGATAATTCTATTCCACAAATAGTGGTTAAGGACACGCGTCTGGCGTTGGGTCTAATTGCTGGTTATATCCGTAATCAAAGTTACGCTAAAATTGTTGCCTTGACAGGCTCATCCGGTAAAACATCTGTAAAAGAAATGACTGCCACTATTTTGCAAAATTGTGGAACAACGCTTTATACGCAAGGTAATTATAATAATGACATTGGTGTACCATTAACACTTTTAAGACTAACAAAAGAAGATCAATTTGCTGTGATAGAGCTGGGCGCCAATCATATTGGAGAAATTTCATATACAACCCAGTTAGTTCATCCACAAACTGCATTAATTAATAATATTGCTGAAGCGCATATTGAAGGTTTTGGCTCACTTGAAGGTGTCGCTACCGCAAAAGGTGAGATTTTTGAAGGGTTGACTAAAGATGGTATTGCTATCATCAATTTAGATAGCTGTTCAGATAAATGGTTTGAGCAATTAACAGATAAAACTGTTTGGACTTTTTCATTAGAAAATCCATTAGCCAATTTTTATGCAAGTCATATTAAAATGGCAGATGTGACCACATTTAAATTACATACACCGTTTGGTGAATGCGAAATCCAATTACCATTAATAGGGTTACACAATATTTCAAATGCAATTGCAGCTTCAGCTTTAGCGATTTCTGTCGGAGCAAGCTTAGATCGCATTCAACAAGGATTATCAATATTAAAGCCAGTTAAAGGAAGGCTTTTCCCGATTAAATTAAACCAAAATCAATTAATTTTGGATGATACTTATAATGCCAATGTCGGTTCAATGTCTGCTGCAATTAATGTTTTAGCAAATCAATCAGGTTATAAAGTTTTAGTTGTAGGCGATATGGCTGAATTAGGGCAAGACGCTCAAAAGTATCATCAACAAATTGGTGAGCTTGCTAAACAACAAAAATTGGATTGTGTTGTTAGTGTTGGTCAGTTGAGTCAATTTGTTAGTCAATCAAGTGAAGTCGGTCATCATTTTAATGATAAACAAGAAGCAACAAATTATATCATAACGTTATTGCGTCAATATCCAAATTTAACCATGCTAGTGAAAGGTTCACGCAGTGCAAAAATGGAAGACGTTATAGAACAAATTAAACAACAAAAAATAAATCAGGGTTAAAAACTATGTTGGTTTGGATATCAGAATATTTAGTTAAACATTTTTCTTTTTTTAACGTGTTCTCTTATTTGACTGTGAGAGCAATTTTAGGCTTATTAACCTCTTTAGCGATATCGATAATTATGGGGCAAAAAGTCATTGACTGGTTACAAAAGTTACAGATTGGACAAGTAATACGTAATGATGGACCTGAATCCCATTTAAGTAAAAAAGGAACGCCAACAATGGGAGGAACGTTAATCGTTGCCTCAATTTCATTATCAGTATTTCTTTGGGCTGATTTAAGAAACCCTTATGTCTGGGTAACATTATTTGTTCTAGTTGGATATGCCATCATTGGCTTTACGGATGATTATCTGAAAGTGATTCGAAAAAATACCGATGGTCTTATCGCCAGATGGAAATATTTTTGGCAATCTGTTATTGCTCTCATTGTGGCTTTTGGTCTTTATGCATATGGCAAAGATAGCTCTGTAACCGTATTGGTTGTGCCATTTTTTAAAGATGTCATGCCTCAACTAGGTATTGGATTTATTTTACTCACTTATGTTGTGATTGTTGGATCGGGTAATGCTGTTAATTTAACAGATGGACTTGATGGACTTGCAATTATGCCAACGGTATTTGTGGCAGCGGGCTTAGCGCTGGTATCGTGGGCGACAGGTAATACACACTTTGCAGAATATTTGCATATACCTTATATCAAATTTAGTGGTGAATTGATGATTGTTTGTACAGCGATCATTGGTGCAGGACTTGGTTTTTTATGGTTTAACACTTATCCCGCTATGGTATTTATGGGAGATGTAGGATCACTGGCTTTAGGTGGTGTGCTTGGAATTATCGCGGTACTTTTACGCCAAGAATTTTTATTACTTATCATGGGGGGCATATTTGTTGTCGAAACCCTATCGGTAATTCTACAAGTTGGTTCTTTTAAATTACGTGGTAAACGAATTTTCAAAATGGCTCCAATCCATCATCATTATGAATTAAAAGGATGGCCGGAACCTCGGGTTATTGTGCGTTTTTGGATTATTTCGTTAATGCTTGTATTAATAGGGTTATTAACCTTGAAATTACGGTAATTAAATTAAATCAGGATTGAATCATGATTAGCTATCAAGGTAAAAATGTTGTTATCATCGGGTTAGGTGTCACAGGGCTTTCTTGTGTTAACTATTTTCTTGCCCAAAATGTTATTCCTAAAGTGATTGATACCCGTTTATTACCTTCAGGATTAGAACAATTAGATCAACGGGTTGCCTATCATTTAGGCGATTTGAATGTCGATTGGCTATTTGATGCGGATTTAATAATTGTCAGTCCTGGTATCGCTCTATCAACCCCTGAACTCAAACAAGCTACTGATAAAGGTATCGAAATCATTGGTGATATTGAGCTATTTTGTCGTGAAGTTAATCAACAACCCAATAAAAAAATTGTGGCAATCACCGGTGCCAATGGTAAAACGACGGTGACGACATTAGTTGGTGAAATTGTTAAGTCAGCTGGTATCAAAGTGGGTGTCGGTGGCAATATAGGTCAACCTGCACTCTCTTTACTGGCTCAAGATTGTGATGTGTATGTACTTGAGCTGTCAAGCTTCCAACTTGAAACCACACACACTTTACATGCAACGGTTGCAACGATTTTGAATATCTCAGAAGATCATATGGATAGGTATCCTTTAGGACTCAAGCAATATGTAGAGGCTAAACAACGAATTTATGTGAATGCAGAATATTGTGTAGTAAATCATGATGATAAATTAACTTTTCCAAAAGGCAAAGAAAGTCATAATGTGTTTTTTGGATTACATGCAGGCGATTATCATTTGGATAATGATTGTGCACATTTGATTGCGCAGGAAAAACCTGTTTTATCGACTAAAACAATGAAACTAACGGGAAGCCATAATTATCTCAATGCGTTAGCCGCATTAGCTATTGCAGATAAATTATCAATATCACGACAATCTAGTTTAGCGACAATAGCCAACTTTCATGGTTTACCTCATCGTTTTGAATTAGTTTTGGAACAAAATGGGGTCAAATGGATTAATGATTCTAAAGCAACCAATGTGGGCAGTACGGAAGCTGCTTTGAAAAGTGTTGTATGTCATGGAAAATTATTTTTATTGCTTGGCGGTGATGGAAAATCAGCGGATTTTTCTCCACTAATTCCTTATTTAAAAAATAGTCACCTTGAAATTTTTTGTTTTGGTCGAGATCGTGAGTTATTAGCAAAATTAGCCCCCAACATCACAACAATGACAGCGACATTAGCTGAGGCTATGCAAATAATCGCTCAAAAAGTGGTGGCTAATGATGTCGTTTTACTCTCACCTGCTTGTGCAAGTTTAGACCAATTTAAAAACTATATAGAGCGAGGAAATCAATTTGCACTTCTGGCAAAGCAATATGCCCAAAGGGGTGAAAAATGATCTCGCTGGCCATAAAAAAGCAAGTTAATCCTCATGTCCCTTTTGATAATCAATTGCTTTGGACGATTTTTGGATTGATGATATTCGGCTTAGTGATGGTGACATCAGCGTCAATGTCATCAAATGATAATAATCCTTTTTTCTATACTCAGCGTGAACTCATACAGCTAGGTATTTCGCTTGTTTTGATGTGTATAACGTTATCGATTCCAATGAAACGTTGGCAGCAATTTGGAACTGTATTACTCATTATGACAATTATCATGCTTGTTGCTGTTTTAGGCGTGGGGTCTTCCATTAATGGTGCAGCGAGATGGATTCCGCTAGGCGTATTTAACTTTCAACCGGCCGAGCTTGCTAAATTGGCTTTATTTGTTTTTTTAGCAAGTTATTTGACTCGAAAGTCAGATGAAGTACAAAGTGGATTTTGGGGATTTTTTAAACCAATGGTCGTCATGGCCGTGCTTTCTATTTTACTATTACTTCAACCCGATTTAGGCACAGTTATTGTATTATTTATTGTTACTATTGGAATTCTCTTTATCGCTGGTGCTAAGCTATGGCAATTTATCGCTATTTTATCAACAGGTGTAGTGGCAGTTGTTAGTTTAATTCTGTTTGAATCTTACCGTTTAAAGCGACTGTTAACCTTTCTCAACCCGTGGGAAGATGCAAATGGAGTTGGCTATCAATTAGTCAATTCATTAATAGCAATTGGTAATGGCGGTTTTGCAGGACAAGGAATAGGAAATTCTGTTCAAAAATTAGGTTATTTACCTGAATGTCATACTGATTTTATCTTTTCAATTATTTCTGAAGAGCTTGGTTTTGTTGGCGTTATGATGTTACTGACCTTGCTCTTTCTTTTGACATTTAAAGCTATGGCAATAGGTTATCGAGCTTTGAACGAAGGCTC
Source organism: Gilliamella sp. ESL0441 (assembly GCF_019469185.1). Classification (NCBI taxonomy): domain Bacteria; kingdom Pseudomonadati; phylum Pseudomonadota; class Gammaproteobacteria; order Orbales; family Orbaceae; genus Gilliamella; species Gilliamella sp. ESL0441. Next base: position 531,665 of record NZ_CP048264.1, read on the forward strand.
CCAGTTTTCTGGATATTTAGCTTGTGAAATTGGTATTTGGTTCGGATTTCAAACGTTTGTTAACATTGGGGTAACATCAGGTATGCTTCCTACAAAAGGGTTAACATTACCATTTATTAGTTATGGTGGTTCAAGTTTAATTGTTATGAGTATTGCAGTAGCAATATTATTTCGAATCGATTTTGAATTTAGGCAACAACAGGCACAAGCAAGAATAAGGTCAATAAAATAATGAAAAAGTTATTAGTCATGGCAGGTGGTACGGGAGGGCATGTTTTTCCAGGTATTGCTGTTGCACATTATTTAATGAAACAGGGTTGGCAAGTCAGATGGCTTGGCACAGCAGATCGAATGGAAGCGCATCTAGTTCCTGCAAATGGTATCGAGATTGATTTTATAGAGATATCGGGTCTACGAGGTAAAGGAATTGGTGCAATGCTAAAAGCACCTTATAAAATTTTAAAAGCGGTTCTACAAGCCAGAAAAATCTTAAAAACTTATCAACCTGATGTTGTACTTGGTATGGGAGGGTATGTGTCTGGGCCGGGTGGCATTGCAGCGAAGACATTAGGAATTCCTGTCGTATTACATGAGCAAAATGGTGTAGCAGGGTTAACTAATAAGTGGCTTGCAAAAATTGCAACTAAAGTTTTACAAGCATTTCCGACTGCTTTTCCAAAAGCTGAAGTAGTAGGAAATCCTGTTCGTGACGATTTATTAACTATTGCTGAACCTAACGAACGTTTTGAAGATCGTCAAGGACCAATTAGAGTTTTAGTTATGGGCGGAAGTCAAGGGGCAAAAGTACTCAATGAGGTTGTTCCTAAGGTTATGACAAAATTGTCCGATAACTTTGTTGTTTGGCATCAAACAGGAAAAGGCATGCTAGAACCTGTTATGCGAGCCTATCAAGATTGTGATATGACGGTAAATAAAGTAACAGAATTTATTACGGATGTGGCAGAAGCTTATCGTTGGGCGGATATTGTGATTTGTCGCAGTGGGGCATTAACGGTAAGTGAAATCGAAGTTGTTGGAATTGGTGCCATTTTCGTCCCATTTATGCATAAAGATCGCCAGCAATTTTGGAATGCTAAATCGCTTTCCGATATTGATGCTGCAAAGATTATTGAACAACCCGACTTTAACAGCGAATCATTAATGAGTGTGTTAAGAAATTTAAATAGAGATAAATTAATCGAAATGGCGGTTAAGGCGAAAAGTCTATCTATCATAAATTCTACCGAAAAGGTAGCAGAAACGTTAAAATCAGTGATAAAATAATTAGTTTTTGATATAACTTTATGTAATAATCTTGTCAAGATGTTTTAGGTAAGGTCGATGTTTAAATAGTAACGGCATTGAGTATAAAAAATAGATTTTTACAAACTTAAATAAGCTCAATAAAAGGTTAACAAAAATACTCAACTAGAAAATAATTAGGAGTTAGATTGTGAATACAAAGGAATTAGCTGAATTAAGAGCAATTATTCCCCAAATGAAACGCGTCAAACATATCCATTTTGTGGGTATTGGTGGTGCCGGTATGGGTGGAATTGCTGAAGTTCTAGCTAATGAAGGTTACGAAATTAGTGGTTCAGATATTGCTGAAAATGCCGTTACCGAACATCTAAAGAAATTAGGCGCAAAAATTATTATTGGTCATGCAGCTGAAAATATAATTAATTCAAGTGTAGTCGTAATCTCTTCCGCAATTTCACAAGATAATATTGAAGTTGTTGCTGCACGGGATGCTCGTATTCCAGTTATTCAAAGAGCTGAAATGCTTGCTGAATTAATGCGTTTCCGATATGGAATTGCTATCGCAGGGACTCATGGTAAAACGACGACAACGGCAATGGTCACCGCTATTTATGCCGAAGCGAAACTTGATCCAACTTTTGTTAATGGTGGTTTAGTTAAAGCAGCGGGTACTCATGCAAAATTAGGTAGTAGCCGTTATTTCATTGCTGAGGCTGATGAAAGCGATGCATCATTTTTACACTTACAACCTATGGTTTCTATTGTTACTAATATTGAACCAGACCATATGGATACTTATCAAGGGAGTGTAGAAAATCTTAAGCAAACATTCATCTCTTTTTTACGTAATTTACCTTTTTACGGTTTAGCGGTGATGTGTTATGACGATCCAATTAACCGTGAATTATTACCGATCGTTGGACGAAAAATTATTACTTACGGTTTTAGTGATGAAGCGGATGTGGTGATTAAAAATTATCGTCAAGAACGAGGTGTCAGTTACTACACTGTGTGTCGTCCAGATCGTAATGATTTAGAAATCGAATTAAATGCACCCGGTAAACACAATGCATTAAATTCAGCTGCGGCAATTATTGCTGCAACAGAAGATGGCATAGATGATCAATCGATCATTAATGCTTTGGCGAAATTCGCTGGTACAAGTCGCCGTTTTGATTTAGTGGGCGTTTTTCCGCATGCTAACGGTAAAGATATTATGATGGTTGATGATTATGGTCATCATCCAAGCGAAGTTAATGCAACGATACAAGCGGCTAAAAATGGTTGGCCGGATCGTCGTTTAGTTATGCTATTCCAACCTCATCGATATACACGTACACGCGATTTATTCGATGATTTTGCTCAAGTGTTATCTCAAGTTGATGCGCTTGTTATGTTAGACGTCTATTCTGCTGGTGAGCAACCAATTGCGGGTGCAGATAGTCGTTCTTTGTGCCGTTCAATTCGTAATCGGGGCAAAGTGGATCCAATTTATGTTTCAGATTTAGATCTCTTACCAGAAATGATGAAAGAAATTTTAAAAGGTGGAGATCTGTTATTAACTCAAGGCGCGGGTAGTGTGGGTCGTATTGCACGTCAGTTAGCCGATGCTCAATTTTTTTCAGGAGAAGGTCTATAATGATTGATAAAGTTGCGGTATTGTATGGTGGAACATCTGCAGAGCGAGAAGTTTCACTCAAATCAGGTCAAGCTGTACAAGCAGGATTATTGGCTAATGGTGTTGATGCCCACCTTATTGATACAAGAGACCACCCTATTACCAACTTAAAAGAAGCGGGATTTACTAAAGCATTCGTGATTCTTCATGGGCGTGGTGGTGAAGATGGTATAACACAAGCAATATTAACTTATCAACAAATTCCTTATACTGGTAGTGATGTTTTATCGTCAGCCCTCACTATGGACAAACTAAAAACTAAATTAGTTTGGAAAGCACTAGGTTTACCTGTAGCAGATTATGTTATGGTCGAAAAAGATCAATCAATTGATATTGATGCCATTGTACAACAGCTTGGACTCCCTTTATTTGTAAAACCAAGTCACGAAGGTTCAAGTGTAGGTATGACGCGCGTTAACCAAGCAAATGAACTTAAAACTGCTCTTGAACATGCTTTTAAGTATGATAATTATGTCATGGTTGAATCGTTTTTATCAGGGCCAGAATTTACTGTCGCCATTGTTGGTGATGAAGTATTACCATCAATTTATATTAAACCTGCAACCAAGTTTTATGATTATGATGCTAAATATCTATCTGATTCAACACAATATTTTTGCCCGAGTGGTTTATCAGATGAAAAAGAGCAAGAGATCCGTAAATTAGCACTTGATGCTTATAAGGCGGTTGGATGCCGAGGTTGGGGGCGAGTTGATATAATGTTTGATGATAATCAAACCCCCTATTTGTTAGAAGTGAACACTGCGCCTGGAATGACAGATCATAGTTTAGTACCAATGGCAGCGAAACAATACGGTTGGTCATTTAACGATCTTGTTAGTCGAATTTTACATTTAGCAACAATATAACTGGCTATATTATTTATGAAGCAAGTAAGGCAAGCCGCTCACCGACGTGAAGGAAAAAAAAAGAGATACTTGCTTATTTTTCGTAGTACTGAGCAATTAGCTGGTTTTTTGTTCTTTATTATGATTGTTTTCGTTAGTGCATGGATTGTCCAAAGCGTAAAAAATTGGATGGAAGATCCAGAACAGATGGTATTGTCGCAATTAACTTTAAGCGGTGAATATACCTATACGACTGAGGATGATCTTAGAGAAGCAATTTTAGGTTTGGGGTTACCAAATACTTATATTGGTCAAGATGTAAATGATATACAACAAGAAATATTAAGATTTCCATGGGTTAAACAGGTTAGTGTACGTAAGCAGTGGCCTGATAAATTGATAGTATATATAGAAGAGTATAAACCTGAGTTTTATTGGAATGATCTGTTTTTACTCGATAAAGAAGGGAATGTATTTAGTGTTCCGCTAGATCGTATAACGGACTTGAAATTACCAAGACTTTATGGTCCAGAAGGTAAAGCAAAGTCAGCGTTAGAGATTTATTATAAGTTAGATGAACTTTCAAAAAAATTAGCTAACAATCAATTAGCACTGCATATTAAGTCAGCAATAACTGATGAACGCAATGCATGGCAGTTGATGGTAAAACAGTGTATTGGTGATTTTTGTGAAGAAAATCAAGAAATAAAACTGATGTTGGGTAATGAAAATGTAGAGCAACGTTACCAACAATTTATCAAATTATTTCCTGAAATTCAGTCAAAAACACCGAAAGATGAAAGAATTACAGTCGCTGATTTACGTTATGAAAATGGCATTTCAGTACAAAGAGAAAAAATGACACAGTAGGGAATAAATTAAGGCTGAAATATGAAAGCAACAGAAAAAAAATTGGTGGTTGGACTAGAAGTAGGTACTTCTAAAGTACTTGCTCTTGTCGGTGAGGTTCTGCCCGATGGTATTGTCAATATCATCGGTGTAGGTCATTGCCCATCAAAAGGCGTTGATAAAGGTGGTGTGAACGATCTTGAGTCAGTAGTTAAATCAATCCAACGTGCAATTGACCAAGCTGAATTGATGGCTGATTGCCAGATTTCTTCTGTTTATTTGAGTCTTTCTGGTAAACATATTCGCTGTCAAAATGAAATAGGTATGGTGCCAATAGCTGACGAAGAGGTAACTGCTGAGGATGTCGAAAATGTTGTCCACACCGCGAAATCGGTAAGAATTCTTGATGAGCATCGAATATTACATGTTATTGCACAAGAATATTCGATTGATTTACAAGAAGGGATTAAAAACCCAATAGGATTATCAGGTGTACGAATGAAAGCAAAAGTTCATTTAGTGACCTGTCATAATGATATGGCGAGAAATATCGTAAAAGCTGTTGAGCGTTGTGGATTGAAAGTTGATCAGTTGATTTTTTCTGGTTTAGCTTCAAGTTATGCTGTTTTAACTGATGATGAAAAAGAGTTAGGGGTTTGCGTCATTGATATTGGCGGCGGAACCATGGATGTGACAGTTTATACTGGCGGGGCTTTACGGCATTCGGTTGTCATTCCTTATGCTGGAAATGTTGTGACGAGTGATATCGCTTATGCATTTGGTGCTCCTCCAATGGATGCTGAAAATATCAAAATTCGATATGGGTGTGCTGTTGGTTCACTAATCGGAAAAGATGAAGTTATTGATGTACCGAGTGTTGGTGGTCGACCTTCTCGTTCTTTACAACGGCAGACTCTGGCTGATGTGATTGAACCTCGTTATTCAGAACTATTATCATTGGTACAAAAAGAGTTATTATCATTACAAGATGAATTAAAAAAACAAAATGTAAAATATCAATTAGCTGCAGGTATAGTACTAACTGGTGGTGCAGCACAAATAAAGGGAATGGTGGAATGTGCTGAAAAAGTATTTCAAAATCAAGTCCGTGTTGGACAACCGTTAAATATTTCAGGATTAACTGATTATGTACAAAAGCCTTATTGTTCAACAACAGTAGGATTGTTACATTATGGCAAACAAAGTTTATTAAGTGATGATGGCAAAGATAACCATAAGTCATCATTAAAAGGGATAGCTAAACGATTGACCGGTTGGTTTAAAAAAGAATTTTAGCTAATATATTTCAAGAACTTCGTGGACATTGTTGACGGTTATATGTACAATGTCCCTAGATCGTATATTTGGAGATAAGTTATGTTTGAGCCTATGGTTGCAGATGATGAACCAGCAGCAGTCATTAAAGTTATTGGTGTCGGTGGTGGCGGCGGTAATGCTGTTGAACATATGATTGCTGAGCATATTGAAGGTGTTGAATTTTTTGCGGCAAATACTGATGCGCAAGCATTGAAAAGAATTAAGGTAGGTCAAACTATCCAGATCGGCACGAATGTCACTAAAGGACTTGGTGCGGGGGCTAATCCAGAAGTGGGTAGAAACTCTGCCGAGGAAGATCGTGAAGTCATTCGTAATGCAATTGAAGGAGCCGATATGGTGTTTATCGCTGCAGGAATGGGCGGAGGAACAGGCACCGGAGCTGCTCCAGTTGTTGCTGAAATAGCTAAAGAATTGGGTATTTTGACTGTAGCTGTTGTGACTAAACCTTTTGGATTCGAAGGTAAAAAGCGTATGGCTTTTGCTGAACAAGGTATTGCTGAGTTAGCAAAACATGTTGATTCGCTTATTACTATTCCAAATGATAAGCTATTAAAGGTTTTAGGTCGTGGTGTTAAACTATTAGATGCTTTTGCAGCAGCAAATGGTGTGCTGAAAGGTGCAGTCCAAGGTATTGCTGAGTTAATCACCAAACCAGGTCATATTAATGTGGACTTTGCAGACGTTAGAACAGTGATGTCTGAAATGGGATATGCTATGATGGGCTCTGGTCGTGCAAGTGGTGATAATCGAGCTGAGGAAGCGGCTGAAATGGCTATTTCAAGCCCATTACTTGAAGACATCGATTTATCTGGTGCACGTGGTGTGCTCGTTAATGTAACTGCTGGTTTAGATCTTGGCTTAGAAGAGTTTGAAACGGTTGGTAGTACTGTTAGGGCTTTTGCCTCGGACAATGCTACAGTTGTAGTTGGGACTACTTTTGATCCTGATATGTCAGATGAAATTCGTGTAACTGTTGTTGCAACAGGTATTGGCATGGATAAACGTCCTGAAGCAAAAATAACTAAACCGATTCAACAAAACTCATTATTTAGTCAAAATAATACTTTGGCACAACAAGAAGAAAAACTAGCTAAAGTGGTTAATGAGCAATCTATTTCTCCTCTCGAGGAAAATAAGATTTTAGATATTCCTGCTTTTATTCGTAAACAAGCGAATTAAAAGTGAACTTATTTGATTTTTTATTGTCACAATTCAATAGAAACAAATAAACATAGTAGGTGCTAATGAAACAAAGAACATTAAAAAAGACAATACAGACAACTGGTGTCGGTTTACATACTGGCAAAAAAGTTACTTTGACGTTGCGTCCTGCACCTGAAAATACAGGTGTTATTTATAGACGTACTGATTTGAATCCATATGTGGACTTTCCGGTAGATGCAAAATCAGTTCGTGATACGATGCTCTGTACTTGTTTAGTTAATGAAGATAATGTCCGTATTTCAACGGTAGAACATATTAACTCTGCATTAGCAGGGCTGGGGATCGATAATATTATTATCGAAGTCAATGCACCGGAAATTCCAATTATGGATGGTAGTGCAAGTCCATTTATTTATTTGTTACTTGATGCCGGTATCATTGAACAAAATGCGCTTAAAAAGTTTTTACGTGTTAAAGAAACAATACGCGTTGAAAATGGTGATAAATGGGCTGAAGTAAGACCATTTAGTGGGTTTCGATTGGACTTCACGATTGATTTCCAACATCCTGCTATTGATAGTAGTTCGCAACGTTATCAGCTCGATTTTTCGTCTGAATCTTTTATTCGTCAAATCAGTCGTGCTAGAACGTTTGGTTTTATGCGTGATATCGAAGCATTACAGTCTAAAGGTTTATGCTTAGGTGGTAGTTTAGATTGTGCTATCGTAGTAGATGATTATAAAGTTCTTAATGAAGATGGATTACGTTTTGAAGATGAGTTTGTTCGTCACAAAATGTTAGATACCATAGGTGACTTATACATGAGCGGTCACAACATGATTGGTGAAGTGGTTTGTTATAAATCAGGACACGCTTTGAATAATCAGTTATTACAAGCTTTATTGGCGAAACAAAGTGCGTGGGAGTACGTCACATTTACTGACGAGCAAACCGTACCGCTTGCTTTAGGAACTCAACAACTTGTTTTAGCATAAAAACTGATTGTTGAATCATATAATCTTTAACGCTTCCATTAATATGGAAGCGTTTTTGTTTTTATAACTAATGAGATGATGATATGAATAAAAGCCATTTTTTTGCTCATCTTTCACGATTAAAATTAATTAATCGTTGGCCGTTAATGCGCAATGTCAGAACAGAAAATGTATCTGAGCATAGTCTTCAAGTCGCTTTTGTTGCACATGCGTTAGCAATCATCAAAAACAAATATTTTAACGGACAAGTTAATCCTGAAAGAATCGCTTTATTAGCTATGTATCATGATGCATCCGAAGTGATTACTGGAGACCTGCCTACACCGACTAAATACTATAATCCTCAAATTACAACAGAATACAAAAAGATTGAAAAAATTGCCCAAAACAAGCTAATTAATATGTTACCGCAAGAGTTACAAGATGATTTTAGACGTCTTATTGATGATGATTTTTATGATGAAACAGAAAAAAATATTGTCAAACAGGCCGATGCGTTATGTGCTTATCTTAAAACGATTGAAGAACTCAGTGCCGGCAATAATGAGTTTAGATTGGCTGAACAGCGTTTGAAAAAGACATTGTCTGAACGAGGAAGTCCTGAAATGGATTATTTTTTAGAAATATTTGTGCCAAGTTTTAGTTTATCGTTGGATGAAATCACGTTAGATAAATAACAAATGTTGAAACCTAATTGGAGTTAACTACAATTAGGTAACTTATGTGTTATTTAATTTTCTTTTCATGAGCCATTTTTAAAATTTATCAGGTCATTGCTATTATGATATTTCTCGATAGAGGACTGCTAATGGCAGTGATATTTTAAAGCATGTTCCTTTTTTCTTACCAAGATTGAATAACTGAATATCACCGCCAAGTTCATCAACACAAGATAAAACCAAATATAACCCCATACCACGATTATCTCCTTTAGTTGAATAGCCTTTTTGAAAGATATGCTGTACATCTTTTTCAGAAATACCTATCCCGTTATCAATGATTTCGATGTAAAAATAGCCGTTTTGGACAGTAAAATTTATCTCTATTTTTTTATCAGCTAAACTATGAACGGCATCTAAACTATTATCGATCAGATTTCCAAGAATAGTGATTAAATGATGAATGACTAAGTGATTAGAAATAGGGGCGATCATACCATTAATGTTAAAAGTTAAGGCTATGCCTAATTCTTTTATTCGACTCAATTTACTATTAAGAAAGCCAGTAATAATGGGTTCTTTAATGTATTGACTAATCTCGTCTAATTCTGGTTGTTTATTGCCAATAATTTCTTCAAGATAATTGACCAGTTCTTGTTTGTTGTCTTGATATGCCAGTCCATAAATTACATGCAATTTATTATTAAATTCATGAGATTGCGAACGTAAAGCATCGGCATCACGATTAATACTTGTTAATTTCTTTGATAATTGGCGTATTTCTGTTATATCACGAAAAGAGGTAATGGCTCCGACTAATTTATTATTTACGTATAATGGAATACGGTTAGTCACAATCACCATACCATTAATATTTTGTTCGCAATCATATTCAGCAATCCCCTTGTTCATAACTTCATTTAAACGTGCATTGGGTATAAGAGTGTTAATGGGTTTGCCGATAATGTTTTCCTTACTCTTATCCATATGTAATATTCTAATGGCTTCATCATTAATTTGTGAAATTAATCCATTTTGGTTAATCACGACTATGCCTTCTTTGACAGTTCTAATAATGGCATTACATTCTTCAAAAAGTTGATCTATTTGGTTGGGTTTTAATCTACATATAAGCATCTTAATATAACGAGACAATAAACAGGCTAAAATCACTGTTAAAGTAAATGACACTAATAAAGATAACCAAACTGGTTGACTTGACTTTAAAGCTAAATAATTCATTTTATGGCGTGTTTGTCCAACCAAAACAATACCAATTTGTTGCTGATTATCGTTGTATATAGGGCTGGATGCTGTGATTGGATCGTCTAATGTTCCTTTAGCAATGGAAAGATGTGATGTTTCTAGTAATGCCTTTTGTTCATTGCCCTCTACAAGCTGCTGTCCTGTTTTGCTTTTGTCTAGGTGTGAATACTGTACACCTTGCATATTGAATATTACGACAAAATCAACTGATGCAAGTTGGCGAACTTGTTCGGTATAATGTTGAATTGCTTGTAAATTGTCTGACGTGGGATTACTGACTTGATTAATGAGATTATGATTAGTTGATACTAATTCGGCAATATCTTTAAATCGTTGAGAAGAAAGATGATAAAACGCTTTGTTTATCATATGAATAGTGTAAACATATTGAACAACCACTGAAAATATAAATGCAGCGCAAATCAAACTGATAAGCTTAGTTTTAAGCGTTAATTGATTAAACATATATTTCATATTTTATTCTTCAGCAATAAAATTGACGATTCAACAATACGAATGCAGATGGAAAAATCATTCATTAAATACGCGATTAAAAGATTACATATTTTTTCGATTTAATTAATGATTTTTGGGCTATTGGTTGTATTGTTGACTTATTTATCAACATGTTAGTAAACTTCGATTCAAATGCATTCGGTAAAATAGATTTAACAGTATTGTTATCTTTAGTATTGAATCTTAAATAAACCCTTATCCGTGGATAAAGTGGTATGTAGAAGCTGATTATCTAAAGCATGACGAAATTTACACTGTCGTTTTGTACTTAATGCCAACGTTTTTTCTTCAAAGATTGTCATAACGCATTCCTTATGTTTGATAATAGTGTTAAGAGCTAAAATCAGAAGAGTAAATAAGTAAATAGCTAATTTTTATTAAAGACATCAGTGATAAATATACGTTTTTTGTCATTAGAAGGTCGTTTACAAATGACACTGAATATTGAGAACGATTAGAAAGATATTATTTAGTATAAAACTAAGGTGATACATTTTACCACCATAGTTTTATATTGCGAACGTTAATACAATTAAATTTGAATTTTTTAAAAATCTATCTTAGCACCTGCTGTTATATAACGACTATTCTTTTTACTTTGACCAAAGTACTGATAATCAAGATTTAAATTTATCAACTGATATTGATAATTGATTCCAGCCCCTAAATTATATTGATTTTTAGTCCTGTTTGATGAATAGCTACGCATTTTAGATAAACCATTGATACCATTAAGAGTAATATCACTATCAAATTTGTTGCGACTAAAATTAAAAGTATAGCCGGTTTGACCCGTTAAAGTTAATTGACTATCCTTATTTTTGAAGAAAGAATATGTTGTGGTCAAATCAAGTGGCATCAATACCGCAGAATTTGTCGCTTGACCATATTTAACCAAGTTGATTTGATTATAGCTAACATTGTGAGCACTATTTTCGGTATGAATATAAGTTAAACCAATACTTGGAATCATTGCAAATTCTTCGGTATTTTGCCAATGATAACCAACAGCACCACCAAAATTCCACGTTCTATTATTAAATTTTTCCTTAATAGTATTAAAACTATCGTGAGTTTTTAAATCATTTTTTCCAAAGGAATAACCTGCGAACGTTGATCCCAGTATATTATTAGGAAATTTATAACTGGTGTATAACTGAATTTGATATTGATGGATATCAGAATCATTTGATGAAGCCGCTTTATCCTTATACTTACCAGTGGAATAACCAATGGCACTACCCACTAAAAGATTATCGATAACTTCTTTATCAAACCCGAGCATAAACCCATTAGAAGTGTATTTATATCCAGAAATGCCCTGATTATTATCGGTATTTTCATAATGGTGAGTCAGGTTAACCCATAAATTATTTTCTTCACCTTGGTTTAGATGAAATTGGTGAACTCGTTTATCTAAAATGGCTTTGGTATCATTCAGTGAATTCATTGCGATTTCAGTTAAATGTAAACCATGATTATTATTATAAAGCCCAGCGATATTTTGATTAAAAAATAGGGTCGTTCCTTTTGATTCAATGGCTAAATTACCACGTGCCATATTGCTGAGTATTTGCCAATTTAATTCCCCAGCTTTGGTATTAGTTTTACTTAACATTTCATTATTGTTTGTGTTATACATTGATTCATAAGCGACTTTCACTAAATTATCAGTAAAGCGTTTAGCGACATTTTTTGATGAAGTACCTGATTGTTGATAATAACGTGAGATTTGGCGTTTAGCCGCATTTTTTGCATTTTTTGCATCATCGAAATTGGTGACATTACTCGCATTGACAAATACAAGTTCATTCCCCGATTGCTTGAAGTTCAAGTCCCCATAAATATTTTGAATAAGTGGTTTTAGTTGACCGTTTTGAATAGGGTGGATACTTAATTTATTCTCTGCGGCTAAAACTGTCGCATTTATATCGGTTGTCGTATATTTCAATCCATTTTTGATAAAGTCATCTGTTGCTGAAAATTTGGCATTAGATGAAAGATTGATGTTATCACCGCGTATTACATTGACCTGTTTGGTATCAGAAATACCAAAGCTAACGATACCATCAATATTGAGTTGAGATGTCTTATTGGTTTGATCACTAATTGATAGTGATCCTTTAGACGATTCTATTGTCGCATTTTTACCAACATTTAATTCACCATCTGATGCAAGTTTTATAAAACCATTACCACGGCTTGCACTCAATATGGCTTGATCTACGACATCAAAATTACCACCACGGCTGACATCAACCGTTCCTTCACGCATGACAATCATTTTGCCTGTTTTACCAATTAAAACAGAAGAGCGATTTGAATCCTTATTTGTCGTTTCTAAAACTGTTTTTGCACCAATAATTTCAATGTCTCCTCCTGTTAAATTAAAGGTACGGGTGGTTAGTCTGGCAGGGGCAGAGGCGGTGCCAGCTAGATGATTATCACCACTACGAATATTCGTATCACCGTCAACAATAACCGTTGTTTTTCCTGTGGAATTTGTACCGGTGCGCATAACGTTACCGGCTAAAATCATTAACCCACCTCGTTGTTTATCTGCCCCTAACTCAACATTAATATCACCTGAAACATGAACGTTAATATCGTGCTCTATAGGATCAAAAGGAAAATCCTTGTGTAATCCTAAATATTGGGTGAAGAATTTAGTATCAAATTTACCAATCCACGTGTCATTATAGATTTGAAAGTTACCTTTGATGAACATGTTAATGTCACCTTGTGCATTTGAGGCGGATTCGGTTGCTGTTTTGCCACTAAAACCCAAATGGAAAGATGCATCATCTTTAATCGTTAAACCATTTTCTGCAATAATATTCACAGGTGTAGTGCTGCTATTTGTTAAAAAATAACGTTCATCGATTTGGTTGAAAGGTAAGACGATGTCTGTAGTCACATCATGATTGTAAGCTTGTACATAATTGGCGCTAAAAGCACTGATTACTAATAAAGATATTGATTTCAATTTCATTGTTTTTTTAAATTAATTTAATACTTTGGGGCTGAAATAATATATTATTAGTAATGATAATCAATATTATTTTTAATTTTTTTTGATCAATATCATTTTTTGCTAGTATTGAGACAAAAACCAGGTTATTGCAATAAGATCTGCAGAACCACCAGGACTTAAATTACGTTCAATCAACTTATTATCAAGTTGAGTGAATAGCTGAATGCCATCTGGGTGTGTAATGCCACCTTGCAAAATAATCTGCTTAGCTTGTTGTTTGACAAAGTTTAAACCATCAAGCCCACCTCTTGATACCAAATTGGTATCCTGATTATAAGCAAGCAAATACAATAGTGCTTGTAATAGTGAATCTTCTTCACTATAACCATTTTGTTGCATCTGGTTGTAAATAGGGAGCGAGATATTTCTTGCTGTTGCATAACCGGATTCTGCTTCTCCTCGTGCGCCAGATAGATTGTGTAGTTTAAATAACTTTTCACCCACAGATTTTATTTGATGATTTTGTTTAAGCTCATGATCAACAATGCCTTGGCAAATTGTCGACACTTCATTGCTGATACTTTGAATATTGATTTGTCGTTGTTGTTTCGTTAATCTACCGATAGCGCCAAGTAGCAAACCAAAAGCAAAAATCCCACCTTTATGGGTGTTAATTTGATGTGTAGCATGGTACATCGCTTGTTCACACTGTATCCCGATAGGTCTTATATCAGTTAAAAAAAGATGAGGTTCTTTATTTGCTGAATCTATTCCATACTGATAGAAGGGTTCAAACCAACATGATATTGCCTCAATACTGGCAATAAAAGTTTGAAAATTCATATCTCGGTGCGCACCGTTATTATTCATATCAACCAGCCCGGGTTTGGGCGATAAGCATATCTCTCTGATTAGAGCTTTAATGGCAAATTGTACTGGTAAAGATTGCTGATCTTTAATCAGTTTTGATTCTATGAATGCCACTTGCTTTGAATAATCGTTCATTATTGATTCATACCTATATGAAATGTCAAACTTGCTTATCTTTTTGAAATTGATAGAAAAGGTAACTGAATGAATTAAACCGTCACATTACCAATCTATTTAAAAATAGATTGGTAATTAAAGAACTAGTAATCATTATGCGATGATGTAGCAAGTACTTCACGATTTCCATTGTGGCTAGGCGCACTGATTATGCCTTCAACTTCCATTTGCTCCACAATTCTTGCTGCTCGGTTGTAACCAATTCTAAATTTTCGTTGAACGCTTGAAATTGAAGCTCGGCGAGTTTCAACAACAAATTCTACAACCTGATCGAATAGGGGATCCAGTTCTTCGTCAAGACCATCTGAACTACCGCTTTCGCCGTCATCGGTGGCTACGGTGACATTTTCAATGTATTTTGGCGTACCACGTGCTTTCCAATCTTGAACGACCGCATGGACTTCTTCATCACGGACAAACGCACCATGAACACGGATCGGAATTGAACTATTCGGCGCAAGATATAGCATATCCCCCATACCAAGTAACGATTCAGCCCCCATTTGATCCAAAATAGTGCGTGAGTCTATTTTACTCGATACCGTAAAAGCGATACGCGTAGGGATGTTGGCTTTGATTAAACCTGTAATTACATCCACGGATGGACGTTGCGTGGCTAATACAAGGTGAATACCAGCAGCCCGTGCTTTTTGAGCAAGCCTTGCAATCAATTCTTCGACTTTTTTACCCACCGCCATGATAAGATCGGCAAACTCATCAACCATGACGACAATATAAGGTAATTTTTCCAATGTCGGCATATTGAGATCCATACTGTCGGTTGGTTTCCAAAGTGGATCGGGAATCGGTCTACCCATTTCTTCAGCTTGTTTAATTTTTTCATTATAACCGGCAATATTGCGTACACCTAAAACTGACATAAGTCGGTAACGCTTTTCCATCTCATTAACACACCAATTAAGGGCGTTAGCGGCGTCTTTCATATCGGTGACGACTTGTGTTAATAGATGCGGGATCCCTTCATAAATTGACAGCTCAAGCATTTTAGGGTCAATCATAATAAAGCGAACATCTTCTGGCGATGATTTATATAAGATGCTTAAAATCATGGCATTGACACCAACGGATTTACCTGACCCTGTGGTACCAGCAACCAATAAATGTGGCATTTTTGCTAAATCGGCAACCACAGATTGCCCTGAGATATCTTTACCTAACACAACCGTAAGTGGCGATTGGGCATTTCTAAATTGTGGGCTGTCTAAAACTTCTCTAAAGTAGACTGTTTGTCGATTTTTATTCGGTAACTCTATGCCAACATAAGGTTTGCCTGGAATGACTTCTACCACACGTACAGATGGCATTGAAAGCGAACGTGCCAAATCCCGATCTAGCGTAGAAATACGAGCAGCTTTGATACCCGGTGCAAGTTCAATTTCAAAACGAGTAATAACCGGCCCCGGCATATAATCGACAACTTTCGCTTTGACTCGATAGTCAGAAAGGCTTTTTTCGATCAATTCTGACATCGCATTTAAGGCTGCATGATCCACTTCAATGCGTGCTGTTGGTGGTGCAGTAAGTAAGTTTAATGACGGTAGCGGTGTGGTTGGTTTTGGTAGTGGTTTATCATCACGTCTTAATAATGGGTGAATCAAACTTTCTCCATCATCATTTTCTTCCTCTTCGCTGTCATTATCACGCAAAGTTAAAGTGTGTACTTGAGTCTCCTCTAGCCTTACCTCTTCTGGATAAATGTCATCTATAATTGGGTTTTCTTGTTTAAGAATGTCTATATCGACATCTTCAGGTTGTTGTGTTACTTGGTTTTCAACCTCAAAATTATGCTGAGTTTCAACTTTTGTAGTAAAAGGTGTATCTATTTCTTCGAAAGATGATGTTTCTCTCATTGCTTCATTGGGTGTTGCAATGATTGGACTATCAGGATTAGCTTCGTGCGCATTATGCGTTAAGGTAAATAACGGTTTGCTCGGCGCATCGGTGATCGTGTATTTATCTTCTTCGAAAGGTTCTGTTAATGCAGGCTCTTTAGTGAGTGTGTCTTCACCGACAGTTTGAATTATTTGGTCTTGATTTTGTTGTTCATTGATATTTTTCAAAATCAGTTCCATTCGAGCTAAGATATCACTTTGATTAAGTTCAGTACTACTCTTTTTACCAGATTTTAAGTTGGATGGTTGAGTTTGTTTCGAAGTTGTTTCCAGTGTTTGTAGTAGCTCAGCAGCTGTTTTTATGAGTTGTTCATTATCGTTAGTGGCTAAAGATGCTATCGAACTATCAGTTGTTTTATTAATGGTTGTTCCTGATGTTGGTTCAATATTTTCACTGTTAATATTTGTTTGAAAATCATCCATAGTATCTAATTGACTACTATTTGAATTGATTGACATTGTGATTTGGGGCTCTTGATCGTTAGGTAATTTTTGAGTTCTATGTTCAGTATCTGTTTGATTAAGGTGATTGACACCACGAGATAGTAATAACCATTTCATTGGGGTAAGCAAAAACATAATAAAAGCACCAAGTTTTTCAATTATGTAAAGCCAAGATAGACCCGTTAATAAAGTAACACATGCAAAACAAACAGCAAGAAGAATCAAAGAAAGGACAAAGTTATTCATCATAGGTAAAAGATTTTCTATGACGATTGAACCAAGATAACCACCAGCTTCAAATTCGCTTGGATCACTAATATTTAATGCAAAAAAACCCGTACTACTAAAAACGAAGGCTAAAATGCCAATTATCCGAAAAGAGATACTGAAATAATTTATTGGTTCGTTAGCACTTCGATAAAAATAACCAACTAACTGTATGCAAATAAATGCAATGATGACAGGTAAACTAAATGCAATATAGCCTAGAAATTGGAACAAAATATCGGATAGATAAGCACCAATCAAACCGCCGAAATTACTGATCGGGTAATGCCAAGCCGTACGTGACCAACCAGGATCCGATGAGTTATAAGTAGATAGTGATAAAAACAAGCAAACAGATAATCCTATTATCGCAAGTAGGATAAGTTCAATTATTATCTGTTTTCCTGTGATTTTTTGCTTTTTCAAACATGTACCTTAAAAATATCGCAGTAAATGGTTGGCATTTTACCATAAATTGCAATATCTCACAGAGTGAATATGTTTAAATCACAATTTATTGGGCTACGATTAATCGATAAGATAGAGTGTTTTATTGAATCTTTCGCCATTTTGTACATAATGTTGTGCATTTTCAATATTGGCTGCGATTTCGGCTTCAGTTAATTTACGTACAATTTTAGCTGGTGAGCCAAGAATTAAACAACCTTCTTCATAGGGCAGACTATGGGTAACAAGAGAATTAGCACCAACTAAACAGTTTTTGGCAATTTTAGCACCATTCAATATGGTACTGCCCATGCCAATTAGAACATTATTTTCAATGATACAACTATGAAGAATAACGTTATGTCCAACGGTGACGTTTTCACCCACGATACACGGAATATTCGTTTCAATATGTATCGTTGAATTATCTTGTATATTGCTATTTTTGCCAATGTGAATAGGAGCGATATCACCTCGTAAAACGGCATTAAACCAAATTGAAACACCTTCTTCTAAAACTACATTGCCAATGATATCCGCCGAATTAGCTATAAAACAGCGTTGATGAATTTGTGGTTTTAAATCACCCAATTGATAGATCATTGTTCATTCCTTCTAAAAAATTTTATGCTCAAAAATAAAATGACGGCAGTAAAATTACAAATTACCATTGAACCAACCATAAACCATTCACTCATATTATGATTGACGGTTGCTGTCGTATGATTAGAGACTAAACTAGAAAGTACTACACCAATAGCCCCCGCTACCGCAAATCGAAGTGTGCCAGCCAGCGAAGATGCCGTGCCTGCAATATGAGAATAGAAATCCAACACCACCGCCATACTGTTTCCACCAATCGTTGATATACAACCAATATAACCTGCTACACAGATAACTAAGTAGATAAAGCCTAAATCTGTTATTGTTACCACTGCAAGTGCGATAGCCATGATAAATTGAATTAAAAGCCCAAATTGCATCATTTTGATTGAACCGACACGGCGAACAAAACGGCTATTAATCGTATTCATTATAATCATTACGGTAATATTGAGGGCAAAATAATAACCAAAATGAATCGATTCGACACCATGCAAGTTCATATAGACAAATGGCCCTAAACTAAGAAAAGAGAATAATCCAGCACCTGAAAATGCGCCGATCATCATATACGTCAATACTTGTCTATGCCGAAATAACGTTATGAAATTACTGAGAATGCGCGTTAAACTAAATTTCTCTCGTTTGGATTGACTTAATGTTTCAGGAATAGCCGTAAAAACGAATACCAAACACAACAATGCAATTAACCCAAGGGCAAAAAAATTGGCTTGCCAATTAAACCAATATAGTACAAATCCGCCAATAATCGGCGCAAGTAGCGGAGCGACATTTGAGATTAACATAACAAAAGACATCATTTTAGAAAACTCATCACGATCACGATAAATGTCTTTCATTAATGCATTCACAACGATAGCTGTTGTGGCAGCAGCTATACCATGAAAAAATCGAGCTGTAATCAATTGATGAATGTTGGCAGCAATACCACAACTTACAGCAGCTAATAGGAAAATAATTAATCCAAAAATCAGGACATAACGACGCCCATAGCTATCAGTTAAAGGCCCAAATATGAGTTGACCGAATGAAAATCCTAATAAATAACAACTAATGGTGAGCTGCACAGTTGCATCAGAAACATGAAAATTTTCGGCGATGGTTGGCATACTTGGTAAGTACATATCTATGGATAGTGGCATTAACATAGATAATAATCCAAGAATAAAAATAAGTGCCTTTTTCGAGATGTTGATCTCTACTGGTTTGTCATAGGGCTGCACGTAGCGATTCCTTCATGGATTGTTTGCTTTCATAAGTTATTAACTTGTCACTCTTTGATAATAATGGCACGTTTAATTTTGCTTGATCATTAAATTCACCAGTTAATGACGGTTTTATATTGGCTATTAACAAAATGATTCAATCTCATCTTCCGTAAGCGGACGATATTCGCCTTCAGGAACATCGAGAATAATATTGCCAATTTGTTTGCGATGCAAGGCAGTAACATGATTGTTTACCGCCGCAAACATCCGTTTAACTTGATGATAACGTCCTTCGCTAATGGCTAACTCCGCATGATATTCATCGATGATTGTGAGTTTAGCGGGTTTTGTCAGTGTTTTTTCACTTTTTAACTGGATACCATTGTGAAATATTTCAATTAAATTATCGGTTAATGGGTGTTCAACCGTCACTTGATAAACTTTTTCGCAATGGTGTTTAGGTGACGTAATGCGATGTGACCACTGACCGTCATCGGTTAATAACACAAGTCCAGTCGTATCAAGATCCAATCGTCCCGCTGCATGAAGTTTTTCAGACATGGGTTCATCAATAAAATAGAGAATTGTTGGATGATCAGGATCATCCGTCGAGCAGACATAGCCTTGAGGTTTATTCAACATAAAGTAGCGGTTTTGTGTGATAGGGATGATTTCATAACCATCGTATTCGACAAGTTGTTCTGGACTAAGTTGATAAGCCCCTGATTTTATGATCTCACCATCGACGGTAACTTTTTTGGCTTTTAATTCCTTATTGACGATTGTACGGCTAATGCCTAAATGGTGAGCGAGAAATTTATCTAATCGCATAATATTTATCATTCCTATAGTGCACTGACAGGGGTATATATATCAAATCGGTGATTTTTGGTTTTAATTTCTGCGGTTGGTTTTTCATTGGCTAGAAAAGATGCAGAATCCGGTCTTTTTACGACAACCCGTTTTTTAGCTAAGCGCCTTGCCGGTTCAAGTAGACTATCAGCATCACTATCACTCCCCACCAATTGTTGAAAAATACGCATTTCTTTTTTGACTAGCGCACTTTTTTGACGATGTGGAAACATCGGGTCAAGGTAGACAACATCTGGTTTTTCTGGATAGGACTCAAGTCCAGTAATACTCGAATGATAGATAAGATGTAAATGCTGCTGTAGCCAACTACCAATATTGGGATCTTGATAGGCACGTTGCAGACCATCGTCTAACAAAGCCGCAACGACAGGATGTCTTTCAAACATGGTGACATGACAACCTACAGCCGCTAATACGAATGCATCACGTCCAAGCCCAGCCGTTGCATCCACGACGGTAGGTAAGTAATCACCTTTTATCCCAACAGCTTTTGCTATCGCTTCACCGCGTCCTCCGCCAAATTGACGGCGATGTGCCATGGCGCCAGAGGTAAAATCAACAGAGATGGCACCTAATTTAGGCTCATCTGTTTTTTGTAACGCTAGCTGATCATGTTGATTAAGTAGGACAAATGGAAGATCTGCATGTGTGGATAACCACTGCTCAGCTAATTGGCTTAGCTGAGCAGAATGAGTACTAGTGGATACCATAGTGACGAAGTAAAGCCTCTAGTTGGGGTTCACGACCTCGGAAGTTTTTGAACAGTGTCATAGGTTCATCGCTTCCACCTTGCGATAAAATATTATCAAGGAAAGCATTTCCCGTTTTCGTATTGAAAATGCCTTCTTCTTCAAAACGAGAAAAGGCGTCAGCAGATAATACTTCAGCCCAAAGGTAACTATAATAACCCGCAGCATAACCTCCAGCAAAGATATGGCTAAAGGCATGAGGGAATCGCCCCCATTCAACAGTTGGTACCACAG
The DNA here is from genome assembly GCF_019469185.1 of Gilliamella sp. ESL0441. Lineage (NCBI taxonomy): Bacteria > Pseudomonadati > Pseudomonadota > Gammaproteobacteria > Orbales > Orbaceae > Gilliamella > Gilliamella sp. ESL0441. The sequence continues at coordinate 553,021 of NZ_CP048264.1, forward strand.
CGACTAACTCTCGAACTTGCTTTAATGTTTCTAAAATATCAGGATCTTTTTGACTGTGAAGTTTAAAATCAAACAGTCCAAACTCTAACTGACGTAAAATAAATAGCGCTGCTTGATAATTTTTAGCATCTAACATTTTTTCAAGCATTTCAGCAGGTAAAGGTTCACCTGTTTCATAATGTCCAGAAATAAACGCTAATGCTTCGGGTTCCCAGCACCAGTTTTCTAGAAATTGGCTTGGTAATTCAACTGCATCCCATGGCACACCATTGATTCCTGCAACAGAAGAGACATCAATTTCAGTCAGCATATGATGAAGTCCATGTCCAAACTCATGAAATAGCGTTGTGACTTCATTATGTGTGAATAGTGCAGGTTTATCGCCAATAGGGCGGTTAAAATTGCAGGTTAAATAAGCAACTGGTTTTTGCACGTGACCACCAGCAAAACGCATACGACCAATACAATCATCCATCCATGCGCCGCCTCGTTTATGTTCACGAGCATATAAGTCAAGGTAAAAGCTACCTTTTAATTCACCATCTGTATTATAAAGGTCATAAAATTTAACTTCAGGATCCCAAACTTCGACCCCTTGTCGTTGTTTTGCCGTAATGCCAAATACACGATGAACAACTTCAAATAGACCATTTATAACAGTTTGCTCTGGGAAATAAGGGCGCAACTCTTCATCATTGATGGTATAAAGATATTGTTTTTGTTTTTCACTGTAATAAGCTATGTCCCAAGGTTTAATATCACTCGCGCCAAAAAATTCGTAAGCATAACGTTTTAAGTCGGCGAGTTCTTTTTCGCCTTGCGGTTTTGCCTTACTTGCTAAATCAGTTAAAAATTCGATGACTTGCTGTGTAGATTCAGCCATTTTAGTTGCCAAGGATTTATCGGCATAAGTCTCAAAGCCTAATAAATGTGCTAGCTCATCACGCAATGATAAAATTTGTTTTATTATTTCAGTATTATCCCATTTACCGGCGTTGGGACCTTGGTCTGATGCTCTTGTATTATAAGCTTGATAAAGCTCAAAACGCAGATCACGATTATCACAGTAAGTCATAATAGGTAAATAATTTGGGATATCAAGGGTGAGTAACCAGCCTTCTTGACCTTTGGCTTTGGCTTGCTCTTTAGCTGCGGCTAATGCACTTTCTGGCATGCCTGAAAGATCATCTAAATTTGTGATTAATTTAGTCCACCCCATGGTCGCATCTAAAACATTATTACTATATTTGGAGGAGAGTTCCGAAAGTTTAGCAACGATTTTACCATAGCGCTTTTGTTTATCTTCAGGTAATCCGATTCCGGATAACTCAAAGTCACGTAATGCGTTATCGATCACCTTTTTTTGCGCTTTAGTCAGTTTGGTATACTCTTCACTTTCTTTAATCTGTTTGTAGGCTTGATAAAGCGGTTTATGCTGTCCAACCCAAGTGCTGTATTCTGATAATAATGGCAAACAAGCTTCATAAGCCTCTCTCAGTTCGGGGCTGTTTTTTACAGAATTAAGGTGGCTAACGGGAGACCATGCTCGACTAAATTTTTCATCCATTTCATCGATAGGCTGGATGAGATTATCCCAGGTATATTGACTATTTTTAGTTAATACGGTTTCAATTGTATGACGACAATTTTTTAAAGCCTCTTGTATTGCAGGTAAAACATGTTCAGGCTTAATTTTTGAAAATAAAGGGAGTGGTGCATCTATTAGTAATGGGTTTGTCATTTTGTGATACCTTTGTACAATGATATTGTTGTTTTATTAAATATCAGATTATGGAAATAGCCATAAATCCATCATTACAATGGATAGGATAACTATAATCCCATTAATTTCCGCTCACGTTGCCATTCTGTTGGAGTATAGGTTTTAATTGATAAAGCATGAATACGATTGTCATTAATAAATTCTGCTAAGGGGGCATAAATTGCTTGTTGCTTTTTTACTCTGCTTAGATCTGCAAATAATTCACCAATAGCAATGACCTGAAAATGACTACCATCATTAGTCATGACATGCACTTCTTCGAGATCGAGTGAACTTTTTAATTTATCTATTATCTGCTGTTTGTCCATTGTTGAAACTCATTTTTTGAATGATTTTGGGGTTGAATATATTAATATTATCTTAGTTTGTCTTTCTGATAAAGATAAGCGTCATTTATTCCTGTATAACTGGTTGTAAATCATAGAGTGCAATTAATGTCTGTAATTGCGGATTAACGCTATCAAGTGTGACGGAATATTTGTTACAGAAATAAACTAATGTGGCAAGTCCCGAAGAGTCAACACGAATAAGTTGTGCCACATCAATTTTTTTTACATCTTTTAATAATGTATTTTGTATTGACCATACATCATTTAAAGAGTGAGCATCAAGCTCACCCTTTAGGTATAATATATCTTGTTGCTTTTCGGTTGTTATTCGCGACATGATTAATTAGCCTTTTGGTTTTTCATTTGGATCAATATTACGTTTGGAAAGATCGTTCAATTGTTTAGTTAATGCATCGATACCATTTTGACGTAAAATTGTTGACCACTCATTTTGCTTAGTCGTGATCATACTTACCCCTTCGGCAATTAAATCGTAAGCTTTCCACTCTCCTGTTACAGAATTTTTTCGCCACTGAAAATCAATACGTAATGGTTGTTGACCTTTGTCTGGTTGATTTAATAATACACGAATTGAAATTAATGTTTTTCCAGTAAGATCTTTCGCTTTTTCAACTTGATAAGTTTGACCATTATACATGGATAATGCTTGTGCGAAAGCTTGAACTAAGTAGTTTTCAAAAGCATCAAAATAGGCCGTACGTTGGGCAATGCTTGCTTCTTTGTAAACGTTACCTAAAATTAGTGCGCCAGCATATTTAACTTGTACATAAGGTAATAGATCTGATCTGACTATATCTTTCAACTTATTTGGATTTGTTTTTATTGTTGATTGTTGTGATTTTATGGTGCTAAAAATTTTATCAGCTGCTACTTTCATTTCGTCATAGGGATTATTTTCAGCAAAGGCTGAAACACTAAATACTAATGCGAATACTAAAAAAATAGTTTGCTTGAATTTGGTTAACATAATGACTCCTTATTTTTCATTTACATCTTGTGAGTTTTGATTCTTTTCCTTATTTGATGAATCACCCATACTATAAAGAAATTGACCTATTAGGTCTTCTAATACCATTGCTGGTTTTGTATTACTAACGACAAACCCTTCTTGAAAATAAGGTGGTTTGTTATTTTTATGAGCTGTGGTTGTTGTGGTATCTGTTGCATCTAATGAATCAATATCGAACTCTGTTGATTGATCTAGCCCAAAATTGATATCAATAAATTGTTCCCCTAATAACCCCGAAGTTTTTATTGATAATGAACTAGAACTTGGAATTTTATTATATTGACTATCGATATCCATTGTTACATAAGGTTTATAAACATCGTTTCCTGAGGCGTTTAGGCTAATATTGCTTATTCTTCCTATTACTACTCCACCAATTTTAATTGGTGATCTAACTTTTAATCCGCCGATATTATCAAATACGGCATATACTCGATATGAATTGTGGCTGGTAAAAGATGTAGGATCGGTAACGCGAAAACATAAAAAAAGTACCGAGCAAATGACTAGTACCATAAATAATCCAACTGTAATTTCGACTTTACGACTCATGTTTAATGACCTCAATGACTAAACATTAATGCGGTTAAAATAAAATCTAACCCCAAAATAACTAATGATGAATAAACAACTGTGTTAGTAGTTGCTCGACTAATTCCTTCTGATGTTGGTACGCAATCGTAACCATTAAAAAGAGCAATCCAAGTGCTGGCAATTGCAAAGGCAAAACTTTTGACAAAACAGTTGCCTAAATCATGCCACCAGTCAACATTACTTTGAATTGAAGACCAAAAAAATCCAGCATCAATGCCTTTCCAATCTACACCAACTAAAACACCACCTAAAATACCGACAGCGACAAAAATAGCCGTTAAAAACGGCATAGAAAAAAATCCAGCCCAGAAACGGGGTGCAATAATACGTCGTAATGGATCGACTGCCATCATTTCCATGCTTGATAGTTGTTCTGTCGCTTTCATCAAACCTATTTCAGCCGTTAAAGCAGAGCCGGCACGTCCAGCAAATAATAATCCGGCAACAACGGGACCAAGCTCACGTAATAAAGCGAGAGCAACCATCATACCTAAACTCGCTTCAGCACCAAAAGTGGTCAAGATAAAATAACCTTGTAAAGCGAGTACCATACCAATAAAAAGTCCGGATACGATAATAATCGTTAAAGATTGTACACCCACAAAGTAAAATTGTTTGACCAGTAACGGGAATTGCTTAGCAAATTGTGGACGACCAATTAGCGCTCCAAATAGCATCATTCCTGAACGACCAATCAGAGCAATAAGGTCAATTAACCATTTTCCCATTTTTTCAAGTAAATTAAACATTATTTTATACCTCGACTTAGGTCTAATTTATAATCATCTGCGGGATAATGAAAAGGTACCGGTCCATCAGCTAAGCCTTCAAGAAATTGTTTTACACGCAAGTCGTCATTTTCGCGTAATTGTTGTGATGTTCCGCCTGCAATAATGTGTTGTTCAGCAACAATATAAGCATAATCGGCAATACTGAGTACTTCATTAACATCATGGCTGACAACAATACAGGTTAATCCAAGCGACTGATTGATTTCTGAGATTAATTTGACAATGACACCCATAGAGATTGGGTCTTGCCCGGCAAAAGGTTCATCAAACATGATTAAATCAGGGTCAAGAGCTATTGCTCTGGCTAAAGCGGCTCGCCTTGCCATACCGCCAGATAATTCTGAAGGCATCATATGAGCTGCTCCACGAAGTCCTACTGATTGTAATTTCATTAATACTAAATTATGTAAAACAGGTTCAGGTAAATCGAGGTGTTCACGAATTGGATAAGCTACATTGTCAAAAACAGAAAGATCGGTAAACAATGCACCAGATTGGAATAGCATACTCATGCGTTTACGCACTTCATAAAGTCTGGAGCGAGACATGCTAGGAATATTTTCACCATCAAAAAAAATTCTACCTGATTGCGGTTTCAATTGACCTCCAATCAAGCGTAGTAGTGTGGTTTTACCTATTCCCGACGGTCCCATAATCGCTGTCACTTTGCCTTTTGGAACATTCAAACTCATATTTTTATAAATTGGTCTTGTTCCTCGATAAAATGACATATCGTGAATTTCGACCAAATTTTCTTGTAATGTGTCAGTCACAATGATTCCTACACTACCTTAATTAAAATTAACGTTATTTTACTTGATAATGAAGAATAATGAAATCTATTTAATATATTGTTAATCTTTGAATTATGAGAATAATTAAAATAAAAAGCATTTTTTAATTAAAAATTACTGAATATTAATCGATTAAATTCATAAAAAAAGATGATTGTTTTTAAATAGCACAGCCATTATTTCAAGTTGTTATGATAAATTCAGTTAACATTATATTTTAATTGCATAAAATAAAACATCTAAAAATTGTTTTTATTCATGCCGAGCTTTGCGGGCTAGGAAATTTCCAGTACTTTGTACGCATTGAATGACAATAACCAAAATGATTACACAAATGTAAGTGACAGTGGTATCAAAACGTTGATAACCATATGAAATGGCTAAATCACCAATTCCACCTGCGCCAACCGCACCCGCCATTGCGGTTGCTCCAATTAAACCGATAGTTGCAGTAGTTAAGGTCAAGATCAATGAACTGAAAGCTTCAGGTAATATGAAATACCAAATGATCTGAATTGGTGTTGCTCCCATTGATTCTGCGGCTTCAATAATGCCACTGTTTACTTCCAGTAAAGAATTTTCAACTAGGCGAGCAATATAAGGCGCTACATAAAAAGTTAAAGGCACGATAGCTGCTGTTGTACCAATCGAACTACCAACGATAAATTTAGTAAAAGGGACAATTGCCACTAATAATATTATAAAAGGGAGTGAACGAACTAAATTTATAATAGGATTGATGATCCGGTATATTCGGTTATTTTCAAGTAATCCTCCTGGGCGAGTTGTCACTAAACAAACACCAAGTGAAATACCAATTAAGGAACCCAATATTAAAGCGAAAAACACCATATAAAATGTTTCGTAGCATGCCTGTAGAAATTGATCTAATGTGACCGTTGTTGATAAATTAGTTTTGAAGTATTCAAGGATATTTGTGAAAAATTGCATTTAGTTTTCCTCCCAGTGGTTTATTTCAGTGACTTGCACGCCATGTTTTCGAAGGAATTGTACAGCTTCTTGGATATTGCTATCGTTACCTTTTAACTGAATAAACATACTGCCTAAAACTGTTTTTTCAATTTCTGACATATGGGCAAATAAAATGTTAACTACAACAATTTGTTTTAAAATAAGCGAATTGATAACGGGTTCTGAGGCTGAACGTCCTAAAAATTCAAGTTTAAATAGTTTAATATTGTCTTTTTTACCTTCTACTTCTAACAAATTTTCAACTACACCCTTTGGAATTTGATTGTTAATAACGGAGTTAACAAAATTTCGAGTTGTTTGATGTTGTGGGTGTCCAAATACATCCAGTACGTTACCATGTTCTATAATTTTGCCTTTTTCCATTACGGCAACCTTATGGCAAATTTGTTCAATAACATGCATTTCGTGAGTGATTAAAACTACCGTTATTTTGTATTTTTCATTGATTTTTTTGATTAAATCTAAGATTGCTCGTGTAGTTTGAGGATCAAGTGCCGAAGTCGCCTCATCACAGAGTAAAATATCCGGATCGTTAGCTAATGCTCTTGCTATGCCGATTCGCTGTTTTTGTCCGCCAGACAGCTCTTTAGGATAACTATTTGCTTTATCACTTAATCCAACAAATTCTAATAATTCACTTACTTTTTGTTTAATAATTTGTTTATTTTTTTTAATTAAAATTAGAGGAATAGCAATATTTTCATAAACGGTTTTTGATTCAAGTAAATTAAAGTGCTGAAATATCATGCCGATCTTTCGCCTAACTTGGCGTAACTCAGAACCGGATAGTTGATTCAAAATTTGATTTTGTATAATGATTTGACCTTGTGTCGGTTTTTCAAGGTAATTGATTAAACGAACTAAGGTGCTTTTGCCTGCACCGCTATAACCAATGATGCCATAAATATCCCCTTTATCAATGGTTAAGTTGATCTTGTCTAAGGCTTGAGTGGTGATGCCGTTTCGCTCATATTGCTTGGATACATTTTCAAATCTAATCATTCTTGCGTCCCTATTTACTTTGTTCTAATTGAATAAGTGCTTGCTTGGCAAGTTTAGCTAAATAGTTTGCAGCAGGTGTTATCATGTCAGAATTAATTTGAAATTTAGGGTGGTGAAGTGCATAAGGGCTTTGAGAACCAAGGTTAATAAATGCGCCCGGTACATGATGTAGATAATGGGCAAAATCTTCACCGCCTAATTGAGGCTGAAAATCAATGATTTCGTAACCTTCTTGTCTTGCAATATTTTTTGCAAGCTCGACCCAATTTTCTACATTTATGATTGAAGGAGGGCCTTCAAACCATTTTAATTCAGCTTTTGCGCCCATTGCAATAGCAATATTTTCAATAATCGAAGCTAGCTGCTGTTTGACTTTAGTTCTTATTTTTGGCGTGAGGGTTCTTACCGTGCCTTCCATTTCAACCTTTTCAGGTATCACGTTCCAAGTATTTCCACCTTCAAATTTAGTAATGCTGACAATTACAGCATCAAGACCACTTACAGAACGACTTGAAATAGTTTGTATGGCGTTTACAATTTGTGCACCAATAACAATCGGATCAATACCCGATTCAGGTCTTGCTGCATGTGCTCCAACACCGGTTATGGTAATTTCAATGCGATCAACATTAGCTGAAAAAGGGCCAGCTCGTGATGCCATTTGATTAATGGTTAAATTAGGGTTGTTGTGTAAACCGAGTATGGCATCTACCCCTTTTAATGCCCCAATTTTAATAAATTGTAGGGCTCCACTAAAGTTTTCTTCTGCAGGTTGGAATAGTAAACGAATGGTACCTGTTAAATCTTTTTCATGTTCTTTTAAAAGATAAGCCGCTCCCATTAAAATTGATGCATGTACATCATGCCCACAAGCGTGCATAACATTTTTATTTTGGGAACGATAATCACAATTTGTTTGTTCATGGATAGGTAACGCATCAATATCAGCTCGTAAAGCCAGAATAGGGGAGCCTGTTCCAATTTCGGCAATGACTCCCGTTTTAGCACCTAATTCTATTATTTTAATGTTTGCTTTTTCTAAATACGTTTTCAATATTTTAGTCGTTTCGAATTCTTGATTTGAAAGCTCAGGATGTTGATGTAATGTAACAAAAAGCTGATGAATAGTTTGTGCAATGGGCTGATGCATAATAAATCCAAAAAATGATTATGAGATGTTTTTAACGTTAGCACAGCTTAATTTTTCAACCTAATAATCGTTTTTTATATCTTATTCCAAAAAGTTATAAGATAGAATAACTTGGAATAAATAAACCATTATTTCTGTGCTAGAGTAAAACAAATGTCGATAGCCGATAAAGGGTAACTCAAATGAAAAATGGTTTTATCAAACATAAATTCTTACAACATATTGCTATTGTGGTTTTATTTAGTTCTGCATGTTTAATGAGCGCTTGTGATAATTCCTCAAAACAAGCTAATAATCAAACCAAAAAAGAGATTAGTATGGGGGTATCACCCGGTCCATATAATGATCTTTTTAGAGATGCGGTAAAACCTATTCTTGAATCAGAAGGATATAAAGTTAAATTGGTTAATTTTCCACATTTATTAGAATCGGATGTGGCATTGAGTGAAGGAAGCATTGATTTAACCGTTGCACAACATACTGCTTATATGAATGTATTTAATGCCCAACGCAAAGCTAATTTAAAGCCAGTTGTGCATGTGCCATCGGTACCCGCGGCGATTTTCTCTAATAAGTATCAATCATTAGATAAGGTTTTTTCAGGGGCTAAAGTGGCGATTCCTCAAGATGCTTCAAATGCTGCACGTTCTTATAATTTACTTGAAAAAGCAGGATGGATTAAATTGAAAGAGAATACGAATCCTATTTTAGCGAGTAAAAATGATATCGCTGAAAATTTAGAGGGCATCGATATTATCGAAATGGATTCGGCAAATATTCCAAGAGTTCTTAATGAGCTTGATTTTGCTGTCATTCCGGGGAGTATAGTTTATTCGGCCAACATTGATTCAAGCAAAGCTTTGCTTTTGGAAACCATTGTCCCCGATTTAGAAATTATGGTTGTGGTGAATGAAGGTAACGAAAACAGTCAATGGGCGCAGGGTGTCAAACGTATTTATCAATCCCAACAATTTAAGGATTATATGCAAGCTCACAATCAAAATGGTTATTGGGTGATGCCACAAGAATAAAATCCAAAATGTGCCCGTTGTGAAGGCGGGCATTTAATATCTTGTCATTTGCGTATCAACGGTTAATGCCCAAGCATCAATCCCACCACTAAGATTATAAAGATAATCAGTATCAAAACCATTTTCAGCTAAATAATTGGCAACATTAAGGCTCCGAACTCCGTGGTGACAGTAAAGTACAATGTCGATTTCATCGGGTATTTTATCTAAATAAAGTGGGATAAGATTCATTGGAATATGGATGGAATTTTCAAGGTGGCATATTGCTACTTCATTAGATTCTCGTACATCAAGTAAAAACAGAGGATGTTTCTGATTTAATTTTTCTGCAAGTTCTGTCGGTGTAATAGATTTTATGTTGATCATGATTTCTAATACTGTTAAGTAATGTTAAAAAGTTTGATGTTTTATTTGTGTCTGAATATAAAGCAAAAACATATCAAGTTTCAAATAATTTTAACATCATCCCGTTCGAGGAAAACAGGATGATGTGTTGAGTATTATGCAGCTAAAGCTTTGCTAATTTTTTCATATAAATCTTTTGATAAATGATCCAGTTTTAATAAGGTTTCAAGTGCTTGACGCATTTGTTGCTGACATTGTTGGTCATAACGTTTTAATCTTATTAATGGATCGATCAATCTTGCAGCAACCTGCGGATTTTTTTGATTTAATTCCATTAATATTTCGACTAAAAATCGATATCCACTCCCATCAGTTGCATGGAAAGCTACAGGATTGTTATTAACAAAAGCACCGATTAAAGCGCGAATCCGATTGGGATTACTGAGCGAAAAGGATCGATGAGTTAAAAGTTTTTTCACCGTTGAAAGTGCATTTTTTTCTGGACTCGATGCATTCAAAGCTAACCACTTATCCATCACTAATCCGTCTTGATGCCATTTATTATCAAAATCGGCTAAAAGTTCTTGATGACAATCAAGCTGAGCTTTAACAGCAACTGTTAATGCAGCGATGGTATCTGTCATATTATCTGCTTGATAATATTGTTGATGAACCAGATGATTTGCTTGTGATTTCTCATCGGCATGGGCTAAAAGCATCAAACAGGCATTTTTTAATGAGCGCTTAGCAATATCTTCATGTTTAATAAGATAATTTTCGATTTTATTGTGACGGTAAACTGCGGTTAATTCATCATAAAGTGCATTACCGAAACACGTTAATAAAAACAGGCGGACTTGATAGATGGCTATTGGGTCAACGACACTAAATAAATTGGCTAGTTCATTTTCCGAAGGTAAAGTGATGATTTGGGCAATAAGAGAGGGATCTGTTGATTCGGATAATAATATTGCTCTAAATGCATCGATAACTGAATCAGGAAGGTTTAGTTGTCGATTATCTTGATAATTCTTAACATTTGCCCGAATATATTTAATTAATAGCATTTGCGCAGCATCATAACGACTAAAAGCATTGGTTGCATGTTGCATCAAAAAAATCAAATCACTATCTTGATAATCATAGGTCATTTTTACCGGTGCAGAAAAATCACGTAATAATGAAATAATCGGTTTTTCATTCACGTTATCGAAAACAAATTGTTGTTTTGCTTGTGTTAAATTTAAAACGTGATGAATTGGCAGTTGGTTATGCTCAAGTTTAATGATTTCGCCGTTATGTTGATATAATTCAATATCAACAGGTATATGCAAAGCTTTCTTTTCAGCTTGATCTAAGGTTGCAGGCGTGTTTTGTTCGATAGTTAAATAATAGTGTTTGCTTTTTTCATCATAGCTATCTGTAATGGTTAATTCTGGTGTACCTGATTGGCTGTACCATAATTTGAATTGTGTTAAATCAATGCCTGAAGCATCTTGCATAGCAGCGACAAAGTCATCGCAAGTTGCTGCACTTCCGTCATGACGTTCAAAATAGCGTTTCATGCCAGCTTGAAACTTATCTTCGCCTAACAAGGTATGCATCATTCGTATCACTTCAGCCCCTTTTTCGTACACAGTCACCGTATAGAAATTATTCATTTCTATGACTTGATCAGGACGAATAGGATGAGACATCGGACTTGCATCTTCAGCAAATTGGACACTACGCAAGATTTTAACATCATCAATTCGCTTAACGGCTCTAGAGCCCATATCCGCGCTGAACTCTTGATCACGAAAAACCGTCAAACCTTCTTTTAAGCTAAGTTGAAACCAATCACGACAAGTAACACGATTGCCTGTCCAATTATGAAAGTATTCATGACCAATTACACCTTCAATACCCAAATAATCATCGTCAGTGGCCGTTTCTGGTTTGGCAAGGACATATTTTGAGTTGAAAATATTTAGACCTTTATTTTCCATAGCACCCATATTAAAAAAGTCAACGGCAACAATCATGAAAATATCTAAGTCATATTCTAATCCAAAACGTGTTTCATCCCAGCGCATAGCATTTTTTAAACTGGTCATTGCCCAATGTGAACGATCTAAATTGCCTTTATCAACATAAATCTCCAGATCAACTTTACGGTTTGAACGAGTTATAAACTGATCTTTAAGAATATCAAAATCTCCGGCAACCAATGCAAACAAGTAGGCGGGTTTAGGAAATGGATCTTGCCATTGTACCCAATGACGACCGTCTGAAAGTTCCCCTTGTGCAATGCGGTTACCATTAGAAAGCAGATATGGGTATTGTTGTTTATTGGCGGTAATACGAGTTGAAAAACGCGCTAAAACATCGGGTCTATCTAAATAGTATGTGATATGACGAAATCCTTCAGCTTCACATTGTGTACAAAGTGCTTCTCCAGAAACATACAATCCTTCTAGTGCAGTGTTATCAATTGGTTTTATTTCATTGACGATGGTTAGTGTAAATTCATCTGATGGAACATTGTGGATAATAATGCCTGAGTCGGTAATGTGATAATCCTGCCAAGGCTGTTCATCGATATTGATAGCGATTAATGTTAAGTCTTCTCCATCTAAAACTAAGTCTGAGGCTTTAGCATTTTTTTGTATAATATGACTACGAGCCGTGACTGTTGTGATTTCTGCGGATAAGTTAAAATCAAGATCGATATCCGTAATGGTAAAATCGGGTGCTTTATAGTCCAGTCGATACTTTGCAGTTGGTTGTGTTTTGGTATTATTCGTTGTCATAGTTATTGTGCCTTTTATTTTTATAAATAATTAAAATTCGATAAATATTGCATGATTTTCACAACTGCACTTATCGTTATTGGTGATGTTTAATTAATTCTTTTGAGTATAGTTAGGTTATACTATATTAATCTGGTTTGTTATTAATATTATAGCCTAATGAAGATAGGTTATTATATATTTAATCTATATCTTCAATATTATTCTGCTATAATCTCTAGAATTTTTTTAGAGTATTAACAACAAAAAGACATGTTACCAGCTATAATTACATCAATCTTAGATACTGATGCTTATAAGTTGCATATGCAGCAAGCCGTTTTTCATCATTACCCAGATACCACCGTTGTTGCGGAGTTTCGTTGTAGAAGTGATGATTTATTAGGTCAATATGCTGATGAAATAAAACATCAAGTCAAATTAATGGAATCATTAACGCTTTCCGATGATGAATTTCAATATCTATCTGGCATCTCCTTTTTTAAAACTGATTATTTAAACTGGCTCAAGAATTGGCGTTTTAATAGTCAATTATTGACGATAACTAATCGAGAAGGAAGGCTTGATATAAGAATTGAAGGAAAGTGGTTGGATGTAATTTTATGGGAAGTCCCATTACTGGCAGTTATTAGCGAAATAGCACATAGAGATCGTTCTCCTAATATTGGCGTGTCGGAAGCTATAGCCCAACTCAAAAATAAATTGACAAGATTTAACGAGCAAACTGCAAATATGGATATGTCGGGCTTTAATTTAATGGATTTTGGAACCCGAAGGCGTTACTCATTTGCCGTACAATCTGCTGTTGTCGATTACCTAAAAAACCATTTTGACAATTTTCATAGTACCAGTAACTATTTACTGGCTTATCGACTAGGGCTTACCCCTGTTGGTACTCAAGCACATGAATGGTTTCAAGCTCATCAGCGATTAACTCCAACTTTGCAAGATTGTCAAAAAACAGCGCTTAAAGTTTGGTTAGAGGAATATCCTCAAGATTTGGGGGTAGCCCTAACAGACTGTATTACCATGGACGCATTTTTGCGTGATTTTGATACTTACTTTGCTAATCACTATCAAGGATTACGCCATGATTCGGGTGATTCGATTGAATGGGGTGAAAAGGCGATGGCCCATTACCAACAATTAGGGATTGATCCTAAAACAAAAATGTTAGTATTTTCCGATAGTTTAACTTTTGACAAAGCGATAAAGATTTATCAACATTTTCATCATCGAGTAAAATTGTCTTTTGGTATCGGGGGCTTTTTGGCGTGTGATATTCCGTCTACTGAAGCAAATACCAAAGCCTTAAATATCGTATTAAAATTGACGCAATGCAATAATCAGTCTGTTGCAAAATTGTCAGACAGTCCAGGTAAAACAATATCGCAAGATTTAGCTTTTATTAATGAATTAAAAAGAACGTTTAACGTTAATCATTAAACTTATTTTTATAAAAAACGTGAATCAAATTATAAATGTTTTATTTAGAAATTTAATTTAATGCCAACTGAGACTAAAGTTAGGTAACTAAGTGGCATTTAGAATATACTTGTATTATTTTTAATACTATTTAACTTAATTAATATAGAGATGGATAATTAAAATGAATTCAGTTGCTCCTATTGTTGATGTGTTACAAGGCAAAATTGCTGTTGGTAGCACTATTTCTGTTCAAGGCTGGGTAAGAACGCGCCGTGATTCGAAAGCCGGTATTTCATTTCTAGCTGTTTATGATGGCTCATGCTTTGATCCTATTCAAGCTGTTATAGAAAAAGATCTGCCAAATTATGAACAAGATATTTTACGGTTAACAGCAGGCTGCTCAGTTAAAGTAACGGGTAAAGTTGTTGAATCTCCGGGACAAGGACAAAAATACGAGCTACAAGCAACACAAGTTGAGGTTTATGGCTTTGTTGATGATCCTGAAACGTACCCAATGGCTGCTAAACGTCACTCAATTGAATATTTGCGAGAAGTTGCTCATTTAAGAGCAAGAACCAATATTGTTGGCGCGATTACACGTGTGCGTCATACATTAGCGCAAGCCATTCACCAGTTTTTTGATGAACGAGGCTTTTTTTGGCTTTCTACGCCAATTATTACCGCATCAGATACTGAAGGTGCAGGTGAAATGTTCCGAGTCTCCACTCTTGATATGTTAAATCTGCCTAAAACAGACAAGGGGAAAGTCGATTTTGATAAAGATTTTTTCGGAAAAGAAGCTTTTTTAACGGTATCAGGGCAATTAAATGCAGAAACCTATGCTTGTGCATTGTCTAAAGTTTATACTTTTGGGCCAACATTTAGAGCTGAAAATTCCAATACAACACGCCATTTAGCTGAATTTTGGATGATGGAACCTGAAGTTGCGTTTGCTGATTTGAATGATAATGCAAAACTTGCAGAAGATATGTTGAAGTATGTCTTTAAAACCGTACTTGAAAAACGTGCTGATGATATGCAATTTTTTGCTCAGCATATCGATAAAGAGGCAATTAATCGTTTAGAAAACTTTATTAATGCCGATTTTGCTCAAGTTGATTACACCGATGCCATTACTATTTTACAAAACTGTGATGCCAAATTTGAAAATCCAGTGAGTTGGGGAATCGATTTAGCATCAGAACATGAGCGTTATTTAGCTGAACAACATTTTAAAGCGCCAGTCGTTGTTAAAAATTATCCAAAAGATATCAAAGCATTTTATATGCGTATGAATGACGACGGTAAAACTGTGGCTGCAATGGATGTGTTAGCGCCAGGTATTGGCGAAATCATTGGCGGATCGCAACGTGAAGAGCGTTTAGATATGTTAGATAAGCGCATGGACGAAATGGGGCTTAAAAAAGAAGATTATTGGTGGTACCGTGATTTACGTCGATATGGTACTGTTCCTCATTCTGGATTCGGTCTTGGATTTGAGCGCTTAATTGTTTATGTCACTGGTGTACAAAACGTAAGGGATGTCATCCCATTCCCAAGAACACCACGAAATGCAAATTTTTAACCGAATAAAATTAGGTAACAATTTTTGGCAGTTATGATAAATCGCAAATTAAGTAAAAAGCAAAAAATGTATAAATAATAGGCAAACGAGCTAATTTTAGTTATTAGACATCATAATTAACGAAAAGTTCACTTGCTTTTAAAAAATTTTTATACATAATTTACGGTACTGTAAAAAGTAGATGAAAATAATAGAAATATTATTTTTGGATGAATAATCATTGTACAAAAATAGTCACTCATTTTTTTATGAAGTGTCTTTTAAAAAAACAACCATGAGGGTAAGAAATGAAACGTAATCTATTAGCAATCGCTATTCCAGCACTTTTAGCTGCTGCTGGCGCAAATGCATCTATCGAAGTTTGGAATAAAGATGGCAACAAAGTTGACTTTTACGGTCGAGTAAAAGCTGCTAACCACATCACTGATCGTGGTCAAGAAGGCGAAGGTGATGATACATCTGCTCGTTTAGGTATGTCTGGTCAAACTCAAATTACTGACTGGTTATCTGGCTATGGTCGTTGGGAATATGAAGCTAAAGCAGGTAAAGATTCTAGCAATGAAGTACGTTATGCATTTGCTGGATTAAATTTTGGTGATTTAGGTTCTTTCGATTATGGTCGTAACGATGGCGTATTAAAAGCAATCACTGCATATACCGATGTATTACCAGAATTTGGTGGCGATGCATCTAACAATGGTTGGAACGTGCTTTCTGCTCGTACTAAAGCTGTAGCGACTTACCGTAATAATAACCTATTCGGTTTATATGATGACATTAGCTTTGCATTACAATATGCTGATAATGGTGATAATTCAGATACTACGGACTCTATCAAAAAAGATAAAAGTCGTGAGGCATATGGTGCAAATTTAGAATGGCGTTTATTTGATACAGGCTTAACTGCTGGTGCTGGTTATGCTCAATCAACTGTTAAAGATTTACGTCATAGTACTTGGGCAACAGGTGTCAAGTATGATAACTATAATTTATACTTAGGTGCTAACTACTTCCAAAGTAAAGTGAAAGATAGTTATATCAATCACCACGGGGAAGAAGCAGATATCAAAATTAAAGGTTTTGAATTAGTTGCTCAGTATGGTATCGAGTTAGAAGTTGGTCGTTTAACACCTTCTGTAGCTTATGTGAATCATAAAATTCGTAATGGATATCAATCTGCAGCGAGCCATAAACTTTATAATAGAGACAGCAGCTCACCAATGGCTAAATACGTGTCTGTAGGTGCTACTTATGATCTTAATAAAAATTTCAGTGCTATTGTAGAATATAAATTTAATCTACTTGACCATAAAGACATTGGTGCTGAAATGAATACAGTTAAAAATCGTAGTCATAAGAAAGTTAATAATCCAGGTACAAAAGATGTATTGGGTGTTGGTTTAATTTACCAATTCTAATTTCCTCTTTGTATCTTGAAAAAAGGCACTTAGGTGCCTTTTTTATCGCCATTTAAACACTTTTCCGTCTAAAAACACATTTTATGCTTAAAACTAATTTAGTGCAGAGACTAAAATAGCTTTAAACAAGTAAAGATTACTTTACTACCATAATTATATATACAATATAAGCATAAAAATTCTATATCTAACGTTAGATATCACAGAAATAATATAGTCGCTAAATATTAGCGATTATTTATTGGTCGAGAGCAAATTAATTTGCATCTTTAATAATAAATACCTACGAGGGTAACAAAATGAAACGTAATCTATTAGCAATCGCTATTCCTGCGCTTTTAATTGCAGGTACAGCAAGCGCTTCTATTGAAGTGTGGAATAAAGACGGTAATAAAGTTGACTTTTATGGTCGAGTTTATGCATTAAATTATATTACTGACCGTAATAACCAAACAGGCGAAGGTGATAAAACGACTGCACGTCTAGGTATGTCTGGTCAAACTCAAGTTACTGACTGGCTATCTGGTTATGGACGTTGGGAATATGAAGCGAAAACGGGTAAAGATGCGGATAATGAAACTCGTTATGCATTTGCTGGTTTAAACTTTGGTGATTTTGGTTCATTTGATTATGGTCGTAATGACGGTGTACTAAAAACCTTAACTTCTTATACCGACGTTTTACCAGAGTTTGGTGGTGATGCATCAAATAATGATATTTATGCATTAACTGCACGTACTAAAGCTGTAGCGACTTACCGTAACTCAGACTTCTTTGGTCTTGTAGATGGTTTACGTTTTGCTGTTCAATATGCAGATAATGGTGACAATAGCTCAACTCGTAAATTAAATACAGTTGACCATAACAATGGACATGATAGCGCTGAAGCATGGGGTTCTGTTATTGATTGGGATGTACTTGATACCGGTTTATCTGTCGGTGCTGGTTATGCTCAAACAGGTGGTCACAAAGATGCTAAAGCATGGTCAGCAGGTATTAAATACGACAATAATAATGTGTATTTAGCTGCGCTTTATATTCAAGGTAAACAAAAATATGGTTGGGATAATGGATCGTCTACTAGCAATGCGGATGATTTAAAAACTAAAGGTTTTGAACTTGTTGCACAATATGGAATTGACTTCGATATTGGTCGTTTAACTCCATCAGTTGCATATGTTCAACATAAAGTTAAAGATGCTTCAAGCTTATCAGGTGATGCAGGGCTTAAAGGTAATGACCTTGTTAAATATGTTGATGTTGGTTTAACTTATGCATTCAACAAAAACTTACAAGCTATTGTTGATTACAAAATCAATTTATTAGATAAAGATGATATTGGTGCACGTCGTGCTCTATATGATAATAGCACATTTAGCAAATCAGAAATTAAAGCGACAACAAAAGATACCGTTGCACTTGGTTTAATTTATCAATTCTAATTGATTGCAATTTAATACTTTGGAAGGCACTTCGGTGCCTTTTTTATTGTCTCTAATTCAATCAAATAAAACTTGTATTTTATTATATACTCTGCTAAAAACAGACAAGATAATAATAGATTAGGACAACATTATGCGTTATACCACTCGTCAACTTCCTGCAAAGAAAAATATAGCTTTAGTCGCACATGATCACTTAAAAGAATCATTATTAAATTGGTGTAAACGAAATCGAGACGAGCTTTCACATCATCATTTATGTGGTACCGGAACCACTGGGACATTAATTAAAAAAGAAACAGGTCTAAATATTAAACCTATGCTTAGCGGTCCTATGGGTGGCGATCAACAAATTGGGGCACTAATTGCCGAAGGAAAAATTGATATTCTTATCTTTTTTTGGGATCCACTCAATGCAGTGCCACACGATCCTGATGTTAAAGCTTTACTTCGTTTATCAACAGTCTGGAATATTCCGGTTGCGACTAATCAAGCAACCGCTAACGCATTGATTCAATCCTCTATTTTCATGCAAGAAGTTGAAATTGAGATTCCTGACTATCAAGGTTACTTAGCTGAAAGGTTAAAATAAATGCCAATTCCATCCCAAATACGGAAAACAGGTAGGCAAATATTATTATTTGATAATTTGTTTATTGTATTGGGGTTTTATATTGTCTTTCCACTTGTTTCAACTCATTTTGTAAGTGAAATAGGTTGGAGTGCATTATTTGTGGGATTTGCATTGGGATTTCGGCAATTTGTTCAACAAGGGTTTGGTATTATTGGTGGTGCTATCGCTGATCGATTTGGTGCAAAACCCATGATCATAACTGGTATGTTTTTGCGGTCGATTGGCTTTATTTCAATGGCTTTAGCAACTGAACACTGGTTATTACTTGTATCTTGCTTATTGTCTGCATTGGGGGGACTGTTATTTGATCCACCTCGAATGGGATTAACCATAAAATTTACTAGACCTCACGAACGAGGTAAATTCATATCATTATTAATGATACAAGACAATGCTGGTGCCGTTATTGGCGCACTTATCGGTGGGATTTTAATTGATTATGATTTTCACTTAGTTTGTTGGTGTGGTGCCTTTATATTCTTTTTGTGTGGGATGTTTAATATCTTCTTTTTACCTGCTTATCATATTTCAATTGGTAAAGCACCTATCATTAATGGTATAAAAATGGTATTAAAAGATAAAAAATTTACCCGTTATGTTCTTACTTTAACTGGTTATTATGTGTTATGGGTACAGATTATGTTAATGCTGCCTTTAACTATTACCAACATTTCAGGTAGTCCAAGTTATGTTAAATGGATGTATGCAATTCAAGCTGGTTTATCCCTTATATTGTTATATCCGCTTGCAAGATTTAGTGAACGATATTTTAGATTAGATCAGCGTCTCAAATTTGGTCTGTTATTAATGTCATTTGGATTTATAATCATTGGTTTTACAACAAAATTATCAATACTACTTTCATTAATTGCTTTATTCTATTTAGGTGCCATTATTGCTGAACCGGCAAGGGAAACTTTATCTACAGTGCTTAGCAATCCCAAAGCAAAAGGTAGCTATATGGGGTTTAGTCGGTTAGGGCTTGCTATAGGAGGATTTGTAGGTTATACCGGTGCCGGCTGGCTATATGATATTGCTATACGAATAGGGTTTCCACATTTACCATGGATAATATTAACGTTAATAGGATTGATAACCTTTGGTTATCTACAATTTCAATTTAAAGATGAGCCTCCAATGCCACGAGTTAAAATGAAGAAAATTGGTTAATCTCACCTTTGTTAAATAAAATCGCTTCTCCTGTATTTAATTTGAACCATGTTTCATTGGAAGTTAAGGGTAAAGTCGAAATGATTGTGACGATATCATTAGGCGTAGTATGTTTGTGAAAGTCAATTTCAACATCTTCATCAAGAAGTTTAGCTTTCCCGAAAGGTGCTTTGCGGGTTATCCAATGTAAATCAGTTGAGCAATAAGCAAAAACATATTGACCGTCAGAGAGTAACATATTAAATACCCCAAGTTGGCTTAGTTTATCTGCGCATTGCTTGATACAACTGAACACTTCGATATCATTATTGGGTTTTTGAGGATATTTCTGATGGAGTTGATTAATTAGGTAGCAAAAGGCATATTCACTATCAGTAAGACCTACAGGTTCAAATATCCCCATATCGAGATCTTCATAACCGGTTAATTGTCCATTATGGGCAAAAGTCCAATTTTTTCCCCATAACTCACGCGTAAAGGGATGTGTATTTTCAAGTGCTACACCTCCTCGATTTGCTTGGCGAATATGGGCTATGACTGCTTTGGACTTTATTGGATACTGTTGAACAAGTCTGGCAATAGGCGAATAACTGCAAGGTTCAGGATCTTTGAATGTACGGCATCCCTTACCTTCATAGAAAGTAATACCCCACCCATCTTTATGGGGACCTTTGTCGCCCCCTCGTTTGACTAAACTGGTAAAACTAAAACAGATATCCGTTGGTACATTTGCACTCATGCCCAATAATTCGCACATTTATTTGCTCATCTCTTTTTCAATTAATAAAATTAAAATATGTATTACTTTAATATGAATTTCCTGAACCCGATCAGCATAACCAAAATGAGGGACACGAATGTCAACATCGGCAAGCCCATTCATTTTTCCGCCATCTTTTCCGGTTAATGTGATGATTTTCATTCCTTTTTGCTTTGCAACTTCAATTGCTTTTAATACATTAATTGAGTTCCCTGAAGTTGAAATACCTAACAGTACATCGCCTTTTTGTCCTACACCTTCAACATAACGAGAAAAAATTGAATCAAATCCAAAATCATTACCCACACACGAAATATGACTGACATCGGATATTGCGATAGCTGGATAAGCTGGGCGATTATCACGAAACCGTCCGGTTAACTCTTCAGCAAAATGCATTGCATCACAGTGAGAACCTCCGTTACCACATGATAGCACTTTACCGCCATGTTTAAATGATTCCGCAATTAAGATTGCGGCATCTTGAATATGTTCAAGATTTTTATTGTTGGAAATAAAATTAGTTAAAACATCAACAGCTTGATTTAACTCATGTCGAATATTATCAATATACATCGAAATTACCTCTAAATAAATTCTAATGATTATTGTAATTCGTTGAAAATTGCTTGCAAGAAATAAAAATTAATTTTAATTCATTGTGAGACATTCAATAACCTATTAAATCAATTTAATCTAGTAAAAGGACTGTCAATTTAAACAAATCTATTAAATTGTTTTTTTTATAACTAGTTGTTATCAATCTAAATTTAGTTGTAACGTTTTACTTGATTAAAATCATTTTTGATCAAAGATAATTTGAAGTAAAGATCTTGTATGTAACGTTATTTGCTAATAGGAGAAGTCTGCAGTTTGTGATACAATTTGATAGTTATTTTTTCACGAATAAAGATAGTGAAATTGCATTTAAAAATCAATTGATAAGGAATTAGTATGCAAACTATTGAAGCTAAAGTTATCGCACCAAAAGCAAAAGTTGCCATTATTGTGGCTCGTTTTAATCATTTTATAAATGAGAGTCTTGTTAATGGCGCTACCGATGCACTAAAACGTATTGGACAAGTCGATGATAAAAACATTACCGTCATATGGGTTCCTGGTGCTTATGAAATCCCACTAGCGGCAAAAGTTGCAGCGCAATCCAAAAAATATGATGCAATAGTTGCATTAGGAACAGTGATTCGTGGTAGTACAGCGCATTTTGACTTTGTTGCTGGCGAGTCAAGTTCAGGTTTATTAAGTGCAAGCCTAGATTATTCGATCCCAGTTGGATTTGGTATTTTAACAACCGAATCTATTGAACAAGCTATCGAACGTGCAGGCACAAAAGCGGGTAATAAAGGTGCTGAAGCAGCATTAACTGCGCTTGAAATGCTAAACGTAATTAAAGCAATTAAGGAGTAAGTTAGTGGCATCAGTCAATCCTCGTCGTCGAGCAAGAGAGTGTGCGGTTCAAGCGATATACTCTTGGCAAGTTTCCCGAAATGATCTTGCCGATGTTGAGACAAGTTTTATTGCAGAACAAGATATGAAAGGCGTTGACTCTAAGTATTTTCGAGAACTCTTAAATGGTGTAGGTAAAAATACAGCAGAGTTAGATGATAAGATGGCGCCGTATCTCACTGAACGTACAGTTGAAGAACTTGGTCTAATCGAATTAGCAATATTGCGAATTGCGCTTTATGAATTAACCAAACGCCAAGATGTTCCGTACAAAGTCGTGATTAATGAAGCAATCGATTTAACAAAAACATTTGGTGCAGCTGATAGTCACAAATTTGTTAACGGTGTTTTAGATAAGATAGCCCCAACCATTCGTACGCGGTAACAGACTAAAAGTGAGATTGAAATGAACAATAATACTGAAAAAAATAAGCCAACCATTTTTTATGCAAAAAATAGTGAACCCCAAAAACGTTCTCATTCCACTCAGCAAAGAATGATTGGTCGTAAAGATAATTTTAAAAAAGATTCATTTCAGTCTAAAAACAAAATTAGACAATCTGTGAATGACCGTATTGAAGTATTTAAACCTAAAACGAATAAAACAGTGACAGAAAAACTGAATCGTGAATTAGAATCAAATAAATTTAAGTATGGTCAATTTGTCGAGCATGATTCGCCATGGCAGAAAAAAGTTCGTGATAATGAGCAAACGCCGACTTATGGTTATGATGAATACCGACAACGTAAAGAAGAAACTCTGGTTTATAGTGAAAACAGTTGTAAAGCTGTTTTCAAACATCGACGTTCAGCTATCGTCAAATTATTTATTACTCAAGATATGACCTATCAGTTTAAAGATTTAATCAGCTGGTTAGTCAATCAACGTTTAGGATATGACGTAGTATCGACCGAACAAATTACTAAAATAACCCAAACTGAACATCATGGTGGAATCTGTTTAATCGTTAAAAAACGAATACCAGTCACATTATTTGATTATATCGAAAAAAATAACGGAAAAAATAATGATTGTGTATTAGCAATTGATGATGTGAATAATCCCCATAACTTAGGTGGGATTATTCGAAGTGCGGCATTCTATGGGGTAAATGGTGTCATATTGCGTCAGACTAATTTACTTAATAGTGGTGCAGCAATGCGTATTGCGGAAGGCGGGATTGAAGCGATTGAGTCGATTAAAAGTGATGATTTTGTTGCTTCGCTTGAGATACTAAAACGACATGATTACCAAATTGTAGCGTTACTACCATGTCCGATTAAGTCAATTAAATCAATTGAGTTACACCAAATTAATTTTAATAAAAAAGTCGCTATCGTTATTTTTCAACAAATTAATCGAAAACTGATAGAATGTGCTGATGTGGTTGTTCATTTACACGGTAATGATAATATGGCTGCATTAAATATTTCTGTTGCAACGGGCATTTTATTATCTACATTATAACTAAAATTTATCTTTACGTTATTTTTGCTGAAATCATCAATAACGTAAGCGGTTAATAATGATATTTGCTTAAATATTGTATATGTTAATTAGCATCAATTGGTTAGAAAATGAATTTTTTTTCTGTACATTGTTAACAAGTTTTAAATGCATTGGTAAGTGGTATGGAGTCTAAACATAAAGTTGGTTTAATTTTTGGTAAGTTTTATCCTCTACATAGTGGACATATATATTTAATTGAAAAAGCGATGAGTCAGGTCAATGAATTACATATTTTTCTTGGCTGTGAAGAATTACGTGATCAACAACTGTTTGACAAAAGCCATTTATCAAAACAACCCAAAGTCAGTGATCGATTCACATGGTTGAAAGAAACCTTCAAAGACCGTCATAATATTCATATTCATGTTTTAGATGAAGCTGGAATCCAATCTTATCCAAATGGCTGGAAAGATTGGAGTGATCGTGTCAAACTTATTTTGAATGAATATAAAATTAAACCAACGGTTATATTTACCAGTGAACCTCAAGATGTAAAAAATCATGAGCTTTATTTCGGTTGCCCAGCAATAATTATCGATGCTGATCGCAACTTTATGAAAATTAGTGCTACTCAAATACGCGAAAACCCCTATCAAAATTGGTCTTTTATTGCACAAGCTGCCAAGCCTTTTTTTGTCAAAAAAGTGGCGATTATTGGTCAAGGAATATTTAAAGAACTTCCAATACAACTCGCTAATATTTATAACACTCAATATGTATCAAATGGCTACATTAATTATATTGAGCGAGAATTAACTAACTCACATAATAAGCGTTATTTAAGTGAGGCTGATTACCTTAAAATTGCAATGTTACATGTTGAACGCATATCGAGTGCTGAAGTACAGGCTAATAAATTACTGTTTGCTTCAATCGATTTTGATTCGTTAGCAGATTATTATCAACAAGTCTTTGATAAAGAGCATCAAGTTTTAAATGCCTTGAAAGAAAGTTATCATTTTGATTTGGTCATTCATGAAAAAGATTTTGACCCAAAACTTTCATCATTAGAATATTTTGAAACCGTATCTAATATGGTTGAAAGGTTATTGATTTAGTTCATCACATTTATTCTGGCTTATGTTAAAATAACCTAAATCTTTGTGATGGGTAAATTTTATGTCTCAATCTTCTGACAAACAAAATAACGATAATCAAGAAAAAATAGATTTTGGTTTTACGCAAGTTTTAAAACAAGATAAAGTTAAACGTGTTGCAGATGTTTTTCATTCTGTTGCTGACAAATATGATGTGATGAATGATCTGATGTCATTTGGAATTCATCGTATTTGGAAAAAAATTACCATTGAATATAGCAGTGTACGCAAAGGTCAAAAGGTTTTAGATCTTGCCGGTGGTACTGGAGATTTAACCGCTAAATTTTCCCAATTAGTTGGCGATGATGGCTTGGTAGTGCTTGCTGATATCAATGAATCCATGTTAAAAGTTGGGCGAGAAAAGCTTCGAGACAAAGGATTATTTAAAAATATTGAATATGTGCAAGCTAACGCTGAAGAGTTACCTTTCGCGGACAATTTTTTTGACTGTATTACCATTTCTTTTGGTCTACGCAATGTGACTGACAAAAATAAAGCGTTACAATCCATGTGGCGAGTATTAAAACCTGGTGGTCGTTTATTAATTCTTGAATTTTCCAAACCGCAATACCCAATTTTAAATAAAGCTTATGATCTTTATTCATTTACTATGTTACCGTTAATGGGCAAAGTTATTGCGAATGATGCTGACAGTTACCGTTATTTAGCCGAATCAATTCGGATGCATCCTGATCAAAAAACATTGAAAAAAATGATGGAAGATGCAGGATTTGTAGATGTCAAATATCACAACATGACAG
This sequence comes from Gilliamella sp. ESL0441, assembly GCF_019469185.1. Lineage (NCBI taxonomy): Bacteria > Pseudomonadati > Pseudomonadota > Gammaproteobacteria > Orbales > Orbaceae > Gilliamella > Gilliamella sp. ESL0441. The sequence goes on from NZ_CP048264.1 coordinate 578,924, forward strand.
GTGGTATTGTGGCGTTACATACTGGTTTTAAATTTTAAGCGATGAAATCTAATGACATTTTTCAGACTCTATAAAATATTAACCGTTTTTCGTGCATATCAATTAAATGAATTATTGCCAACAAACCGATTTTCAAAGTGGTTACCAATTTTGATATCATGCTTATTTTGGATAAGACCAAAAGCAAAACATGAAGAAATTGGTGAGCGATTACGTCAAGCATTACAAGAGCTTGGACCCGTCTGGATAAAGTTTGGTCAAATGATTTCAACCCGTCGAGATGTGCTTTCAAAAGATATTGCAGACAGTTTAGCCAAATTACAAGACCAAGTAGATCCTTTTGACGGTAAAGTGGCAAAACAATTAATTGAAAAAGCCCTAGGTCAGCCAATCGATCATTATTTTTCAAATTTTGATGAGCAGCCATTGGCATCGGCATCGATTGCACAAGTTCATACAGCCATATTAAAACGTAGCCAAGCTGAAATTGTCATTAAAGTATTGCGTCCTAACATTATACCAGTCATAAAAGCGGACATTGCTTTAATGTATTGGCTTGCCAAACAGTTTACTAAACGCATTAAGTTCGGCGCAAAGTTACGAGCAATTGAAATTGTACGTGACTATGAACTTACCTTAATGAAAGAGTTAGATTTACAACAAGAAGCTTATAATACCATTCGGTTACGTGACAATTTTATTAATAGCAACATATTATATATACCTTACATTTATCAAGAGTTTTGTCGAGAAAATGTCTTAGTTGAAGAGCGCATTAAAGGTGTGCCAATTGGGGATATTCAGACACTCAAAAAACATAACATTGATATGAAGCTACTTGCTGAACGAGGGGTTCAAGCTTTCTTTACACAGGTTTTCAAAGATAATTTTTTCCATGCTGATATGCATCCAGGTAATATCTTTGTTGACATTACCGAGCCGAAAAATCCCCGTTATATCGGAATTGATTGCGCTATTATTGGTATGTTAACGGAAGATGACCAGCACTATCTTGCTGAGAATTTTCTAGCCTTTTTTAATCAAGATTATCGCAAAATTGCCGAAACCTACATTGCATCGGGTTGGGTTCCTGAATCTACCGATCCAATTGCTTTTGAAATGGCTATGCGCAACGTATGCGAACCTGCTTTTGCAAAACCGTTGGCTGAAATTTCATTCTCACAAATTTTACTAAAATTATTTGATGTTGCTAGAAGATTTGAAATGGAGATTCAACCACAATTAATCTTGCTGCAAAAAACGTTATTTTATATTGAAGGTTTAGGACGTCAACTTTATCCGGAACTCGATTTATGGCAAACCGCTAAACCATTTTTAGAAAAATGGTATGAAGATAAATATAGTGCTAAAAAAATTATCCAACAAGCATGGACTTCATTACCGCAATGGCGAACGCTTTTGCCCGAGCTGCCTGCAAAACTTAATGATTATGCACGTATAACAAAGCAGATGAATCATCAAATTAAACAGATTAATCACGAACTAACGTGTCGAAAAAAACGCGAACGAATTTTATACAGCTTAATAGGGATACTTAGTGCATTATTTACGTATATGCTGATTTTTCATTAGATCAGGTATTTGGGAATCTTATTATTTAAGTGTATAATCAAATCACAAATGACGTCGGAGATAATTATCATGATGCCAAGCTTGCCTCAATTACTCATACTAATCGCAGTTGTTGTATTACTGTTTGGAACAAAAAAGTTACGCTCATTGGGTTCGGATCTTGGTGCCTCAATCAAAGGCTTTAAAAAAGCGATGAATGATGATGATAACAAAACATCCTCAGAACAACCCGATAAAGTTGAAAATTTCGATTCATCTAACGATGAACAAACGACTAAAAAAGAGTAGGTTGTGTTTGATATCAGCTTTGGTCAATTATTATTAGTATTAATTATTGGACTGGTGGTATTAGGGCCAGAGCGTTTGCCTATCGCAATTAAAACAGTAGCAGGTTGGATTAAAGTATTACGACGAATGTCGGCAACCGTTCAACTTGAACTAAATAAAGAGCTTAAACTACAAGAGTTACAAGATAGTTTAAAAAAAGCAGAACAAAGTGGTTTAAAAAACTTAACACCTGAAATTCAAGAATCGATTGATGACTTAAAACGTGTAACGGAATCGTTACAAAAAGAGATAGATTCTGCAACCCTAACTGATATTGAATACCCAAATAAAGACAAATCATGACTGACGACGCATCTCAACCTTTAATTGGACATCTTGTTGAACTCAGAACACGACTTTTACGTTGTATTATTTGCATTTTATTAGTTTTAACCTGTCTTCTCTATTTTTCAAATGATATTTATCACATCATTGCTAATCCTTTAATTAGTCAATTACCTACGGGTAGTAGCATGATTGCAACTGATATTGCTGCTCCTTTTTTTACACCAATTAAATTAACGGCAGTAGTGGCGATTTTTATCTCAATTCCTTATGTGCTTTATCAAGTATGGGGATTTGTTGCACCTGCGTTATATCAACATGAAAAACGTTTAGTTATTCCCCTTATTATATCGAGCACATTACTATTTTATATTGGTATTGCATTTGCTTATTTTGTAGTATTCCCTCTCGCATTTTATTTTTTCATCCACACCGCACCGGTTGATGTGGCAATCAATACCGATATCACAAAATATCTAGATTTTGTCATGACTTTATTTGTGGTATTTGGATTCGCTTTTGAAGTTCCTGTCGCCATCATATTACTCTGTTGGACAGGCATCACCACACCCAAAAGTTTACAAAAGAAACGTCCCTATATAATTGTAGCAGTGTTCGCTGTTGCTATGTTTGTCACACCGCCAGATGTGTTTTCACAAATATTATTAGCTATACCAATTTGTTTGCTATTTGAAATTGGAACTTTTTTTGCTCGTTTTTATCAACCTCGTAAAAAAGAGGAAGATGATAATGAGGTTTAGCAGCACTAGTTACAAACAATAATTTTAATGACAAGTAAAGGATAACTCTTCATAATGAAAATATCATTACCTGATTTCAATCAAGCCCATGTTTTAGTCATTGGTGATATTATGTTAGATCGCTATTGGTATGGTGGTACCAATCGGATATCACCTGAAGCTCCTGTACCAGTAGTAAAAATTGATTCTCTTGAAGAACGACCTGGTGGGGCAGCTAATGTTGCTATGAATATTACTTCACTTTGTGGCAATGCAAGATTGATTGGTCTGACTGGTATTGATGAACCCGCTAAGATTCTTGATGAACAATTAACCAAACATCAGGTACATTGCGATTTTGTTACGGTTTCAACCCATCCAACTATTACAAAACTAAGAGTTCTATCTCGTAATCAGCAATTGATTCGAATTGATTTTGAAGAAGCATTTACTGATGTGGATAGTGCTTCTATGCTAGACCGTATAAAAACTGCTCTGCCAAATTATAAAGTCATGGTGCTTTCTGATTACGCTAAAGGTGCATTATCTTCTGTTCAATCAATGATTAAGCTTGCTAATCAAGCAAATGTACCTATTTTAGTTGATCCCAAAGGTACTGATTTTGAACGCTATCGTGGGGCTACGTTATTAACGCCGAATATGTCAGAATTTGAAGCAGTTGTTGGTGTTTGTCAATCAGAAGAAGAAATTGTAGAAAAAGGTTATCAACTTATTAAGCAATTTGATCTAAAAGCATTATTAGTGACTAGAAGTGAAAAAGGTATGACCTTATTACAATTAGATAAACCTATTTATCATTTACCGACTCTAGCTAAAGAAGTATTTGATGTCACTGGTGCTGGTGATACAGTGATTGCCACTCTTGCCGCATCTCTTGCTGCTGGAAAATCTTTAGAAGAAAGTTGCTACTTAGCTAATACAGCAGCTGGCATTGTTGTTGGTAAACTAGGTACTTCAACTGTTTCACAAGTTGAGCTAAGTAATGCTATACATGCGCGAGTAGATGATGGATTTGGTGTGATGACTGAAGCAGAATTAGAAGAAGAAGTTAGAAAAGCTCGCACACGTGGAGAGAAAATTGTTATGACCAATGGTTGCTTCGATATTTTGCATGCAGGGCATGTTTCTTATCTTGCTAATGCTAGAAAATTAGGTGACCGTTTAATCGTTGCAGTAAATAGTGATGCTTCGGTAAAAAAATTAAAAGGTGATTCAAGACCAATAAATCCTCTCCTGCAAAGAATGATTGTTTTAGGCGCATTAAATTCTGTTGATTGGGTTGTACCATTTGAGGAAGACACCCCTAAACGTTTGATTGCCAAAATTTTACCGGATGTTCTAGTAAAAGGCGGGGATTATAAGCCCGAAAATATAGCCGGCGCTAAAGAGGTTTTAGATGCTGGTGGGATAGTTGAAGTACTTAATTTTGAAGATGGTTGTTCAACTACCAATATTATTAACACGATAAAAAATAAATAGTAAGAGAGTATTTAGAAAAGGCTACTATATTAAGTAGCCTTTTTAATTTTAATCAATATAATTTTTTAATATATAGACAAATTCTCTGCATTATTAAATTTACAATTAATTGTATTTATTATAATATTTCTTAAAATTATAAAATTTTGTTAAGGAAATCTATGAAAAGAAATATTGTAGTAATTGCAATCATGTCAACACTGATAACTGGTTGTAGTGTATCATTTAAAAATCCCTCTGCTAATATTGAACCCATTTCGAATATTTCTGAATTAAATAATGTGTGTATTTATCAAGATGTCAGTACGATAAGTTCTTATGACAAAGCAGGTGAAATCATTTCTAATAAACTTAATACATTAAATATTAGTAATAAATTGGTAAATAAAGAAAATTTAAATGATTGCACATATACACTAAGCTATACCATATTAAAAGCGATTAATATACCGACTTATTTATCATATATGTATGTCGATGTTTTAAATACGAACGAAGAACGAGTTGGTTCAATAAAATACAATAATCGTTCTAATGGTAGCTTGTTTACTCTCTCTTCGGCAAGTTTTACTGATACTGACGAAAAAATTAATGAATTTTTAGATAAACTGTTAAGTGTCAATTTAGATAAGGATAATTAATGATTAATAAACTAACTTCTATATTAATTTTAATGCTTTTAGTGGGATGTAGTACTTCTAAATCTGAATACATTTATACAGCTAAAAATAATGATCCTCATTTAGAATTTTCATCTGATTTTGGCAATAAAACTAAACCACCGGTTCACTTTAGTTTAAATATTATCGACCCTGATTCTAATAAATGTGAAGATTTCAAAGAAATTGGTTATTATTATCCTGAATCTAGTATTTTTATTTTTGCTGAAGCCAATCCAGAACTAAGCGCTAAAGTACCAGCAAATAAATATGTTTCGATTGAAAGTCATTATAATATTGGAAATGCTGAATATTGTTATGCAGAAACCTTACAGTTTTTAGCTGAAGAAGCAAAAAATTATAACGTGATTTTTAAAATGAAGAATGATATATGTAATTTAGAAATAATCGATAATGAAAATCTAAAACCTGTTCGTGTTAAACCAAAAAGACAGTGCATTAGATAATATTAAATTAAAATATAGATAAAATCAGCCATATTTTTTGAATAATTATGTGCTGATTTTTGTCCTATCAAATAAAAGTGTTATACAGCACATTTTCTTTATCTTATTTTTTAATTGATCAATTTGATGGTTACACAACCATTATTTTGAGTAAATTAAAATGTTTCGTATAATCAATTTTAATAGTTAATAACTATTATTAAATTTTAAAATAAATACTTTTTTTATTATTCACTTTATGCAAAGCTAGTAATTAAATTAAGGCAATTAGTATAAAGGATATTGAATGATTAAACATTATGATTATATCGCTATCGGTGGGGGTAGTGGTGGTATTGCATCGGTAAACCGAGCGGCTTCATATGGGAAAAAATGCGCACTCATTGAAGCAAAATCTTTAGGTGGTACTTGCGTTAACGTGGGGTGTGTGCCAAAAAAAATCATGTGGTACGGTGCTCAAATTGCTGAAGCAATCAATCATTATGGTCCTGATTATGGATTCGATACGACTATTAATCAATTTAATTGGGATAAACTACTGGCTAGCCGCAACGCTTATATCGACCGAATACATCAGTCTTATGACCGTGTATTAACTAATAATAAAGTTGATGTCATTCATGGTTATGCCAAATTTGTTGATCCTCATACTATTGAAGTTAATGGTGAACAATTTACAGCAGATCATATTTTAATTGCTGTCGGTGGAAAACCAAGCATTCCTAATATTCCCGGTGCTGAACATGGTATTACATCTGATGGTTTTTTTGCTCTACAAGCATTACCTAAACGTGTTGCTGTTGTGGGAGCAGGTTACATTGCTTGTGAGATAGCCAGCGTATTACATTCATTAGGTGCTCAGACTCATCAATTTATTCGCCAAGCGACGCCGTTACGCAGTTTTGATCCACTTATCATTGAAACATTAATGGAAGTTATTGCCAGCGAAGGTCAACAACTACACACTTTTGCGATACCGAAATCAGTGACTAAAAATAGTGATAACTCGTTAACATTAACTCTTGAAAATGGTGAAAGTTATACTGTTGATTGTGTAATTTGGGCAATTGGTCGTGAACCTGCTACACAAAATATGAACTTACAAGCGGCTGGTATCAAGGTTAACGATAACGGATTTGTTGTTGTAGACAAGTACCAAAATACAAATGTTGCCGGTATTTATTCTGTTGGGGATGATACAGGCGCAACAGCCTTAACCCCTGTTGCTGTAGCAGCAGGTCGTCGCTTATCTGAACGGTTGTTTAATAATAAACCTGATGAACATTTAGATTATCACAATATTCCAACTGTTGTGTTTACGCATCCAGCAATTGGTACCGTAGGATTAACAGAACCCGAAGCGATTTTACAATATGGACAAGAAAACGTTAAAGTTTATAAATCAACTTTTACCGCTATGTATACTGCTGTGACTCAACATCGTCAACCTTGTCGAATGAAATTAGTCTGTGTTGGGGAGGAAGAAAAGATTATCGGCATTCATGGTATTGGATATGGTATGGATGAAATATTACAAGGTTTTGCGGTAGCACTCAAAATGGGCGCAACCAAAAAAGACTTTGATAATACCATAGCCATTCATCCAACCGCCGCTGAGGAATTTGTCACAATGCGTTAATTGTTGGTCTGTTTGTATTTAAAATAGAATAAAAAAGCAGGATATGCCCTGCTTTTTTATTGATATTTTTATTTAATATTGGATTTATTGGACCAACCATTTTTTGCTAATGGATAGAAACCCACCGCAACAGCAATTAGCGCAACAAACGAGATATAAATACCTGCACCAAGATAACTATATTGACCTAGTAAATGGTCGGGGCTTAAAAGATAAATAGTTAAAGTCGGTGTAATTGCACTAAATAACGCGTAGGCTAAATTATAAGAAAACGATAACCCTGAATAACGAATCGCAGGTGGAAATGTCCTTGTTCCAATGATTGGTGTCATGGCGATAGCGCCAATAAATAAACCAAATATTGCCCAAGTTAAATATAATTGAGTAAGTGAAATAGTTGATGATAAATTACTATAAAAATAGATACTTGTTATTGCCAAACCACCCCAAGTTATAATCACTGTTTTTGTTGTACCCAGTTTGTCTTCTAACCAACCAGAAATAACACAACCGATAGTTAAGGTTAATGCTGCAATACAACCACCAATTCGCCAATCCAGATTAGCAAAATGATACATCCCACCAACAATACGACCAGGTGTTATTAAAATACCCACCATAATTGCAGTTGATAATGACCAAGTTAACAGAGCTACTACCAAACAAGCTGTTTTATGTTTTTTTAGAACAGTAATGACAGGAATATTTTTTTCAATCGCTTTACGGGCAGCGAGTTCTTTAAAAATAGGTGTTTCAGATAAAAATCGACGTAAATAAACTGAAATTACACCAAAAATACCGCCAACAATAAAAGGGATCCGCCAAGCATAATCTAAAATATTTTGTTGACTAAAACAGAGGTCAATAATAATGGTCACAATGAAACCAAGTAAAATACCCCCAGTAATGCCCGAAGTTAAGGTACCAACACCAAAGCCATAACGTTGTTTTGGCACGTGTTCAGCAATAAAAACCCAAGCGCCTGGCATTTCACCGCCAATGGCTGCTCCTTGTAACATACGCATCACTAATAATAACAGCGGTGCAAAAATCCCAATGGTTTCGTAGGTGGGTAAAATACCGATAATAAACGTCGGTAAAGCCATCATTGCCACGCTGAGTGTGAACATTTTTTTTCGTCCAACTTTATCCCCAAAGTGAGCCATGATGATACCGCCAACAGGGCGAACCAAGTAACCAGCAGCAAAAATTCCCCATGCAAAAAGGTCTAAAGTTAAAGGTGATAATGTATGGGGTAAAAAAAGAGGTTTAACAATAGTGTCAATATACAGGGCATAAATAACAAAATCATAAAATTCTAATGTTCCACCCAAAGAAGACAAAACTAATGTTTTTAAATCTTTATTATTTAATGGTCTGGCAGTAGGTTGCCATTCTGCGTTAATTTCAGATTGACTCATGAAAAAACCTTATTTTTATGGTTAATATAAAATAGAAAACAAAGAAAATGACTCTTTTTTAACTAAATCTTGTTATAAAAATCACATTCTGCCATAAAAAATTGTGTTTTTTTTCATCATAAAAAAATTTAATCAATTCTTTAAAACTTAATATTTGATTTATAATGCTGTCGATAATTTTGTTCGTTTATAACATTATTTTTAGTAAAAAATAGGACCATCAGAACGTAAGATTGATGAAAGAAACTATAGTTATGGCAATCTTGATGGGTTAACCAAAAAACGTTACAACCTATAAAATTTTAGGTACAACACGTATAACTGAATTTTACTATACAAATGCGAAAATAAATTTCAATAAAATCAAATATATTTTTTATTGGAATACTGGGTATTTTTGTTACACCTATAAAATAGATTCGGACTGATGTTGAGACAATATTCGGTGTATAGACATCCTAGATAAATTCAGATAATTTGCTACTTTACTTAGTGATCATCCATTATTAACTTGCCCTAAAATCTATTTTAACAACTCGAGATGGTCATTTTGTTTTTTTAATTGATTTAATGTGAGCACGATGATGATATCAAAACCATACACAAAGTCCTCACATTTAATACAATGAAACTTATTCCACTGTCACCGATTTTGCCAAATTACGAGGTTGATCAACGTCTGTGCCTTTGATTAAAGCCACATGATACGCTAATAATTGTGTCGGTACGGTGTAGTAGATAGGTGCCGTTAACTCTTCAATATAAGGCAGGTTAAGGATATGCATTGTATCATCGCTTATAAATCCTGCATCTTGTTCGGCAAAAACATAAAGTTGACCGCCCCGAGCCCGAACTTCTTCAATATTTGATTTTAGCTTTTCTAGCATGTCGTTTGAGGGTGCCATCACTATGACGGGCATATCGGCATCAATAAGGGCTAAAGGCCCATGTTTTAGTTCACCTGCTGCATAGGCTTCTGCATGAATATAAGAGATCTCTTTTAATTTTAATGATGCTTCCATGGCAATTGGGTATTGCTCGCCACGCCCTAAAAAGAGTGCGTGATGTTTATTAACAAATTGTTCGGCTAGTTTTTTGATTTTCGGTTCCGCCATGAGTACTTGTTCAATACGATTGGGCAAGGTTTGGAGAGCATGGACGATTGCTTGTTCCGTACTTTGAGCCATTTGATTTAATCGGCCTAATTTGGCAACAAGTAGTAGTAATACAGTCAATTGAGTGGTAAACGCTTTCGTTGAAGCTACACCAATTTCAACTCCTGCTTTGGTTAATAATACCAGTTCGGCTTCACGTACTAACGTTGAAGCAGCGACATTACATATGGCTAAGGTGCTTAAATAGTGATTTTCTTTTGCTAACCTTAATGCGGCAAGTGTATCAGCGGTTTCACCCGATTGAGATAGTGAAATAAATAAACTATTTTTACGCTTAGCAGGTTTACGATAGCGAAATTCTGAGGCTATTTCAACATCACAAGGAATCCCTGCTAATGCTTCAAACCAATAGCGAGCAACCATACCAGCATTATACGCGGTACCACAAGCAACAATTTGGATATGCTCAACTTGCTTAAGTATCGTGTTAGATTGTTCGCCTAATTCGGATAAATTGACTTTGCCATGCTGTATACGACCTTCTAATGTATTTTTGATTGCATTAGGTTGTTCGTATATCTCTTTTTGCATGTAATGGTTATAGCCTGCTTTACTTCCTGCATCATATTTAACATCAGAAGTGACAAATGGGCGCTTAACTTGATTGTTATTTTTATCAAATATAGAAACGGTTTTGTGTGTAATCAGTGCAATATCACCTTCTTCTAAATAGATAAACTGGTTAGTCACCGGTAATAAAGCAAGTTGATCTGAGGCAATAAAATGCTCAGTGATACCACAACCAATTACTAACGGGCTACCGGAACGAGCCGCCACAAGTTGGTCAGGGTTTCGTATGTCCATAATTACGGTACCATAAGCTCCTCGTAGTAATGGTATGGCTTTTTTTACCGCATCAAATAATGAACAATTATCAGTTGAAATAATATCGTGAACTAAGTGGGCAATAACTTCCGTATCTGTTTCAGAGCGAAATTGATAGCCTTTAGCAATCAACTTTTCACGGAGTGGTTCATGGTTTTCAATAATACCATTATGAACAACAGCAATATAATCGGAAATATGGGGATGCGCATTGTGTTCTGTCGGTTCACCATGTGTAGCCCAACGTGTATGCGCAATGCCTATCGAGCCTTTTAATGGTTTGCTATCAAGTGCTTCTTTCAGTTTATTGACTTTTCCAACTCGCCTTACCCTTTGTAATTCACCTTGTGGCGATATAATGGCAAGACCAGCCGAATCATAACCCCGATACTCTAATCGTTTTAAGCCTTCTAACAGAATTTCTGCTACATCACGGTTAGCAATGGCACCGACAATTCCACACACAGTTTACTCCTCGCTATTTTGATTTTGTAGGTCGCTTCCAGCCACTAATTTGTCTTTGTTTAACACGACTTACCACAAGTTCATTGTCCCCCACGTTGCTAGTAACCGTTGTTCCTGCTGCAATGGTTGCGCCTTTTCCAATTTTCACAGGGGCAATTAACTGTGTATCAGAGCCAACAAAGACATCGTCTTCAATAATGGTTTCAAATTTGTTTGCACCATCATAATTACAAGTGATAGTGCCTGCACCGATATTAACGTTACTCCCTATTTCACTATCTCCAAGGTAACTTAAATGACCCGCTTTACTGGCTTTGCCTAAATGGGCTTTTTTAAGTTCAACAAAGTTGCCGACATGTGCCTTTTCATCGAGTTTTGAGCCTGGACGTAATCGAGCAAAAGGCCCTATCGTACATTGTTCTGCAATGATTGAATCTTCAATTATGCTATAAGGACTAATTTCACTATTATCGCCAATGATACAGTCTTTTAAGATACATCCAGCACCGATAAAGACGTTATTCCCTAATTTGACATTACCCTTGATAATGACGTTACAATCAATGGTGACATCCATACCATGTGAAAGTGTACCTCGTAAGTCAAATCGTTCGGGATCAAGTAGAGTCACGCCTGCATTAAGTAAACGTTTCGCTTGTTGCTGTTGATAGTGGCGCTCTAGCGTGGCCAATTGTAGACGATTATTAACTCCCTCAACTTCAAATCGTTCAATAGGGTGAGCAGTAATAATGTCATATCCATCTTGATAAGCAAAATTGATAATATCAGTCAGATAGTACTCTTTTTGTGCATTATGATTTGTTAAACGAGATAACCAGTTTTTCAATAGTTTTCCTGTTACGATCATAATACCCGTATTAATTTCATTAATTTTTTGCTGTTCTGGCGTGGCATCTTTTTGTTCAACAATGGCGGTCACTTTGCCATCTTTACGCTCAATACGTCCATAGCCAGTTGGATCATCCAGTTTAACGGTTAACAGTGCAATACCTTGTTTGGGTTTATTGTCAATTAAAGTTTGCAATGTTTGAACCGATATAAGTGGCGTATCACCATATAAAATCAAAATATCTTCTTCATCTTGAATATAAGGTATGGCTTGCTGGACTGCGTGTCCTGTTCCGAGTTGCTCAGCTTGAAAAACAAGATTTACGGATTGATTTTCCAGTGCCTTTTCAAGCTGATCTTTGCCATGTCCGTAGATAATATTGATATAATGGGGATTAAGTTGTTGAACAGTATCAATAACATGTTGTAACATCGGTTTATCGCCGATTTTGTGTAAAACTTTAGGAAGGTTGGAATACATCCGTGTGCCTTTTCCTGCCGCCAAAATAATTGCACTCAGTTTTGGAGGTGAAATCGTCATATTCAGTTCCGGTCTGGTTAAATTAGCTTAATACTATAATCAAAGTTTTGCATGAAATCATCCCGAATTTGTTAATTTTTATCATAAAAAAAGTAATATTGATAATTAGTCGATATTTAAAATAAAGAGGCAATGTTATGACCACTGCTATTAAAGTCTTGTTACTTTATACTACGCACGAAAAACAAACACTCAAAATTATGGAGCGAATAAAAAATCGTTTGGGTCACAAGTGTGATTGTGACGTGATTGAGTTATTACCGGATACCAAAATCGATTTAACACCCTATCAAGCAGTGCTACTTGGAAGTTCAATTCGTTATGGTTTTTACAGTAAAATAATGAAAAAATTTATTGATGCTCATTATCAGCAATTAAATCAAATAAAGTCTGGATTTTTTGGGGTGAATATGGTGGCAAGAAAGCCCAATAAAAATACCCCTGAAACCAATTTATATACCAGAAAGTTTTTAGCTAAAATATTATGGAAACCGACCATCAAAGCTGTGTTTGCAGGGGCACTTTATTATCCACAATATAATTGGTTTGACCGTAATATGATCCGTTTTATTATGTGGCTTGGTAAAGGTGATACCGATGTAAGTAAACCCATGATTGAATATACAGATTGGTCAAAAGTAGAAGAGTTTGCTGATCAGTTTTATGCCGAAGTGTGTTAATAATCTAATTTTTTGTAATATAATTTAAAAATTCTAAATGGTTATCAATTTATTGTACTCTTTTAAAGAAACTTTATGATATAGATCAACATTTGGATCAAAAAGGTGTACAATATTGCGCCTAAAGAATCTGTCTCCTAATTGGGATTTTAATTGTGATTGAAAATTTAAGAAACATAGCCATTATTGCTCACGTTGACCATGGTAAAACAACTTTGGTTGATAAATTGTTGAAACAGTCAGGTACGCTTGATAATTTGCGTGGTGACGATAACGAGCGAATAATGGATTCAAATGCGCTTGAAAAAGAGCGTGGTATTACCATTTTAGCTAAAAACACAGCGATTGACTGGAATGGTTACCGTATAAATATTGTTGACACCCCAGGACATGCTGATTTTGGTGGTGAAGTTGAACGTGTTATGTCTATGGTGGATTCTGTGCTATTGCTGGTTGATGCAATGGACGGTCCAATGCCACAAACACGTTTTGTGACACAAAAAGCGTTTGCTCATGGTTTAAAACCAATCGTTGTTATTAATAAAGTTGACCGTCCGGGTGCGCGTCCTGATTGGGTTGTCGATCAAGTATTTGACTTGTTTGTCAATTTAGGTGCGACTGATGAACAATTAGATTTTCCGATTGTTTATGCTTCAGCTTTAATGGGAATCGCAGGGCTTGACCATGAAAATATGGCTGAAGATATGACGCCATTATTCGAAGCGATTGTAAAATATGTTGAGCCACCGAAAGTTGATTTAGACGGCCCATTCCAAATGCAAATTTCACAACTTGATTATAATAATTATGTTGGCGTTATAGGTATTGGTCGCATTAAACGAGGTCGTGTAAAACCAAATCAACAAGTCACTATTATTGATAGTGAAGGGAATAAACGAACGGGTAAAGTAGGGCAAGTTTTAGGTCATTTAGGCTTGCAACGTTATGAAGCAGAAGTTGCTGAAGCTGGTGATATTATTGCTTTAACCGGATTAGGTGAGTTAGGTATTTCTGATACGATTTGTGATAATAGTTGTGTTGAAGCTTTACCTGCTTTAAGTGTTGATGAACCAACTGTAACGATGTTCTTTAATGTCAACAGTTCACCTTTTGCCGGTAAAGAAGGTAAATATGTCACTTCACGTCAAATTTTGGAACGTTTAAGAAAAGAACTCGTGCATAATGTTGCGCTTCGTGTAGAAGAAACGCCAGATCCGGATGCATTTAGAGTATCTGGTCGAGGTGAATTGCATTTATCAGTATTAATCGAAAATATGCGTCGTGAAGGTTATGAACTAGGGGTATCTCGCCCTAAAGTTATTTATCGTGACATTGACGGTAAAAAACAAGAACCATTTGAACAAGTGACGCTTGATATCGAAGAGCAACATCAAGGTTCAGTGATGGAAGCACTTGGTTTACGTAAAGGTGATTTAACCAATATGTTACCTGATGGTAAAGGACGTGTACGTCTAGATTATGTGATTCCAAGCCGTGGTCTTATCGGTTTTAGAACTGAATTTATGACAATGACCTCGGGTACCGGTTTACTTTATTCTACATTCAGTCATTATGATGATGTGCGTCCGGGTGAAATTGGACAGCGTAATAACGGGGTAATGATTTCGAACGGTACGGGTAAAGCATTAGCGTATGCGCTTTATAGCTTGCAAGATCGTGGTAAATTATTCTTAGGTCATGGTGCTGAAGTTTATGAAGGTCAAATTATTGGTATTCATACTCGATCAAATGATTTAACGGTTAACTGTTTAACAGGTAAAAAATTAACCAATATGCGTGCGTCAGGTACCGATGAAGCGACAACGCTTTCACCACCTGTTAAGATGTCATTAGAACAAGCATTAGAGTTTATTGATGATGATGAATTAGTCGAAGTTACACCATTATCGATTCGTATTCGTAAACGTCATTTAACTGAAAATGATCGTAAACGAGCATTCAGAAGTGGCAATAAAGACTAATACATGTTTGATGTTAACCGAATGAATAATTGGTTGGCATTGAGTCTTAAATAAAAAACCTCGCTACTTAGCGAGGTTTTTTTTGGCTTTTACTCTGGCAATCGCGTCAGCAATCGACTGTTTTCGATCGGTTTGGTTTACTACATTTTGAGTATTACTTGCTGGCACAGTGCGAGGAAATAATATTGTCGGTGGAACTAACTGATTGTGATTGAGCCGTTGCTGCTTTTTCTGCGTTAACTGTAACTCTTCTGCGTCACTTAGTCTCACGCCTAATGTGCTTAAAGTAATACAGTCCGTTGGGCAGGTATTAATACAATTACTACATGCAGTACATAATTGTGGCAAAATGGTATGTAAAACTTGTTTACTGCCAACAATTGCATCGGTTGGACAAACGCGAATACATTTGCCACAGCCAATACAGTTTTGTTCATCTATAAATGCTTTATATTGTTGTTTGGTTTGCATAATCACTTCTTGCATTAGCTTAAACCTATTATATTACCATCTTTGTCAATATCAATTTGCCTATAAGCTGGATTGGTACCAAGTCCTGGCATGGTCATGACGTTTCCTGCATAAACTCGGATAAAACCAGCACCAGCGGATATGGCTAAATGACTGATATCGACATCAAAGTTCGTAGGGACATTTTTTAAGTTGGCATCAGCACTAATTGACATAGGAGTTTTAGCAATACAAAGTGGCAGATGATCCAGTTTCAATGCTTCGATCTCTTTAATGTTTTCCAATGCTTTAGCGGATAAATTTGCTTTATTAGCACCATATTTTTTTACCATAGTTTGAATCTTATCAATCAATGGCATGTTATCTGGGTAGGGCAATTGAATTTTACTCGGCATAGCGCAAGCTTTGATAACATGCTCAGCCAGTTTTTCAGCACCTTTACCGCCTTGTGTAAAGACTTCACTAATTTCACACGCCAATGCGCCATGTTCAACCGCGTATTTTTGTAAGAAAGCAAGTTCTTCTTCGCTATCATGTGGAAAGCGATTTATAGCTACAATGACTTGTAAACCGTAACTTTTGGCATTATTGATATGCCATGCCAAGTTAGCTGCGCCAATTTCAAGTAATTCAACATTAGATTCCGATATCTCTTTTGGAATGGGTTGACCCGGCTTAATGTTATATTTACCACTGTTAGATTTTAAACTTCGTACAGTTGCTACCAATACAACACAATCAGCTTTGATTCCTGCTTGGCGATATTTGATATTGAAGAATTTTTCCATCCCCATATCCGATCCAAATCCTGCTTCAGTCACCACATAGTCAGCAAGTTTTAATGCAATGCGATCCGCAATAACAGAAGAGTTACCATGCGCAATATTGGCAAAAGGGCCGGCATGAATTAAAACCGGTGTATTTTCGACAGTTTGCATCAGATTTGGGTTAATGGCATTTTTAAGTAGGACTGTCATTGCACCTGCAACTTCAAGTTGTTCAGCCGTTATTGGTTCACCATTAGTATTATAAGCTAAAATAATACGTCCAATGCGTTCACGCATATCTTGTAAATCCGAAGCTAAAGCTAAAATTGCCATAAGCTCCGAAGCAGCGGTAATTTCGAATCCATCTTGTCGTTCAACGCCATTTACACCACCACCGACGCCAACAGTGATTTTACGTAATGCTCGATCGTTATGATCAATGACGCGCTTCCAAACAATGCGATGAATATCAATATTTAAACGAGGTAATCCCGTTTCGTTTGTGAATTCATCACCAAGACGATCTTCGTGATAAAGTCGTGAATCTAATGCTGCCGATGCTAAATCATGCGCTGCTGTTATCGCATGGATATCACCCGTTAAATGTAAATTTAATGTCTCCATCGGTAATACTTCTGCTTGCCCACCACCGGCTGCGCCACCTTTTACACCAAATACAGGTCCAAGACTGGGTTGACGAATGCAAGCAATCGCTTTTTTGCCTAAGTAATTCAATCCTTCACTTAGCCCAATGGTATTGACCGTTTTACCTTCTCCAAGGGGAGTTGGTGTAATAGCAGTAACAAGTACCAATTTGCCTGTTGTTTTGTTTTGATTTTCTTTGATAATGGATAAATCGATCTTGGCTACATGTTTACCATAAGGAAGGACAAATTCTTCAGGTATATTACAGTGATTGGCAATTTCGGTAATTGGGCGTAAAGACATATTCGTTCTCATATAACAATAAATTGGGCTAACAGTATAAATAATTTGAATTGCCGAATAAAGCGACAATTTTTATCTTTGTTGATTTTCGGCACAATCCTCAATTATATTGTTATAATAAATAAAATATTCAATCAAAGGATAATTATTAAATGAATTGGTTTTCAGTATATTCTCTTTTCTTAGCTGAAACAGCTACTGTTGTTGTTGCAATTTTAGCCGTGCTGATCTTCATATTAAGTCAGCGTCGCAAATCGGCAACGATTGCTGGTCGCTTATCGGTAAAAGATGTCAGTCAAGAGTATGAACAAGTTAAAGATGAAATGTTAATGTCGAGCATGGACGAGCTCGAAGCTAAGCAGTTTATGAAAGATCTCAAAAAACAGAAAAAGCTTGAGAAGAAACAGGCAAAATTAGCCGCTAAGCAAAAAAAGAAACAGGAAAAAGCGGGCGAACAGCCTAAAGCAGGGATCTCCGAAGATTCGCCTGATTCACAGACCATTAACCAAACGGACGAAAAGACCAAACCCAAACTATTTGTGTTATCTTTTAATGGTAGTATGGATGCGCACGAAGTTGAAGAATTACGTCAAGAAATTACGGCGGTATTAGCGATTATTAAACCTGAAGATGAAGTTGTGATTAAACTTGAAAGTCCTGGTGGTGTTGTACATGGTTATGGATTAGCTGCGTCACAGTTATTACGTTTCAGAACTCGTAATATTCCTTTTACTGCTGTCGTTGATAAAGTGGCCGCGAGTGGTGGATATATGATGGCATGTACCGCTAATAAAATTGTTGCAGCACCTTTTGCTATCGTTGGTTCGATTGGCGTGGTTGCTCAGATTCCTAACTTTAATCGCTTACTTAAAAAGCATGATGTGGATATTGAGTTACAAACAGCAGGGGAGTATAAACGGACGTTAACTATGTTTGGTGAAAACACTGATGAAGGTCGCCAAAAATTCAAACAAGAACTTGAAGAAACTCATCTGTTATTTAAAGATTTTGTTAAAGAGTATCGTCCCAATATCGATATCGATCAAGTGGCAACGGGTGAACACTGGTTTGCAACACAAGCGAAAGATAAAGGCTTGGTAGATGAAATCAGTACCAGTGATGATTTTATTTTATCTCATTTAGATTCGCATAAGATTATTTCTGTTAGTTATCAACGTAGACAAAAACTTTCTGAGAAAATCTCAAAAAATGTGGTAAAAAGCGTTGAAAAATTGTTTTTCAGACAAGGAAATGGGCTGTAATGCCCTTTTCATTTGTTAGAAACTGAACGTAGACTGAATATAAAAATGACAGACGAAAAGCACATTCAGATAACCTTAATCTGTCAAGGAAAAACAGAAAAAGCTACAATTTACTTTGAAACAACAGAAACTGATGAATACCATTTAAAAATTTTGTTTGGCAACAATAATAGTTTTGAAGTAACTGATAATGATTGTTTTAACTGTTTTTGTCGAATTAGGGATCATTTCTCTGATATCACCTTTCTTTGCAAAGGAGCGAAAGAAAACGTTTACCCCTCGAGAATGGCGAGAGATATGGGTGGTGGTTTAGTCGCTTATCAATTAACCATCGGTAAACATGCTGAACAAAAAGATTTAGTGCCTATTTTTGATTTTGACGATGAAAATATTGTTTCCACAGAAACACAAGAGGCCTTTTATAAAGCTTGGTTGAGTTCTAATAGAATTTAAATTAGATAACAGTTGTATTACTTTTTTTGTTTTATGCCAGTCTTTTAAAATTGAGTTCACTCTACCGATGATATCAATTGTTAAAATTAACTTTCTATTCTTTAAATAGCAGTTTAATATATTAATGTATTCATAAAAATTAGTGAATATTCTTTAAATTCCTTTTTATACCTTTTCATATATTCTTAATTCATCATTTTAGCACTTGAGGACAATAATTATGTTTCAATGGCTTTCAAATTGGATTTTAGATGGACTCAAACACTCACCAGAAATATTATTATTTCTCTCATTGAGTTTAGGTTATTTAATTGGTGGGATTCGTATCGGTAAATTTCAGCTGGGTGGCGTAGCCGGTTCATTGCTTGTCGCTGTAGCACTGAGTGTATTTGGTATAACTGTTGATGCTGGCGTTAAAGCGGTACTTTTCGCACTATTTATTTATGCTGTTGGGTTTGAAAGTGGCCCCCAGTTTTTCCGATCTTTAGGTATTAAAACATTACGAGAAATCTTTTTAGCACTTTTCATTGCGGTTGCAGGTTTTGTGACTGTCGTTGTTTTAGCAAAAATATTCGATTTAGATAAAGGGTTGGCAGCCGGTCTTGCCGCAGGGGGATTGACACAATCCGCTATTATGGGTACTGCTTCTGATGCGTTAACTCAACTTGGTTTAAGCACAGAAGAGTTAAGTCGCTTACAAGGTAATGTCACCATTGGCTATGCTGTAACTTATATCTTTGGTTCCCTTGGTGCCATTATTGTTTGTGTTAATATTTTACCTAAAATTATGGGTAGAGATATCAGCGATGATGCAATTAAGGCGCAGGCTGAACAACTTCATGGCTCGATGTTATTAGGTGCTAATCAAAATTTTGCTTTATCTGATATTAGTGGCCGTTTGTATCGGGTGACAAATAAGATTAATCAAAGTGTTTCTGATATTGAAAAAACGGTAAATGGCATTAGCATTGAACGAATAAAACGAGGCAATAAAATTCTTGAAGCGACACCTGAAACATTGATTAAAGCTAAAGATATTATTTTAGTTGTTGGTCACCGTGATGCCATGATTCAAGCGAATGATCTTTTGGGTACAGAAATTAATTCTGCATCAGGAATGGATGTGGTGATGAATACTCAAGATGTTGAAATGCGTAATTCTCGTTATGTTGGTGAGAATTTGACTCAGGTCCTTTCATCTGACGAAGTAATCAGTTTAAAACATGGTATCTATTTAGTTGCGATTCATCGCGATGGTCAAAGCCTTCCATTAAACAATGATATTGTTTTAAAACTAGGTGATGTGATAACCATTTATGGGGCGGATAGTGATCTTCGACGTGTTATAGATCGAATTGGTGCACCGATTACCAAAAGCGAAAAAACAGATTGGATATTTCATGGTTTAGGTCTTGTCGTTGGGCTGATTATTGGATTAATTGTAATTCGTGTTAGCGATATTCCAATTACCCTAGGCGCAGGTGGCGGTGCATTACTTTCTGGTCTCTTATTTGGTTGGTATCGATCTTTCCATCAAACCGTAGGCAATATTCCAACTGGCGCTTTGCAACTTTTAAAAGATTTTGGTTTAGCAGGCTTTGTCGCTGTCGTGGGTTTAAGTTCTGGTCTTCAAGCAATCGATACCATTAAAGAACAAGGTTTATCACTGTTTTTAATCGGGGTTGTGGTTACTCTGTTACCGATGTTACTGGCGATTTATTTTGGTAAATATGTGCTTGGTTATAAAAACTCCGCTGTATTTGCCGGAGCTTTAGCGGGTTCACGAAGTGCTAATCCAGCCTTTGGTGAAGTGCTAAATAAAGCAGGCAATTCAACACCGACTAATTCTTTTGCTATTACCTACGCACTGGCGAATGTATTCCTAACTTTATTAGGTCCATTGGTTGTGGCTTTTGTTTAAGCAAAAACTCAAATTAAAGGTAAAAGATTATGAAGAACAAATCAGATTACGCAAAATATGCTAATTTAAGTCCTTTTGAATTAAAAGATAATTTAATTAAACTTGCCCAAAGCCATCCTGATCATGCTATGTTAAATGCAGGACGAGGTAATCCTAATTTTTTAGCAACTTGGCCGCGTCAAGCTTTTTTCCAGCTTGGTGTTTTTGCGATTCAAGAATCCGAAATGTCTTATTCTTATCTCAATGAAGGAGTAGGTGGTTTTCCAATTAAAGATGGATTAACAGGGCGTTTTGAGCATTTTATTCGTCAAAATTACAATACCCCTGGTGTTCCATTCTTAGGTAAAGCATTTTCGTATATTCGTGATCAACTTGGTCTTGATGAAAATGCATTTTTACAAGAAATGGTAGAAGGAATTTTAGGTTGTAACTATCCTGTTCCTGATCGAATGCTACGGTTCAGCGAAAAAGTCGTCAAATCCTATGTGTTAAGACAAATGGGGGCAAGCTATCTAAATATCGATGATATCGACCTTTTTGCAACCGAAGGTGGTACAGCCGCCATGGCTTATGTTTTCAATTCGATGAAAGAAAACGGTTTGATTCATAATGGCGATAAAATTGCAATTGGTGCACCAATTTTTACCCCTTATCTTGAAATTCCAGCCTTAAATGATTATCAATTAGTTGAAGTATTAATTAATTCGGATCCTAATTTAAATTGGCAGTATCCTGAATCAGAATTACGCAAATTAGAAGATCCTGCTATTAAAGCTTTCTTCCTTGTTAACCCTTCCAATCCACCATCCGTAAAAATTGATGATAAAAGCTTAAAAATTATAGCTGATATTGTTAAAAAACGTCCTGATCTCATTATTTTAACGGATGATGTGTACGGTACATTTGCCGATGATTTCCAATCTTTGTTTGCTATTTGCCCTAAAAATACCATTCTAGTTTACTCATTCTCTAAATATTTTGGGGCAACCGGTTGGCGTTTAGGAGTAATAGCAACAGCACAAGATAATGTCATTGATAAAACAATTCGATCATTGCCAAGTAAAGCAAAACAAGTTTTAAATAAACGTTATAGCTCTATTGTGACCGATCCTGAAAATCTTAAATTTATTGATCGTTTAGTTGCTGACAGTCGCGCAGTTGCATTAAACCATACAGCAGGACTTTCAACACCTCAACAAGTGCAAATGGTATTATTTGCACTTTGTGAAATGATGGACACGGATGAGAGCTATAAAACAACGTTGAAAACATTAATACGCCGTCGTGCGGCTTCGCTATATCAGCATGTGGGACTGAAACATAAAACGGATGGAAACAGTGTAGATTACTATACGCTAATCGACCTTGAACACATTTGTCGTGAACTGTATGATGATAAATTTGCCAAATGGATTCTTAAAAATAAAAATCCGTCTGAATTACTATTCAGAATTGCGGATGAAGCGGGTGTGGTGCTATTACCAGGTAAAGGATTTGCTGTGCAACATCCTTCAGCTCGTGCCTCATTAGCTAACTTAAATGAGTATCAATATGCGGCAATTGGCTTATCAATGCGTAAATTGGCTCAAGAGTATTATGATGAATACAAAGGTAAGAAAAAATAGTTGAAGATTTTAATCGTAATCATGCTTTAAATGAAAAGCCCTAATTATTCAGGGCTTTTTTATTTAATATCGAAGTTTTAATAATGAAGGAAACTAAAAATAGCATTAATAGTTAGAACATATGGGGGATTTCATAAAATCAATCAGTTATCAAAGCATTAGAAGATTTGCTTAATACTTTTTACCCAAAATCTTGGATTGTTTGTTAACCTATTGTCGCTAATTTAAATTATTAATTCTTATTAAACTTATGAACACTACCATCTCCCCATGTGCCAATGTAATAATGATTATTATGCAAAGCAAGAGCAACTGCACCGGATAACGAAGAAACTAAGGTATTTACCTTTTTAGTCTTTACATCAATCTCACGAACCATATTTGCACCATTATCAATTACGGCTACCACACTAGGCGAAATAGTGACAATACCAACACCAGGACGAGTAAAACTACTGCCCAACTCAGTTTTATTGCCATTAGGATCGATAAGAGTCAAACGACCACTATATTGAGAAACCACTAAACTATTATCAGGAAGTTCTGTAACTCCGACTGGAGTGGATAATCCTTTGACAATAATTTCTTTTTTACCATTATTTAAATCGAGTGAAACAATTTCACCTGTTGAACGATTGGTAATAAGTAATTTTCCCGATTTAGAAAATGCAATACCTGTTGGGGTATGGTATCCATCAGAAATTTTTTTAGTTTCGCCGTTAGCCGAAATTTTTAAGATATAATCATCCCCATAAGAAGCGACATAGATATTATCTTGAGCATCAATGACAATTCCTGCTGGTGATGAGATATTTGAATAAACGGTTTCTTTTTTTCCATTAGCGTTAATTTTAACGATTGAATCGCTAGACCAATTGGTAACATACATTGCGCCTGCGCTGTCAAAAGCAATACCGGTAGGCGCATTAAACGAATTAGCAATGGTTTTTAATTCGGCCATACTCATTCCGCCAAATAACGTGGAAAATAAAAAAATAATGCTAGATAATAAAAGTTTTTTCATGGTAAATGTTTCTCCTTATTACAAAATAAATATCCCATTAATGCTCAACTACAAATAATCTTAATTTTGATTTTTTTGTTGTTTTTTTAATAATTTGATACCCAATAGTGTTATAGCTATATTGATTATTGTTAGAATAATGCAGGTAAAAATTACGCCATCCCAGTCAAAGTTTTCATAAAAAATACCTAACAGATACGTACCAATACTTCCTCCAGCTAGACAAGACAAAAGATATAAAGAAGATATCGCTCCTCTTGAATTAACCGGAACAATTTGATTAAGAAGAGAAATGACTATCGGTTGAAGACCAAACACAAAAAGAAATAAACCAAAAATACCTAATGCGATACAGAGTAAATTTGTACTGTATCCTATTGTAACTACTGAAACACTTACCAATACGAGGCAGATAATTAATAAATTACCTTTAGTTATAAATTGAGATAATTTGCTTGTAATTATGCTACCAATTACAGCACTTATTCCTGCAAAATTGAGCCACCCTAATATCGTAGATGAAAGATAAAAAGGAGAGCCTTTTAAATAAATAGTTAATAATGAAAATAATCCGAGATATACAAAAAAAAGTAAAAAACCGACAATCAGAAATATAAGCACAGTCTGATTAAATAATAATTTTGCAGCGGTAAGATAGGTGCTGGTTATACTAGTGTGAAAAGAATTATTATTGGTTTTTTTGATACCGATAGGAATAAAAAGACAGGCACAAACAATGAGTGATGCATACATTAAGAAGGCTATCTGCCAAGACCAATAATCGGTCATCATTGCGACTATACTACGGCTAAAAATAATACCTACAGTAGAGGCAGAAATCATTATCCCCATTGCTTGTGGCAACTTTTCGTTAGGTATATTTTTTGCGGAATAGGCGAATAATGCTGCGGGAACGGATGCAGCAAAAAAACCTATCAATGACATAATAACTAAATAAATGTTAAAAGACTGGACAAAACTTGCTATACCTAGGCAAACAATAGTCCCAAAACTACCAAAAGCAACCAGTAATCGGGTGGAAACCTTATCTGATAACGGCCCATAAATAAAAAATGAAATCGCATAACAAAAACAAGATAGGCTAAAAATACTTCGAGCATTCAAAATATCTATATTGAAACTTGTCGAAATTTCCTGAAAAATGAGTTGGCTGATATAAACTGAACCAACTAAAAGCACAATGAGTACAGCAGAAACAAGAATACTTGTGGTTGATTGTTCTTGTTTTTTTTCCACTATGATAGTTGATTTCATAATTCAAATCCTTTTAAAGTTTGAAAAATCATGAGCCGATATTTTTACTTCATAGCGATTCGAAAAAATAGCATCTACGAAGATGATGGTTTAGTAATTTATGTTTGAGCGAAACGAATTTAAGGCATTAGCTGAAGCACATAAATTGATTTAATTATTTTTATTCGCTATGACGATTGAAAGACTAAATAAAAAAATCTATTTATAAAAATATTTATTTTGTAATATGAAATTTAAATCATCGAAGGTTGGAATACTTGTTATTATCTAAAGAATCGCAAAAGAGGAGTAATCCATTATAAAAAATTAAAATTCATTCAATTTGGTATATGATGAACATCAAGGTAAAAGATATTCCAGAATTTAATAATTAAATATCTTTCATTTTTTTATTCTAACCACATGATAAATCGAGGATAACATATTTGAAATCAGCTAAGTTTTACCCTAAAATCCATGGCAAGTAATACTAACAAGTTGAATCTGAATTGGCATTTCTACAGAGTGATTTACTCACGTTAAATTATTTTATCGCTAGATAACATCGCCATTATAAAAGCATATTGACTATTGATAGAAAAACTAAATTCATCGCTAGTTTAGAAAAAAGGAATGAAGATTTGCTTTGTATTATTTCAAGTTGTAGAAAAATGAGTTGAGTCAAAATTTATTTGAAATAATTGTCAGTAATAGATTAATTTATTTAATCTTTGAGAATTAAACTTATCTGCATCATCAAGTAAGAATATTTCAAATAACCTTTTGGAAATTATAGTGATTTAAATATAGGGAGGTTTAAGGCGTTTTGGATATATACAGTAAAAGATTACCCACTATTAAACAGTTGCAGTATTTTATCGCAGTATGTGAGGAACGAAGTTTCAGAGGAGCTGCTGAAAAGTTAAATATAAGCCAACCACCTTTATCAATTCAAATAAAAGATCTTGAAGAAAAGCTAAAAGTAACCCTTTTTTTGAGAAATCCGCATAGTGTTGTTTTAACTAAAGAGGGAGAAGAATTTAAATCAAAAGCGACATATATACTAAATGAACTTTGTTTAATTACGCGGTTAATCAAAGCTCAAGATTTAGAAAAGATCAGACTAGGCATGACTAAAACACTCAGTTTTGATTTTATTCCCTATTTCAAATTATTCTTATCAGATTTTAGCGAAGAAACTGAAATTTATAAACATAACTATACTTCTAAAGAACTGTTACAAGAACTACAAAAAGGGAATATCGATTTTGCATTTGTTTCCGACTATCAACTGAGAGATATAAATGAAAACTCTCTATTAGTTTATAAAGAACCTATGATTTTAGTATTACCAGCAAGCCATCGTTGTAGTAAGCTTGAACGTGTTGATTTAAATGACGTAACAGACTTGCCTCTTTTTTGGTTTAAACAATATCAAAACCCAGTTTTTTATGAACAATGTGAACGTGTTTTTAAAACGTTAACTTCTCCTATTGTTCGCCGTGCTGAATTAGCAGATAACTTATCTATGTTACTCGATGTATCATTAGGGAAAGGGATGATGCTCTTACCACAATCAATGACTCAAGCGAAAGTTGATGGTGTTATATATAAAAAGTTAATTAAAAATCAAGATTCGAAATTAAGAATCGATATTTTTCTTATTTGGCGTAAAAATTTAACAAGAAATCTAACAGCTGACGCAATCATTAACTATTTCAAAAAACCAAAATGAAAGTAAATAATAATTCAGATTTAAAATGAAAAAATATTGACTATTTTATTGGTTAATTATTCTTGCTTTTCCTTTGATGGAATTAGTTTACTTGTCTGAGGATAATCTACTTAATTGATGGTTTATCATATCGCTAAAAATGTCTCCATGAAAAATATGTTATTACGGTTTAATAATACGGATTATTTTAGATGGTTATTTCATGTGATAATGAAATTCACGAATAGATTGGCAGGTACATCACCGTGATATTGTTGAAACGAGTAATAACTGTTACCGATTTAAATATCGTTCTTAGATGATGTGACTTTTAATCATATTTCACATAACAATACATTTTGATGCTTTTTTATAGCATTACTTCTCTACATCAGATAATTTTTTAGTTTGGCTGCTTTTGAGAAAAGAATAATAGCTAACTGAATAAAAAAACCGATAAAGACAACAAAAATACAACTATACACATCAAAATTTACGCTTATATATACACCTAGAGCAGCACCTAAAGGTCGTGCTCCAAAAGTAACCGTCATAATCACCGATGATATTTTCGCTATCATATTATTAGGCGTAACTAGCTGTCTAAGCGATACGGTAGATATAGTCCATATGATAGGTCCAAACCCAAAAAAGAAAAAAGAAATAAAAACCAATTCTTTTATAGGATAAATAATAGTTGAAAGCATCAATATTGATGCGATAAAAGCAGATATAGGGCCTAAAATCAGTTGGAAGCCAAAATTTATCCTTGTAGATATAAACTTGTATAAAACGGATCCTAATAACATTCCTAAACCGATTAGGCTTAAGGACATCCCGACTTCAAAGGAAGTAAAAGAGAGATTATTGATAGTATAGTAAGCAAAAATCGATAATAGCAAATTAAATGATAAATTAAAGACAAAAGCCGTTATTGTGATTGGTCTTAAATATTGATTTCTGACTAGAAAAATAAAACCATCACCTAGTTCTTGAATTATATTTCTGTCTGATTTTTTTTGTACTGATTCTTTAGGTAAACATATTAAAAAAAATGCGCTAATTATCGAGAGTAAAAAAGCGAATATAAATGCTAACCCTCCAGAAAAATAGCCGGCAAGAATACCTCCTAAAGCTGGGCCAGCGATAAAAGCCACGCTTTTAGCAATTTCTATTGATCTATTGGCATTAATCAACTGTTCTTTTATGACAAAAGAAGCGACTAAAGCTGGACTAGCAACACTGTAAATAAC
Organism: Gilliamella sp. ESL0441; assembly: GCF_019469185.1. Taxonomy (NCBI): domain Bacteria; kingdom Pseudomonadati; phylum Pseudomonadota; class Gammaproteobacteria; order Orbales; family Orbaceae; genus Gilliamella; species Gilliamella sp. ESL0441. The sequence continues at coordinate 606,764 of NZ_CP048264.1, forward strand.
AGTACCAATGGCTATAAAAAAACCGAATAATGCAATTTTATTTATTGAAAGATTCCCTGAAAATGTCAAATAAAATAATATAAATATAGCCACTGCACGAGCTATTTCTACTACTATCATCATTTTCTTTCTAGATACTCTATCTGCAAGAATTCCCATTGGAATAGATAGTAATAGAAACGGTAATGTATTTATCATTTGTATCAATGCCGTTTCAGATGCTGAAGCATGTATAGATAGCACCGCTATAATTGGAAACACCGCTATTATTATTTGTTCAGAGAATTGCGCACATAAATTGGAATAAGAAATCTTATGAATGAGTAATTTGTCCATGTTGTTACTTTCCTAATATTTACACTTTATGTGTATATTTGCATTTTCTCAAACTTACTAACAATCCGAATCTTGCTAAAATATCAAATTATTGTTGTCGATAAAGTCTTGATCCAATAACACTTGTTATATAACCACCAAACTTTATATAACCTGTTTTGAATCTTTTCGCTACTGCTTAGAGCACTTACGTTGATTACTCCTCCCGTTCATGTATTTTAATACCTTCCCAACCGATCATGGCTGCTTTACGGTCACTACCCCAATGATATTGCCCTAATAATCCTGTTGATTTTATCACTCTATGACAAGGAATTAAGAAGGCCACCGGGTTATCACCAATAGCAGAGCCAACCGCACGACTAGATTTAGGATTATTTATCTTATTTGCTATGTTGCTATAAGTTGATAGTTTTCCCATAGGAATTGATAACAATGCCTGCCACACTTTTAATTGAAAATCAGTACCTTTAATATGCAACTTTATTTTATTGAGTTTTGACCAGTCTTGTGTAAATACGAAGATTACATTTTGTTGAATCTGATCAGTGTATTGTCGATATTGTGCATTAGGATATAGCGCTTTCAATGATTGAAATGATGATTTTTCATCCTCAACAAAAGCGAGATAACAAATTCCTTTGGTTGTTGATGCAACGATGGTTTCACCAAAAGGGCTTTCAATAAAACTATAATTAATTGATAAGTTTTCACCGTCATTTTTATATTCTCCTGGCGTCACACCTTCAATATCAATAAACAAGTCATGTAATCGGCTCGTACTCGACAAACCTAACTCATAGGTGGTATCCAATAATGAGGCGTTTTCTTCTTTTAGAAGATTTTTAGCGTGAGTGAGACTGATATATCTTAGAAATTGCTTAGGACTAACGCCAGCCCAATTAGAAAACATACGTTGGAAATGATAAGGACTTAAATGTACATATTCTGCTGCCTGTTCCAGTGTCGGTTGAGATTTGTAATTTTCACTCAAATATCCGATGGCTTTTTTTATTCGATCAAAATCTATCTGTTTCTGTTTATGCATTATAAATACTCCTTTTTAGCAGGCGAATAAAGCAATGGAAGACATTTCTAATGTTAGCGGCTTCTTTTTTTGTGCTATTCCACAGGCTAACCAGCAATTATTCCATCTCCACCAATTAATCAATGACTGTGAATCATGATGACTAATCTGTTATGTCCATTGGTATTAGTAACAACTCTAATAGCTAAAGTTTTACCAATCTTACAGAAATACCCATAGTAAGTATCGGTGATACCCAATAGTATTATCACTAAAGTGTGCCATATCTTTTCTTAAAGCCTGTCCTAATAAACACTAAAGAAAAATCAAACTTTATTTATTACATAAAAGTATTTTTCTATTTGATCATTCTATAATGAAAAATAAATGTTACGTCTACCTCGATGATAAATCTTGATAATAAACAAGATACCAACGATATAAAAACCGAATCTTGCTATTTAAATCATTCATTTTATAAAATAAGTAGCAATTGAATGGCTTATCTTTAATCGTGTCTGTTTTAAGAAACCGCCTACTAATTTTGTTTGTATTTATTTTGCTAGCTTTTATTGGCTAGCACATACCCTTTTGATGTGGTTGCATAACAGTATATACATTCAACAGTGCAGGTATTATCTATCCCAATATCAATAGGTTGTAGGCATTGACAGATTGGTCATTGGTTATTATCTTGCTTAACCGATTATAAGCGCCCGTAATCCTTTCTAAGCATCCTTTATCGATACAAGCACGATGATTTATATTGCAAGTCGATAAGTGAATTCCTTAGCATAATTAAAGGGATATTAGTCACTTGTTCTTTTTGTCACTAAAAAATGCTAACCAATAGATTGGCCACTTGTTTTTTGATAGTAGATTGTTAACAACGTAGGCTATGATGACTAGGGAGATAGAGCCTGAAAGCACGGGAAACAATAAAAAGCTGAAATCATAATTAACCTGACTTGCTGTTAACAATATAACCAACGGATTCGCACCTGCTGGGGGATGTACACATCTAAAGAATTGCATTGCTGCAATAGCGCAACCCACCGCTAAAGCAGTAACAAAAACTGAATCACCGAATAATCTCAAAAATATAAGACCAATAAATGCTGATATCAAATGCCCCAAAATTACATTCCTTGGCTGTGCAAGAGGAGACTGAGCAACAGCAAATAAAATAACACATGAAGCCCCAAACGGCGCCATAATAAAATAGCTACCAGAATAGATAGTCAGATACTCCAGCGTTAAAATTGCCAAAGTCCCACCTAAAAATCCTTGAAATAAATCAAGTAATTTAGGTCTGCCAGGTAGTTTTTCACTACCGCCAAAAAAGAATTTTATTAATTGTTTTCCTTATAAGTTATAATGTATGAATAGCCAATATGAACAGATCTGTACACTAATTTGATGATAGTACAGATCTGTTCACTCTGCAATCTATTTGGGTGATTTATTTTGAAAAAAACAGATGAATTAATTATTAAGACTGCTGAAAAACTGTTTTATCGGACTGGTTTTTCAAGTGTAGGCGTTGATGATATAAGGGATATGTCAGGTTGTTCTAAAACCACTTTATATAATCACTTTGGAAGTAAAGATAAACTTATAGTGGAAGTATTAAAACATCGAGACTCAATATTTCGTTCAAAGCTTCAGGATTCTATTACAGAACTTAATGGGAAAAATGCTATTTTGGGAATATTTAAATGGCATAAAAAATGGTTTTCCGAAGTGGATTATAATGGCTGTTTATTCATGCGAGCAGTGGAGGAAATGCATGAAACCTTGCCTTGCGTATCGGATATACTTAGGGCGCATAAAGAATTTGTTAGAAACCTAATTTATTCAAAACTTCAAGATTATTCAGATAAAGCGTCTTTGACAAATAAACTGATGGTGATTCTTGAAGGGCTTATTAATGTAGGTGTAGAGTATAAAAATGATAAGAGTCTTCGTGATCAGATTGAACAAGACGCCATTAATTTAGTATCAGACTTGTTGAATAGGCATTAAGTATACAAGTAGGTATTCGGTAGAGTTTATTGTAATCACTTTAAGGTTATTCGTTTTTATTTATAAAAATCTAATATTTTGGAAAAATAATAATTTAAAGGTTACGATATATTTTAACTGTATATTCTAAGTTAATTCTATGTGATATTACTTAAGAAGGATAATTTATTAATTTTTTGAATTGAAACTAATTGATTAATATTTAGGAAAGATGGCGGAAGCGCAGAGATTCGAACTCTGGGAGGGTCGCCCCTCGCCGGTTTTCAAGACCGGTGCTTTCAACCGCTCAGCCACACTTCCGCAATGGCTGTGAATATTAAAGGAGTCGGGCTTATTTGTAAATAGCTATTTTTGAAAAAAAGCGTGTTTGCTTTAATTTTCGTCAATTTTAAGCATTATTCGCTTCATACTGTGACTTTAACCATCAAAATTAGTGTTGGATTGCATATAATTGAGTATAATATCCAGAAAATAAAACAGCGTGCTGAAAAATGTTAGAACAGATAAAAACAGATGATAACGGTTATTTAAAAAATTGGCAGGATTGGTCTGTTGAGCTAGTGCCAGAACTAGCGCTAAAAGAATCCATTGAATTAACTCAGGCTCACTGGGATGTTATCTTATTTGTTCGTGATTTCTATTTGGAATATAAAACGTCACCTGCGATTCGAGCACTAGTCAAGGCATTAGAAAAAAAGTTTGGACCAGAAAAAAGCAATAGCCGTTATCTATATAAATTATTTCCAGAAGGTCCAGCTAAACAAGCAACTAAATTAGCCGGTTTACCTAAACCAGTAAAATGCATTTAAATAAAAGGAAATGTTAAATTGATTAGGAACTGGAAATTAACTTTAATATTATTAGGGGTACTTGGCTATTTGCAGTACTCTTTGTGGTTTGGAAAAAATAATGTCTATGATTATCAGGAAAATGTGCATATGCTTGCCAGCTTGCATGAAAAGAATAATAAACTTAAAGCACGCAATGAACAGATGTTTGCTGAGATTAACGATTTGCAACGTGGTTCTGAAGCAATAGAAGAGCGAGCGCGTAGCCATTTAGGTATGGTAAAACCAAATGAATATTTTTACCGAATAATTATCGATTCTAATTCTCATCAATAATAAGGCATTATGTGAATAACTCGAGTAATATTATTGCAATCGTTCCGGCAGCGGGGATTGGTAGCCGAATGAAAAGCCAAACGCCTAAACAGTATCTCAAAATTGGTTCAATGACCATTTTAGAACATACGTTACATAAGTTACTATCTCATCCAAGAATAAGTCAGATTATCGTTGCTATCCATGCTCAAGATAACTTTTTTGCTACTTTGCCTATTGCGACTCATCCTGCAATTAATGTTGTGCATGGCGGTTTAACGCGCGCTGATTCAGTTTTGGCTGGGTTAAATATTCTAAACGATGAACAATGGGCTTTAGTGCATGACGCAGCCAGACCTTGTGTTGATCATAATGATATTAGTCGTTTAATTAATACTGTGTTTGAAACACAACAAGGCGCTATTTTAGCAACGCGTATTAGTGATACTGTCAAACGAGCTTACCAGACCAATGACAACGTTATCGAATCTTCAGAAGATCGTACGTATTTGTGGGGAGCTGCTACACCACAGTTATTTAAAGTCGGCGAACTAAAGTCTTGCTTAAAACAAGCTTTAAATAATCATATATCAATTACAGATGAGGCGTCAGCAATTGAATATGCTGGTGGACATCCACGCTTGGTTGAGTGCCGCCGTGATAATATAAAAATTACACATCCTGAAGATTTAGCACTGGCCACATTTTATCTAACTAACCAAATGCAAAAAGGTGATATATGCGAATAGGGCACGGATTTGATGTTCATAAATTTGGGGGGGAAGGACCCATTACTCTAGCAGGTGTAAAAATACCCTATCAATATGGATTGGTTGCACACTCTGATGGCGATGTTGTGTTACATGCGATTACTGATGCGCTAATTGGTGCATTAGCATTAGGCGATATTGGAAAACTTTTTCCTGATACTGATCCTAAATATAAAGGAATTGATAGTCGCATATTACTCAAAGAGGTCTATAGCATTGTTCAAGCAAAAGGTTACCAGTTGGTCAATTTAGATACCACTATTATTGCACAAGAACCGAAAATGCGTCCTCATGTTGATCAAATGCGAGTTAATATTGCCGAAGATCTCAATGTTCATTTTGATCAAATCAGTGTTAAAGCCACCACGACTGAACAACTAGGCTTTACTGGGCGCAAAGAAGGTATCGCATGTGAAGCCGTAGTATTACTCTCTCAAAAACGTTAAATTGATTCATTTATATAATAGGCATTATTCGTGTTAGCAGAACTTAATTATTTATATGGAAAGCCGAAGACAACGGGACAATACAAGCAACAATATGAAGATTTTGTGGTGACAGAAGATCTTGGTTTTGAATTAACCGGCGAAGGTGAACATGTCTTAGTTTATCTTGAAAAAAGGGATTGTAATACTATTTTTGTTGCTGAACAGTTAGCAAAATATGTCGGTATTTCGTCTAAATTGGTGAGTTATGCCGGTCTTAAAGATCGCCATGCAGTGACTCGGCAATGGTTCAGTTTACATATGCCAGGAAAAGAATCACCTAATTTTGATGATTTTGATTTGTCAGGTTGTCAGATTCTTAAGGTTACAAGGCATAATAAAAAATTAAAAATAGGTGCGTTAAAAGGTAATTACTTCCAAATTAGATTAACTAATTTGAGTGATAACAGTGAACTTGAATCAAAATTAGCTTCAATTAAGCAACATGGCGTTCCTAATTATTTTGGCGAGCAGCGCTTTGGTCGAGATGATAATAATATAACTCAAGCCTTAAAATGGGCTAATGGTGAAATTACCGTTAAAGACCGTAAAAAAAGAAGTTTTTATCTCTCAGCAGCACGTAGTGCCATTTTTAATGATGTTGTCAGTAAACGTATCGAACAAGGTTTGCATCAAACCGTTTTAGATGGTGATATTTTGCAATTAGCCCAACGAGGAAGTTGGTTTGTTGCGCAATCGAATGACCTGTCATTACTACAGTCACGCCTATTAAATGGTGAAATTAATATTACTGCGCCTATGATTGGGGATTCTCAACTTGGTACTCAATCTTGTTCACTCGAATTTGAACAAAAATGTTTAGCCAACTGGTCACAATTTACTGAATTATTTAAGAAAGAGCGTGTTGAAACCGCAAGACGTTCAATATTATTGCGCCCACAGCACCTTAATTGGCAATGGATAAATGATGATAGCATTGAAATTAACTTCTATTTATCATCAGGTTGCTATGCAACAAGTGTAATACGTGAATTGATTACAGAAAATGAGTAACTAGCATGCAAAGTTTAAAAATGCAGTCTTTAATTAAATTACTGCGTCAGCAAGGAATCAAAGATGAGCGAGTATTAGCCGCTATTGCTTCCATACCTCGTGAGTATTTTATTGATGAAGCTCTTTCTCATCAAGCTTATGATGATCGTTCTTTACCTATTGGTAGTGGACAAACTATCTCTCAACCTTACATCGTTGCACGCATGACTGAATTGTTAAAACTCAAACCTGATTCAAAAGTTCTTGAAATAGGGACGGGTTCAGGTTATCAAACAGCAATTTTGGCAAAATTAGTTGATCATGTCTGTTCGGTGGAAAGAATAAAGAGCTTACAATGGAATACTAAACGTCGTTTAAAACAACTCGACATTCACAATATTGCCACTCGGCATAGTAATGGTTGGTTAGGGTGGTCTGAGCGTGGTCCCTTTGATGGTATTATTGTTACCGCAGCCGCTTCTGAAGTACCAATTAATCTTGTTAACCAATTAGCAGATAAAGGTCGATTAGTGATACCCGTAGGAGTAAACCATCAGGTTTTACAATTAATTGAGCGTAATGGCGATAGTTATATAACGAAAAATATGGGCGAAGTAAAATTTGTACCTTTGGTGAAAGGTGAAATTGAATAACGCTGTTTATCTATATTAATGCCAATATCTCAACAGGTTAACTTAAAAATTGAAGTATCAATTTAGGTTTGTCTTACTGCTAGTCAAAAAATAGAAAATAAGTTTATTATTTTCTATTTTTTGATTATGAAATTATCCATTTAACGACAATCTGCTAATGAGACACAACATGTTAGGTCGTTTGTTTTGATTCAGATTGTTTCCATTCACAAATACCGTAAATGGCATTGAAAAGGTAGATTAAATATTGCGTTGCGATTACGATATTATTTGTATATATATTTAACCCAATCACTAACACATTTAATATCACCCATAAATACCAATTGAATGAATAACGCATCATTAATAGTAGTTGAGCTACAACGCCTAATCCGAAGATAAAACAGTTTGTAATTAATTGATAAACGGTATTTTCAACACCCATTGCGTTGGTTAAGTAGACGTTGAAAAATACTGCTGCGATTAGAAAAATCAGGGTATATAAAAAAGCATTTTCACTCAACGAACGCACTTTTACATTTTTATGTGTATCTTGATTTTTTTCCCAAGTGATTAACCCAACAATATGCGATCCAAAATAGTAGAAAGTTGGCAAGCCTGCGCCAATATTGTTACCCAAGTAATTGGCATAGCACTCTGCAACCACTGCCAGCATACCGATAAGGTTTCCCATATTTTTGCGTTTAGCCAATAAAATAACACATAGTAGCCCACAAAAAGCACCAATATACGAAACAAAATAACGTAAATTTAAATGGGTAAAAGGATCAGTATATAAAAAGGCTAACGTAACACAAAGTACACAAAATAGAGGGTAAAATTTATTACGTCCAATAAATATTGCAAGATGACTTAAATTATTCATAATTAATACTCTTTATCATTAATAAGTTGATTAACCAATTCAATACAACGTAAATAGCGCTCTTCGTAATCAGGTGAATCAATTGGAATATATTTGATATTATTTTTTTCAAGAATTGAGATAAGTAATTGTTGAAAATCTTTCCGTTGTTTTGGACTGCCTAGTGAACGTAGTCCGTCAGCAACCCATGGAGTGTTATTACCTAACAATATCACTAAATCAAAACGATAGTTGTTGATCATCGCCTGTAGAAAAGGGTGTTCTTTACCTTCATATTTTTTACAAAAAGCTTGAGTAGTAACAAAATCAGTGTCAATAAAAGAGACCTTATTGGCGTGTTTAATTGCGAAATCAATATATTGTGCATGACCTAATGCGATTTTATCGTAATCAGCATATTGTAAGGCACGTTCATCCCCCCCAAGCTGTGAAAATACATAATCACGGCCATATTCCCATGCACTAGTCGTATTGAATACATTGGCGAGTTTATTAACCAGTGTTGATTTTCCACTGGATTCTCCGCCTAAAATAGCAACAGTTCTAACAAAAAATGGTCTTACTTCAGTCGGAATATATTGCCAATTTTGCAGCGGAGCTTGACGGATTTGAGTCCCACTGACTTGCATAAATTTTCGTTCTGGATCGATAAGTACTGTTTCTAAATCGAATAAATCTTTATACATAGCGACATCTTGCGGTTCACTCGAGTAGACGCAATTGGGTTTTATGCCTTTTTCTCTAAATAGTTTTTTGACACGATCACTCCACTCAAGCCAACCGTTTGGATACGCAGGAATTCCATCTTCTTTTAATAATTCAATATGGATATTTTTTTGATATTTAAACGTTTGCAGTAACCAACGAATACGATCATTAATTGTTGGTTGGCGAGACATTGCACTTTGTTCAAACAGTGCCATATCACGGATAGTATCTGAACAGAGCACAACATAAAGTTCATCGACTTGACTAATGGCTCGTTGAATTAAATGAATATGCCCAGTATGTAATGGGTAAAACTTACCAAATATAACACCAACTTTTTTATTTATCGTCGATTCTTCAATTTGTAAATAGTGATGAAGGGATTTTAGTTTTTGTGCGCTAGGATTTTTAACCTTATCATTGATAAGTTGACTTAAATAACCTTTGGTCATTTTACAAGCATCGGCAACGGTTTGTAGGGATAAATTTTTTCGCTTAATTGCCTGTTTTAGATAGCTAAAATTACTCATAGCAACACCTCTCTTTTTGTGTTTTATATCTGTAACATAATTTATACTAATTTTATTAAATGTTCAATATATTAAACAATTAAAATAATTTTATCTTATTAATTTAAATCTAATAGTAATTAAATATAAAATAGGGGATACTTTTATAATCCTAAAAAAATAGGCAATCTTCATTTTAAGTAAAATTTGTAAATTAATACATAAAATCAGAATGATATAAGGGAATAATTCAATGAAAAAAATTGCATTAGCAATTGCATTAATTTCGGGAAGTGCTTTGGCTGATAATAACGTTAAATTAAATAAAGTGACATTATTTATTCAGGGCGCAGAATTACAAGGTCAGTCAACTGTTTCATTAACCAAAGGTGAAAGTGAAATAGTATTAACAGGTATTGCTAATGAGGTTAAACCAAATACAATCAATGTAGGTTTTGGTAATAATAGTGATGTCCGAGTATTATCTACATCATTTAATGATAAATATCTGGCTAACATTCGTAACGCCGAAGATATTCAATCAATTATTGAAAAACAGAAACAATTACAAGAAAAGCGCGATACAGTAGAAATCCAACTCAAAGCTGTTAAGGAACAAATTTTGCTTTTACAAGGTAACCGTTTAGATACTTTAGCTAAAAAAGGACCTGATGACTTAACAGCAATGAAAAATGTATTAGATTTTGTGAAAACTAATATGACCACATCGTTAAATGAACAAAATCGATTACAAAAAGAAGTCGTTCAGTTAGACGAGCAGATAAGCGAATATCAAAAACAACTAGATGAAAAGCAAACTAACAATGGAAAACTACACAATGCCGTTATAGTCAAAGTCGCTTCTGACAAAGATATAACGCTACCTATCACGCTTTCATATATCACAACTAAAGCAGGTTGGGAACCAGCTTATGATGTGCGAGTAGCGGATATCAATTCGCCACTCCAATTAACATATAAAGCAGAAATCCACCAAAACACTGGTTTAGATTGGCAAGATGTTGATTTTAGCTTATCGACATCTAATCCGAGCAAAAATATTACTCCACCAGATTTTAATCCATGGTATATTGACGTTTATAATGAAAAAAGCGGTTTATTTTTTTCCAGTTCTGAAAAACAAGAGTACTATGAACGTGACGCCAAATCGAAATTGGTTAATCCTAGTCAAATTGGCAATGTTAATACATTAGGTATCAATACCCAATTTGATATTAAATTACCTTATACAATCAAAAACGATAGTAAAAATAACATAATCACATTACAAACTAAAGATGTTAAAGCAAATTACCAATATGTTTCAATGCCTAAATTTAATAATAGCGTATACTTACTAGCGCAAATAAATGATTGGGATAAGCTGAATTTATTATCAGGAAAAGCCAATATCTTTTTCAGTGGTAATTTTATGGGGGAAACGATGATTTCAACCAAAAATACTAAAGGCTCATTGGATTTTTCATTAGGGCGTGATAAAAATATCTTAGTTTCCAGAAATCGTAATATAAAAGAGACCTCGACGCCTACACTATTTGGTGATGATGTTTCAGAAAAATATGCTTATACTATTGAGGTCAAAAATACTAAAGCGTTGCCAATAAATATTATTGTGAAGGATCAACTACCTGTTATCTTAAATAAAGCGGTAACACTTAATGATACCAAATATGATGGCGCAAAATATGACAAACAAACCGGATTATTAACGTGGCAATTCACCTTAAACCCAAGTGAAAGTAAAAACCTTAATCTAAGTTTTAAAATCACTTATCCAGATGGTAAAGAACGAGATATATATGGTTTATAAACCGAATAAAACAAAGTATAAAGTATGTTAATTACATGGTTAGAACAATTTAAGCAAAATAGTCAGATCAGTTTATTAGATCTTCATTTGGCTCAATTTTTGGTTAATAAAATTGATTGTGAAGATGAAGTCATTGCTAAACGTTTTGCTTTTTTAGTTTTATCCTTAAGTATGGAAGTAAGAGCAGGGCACGTGTGCCTTGATCTTACTCGATTAGAAAATATTGAGCCACAAATCTGGTCAGAACTTAATTCACCGACGAATAACGATTGGGTTAATGTACTTAAGTTAGCGTCTAATAAACATGTTGTCAGTTTTGGAGATCAACTAGCACCTTTAGTTTTTATTGAAAACAAACTCTATTTTCAACGCATGTGGTTAGATGAACGTTTTGTTGCGCGCTATTTCAATCAAACTCAATTGGATATTTCGCCAAACATCAATTTAAAAAAAATACTCGACCAACTATTTTCTCACAATAGCGCAAGTATTGACTGGCAAAAGATTGCTGTTGCTGTTGCATTAACACGAAAAGTTGCCATCATCTCTGGTGGGCCGGGTACAGGTAAAACAACTACCGTAGCTAAAATTCTAGCTGGAATAGTATTAAACAACCCGGCAACACGAATCGTAGCAGCTGCGCCAACCGGCAAAGCAGCATCACGATTAACAGAATCATTAGGGCGAGCAATTGAACAGCTATCTTTTGAATCATTAAATATTAAAACCGAAGCAGTAACACTTCATCGACTATTGGGCGCAAAAACTGATAATCGCTCGTTTAGTTATAACAAGAATAACCAATTACATATCGACGTTCTTGTAATTGATGAAGCCTCAATGGTTGATCTCAATATGATGGCGAGAATTATTGAAGCCCTACCTGCTTCTGCTCGACTAATTTTATTAGGTGACAAAGACCAACTTTCATCAGTTGAGGCCGGAGCGGTCTTTGGAGACTTATGTCACTTTATTTCAAATGGGTACAGCCAATCAAGAGCCGATGAGCTAAGCAAGTTAACCGGCTATACCATCCCAATTACGAACCAACCAGTAACAAAAATTGCTGATAGCATCTGTTTACTGAAAAAAAGTTATCGATTTAACGAGTCATCCGGTATTGGATTGTTAGCAAATGCAGTAAAAGAAGGGCAGTATCATAATGTTAAAAAGCTACTTGCTGATAATACTTTGCAAGATGTTAGTTATTATGAACTTTCATCACGTCAAACCTACCAAGCGCTTTTAGAAGACTGTGTTGAACATTATAAAGATTACTTAAATGCCATTAGGCATCACTCAAATAATGATATAGCTGCTGTTTTGGCTAAATTTGCTCAATGCCGTTTATTATGTGCTGTACGTGAAGGAAAATTTGGCGTAGAAGGATTAAATAAACAAATTGAACTGCTACTAGCTAAACATAAATTGATTAATTTAAAGCAACGTGAACAATGGTATATCGGTCGACCAGTTATGATTTTACGTAACAGCACATCGTTAGGTTTATACAATGGTGATATAGGAATTACACTAAATGCAAAACATGATAGTTCTAAATTGCGAGTCTATTTTCCATTTTCGGACGGCATCATTAAAGGCTTTTCACCTTATCGACTACCTGAACATGAAACAGCCTATGCAATGACAATACACAAATCACAAGGTTCGGAATTTGATCATGTAAATATAATACTACCTACTGAATTCTCACCGTTATTAAATCGCTCTTTACTTTATACTGCAATCACTAGGGCTAAAGAGTCAGTATCCATTTACGCTGATACAAAAATTTTAGAGCGGGTAGTTAAAAGTCAAATACATCGGGAAAGTGGATTAGTTAAACAAATAACAAATTATTCGCAAAAGTAAAAGAATTAAAAAGTAGATTAAGCAAGCACCAACTAATAATAGCTGGTGCTTTTTTATATATTAATGAATAATCTTCGCTAAAAAGTCTTTAGCACGATCTGATTCTGGGTTACTAAAGAATTGCTCTTTAGATGTATCTTCAATAATCTCGCCAGCATCCATAAAGATAACACGATGTGCCACTTTTCGAGCAAAGCCCATTTCATGGGTCACCACCATCATGGTCATACCTTCATAAGCCAATTCTACCATGACATCTAATACTTCATTAACCATTTCAGGGTCAAGTGCTGAAGTTGGTTCGTCAAATAACATGACAATAGGATCCATACAAAGTGCTCGTGCAATAGCAACACGCTGTTGTTGACCACCAGAAAGTTGAGCTGGATACTTATTTGCATGGGCAAGTAAACCAACACGATCTAACAATGACAATGCTTTTTCACGCGCTTCTTTTTCTGATCGTTTTAACACCTTGATTTGGGCTAGTGTTAAATTCTTTAAAATCGTTAAATGTGGGAACAGTTCAAAATGCTGAAACACCATACCGACTTTCGAACGTAATTTTGCTAAATTAGTTGATTTGCTAGTCACTTCAGTGCCATCAATAATAATTTTACCCTTTTGTACGGGTTCTAAACCATTAACCGTTTTAATCAGCGTTGACTTACCTGATCCAGAAGGACCACAAACTACGACAACTTCACCTTTACCAACTCGTGTTGTACAGTTTTTTAATACCTGAAATTGTCCATACCATTTTGATACATTTTCTAAGGAGATCATCGACTTATCCCTTTTTTGAAATAATTAACTAAACATGAAGCAGTAAAACAAATTATAAAATAAATTGCTGCTGCAAAAATAATCATAGAATATTTGACTGTGCCGCCTTGCACACTACCAATTTGAGTAACACTTGCACCAAATAGGTCAATTAAACTCATTACATAAACCAGCGAGGTGTCTTGGAATAAAATAATCCCTTGAGTTAACAGTAATGGAATCATCGATCTAAATGCTTGAGGTAATATAACTAAACGCATTGATTGGCTTTTAGTCATTCCTAAAGCATAAGCAGCATGATATTGACCTTTAGCAACAGCGCTAATCCCTGCTCGAATAATTTCAGAATAATAAGCGGCTTCAAAAAGTGCAAAAGCAATCATAGCCGAAGCAATACGCACATCTGCATAAGGAGGAAGATTAAACAAATGTTTAATAACCTGTGGTAGTGCTAAATAGAACCATAACAACACTAATAAAAGTGGAATGGAACGGAATAAATTGACATAGCACTTAGCAAAAACATTGAATATTCTAATGTTTGATAGACGCATTAACGCCAGTACAGTACCCCAAACTATGCCAAACACGACAGCAATAAAAGTTATTTTAGTTGTTAACCATAACCCACTTAATAATAATGGATAATTTTCAATGACCAATGAAGGAATATCCGCAATCCAATTAATTAACTGCATATTATCCTCCTTGACTCATATTTGGTAAACGAGTGTACTTTTCAACATTTCGCATAATAAAAAGGACAGCATAATTTATTATTACGAAAGCCAGAGTAACACCACACAATACTTCAATAATACAGTTTGTTGCATCATTGATACGTTCAATTTGCCCAATTAAATCAATTAGACCAATCGTAGAAGCTACAGAGGAGTTTTTAATAATATTGGTCATCTCTGATGTTAAAGGTGGAATAATCCTACGATAAGCATTTGGTAATAAAATATAGCGATAAGCCTGTTTGTTAGTCAAACCAAGCGCTATGGCTGCATATCGTTGTCCTTTAGGCAATGTTTGGATGCCGGTTCTTACCTGCTCAGCAATACGAGCAGAGGTAAACAATCCCAATGCAATAGCGGCAGTAATGAAGGCACTAACATTAGGAGACAATTCAGACATAAACCAAGTTTTAAAACTTCCGCTTAATAACTCTGGGAAAAGCATGTACCACAAAAACATTTGTACCAATAAAGGAATATTACGGAATATTTGTACATAGCATCCAGCAAACTTGTTTAACAGCTTGTTGTCTAATGTACGGCAAATACCAACTAATGATCCCAATATAAAGGCAATGATCCATGCGGTGATTGCTAACGAAATTGTGACAAAAACACCATCGAGTAGCCAGTTTAAGTAAATACCGTCTCCATAAGGGGTCGGCTCAAAAAATAGCATCCAATTAAAGCTTGATATGAAATCACAAATATGTTTCCAAAAAGCTGTAAAAGGTTCCAAAGCTAGTATTCGATTAAAACTCATAATATATTTAATTCACATAAATTAGATTATGTACTAAATGTTTTGACATTTAGTACAAAGGATTAGAAATAGAAGAAAAGTGTTAATCTAATGCTTTATCATTAGGATTTGCAAATAATTCAACCATTTTTGGTGAAATTTCAAGTTCCATATTTGCACCTTTTGGCGGCACAGGTTGAGTAAACCATTTATTATATGATTCTAATGCTTTTCCAGATGTTTGTGCATCAGCAATTGCCTTATCCATTAATTGCTTAAATTGAACGTCACCTTTTCTTAACATACAACCATAAGATTCATAAGAAAGCGGTTCGCCAATAATTTTCCATTCACTTGGATTAATTGCACGAGAACGCTCACCGGCTAATAATGCATCATCCATTAAAAATGCTGCTGCTCGACCTGTTTCAAGTGCATTAAATGCATCACCATGATCTTTAGGTGTAATAATACGGATATTTAATTTTTCTTTATTATTGATTTGATTCAAACGGATTTCTGATGTTGTACCTGCTGTAGTTACAACATTCTTGCCTTTAAGATCTTCAATACTATTGATATTGCTATCCGCTTTAACTAAAAAACGTGTGCCAACAATAAAGATGGTATTTGAAAAACCAACCGTTTTTTGGCGTTCAAGATTGTTTGTCGTTGAACCACATTCAAAATCATATGTGTAGTTATTCAGTAATTGTATACGTGTCTTAGAAGTAACTGGTAAATATTTTACTTTAAGATCAGGCATATTTAACTCTTTTTTGACCGCATCAACAATTAAGTTAGAATAATCTTGAGAATAGCCAATTACTTCTTGGTTTTTACCGTAGTAGGAAAATGGAATAGAAGATTCACGATGACCAACAACAATCACACCACTATCTTTAATTTTGGCTAATGTGCCAGTAAGTTCTTCAGCTACCGCCGAACCACTTATTAGACCTAACATTGCAAATGATAACACTAATTTGGTTAATTTTGTTTTTATGTTCATACTCATCTCCTACTGTTTAATTTGTATCATATTAAATAAATTTAATATTTTACAAAGGACGTATATTATAACTTATTTTTAAGCATAAAAGTACTTTTTACTGTTTATTTATATATTAACGGAGCTAATAACCAACAATATTTGTCAATAAATGGCAATAAATTGGTAATTTAATTTTATTTTGAACTCATTATTTTTAAGCAAAAATTGTGCCAGTATTGAGGTTTTATGAGCGTTTTTTTATTATCAGTAGAATAAACATAAATAACATTATGATTATATGTAGTTTATTACCCCACATGGCGTAAGGTGTTAAACCAGTTGTTGGTGATAAAGATTGTGTTAATACCGCTCTTTCAAATTGTGGTAATTGTTTGATAATTTTACCGTGATGATCAATTATTGCCGTAATGCCTGTATTGGTACTACGTATAAGTGGGCGACCAAACTCTAATGCTCTAGCTTGTGCCATTTGGAGATGTTGTTTAGGGCCAATACTGTTTCCAAACCAAGCGTCGTTTGAAACAGTAAGTAAAAAGTCAGTATCAGCTGTAAAATTTTTCCATATTAAATCAGATAAAATGACTTCATAACAAATCGCAGTGGTAAATTTGAACCCTTTTATTTTCAATGGGGGCTGATTACTATTACCGGGCTGCATTGTAGACATCGGAATATCTAATATGTTAGCTATTGGTTTTAGTAGTGAAGATAAAGGGGTAAACTCACCAAATGGCACTAAATGATGTTTCTGATAACGATTTGTGGTCGGGTACTGATAAGGTGATTTTTCACCTAATACTAAAAGGGTATTAAAAACATCAGCATCTTCTTGATATTTACTTTCTTTAAATCGATAGTCGATGATACCAACAGCAATTTCTGAATCATGACGTCTTGCTAGTTTATCTAAATAATATAAAAAGGGTTGTTGATTGATTTCATAATCAGTAATACTTGCTTCAGACCAGATTATGATTTTATTTTGACCTAAATTGGCTTGGGTCAGTTCTGCATAGGTATCTAACGTGTTGTTAAGCTGTTGCCTATTCCAACGTATAGATTGAGAAATGTTTGCTTGAATTAATGAAAAATCAGCCACTCGATGGCTATCAATTGTCGTCCAATTAATATTGTTGAACGAAAATGGTGCAACAAAGACTGCAAAAAGTGCAATAAACGCACCAATTAGGTGCTTATTTATTCTTCGTTTTGTTAATTGATGCAAACAATAAGCGAGCAGTCCACATAAAATAGTGGTGAGTAATGTCACACCATCTATTCCAATAATGGGAAAATAAGATCGTAATGGGCTGTCAAGTTGACTATAACCCAACTGTAGCCAAGAAAAGCCTGTTAAAATATTACTGCGTAAAAACTCTGTGAATTGCCAAAGAATAGGTGCGGCAAACACGAATTGCTTTAATGAAAATTGCATTGCAAAGCGTTTTAGAGAACTAAGCAGAAATGCAAATAACATAGGATAGAGTGATAGGTAAAGGATTAAAAGTCCTAAAATAATTAATGCTACAGGTGAGGGTAACTCACCGTACTGCTTAATGCTGATATAAACCCAATGTACACCCGCTGAAAAATAGCCAACTCCCCAACTTAGTCCTATCAGCATTGCTTGTTTTTTGGATTTGTCTGCTATAAGCCATAAAAAACCAGTAAAGGAAATAAAAGCTAAAGGCCAAATATGAAAGGGAGCATAACTAAAAACAGCAATACTCCCAAACAATAATGCTAACAGTAAATGTTTAAGCATTTTCAGATAACTCAAGATTAGGAACCGTTGCACCTTCAGGGATGGTGACATGAAGCTGAATGATTCGTCGACGATCGGCAATGGTCACTTTAAACTGATAACCATCAATAGTTATAGTTTCACCTCTTAATGGCAGACGTCCAAAATGTTGCATGACTAAACCACCTATTGTATCCATTTCGTCATCACTAAATTCGGTTTTAAAAACATCGTTGAAATCTTCAACAGGCGTCAGCGCTCGAACTGTATAAACTGAAGGGGATAAACGACGAATATCACGATCTTCAATCTCGTCAAATTCATCTTCGATATCACCAACAATTAACTCTAAAATATCTTCAATGGTAACTAAACCGGAAACACCGCCAAATTCATCGATAGCCATTGCCATATGATAACGTTCCATTCGAAACTCTTTTAACATATGATCAACTCGTTTACTTTCTGGTACGACAACAGTCGGGCGTAAAATTTTTTTCAAATCAAAATCATCTACACCTTGACGAATAAACATGAGGAGATCTTTGGCTAACAAAATGCCTTCTATATGATCTCTATCTTCACTGATGACAGGATAACGAGAATGCCCATGTTCAGAGATAATACTCAGACACTCATCAAGCGTATAATTATCTTTAATTGTAACAATTTGAGAACGAGGAATCATAATATCGCGAACTCGCTGTTCCGCAATATCCATTACCCCTTCAATCATATCGAGAGTATCAGGATCAATTAGTTCGTTTTCTTCGGCTTCCCGAATTACTTCAATCAGCTCTTCTTTATCTTTAGGTTCTGAATTGAATAACTGACTCAACCATAATGTAAACCCTTTTTTAGGGCTCCGATGATTGTCATCGCTCATTTGCTCGATTCCTTAGTTATTTTGCATGTGTAAATTATTTTTATACTCAAGCTAGGTTAATATGAATAAAATCAAATTAGAATAGTGTAATCAATACACTCAATTAGTCAATGGGTTGATACGGATCATCAAATCCTAATTGTTTCATAATATCGATTTCGATATTTTCCATTTCTTCTGCTTCTTCGTCAACAATATGATCATAACCAAGTAAATGCAAACAGCCATGCACTATCATATGAGCCCAATGCGAAATTAATAATTTATGTTGTTCAATCGCTTCTTTTTCTACAACTTGTTTACAGATAATCAAATCACCTAAAAGTGGCACTTCAATATCAATTGGCGACTCAAAAGGAAAAGATAATACATTGGTCGGTTTATTTTTTTGTCGATAGGTATGATTTAATTGTTGGCTTTCTGCTTCATCAACAATACGAATCGTAATTTCTGCTTGATCCATAAATTGAGGCAAAATAACGTTTAACCACTGCATGATTTGTTGTTCAGTGGGCAAGTGATCAGGCTGCGTTGTCGCAATTTGCAGATCTAAGATAATTTCACTCATGATAAACTCTGTCATTATTCTCGATGATAAGGATGATTAGTCGTTAAACTCCATGCTCGATAAAGGCTTTCAGCCACAATTACCCGAACGAGAGGATGAGGTAAAGTAAGGGGTGATAAAGACCAACTTTGTTCTGCTGCTGCTTTACAAGCAGGCGAAAGACCTTCAGGCCCACCAATTAATAAACTGACATCACGTCCGTCTATCTTCCAACGTTCCAATTGTTCAGCTAAATTGTGAGTGGTATAAGGTTTACCTGGAATATCAAGTGTCACAATACGGTTACCTTTACCACAAGCACTAAGCATTGATTCACCTTCTTTATCTAAAATGCGAACGATATCAGCATTTTTAGTGCGTTTTCCTGCCGGTATTTCAATCAGTTCTAAAGGCATATCTTTCGGAAAACGAGAACGATAATCATCAAAGGCTGTTGTGACCCAATTAGGCATTTTAGTGCCAACAGCGATGAGCTGTATTTTCACCTAATTAACCCCAAAGTTTTTCAAGTTCGTAAAGTTGACGACTTTCTTCTTGCATGATGTGCACAATCACAGAATCCATATCAACAACAACCCAGTCAGCATCATTTTGTCCTTCACTGCCTAAAACCAGATATCCATGTTTTTTGGCTTCATCAATTAAATGCCCAGCAATTGAAGACACGTGGCGATTTGATGTTCCCGTACAAATGACCATGTAATCAGTAATACTTGATTTACCTTTCACATCAAGAATAACAATATCCTTGCCTTTTAAATCATCAATTTTATCTGTAATGAAATCCTGTAATGACTGTTGCAAAATAAACTCTCTATCAATCAAAATAAAGCACTAGTATAACATATTTTTAAAAATTGCAGTGTAGATAAGCTATCGGCAAAAGTCATCTTACAAAATATTTAAATATCTTAATTGGTTTATCACTTGTTGAGGTTTGACTGTTTAACACTTTAAACAGTCAAAATATAAGGCATTCGCTAAACTAGAGCGAAATTACTCGATCAAATAACGGATTATCAATTAAACGATGCGTTACCATGAGTAAAGTTTTATCTTTACAGGTTTGTTGGATAAGTTTAATGATTTGCTGTTCCGTTTGTTGATCCAAGCTTTCGGTCGGTTCATCCATTAAAATCAAGGGTGAATGATGCAGTAATGCTCGAGCAATCCCAATACGGCGAATTTCACCGCCCGATAACGCACGCCCACCTTGCCCAATGAGTAAATCGAGACCTTTTTCAGTGATAAGTAATTTATCCAGTTCAACTTGATGTAAAACATCTATCAATTGCTGATCGGTAGCCTGCTCATTACCAATCAGCAAATTTTGCCGTAACGTATCGCTAAAAATGGTAATAACTTGTGGAACGACGGCTATAGCTTGGCGTAAGGTTTTTTCATCCAATTGATTAATTGGGATGTTATTCAAACAAATTGAACCGGAGTTTGGCTCCCAAATACGATTAATCAGATTGAGTAGTGTTGATTTACCACACCCGGTTTTACCAATCAATCCAATATGCTCACCAGATTCAACTGTTAACGAAAAATCCTTTAATATGATAAAAGGTTGATTTGGATAACTAAAATTAACTTTATCAAAGTGTAATTTAGCCATTGTTAAATCAAGTTTTTTACCTTCTTTCACAAAGGTAATTTCAGGTGTTTGACTAAAAATAGCTGTTATACGGGATGCCGATGCGATGACTTGCCCTAAAAATATAAAGGCATTAGGAATGGGCATTAAAATTTCTGCACTGGCAAGACAAACAAATACAAATAAGGCAACTAATGGCGAAAGTGTATATTGAGTAATGAGCCATAACACAAGCAGTGTTAAAAAACCCGAAATCAATAAAACTAATGCACTCGATAGTGCCATTAACGTTGATTGACGTTGTTGGTTACTAAGCCACTGTGATTCAAGTTCATCAAGTTTATCGCGATACTTTGCTTGGGCATTAAATAAAGTAAGTTCAGCTTGCCCTTGTAAATAGCTAATCAGTTGCGAACGATAATCGCTTTGTTGTTTTGCCAATGTCTCGCCTAATTGTTTACCGGCATAATAAAAAATCACAGGTACAGCAAGCAAAGTCAGCGTTAGAATAATGGTGATGATGAGCGCAATAGGTAGATTAATGTAACTTAATCCGATAAATAAAATCGCGATCATTATCAATGCGGTTACAATGGGTGAAAAAAGTTTTAAATAAAGATGATCAAGCGCATCAATATCGACAATAAATCGATTAAGCAAATCCGCTTTTTGATATTGTGCTAATTGATTGGCACTTAATGGTAATAGTTTGCGAAAAGCTAATGTCCTTAAATAGGCAAGAATTTTAAAGGTTGTATTATGATCAACTAAACGCTCCATATAACGTGCTGCCGTTCGGGTTATCGCTGCTGCTCGAACGCCAGCAGCAGGCAGCATATAATTGAAACTATACAAACCAGCTACACCTACAAAAGCGGTTGATGCTAAAAACCAACCAGATAAAGAGAGCAAAAACACACTTGCAAACAGGGTGAGAATCGATAAAGATAAACCAATTAAGATTTGCCAAAAATAGTGCTTATACAGAGCAATGTATGGACGCAAAATCGCTAGCATGTGATCTCCTTAACGTTACAATTTAATTGACCATGAGCCAGTTGCCAAACTTGATCTGCATACTGCATATCGTCCGACTGATGGGTAATTGTAATCGTATTAGGGGCAATATTATGTCGTTCTAAATGATTAATTGTTTCCTGATCTAAGCTTGCTGTAGGTTCATCTAAAATCAACAATTGGCAAGACTTCAGCATCGCTCTGGCTAAGGCCACGCGCTGTGCTTGTCCAATCGATAACCGGATAGCATCTTCGCCAATAAGGGTATCTAACCCCTCGGGCAATTTAGCCACAACGTCAATAAGCTGTGCTTTACAAATGACGGCTTGAAGTTCTTCATTACTGGCATGCGGATTACCAAGTAAAATATTATCTCGTACAGAACTATTTAAAAGATAGGGATGTTGACCAATCCAACTGACTTGTTTTTGCCAATCAGTGATATTTAATTGATTAAACTCAATCCCATTGATTTTTAATGAGCCTTGATAAGGTAAAAAACCAAGTAAAACTTGCATTAACGAACTTTTCCCCTCGCCACTGGTTCCTATTAATGCTAATTTAAAAGGCGCCTTTAGCGAAAATGATAAAGGGCCAACAATAGGGTGTCGCTCGTTGGATAATACGATTAAGTTATCTGCTTCAATAGATTTTAATGACTCATTAAAGGGAATCGATTTTACTGGATGTTCAGCATTTATTGATGAATTTTCTTCACTTAAAAAAGATTCAATATTATCAGCGGCAGCAATAGCTTCGGCTTTCGCATGATAATAAGTGCCTAAATCACGTAAAGGTTGAAAAAATTCTGGCGCCAAAATTAACGCAAAAAATCCAGCGAAAAGCGTGACTGTGCCATTATAAGAACCAAAATCAAACTCGCCTAAATAAGAAAATCCAAAATATACCGCTACAATGGCAATTGAAATCGAGGTGAAAAACTCTAAAACGGCAGAAGACAAAAAAGCGACTTTTAAAACTTGCATCGTTTTAACGCGAAAATCTTCGGATGCACGGTTGATCTCTTGAGCTTGTTTTTCGCCTTGATAAAACAATCTAATGGTATTGAGACCTTTTAATCGATCTAAAAAATGACCGCTTAGATAACTCAATGCTTTAAAGTGGCGACGATTAATATCCGCAGCACCCATGCCCACTAAAATCATAAAAATCGGAATTAATGGCGCTGTAGCGAGTAAAATCAGTGCAGCAGCCCAATTAAATGGAAAGATTGCGATACAGATTAAAATAGGTACCATACTCACTAAACGCATTTGCGGTAAATAGCGTGCAAAAAAATCTTGAAGATTATCGACTTGTTCGATGATCAAAGTACTCCATGCACCGGTGGTACTTCGATTTAAATAGGCAGGGCCCAATTTTTCAAGTTGATTGATTAATTGATGACGAATCTGTTTTCTAACTTTTTTGCCTAAAATAAAATTAATTTTCTCTCGTAAATAAAGTAAACCGGCGCGGACTAGAAACACAATAACCAAACAACCAAAATAAGGCAAAATGTCAAAAAAGCTGTGTTGCTCAATAATTAACTTTTGTAAGATCGTTGCCAACAAAGCTGCTTGAAAGATCACAAAAATGGTTAACAAAAAGCCGGTTAAAGTTGAAGCACGCAAGTCAGATTGATATCCTTTTGCATGCTGTTTTAGCCAATTTAATAAATAAGTCTGACGTTGTTTATCTAATGACATGAATATCAATATTTTTCTATTTTAAATTATCTAAATAGTGTTCTGCATCCAATGCTGCCATACAGCCCGTACCTGCCGAAGTAATGGCTTGCCGATAAATGTGATC
Organism: Gilliamella sp. ESL0441; assembly: GCF_019469185.1. Classification (NCBI taxonomy): domain Bacteria; kingdom Pseudomonadati; phylum Pseudomonadota; class Gammaproteobacteria; order Orbales; family Orbaceae; genus Gilliamella; species Gilliamella sp. ESL0441. Next base: position 630,857 of record NZ_CP048264.1, read on the forward strand.
CATCACATCGCCTGCTGCAAAAATTCCTTCGACACTGGTTTGTGTTGCTCGACCTTCTGTACCAGATTTGACTTTAATATATCCATCTTTTAACTCAAGCTGTCCTTCGAAAATAGTGGTATTCGGTTTATGACCTATGGCGATAAAAACGCCCATGACAGCGACTTCTTCACTGATATTCGGATCTTGTGTACTGAGTAGTCTTACACTCGTTACGCCCATATTGTCGCCCAAAATTTCATCAACAATTCGATGAGTATGTAAATTCACTTTTCCTTGTTGTACCTTTTCGTGCAATCTATCCATTAATATTTTTTCTGCTCTAAAAGTATCACGGCGATGAATTAAGTGAACTTCACTTGCGATGTTTGCTAAATAAAGTGCTTCTTCGACAGCCGTATTACCGCCACCGACGACAGCCACTTTCTGATTACGATAGAAAAATCCATCACAAGTCGCACAAGCCGACACCCCTTTACTTTTAAAAGCTTCTTCAGAAGGTAAACCAAGATATTGGGCGGAAGCACCTGTCGCTATAATAAGGGCATCACAACTATATTCTGTGTCACTGCCATAAAGTTTATAAGGCTTAGTGCTAAAATCGACGCGATCAATATGATCGAAAATAATTTCGGTATTAAAGCGTTCGGCATGTTCTCGCATTTTAACCATCAATTCAGGCCCTGTTAAATCAGGCGTAGCTGCAGGCCAATTTTCGATTTCTGTGGTGGTGGTAAGCTGTCCGCCTTGTTGTAATCCGGTAATTAAGGTAGGGGACAGATTAGCACGTGCGGCATACACCGCTGCAGTATATCCAGCAGGGCCAGAACCCAATATTAATAAACGTACATGTTTTGTCTTCATTTTAAAATCCTTACTTATTTTGCTCTGGCATCTTATTATTAATTTTCGTACGAAAAATTTTTTTTATTACTGACAGCCAACAAACAGTCTACCAATTGATATTAACGATATTTCTGGGTCACAAGTCTATCATTATCAATCTCATTCTGGCAAAAAAATTGATTATTGTAGCGATAGGTAAACACAATATATTTATTTAAATGGTGATAACCTGATTATCTTTTTGTTTTCAGTTTTTTTAATTGAATTTAAACTTTTTAAAACAATATTTGTTTTAGTTTTGAGTTTTTTACGTTTAAAATGTGCTTTTTTCTTATTCAAAACCTGTTACTTAATTTGATAACTATTATTCATTATTTTTAAAAATGAAATCCTAGCAAGATGGAGGGAAATAAAAGTGAATAATCCTTCAAAAGAAAGCGTAGAAGCCGTACTACGAAAAATAAATTGGGCGCAAGAAATTTTAACGTCATTGCAACAAAATGTTACTAATCCACAAATTGGTAATATTTTATCTGGTGTGGTGTTTATTATGGAGTCGGCATCAGTAGATGCCGAAACATTATATCAGTCGGTTAAATGAGTTTTAGTGTTGTTTTTTTCATTTTATTCCTTCCGTCGCCATTAGGCACGGAAGTTTTTTTAATTTGATAGATAAGTTGTGATATCTTCAAGTGGCCAGCGAATTTTTGTTGTAGGCTCATTTAATCGGTAACCGAAAGCTAAACATAGCCCTATTCCATAAGATTCAGCACTGAATTGAGGCATATATTTTTCAAGTAGTTTAACCACTTTATCGTATTCAAATCCCCCAATAGCACACGAATCAATACTTCGATAAGCTGCTGCTGTCATCATATTGGCACAAGCAAGATAATCTTGCATTTCTGACCAATGATTAATGGTTAGTCCACTCGCTAAACCATGCTCACAAAAATTGATAAAATATTGACTGGCAACATCAATAGCGGTTTGATCATTTTCATCAGGCAAACTACGGGCAACTGTTCGACGCAAATACTCACTCTGTAATGTAAAATTATTGGCTTTACGATAAAGCACAATGACAAAATGTGAACAACTTGTTACCTGTTCTTGATTGTAACAAGCTGCACGTAATTCCGTTTTGATTTTATCATTATCCACAACGACAAAATGCCAAGGCTCAATACCAAAAGAAGAAGGTGATAACCGACCCGCTTCTAAAATGTACTCCATATCAGCCTGATCTATTTTTTTCGTTTCATCAAATCTTTTGCATGCATGCCGAAAATTTAATGCTTGAGTAAATTGATCCATATTCTCTCCTAAGTTTTTTTATTCCATGGTGCAACCACAAAAAGTAATAACATTCCTGGTATAGCAAGAAAAAAGCACAACCAAAAAAAATTAGTCCAGCCTAAATAAGAGGTTAAAAAGCCAGACATAGAATTGATTAATGTTCTCGGTATAGCTGAAAAACCTGTTAATAAAGCAAATTGGGTTGCTGTGAATAGCGGGCTTGTATTTTTAGAAATATATGTAACCAATGCTGTTGCCCCCATACCCACTCCTATTGATTCGCAACTGATTACAATCCCCAACATAATTAATTGTTTATAGGTTATTGATTGAAAAGGTCCTTCACAAGATAAATAAACAAAACCTAAAATTGAAAACATCTGAACAAAACCAGATATCCATAACGAACGATTTAATCCAAATTTTGATATAAATACACCACCAATTAATGCGCCCAAAAGGCTAGGCCATACGACAGCATTTTTAGCTATAGTACCAATATGCCTCATTTCAAACTTCATATCCAAATAGAAAGGTGTCGCTAAAGATGTTGCAAGACTGTCCCCGAGTTTGTACAGAGCCACAAAAGATAATACAAATAAAACTTTTGGGAATGATATACGCTTAATAAATTCAATTATGGATTGCACGAAAACGGATTTATCCGATGGAATATAATTATTATGCATTGGTTCCTTTAACATCATTGTAATAACTAGCATTGGAACAATGAAAGCTGCAGTGAAAGCAAAAACTTCAATCCAAGATAAATAATCAGCAAGAATTAGAGATAAACCACCAGGAATAAATCCAGCTATTCGATAAACGTTAATATGTATGCTATTTCCGTTACCAAGTTCATTATCACTTAAAATTTCTCTTCGATATGCATCGATAGCAACATCTTGTGTTGCTGAAATAAATGCAGTAAGTAAACTAAGGAACACAATGATATCAATATTGTTTTTCGGTGTCAGAAAACCATATATAGGTATGATGAACAACAAGCTTAATTGTGTTAAAAGCAACCATCCTTTTCGATATCCAAGCGAAAAAGGTGAAATACGATCTAATAATGGTGCCCAAAGAAATTTTAATAAATATGGTATTTGTGTTAGTGTAAAAGCGCCAATTGTTTTAATATCAACACCACCAACTTTTAACCAAGCCGGAATTAATTGAATTATAAAGAAAAATGGTAATCCAGAACAAAAGCCTGTATAAACACAAAGCAACATTTTTCTATTTAAAAATGTACCAGTTAATTTCTTATTCATTATTTATCATTATTGGTTAGTTTTTTAGCAAAGTGCTATCATAACATATCATTGTCAAAATAATCACTAAGGTCAAAGCAAACAACTCATTCATTTTGGCATTTGGCTGAAATTATTTTATTTAGGTTTACAATGTCTGTATAGTTTTAATGAAACTATAAAAAACAGAGACAACTAAACATGCGTTAATCACCATGAACAGAGGTGCAACAAAATGAAACATTCAATCAAAATTGCGGTTTTCAGTAGCAAACACTACGACAAAGAACATTTAGAGATTGCCAATAAAAAATTTGGTTTTAATATCGAATACTATGACCATAAACTCAGTCATAAAACAGCGGTAACAGCCCAAGGTTATGATGCCGTTTGTGTATTTGTTAATGATGAAGTTGATAAAACCGTTTTACAAAAACTTGCGCATTGTGGGGTAAAAATCTTAGCGTTACGTTGTGCAGGATTTGATAATGTTGATATTGCTGAAGCCAAAAAATTAGGCATTACCGTTGTCCGTGTACCAGCTTACTCACCTGAAGCAGTAGCCGAACATGCCGTTGCACTCATGATGACGCTCAATCGACGTACACATAAAGCCTATCAACGTACTCGTGATGCAAATTTTGCTCTTGATGGCTTAACTGGATTCAATATGCATAATCGTACTGCAGGCGTGATTGGTACCGGAAAAATTGGACAAGCAGTGATCCGAATTCTAAAAGGTTTTGGCATGAATATTTTAGCTTATGATCCTTTTCCAAATGATATTGCAGTCGAATTAGGTGCACAATATGTTCAACTTGATGAACTCTATGCCAAATCTGATGTGATTACGCTTCACTGTCCAATGAGCCCAGAAAACTATCATCTACTTAATAAAGCTTCATTTGAAAAAATGAAAAATGGCGTCATGATTATTAACACCAGTCGTGGTGGATTACTGGATGCCACAGCAGCAATCGATGCCTTAAAGCAAACCAAAATTGGTGCATTAGGGATGGATGTTTATGAAAATGAACGAGACCTCTTTTTTGAAGATAAATCGAATGATGTTATTTTAGATGATGTATTCCGCCGATTATCATCGTGTCATAATGTCATCTTTACGGGACATCAAGCATTTTTAACTCAAGAAGCACTGCTGAATATTTCTGAAACCACCTTGAATAATATTAAACTCATTACAAGTGGTGAACCTTGTCAAAATATTGTTTAATAAAATAAAATACATTATCATGTTGTCTAATTTTTAACACTTTAAATATGGATGGATTATGCGACGTATTGTGATTTTATTTAGCATGTTAAGTTTGCTTGTTGCGTGTCATAGTAATAAGTCAACAACATCTCCAATGCAACAACATCGAGGTCATTCAAATGTAAAAGGTGGTGTTTATCTCGAAAAAGAGCATGATCTTGTTATTGTTAATAATGCACCATTAGCTATTGAGCAGGAAAAGTTTATTGATAAAATGGTCAATAAACATCGGTTTGACCGAGAACAACTTCGAGAAGTACTAGCACAAACCACCAAACTCGATTGGGTTATAAACTTAATGGATAAACAAGCACCACAATCAGGGCCTTCGACTGGCCCTAATGGTGCATGGCTGCGTTATAAAAATAAATTTATCACGCCAAGTAATCTGCCAAAAGGGGTAGAGTTCTGGCATAAATATGAAAAAGAGTTAGCACGAGCTTATAAAGAGTATGGTGTCCCACCTGAAATTATTGTTGGAATTATTGGCGTTGAAACAGGCTGGGGCAGAGTCATGGGAAAAACAAAAATTATCGACGCACTCTCGACACTTGCCTTTTATTATCCAAGACGTTCAGCTTATTTTGCTAAAGAACTGGAAGACTACTTAATCATGTGTCGAGATGAAGGCGTAGATCCGTTTGATTTGACAGGATCATTTGCTGGGGCAATGGGTTATGGTCAATTTATGCCATCAGCATTTAGAAATCATGCGGTGGATTTTAACCATGACGGTCATATCGATTTGTGGGATCCTGTAGACGCGATTGGTAGTGTTGCTAACTATTTTAAAGCCTATGGTTGGCAAAAAGGAAAAAAAGTGGCTGTAAAAGCGGATGGGGAAGCATTATCGCTTGAAACAGGGTTTAGTACCAAATATTCGATCGAAAGATTGGCCAATGCAGGATTGAAACCAGAAAGCACATTAGATGGCAATAAACAAGTTAGCTTATTACGGCTTGATATGGGCGATCGTTATCAATACTGGTATGGATTACCTAATTTTTATGTCATTACGCGTTATAATCACAGTAGCTATTATGCCATGGCGGTATGGCAGTTAGGCTTAGCCGTAAAAGCGGCAAAATAAGATTACAACCTAAAGACAAATATAAATGTTTTGCTATATTCAGGTCACCAAAGGGTGACCTTTTTAATGGGTAAAGATAGCCAAGAATGAAAATATGATTAGACTTATCAAGAATCATTAAAGAATTTGCGTGAAATATTCCTTAAATTTATTGTTATCAAACAATTATCATCAGTATTAGTCTGGCACAAAAATTTATTAAACTTAACATATTCATTTGTCAATTATGGTCAGTTGATATATAATGCCCCGTCGATTTCAACCGCCAAATTTTCATGTTCCTTGCTTTCAATGGGTTGCGGTTGCCCCGACAGAAAGCTGATTAATCCGTAGGGAGCGATAATGCGTCATTACGAAATTGTTTTTATGGTTCACCCAGATCAAAGTGAACAAGTACCGGGTATGATCGAACGTTATACTGGTACATTAACGACTGACGGTGGAAAAATTCATCGTTTAGAAGATTGGGGTCGTCGTCAATTAGCCTATCCTATCGAAAAACTGCACAAAGCACATTATGTGTTAATGAATGTTGAAGCGACTCAAGAAGCTGTTAACGAGCTTGAAGATAACTTCCGTTTCAATGATGCAGTCATTCGCAGTTTAATTATGCGTACTAAACATGCTGTAACTGAAACTTCACCAATGTTAAAAGCTAAAGATGAGCGTCGTAACGCTGAAGAAGATTTTAGCGAAGTAAACATGGACGATGATTCCGAAGAATAATCGTTTGGTGTTATCGGGTATTGTTACTAAGACCCCGATAAGAAAGATCAGTCCAAGTGGAGTGTCACACTGCCAATTTTATTTAGAACATGTTTCTGAACAAATTGAAGCAGAACTCACAAGGCAAGCATGGTGCGTAATGCCCGTTATTGCCAGCGGACAACAAGAGTTAAGTTACATAAAAAAAGGCAGCAAAGTATTAGTGAGTGGCTTTATTAGTACACACACTAAACGTAATCAAACAAGTCAACTTGTGTTACATGCTGACCAAATTAAACTATTAGGAGAATAGCCAAATGGCACGTTATTTCCGTCGTCGCAAATTCTGCCGTTTTACTGCAGAAGGCGTTAAAGAAATTGATTATAAAGATGTTTCTTTATTAAAAAGCTATATCACAGAAAGTGGTAAAATCGTACCAAGTCGTATTACTGGTACTAGCGCAAAATATCAACGTCAATTAGCTCGCGCTATCAAACGCGCTCGTTACTTGGCATTATTACCATATACTGACAACCATCAGTAATTAGCAACAGAGGGAACATATAATGCAAATTATTCTACTCGATAAAGTTGCTAATTTAGGCAGCTTAGGTGATCAAGTTAATGTTAAAGCGGGTTATGCGCGTAACTTTTTGATTCCACAAGGTAAAGCAGTACCTGCGACTAAAAAGAATATCGAATTCTTTGAAGCGCGTCGTGCTGAATTAGAAGCAAAACTTGCTGAGACATTAAAAGCGGCTGAACAACGCGTTGCTGAAATTAATGCACTTGGTAAAGTGACTATTACTTCTAAAGCTGGTGATGAAGGTCGTTTATTTGGTTCTATTGGTACACGTGATATCGCTGATGCGGTTAAAGCTCGTGGTATTAACGTATCAAAAAGCGAAGTTCGCTTACCAAATGGTGTATTACGTAACACAGGTGAATTTGAAGTGTTATTCCAAGTACACAGCGAAGCTTTTGCTAAAGTTATTGTTGAAATTATTGCAGAATAATTATCTTCAAATCGCGATAAAAAGCCTGTCAATTAGACGGGCTTTTTATTGACTTAATTCAATGCTAATCTTGATAAAATCGAAATACAATTCTAATCATTTAATAGCAAAATTGACCCAACTCATTTATTGTCAACATTACTATGATGTTCAATCTATCATTTAGTTAACGATAATCGATTGACCTCTACCACGAATATCTGACACCGCTTCGGGTTTATTATCGTGAATTTTAATTACTTGAATATCACCGCTAAAATCTTGTTGCACAAAGCGATATCCCATGTTTTCTAACTCTTTTTTAAACGCTTTCGGTACTGTTTTTTGAAAACGTTCAACATAAATCACATTATCGGGCAATAATTGATGATGATAACGTACTGTATCGACTGCATCTTTTAATGACATATGATTATCAAAAACATTAGCCACAACTTGAAAAATAGAGGTAAAGATGCGCGAACCACCAGGGGTGCCTATCACCATTTCTACATTATTATTTTTGATAAATAGAGTTGGAGACATGGATGACAATGGGCGTTTATTGGGTTCGATGGCATTTGCATCATTACCGACCACACCAAATTGATTGGCAATACCAGGCTTGCTACTAAAATCGTCCATTTCATTATTGAGTAAAATACCTGTACCCTTAACAACAATAGCCGAACCGAACCAACCATTTAAGGTATAAGTATTTGATACTGCATTGCCCCACTTATCAACAATTGAAAAATGCGTAGTTTGTAACTTTTCATGTTCCCAATCTAAACCGGGTTTCACTTGCTCAGTTTTCGAAATCACAATAGGATTAACTTGTTTGGCTCGTTCAACTAAATATTGTTGATCGATAAGTTTTGCAACGGGTACACTGACAAAATCAGGATCGCCCATATATTCAGCGCGATCAGCAAAAACACGTTTTTCAATTTCAGCTAATAAGTGGATATATTGCGCAGAATTGGGTTTCACATCTTTAAACTTGTCTGCTAATGTTTGCTTCATTAATAATAGTTGGATTAATCCAATACCACCTGAACTTGGTGGAGGAGCGGTTATGATTTGCATATCATGCCAATTGGCTATCAAAGGATCACGCCATTTTATCTGATAATTTGCTAAGTCAGTTTCAGTAATTAAACCGTTATTATCTGCCATTTGATTGGCAATCAGTTTGGCTATTTCACCTTTATAAAAACCATCACGTCCATATTGAGCAATTTTATTTAAAACATGACCCAATTCAGGTTGTTTAAATAGTTTATTGGCTTTCATACTACCAAAATATTGCTTAAAATAATCGTTGTTTGGCGCAGTCACAACCGCTTCTTGATAACGTTCAATAAGTTGCGGTGGGACAATAAAACCCTCATTAGCAAGGCGGATTGCTGGCGCCATCACTTCTTGCCAGGTTAATTGACCAAAGCGTTGATGAACAGCCCACATACCGGCAACCGTACCCGGTACACCAGAAGCTTGATGAGAATAAAGACTTAAACCAGGGCTCACTTCATTATTACTATCTAAAAACATGGTTTTATAGGCATTATGGGGGGCAACTTCACGATAATCGATAAAATAAGGTTTTCCATCCATCCAAAGTGTCATAAATCCACCACCGCCAATATTGCCAGCCTCAGGATAGGTCACGGCAAGGGTAAATGCAGTAGCCACGGCGGCATCGGCTGCATTTCCACCTTTTTCAAGTATTTCCTTCGCTGCCATAGCACCATAATTATCCGGTGAAGCAACGGCGCCTGCTTTAAATGTTTGTTGATGAGTCTCAACAGCAAGCACTTGCTGAGATACCAATAAAAACAAAGCAAAACAGCAATACTTAATGAACAGATTTTTCAAATAGGACATACAACACCTCCTGCTAAATACATGATAACTTCCCCCACTTTTGTCGCTAGGCATCGTTATTATTAATGTGAAAAGCGAGTCAAAAATTGAAGAGGAGGAATAGATGAATATAGCATAGAAGATTTATGCATTGAGTAAATTATGTTCAGTGATTGTTAATGGACGTATTGATAATTCAACACAATTTTTAGTTTGCAAAACCTTTTCAAAAAAAATCACGATTAATGAATGATTAATCGTGACTTAAATTAACACTTATAAATTGATAAAACGATTATACTCGTTTATTTTTAATGGGCTTCGCCAACTTCTTGAACATCATCAACAGGTTTGCCTTGCTCTTCTTTAAATAATTTATTGTCATAAAGTTTAACAAACGGAAGATAGATAAATAGCGCTAAAATAGCAGACAGTATCGCAACAATGGCCGCCTTATAATCTCCACCTGTCCCGATAAAGGCGCCTAATCCCATTGGTGACGGCCAAGGAACTAAAGCAATAATGGGATTCATAATACCCGAACTAATAGCAAAGTATCCTAACGTTCCACATGCCATTGGCGCTAAAAAGAAAGGTAAAGCTAAATAGGGATTATAAACAATGGGCATACCAAAAATAATCGGCTCATTAATATTAAATATGGCAGGAACAGCGGACGCACGACCTAAAATTTTTAACTGGCTTGATTTAGCAAAAAAAGCAATAAAAAACGTCATTAACAGTGTCGAACCTGAGCCACCTAAAATGACTAATGAATTATTAAATTCACCCGCGAATGGAATATGTGCACCTGCGGTATTTTCGGTCATATTGGCTAACATAATTGGCGTAATAAACGCCCCAATAATGCTTGCCCCGTGAATACCTACAACCCATAATGCATGGATTAAAAAAAGAATAACCATAATTCCTAACCAACTTTTGGTTAAGTTAGTCACAAACGTAAACGGAATACTGACAATATCAAAGATATCTGTCCCCATAAACACTAAAAAGCCATTTAAAATAATGATACAAAAAGCAATAACAAACGTTGGAATCAACGCCGTAAAGGAGCGTGAAACACCTAATGGTACGGTTTCGGGCATTTTAACAACCCAATTTCGTCTGACACATAAAAAATAAAGATGCGTGGCGACTATTGCCATGACAATAGCAATAAAGATCCCCGATGTGCCTAAGCGAAACACGAAAGGCGTTAAACGTAGACCATTAAACACAAGGTTACTTTGATCACTGAGTAATGTAATCACTCCATTTTGCATGACTAATTCCGGTAAAGTCATAAAAAATGCAAAAGCCGATAACATTGCACCGTTAAGGGCATTCACTTTTAAGCCTGTCTCTTCCGCTTCAATTTTTGTTAATTCATAGCCCACAACAAAATTAAAATAGAGCGCTAAAATACCGATTGTAGCGGTATTGGCAATCATATACAGATCACTGACCCGAAAAAACGTATTTTCAAAAAAACCTTCTAAACCCGTGAATGTCATTGGCAAGGTATTAAAAACTAAAAACATAGAGCCAACAATTGAAAAAGGTACTGATGCCATACCGGCAGCCATTACCGCACGCACAATTTTAAATTGTGATATTTTTGCCATTGGTGTCATTAAATACTTTTGTAAAAACACAAATCCGGTATTCATTTTGTTTTCCTCATCTAATTAATAATTTCTTCATAAGCTTGGATTCGTTTAAAATGTTTATCCTCGTTACGTTGAATTTTTGCCAATCTTTTAAGCATTAAAAAAGCGATTACACCACTCCCAATTAGTAGCCCCATGATCGTATTTAAAACAGGTTGCGAATCTTTTAAAAATGGAAAAAAGAGATGAAATAAAGATGTATAAAGGGTGATAAATAACACGCCACACATTAAAAGCATCATTTGAAAAAATAACTTAGCAAATGGCAGAAAGTTATCATGATTGCGATAAAGCTTTACTTGTTCAAAAGCGGTTAATGCACCCAAAATAACAAGCGTAATAGGTAAAATAGCGGTGTAGGACTTCGAGCCAAGCAAAAAAACAGCCCAGTAAAGATTCAAAAATAGCAAAAAAGCAGTCGAGTAACGAATCGTTAAAAAACGATTAAAATAAAGATTGGTTAAACTCAATTTTTTAGACTTATCTAATTGGGCGTTTATCATCATTGCTTAACCTCTTTAGTTAGCCGATAGCTGATCACATCTTTGGTATAAAAATGACATCTCAATTGCAATTTCACGCATTGTCATGGTTGTCATTAAATGGTCTTGAGCATGCACCATAATAATTTCCATTTCGATTTGCATACCATTGGCATAAGATTGCAGTAATTCGGTTTGAGATTGATGGGCTGCTAAAATTTCATGATTAGCCTCTTCAAGAAGTTGATTAGCCTGATCAAACTTGGCTGCTCGCATTGCCTGAAAGGCTTCATGGATTTTGGTTTTGGCATTGCCACTATGCAAAATAATATTAAAAGCGACTAGTTGAATATCTTCTGAGCTCATTTTTGAAATCATTGTTACGCTCCCTTTTCTATAAGTTTAATAAACAGTGATTTAAATTCGGAAAAAGTTTGGCATTGTAATAACTGGTGTTGCATCGCTGAGTCATCAATCAAATTGACGATTGCTTTTGTCATCATTGCTAAAGAAGGATTTTGATAAACAGACGGTGAAATAAGAAAAATAAAGCGAATATCAGGGTGATATTTATCCCAATAGACACCATGAGGAATCAGCGCAATCCCCATTTTAGATAATCTTCCGACAGGAACAGCAGGATGCGGTACCACAATGTTAGGACTAAAAAAGATATCCCCCAACGCCATTCGTTTAGCCATTTGTTTAATCATCTTTGATTTATAACAACAGGCTTCATTGAGCGCTAAACGCTCCAATAAAAGATCTAAAATATCGTCTTTCGTTAATGGACATTGGCAATAATAAAAGTAATCAGCAGTCACCTCTTCAACGACTTGCTCAAGATAGGACAAATGATTTTTTTCATTGACGATATGAGTCGATGACATCGTGTTCAGATTGGATGAAGTTATGACATGACGTGAAGAAAGATAACGCCGAATTTTTTGCACATCTTCTTCAGTAAAAAAAACAGAAACATGAAAAACCGGAATTTTAAAGACTTTAGCAGAAAGATCGACGGAAGAGATAATAAAATCCACTTCGTTTAACATGTCGGGTTCAATTTCATAATAGCCTCGGGTATCAATAATTTTAATACGCTCATCAAATTCACACTCGACCCGATTTTTTAAAAGCTGAGCGCTACCCAATCCGGTTGCACAAATAATTAATACTCTCATTTTTTGCGCATTTTTCAGTTTTTCAACCGAAGCCAAAAAGTGCAGGGCTAAATAACCCCATTCATCATCAGAAACAGTTAACTTAGTTAAATTAGGGAGTTGTTTAAAATAGTGCTTAACTAAGTCAAATAATTCGGGCGAGCAGGTTTTGATCTCATTCAGTAATGGATTTTCAAGTTTGATATTTTGCGCTAACCTTACTAACATCGGTTTTAAATGTTGAACCAAGCCATTTTTTAATTGCTCATCTTTCAAAAATTGATAGCCTGTTTCAAGCTGAATCTTAAGTAATAAATCGGTTAACATTAAGCTCAGTTGCGCATCTAAATCTTGTTGGATAAAGTTAGATTTACTCATCAAATGCAAGGTTAAATACATCTGTTCTTCTTTCGGAAAAGCAAAACCAATTACTGTCTCAATGCGATCAATTATTTTTTTCGCAACGTGAAATTCCAATGAACTTTTAGTTGTTTCTGGCATATCCAAATTTTGAATGGTCAGACCAGATTGTAAACGTTTAATGCTTAAAGAAAGATGCAACACAATATTTTGCATCATCACATCGGACAATTTTATGTTTGCTTCACGACACTCATCTAAAATAATAATGGTTAACGTGTCAAAACTGATTGCATCACTAAACTTATTTAAATAAGTTAAACGCTGCAAAAAGTTCATGGATTCTTCATGAAAAAAATAGCTCATAATAAAATGACGTTTGGCTTTTTCTGCACCGTCCACATAAAATAGCTGTTTATTTTTCTTTAAAGTCAGTTCGAAGGGGTGAAGCTGATTTTTTATTTCCAGCATATCTTTATTGAGTTGTGATGAACTAATAAATAACTGTTCGGATAATGCTTCAATATCGATTTTTTGACATTCCAGTAATAGCAGATTAAGAATGTAGTGTTTGCGGTGACAGACTTCCCGTATATTGGCTTGTTCTTCATGCCGATCTAATAAATGATGTTCAATCAAAAACGAATTAAACGCCGTTCTATCCAAGATTTGCAATTGATAACCATAGCCTTGTTTACTGACAATTTTGGCGCCATTACATTCAATCAATGCTTTTAAATCGTTAAGATAAGTACGAACAGTTCTATCGGATAATGATAACTCAGTTGCCAGCAACGCACTGCTTTTAAACTGATTTTTTGAGCCGACTAATAAGCTAATAAGATCGCGTTGTTTATTTTTAATCATTATCATCCACACCTATAACAGCTAAAAAGATAAAGAATAGTGTGGTTGCTTTAGTTTGCTAATCAGACACACTCTAAGCAACATCGCCGGGCGCCGACCCTAAAACGGTCAAAAAACGGCGCCCAATACTGAAAACAGCAATGATCTAAAACTATTGGATATTTTCCTCAATCAATTTCGCTAATTGTTCAATCCCCGAAGGGGTAGGGATATAAGCTTGAAAAGGAATACTGACAACAGGCTTACCGACTTCATCGCCCAATTTTTTGAATTTATCTAACATCATCATCGTTTGTGGACTAATTAAAAACAGGGAAAAATCACTATTTTTAATCATATTACTGCCTTCGGTTGCTGAAACAGCATCAACTGAAATCGCCTTATTTTTATTGGTAAAATATTCGGTTGCTTTTTTTGCCATTAACGATGAAGACATACCAGCAGCACAAATAATTAACGCTTTTTTCATAGCTTCTCCTAAAAAGTTGTTATCCATAAAATGGGTTATAAATCAAAATTCTTATAAAATTTCACCATTTGACTCAATCACTTTTTTATACCATGCAAATGAATCTTTGCGACTACGTTTTAACGTGCCATTCCCTTTGTTGTCCTTATCGACATAAATAAAACCATAACGTTTTTCCATTTCGCCCGTGCCTGCTGAAACTAAATCGATACAGCCCCAAGGGGTATAGCCCATTAAGTCAACACCGTCTTGCAAAACAGCCAGCTTCATTTGCTTAATGTGTTCACGCAAATATTCAATACGATAATGATCATGTACTGCACCATTAGCCTCGACTTTGTCATAAGCACCAAAACCATTTTCCACGATAAATAACGGCAAATGATACATATCCGTAAACCAATTTAATGCGTATCGCAATCCTTCAGGATCGATTTGCCAACCCCAATCCGATTTTTTGACGTATTGATTACCGATCAAATAGGTTTTTTCATTAAATTCATAACGATCGTTGCCTGCTTTATGTCTGATCGCATTGGACATATAATAACTAAAGCCAATATAATCGACGGTGCCGTTTGCCAGTACCTCTAAGTCTTGGCTGGTTACATCTAACTTAAAGCCTTTATGCTGCCAATATTTGATAATATGATTTGGATATTGACCATGGACATGCACATCGGTAAAAAAGTATTTACGTTCCATGACTTTTTGCGCCATTAATATATCACTCGGCTTACAGGTTTCGGGGTAGATAGGTACAAAAGCAATCATACAACCGATTTGAAAATCGGGATTGATCGCATGACCAATTTGCACGGCTTTAGCACTGGCAACTAACTCATAATGAGCCGCTTGATACATAATTTCTTCACGATTATCGCCTGCTTGATAATAAATCCCTGAATTGGTAAATGGCGCAAAATCCTCATCAAAGTTGGCTTGATTATTAATTTCATTAAACGTCATCCAATATTTGACTTTATCTTTATAACGATCAAAACACACTTCGGCAAAACGAACGAAAAAATCGATTAATTTTCGATTACGAAATCCACCGTATTCGGTGACTAAATAATAAGGCAATTCAAAATGAGAAAGGGTAACAACTGGCTCAATATTATATTTTAAACATTCATCGAAAAGATCATCATAAAACTTCAAGCCTTCTTCATTTGGCGCAAGTTCATCACCTTTAGGAAAGATCCGTGTCCAAGCAATTGACGTTCTAAAACATTTAAAGCCCATTTCAGCAAAGAGTTTAATGTCTTCTTTATAATGATGATAAAAGTCGATGGCTTCATGATTAGGATAATACTCACCTTCAATAATTCCTTCGGTAATTTTACGATAACTTTTTGGCGAACCAACGGTCATGACATCGGCAACACTTATTCCTTTTCCACCCGCTTGCCAAGCCCCTTCTAATTGATGAGCAGCAACCGCTCCTCCCCATAAAAAATCTTTTGGTAAACCTTTATTATTCATAATCAAGCACCTATGTTTGTTGACGATTCAAATTTAGTATAAAAGGAAAAATAAAGAATTACTAACCAACATTTTCCGTATTGATAAGGAAAATATCAGTGCAATATGGCAGGTTTAGCAAAACAGCAAATACAAGAAAGGAGAAGATAAAGCATGAGGAAAATAAATCAATTATAGTTGCTAGATATCAACCACAACGCTAAAAGAAATTCACACTATATATTGATCATCACAATAGAAATCGGTATTAACCATAAAAGAGTCTATTTGACTGAGTAAGAGCTTCAGATTTGACAAAATATCACACTAGATTGAACATATGAATAAGCCAACTATCATAGTTGGCTTTAGTATTGTTCTAATACTCAATCATATTGATAATATTATTTAGCTACCCATTTGCCGTTTTCATCTTTATGATAAAGTTTTTCAACTGCCGACCAAGCAACACGAAAGGCAACTTGCTCAGGCGGACTATTGTCTCGTCGTTTTTTCGGATCTTGGTATTCCTTAATCGCACTATTAAATGCCTCTTTAAATATATCTTGAGCATGTTCTGGCAGTACATGACGTACGGATTCAGGTAAATCATTGCGTGTTTTGTATGGCATATCACATCCCCTTTAAAAATGAATCATATATAATTGCAAAATTAATGGTAATGATGGGTAAATAGCATTTAAAACGACTTACTAAGAATTTAGATGTTTTTATAGTCAAATACAAGCAGATTTTAGCAATACATAATCAATATTTAATATTTTGCAGTTGTTTATAAACAAGATTAATGTTAATAAAAAAGTAAAATTAAACACAAAGTATTAGATAGGTAATGATCTGTGTAATGTATTGATTAACATTGATTATTTTTTCGATAATTAAATAAAATTGCCTAAATAAAAAAATTTTAAACGAAAATCAATCTTTACAAAATAAAAAAGTTTTTACTCAAAGTTATGTAATTATTGATTAATTAAATTAAAAAAGTTATTTTAATACTATTTTGTTTTTTATTTATCCAGATTTTTAACACTATTAGAATTATTATAATAATTTATGGTGGTAAATAAGTGCTATTTAGGTTGTAGAATTAATAAGGAAAGCAGATGTCATTAACGGATATAGTTTCAGCAGGGCTTGATGCTCTAACCAGTACGGTGTCTCATAATCGTTACTTACTCAAACTTGATGAACTTGACATGACCGATACGATATCGGTTTTTTCGGTCGTCATTGATGAACAGTTAAATCAGCCTTGGCGCTATACCATCACTTTCACAAGTCCCAATCGAGCTTTATCCGTTGACAGTATTTTAAATAAATCGGCTTCATTCTCTTTTTTGCCAGAAACAGAAAAACTAATGGATATAATATTTGATTCATCATCTATTACAAAGCAAGTTTTTGGTGTCATAACCGCCTTTAGTTTAATATCAATAAACCAAGAAGAGGCACATTACCAAGTTGTGTTGGAACCAAGGCTTGCGCTACTTAACAATAGTCGAGGTAGTGCAATTTATCAAAATCAAAGTGTAATAAGTGTCGTTGAACATCTATTAAGACAACACGGTTTAAATGGTATTGATTATCGACTTGATTTAAGTGAAAGCTATCCTGCTCGAGAACTGATTACTCAATGGCAAGAAAGTGATTTGGCTTTTATTCAAAGATTATTATCGGATGTTGGAATTAGTTTTTACTTTGAAACGCATCCAGAACATAATTGTGATGTTGTCGTATTCAGCGATCAAGACCAACATTTTAAAGAATATGGCTCAATTATTCATCAAAAACCAAGCGGAATGGGCGATGGTGGTAATTTCAGTGTATGGGCGCTCACACCACAAAGTAAAATGGTTAATCAAAATGTTATGGTTAATGACTATAACTATCGTAATGCAAAACAAGACATGTTTTCGCAAGTCAATACGGCATTAACTGAAACTACCACTTATGGCACTGAGTACCATTACGGTGAAAACTATAAACATCTATCAGAAAATACAGACAGCAATGAAATTGAAAGCGGGCAATGGTTTGCTACTATTCGTCATCAGCATAACATATCGCATCAACGTATTATTCAGGGTAAATGCAATAATTATAATCTAGCACCCGGTCAACGATGGTTTATTATAAACAGCGAAATCGATGACATCGATGATGGGATAATTATCTTAGCGATTACAGGTAATGGTGATCGGAGCAACGCTTACGAAATAGAGTTTACCGCTATTGCGTTTGATGTTTTAAAACCTTATCGACCACGTCCATTACCTATGCCCAAAATTGGAAATACCTTGCCAGCCCGAATTACAAGTCCAGATAATGATACATATGGTTATATCGATGAACATGGGCGTTATCGGGTCAAATTCAACTTTGATTTAGCAAACTGGCGTAGTGGTCAAGAAAGTTTATGGGTCAGATTTGCCAGCCCCTATGCTGGAAGCCAATATGGTTTTCATTTTCCGTTAATTGATGGTACTGAAGTGGCTATTGCCTTTACAGATCAAAATCCAAATCGCCCTTATATTGCATTTGCATTTCATGATAGCGCGCATCCTGATCCTGTTACAAATCTTAATAAACATCGTAATGTGATTCGCACACCCACTAACAACAAATTGCGAATGGATGACAAACGAGGTCAGGAGCATATCAAACTCGCAACCGAATATGGCAAAACACAATTAAATATCGGGCATCTTGTCAACAGTAATAAAGAGCAACGAGGGGAAGGGTTTGAACTTCGTACCGATATGTGGGGAGCGATTGCAGCGAACCGTGGATTGTATCTGACCAGTCAAACAAAATCCAAAGCGCAAGGCAAACAGCTAGACATGCAAGGGGCAATTTCTGAACTGGAAAATGCGTTATCGATAGCTAAAGCACTCCAAAATGCGACGGAACAAGCACAAAGTCATGTACCTGATGTTGATTCCCAGCAACAATTACAAAGCGCAGTATCTAATATGTCACAACCGGGAATTCTCGCTTATGCACAAGAAGGGATGGCTTTAACCAGTTCGGAAAATATCCAACTCACAACCAAAAATAGTGTAACAGTGACAACGGCAAAACAGACGGATATTTCGGCGTTGAAAAATATTACCTTAACTACCTCAGAAGCGATTAGTTTAATGGCACAAAAATCGGGAGTGAAAGTTATTACTAATCAGGGTGATATCGATGTGCAAGCTCAAACAGACCAAATAGCGTTAGCGGCAAAACAAAACATTCAAATTGATAGTGCTAACAGTCATGTCGACTTTTCTGCCGCAAAAACACTCAAGCTTATTTGTGGTGGTTCGTATATCAAAATAAGCGAAGCTGGGATTGAGTTAGGCACCCAAGATAATATCTATCTTAAAAGCAATGCGATGCAAAAAATGTCACCAGCAACCGAAACCAGAACTATTAAACTAAAATCAAGTAATTTAGATATTAAAAGTTGTTCCGAAATGGATTAAATATGCTTAAAGAATTAAATAAAAGAGCCAGTTTTAATAAATATCGTTATCTTTTAATTGATAATTTAGTCGCTCTAAATTCGGTCAGTCCATTATCACGTAGAGGATTACAGAGTTTATATGGTGAAGATAAATTATTTGGCGAAAAAAAACTTACTACGGTTTTACGCACTGATCTAGATTATGATCCAAGCGTATGCCCGACATTAGTTATGCTTGCTGAACCTTATCAATTTTTAGAACAAGCAGTCATTGATAAAATCACAATGCAAGCCTCGGTTGAATGTTTTTGGTCAAAACGATATATCTGTGCATTTATTGTCACTGAACTTAAACCATCAATATTGGCAAAGCAGATTATTAATATTGGAAATCACATCGCTAAAACATTGCGACGACATTATTATCCCTTTTTTGAACCTTTCCGGATGCAGTTTTTACATGAACTTGGTTCAAACCAAGACAACGCATGGCTTAAAGCGCAATTTTCACAAATTGAAAACTATTATTATCCGTCAATTCACAATGGCGAATTTATTCCTTATATAAGCGATGACGAATCAACAATAGAACAAGGTTGGAGTACGGAATACTGTGAGCATTTAAAAAAATTAAGGGTCATTCGCACGCTTGTTAATGCATGGGCAAATAACCGCACACAATTTGAAGAACAAAAAAATGTGCCACTTGAAAAGCAGGTAATTATACAGGCAACGCAATTGATTGAACAAGCTGACAGATTAGGCTTAACCGATGCTGCCGATATTCTTTTTTGGGGACTAAATGGATTAAGGTATCACTATATGTTTACTACCCATCCAGAAGTACTGAAACAGATACCTAAAGCCCAACTGGCGCCCGGTACATTTTCTAAACATGTCATTGACGCCAAGATTAACCTTGAAAGCCAAATCCATTTATTAACAGAATAAAGAAAAATAAAGAATTAAAGAGTATAAGATGAATAAAACAGAAAACATCGCCATAGAAAATAAAAACGAAGCCAGTGGTAATTGCCTTGCGTGTGGTCGAACAGGAATACCGGTATTTTTATTGCGTCAGGCGGTGATAAAAATGAAAGGTCTTAAAACGGATGAGGCGAATCCCGATTATCAAGAATTGGCAAATTATACAAAAAATTTAAATTTTAGATCACGTATGCCCGATGAAAAACTGATCGAATACGGTTATATTCTACGGACTTTGCGAAACGGTTACATCTATGTAATGCAACAACAAGGCGAAGATATAAATAGTCGAATGATGCAAACCTATGAATGTGTTGAAGGGGCGTTAAGATTAAGAAGCCATCACCAACTTACTTTTACCGAACCAAGACCGATATCTAAAGCCTGTAAAAACTACTGTCACACTATTCCGGCAGCATTTATTCATCTACAACAAGACTATACTCAAGCATGGGTAGCATACAGTGCGCAACCTTGGAGTACAACAGCCGTTGAAGATTATCTAAAAGAGCAAGACAATCAAGTGTTATCCCGTTTTACCAAAATAGATATTACTAATTTAGCTCAGTCACCGGCAGAAGCAACCAGTAACCGGGCTGTCCCGTTTACCGATATCTTTGGTCAGGTAAATAATACTAAAACCCCCAGCAAAGTATTAGAGTTTCGTTTTGATGATAATAAATTACCTTTCTTTGAATCGGCGCATCCCTTTAACAGTTTTAAACAGCAAAAACAACAATTTGCAACGCATGCTAGCCAGTTATACAAAGGATCGAAACCAATATCTTGTGGAGTTGTATTAGAAGATACCTTTGGCATTGCCGAAGAACTTAACACACAGCGTGTTGTGCATCTGCATATATTTAATGAACAGCCACTGACTGACGATGAAATCAATTTAGCGGAAGAAACAATAAACGGTTTTGACGATATTGATAAGCTGAATAAAATTTATGAACAACGTGCGAAAAACATGTTCAAAACCATTAATCCTAAGTTACAGCGACAATTTAACTATTATAAACCGGTTATGTTCAAAAAACGCATAATATTGCAATTAATCGAACAATACCGATCTTCTATTATATCTGTTTATGATCAACAAATTGCAAAAGTAGAAGAAGAGATTGAAAATTTTAAAAATTCGGGTCTGGACACTGTAGGCTATAATGGCATTCCCGAATCGACGAGAATGCTTACTCGTGTAAGCCGTTTATATGCAGAAAAAAGAGAA
The DNA here is from genome assembly GCF_019469185.1 of Gilliamella sp. ESL0441. Classification (NCBI taxonomy): domain Bacteria; kingdom Pseudomonadati; phylum Pseudomonadota; class Gammaproteobacteria; order Orbales; family Orbaceae; genus Gilliamella; species Gilliamella sp. ESL0441. Next base: position 652,368 of record NZ_CP048264.1, read on the forward strand.
AAGCTTAAGGATTTTGATGATTACATCGATCAAGGTGAAATTGAAAAATTCAATATTAAATTAGAAAAAGCATATAAAGAAGTAGTCAACTACCATAAAGAGTGGTCATTAGACTATTTTACGTATGCACGTTGGTTATTTGGCAAAGATGGCTTTACCTCAGCATTTACTGAAACAAAACCATTTAGCGTCAATGCCAACCATTTTTGGCAACGTGAATTTGATTTTAGCAGTTCAGAAACGCAACTAGTCTATCTATCGCAAGTGACAAATATGTTACTCGATACCACCCATTCAGAAATAAAATTGGATGAAGACAGCGCATTATGGGACGAACTACTCAGTAATCCTGAAAGTATTTACTACATCAGTGAATACGATAACCCTAAAGGGATCGATCATGATAAAGAACTCTATGTTGATCTGACCGATAATAGTCTGCTAAAACCCCTTGAACTGATATCAAATGCGACTAAATTTTTTTCGGTTATTAATAGTTATATAGAAAAAAGACATAATAACGACTTAGAAAATAAATTAATAGTTTTACGTGAAAATAAGCAACAAGCAGAAGTTGAAATCAAGCAAAACCAACAAAAGATAGCCGAACTGGAAAAGCAAAAGCAAAACATTCCAGTCAGTGATCCTGTCGCACAAGAACAGCTTAGAAAGTTAAAGAGGAGCTATGAAACCCAAATTCAGCAACTTAACAAAGAACTTAAAGCTATTGAACAACAGCTATCTAATCTCACTCAAACCGCCGAAGCGGCAGTTACACTTGAAAGCAAACCGTTAGCAAATACAGCACTAAAAAATCAGGCAATCTTGGCGAAAGATACCTTACGTTTTCCAATTAAAACCGAATGGATGCGATTAAATGCGTTTGATCAACTAGCTAAACTTGGGGCTCTGCCGGTTGAAATTAATGTAGAAGTGAGACCCGAAAATATTGCTAAAATTCAAAATTTATTCACCCAAATGCACCGGTCTTTTTTTAATAGGGGCATTTATCACCCACACGAACTTGCCTTTCTTGACAATTTTGATATTGATGAAAAGCCAGTCAAAACGGGATCGGGCAAAGTGCAAAAGGTTAAATTTACGTTATGTTTTCCAGATATACATACTAAAACGTTATTTGTGAACTTTATAAATAGCATCAACGGCAAATTAAGCCCTTATAATTTAAAACAATTTATGGAGCAAGCCTATAAAGATTATTTCAAATTAAAATATCAGCAAAAAATACGTCTTGAAAGCTTAGAACATGCTAATCGAGGCAAAACAACCACGACCCAAATATTAAACGAAACCAGTGATAAAAATACCAACCGAGCAAAAACCAAAATTGATGAAAAAATGGGAAAAGTGAAAGATGTTGTTGTGTTCAATGAGAATCAGAAAAATCAGAGTAGAGTTCAAATCAAGATAGAAGAAGCTGAAAATCATATCAAAAAAGGGAAATTTACCTTTAAAGTCAATCTTGCAGTTAGTGGGGTGTTAGGATGTATTAATTTAATGAACATTAACGATATCCTGAAAGAGTGGGATAAGGTTAAAGAAGGTAATGGTGCTCAACAAGCCCAACAACAGCTACTTAAAGAATTATTATCATTAGGACTGATTGCTATTGATATCACCAGCCAATATCAATATATCAAACTGAATATACAACTGAAAGATGCCCTCAATGCGGGTAATAAGATCAGCCTACTCAAAGCTAAAATTAAATTTAACAGCATGATATCTAAAACGGTTAATAAAGTATTTACGGCAATTACCGTAATCGAGGCTGCTGAGGAATTAATCAGTGCGTATGATATGAGAAATATGGAGGATAGTAAATTTTTTTATCGGAGATTGATTGGCTCTGTTGGATTAGGAATTGGCGCCATCATAGCCTTAGCGGGATCATGGCTTACGCTTCTTATTGGGGTAATTATGATTATAGGAGGAGCAATAATAATTATGTTGAGTAGAAAATATGATAATTTAACCCCTATTCAACATTGGTTAAACCGCTGCTGTTTTGGCACACAGGCAGAGTTTGATTATTTAGGCTATAGTGCCTATCAAGAAGAAGATTACAATGATCACAGTGGTTTTGGAGCAGCACTCAATGACTATGCGGTTATGGTCTCTAATATCCAGACTTTTATTCGTTTATTACCACCTTATCTTAAAGTCGGGTTTGTATCAAATAGACCAGGTGGTAGCAATCCAAATCGACGCCATGTTTATTTTTATTTGGATATTCCCGATTTTAGCAAATATAATCAAAATGAATCTGCAACAGCACTTATACGCATATTTATCACCCATTTTAACGATAAAACAGCATTTGAACCCGTACCAGAAAGATATATTGATCTAAAATGTCGTATAACGACAGAAAATATAGAGATATTAGAAGTCAAAAAGTACAATGATAATATAGAAAAATTTGCCAGAACGGATAAAAAAGCCTACTTTGAAAAATACGAAAGAGAATATGATCCAATCACCGGCAAACCTTTGCCTGATAATAACAAAATTATTGAGCCTGCTGAATTTACGTTAATCACATCCGCAAATAATATACAAACTGAAACACACACCAATGTCGATGAACTTATAAAAAACGGTTTAATTATCAATAAATGGATTGCAGGCACAATTGGCGAAGCCAGTATCGAAAAATATCATATTATGATTCAGTACAATAAGTATGATGACGTACCGTTAATCATTAATAAAAAAAGTAAAATCTAATTAAAAAAAGAGGAACAACAATGCCGTCAAAATACCGCCCACAAATACCCGGTTGGATAGGTGATTTAAACAAAGGCCCGACATATTTAATGGCGGATGATGATAGACTACTTTATGCCAATGACAATTTTTGTGCCTTTATTCGTAAAACAAAATCAGATCAAAATTTCTATTTATTTCTTTTTCTTTTAGCTCTGCTCATGAGTGCTGTCGGAATTTTTGCAGGGGTCAAATTATTTTTTCTACCTATAAATTTTGACGATAGAGAAGATATATATGCTTCATTGGTAACTATTATTCTTTCATTGACGATGATATTTGCTGTTTTTAATATTATTTTACCAGGTTTATACCAAAATCTTTTTACACGTCGTGGAAGCCCAATAATTTTTAACCGCAAAACGGGTCAGGTTTATGTGAACGAAAGTTACTTTTTTAGTTTTAGAATTCTTTATAACCCAATTTATCTTTTCCACCCGAATAAAAAGCGTATTAAAGAGTATGACTGGGCGCATTTACAAGGGGTAGTAGTGCATAACTTTTCCCGAAACTCACTAGTTACCATTATATTAATGGTATGTAAACCTCATACCCATAAGACAATCGACCATATACTATTAGACCCATTACGCGCTGGTGTAGGCAGTTATCTGGTCTGGGGTTGGGTTAATAACTTTATGTGCTTTGATGAGTTAATCGACTTAAATGAAGGCAAATATAAGACTGATGAAGAGCTCCAATTTAAAAAAGAGATTATAGAAGGTCAAGGTTGGCCAGACTGGATGGTCGAAGCATTTAATGCCACCACGCATGACGAGTTAGCTAAAATCAAACAAAAGTATAATGTTGAAGCGTCATAATAAGCTTGGATATAAAGAAAAAATAATAAAAGGGATAAGGAGTTAACATGGCATCAAAATACCGCCCACAAATACCCGGTTGTATTGGCGATTTAGATAAAGGCACAAAATATATATCTGATGCCGATAATCGACTACTTTATGCTAATGATAATTATTGTGTTTTCATTCGGAAACCGAAATTAAATCAAATTGTTTATACATTAGCTTTTTTATTAGCGTTTATTTGTTTGATTCCAGCAACAATTTCAATGATACTTGTAGTTTTTGTATTTAATACTTCAAATGATTATGATGTGAAAATTGAAATTATAGGTATATCATGTTTGATAGGTTGTTGTTTGGGGTTTTATGCTGCTTTACCTGAATTATACCATAACTTATTTACTCGCCGTGGTGCTCCAATTATTTTTAACCGTAAAACAGGTAAAGTTTATGTCAACGAAAGTTATTTTTTTAATTTTAAATTTTTAAAAAATCCGATTACCTATTTACACCCGAGTAAAAAACGTATTAAAGAGTATGATTGGGCATATTTACAAGGGGTAGTGGTGCATAACTTTTCCCGATATTCACGCAATAGCATCATCTTAATGGTGTGTAAACCCAATACCTATAAGACAATCGATCATATACTGTTAGACCCATTACGCGTTGGTGTAGGCAGTTATTTTGTCTGGGGTTGGGTTAATAATTTTATGTGTGCAAACGATTTAATCAGTTTAAATGACGGCAAATACAAGTCGGAACAAGAAACTCAATTTAAAAAAGAGATAATAGAAGGTCAAGGTTGGCCAGACTGGATGGTCGAAGCGTTTAATGCCACCACGCATGACGAGTTAGCTAAAATCAAACAAAAGTATAATGTTGAGTCATAATAAGCTAGGATATCAAAAAAACAATAAGGAATAAGGAGTTAACATGGCATCAAAATACCGCCCACAAATACCCGGTTGTATTGGCGATTTAAATAAAGGTCCTACATATATTTCGGATGCCGATAATCGACTACTTTATGCCAATGATAATTATTGTGCTTTCATTCGGAAACCGAAATTAAATCAAATTGTTTATATATTCGCTTTTTCTTTTGCATTTATTCTTTCGATTCCAGCAACTATTTTATCGATATTGTTAGTTTTTGTATTCAATATTTCACATGATTCGAAAATTGAAATTTTAGGTATATCATGTTTTATATGTTGTTGTTTGGGGGTTTATGTTGTTTTACCTGAATTATACCAAAACTTATTTACTCGCCGAGGTGCTCCAATCATTTTTAACCGTAAAACAGGTAAAGTTTATGTCAACGAAAGCTATTTTTATAATTTTAAATTTTTAAAAAATCCGCTTACCTATTTACACCCGAGTAAAAAACGTATTAAAGAGTATGATTGGGCATATTTACAAGGGGTGGTGGTGCATAACTTTTCCCGATATTCACGCAATAGCACCATATTAATGGTGTGCAAACCCAATACCCATAAAACCATTGACCATATATTGTTAGATCCGTTACGCTCGGGAATAGGCAGTTATTTTGTCTGGGGTTGGGTTAATAATTTTATGTGTGCGAATGATTTAATCAGCTTGAACGATGGCAAATATAAATGGGAACAAGAAACCCAATTCAAAAAAGAGATTATAGAAGGTCAAGGGTGGCCCGAATGGATGGTCGAAGCATTTAATGCCACCACGCATGACGAGCTAGCTAAAATCAAACAAAAATATAATATTGAGTCATAATAAGCTTGGATATAACGCTATATAATAAGGAATCAGGAGTAAAACCATGCCATCAAAATATCAACCCCAAATCCTTGGTTGGATAGGTGATTTAGATAAAGGCGGTAACTATTTGACGGGTGCCGATCAACGTTTATTGTATGCTAATGATAATTATTGTGCTTTTATTCGTAAAAAATTATCAGATCAAATATTCTATACATCTATTTTCTTAGTTGTTTTTTTTCTTTCGTTAATTGTAATTTATATGTTTTTTTTGTTAATTTTCGGTTTGGATCCTAAAAAACAAAATTTGATTTTTATTATAGTTATTATTGGATTACTAACTTCTTTGTTTACATTGTATATTTCTATCCCCGAAATATATCAAAATTTATTTACACGTCGGGGAAGCCCCATCATTTTCAATCGCAAAACCGGTAAAGTGTATGTCAATGAAAGCTATTTTTTCAATTTTAAGGTATTACGCAACCCTTTAACCTTTTTGCATCCCAATAAAAAACGTATTAAAGAATACGATTGGGCGTATTTACAAGGGGTGGTGGTGCATAACTATTCCCGATATTCCCTCAATAGCACCATATTAATGGTGTGCGAACCCAATACCAATAAAACCATCGACCATATTATGTTAGATCCGCTACGCAATGGCATTGGTAGTTATCAGGTCTGGGGTTGGGTCAATAATTTTATGTGTGCGAACGATTTAATCAGCTTGAACGACGGTAAATACAAATGGGAACAAGAAACCCAATTTAAAAAAGAGATTATAAAAGGTCAAGGTTGGCCAGACTGGATGGTCGAAGCATTTAATGCCACCACGCATGACGAGCTAGCTGATATCAAACAAAAGTATAATGTTGAGTCATAATAAACTTGGATATAACGCTATACAATAAGGAATCAGGAGTAAAACCATGCCATCAAAATATCAACCCCAAATCCTTGGTTGGATAGGTGATTTAGATAAAGGCGGTAACTATTTAACAGGTGCCGATCAACGTTTATTGTATGCTAATGATAATTATTGTGCTTTTATCCGTAAAACGAAATCAAATCAAATTTTTTATTTATTTATCAGTTTGATTTTAATTATTTTGTTAATTCCTACGATGGTGTTATTAATACTTTTATTTTTTGTATATAATACTGAAAATGAATCAGAAATAGCAATTCTATCTATTTCGTCATTTATCCTTTGTTTTTTTGCAATCTACATTATTATTCCTGAATTTTACCACAACTTGTTTACTCGCCGAGGTAGCCCCATTATTTTTAATCGTAAAACGGGTAAAGTATATGTCAATGAAAGCTATTTTTTCAATTTTATGGTATTACGTAACCCTTTAACATTTTTGCATCCAAATAAAAAACGTATTAAAGAATACGATTGGGCGTATTTACAAGGGGTAGTGGTGCATAACTATTCCCGATATTCCCTCAATTCCACTATCTTAATGGTATGCAAACCCAATACCTATAAAACCATTGACCATATAATGTTAGATCCGCTACGCAATGGCATTGGTAGTTATCAGGTCTGGGGATGGATCAATAATTTTATGTGTGCGAATGATTTAATCAGCTTGAACGATGGCAAATACAAATGGGAACAAGAAACCCAATTCAAAAAAGAGATTATAAAAGGTCAAGGTTGGCCAGACTGGATGGTCGAAGCATTTAATGCCACCACGCATGACGAGCTAGCTAAAATCAAACAAAAATATAATATTGAGTCATAATAATAAGTTGGATATAACGCTATATAATAAGGAATCAGGAGTAAAAGCATGCCATCAAAATACCGTCCACAAATACCCGGTTGGATAGCTGATTTAAATAAAAACCCGACATATTTAATGGGAGAGGATGATCGACTACTTTATGCCAATGATAATTATTGTGCTTTTATTCGTAAAATAGAAGAGGATCAAGTTTTTTATTCATTTCTTTTTCTTTTAGCTTTAGTTATGGCAGTACCAGGAATTTTTATAGGATTCGAGTTATGTTTTAGTCTTATAAATTTTCATGATAAAGAAGATATATATTTTTTTATGGTAGATATTGTTGGTTTATTAGCTATGATATTTGCTTTTTTTAATATTATTTTGCCAGGTTTATACCAAAATCTTTTTACACGTCGTGGAAGCCCAATAATTTTTAACCGCAAAACGGGTCAGGTTTATGTGAACGAAAGTTACTTTTTTAATTTTAGAATTCTTTATAACCCAATTTATCTTTTCCACCCGAATAAAAAGCGTATTAAAGAGTATGACTGGGCGCATTTACAAGGGGTAGTAGTGCATAACTTTTCTCGAAACTCACTAGTTACCATTATATTAATGGTATGTAAACCTCATACTCATAAGACAATCGACCATATACTGTTAGACCCACTACGCGCAGGTATAGGCAGTTATCTGGTCTGGGGTTGGGTTAATAACTTTATGTGTTTTGATGAATTAATCGACTTAAATGAAGGCAAATATAAAACTGATGAAGAGCTCCAATTCAAAAAAGAGATTATTCAAGGTCAAGGTTGGCCAGACTGGATGGTCGAAGCGTTTAATGCCTCCACGCATGAGGAGCTAACTGACATCAAACAAAAGTATAATGTTAAAGCATCATAATAAGCTTGGATATAATGCTATACAATAAGGAATAAGGAGTAAAAGCATGCCATCAAAATATCAACCCCAAATCCTTGGTTGGATCGGTGATTTAGATAAAGGCGGTAACTATTTAACAGGTGCCGATCAACGTTTATTGTATACCAATGATAATTATTGTGCTTTTATCCGTAAAACGAAATCAAATCAAATTTTTTATTCATTTATTTTATTTTTAGGTTTATTTTCTGGTGTTGCTGCGTTATTTTTTGGTATTAAGTTAACTGTACTACTTTTAAGTACAAAACATAAAGATGATTTACATATACTTGTTCTCTTGATAATTGGTTTGACCACATGTGGTTTTGCTATTTACATTCTTATTCCTGAATTATTTCAAAATATTTTTACTCGTCGAGGTAGTCCAATTATTTTCAATCGTAAGACCGGTAAAGTGTATGTCAATGAAAGCTATTTTTTTAATTTTAAGATATTACGCAACCCTTTAACCTTTTTGCATCCCAATAAAAAACGTATTAAAGAATACGATTGGGCAGATTTACACGGGGTGGTCGTGCATAACTATTCCCGATATTCCCTCAATTCCACTATCTTAATGGTATGCAAACCCAATACCAATAAAACCATCGACCATATTATGTTAGATCCGCTACGCAATGGCATTGGTAGTTATCAGGTCTGGGGTTGGGTTAATAACTTTATGTGTGCGAACGATTTAATCAGCTTGAACGATGGCAAATACAAATGGGAACAAGAAACTCAATTCAAAAAAGAGATTATAGAAGGTCAAGGTTGGCCAGACTGGATGGTCGAAGCATTTAATGCCACCACGCATGAGGAGCTGGCAGACATTAAACAAAAGTATAATGTTAAAGCGTCATAATAAACTTGGATATAACGCTATACAATAAGTAATAAGGAGTAAAAGCATGCCATCAAAATATAACCCCCAAATCCTTGGATGGATAGGTGATTTAGAAAAAGGTCCCACATATTTAATGGGTGCTGATGAGCGACTACTTTATGCCAATGATAATTTTTGTGCTTTCATTCGTAAAAAAAAATCAACCCAAATTTTTCATTCATTGATGTATATTCTTGTTATTTTATCCTTTCCTGTTGCAATGTATATGTCTTTACAATTAATTCTGTTATGGGATGAAGACGATGAAATTTATTTTTTGACGTTACCAATATTTATAGAGGTCATTTCAGTAGTTGCTATGTATCTTATAATTCCTGAACTTTATCATAATTTATTTACTCGCCGAGGTGCCCCAATCATTTTTAACCGTAAAACAGGTAAAGTTTATGTCAACGAAAGCTATTTTTATAATTTTAAATTTCTAAAAAATCCGCTTACCTATTTACACCCGAGTAAAAAACGTATTAAAGAGTATGATTGGGCTTATTTACAAGGGGTAGTGGTGCATAACTTTTCCCGATATTCACGCAATAGCACCATCTTAATGGTATGTAAACCTCATACCCATAAGACAATCGACCATATACTATTAGACCCATTACGCGCTGGTGTAGGCAGTTATCTGGTTTGGGGTTGGGTCAATAACTTTATGTGTTTTGATGAGTTAATCGACTTAAACGAAGGCAAATATAAGACTGATGAAGAGCTTCAATTTAAAAAAGAGATTATAGAAGGTCAAGGTTGGCCAGACTGGATGGTCGAAGCATTTAATGCCACCACGCATGAGGAGCTAGCCGACATCAAACAAAAATATACTATATAACGAAAGAAAAAATAGAGATAAAAATGTTTAAACAGTACATTTTATTAAAAGGAACGATCAGCCAACTGCAAATATTCGATGACCCAAAAGAGTCTCAATCATATTATTCCAGCTTAATCGATGAAATAGCTTCTAATATTGTAATGGTAATTCTATTTTTAATTTTAATACTTTTCCCCTTCTTGATAATGTTTTCATTAGGTAGCATTACATTGAAAGGGAAAGGATTTTGTTGTTTTGTTGGGCGTAAATTTGTCGAAGGCAAATTAACCCATATTAGCTTTAAAAACGGTGACTATGTGGAAATGGTTGTGGATAAAAGTGATGATAACCATTATCAATCTTATGCTGTCAGAATACCGAAAACCCACGCTTTATATTTTCCTCACTCAGTAGATATGCCGACTTTGTATCAATTAAAGAATTCAGCTAAAGTGGTAGGGGTATTATGCTTATTAATTTATATGATTTGTATGTTTATGTTCTATTTTAATTCTAGTCTGGATAGCGATTTATTTCTGTTTTTTACTTTTTCAATCTTTTATATGTTTTTGAGTTTTACAATTTTATTTTTTTTCTTATTGGGTGGTCGTTATTCTTTTATCGGTAATCGCATTTTTGCCACATTAGGCTACCCCAAACCTTGGTCTCATAATACGTCAGCTGAACATGAGCGTTTTAAAAAATTAAACCGTTCGGGCGATCCTGAACTGTATGGCGATCCACAAACCCCCGAATTTGAACGAATCAAAATACGAGACGCCAAAGCCACTTATTACTGCCGAACGCCAATCGTACCGGATTGGGTCGAGGTGATTGATGAACGGGGCTTTACGCCTGATCTTGATGATCAAAAATCACATTTTAATCAAATATAACATGATGGAATATAAAAGATGCGTTATCTATTGAAAATTAGCTAAACAATTTTGTTTAGCGTTTAAGTTATTCGAAATAATAACGCATAGGTTTTTACAAATAAAATGCTAAAGTATTTGATCATTATTACTGTTTTCGCGGATGTTGATTAATTCAATAAAACATTCTTTAGCGGCTTGCTGATATTCATGCACCTCTTCATTTGACAATTTTTCGATCGTTTTTTCTTCAAACAGTTTAATATTACCTAAAAATGACCAGCGGGGAACAGATATTTGTATTTCATTGTTAACAAATACCGCAAATAGTGTGACATCATCATTCCCAATATTTTCTCGGTAGGTGATATTTTTGATGTTTTTTACATCTACGAGCAAACTTTTACCGACGAATAAATCATTGGGTAAAACCGTTATTTGCGTATTATTTAATTTTAAACTTTCTCCTACTGATAATTTATTCGGTAATTGAGAAATCGAAGTATTAGATAAATCAAGGTCACCCCTTAGCGTAAGGTTATTCGGTAATGTTTTAATCTGACTGTAATTCAATATCAAATCCTGTTTAACTGAAAGCGTTTTAGGAAGATGAGTTATTGGGGTGTTCATTAAGTTCAAATTATTGACTACCAGGTTATCTGGTAAATTGGTTATCAACGTGTTATTTAACCTTAAATCTTTTACTGATAAATTATTTGGTAGTTTTTTTAGCGGAGTATTACTGACATCTAATTCGTTGTGAACATATAAATTATCGGGTAATTCGGTTAATAGGGTATTACTTGCATCTAAGTTTAAACTTACATGTAGATTTTTGGGGAGCTGAGTCATTTTACTTGAATTGATATCCAAAAATCCTTTTATATATAAATTATCAGGCAATTGGAGTAGGGATGTTTCATTTAGTTCAAGATTATGATCGATAAAAATCGTATCGTGTTTAATGAAGTAATTAAATTTTTGTTCATTTAAAAGTTTGAATAACTCTTTATATTTTTCTTGTATCTTATCATTGTCTAAAATGGTTTGATTAACAGTGTCAACGTTTGTCTTATTTTCATTATTATTGATTAAGTCAATATTATAAGCTTCAGACCGATTTTTTCTTTTTTCAGACAACTCTTCTACACATTCACGGGCCGCATTAAGATATTCTTCATTACTGCTGGTTGAAAACCTCTCATTAAGTTTTGACTCAAAGGATTGTAGATTACCAAGAAATGACCAATGTGGTACAGATACTTGTATTTCACCGTTGATATATACCGAAAATAAAGAAATATCTTCTTCCCCAACGTGTTCACGATAAACAATATTTTTTATATTATTTACATCTAAATGTAAACTTCTGCCTACTGATAAATCCTCTGGTAGTTCAGTAATTAATGTATTATTTAAGATTAATTTTCCACCAACTTTGAGATTGTTCGGTAATTTTTTTACTAAACTGCGCTCAAAATCTAAATCATTTTTGACTGTAAAATTATCAGGTAATTGGGTGATAAAACTTTCACTTAAATTTAAATTATCAACGCTCAAATCGTCAGGTACTGATGTGATAAAGCTATTATTCAGATCTAAAAATCCTACGGTTAACTGGTTTGGTAAATCTGTGATAAAACCACAAAACATGATATCAAAAGTCCCGTTAATCGATAAATTTGAGGGTAGGGTGGTCAGTGAAGTTTTATTGTTACAAGTTAGATCGCCTTTGACAGATAAATTAGAAGGTAGTTGACCCGTATAATCTCTTAAATAAAAATTTTGATTGATGACAATTTCATTATTATTTATTGAAAAATTTATATTTTTTTGTGTTAAATAGTCAATGAAATCTTGATAAGGAGTTTTTATATTATCATTATTTTCAATATTGATATGATTGATATTTTCTGTTGTTTCAGTAATGGTTTGGTTATGCGTAGCCGTTTTAGCAGATAAGGATGATGTGATTAAAATCAGACTGAAACCAAATATACTCAATAGCTTTTTGTTTTCGAGAATATCCATATTTAAGATCCTCAAGAGTAAATAGCTTACTCCTTAATTTACTAAAAGAAGTTAAACCAATTAGTGTTATTAGTAATCGAAATGGATTAGATGTATAGGTTATTGTAATAAGTTTTGTTTTATATTTCAATGAGTTCAGAACGGTGTGTAACACACCGTATTAATTTGTCGATTATTGATAAGCTTTCTTAAATTGGGTTGAATGCTTTTAAGGCGTTAACATTAACTTTATTGTTTTACATCAACCACATAACGACCTTTTATTTGACCAGCTATCATTTTAGTGGCGATATCATTGCAGTCGTTTAAAGTTATGGTCTTGCCAATATGAGACAGTATTGACGCATCAAGATGTTGGGATAATAACTGCCATGCCGCAACACGATTGTGATAATTTGCCATCACACTATCAACACCGGCTAATGTTACGCCACGCAAAATAAACGGCGCAACCGTTGCTGGTAAATCCATACCTTGTGCCAATCCACAGCAAGCCACTATGCCACCATATTGTGTTTGTGCACACGCATTTGCGAGTGTGTGTGATCCAACGACATCGACAACAGCAGCCCATTGTTCTTTTTGGAGTGGTTTGCCCGCTTGTTTTAATGGTTGGCTATCAATAATAGTGGTTGCACCAAGTTTGCGTAGGTAGTCTTGATCATCCATTTTGCTGGTCGAGGCTGTCACGCTATAACCTAATTTGCTTAGCAGGGCAACGGCAATGGAACCCACGCCACCACTTGCACCCGTTACAAGTATAGCGCCATTTTGCGGTTTGATGCCGAAATCAAGTAGTCGTTTTACACATAAGGCGGCGGTATAGCCCGCAGTACCCAAAACCATTGATTGATAAGGGGTGATATTTTGTGGTAACGGAATTAACCATTCTGATTTTAAGTAGGCATATTGTCCTAAACATCCCCAGTGGGTTTCACCACATCCCCAACCGTTTAAGATGACCATATCCCCTTTTTGATAGTGACCATTTGCACACTCAATGACACAACCCACGCCATCAATACCCGGTATCATTGGCCATTGCCTGACAACGGGACTTTTGTTAGTGAGTGCTAATGCATCTTTATAGTTAATGCTTGAGTAGTGAACTTCGATTAATGTGTCACCTTGTTGAGCAAGTAATTGCTGTTGGGAAACGGTTTTTATAGAACTTGTAAAACCGTGGTTTTCATCTTTTTCTAATATAATAGCTTTGAATGACATGGTTATTCCTTATTACATTTGGCAATCTAAGGTATGTTTACTCACTGAATTGGTAGAACAGGTAGTCAGTGAACAGGCTGATTTAATGTTGCTAGACAGTCGGTCTAAAAATTATAGACCGATTGTCTAGTCTATTGCAACAGATATTAATCAAGCTATTGAAGCGCTAAAATCGCCATCAATCGTATTAATCAATCGGGTTAATTTTAGGGTTATTTCAGTCAGCCTAAACTTGTATGACGGCTTTAATATAAAAAAACCGATATTTGTTTGATCACATAATATCGGTTTTAATTGGGTTGTTATATTAATTTACCAGTTGGCCTTGATGCCTATTGACCCATTTATTGGGGCTTTGACTCTGGCATTGCCACCATTTGACCAAGTGTGACCCAATTCACCGTAGGCGGTAAATTGCGTGTTGATGTCAACGCTTCCACCAATCGCTAATTCGGTACTGGTATGTGACGCACCACTACGGATTGTCTTGGTGTAACTTGGTGTAGCGAAGTGGGTACGATCATCACCATTTGGCGAATAGAACAGATTTACTCGCGCATAGGGTCTTAATGTACCAAAATCCATAGCAAAATCGTTTTCGAGTCTACCCCCAATACGGAATAGCCAAGCATTATTATTACTATGTTTGACGGTTGTGTTACCATTTATATGGCTTTTATCCAGATCGAGCCACTGGTGTATAATCTGTGCTTGAGGTTCTAGCTTCCAACCCATATCACTGAATGTAAACGGTTTACCTAATTCGAGTGAAGCGGTGGCGCCATAGCCTTTTTGTTTGCTGTTGGTGTTACTGTTTGGTTTGATATTGACTTTATGTCGTGCAGCTTGCACCACTAAATCCAGATAACTGCCGTCATCATGCGTGTAAGTCCCATAAGCACCAACAAAATACGTGTTAGTCGTATTTTTTCCAACATGTCCATTTACACCACTAGCAAACCCGTTAACTTTTAAGTCACCGTATAGATAACCAAAATAAGTACCTATACGCCAGTCATTATCTTGCCAGATATCACTACCTAATTGTAAACCGGTGTAATTTCCTTTGCTGTGAGTATTCAATACGCCGTTTTGTTTGATATCATTGCGCGCTGCAATGAATCTACCCCATGTGTTAGTGACATCGTTGCTTGGCGTATTACCAATGCGTTGGTGCAGATTGCTAAGCATGATAATATCCGCTTGACGTAATTGCTTACTCACCGCTGAATAAAGTGGGGCCTCTTTTCGGTAAGTTAAACGTTTGTTGTTGGTATTATTCTTCTGATCTTTTTGATGATTTGAATCAATAATAGGGTTTAAATCGTGATTATTTTCGTCATCGTTAGAATCAGTTGTACCCGAGTTATTTTCTTCATTCTCTGAATGAGTATTATTCTTGTCGGTATTTTGATCTTCATTTAGGTTGTCCAAATAGGAGCGTAAATACCAATTATCATTTTGATGATTGAGATCACCTTTATAAAGATAATATTCGAAAGCGCCGACATCTAAATGTCCACCTTGAAGATTGAATGCGTCATTGGTACTACTACCGGTCACATTTACCACTTTAATGCCATTTGTATTTGTGGTGTCCGCCCCAATTCCATTGACATTATTTATCTGTAATTGTGTTTGTCCAGTTACATGACCATTCACATTTAATCTATCGGTATCACTTTCACTACCTTGTACCACGGTATCCAGTATTAATTTACCATTGTTGCCGACATAGTCACCGTTAATTATTAAATTTTCGCCAGCCTTTGAATTACTCAGCGTTATGGTACCTGCGTTATTGATGGTACCGTTTACCGTAGCTTGATTTAATGATGTTTGTAATTTCAAAACAGAATCAGCGTTTAAGGTAAGGTTTTGAGTATCTAAATCGCCTGTTAATGTAAATGTTATCCCTTGCCCTACATTGATATTTTCCCAATTTAGCACAGATACATCGCCACTACGCCCCGTACTTGTTGATGATCCTGTCAGATCTTGGTAAAGATTCAGTGTATCGGTTGACGATGATTGTGAACTGCGTATTGTATCACTACCACCATCAATAATCGTGAGGTCGGTAATATTCGCATTTTTATGAATGGTGAGGGTATCATTACCCGTGCCAAGTAGGATTTGTCCACTGATTTTTGAACCATCATTGAGGGTAATTATCGCATCACTAATTTCATTTTTAATTGATGCGCCTACTAGGGCTGAAACATCCGATCCTGCATTAAGATTGATATAGGTTTTTGTCCCAACATTACCTGATGAGTAAATGCCAGCACCAGGAAGGTTAAGTTGATTTTGCCCCTTACCAACTACCGTGCCTGCGATATCAATTTTAGTTATGCCTGTCCCGTTATTGGTGACATTAATCCCACTATTTAGTCCAATTATTCTACCAGCCTTTTGGGATAAGATGAGATCGCTTGATGTATTGCCGTTTTTAACTAATATTCCCGAACCATTATCACCATTAATATTTCCTGATACAATAATAGATGAAATCCCTGTTCCTAAATTACTCACATTGATACCATTATCTGAACTGGTTACGTTACTGGTTGCCCTTTGTTCAATATATAAATGTTGAGCTTTATTTTTATTGGACGCTGAAATCGCATCTCCACGTCCAGCTTGAATGTTACCTCCGACAGTAATGGATGTCGATCCTAATCCTTGGTTAGTCAGATTGACCCCATTTTTACTTCCTTGAATATGTGCCTGATTTTGGAGTGAAAAGATTAAATCTTTTGTTGTAACATCATTAGCCACAATGATTGCATCTAAAGAATGGCTTAGGACAGATCCATTAATGTTAATAGAGGTTGAACCACGACCTTTATTCACTAAATTGATGCCATTGAGTTGTCCTGTAATGGTGGCATTATTATCAAGTATTACCGATAAATCATTAGCGGTTGAATCATTTGAAGCAACGATTGCATCATAAGTTGAACCGGTTACATTACCGGTTAATGTTATATAAGATGAACCTTTACCTTTGTTGGTAATATTGATACCGTTTTTTTGGCCTGTAATGTTACCTTGTATATGATTTATCTTCATATCTGTTGTATGGACATCGTTAACAGCATATAACCCATCATATTTTGCACCGATTACATCTCCCGACGTGGTAATGTTGGTTTCACCTAGACCACTGTTCGCCATATTGATACCGTTTAATGCACCATAAATATTTCCTGATGATTGCTTAACGGTTAGATCATGTGAATTGGTGCCATTTAAGGCGTACATACCGTCATTTTTCTGTCCTTTTATCACACCTGATGTTGAAATAGACGTCGATCCATTGCCATGATTGGCAATGTTGATCCCATTGGCATTCCCGTTAATGATGCCTGCCGATTGTGTAATAGATAAATTTTGAGTGTTTGATTGATTCGCGGCATATAAACCGTCGTTATTATTGCCAAATACTTCGCCTGATGTGGTAATAGTGGTTGAACCTTTACCGCTATTGGCCATGTTTATTCCATTTAAATTACCAGAAATTTTTCCACCTTTTTGGTTGACGGTAATGTTTTGTGTGTTGATATCATTAAAGGCATACATACCATCATTATTTTTCCCAATGACTTCACCCGATGTGGTAATTTGGGTTGAACCATTGCCTTTGTTCGCCATGTTTATGCCATTTTTATTACCTTGAATACTTCCGTCTGATTGTTCGACGGTGAGATGCTGAGTGGTAGTATCATTAAGGGCAAACATACCATCATTTTGGTTGCCTAACACTTTTCCTTGTGTTGTTATGAATGTGGATCCCTTTCCTTTATTAGCAAGATTAATCCCGTTCGTATTGCCACTGATTTTGCCACCGTTTTGTTTAATCGTCAGATCTTGCGTGTTGACATCATTCGCCACATACATGCCATCATTATTTTCGCCTATGACATCACCCACTGAGTTAATGGTGGTTGATCCGTTTCCTTGGTTGGCAAGATTGATGCCATTAAGCTTGCCATTTATAGTGCCCCCAGATTGATGCACAGTAAGGTCATGCGTACTGTTACCGTTATAGGAGTATAGCCCATCATTTTCAGTACCAATAATATTACCTAAGGTGGTGATAAAGGTTGAGCCTTTACCATTATTCGCCATATTGATCCCGTTTTGCTTACCTTGAATCTTGCCGGATAACTGATTAAGTGTGAGGTCATGGGCATTGGCATGATTAGCATTGAATAACCCGTCATTTTGATCACCAATGACATCACCTGAAGTCGTAACCAGTGTTGAACCGTTACCATTATTTGTCATGTTAATACCATTTGTACTACCATGAATCGTGCCTTCTAATTGGTTAACGGTGAGATCTTCTGTATGTTCTTTGTTGACGACAAACATGCCATTTGCTGTTTGACCTTCAACACTTCCAGATGCATTAATCAACGTCGATCCTATACCGTTGTTTATAATATTGACACCATTTGCGTGGCCTTTAATACTACTGCCATTCATTTGTGTAACGGTGATGTCTTTGGCTGTGGTATCATTAAATATGTAAATTCCTTCATGTTGGCTACCAATGACTTCGCCAGAGGTAGTGACCGTTGTCGAGCCGGTTCCGCTATTGTTTGCATAAATACCGTTTGTTCTGCCCGATATACTTCCTATCAGTTGGATAACCTTAAGATCCTTTGCACTTGTCGCATTATCAGCTTGTATTCCGTTGGCTGCTTCACCAACAACGCGTCCAGAAGTGGTTAGTGTTGTGGTTCCGTTACCTTTATTCTCGACTTTGATCCCATTTTTTTTACCCTGAATGGTACTGTTACCCATTTGTGATACTTTTAAATCTTTTGTGGTTTCGGTATTGTTTACCGCGAGCCCATTCTCAGCTTTTCCTGTAATCACGCCTGATAGCATGATGTTACTTGAACCAATACCGCCGTGAGTAATATTCACTCCACTGGCTTCACCAGTTATGGAGCCAGCCGCTTGGTTAAAAGTAAAATCACTGGTGTTACTGTCGGTTGTGTAATCGTATCCATCACTCGAGTTGTTAATGTCGTTTGATATAGTGATGTTTTTTGAGGTGGCAAAAATACTTATGCCAGCGCTGTGATTAATAAAATTCTGTAGAGGATTACCGCCGTATGGCAAATTTAATGATTGATTAATGTTGTGTTTTTGTAAAACAATTGCATTATTTAAATCGTTTGCCGTGTCACTTGCATAACTGTAATTTGTTAATACCATACTTAAACTCACAACAGTAAGCAATTTGACCGAAAAACTTTTCCCTTTTGTTTGGGTATTTTCCGAAGTTGGTACATAACTTTGACGTACTGCATCCCAAATAAGCCTATAAATTTTGTTCATTATTTCCTCTCACTTAATCAGAGATATTTATATTTATGTAAAATATAGCTTTTAATTTAAATGAAAATGCTGATAGAAAATTAACCAAATGAATATTTGTTATTAATGTAACGAGATACAAAAAACTTATGAAAATTTAATGCATTATGTAAAGATATTTATGAATACAAATAAAATCGCTTTATTTACAAATAAAATGATGAAACGAAGTACAAGGTGAAAAGATTGTCTATTGAAATTATCGATTATTTTTTGCTTGAAAAGATAGTACGATAATTCGCTATTATTTGTATCATATTGCCTAATGATAGGCAATCAAAATAATATAAATTGTCTTTTAAAGGTTATTTAAGTGTGCGTAACATGAATTGGTTAGGAGGGAATAAATCATAATTAACCATTGGTATTATTGAATTATTTTATCTAAAAAAAGTTGAATAAACAGATCTAAAGGTGCCGATTTTTTTATTAATTTGCTACGAGTTACGGCGCCTTCCCAACCAATCCAAAAAAATTCTGCAAGGGCTTTACAGTTTACCGCTGAACTCAGTTCTCCGCATTGTTGTGCCTGTAATAAACAGTGTTCTAGTTTGGTCTGCCAATTTTGTAAAATCTGTTCAAGTAGTTGTGCATACCCTTCCGGTAATAACGATTCTTCTTGGATTAGTTCGCCAATTAAGCAACCACGATTAAAATCATATTTTGCCATGCCTTGTTTAGCATCTTCATAAAAAGCTTTGATTCTCGCAAGTGGTGATGATATTAAGCTGTCGGTTAGATGTTTATCTAATTTATGACTAAAAAAGCTATCATAAGACGCGATAATGGCTCGCCCAAAATCTTCTTTACTTTTGAAGTAGTAATAAAATGACCCTTTGGGTACACCAACCTGTTTCAATATACTTTCTAGATTTGAGGATAGGTAGCCATAAGTTGTCATTAACGCCATGCCACTACGGATCAATGCTGCTTTAGTGTCGTTACCTTTTTTTGAGAATGACTGTGTTGACATAGTGATTTATAGGGGGTTTTCAAATTGTTAAAAAGATTCTCATAATAATGAGTCGTTTTAATAAAAGCAATCTTATTGTGCATGTGGGTTATAGACACCATCATGAATGGTGTCTATAACATTGTTAAAATGTGACTTTCATCGCAAAGCATGATAATGGTTAGATTATCATGCTTTTGGGAGGTATTTAAGCAGTGAAGTATTTTGTTTGATTAACTTATTGTTTAAATAATCCTTCATGAAAAAATAAGATGTCAGTTTAATGCCGATTGTTTCTTTTGCGCTGCTGATGATACAGCACCGATAAACACCACATCACTGGATGAGTTTAATGCGGTTTCAACGGAGTCTTGAATGACACCTATTGCAATGCCGATACCAATCACTTTTGCTGAAATTTCATTCGGTATGCCAAACATACTACAGGCAACCGGAATAAGAAGCAGTGAGCCACCGGCAATACCTGATGCACCACAAGCACATATAGAAGTAATAATACAAAGTAAAAGTGCTGAGTAGATATCGACATGGATATTAGCACTTGCTGGCATTGAGTTGACAGTGGCAAGTGTCAGAACGGTTATGGTAATTGCCGCCCCAGACATATTAATCGCAGCACCAAGTGGCACAGCAACCGAATAGGTATCTTCATCCATTTTATATTTTTTACAGATTTCAATATTAACAGGAATATTGGCGGCAGAACTACGGGTAAAAAAGGCGGGGATCGCACTTTCTTTTAAAGATGTAAATACTAATGGATAAGGGTTTTTACGCATAACCAGAAATGCGAGTAGGGGATTAATCACTAATGCAACAATCAGCATACAAGCGACTAATACAATCAGTAAATGCGCATATTTTAATAATTCACCAAAGCCTGTTTCTGCCAGTGTTGATGCTACAAGTCCAAATACACCAAGGGGCGCAAAACGGATGATAATTCTCACAATAAATGAGATAGCATAAGACAAATCGCTCATCATGGTTTTGGTTGTTTCACTTGAGTGCCTTAAGGCTAAACCAATGCCCACACCCCATATAATTAAGCCAATATAGTTGGCGTTAATAAGGGCACTAACAGGGTTATCGATCATCTTTTCTAATAAGGTTTTTAATACCGCTGAAATGCCATTAGGTGGAGTAAGGGTTAAATTTTCAAGCGTATCACCAAATGAGATTTGCGACGGAAATAGAAAGCTGGCAACGGTGGCTAATAATGCTGCCAACATCATTCCAGTCAAATAGAGCGCAATTAAGGGTTTCATGTTTGCTTGTTTACCTCGTTGGTGATTGGCAATTGAGGCAATAACAAGAATTAAAACCAGTATTGGCGCAACGGATTTAAGCGCATTAATAAAAAGTCCTCCAATCAAAGACATATCTAAGGCGGTTTCTTTTGAGACGGCAGCCAAAATAATGCCTAAAATTAATCCTAATAGTATCTGTGGTATTAATCCTACTTTCAGATAGAAACGAACTAATGGATTGGATGATTGACTCATAATTGTTTTCCTATTTTGAAACAAAATCTGTATAACAAGCCGAAACAGTACCATAATTCATTAGTATCTTTATAGAAAATAATCATTATCATAATGTTTTTTTATATAGCGCTTAAGATAATTATTAAGATTAATTATGAAGTGATGTGAAAGCGATTTTAAATCGTTGCTAGAAAACGATAATTAATATCACAAAAGTCTAAAAATATAATTTTAGTTTTTATCGATTTGGAAGCGTGATTAGATGAATGATTGGGGTTTAATAATAAAATTAGTAAACAAATATAAAGATAAAACCGATAGGAACAACTTTATCGGTTTTATCTGTTTTTGAATTAGGATGCTAAGTAATATTACCAGTTGGCTTTAATACCTATTGAACTACTGAAAGGCGCTTTAACTCTTGCTTTTCCACCATTAGTCCACGTATGCCCAACTTCAGTGTAAATACTCATTTGATTGTTTAATTCATAACTGCCACCGAGTGCAATTTCTGAGCTGAGGTATTTTGCGCCATTACTGAATTTTGTTGATGCACTCTGGCTGGCAAAGTTAATACGATCGGCGCCATTAGGTGAATAGAATAAATTCGCCCTTGCATAGGGACGTAAAATACCGGTTTCGGTTTGGAATAGACCTTCAAATCGACCACCAACACGGAATAACCATTTATTGATATGACTTTGTTTAATTTTAGTGTTTCCACTCACATGACTATCATCCAAATTTAACCATTGGTGAATGATTTGAGCTTGTGGTTCTAACTTCCAGCCACTATCCGATAAGTTAAAGGTTTTGCCTGTTTCGATCGATGCACTGAAACCGTATCCTTTTTGTTTGCTGTTTTTATTTCCATTCGGTTTTACATCGGTATGATGATGCGCACCTTGTAAAACAATATCCACATATGTGCCATTGTCTTGCATATAAGTACCATATGCACCTAAAAAGTATGAATCGATTTTGTTACTTCCCACTCGACCATTTTTGCCACTCGCAAAGCCATCAACACTTAAATCTCCACGCAAATAACCAAAATAAGCCCCCATACGCCATTCTTTATTCTGCAAAATATCACTACCTAACTGTAAGCCTGTATAATTCCCTTTGCTATGCGCGTTAGCTATACCGCTCTGTTGTAAATTGATTCGTTTATTAATGAATCGGCCCCAAGTCATCGGTGAATCTAAAAATGGCGTATTGCCGATACGTTGGTGCATATTGCCTTGCATAATATTATCAGCTTGACGTAATAGGGCTGGAATGGCAGCAAACATTGGGACTTCTTTTCGGTATGTTATTGTTCCAGGGGTTACATTAGGATCTTGCGGATCAGGGTCGATAATCGGGTCGGTAGGTTCTGTATGGTTATCTGGATTGTTCGGATCATCCGGATTAGTCGGATTTTCGGGGTTTGTTGGGTTGTCCGGATTAATTGGTTGCTCTGGATCTTTAATCAGAAATGATCGTAAATACCAATTATTATTTTGTTTATTAATATCACCTTTATATAGGATATATTCGTAAGCGCCCACATCGATATGTTGATTTTCAATGCTAAATGCATCATTCGTGCTCGTACCATCAACATGAACGACTTCAATGCCATTGGTATTACCTGTATCCGCACCTAATCCATTAATATTATTGATGCTGATAAATGTATTGCCCGACGTGTTACCGTTTACAATCAATTTATCTGTTGGACTATCACTGTCTTGAACAACGGTGTCGAGTATTAATTTACCATTATTACCTATGTAATCACCACTTATTGTCATGTTATCGCCGGCAAAAGTGTTACTTAAAGTGATTGTTCCACCATTGTAGACGTTACCATTAACTTTAACTTGATGAAGAGAAGGGTGCAGGTCAACTACAGCACCAGATTCAAGCGTTAGCTTGTTGGTGTTAAGATCACCTGTTAATGTTAATCTACCTGTATTTTTAAGTGTGATATCTTCCCAATTATAAATAGCAACATTATTAATGGCACCATTAGAGGTTGAAGAACCTGTAAGATGTAAATTCAGTATGAGCGTATCAAGTTCAGATGCGCGCCTGATTTGATTTTTTTTCTCGCTACCATCAATGATAGTGAGTGCAGAAATATCGGCACCTTGATTCATGATCAAGGTATCATTGCCCGAACCTAATCTGATTTCTCCACTTACTTTAGAACCATTATTTAGTGAGACGATGGAATCGGTTAATTCATTTCTTATCGCAATATTATTTGCTGATGAAACATCAGCACCTTGATTAAGATTAATATAGGTTTTCGCGTTTTCTTTACCTGAAGTATAAATACCATTCCCAGATACATTATCTTGGCTAATCACTTTGCCCGATATATCAATTTGCGTGAAGCCTGTACCATTATTTATCGCTTTAATACCACTATCAAAACCTGAGATTACGCCATTTAATTGAGTAATTGTCATATCGGTTGCTGTTTCTCCATTAATTAAATGAATTCCTGAACCCATGTTAGCTGTAATATTTGATGAAGATGATAATGAGGTAAAGCCTTTTCCTTCATTTAGGGCATTAATACCATTATCAAAACTTTTAATATTACCAGACGATTCAATTTTGAGGTTTTGTGTCAAATTTTTATTTACCACGAAAATACCATTACCACCATTAGAAAGAATTGAACCTTCATTAACAATATGCGTAAATCCACGTCCCTGATTGGTGAGGTAAACACCATTTAAAGCGCCTTCTATATTGCCTTCTTTCTCTTGTTTAAACGAAAGATTGTTCGTGTTGGTATCATTAACCACAAGGACAGCATCTCGGGTTTGGCTATTTATTTTCCCTGCCACTTTTAATCCTGTTGAACCTTGTCCATTATTTAATAAATTAACGCCGTTAATATATCCCTTAATTTCACTGTTTTTTATCTGTCCAAATATCAAATTATTGGTTGAAGACTGTCCTATAACTTCTACTCCATCAAGCGAGTTACCGGTAACGTTACTGGCTATACTGACTAGGGTTGAACGTGTTCCATTGTTGAGCATTTTAATGCCATTTAATTTACCATTAATTTCGCCAGATGATTGAATCACGGTCAGATCTTTAGCATGAGAATTATTGATAGCATTAATACCATGACCTTCTAATCCATTAACCTTACCTAATGTGGTAATGGTACTGGAATTTTGACCATTATTTAAAATATTAATGCCATGATTTGATCCTGTGATATTGCCGTCTAGTTGACCAATTTTTATTTCTTGTGTATTATCATTTCCTACTGCATAAAGGCCGTCTTCTTGACCGCCAACAATATCTCCAGATGTATTAATTGATGTTGATCCTGTTCCATTATTTTCAATGTACACACCATAAAGTAACCCTTTAATCAATCCCGATGTTTGCGAAACAACAAAGTTAGTACTTGATTGATCATTTAATGCATGAATACCATTTTTTTGGCTACCAACCACATCACCCGATGAAATTATTGATGTTGAGCCACTGCCTTTATTTTGTATATTGATTCCATTTAGATATCCATTAATGCTACCTTTCGTTTGCATAACATTCAAATCATGTGTATGAATATCGTTAATTGCATATATACCATCATTTTCTTCACCACTTACACTGCCTGAAGTTGTTATATAGGTTGAGCCATTACCAGAATTGTTATAATTGATACCATTCTCTTTTCCTTGAATCATACCCGAAGATTGTTTAGCGGTTAGATTTTTAGTATTAGTATGATTATTAACAAATAAACCATCTTTACTATCGCCAGTAACGTTGCCAGCTACAGTGATAGAGCTTGAACCATTACCGTTATTATCAAGATAAACACCATAGTTTTTTCCAGAAATGCTTCCAATTGATTGAATCACATTAATATCTTTCGCATTGTTATAATTCATCGAATAGATACCACTTGATGAGCTTGAGGTTATTTCACCTGCAGTTGTAATTAGCGTTGTGCCATTACCCATATTGAAAGTTTCAATCCCATTTAAATTCCCATGGATTGTACCGGATGCTTGGTTTATGGTGATATCATGCGTATTAGTATCATTCTGAACAGATATTCCGCTTAAATTTTGTCCTGTTACGTTGCCAGAAGTGGTTATCAGTGTTGAATTTGTGCCGCGATTTTGAGCAAAAATACCAATAGTGTAACCAATAATATTGCCTTTCAATTGATTGATAGTTAATTCTTGAGTATTTGCAGCGCCAAAAGCGGCTATACCATTTGATTGTTGACCAATAATATCCCCATTGGCGGTAATTGACATAGCATCATTACCAGTGTGGATTAAATTAATACCTTGATGATAGCCAGTTATACTGCCTTTTAATTGGTTAAATGTAAGTTTTTTGGTATTGCTTAAATTATCGATTATTATCCCATCTCCTTCCTGACTAATAATATCCCCCGACGTGGTTACGACTGTTGAACCATTACCATAGTTTTCCAATTTCATACCGTGGGATTGACTAGTGATATGTCCATTAGACTGGGTAACTGTTAAGTCATGAGTATTGTAATCATTATGAGCGAATATGCCATATTGTGTTTGTGCTGTTATGTTTCCAGCCGTTGTGATTGTAGTTGAACCGTTGCCTGCATTATTAGCAAAAATCCCATTTAGAGCACCTTTGATTGAACCGCCATATTGACCAATAGTAATATCACTTGCGTTTGAATTGTTGATTCCGTAGACTCCATCTCCTGAGTCAGAAATGACTTCTCCCGACGTTGAGATGTTCAATGAACCTTTACCATTATTCATAGCTCTAATCGCTAATATACCATGAATGACGCCAGCCGATTGCGTGATATTTAAACCTTTAGTATCAACGTTATTTTCCACATTAATAGCAATCCCCTTATCAGCGATCACGGATTCTGAGGTGGTAATTGTTGTTACCCCACGCCCGTTATTTATTGCCTGGATACCAAATTCTTGTCCATGAATATTAGCACCAACTAATTCTGTAATATTTAAATCTTGGGCATCAATTGCATGTGTGACTTGTATCCCCGCATTTGTCTTTCCAATAACACTGCCAGAAATGGTAAGATTTGTAGAGCCTTTACCATTATGATTGATGTTAATGCCATATTTACCGCCAATGATTTCACCCGCTGGCTGATTCACAGTTAAATTATCGACATCAGAACTACTTGAGTAATCATAACCATCGTCATTCGATTCAATATGATTTGGCAGTGTGATTTCTACCGAATTGTTTAAATTAGTTATTGAGTAAGGATATTGAAAATATTTTGGAGTTTGCTGGCTAACTTGATGATTGTCGTATGGTTGTTGATCACTTTGCTGCTGGCAATTCGTATTACTGTCTGAAAGATTATCAATACATTGTGCATAGCTTATGGAAATCGAGGCTAACGTTAATGTTGTTATTGACAGTAAATTGGTGAAAAATAATTTACTCTTAGATTGTGCTTTTTCTGAAGTTACGATAAAAGCTTGACGCTGTGCATTCCATACCAACTTATATATTTTATTCATGGTAATCTCTCATTTATATTAACAATTAAACAGAACTCTGAATCGACAGAGCAAATAGTTGAAAATGACAGCTGAGAACTCATTACGTGAATCTGGCAATTATGTTAAAAAACAAAGAGGGCTTAATTTTTTGAACATATACCTACTTATATAACTAATAATTGGAAACGATTTTTTTGACTAGCAACAGATTATTGTTAATGCTAAATATGAAAACAGTTTATATTACTAAAAATGGGAAAGTGTAAAATTGTAATTTGTTTGTTTTTTTACTTAAAAAAATAAAACTAAAAAAGAAGTAACTAAGCTTTTTTTACCATATAGCAATAAAATTGGCAATCAAAAAATAAGCAATCATGATTAGTTAAATTGTTTACTTTTGATATTCATTTAAATAGTTTATTTTTTTATCCAATAGATTGAATCCATTTTCTTAGTCATTTATTTTCGTTTAAATGATCATTAATTTTATAAAAAACATATCGTTGCACACTAAGATAAAATACCTAACACAAATGAATAAATTAAATTAGATCAAATAATTATTAAATTTACATTATTCTGCTTTTTGTTTATTATTACACGTTTTTACATAAAATAAATTATCTGTTTAGGCTATATTTTAGAAATAAATAATAAACATAAGAAAATATGAGGTTTAGGAATGCAACACTATTATGAGTGTTTAGATGAAATAAATAATAAATTTTGGTATATCGATCAAAAAGACAATCTTTACACAGTGCTTTATGGTGAAATTGGAACCGAAGGACAAAAGCATACCAAGACCTTTGCTTCGCAGGAGGAAGCAGAAAAAGAAGCAATAAAAATAATAAAATCAAAAATTAAAAAGGGCTATCAAGAAAAAACCATACCAGCAACGCTATTGCCAGCGATTTCCCGATTGAGTCAAATTATCAAAATGCCCGATGCCCCAAAACCGAAATACCACCCAAAACCGATTCCACCCAATGATGTGATTGATGATGGTAAAGAAAAACCATGGTTTGACCTCGATGAATGGGCTGATGAAGGTGAACCGAATCCATTTGATTTTGAAGAGTTACGTAAAACAAACATTAGCAATACGTCTAATTCAACTAATAGTCGAAATATTAATGAGTTTAAAAATCTAAAAAATAAAGTACAAATACATATAGAAGAAGGTAATCGCTTTGGTTATCAATTCGAAGTCGTTGCTACTTTAGACAGGCTTAAAGCGTTAAGTTCGTCGGAAAAAGAATTTCAAAATTTAATTAAAGAATTTCTTGAAATGATATTTTCTGATTCTATTTGGCGGGTTTGCCCAATCCATTTAGAGCTATTAGCTTATCTTTTACCACTTAAGGAAGCAAATATTATGGTAAAAGGAAAAAATGCGCAAGGAGTTCTGAAATATCTTTTCTCTCATAATCCAAGCGATTTGAACATGATAAATATGTTGATTGAAGAGTATTTTAAAGGATTATGTGAAAATATTTCCGCTCAAATAATTCACTTTTTGAAAGAAATAGTGAATTGCATCCGTTCGGGAGGAAAAGGTAATATCCCCCCTTATAAACTTTCTAAAAAAAGCTATGGCTTCGGTATAAAAATAGAAAATTTCAGTGTCAGGGATAGTGGTATTTATAATTTAGTTCATAAGAACGATCCAACTTGCTATGCTCAATTCAGCTTAGATACACAAAACCATGAGTCGAAGTTAATTATAAAATATTTAACCCCTATACTTAAACATAAACTTGAAACTATGCTTAATGAAGGTTTTTTTGATGGATTAGCGACAAATTATTTTAAAATTACATTTATAGGCGAAATAGAGCCATTAATTGAAAAACGCATTAACGAAAGTTATCTCAAAGAGCAGTTAGAAAAAATAGATGAATATCTTCAACAACTCGAAAAATCCGATCTGTATGATGTGACGCTATTGTCTATATTATTGAGAAAATATTTAGATACTTCCTGCCTTATTCAAAAATCTTTTACCGATAGGATTCTAGCGTTATTAAAAAAATATCTTTATTCAGGCGATGAAGGTATAGAACACCATACGTGGTCTTTAATACCGACTTATGGATACTCTCAAACAGATTTTGCTAACGAGCTCAAACTCATTTCAGCTCAATATTTGTGGGAAAATTGTCGATATGATCATGCTATAATGGAAATTAATGAGCTGGTTCAACGAGGATACCTTCCAGCAATTTATCAAAAAAGAGCATGGGAAAAAAAATTCATCACCGATGGATATAATTATTATAATTATGCTAATCAATCTGAAATAATGTATGATTATGAATCGTTGATAGAACAAGATATTTTTTGTGAAACGGATGCTATTATCGCTCGAGCCATGCCTGATGGTAATATCTATTTACGCTTTAAGTCAGAAAGTGAACAAGCATATTCAGAGGCACTTGATTATTTAAATAGCTTAATGGCAAAAGGCTATTCAAAAATATTTGAGGGTTATTGGCTAAGAATTTATTTCGTCGCAAAACCTCAATTCTACAGTGCATTTAACAATATTATTGAAGAATACCCAGCATTAGCCAGTGACTCTCATGCTTTTTTCCGAAAAGCAGCCATGTACGAAAGTTTACATGATAAAATACGAGAGTTTATTGAATTAACTATGGAGAAATTTCACCATTGTTTAGATCTCCAAGATGAAGATAATTCTGTCGCAGGTACATTCGCTGCCATTGCTTTGGCAATGACGGATGTAAAACATATGGATATGGCAATAAAATTTGCACTTGAGACCGATGATGAACACGAATTTTTGGCAAGTTATTTTGGCAAAATATTGCAAAGACATTGGGGGATTACTCCAGAAACAGCGGTTGCGATTGCATTATTGCAATTGAGCTATCAAGAACAACCTAATTTATCCAGTCAATTTTATAAAATACCGCAAAATCTTGCGGCGCTGACTGATTATTTTAATAGTGATGATATCCCTCATAAAAGTCGTAAAATTATTACTCTCGTTTCGAGCCTTTTTGGTAACGAAAAATATAGCTTAAAAAAACTAAAAGAGTTGTTTAGTGATGCGACTGATCCATTGGCAAAAGAAATTTATGCTGATTTTCATAATTTAGTTTTAGACGCTCTTAAGGAGGAAGGAGAAGCTAGCGGTCAGCCAATTATTTATAATATCTCACCTAAACCAAAAAGCGATTCCGAACCATTAATCATCGATGAACAAGATTTTATCGAAAATCCAACTTGTATCATTACACCATTACAAGCTAAAAAACGCGGGTTTGATGTTGGTGAATTGCAAACTTATGATTCCCCATGGAGAGCAATTATTTTTGCCCCATTAACGATAACGAATCCCTACATTTTCGACGCTATTATCCAATTTCATAAAGTGCAAAATAACATAGGTGTCCGCTCTGTTATCATTTGGGGCACTGAACAAGCGTACTGTTTTGGTAAAAAGGTCGTGATTGATTTCAGTGGCGCTCCCTATCAAGTGGGTATGGGAATTTATGGTAAAAACCAAGCTCAGCTAATTTATGGAGTAATGGATTTTGCAAAGATTGCTGTTGCAATGAACAAACAAGCGCCGGATAAAGAGAAATTATTCGCACTGCGAAAACAATATTATTACTTCGATAGTCCCAAAGGAAGCCCAAACATTGATAAATCCAAGCCTGGTATAATGTATTTGGATGAAGCTTTAGTCGCCGGAATTTATAATGATAATAATTATCGGGCAATCAAACAGCTTGAAAAAATTACGCCGGATATGGGTGAAGTCTATGATACCTCACTACTGTTTAGGGCATACATGATGCAGAAAAAACAAGATTATGCCATGGAGAAACTGCAAAGAAAACTTGATACTACTGAACTAAAACAGGTGTACCAAACAGCACAAAAACGCCTGCCACAATATCAAGAATACTGGCAGGAAAAGTTAGCGAAATTATAAAAAATAAAATCATAAAAAGGGGCTTATGCCCCAATAAACAGGATAAATTCAAATTATTCTGATAAATATAAAAAAGATAAGTATAAGGAAAACATAACACAATGAAAAAGTATCTAGAATATAGCGATTTACAATCAAACAAATTTTGGTATATCACCCAACAAGACGAATCCCTAACAATCGTATTTGGTAAGATAGGGACAAAAGGACAAACACAAGTTAAAACGTTTTCTTCGCCTTACGATGCGGAAAAAGAAGCCAACAAACTGATCAAATCGAAAATCAAAAAGGGCTATGAGGAAAAAGCGATCCCACCAACGCTTGAACAATCAACCTGCACAGAAAAAACAATCATCAAAATGGCCGACGCCCCAAAACCGAAATACCACCCAAAACCCATTCCACCCAAAGATGTGATTGATGATGGTGAAAAAAAACCGTGGAGGGATCTTGTAGCATTTGATTTTGAAGAGTTACGTAAGGTTCCGCCTAAAGAAGTTGTTCCAGTTAAACAACCACCAAAACAAAGTAATACTTCAATTAAAAAAGAGACTTTAACCAAAACACCACAAGAACAAGAATTTGATAATTTAAAAATATTGTTACGAAGTTATATAAAGCAAGGTGTGCAGTTCGATATTGAAGCGACATTTGAACAATTAAAAGCATTAAGCCCCAGCAATAATGAATTTCAAATTTTCATCAAAGATATGCTTCAAATGATATTTTCAAAATTTATGAAGAAAATATCACCTATTCACTTTGATTGCATTCCTTATCTTTTGAGAATCAGAGATCCAGAAATTCTTTTCCAAGAAATCTTTGCACAAGGTGTGATGAAATATATTTATGACCGTTATCAGACTCATTCCGAATCAATCCATCAACTGGCTGAACAATATCTAACCGATTATCCAATACAAATGGTGGATAAAATAGTTAACGCATTACAGAGTATTTTTGAAACTACCAAATTTCCTGAAAATGTTTGTGGCTTTAATATCACCTTTGATTATAAAACGCTGGAAATATATGCTTTATTCAATGAACGAAATTCCAAACGCTATTATTCAGAAAGTCTAAATGAGCTAGAATATGATGGGACTAGTTATGGCGTTGAGATAAATAATCAATATTTTGTTCCATTACTTACCGAAAAACTCCAGAAAATGCTGGATGATGGTTTTTTTGGTGATATGACTAATAAATATTTCAAAATTGCCCTTTTCCAAACAGATAATATTCTTATTGAAATACCACTAGAGCAAACCTACCGACAAACAAAGGTATTTGAGCTTGAAAGAGACCTAAAATATCTCGAGCAATCAGATGAATATTATGCAGATTTGCTAACTGACACGGTTGAGGAATATTTTGCCTATAATGGCATTATTGATAATTATGATACCGATAGAATTTTAGCATTATTAAAAAAATATCTTTATTCATGTGAGAAAGAGGCTGAATCGGAAGGACGTTCTCTGTTAAGGAAATACAAAGATTTTGATTATAACAAATGGTGGTTAGTTTATTTACAGTTTGAATGGGAAAATTTTAGTTATAAATATGCTTATAACGGTGTTGAATGCTTAGTTGATAAAGGATATGAACCAGCAATTATACAAAAACAAGCGTGGGATAAGCTGGGCATTATTGATAGCAAGTCAGAAAAAAAAGACGATTCACGCTATCAATCAGCAACCGAACGTTTTTATAATACTTTTACTGAAAATGATGTTTTTTGTGAAACTGATACTATTATCGCCAGAGCCATGCCAACGGGCGGTGAAATTTACTTACGCTTTAAACAAGAAAGTGAACAGGCATATTCCGATGCGCTTGATTATTTAAATGGAATAATGGCAAAAGGTTATTCAGAAATATTTCATGGGCATTGGCTTCATATTTATTTTGTTGCCAAGCCTAAATACTATTCTGAATTTGCTAAATATGTTGAAGACTTTGAATACCTTAAAGACATTGAAGAATCAGAACTAGGGCTAGCGATAGGAGGTATAGTCTGTGGTTCACATGCTTTTTTCCGCAAAGCAGTGATGTACGAAAGTTTACATGATAAAATAAGAGAGTTTGTTGACTTAACCATGTATCAAGATCATAAAAGTTTTGAAATACAAAATGAAAGTTCAGTCGCCGGGACATTCGCCGCCATAGCCTTAGCAATGACGGATGTAAAACATATGGATTTGGCTATTAAATTTGCTAATGAAATCGATAGTTACTATGAAGATTTGGCTAGTAATTTTGGTATTGTTCTTGAAAAATATTGGGGCATTACGCCCGAAACAGCGGTTGCGATTGCGTTATTGCAATTAAGTTATGAATGTCATACGGCTAAATTATCTAGTCAATTTTATAAAATTCCGCAAAATTTAGCTAGTTTGACGGATTATTACAGAAGGAATGAGCCAAAAAACCCAAATTGTAAATTGACTAATTTAGTAATAGAACTTTTTGATAATTATAAACCTAGTTATGCTCTTAAAAAGTTAAAAAAATTATTTAATAATGCGACTGATCCGCAAGAAAAACTGATATACGCAGATTTTCATAATTTAGTTATAGAAGCTCTTGAGGAAGAAGGAGAAGTTAGCGGTCAACCAATTATCTATAATCTCCCTCCTAAATATGAAAACGATTCCAAACCGTTAACAATAGTTGACCAAAATTTTATCGAAAATCCACCTTGTGTCATTACACCATTGGAAGCTAAAAAGCGTGGGTTTAATATCGATGAATTAGATTCTGATGGTTCATCGTGGGAAGCATTTGTTTTTGCCCCATTAACGATAACTAATCCTTATCTATTTGACCATCTGATTGAATTTATTAAACCTAGAAAAAAAATAACCGCTAACTCATCTATCATTTGGGGCGCTGAACAAGCGTACCGTTTTGGTAAAAAGGTCGTGATTGATTTTAGTGGCACACCTTATCAAGTGGGTATGGGAATTTATGGTAAAAACCAAGCTCAGCTAATTTATGGAGTAATGGATTTTGCTAAGATTGCAGAAGCAATGAACAAACAAGCGCCCGATAAAGAGAAATTATACGCACTAAGAAAACAACACTATTACTTCGATAGTCCCAAAGGAAGCCCAAACATTGATTACTCTAAGCCCGGTATGATGTATTTGGATGAAGCTATAGCCGCCGGAGTTTTGAAGGATGATAATTATCGGGCAACCAAACAGCTTGAAAAAATTACGCCGGATATGGGTGAAGTCTATGATGCCTCACTACTGTTTAGGGCATACATGATGCAGAAAAAACAAGATTATGCCATGGAGAAACTGCAAAGAAAACTCGATACTACTGAACTAAAACAGGTGTACCAAACAGCACAAAAACGCCTGCCACAATATCAAGAATACTGGCAGGAAAAGTTAGCGAAATTATAAAAAATAAAATCATAAAAAGGGGCTTATGCCCCAATAAACAGGATAAATTCAAATTATTCTGATAAATATAAAAAAGATAAGTATAAGGAAAACATAACACAATGAAAAAGTATCTAGAATATAGCGATTTACAATCAAACAAATTTTGGTATATCACCCAACAAGACGAATCCCTAACAATCGTATTTGGTAAGATAGGGACAAAAGGACAAACACAAGTTAAAACGTTTTCTTCGCCTTACGATGCGGAAAAAGAAGCCAACAAACTGATCAAATCAAAAATCAAAAAGGGCTATGAGGAAAAAGCAATCCCACCAGCGCTTGAACAATCAACCTGCACAGAAAAAACAATCATCAAAATGCCTGATGCTCCAAAACCAAAACAACACCCCAAACCCATTCCACCCAAAGATGTGATTGATGATGGTAAAGAAAAACCGTGGTTTAATCTTCAAGGATGGTCATATGGAGGTCGATCTAATCCATTTGGTTTTGAAGAGTTACGTAAGATGTCGTCTGAAAAAGTTACTCCTATTCAGCCACAACCAAAAGAAATTCATGCCTCGATTAAAAAAGAGACAGCCATCAAAACACCACAAGAACAAAAATTTGATAATTTAAAATTATTGTTACGAGGTTATATAAAGCAAGGTGAGCAGTTTGATATCGAAGCGACGTTTGAACAATTAAAAGCATTAAGCCCAAGCAATAATGAATTTCAAATTTTTATTAAAGAGATGCTTCTGCTCATTTTTTCAAAATTTATCAAGAATATTTCGCCTATTCACTTTGATTGCATTACGTATTTCTTGAGAATCAAAGATCCAAAAATTACTTTCAGCGGGCTCTTTGCCGAAGGAGTAATGAAATATATTTATAGCCACTACAAGACTCGCTCTGAATCAATCCATAGTCTGGCGGAACAATATCTTACTGATTATTCGGTACAAATGGTAAATAAAATAGTTAACGCATTACAATGCATTGTGAATACTATCCGAGCAGGTGGCGAAGATAATATCCCAGCTTACAAATTACCGAATCAAATTAATGGTTTTTATATTACTTTTGATTATAAAAATCGGGGAATGGATAAATTTCTAGAAATAAATTCTTTAACATATAAATGCAATCAAAAAACATATTATTCAGAAAATATAAATGAGCTTGAATATGATCCGGAAAGTTATTGTGATCAAATAAATAATCAATATTTTTTTCCACTACTTGCCGAAAAACTCCAAAAAATGCTAAACGATGGTTTTTTTGATGGTATTACTGATAATTATTTTAACATTGTAGTTTGTCAAATAAACAATATTATTATTGAAACACCACTTGAACCAAACTATCGACAAACAAGGTTATATGAGCTTGAAAGAGACCTAAAATATCTGGAGCAATCAGATGAATATGATGCAGATTTGTTAACTAATACTGTTGATAAATATTTTGCTTTTGATGGTATTGTAAGAACACATGATACAGATAGAATTTTAGTGTTACTAAAAAAATATCTTTATTCGGGTGAAAAAGAGGCTGAATCGAAAGGACGTTCTCTGTTAAGGAAATACGAAGATTTTGATTATAACAAATGGTGTTTAGTTGATTTACAGTTTGAATGGGAAAATTTTGGATTTAAATATGCTGATATACATATTCAAGACTTAGTTGATAAAGGATATGAGCCAGCAATTATTCAAAAACAAGCGTGGGAACAGCAGCTCATTAATGATTGCAAGCCAGAAAAAAAAGACTATTTAAGTAATCAATCAGAAACGGAGCGTTTTTATCATACTTTTTCTGAAAATGATATATTTTGTGAAACTGACACTATTATCGCCAGAGCCATGCCAACGGACGGTGAAATTTATTTACGCTTTAAACAAGAAAGCGAGCAGGCATATTCAGATGCACTTGATTATTTAAATGGCTTAATGAAAAAAGGTTATTCAAAAATATTTAAAGGGTATTGGCTTAGGATTTATTTTATTGCTAAACCAGAATACTATCCTGAATTAGCCAAGATTATTGAAGAATTTGAAACATTAGCCAGTGATTCACATGCCTTTTTCCGCAAAGCAGCGATGTACGAAAGTTTACATGATAAAATACGAGAATTTATTGAATTAACAATGGAGGTATCTCATTGTTGTTTAGATCTCCAAGATGAAGATAATTCTGTCGCTGGGACATTTGCTGCTATTGCCTTGGCAATGACGGATGTGAAACATATGGATATGGCAATTAAATTTGCGCTTGAGACCGATGATGAACACGATTTTTTTGCAAGTTATTTTGGTGGTGTTCTTGAAAAATATTGGGGTATTACGCCTGAAACAGCAGTTGCGATTGCATTATTGCAGTTAAGTCAACAAGATCCCCCTGATTTATCCAGTCAATTTTATAAAATACCGCAAAATCTTGCTGAGCTAGCTGATTATTTTAATAGCTGTGATATCCCCTTTAAAAGTCGCAAAATTATTACCTTGGTAGAATGTCTTTGGGGGGATGGCAAATATAGCTTGAAGAAGTTAAAAAATTTGTTCAATCGTGCAACTGATCCTTTAGCAAAAGAGATTTATGCTGATTTTCATAATTTAGTTTTAGACGCTCTTGAGGAAGAAAGAGAAGGTAGTGGTCAACCAATTATCTATAATCTCCCACCTAAATATGAAAGCGAATCTGAACCGTTAACAATAGTTGACCAAGATTTTATTGAAAATCCACCATGTGTTATTACACCATTGCAAGCTAAAAAACGCGGGTTTGATGTTAGAGAATTGGAAACTTGTGATTCCTCATGGATAGCCGTTATTTTTGCCCCATTAACGATAACTAATCCCTATATTTTCGACGCTATTATCCAATATTATAAGGTGCGAAATGACATAGGTGCCCGCTCTGTTATCATTTGGGGCGCTGAAAAAGCTTACTGTTTTGGTAAAAGGGTCGTGATTGATTTTAGTGGCACACCTTATCAAGTGGGTATGGGAATTTATGGTAAAAACCAAGCTCAGCTAATTTATGGTGTAATGGATTTTGCTAAGATTGCTGTTGCAATGAATAGACAAGCCCCCGATACGGAAAAATTATTCGCACTGCGAAAACAACACTATTACTTCGATAGTCCCAAAGGAAGCCCAAACATTGATAAATCCAAGCCCGGTATAATGCATTTGGATGCGGCTTTAGCCGCCGGGATTTATAAGGATGATAATTATCGGGCAATCAAGCAGCTTGAAAAAATCACCCCGGATATGGGCGAAGTGTATGATGCCTCACTACTGTTTAGGACATACATGATGCAGAAAAAACTAGATTATGCCATGGGGAAACTGCACAAAAAACTCGATAATAGTGAACTAAAACAGGTGTACCAAACAGCACAAAAACGACTGCCACAATATCAAGAATACTGGCAGGAAAAGTTAGCGAAATTATAAAAAATAGGATTATAGAAAGGGGCTTATGCCCCAAAAAACAATAGGATAAATTTAATTTATTCTGATAAAGATAATTTATAAGATAAGTATTAGGAAAATATAACACGATGAAAAAGTATCTAGAATATAGCGATTTACAATCAAACAAATTTTGGTATATCACCCAACAAGACGAATCGCTAACAATCGTATTTGGTAAGGTAGGGACAAAAGGACAAACACAAGTTAAAACGTTTTCTTCGCCTGCCGATGCGGAAAAAGAAGCCAACAAACTGATCAAATCAAAAATCAAAAAGGGATATGAGGAAAAAGCAATTCCACCAACGCTTGAACAATCAACCTGCACAGAAAAAACAATCATCAAAATGCCTGATGCTCCAAAACCGAAATATCACCCAAAACCGATTCCTCCCAAAGATGTGATTGATGACGGTAAAGAAAAACCATGGTTTTACCTCGACGAATGGGTTGGTGAAGGTCAACCTAACCCATTTGATTTTGACGAGTTACGTAAAGTTCCGCCTAAAAAAGTTGCTCCAGTTAAACAACCACCAAAACAAAGTGATGCGCCGATCAAAAAAGAGACAGTCACTAAAACACCACAAGAACAAGAATTTGATAACTTAAAAGTTTTGTTACGAAAATATATTAAAGAAGGTGAGCAGTTCGATATCGAAGCGACGTTTGAACAATTAAAAGTGTTGAGTCCAAGTACTAAGGTATTTCAAACGTTAGTTAAAGATACTTTAGAAGTTATTTTTTCAAAATTCATCAATAAAATATCCTCAATGCATTTTGATTGTATAACCTATCTTTTAACAATCAAAGATACCAACATTGTAGTGAAAGATTTTTATGCTCAAGGGGTATTAAAATATATTTATGACAATTATCAAACCCGTCCCGATTCAATTCATCGCCTGGCTGAAGAATATCTTAACGATTATCCAGTACAAATGGCAGATAAAATAGCCAGTACGTTACAACACATTGTTGACTCTATTCGAGCTGGTGGTGAAGATAATATTCCAGCTTTCAAATTACCGAATCATACCTATGGTTTTTATATCACCTTCGATGAAAAATATCTGAAAATATACGCTTTAAATCGAGATAGAAACCCAAAAAGTTATCAATCATTTGCTATTAGTGATATTGAGTATAATGAGCCTCAGTATAGTGATCAGATAAATAATCAATATTTTGTGCCACTACTTACCGAAAAACTCCAGAAAATGCTGGATAATGGTTTTTTTGAAGGTATTACAGATCATTATTTTAGAATTGCTTTTTGCGATGAGGACAATATTTTCATTGAAACACCAATAGAACAAACCTACCGACAAACAAAGATACTTGAGCTTGAAAGAGACCTAAAATATCTGGAGCAATCAGATGAATATGATGTAGATTTGCTAACTGACACGATTGACGAATATTTTGCCTATAATGGCGTTATTGATCATTATGATACCGATAGAATTTTAGCATTATTAAAAAAATATCTTTATTCAGGTGAAAAAGAGGCTGAATCTAAAGGACGTTCTCTGTTATGGAAACACACCCATGTTGATTTTAAAAAATGGTGGTTAGTTTATTTACAGTTTGAATGGGAAAATTTTGGATTTAAATATGCTGATATACATATTCAAGACTTAGTTGATAAAGGATATGAACCAGCAATTCTACAAAAACAAGCGTGGGATAAGCTGGGCATTATTGATAGTAAGTTAGGAAAAAAAGACAATTCAGACAATCAATCAGAAACCGAACGTTTTTATGATACTTTTACTGAAACTGATGTTTTTTGTGAAACTGACACCATTATCGCCAGAGCCATGCCATGGGGCGGTGAAATTTACTTACGCTTTAAACAAGAAAGTGAACAGGCATATTCGGATGCGCTTAATTATTTAAATAGCTTAATGGCAAAAGGTTATTCAAAAATATTTGAAGGGCATTGGCTTCATATTTATTTTGTTGCCAAGCCTGAATACTATTCTGAATTCGCTAAATACGTTGAAGAATATGAAGACTTTGAAGAATTAGAGCTAGGGGCAGGAGGAATCGCTTGTTGTTCACATGTCTTTTTCCGCAAAGCAGCCATGTACGAAAGTTTACATGATAAAATTCGAGAGTTTGTTGACTTAACCATGTATGAATTTGATTATAGTTTTGATTTACAAGATGAATATAATTCAGTCGCCGGGGCATTTGCTGCTATTGCCCTGGCAATGACGGATGTGAAACATATGGATTTGGCTATTAAATTTGCACTTGAAACCGATGGTGACCATGAATATTTGGCAGGTAATTTTGGTATTGTTCTTGAAAAATATTGGGGTATTACGCCCGAAACAGCGGTTGCGATTGCTTTATTGCAATTAACTCAAGGTCAACATATGTCTGAATTATCCAATCAATTTTATAAAATTCCGCAAAATTTAGCTAGTTTGACGGATTATTACAGTATGAACGAGCCAAAAAATCCATATTGTAAATTGACTTATTTAGTAAAATATCTTTTTGGTGAACCTCGTTATAGTCTTAAAAA
The DNA here is from genome assembly GCF_019469185.1 of Gilliamella sp. ESL0441. NCBI lineage: Bacteria > Pseudomonadati > Pseudomonadota > Gammaproteobacteria > Orbales > Orbaceae > Gilliamella > Gilliamella sp. ESL0441. The sequence goes on from NZ_CP048264.1 coordinate 692,977, forward strand.
GTTAAAAAAATTATTTAATAATGCGACAGATCCGCAAGAAAAGTTGATATATGCAAATTTTCATGATTTAGCTTTAGAAGCTCTTAAGGATGAAGGAGAAGGTAGCGGTCAACCAATTATTTATAATATCTCACCTAAACCAGAAAGCGATGCCGAACCGCTAATCATTAATGAGCAAGATTTTATCGAAAATCCACCTTGTGTCATTACGCCATTGGAAGCTAAAAAACGCGGGTTTGATCTCGATGAATTAGATTCTGATGGTTCATCGTGTGAAGCATTTGTTTTTGCGCCATTAACGATAACTAATCCTTATCTATTTGACCATCTGATTGAATTTATTAAATCTAGGAAAAAAATAACCGCTAACTCATCTATCATCTGGGGCGCTGAACAAGCGTACCGTTTTGGTAAAAAGGTCGTGATTGATTTCAGTGGCACCCCCTATCAAGTGGGTATGGGTATTTATGGTAAAAACCAAGCTCAGCTAATTTATGGAGTAATGGATTTTGCTAAGATTGCAGATGCAATAAACAAAAAGGAGCCCGATAAAGAAAAATTATACGCACTGCGAAAACAATACTATTACTTCGATAGTCCCAAAGGAAGCCCAAACATTGATTACTCTAAGCCCGGTATGATGTATTTGGATGAGGCTTTAGGCGCTGGGGTTTTGAAGGATGATAATTATCGGGCAATCAAACAGCTTGAAAAAATCACCCCAGATATGGACGAAGTCTATGATGCCTCACTACTGTTTAGGGCATATATGCAGCAAAAAAAACTAGATTATGCATTGGAGAGAATGGAAAGAAAACTCGATACTACTGAACTAAAACAGGTGTACCAAACAGCGCAAAAACGCCTGCCACAATATCAAGAATACTGGCAGGAAAAGTTAGCCAAATTATAAAAAATAAAATCATAAAAAGGGGCTTATGCCCAAAAAAACAATAGGATAAATTTAATTTATTCTGATAAATATAAAAAAGATAAGTATTAGGAAAACATAACACAATGAAAAAGTATCTAGAATATAGCGATTTACAATCAAACAAATTTTGGTATATCGAGCAAAAAGATAACCTTTACACGGTGCTTTACGGTGCGGTTGGAACCGAAGGGCAAAAGAACACTAAGACCTTTGCCTCGCAGGCGGAAGCAGAAAAAGAAGCTGTCAAAATAATAACATCAAAAATAAAAAAGGGTTATCAAGAAAAAACCATACCAGCAACCCTATTGCCCGCGATAGCCCGATTGAGTCAAATTGTCAAAATGCCTGATGCCCCAAAACCGAAAAACCACCCAAAACTCACACCACCCAAAGATGTGATTGATGACGGTAAAGAAAAACCATGGTTTGATCTTGATGAATGGGCTGATGAAGGTCAACCTAACCCATTTGATTTTGATGAATTACGTAAAGTTCCGCCTAAAAAAGTTGCTCCAGTTAAACAACCACCAAAACAAAGTAATACCCCGATTAAAAAAGAAACAGTCACCAAAACACCACAAGAAAAAGAATTTGATAACTTAAAAGTTTTGTTACGAAAATATATAAAGCAAGGTGAGCAGTTCGATATTGAAGCTAAGTTCGAACAATTAAAAGCGTTAAGTCCAAACAATAAGGAATTTCAAATTTTCATCAAAGATATGCTTCAAATGATATTTTCAAAATTTATGAAGAAAATATCACCGATTCACTTTGATTGCATTCCTTATCTTTTGAGAGTCAGAGATCCAGAAATTCTTTTCCAAGAAATCTTTGCACAAGGTGTGATGAAATATATTTATGACCGTTATCAGACTCATGCCGAATCAATCCATCAGCTGGCTGAACAATATCTAACCGATTATCCAATACAAATGGTGGATAAAATAGTTAACGCATTACAGAGTATTTTTGAAACTACCCAGACAGGAGGTGAAAAAAATATTTCAGTTAACAAATTCCCTGAAAATGTTTGTGGCTTTAATATTACCTTTGATTATAAAACGCTGGAAATATATGCTTTATTTAATGAACGAAATTCCAAACGCTATTATTCAGAAAGTCTAAATGAGCTAGAATATGATGGGACTAGTTATGGCGTTGAGATAAATAATCAATACTTTGTTCCATTACTTACCAAAAAACTCCAGAAAATGCTGGATGATGGTTTTTTTGGTGGTATGACTGATAAATATTTCAGAATTGCCCTTTTCCAAACAGATAATATTCTTATTGAAATACCAATAGAACAAACCTACCGACAAACAAGGATATTTAAGCTTGAAAGCGACCTAAAATATCTCGAGCAATCAGAAGAATATTATGCAGATTTGCTAACTGACACGGTTGAGGAATATTTTGCCCTTAATGGCGTTATTGAGCAATACGATACCGATAGAATTTTAGCATTACTAAAAAAATATCTTTATTCAGGTGAGAAAGAGGCTGAATCGAAAGGACGTTCACTGTTAAGGAAATACGACGATTTTGATTATAACAAATGGCATTTAGTTGATTTACAGTTTGAATGGGCTAATTTTGATTATAGATATGCTTATAACGGTGTTGAATGCTTAGTTGATAAAGGATATGAACCAGCAATTCTACAAAAACAAGCGTGGGATAAACTGGGCATTATTGATAACAAGCCTGATAGCAAGCCAGAAAAAAAAGACGATCCAGACGATCAATCAGAAACCGAACGTTTTTATGATACTTTTACTGAAACTGATGTTTTTTGTGAAACTGAAACCATTATCGCCAGAGCCATGCCAACGGGTGGTGAAATTTACTTACGCTTTAAACAAGAAAGTGAACAGGCATATTCCGATGCGCTTGATTATTTAAATAACTTAATGGCAAAAGGTTATTCAAAAATATTTGAGGGGCATTGGCTTCATATTTATTTTGTTGCCAAGCCTGAATACTATTCTGAATTCGCTAAATACGTTAAAAAATATGTACACTTTGAAGAATATGAACTAGGGATGGGGATAGCTTGTTGTTCACATGTCTTTTTCCGCAAAGCAGCCATGTACGAAAGTTTACATGATAAAATAAGAGAGTTTGTTGACTTAACCATGTATGAATTTGATTATAGTTTTGATTTACAAGATGAATATAGTTCAGTCGCCGGGGCATTTGCTGCTATTGCCCTGGCAATGACGGATGTGAAACATATGGATTTGGCTATTAAATTTGCAAATGAAACCGATGGTGACCATGAATATTTGGCAGGTAATTTTGGTATTGTTCTTGAAAAATATTGGGGTATTACGCCCGAAACAGCGGTTGCGATTGCGCTATTGCAATTAACTCAAGGTCAACATATGTCTGAATTATCCAGTCAATTTTATGAAATTCCGCAAAATTTAGCTAGTTTGACCGATTATTACAGTATGAACGAGCCAAAAAATCCATATTGTAAATTGACTTATTTAGTAAAATATCTTTTTGGTAAACCTAGTGATAGTCTTAAAAAGTTAAAAAAATTATTTAATAATGCGACTGATCCGCAAGAGAAATTGATTTATGCTGATTTTTATAATTTAGTTTTAGAAGCTCTTGAGGAAGAAGGAGAAGGTAGCGGTCAACCAATTATTTATAACATCTCACCTAAACCAGAAAGCGATGCCGAATCGCTAATCATTAATGAGCAAGATTTTATCGAAAATCCACCTTGTGTCATTACGCCATTGGAAGCTAAAAAACGCGGGTTTGATGTTGGTGAATTGGAAACGTATGATTCCTCATGGAGAGCAATTATTTTTGCGCCATTAACGATAACCAATCCCTACATTTTCGACGCTATTATCCAATTTTATAAAGTGCAAAATAACATAGGTGTCCGCTCTGTTATCCTTTGGGGCACTGAACAAGCGTACTGTTTTGGTAAAAGGGTCGTGATTGATTTTAGTGGCACCCCTTATCAAGTGGGTATGGGAATTTATGGTAAAAACCAAGCTCAGCTAATTTATGGAGTAATGGATTTTGCAAAGATTGCTGTTGCAATGAACAAACAAGAGCCCGATAAAGAAAAATTATACGCACTGCGAAAACAATACTATTACTTCGATAGTCCCAAAGGAAGCCCAAACATTGATTACTCTAAGCCCGGTATAATGTATTTGGATGAGGCTTTAAGCGCCGGGATTTATAAGGATGATAATTATCGGGCAATCAAGCAGCTTGAAAAAATCACCCCGGATATGGGCGAAGTGTATGATACCTCACTATTGTTTATGGCATATATACAGCAGAAAAAACTAGATTATGCCATGGAGAAACTGCAAAGAATCGATACTACTGAACTAAAACAGGTATACCAAACAGCACAAAAACGCCTGCCACAATATCAAGAATACTGGCAGGAAAAGTTAGCCAAATTATAATTAATAAAAAGGCTTACTAATTGGGGCTTAAGCCCCAATTAACAGAATAAATTCAAATTATTCTAATAAATATAAAAAAGATAAGTATTAGGAAAACATAACACAATGAAAAAGTATCTAGAATATAGCGATCTACAGTCAAACAAATTTTGGTATATCACCAAACAAAACGAATCACTAACAGTCGTATTTGGTAAGGTAGGGGCAAAAGGACAAACACAAGTTAAAACGTTTTTATCGCCTGCCGATGCGGAAAAAGAAGCCAACAAACTGATCAGATCGAAAATCAAAAAGGGCTATGAGGAAAAAGCAATCCCACCAGCGCTTGAACAATCAACCTGCATAGAAAAGCAAAGCCAAACAATCATCAAAATGCCCGATGCCCCAAAACCGAAATACCACCCCAAACCCACACCACCCAAAGATGTGAAGGATGACGGTAAAGAAAAACCGTGGTTTAATCTTCAAGGATGGTCATATGGAGGTCAACCTAACCCATTTGATTTTGAAGAGTTACGTAAGGTACCTCCCGTTCAACAACCAACAAAAGAAATTAATAACCCGGTTGAAAAAGAAACTTTTACCAAAACAGCACAAGAACTAGAATTTGAAAATCTTAAAAATATGGTTCAAAAGCATATTAGACAAGGTGATCAATTTGATGTCGAAGCTACTTTCAAAAGACTTAAAGTTCTTAGTGCATCAGAAACAGTATTTCAAACTTTAATAAAAAATGTACTTGAAGCTATTTTTTCTGATTTTGTTATTTTGGTTTCTCCAATTCATTTAGATATCTTAGCTTATCTTTTACCCATTAAACATTCAAATATGTTGATAAAAGAACAGAATGCTAAGGGAGTTTTGAAATACATTTATGACAATTATCAAAGCAATTTAACAGGTATTCATGGTTTAGTTGATAAATATCTAACCGCTTTTTTTAAAGATGTAGCTGAAGAGGTGGTGATTCAAGTTAAAAAATTAGTTGAGACAATTCGCTCTGGTGGAAGTGATAATATCCCTGCCTATAAACTTCCTAATGCTACTTACGGATTTTTCATCAGAACGTTCAGTAAAGGATGTATTAAAATTTGTAGCCTGAACTATAACAAACGCTATATTGATTATACAGAACACAATTGTGATATGCAGTATCATAATCCAACACTTATCATCCAATATTTAACACAATTTTTAAAACCTAAATTACAACAAATGGTTGATCAAGGTTTTTTTGAGGGTCTTACCGAAAATTATTTTAAAATTGCATTTTTCAATCAATTTCAACCATTAGCGGATAAACGCTTGAAAGAGGATCACCTTAATGAATTAGCAAGAAATATTGAGGCAAATCTTCAAAAACTTGAAAAATCGGATGAATATGATATCGAACTCTTATCTGATACAGTTAAAGCGTATTTTGCTTCAGATGGCGTTATTCTGCATCTTAATACGGATAGAATTTTAGCATTACTAAAAAAATATCTTTATTCTGGTGAAGCTAACCCCCAAAAAATAAGTATAAGTCTTATAGAAGAATATGCTGATTTTGACTTTAATAAATGGCATCTGGCTAACCTCCAATTCAAATGGAAAGATTTTGATTTTAAAGTTGCTTACAAAGGATTAAATCCTCTAATAAATGCTGGATATGAGCCAGCAATCATACAAAAACAAGAGTGGGATCAGCTGGGTGAAATTCATTACACACCCCGTATAATAGAAGATTCAATAAATCAACATGTAAATACATATTCTTATAACTCTTTTACTGAAAATGATGTTTTTTGTGAAACAGATGCTATTATTGCTAGAGCTATGTCAACAAATGGCAAAATCTATTTGCGTTTCAAAGAAGAAAGTGAGAAGGCATATTCACAAGCACTTGATTATTTGAATGACTTAATGGCAAAAGACTATTCTAAAAAATTTGGTGGTTATTGGCTTAATGTTTATTTTGTTACCAAGCCTGAATACTATCCTGAATTTGCTCGCATCATCAAACAATATCCTGATCTAGCCAGTAATTCTCATGCTTTTTTCCGAAAAGCAGCCATGTTCGAAAGTTTACATGATAAAATACGAAAATTTGTTGAATTAACAATGGAGAAATTTCACCATTGTTTAGATCTCCAAGATGAAGATAATTCTGTCGCAGGCACATTCGCTGCCATTGCTTTGACAATGACGGATGTAAAACATATGGATATGGCAATTAAATTTGCACTTGAGACCGATGATGAACACGAATTTTTGGCAAGTTATTTTGGCAAAATATTGCAAAGACATTGGGGGATTACTCCAGAAACAGCGGTTGCGATTGCATTATTGCAATTGAGCTATCAAGAACAACCTAATTTATCCAGTCAATTTTATAAAATACCGCAAAATCTTGCGGCGCTGACTGATTATTTTAATAGTGATGATATCCCTCATAAAAGTCGTAAAATTATTACTCTCGTTTCGAGCCTTTTTGGTAACGAAAAATATAGCTTAAAAAAACTAAAAGAGTTGTTTAGTGATGCGACTGATCCATTGGCAAAAGAAATTTATGCTGATTTTCATAATTTAGTTTTAGACGCTCTTAAGGAGGAAGGAGAAGCTAGCGGTCAGCCAATTATTTATAATATCTCACCTAAACCAGAAAGCGAAGCTGTACAGCTAACAATAGATGAGCAAGATTTTATCGAAAATCCACCTTGTGTCATTACACCATTGCAAGCTAAAAAACGCGGGTTTGATGTGAGAGAATTGGAAACTTATGATTCCTCATGGATAGCCGTTATTTTTGCCCCATTAACGATAACTAATCCCTATATTTTCGACGCTATTATCCAATTTCATAAAGTGCAAAATAACATAGATGTCCGCTCTGTTATCATTTGGGGCACTGAACAAGCGTACTGTTTTGGTAAAAAGGTCGTGATTGATTTTAGTGGCACCCCCTATCAAGTAGGTATGGGAATTTATGGTAAAAACCAAGCTCAGCTAATTTATGGAGTAATGGATTTTGCAAAGATTGCAGAAGCAATGAACAAACAAGCGCCCGATAAAGAGAAATTATACGCACTAAGAAAACAACACTATTACTTCGATAGTCCAAAAGGAAGCCCAAACATTGACAGATCCAAGCCCGGTATAATGTATTTGGATGAAGCTTTAGTCGCCGGAATTTTTAATGATAATAATTATCGGGCAATCAAGCAGCTTGAAAAAATCACCCCGGAAATGGGCGAAGTCTATGATGCCTCACTATTGTTTATGGCATATATGCAGCAGAAAAAACTAGATTATGCATTGGAGAGAATAGAAAGAAAACTCGATACTACTGAACTAAAACAGGTGTACCAAACAGCGCAAAAACGCCTGCCACAATATCAAGAATACTGGCAGAAAAAGTTAGCGGAATTATAAAAAGGGGCTTATGCCCCAAAAACAATAGGATAAGTTTCATTTATTCTCATAAATATAATTAATAAAATAAGTATAAGGAAAACATAAAACAATGAACCAATATTTTGAATGCATTGATGAAGAGAATAATAAATTTTGGTATATCGAGCAAAAAGATAACCTTTACACGGTGCTTTACGGTGCGGTTGGAACCGAAGGGCAAAAGCACACTAAGACCTTTGCCTCGCAAGCGGAAGCAGAAAAAGAAGCTGTCAAAATAATAAAATCAAAAATTAAAAAGGGTTACCAAGAAAAAACCATACCAACAACCCTATTACCAGCGATAGCCCGATTAAGTCAAATTATCAAAATGCCCGATGCCCCAAAACCGAAATACCACCCAAAACCAATTCCACCTAAAGATATGATTGATGACGGTAAAGAAAAACCATGGTTTGACCTCGACGAATGGGCTGATGAAGGTAAACCTAACCCATTTGATTTTGACGAGTTACGTAAAATTCCGCCTAAAAAAGTTGTTCAAGTTAAACAACCACCAAAACAAAGTAATACCCCGATTAAAAAAGAGACAGTCACTAAAACACCACAAGAACAAGAATTTGATAACTTAAAAATATTGTTACGAAACTATATAAAGCAAGGTGAGCAATTCGATATTGAAGCGACATTTGAACAATTAAAAGCATTAAGTCCAAATGATCTTAAATTTCAAATTTTTATCAGAGAGATGCTTCAACTCATTTTTTCAAAACTTATGAAGAACATCTCACCTATGCATTTTGATTGCATTACTTATCTTTTGAAAATTAGAGATCCAGAAAATAAATTTGTAGGCATCTTTGCCCAAGGCGTGATGAAATATATTTATGACCACAACAAGACTCACGTCGAATCAATCCATCGTCTGGCTGAACAATATCTTACCGATTATCCGATACAAATGGTGGATAAAATAGTTAACGCATTACAGAGCATTTTTAATACTACTCAGACAGAAGATGAAAAAAATATTCCAGCTAACAAATTCCCTGAAAATGTTTGTGGCTTTAATATCACCTTTGATTATAAAACGCTGGAAATCTATGCTTTATTCAATGAACGAAATTCCAAACGCTATTATTCAGAAAGTATAAATGAGCTAGAATATAATGCGAGTATTTATGGTGTTGAGATAAATAATCAATATTTAGTTCCACTACTTACCGAAAAACTTCAAAAAATGCTGGATGATGGTTTTTTTGGTGATATGACTAGTAAATATTTCAGAATTAGTCTTTGTCAACCGGATAATATTCTTATCGAAACACCAATAGAACAAACCTACCGACAAACCAAGATACTTGAGCTTGAAAGCGACCTAAAATATCTGGAGCAATCAGAAGAATATCATGCAGATTTGCTAACTAACACGGTTGAGGAATATTTTGCCTTCAATGGCATTATTGATAATTATGATACCGATAGAATTTTAGCATTATTAAAAAAATATCTTTATTCGGGTGAAAAAGAGGCTGAATCGAAGGGACGTTCTTTGTTAAGGAAATACGAAGATTTTGATTATAACAAATGGCGTTTAGTTGATTTACAGTTTGAATGGGCAAATTTTGGATTTAAATATGCTGATATACATATTCAACCCTTAGTTGATAAAGGATATGAACCAGCAATTCTACAAAAACAAGCGTGGGATAAGCTGGGCATTATTGATAGTAAGTTAGGAAAAAAAGACAATTCAGACAATCAATCAGAAACCGAACGTTTTTATGATACTTTTACTGAAACTGATGTTTTTTGTGAAACTGAAACCATTATCGCCAGAGCCATGCCAACGGGTGGTGAAATTTACTTACGCTTTAAACAAGAAAGCGAACAGGCATATTCCGATGCGCTTGATTATTTAAATAACTTAATGGCAAAAGGTTATTCAAATATATTTGAGGGGCATTGGCTTCATATTTATTTTGTTGCCAAGCCTGAATACTATTCTGAATTCGCTAAATACGTTAAAAAATATGTACACTTTGAAGAATTAGAGCTAGGGGCAGGAGGAATAGCTTGTTGTTCACATGTCTTTTTCCGCAAAGCAGCCATGTACGAAAGTTTACATGATAAAATTCGAGAGTTTGTTGACTTAACCATGTATGAATTTGATTATAGTTTTGATTTACAAGATGAATATAATTCAGTCGCCGGGGCATTTGCTGCTATTGCCCTGGCAATGACGGATGTGAAACATATGGATTTGGCTATTAAATTTGCACTTGAAACCGATGGTGACCATGAATATCTGGCAGGTAATTTTGGTATTGTTCTTGAAAAATATTGGGGTATTACGCCCGAAACTGCGGTTGCGATTGCGCTATTGCAATTAACTCAAGGTCAACATATGTCTGAATTATCCAGTCAATTTTATAAAATTCCGCAAAATTTAGCTAGTTTGACCGATTATTACAGTATGAACGAGCCAAAAAATCCATATTGTAAATTGAGTTATTTAGTAAAATATCTTTTTGGTAAACCTAGTGATAGTCTTAAAAAGTTAAAAAAATTATTTAATAATGCGACGGATCCGCAAGAAAAGTTGATATATGCAGATTTTCATGATTTAGTTTTAGAAGCTCTTAAGGATGAAGATGAAGTTAGCGGTCAACCAATTATTTATAACATCTCACCTAAGCCAGAAAGCGATGCCGAATCGCTAATCATTAATGAGCAAGATTTTATCGAAAATCCACCTTGTATCATTACACCATTGCAAGCTAAAAAGCGCGGGTTTGATGTTAGGGAATTGGAAACTTATGATTCCCCATGGAGAGCAGTAATTTTTTCCCCATTAACGATAACGAATCCCTACATTTTCGACGCTATTATCCAATTTCATAAAGTGCAAAATAACATAGGTGTCCGCTCTGTTATCATTTGGGGCACTGAACAAGCGTACTGTTTTGGTAAAAAGGTCGTGATTGATTTCAGTGGCGCTCCCTATCAAGTGGGTATGGGAATTTATGGTAAAAACCAAGCTCAGCTAATTTATGGAGTAATGGATTTTGCAAAGATTGCTGTTGCAATGAACAAACAAGCGCCCGATAAAGAGAAATTATATGCACTAAGAAAACAACACTATTACTTCGATAGTCCCAAAGGAAGCCCAAACATTGACAGAACCAAGCCCGGTATAATGTATTTGGATGAAGCTTTAGTCGCCGGAATTTTTAATGATAATAATTATCGGGCAATCAAACAGCTTGAAAAAATCACCCCGGATATGGGCGAAGTCTATGATGCCTCACTGCTGTTTAGGGCATATATGCAGCATAAAAAACTAGATTATGCATTGGAGAGAATGGAAAGAAAACTCGATACTACTGAACTAAAACAGGTGTACCAAACAGCACAAAAACGCCTGCCACAATATCAAGAATACTGGCAGGAAAAGTTAGCCAAATTATAAAAAATAAAATCATAAAAAGGGGCTTATGCCCCAATAAACAGGATAAATTCAAATTATTCTGATAAATATAAAAAAGATAAGTATAAGGAGAGCATAAAAATAATGAATCAATATTTTGAATGCATTGATGAAGTGAATAATAAATTTTGGTATATTGAGCAAAAAGATAACCTTTACACGGTGCTTTACGGTGCGGTTGGAACCGAAGGGCAAAAGCACACTAAGACCTTTGCCTCGCAAGCGGAAGCAGAAAAAGAAGCCTGCAAAATAATAAAATCAAAAATTAAAAAGGGTTACCAAGAAAAAACCATACCAACAACCCTATTGCCCGCGATAGCCCGATTAAGTCAAATTGTCAAAATGCCCGACGCCCCAAAACCGAAAAACCACCCCAAACCCACAACACCCAAAGATGTGATTGATGACGGTAAAGAAAAACCGTGGTTTGACCTCGACGAATGGGCTGATGAAGGTAAACCTAATCCATTTGATTTTGAAGAGTTACGTAAAGTTCCGCCTAAAAAAGTTGCTCCAGTTAAACAACCACCAAAACAAAGTAATACCCCCATTAAAAAAGAGACAGTCACCAAAACACCACAAGAACAAAAATTTGATAACTTAAAAGTTTTGTTACGAAAATATATTAAAGACGGTGAGCAGTTCGATATCGAAGCGACGTTTGAACAATTAAAAGTGTTGAGTCCAAGTACTGAGATATTTCAAACGTTAGTTAAAGATACTCTTGAAGTTATTTTTTCAAAATTCATCAATAAAATATCCTCAATGCATTTTGATTGTATAACCTATCTTCTAGCAATCAAAGATACCAACATTGTAGTGAAAGATTTTTATGCTCATGGAGCATTAAAATATATTTATGACAATCATCGAACCCGTCCCGATTCAATTCATCATCTGGCTGAAGAATATCTTAACGATTATCCAGTACAAATGGCAGATAAAATAGCCAACACGTTACAACACATTGTTGACACTATTCGAGCTGGTGGTGAAGATAATATTCCAGCTTTTAAATTACCGAATCATGTTTATGGTTTTTATATTACCTTTGATGAAGGATATCTAAGAATACTCGCTTTAATTCGAGGCGAGAATCCAAAAAGTTATCGATCATTTGCTATCAATGATCTAGAGTATAATGCGCCTCAGTATAGTGATCAGATAAATAATCAATATTTTATCCCACTACTTACCGAAAGACTCCAGAAAATGCTGGATAATGGTTTTTTTGAAGGTATTACAGATCATTATTTTAGAATTGCTTTCTGCAATAAGGACAATATTTTCATTGAAACACCAATAGAACAAACCTACCAACAAACAAAGATACTTGAGCTTGAAAGAGATCTGAAAAATCTGGAGCAATCAGATGAATACGATGTAGATTTGCTAACTGACACTGTAGAAGAATATTTTGCTTATAATAGAATCATTGAGCAATACGATACCGATAGAATTTTAGCATTATTAAAAAAATATCTTTATTCAGGTGAAAAAGAGGCTGAATCTACAGGACGTTCTCTGTTATGGAAACACACTCATGTTGATTTTAAAAAATGGTGGTTAGTTTATTTACAGTTTGAATGGGAAAATTTTGAATTTAAATATGCTGATATATATATTCAAGACTTAGTTGATAAAGGATATGAACCAGCAATTCTACAAAAACAAGCGTGGGATAAGCTGGGCATTAGAGATAGTAAGTCAGGAAAAAAAGACGATTCAGACAATCAATCAGAAACCGAACGTTTTTATGATACTTTTACTGAAACTGATGTATTTTGTGAAACTGACACCATTATCGCCAGAGCCATGCCATGGGGCGGTGAAATTTACTTACGCTTTAAACAAGAAAGTGAACAGGCATATTCCGATGCGCTTGATTATTTAAATAGCTTAATGGCAAAAGGTTATTCAAAAATATTTGAGGGTTATTGGCTTCATATTTATTTTGTTGCCAAGCCTGAATACTATCCTGAATTTGCTCGCATTATCAAACAATACCCTGGGCTGGCCAGTAATTCACATGCCTTTTTCCGCAAAGCTGCCATGTATGAAAGCTTACATGATAAAATTCGAGAGTTTGTTGAATTAACTATGTATCAATATCACTACAGTTTAGATTTACAGGATGAAGAATCATCGGTGGCGGGAGCATTTGCCGCCATTTCACTTGCCATGACCGATGTGAAATATATGGATGTGGCAATCAAATATGCTAATGAAACTGACGGTGAACATGAATTTTTAGCAAGCCGTTTTAGCAATATTCTTGCAAAACACTGGGGTATAACACCAGAAACAGCGGTCGCAATTGCCTTGTTAAAATTGAGTTTTGACTGGTTATCTGGTGGTTTATCAAGTCAATATTATAAAGTACCACAGAATCTTGCTGCATTAACTGAATTTTTCCAACATGGTTCAATGTACCATAATAGTAATAAGATTATAGAGATTGCCAGCCGTTTATTTTGGTTTGGCTTTGAAGATGATACGGATATAAAAAGTATAAAAGCTTTAAGAAAAATTAAAGAGTTATTTAATTCTGCTAGCGATTTCGACGAAAAACTAATTTATGCTGATTTTCATGATCTGGTTTGGGAAGCATTGAATGAAAAAAATAAAGCGGTGGGTAATAAAATTGAATTTACACCACCTAAACCAAAAAGCGATTCCGAAACGTTAATCATCGATGAGCAAGATTTTATCGAAAATCCAACTTGTATCATTACACCATTACAAGCTAAAAAACGCGGGTTTGATCTCGATGAATTAGATTCTGATGATTCATTGTGGAAAGTATTTGTTTTTGCCCCATTAACGATAACGAATCCCTACATTTTCGACGCTATTATCCAATTTCATAAAGTGCAAAATAACATAGGTGTCCGCTCTGTTATCATTTGGGGCACTGAACAAGCGTACCGTTTTGGTAAAAAGGTCGTGATTGATTTCAGTGGCACCCCTTATCAAGTGGGTATGGGAATTTATGGTAAAAACCAAGCTCAACTAATTTATGGTGTAATGGATTTTGCTAAGATTGCTGTTGCAATGAACAAACAAGCGCCCGATAAAGAGAAATTATACGCACTAAGAAAACAACACTATTACTTCGATAGTCCCAAAGGAAGCCCAAACATTGATAAATCCAAGCTTGGTATAATGTATTTGGATGAAGCTTTAGTCGCCGGAATTTTTAATGATAATAATTATCGGGCAATCAAACAGCTTGAAAAAATCACACCAGATATGGGCGAAGTGTATGATGCCTCACTATTGTTTATGGCATATATGCAGCAGAAAAAACTAGATTATGCCATGGAGAAACTACAAAGAAAACTCGATACTACTGAACTAAAACAGGTGTACCAAACAGCACAAAAACGCCTGCCACAATATCAAGAATACTGGCAGGAAAAGTTAGCGAAATTATAAAAAAATAGGCTTATCAAAGGGATAGCGAGACACTTCAATATATGGTTTAGGCAAATAAGATAAATATAATTGTTGTAAATTTATTTTTTTATAACTTGAAAAGCATAAGAAGTAACTTTTTCCAAATACTAATCACAAATTGTGATTAGTTTTTTATTAAGATATAATTCAACTGATTCGCTTAAGCGATTAATATTAAAGATAAATTGGTTAAAAGGGATAAAAAGGATGTCAAGTCAGGTTGTTTCATATGTAGATAGAGCTGTACAATTATTAAATAAAATCGGTATTATGATTAAGCCTCAAGCCGATGCACCGATTTTAAAATTATTGGATAATGTTGCTGTTATTGATAAAAATCGTATTGTTGCCATTGCACGTACTCTTCAACAGCAAAGTGCTTTTAATGAAGTAGTCAGGGAGCAAATAGACGGAGTACATGTCTCTGATCGTTATACAAAAGTTGTCGGGCATTTTGATAGTATTCGCACAGATATGGAGAAAATGTTAGGCTGGCTTGAAGATGGTAAGTTAGATTTCTTTGAAAAAATCAAAATGGGTTGGATGACTTTTCAAAGGGGATCTATCCCTGATCGTTTTAATTTGATAAAAAAAACATATTTAGAAGTTTCAAAAGAAACGGGAAATCAAGTTGAGCGAGAGCATATCATTTTAAATGCCTACCAAGATTTTCGTTTTGGTCTTAAACAGGCTCAAATAGTTGCTGAAGAAGTGTTACAAATTGCTGGAACTCGTCTTGAAGAATGCAAGCAAAAATTGACGGAAGCTATTGCTGAAGTTGACAATTTTACTTCTGATGATCATGTCGCACGTGCTCGCTTAGAACTTCTTAGAGACGAAGCATTGCGCAATGTTCAACAAGAAGATAGTCGTTATCAAATCGTTTTGGATCTCGCCAATAATTTAACTGTTTCTTATAATTCTGCCGAAGCAGTATTTGCCCGATTACAGCAAACTACCTCTGTGAAAGAGCGTGTTTATCAACAAAGTGTTAGCTTTTTTTCAACCAATGAAATTGTATTTACTGCTTTAAGTGCTTCGATTACTTCATTAACAGGATTAAGTGAGAGTACTAAAACTCTAGAGGCAATGAAAGAGGGTATGAACAAAGGTATTGAGAGCATTGCTTCAGCAGGTAATAAGCAACTTGATGAAGGTTTAAGAGCTGGTTATGGGGCGACAATTAAAGCTGATTCTTTACGTGCTTTGGTTGAAGCAATTGTTAATTATCAAGAATCAAGTCAGCAATTGATTTCCGAGCTAAGAAATGAATCTATCGAAAATGCTAAAGAAATTGATCGTATTGTTGAGGACGGAAAACAACGCTTTAATAATATAATTTTAAAGGTTGAGAGTTAATGTTGGACGTTAAGCTTAGTGATCAATTAGGTGCAATGGCGATAATTGATGAACTTTACCAAAAGCAACAATTATTACTTGAACACCTTGATCGTGATGAATTACGTCATAATTTAGAAGAAAGTATAAAAGCTTTTTATCAAGCCAGAGGTCAAAATGTCGATGATAAAATTATCGATGAAGGCATTAATCGTTGGTTTGATAATCGGTTACGATTCATTGCTCCTAAGCGTCCTTGGCTCCAGCATTTATTAGTACGTTGTTATCTCAATAGAAAGGTGGTATCAACAGTTATTGGCGTTTTTTCCCTTTCTGCCACATTGATGGTATTTGGAAGTTTAAATCATACAAAAGTAGTCAAATCTGAAATAGAAAGCGGATATAGTCAAATTTTGACGTCAAAGAACACGTTAGTTGAGTTAAAAAATCAATTTTCAGAAATTGATAAGTATCCTATTCATTATGCACAGATTCCAGCCAAAAAGTTAAAAACTTCAATTACCAATCTGCTTAATCAAGATTTCATTCCGAACGTGACTAAACCATCGGTTGCGGGTTCCTTTATTACCGAAAATGAAAAAGAAGCATATAAAAAATTTAAGCAAATCAGTCTTACCGTTAGTAATAAATTGTCTGAGGTACGTTTGCAAATACAGACGTTAAATAAGTTATTTGAAGATGATAAACGATTAGCTAAATTAATTGAAAGTGACCAATTTATCGAAGCAAGTAAACAGTATCCCGTATTACAACATGCGGTTGATACAATTATTGACAATCTCAATCAAGGGCAAGAGGTTGTCGATTTTAGTCAAATTGAAGTATTTTATAATTCCATTGAAAGAGCAAAAGCTATTGAAAATAAAATTCAAGCTGATAGAAATCAATTTTTAGAACTTAAAGTGCCCAATTCGGAGATGGGACCAGTTATAGCATTACAAGATGCTTTACAAGCAGATTTAAAAAATCTCAATTTCGATAATGTGGAAAATTATAAAAAAATGATAGCTTATTATCTTAAGCTTGCTCAAACAAATTTGACATTAACGATTGTTGATAACCCAAATTATAAATCGGGTGTTGAGCGTACACATGAAAATACGAATGGAAAATCTTGGTATATTATTGTTACTCCAACATTGCCTAATGGAGAAACCACTTCACTATGGGTAAAAAGTATTGAAACAGGTGAAATAAAATTTGTGGATATGTTTGGCCAGCAAGTAACTGAAAAAGCCTATAAAAGCGTAAGAGCAGATAAAATTGATGATGGGCATATTGATAACAATCAGTTATGCAATAAACCGAAAGGACGTTTAGCGTTTATTTGTCCTAATCGGGTTAAGTCAGGACGGATTTTGGAGTGGTAACAGATGCAAGCTAAAAAAATTGAGAATAATATTGAGGATAAACTTTCAGGTATTAATAATTCATTAAAAAAAACCAAAAATGAGTTGCAAGATTGTCGTCAAAAAATTTTGGATATGAAAAACGAACAGGTCGAAATATATCAGAAAATAGCGACGATTTATTTATTAGAATCGCCTAAAAATGATGATATTCAGATTCAACATTTCATACAACAATTACAAAAGTTATCTCATCATTTAAAAGACAAATCAGGTGAATTAGATCATGTCATTGAAGAGTATAATCAAAAAATGGCAGATGTACTTTTGCGATTAGATGAATTAACAACAAAAAAGGTTTTGCAACTTGAAAGTGATGCTGATTATGTCTCATTATTTAATCATTATAACGATACTAAAATAGCGTTAACCAAAGAAACAAAAAACTATGAGGCGTCACAACAAGAATTTTCAACTAAATTGGCACAGTATAAACAAAATCGTTACTATAATTATCTGATTAAACGTCAATTTGGCAAAAGTAGCTATAAAGGTTTTTGGGTATTTCGTAATTTAGATTCTTGGGTAGCTAGATTTATCAATTTTTCTGAAAACTACAAAAACCAGACAATACTTGAAGCATTAATAAAAGAATCTCAATTGCGTTTTGAAAATAAAACTAGGGAATACGAACAGGCGTTAAAACAGAAAGAACAGAAAGAATATGAAGTTGAAAAAAAATTAAAATTACCCGAATTGAAAGTAGAGTTGGTACAAACTGAACAGGATTTAGCGAACGTTAAAAAACAAAAACATGATATTGAAAAAATACTGGAAGAGGTACGTTCAGGCGAAAGTTTTCAGTTTAGAACAATATCAAATCAACTAGCTAAGTTATTTCAAGAACAGTCATTCAATAAGTTAGCAAATTTTACCTCGCAGACAGTATCGCTTGAAGATGATGCATTATTAGAAAATATTCTTTTATTAAATAAAAAAATAAAGAATATAGAAATGAATATTATCACATTATTAAAGACGATCAGAGAATTAGAGAATACTTATAACCGCTTTGAACAAGCACTCTATATTTTTAAAGAAAATAATATTCCAAGTTCGATCTATGAATTTAATCTATCATCATCAAAACTTGATGATTTATTGAATAGCTTATTCAATAGTCGTGTTTTCCCTGAAAGCATTATTCAAACACTCTTAGCTTATAGAGTAGTAAAACAACAAACTCATTCATCAGGTTGGTCAGTGAGTAGTTCATCGTCTAGTCGTTCTTCGTCATGGCGTTCTTCCTCAAGAAGTAGTGGATTTAGATCAAGTTCCTCATCAGGTGGGGGTGGTTTTAAAACAACAAATAGTTTTTAGTTGTTTAGTAGAAAGGATAACATGAGTGATACAAAAGTTTGTCCTTATAGGTTAACGACAAATGCATCCCTCTGGCGATGTTGTAGGAGTGTCTATTAATAAATTATTAAGAAACTTTCAAACAACCAATTGGGTGTGTTGGTGGTACATATACCTATCTTATTTTATTTATGGTTTAGCTTTTATTAAAGAACTGGCTCGATTGGATGCTATTTTTAAAGATTACCATGAGTATATTTTTTCAGAATATATTCCTAAAGAAAAACAATATAAAAAATTAATTGAGTTAGCTTATGAAAAAAAAGCAAAAGGCTACTATTAAACTACTCAAGAGTTTGTTGAATAATATAACATTAATAGACGAAAAGGTTGATTATTTAAGCTATCAGAGTCTGGATGTTTGTAAAAATATTACTGCATTCGAGGTCTATAAAATGATGACATCCTATCAACCTAAATGGTTGGTAGGGCTGTTTAAAATTAGAGATTTTTTAGGAAAAAGTATCGGAATCAAACCTATTAATGGATTTGATAATCTGGCAGAAAAAGAACCCGATATAGGTAGTACAGTTCATTTTTTCACAATTATTGAGAAAACGAGAGATACGTTTACCTTAATTATAAGGGATTTTCATCTCGATGTTTGTTTATGTCTTCGTATTATTGAAACGAATGACCATAAAAAAAAATTATACCTCATAACTTCGGTTAAGATTCACAATTTTTGGGGAAGATTATATATGGTACCTGTTTCTATTATACATCCATATATTGTTTATAAATTATTTAAAAATATTAATTCTAAAAAGTGAATGGAGATATACAAGAAATAGCTTGTTGATACCAATTTAGTTCATAACGTTTATCTAAAATCGAAGGCTATATAGTAACTGCCCAACAACGCGCCATGAATTGATTCATGTGTTGCACAACATTGAAAACTTACACATCACATCAGGCGATTTTTTTGAGATACGAGATCTACTCCGTTAAATTGAATTCCTATTTTGCCAACGTAATTGTTCTATGAGAGCAATCATCGCCGGTGTTTTATGTTTATTTTGGGGATAATAGAGATACATAGGCGGATAACTAATCGCCAATTGTGGAAGGATGGATACTAGTTTAACCGCTTAAGTATCGCTATTTAGGGTTGTGACCGATCCATAGCCGTCAATGACTGCTTGTTTATTCAGCAGTTGCGAGTTGAAAACCTAATATTGTTATTTCTGCCATACGCTTCGTACATCACCCAATCTTCTTACTTTTCCTTCGTTCTACTAATGCAGTAGAAATAACCTACTGGTTTCGATAGTTCTTTGTGCAGAAATATAAAAATTTAATCCCTGAATATCACGAAGCGTGAATGCCTTGTAGTTATTAGGTAAATATTTTTATGAGTATATCAGTTAGTATAACTTCCTTATTGATGACTGTTTGCTTTTGTACTTAAAGAGTAAGTGTTGAAGCAAAGGGAGTCAATAAAATTAATGTACCAATGGTAGTGACAATGTACATTTGATTGTACAAATAATAAGCGCCAATGAGTATCAATCGAGAATTACCTAGACGATATAATGGTTAATCATTGTTATATACAATAGAATAATTTAATAAATGAAGATGTATGGAGTATGTTATTAAAATGAAATTGGAGCGGGAAACGAGGTTCGAACTCGCGACCTCAACCTTGGCAAGGTTG
This sequence comes from Gilliamella sp. ESL0441, assembly GCF_019469185.1. Lineage (NCBI taxonomy): Bacteria > Pseudomonadati > Pseudomonadota > Gammaproteobacteria > Orbales > Orbaceae > Gilliamella > Gilliamella sp. ESL0441. The sequence continues at coordinate 713,492 of NZ_CP048264.1, forward strand.
CGCTCTACCAACTGAGCTATTCCCGCTTTTTGGAATTCTTCGTAAGAAGTGGTGAGCATTATACAAAAAATTTTTGAGGTCGCAAGATTTTTTTTTAACTATTTTTTATATTTCCAGCTAAGTGATTCAAAAAAACCAAAAATAAATAATCTAAGTGGTTTAAATTTATCCTCTCGCTTTTCTTGATTGGTCATCGTTGAGTAAAGAATCCAAGCTTGTAAACCGTGCAAAAGCGTAAAAATGAGTAATCCAACATAGGCTACAACATTGGCTGGAGTTGGGTAGGGGTGGATTAAATTGACAAATAAAAATAGCCAAACTATAGAATAAAAAATCTTACCAAGTAATATGAACATCAAATTTCTTCTCGTATAAATAGATAACTATGAACTTGACCGGCAGTTTTTTCACGATGTAAATGCCAGTTATTCGGAATGTAACTCAATACATTGTGATCGATTTCCGTCTCAATGTAGAGGTAGGATGAGGCGTTTAGCCAGTTATTTTTCTCAAGGTAGTTTACCGTATCGGCAACTAAATCTTGATGAAAGGGGGGATCGATGAACACGATATCAAACTTTCTTGGCGCAGGTTTATTTAACCAATTTAATGTATCCGTGTGGTAAATATCGATAGCATTACATGCAATAAGCTGTTTATTTTTGTTGAGTTGACTTGCGACTTGCTTGTCTTTTTCAAGTAACGTTACACTTTTAGCCCCCCGAGAAGCAGCTTCAAATCCCAATGAACCACTTCCTGAAAAACAATCGAGACAGGCGCTATCATGAATAACTGGCATTAGCCAGTTAAATAGAGTTTCTTTAATACGATCCGTAGTTGGACGCAAACCTTGCTTGTCAAGTACAGCTAATTTACGTCCACGCCATTTTCCGCCAATTATTCTAATTGAACCAGTCATTTCAAATCCTTATTTAGAATAATTCACTAGTATTACCATCTGAATCAGTCACTTCTGTACCAACTTCTTTTGTTGCATACTGTTTTGGTTCAGTGCCTTTTATAAAATATTCTGACATAGTTTTTGAATCTGATAATGGTAATAATCCCGTTTTTTGGTCAATGGTTACGCTAATAACATTTTCCGGTCTTCGATCGACAACAATTGGAACATTTTTTAATGCTACTTTCATATAGTCAACCCATATAGGATTTGCTGTATTAGCTCCTCCTTCAGCTCGATAAGTTTTACCGAGTACACGACGATGGTCATCAAATCCCATCCAAACCGTCGTCACTATATTTCCACCGAATCCAGAAAACCATACATCTTTAGAAGCATTCGTCGTTCCTGTTTTTCCGCCAACGTCTCTACGACCTAAGGCTTTAACACGCCAGGCCGTACCTTGCCAATCAGAGCCTCCAAAAACAGTTGAACGCAAACCATCTTTCATAATAAAGGCAATATCACGACTTAATGTGTGAGGTGCATACATTGGTGTAATATTTGTGTTGGCCTCTTTATTAGTAATCTCAATGTCTGGAATAATAATATTATCGTCAGCTTTGAGATTTGCTTGTTCTGGTTCTTCATTTTCTGATTCACTAGTCGTATCTTCAACATCATTTAAAGATATTGATGTAGATGATGCATCAATAGTCATATCGTCTTTGCAATCATGGCAAGCGATAAGAGGTTGATGTTGATAAATAACTTTATTATCGCTATTGTATTCTATTTTTTCGATCAAATATGGAGTGATTAAGTAACCACCATTTGTAATTACAGAATATGCTCTGGCAACTTGTAATGGTGTAAATGATGCAGAGCCCAAAGCTAGTGATTCGTTGTGTGAAATGTTTTCTTTAGGAAAACCGAACCGTTCTAAATAGGTTGCTGCATATTCAATACCTACTGCACGCAAAGCACGCACCATCATTACGTTTTTAGACATACCTAATCCAATTCTTAGGCGTAAAGGGCCAGCATATTGCGGAGGTGAATTTTTAGGTCGCCAAGTCGAACTACCTGCACTACGAACTATCGGAGCATCATTAAGAAGTGTAGCCATGGTCAAACCTTGTTCGAGAGCAGCGGTATAAATAAATGGCTTAATATTTGACCCTAACTGACGAAGTGCCTGCGTGGCTCGATTGAACTTACTTAAATTAAAGTCAAAACCACCAACAATGGCCTTGATTGCACCATTTTCTGAATCTAATGATACTAATGCTGCATTTACTGCAGGTAATTGTGATAATTCCCATTTTTCATCAGACTTTTTAACCCAAATAAGTTGTCCTGCTTTTAACGTGTCTGACACTTTTTTCGGGTATGCTCCTTGTCTTGTATCACTAATAAATGGTCTTGCCCATTTCATCCCTTCAAACAAAATCTCAATGTTTGATTTATCACTGAGTATAGCTGTAGCTTGTTTGTCAGAAGATTGTAGAACAACAGCTGGACAGATACCGCTATAGCAATGATATCCATCTAACGTTTTCTGTATTTTTTCTTCATTCCATGGGGTTTCTGTAGCATTCCATAATACTTTTTCAGCACCACGATAACCATGTCGGATGTCATAATCTATGATATGTTTTTGGATTGAATCTGTTGCGGCAAGTTGATCTTGTTTGGTGATGGTTGTATAGATTTTGTATCCATCTGTATAAGCCTCTTCACCAAATTTTTCAAACATAAATTGGCGTGCCATTTCAGCGACATAAGGTGCTGAAAATTCAATTTGCGGTGAATGATAACTGGCAGTTAATGGTTTTTTAATGGCCTCATTATATTCTGCTTGAGTAATATAAGATTGATCTAACATCCTTCCCAGTACCCAGTTGCGTCTTATTAATGCTTTTTGTGGATGAGAAATTGGATTATAAGCAGAAGGTGCATTAGGTAGACCGGCTAATAATGCGGCTTCATCTAACGTTAATTGATCTGGTGTTTTACCAAAAAATGTATAAGAAGCGGCTGCAACGCCATAAGCTCGCGATCCAAAGTTGATCATATTTAAGTATAATTCCATAATTTCATCTTTGGATAGTTCTTTTTCCATACGAATAGCCAAAATTATTTCTCTGGCTTTTCGAGAAATACTTTTTTCGGATGTTAAAAAAAAGTTTTTGGCAACTTGTTGAGTAATGGTACTTCCGCCTTGTGAAAAGCCTTTTTGCTTCAAACCAATGTACATTGCGCGAATAATACCAATTGGGTCAACACCAAAATGGTCATAAAATCGAGAATCTTCTGTAGCGATTACAGCGTTAATAACATTTTTAGGGATTTTGTCATATTTAAGCGGCGTGCGTCGACGTTCACCAAAAATTGCTATTAACTCACCATCTTTACTGAGTACTTGTAACGGTGTTTGTAATTGCACATCTTTTAGCGTAGTGACATCTGGTAGATCCTTTGAATAATAGGCATAACCGGCAATACCGATAATTAGCCCACAAAGAAAACAACCAGCAAAAAATTTGAGAAGAAATTTTAATACTCGAATAAACATTACAAATAATTCCTAACCAATTGACTTAAGGCATAAAAACATAAATTTAAAATTTATTTTGCCTTTACGGTTTCTATATTTTTAAGGTGATGAGTATATACTAAATATACTAATTTGCACAAAATAAATAGCTGTTGAAATTCGTTTTAGTTATTGAGAAATATATTGTATTTCTGTTTAAAATATTTCTGATTACTGAACTTTAATGAAAACGTTTTCTTTTTTAACTGTGTAAAGCATTATTCAACAAAATATTAATTCTTCATATTTAAAATTATCCATTTGTTTAATATTTTTGATGCTTGAACTATCTCTTCGAATAAAAAAAGTTTATTAACGCTCAATGATGAATATTACATTTTAGTTAAAAACTGTTTTTAAAAGCTTAATCGTAGTTTTATAAATTAAACTATTAGCTTTAAAATTGAATCATTCAATCAATAATACGCCATCTATTTTGAGAATCATTTCACAAATTATTATTTTATTTCAAATGACTCTAATCAAAATGTGAAATAGTTAAATTTTAATTTTATTGGTTAGAAATTATGTGGAGTACAAAACTTAATCAATCTTACTTGCAAATTATCATTTCTTCAAGTTTTTATTTGTTTCTAATGATGACCAGCCTTTTTTTATTTGCTGATACTCATTTAAACTCTTATACGTTTATAGTCGTTGTATTATTAATTATTGAGTGGTGGCGTAGTATCTGTTATTTTCAAACAATTACAGGAGAGCTTGCGTTATTTCATCATATAAATCAGATCTATTGGCATAATCAGCGCTGGTATTTAATGCATAGACCGCTGATATTTCGGTATATTATTCTATTAAATTTAAAGTCACGACGTACAGGGCATCGATGTACCCTTTTTTTAATCACTAATAATCTTAAGCCTGATGATTGGCGAACACTTCGTTACTACTTATATCAAATTGATTTAACTTGATTAATCAAGATAGAACATTAACACATATTATATGTTATTAATGAGTTTTTTTTATCCAGTAATAATAAGGTTGACATTCAATTTGAGAACTGAGTAATTCATGATCCATATGTCTGCAAAAGCTTGGGATATCACGAGTCGTTGCCATATCATCAGCAATAACAAGTAGAACTTGCCCAATAGCAAGCTCTCTCATTGTTTTGCGAACCATCATTATGGGTTCAGGACAGCGTAATCCAATTGTATTAAGTTCTTTGTCTGCTTTCATATTTATCAATAATGTTGGTTAAAGATTTATTGAAAAAAGTTTATTAAGATAATGAGGTACAGCATCATCAGCGTTTGAACCAATTACTTCTAATTCAGGTAATTTTTGTCGTAAATCTGGGGTTGCATTTTGCATTATACACCCTTTTCCTACCATTTTTAACATTTCATAATCATTCATGCCATCACCAAACGCAATGCTATCGTTTAACGATAATCCTAATTTGTCGACCACTTTTTTTAATGCACTACCTTTGGAAACATTTGCCCCCATAATTTCAAGGCAATTTAATGATGAAAAAGCAATACTGACTTGATCGCCATACTTTTCATCAAGCCGATTTTTTAATTTGACTAAATGTGGATGAAGGGCATCATCACTTGTCGTGAAATAAATTTTAGCAATATCATCTGTTTCAAATTTATAAGGATCAAAAAACTCATAAGTAAAATGACTTTCTTGATGAAAACTGAGTGAATAGGTGTCCTCTTTATTAATTAACCATTGATCGCCTCGATAAATATGGGTAAACACTAATGGATCGTCGGTGCACTCTTGGGCGATTTGACTGGCAAGCGAAGGTTCAACATTTTGGCTAAAAATTAAGTTTCCATGACTGTCATGAACTCTGGCTCCATTTGAAGTTATCATATAAGCATCAATTTCCATATTTTCTCGCATCTGTGCAACATCAATATGATGTCGCCCTGTGGCAAAAATAAAATGAATACCTTTTTGACGCAATGCTTGCAAAACTTGTTTGGTATAAGGTGAAAGACTGTGTTCAGGCGTTAATAAAGTGCCATCTAAATCCGAAGCGACAACTTGAAACATAATATTCTCTGCTATTGTAAAAATTGATAATCATAATGATGTAAAACAATACTTTGAAGCAAATTTCTCTGTTAAAGTAAAAGTTCAAAATATAGGTTAAAGTATGATACAACTCTGTTAACATTTACTCAACTAAATGTGGTGTGATAAAAATCACTAATTCTCGTTTTTGTTGTTTTTTATTCTTGTATTTAAAAAGATTACCTACAATGGGAACTTTACTGACACCTGGCACATTATGATTATTTTGACTATTAATCTGATGAAAGATTCCGCCTAAAACAATTGTTTCTCCATGTTTAACCTTGACTTGTGTTTTTATTTCTTGCGTATCTATGGCGAGTGATTCACCACCATCACTGCGTTTAATCGCTTGTCCAGCCGTGTTTTGTGTTATATAAAGATCTAAAATCATCATATTGTTCCCAACTATTTTAGGTGTAACTTCCAACCCTAAAACAGCTTGTTTGAATTCAATGGAGGTCGAGCCACTGTTACCGTTGGATACTTCGTAAGGGATTTCTGTTCCTTGTTTGATTGATGCCATATTTTGATTAGCGGTGAGTAGATTTGGACTAGCAATAATCTCAAGTTGATTTTCCGCTTGTAAAGCAGATAACTCTAAATTAAGTAAACTCCCTGAAATTTTAGTTAGGTTAAAACCTATATTAGTGCTTGGATTTGTTACATTTAAATCAACATCAAATTTATTTAGCACTTGTGATGAACGACCTGAAAATCCCCATTTTATACCAAGTTCAGACATGCTTTCATCACTCATATTAACAATGTGAGCTGAAATATGAACTTGTGGTATAGGTTTGTCGAGGGTTTTAACTAGTTTTTTTATATTGTTAAATCGTTTTGAGAGATCAGTAATAATGATTGAATTAGTTCGTTTATCGATTAAGACTTTTCCTCGTTCAGAGAGTATACCTTGCTGTAAAATTGTTTCATGTATTATTGCTGGATCAGCATGTTTTACTTCGATGGCAAGCGTATCAAGTGGAAGTTCTTTCTCTTGTTCTAATTGCGTTATTTTTTGTTTTTGAAGTAAAGTTTGAGGATCAACGGTTTTAGAAACAAATAAGATATTATCTTCGATTTTCGCTTGTAATTTAGCTGCATTAAGTATTATTGTTAGTGCTTTGTTCCAATTAACATCGTGAAGTTTGATTGTTTGTTTTTGAGAAAGATCGTCAGTCACGATCAAATTGAGTTGCTTACTATCGGCTAAAGCTTGCAAAATGATAGCAACTTCAGTTTGATGAAAATTCAGAGTAATAAGATCGGATTTTGTTGATTCAGCAAATTTATTAACATTGGCGAAGCTACAGTTCACAAAAAATATTGATAAGATAATAATGAACAATTCCCATTTTTTACAAAGATTTTTAAAATAAAATTGAATTTTTGCCATTAGATTGTACCTTAGTCTCATGGATTAAATGACATAGTCCAGGCAAGACTATCTTTACATGGTAGAGCCTGGTTAGCTTGCCAAATCACTTTATCACTTAAAAATGCTTTTATTTGCCATGGAAATAAAACATGGGGAACTTCATTATTTGTTATTGTTAACCATTGTTGATTTGAATATAACCAAATTTGATAATAATTACTGTTTTGTCGTTTTATCATACCCTTGAGTTGCCAGCTTTGTATTTGTTCCTGCAATATATCTGCTTGTGCAGCACAAGAAATGGGATAAAGCTGGTTAAAAGGATCGCGTGACAAAGTGTTGTCAGCATTGACATAAAAACTAATAATGATACTAAAAATTATTAGGTAAACGGGATAATTCTTCATGCTTTTCCTATATCAAATACTATGGTGAATGATATGGTTAAATCATTAATTTCTCGATTAATCATTAAATTTTTTATATCAATGTAATAATCGTTATCCTTCATCCATTTTATAAAAGACAAAAAATTTAAGAATTTTCCTTTTAATTCTATATCCCAGTTTTGAATGGAATTTACCTTGTAATATTTAAAAGAATTTAGGATTAAATGATTTTTATTTATTGCTTTAGCTAAATCTTTTTCAGAAATTAACCTTAACATCGTATTGCGATTTTGCCGATATCTTTCTATGGTTGTTTGCAATCTATTAATTTCTTGATTGTTTGTTTGTAAAAGTAATTTTTGTTGGTTTACTTCTTGAGTTATATCATTCAAGAAAAATAGGTAGTTGAAGAAAAATATAGTCATGACAAAACAAAAAGAAATACCGTATTGTTGCCAAATAGGACGATAAAAAAAATCATTATTCATTGAATTCAATTTCCATTTCAAACGATAAATGATTTTTATTAGTCCAAACTTGCAGGATTCGACATTTTATTATGTCGGTAAATTTTAAAATAGCATGACTAAAATTGATAATATCAATATATTGTAGGCTGTTACCTTTAATAATGACTTGATTAATTTGATATTCCAAAGAGTCCAACCAAATCACTGAAGGTAATTGCTTGGAAAGCAACAATAAAGTTTGATAAAGTTGTTTTTGGCTGATCGATAGATTGGGGATAAAGGTAGATATTTGTTCAGTTAATTCCTTTTTTATTTTTTGTTGTTTTGAGTTTAACAATAAATAATGATTTAATTCAGTTTGTGTTTGTTGCCATAAATAACATAACAGACCATTGGATATCCCGATAATACTTATAACGACCAAGATTAAACTAACCTTATGTATTTTCAATTTATTTTGTCGCCAAGGTAAAAAATTGATTTTTTCTTCATTTATCAATCCGCCAATAAAGTTTAATTTTAACTTATGTTTTTTAAATAAATTAAGCCATTCATTGATGTCATTACGATTACATATGCTAACGATGATATAACTTTGAGTTGTCGTATAAATAAAATCGAAATAGATATTTTGAGCTGGTATTTCAAATAGTTTATAAATTGATGCTTCAACATATAAAGTCAGCTCTTCGGACTTTAGTTTTATCTTAGGTGGTTCAAGTTCCGTTGTTTGAATAGTATTTTCAGCAAGATAAAGTTCAAATACCGTTTGTCGAGGAAGGCATTTTTTCAGCTCATTTATAAATTTTTCCACATCGTTAAAATTTTGATAGGGATAATAAGCAATTGTTTGGTTTTCTTTGTGTGATTTATTTTTATTCAAATAAATCATTTCATACCGTAAAAGTTCGGGTTCAATATGAATTTTAATACAACATTTGCTAATAAACATATTCAATTTATTTCTTTTCACCTTAAATAATTTCCTGCCAATCATAGTTAACATTGGACAAATAAAAATGAGAAATAGGAATTTTTGCGAAGTATTACGCAAAATAAGGTTAAAATTAAATCGAACAAGGCTAATTTTGCGAAATTATGAAAAAAAAGGTTGACTGAAATAAGACGTGCCTTATAATGCACATCCACACGGTAAGGGTGATTAGCTCAGTTGGGAGAGCACCTCCCTTACAAGGAGGGGGTCACTGGTTCGAACCCGGTATCACCCACCAATCTTTACCGTGACGTTTTAGCAATAAAACATTTGGGGTGATTAGCTCAGTTGGGAGAGCACCTCCCTTACAAGGAGGGGGTCACTGGTTCGAACCCGGTATCACCCACCACTTTTAGTACTTTTCTATGGGTTGTTAGCTCAGTCGGTAGAGCAGCGGACTTTTAATCCGTTTGTCGAGCGTTCGAATCGCTCACGACCCACCACTTTCTTTCCTCTTTCGTAATATGGTTAACGAGACTAATTTAAGTAAACATAAGCGATGAGAACGTAAGCGTTCGACAAATTCGTCTGGAACGAATTTGAACAACACGAAGTGTTGGCCCCGAAGGGGTGAGGCACACGAAGTGCCGAATAATCAAGCTCACGACCCACCACTTTCTTTCCTCTTTCGTAATATAGTTAACGAGACTAATTTAAGTAAACATAAGCGATGAGAACGTAAGCGTTCGACAAATTCGTCTGGAACGAATTTGAACAACACGAAGTGTTGGCCCCGAAGGGGTGAGGCACATGAAGTGCCGAATAATCAAGCTCACGACCCACCACTTTCTTTCCTCTTTCGTAATATAGTCAACGAGACTAATTTAAGTAAACATAAGCGATGAGAACGCAAGCGTTCGACAAATTCGTCTGGAACGAATTTGAACAACACGAAGTGTTGGCCCCAAAGGGGTGAGGCACACGAAGTGCCGAATAATCAAGCTCACGACCCACCACTTTCTTTCCTTTATATCAATCTAATCTAACAGGTCAATTTTGCTATTCTTTCGAATATTATCATTTTTGAATTAAATTAGTTTTTTAGTACAATTTCCAACCAAAATCATTAAAACCGCTATAATAGCCTTTTCACAATTCTAAAATATTGTAAGTGTGAAGATTCAATTCAAAATTTTAGTTAATGATCATTAAACCATAATTTTATTGGTTTTCCCGAAAAATACAGTTTTCGGTGTTGATAAAATCTAACAGTTAAAAACACATCTTTTAAATAATGTTAAAGCTTAATATAATTATAATACAAGAATTTAAGTAGCTTTAACCGATCATAAAAAGATTTAAGAGACAAGATCGGAATAGATTAATAAGATACTTACTATTATTTAATCTATTGTAGTTAAAATAAATGAGTAATAATAAAATTATAATTTTATAATACTGATATAATTAATTTAAATTATTTGAAATGCTTTTTTTAGAAAATGTCAGAAATATAAAACACAATAATAAATTATGTTAGAAATGGAAATGAAATGAATAAAAAACTTACAATATTGTTACAATCAATGTACTTTACTTGCTTTATCTTCTCCGCCCAAGCTGAAGAAACAATGCCAATAACTTTCGAAAGTATCTACCAACAAGCAAATGATAATAATGATCCTGAGGCTCAATATAATTTAGCGTTGATGTATTATTATGGGCAAATGGTTGAAAAAGATCATAAAAAGGCTTTTGAATGGTATGAAAAATCAGCACTTCAAGGCAATCAGCTTGCACAAATCAATCTTGGATTAATGTATTATAACGGTGATGGAGTCAAACAAGATTTCGACAAAGCAAGAAAATGGTTTGAAAAATCAGCACTTCAAAATAATGCGTTGGCTCAAAATAACCTTGGCTATATGTACGAAAATGGCAATGGTGTTACTCAGAATTTTGGTAAGGCAAAAGAGTGGTATGAAAAAGCGGCTAGTCAAGGAAATGCTTCAGCTCAATATAATCTAGGATATTTATATGATGAAGGTAAAGGAATAGCAAAAAATTATAGCAAGGCAAAAGAATGGTATGAAAAATCAGCGTTACAAGGTCATGCTGATGCTCAATTTAATTTGGGTTCCATGTACGATCAAGGCGAAGGCGTTCCTCAAAATCTTAGTAAAGCGAAGGAATGGTATGAAAAAGCTGCGCTACAAGGTCATGCTATAGCGCAATATAATCTCGGTTCAATGTACGATGAAGGACAAGGAGTTGAACAAGATTATGTTAAAGCTATTGAGTGGTATGAAAGAGCTGCTCAACAAGGAAATGTGTTAGCGCAAAATAATCTTGGTTATATCTATAATAAAGGATTAGGAGTCCCTGAAGATTTAACTAAAGCTAGAGAGTGGTATGAAAAGGCAGCCATGCAAAATCATCCTGAAGCGCAAGTTAATCTAGGTTTTATGTATCATAATGGTAATGGTGTAAGTAAAAATTATGCTAAAGCAAAAGAGTGGTATGAAAAAGCCGCGCTTCAGGGTAATGCACAAGCTCAGAATAATCTTGCTTATTTATATGATAATGGACTAGGTGTTAATCAAGATTTTACAAAAGCAAAAGAGTGGTATGAGAAAGCAATAAAATCGAATAACGTAACAGCGCAATTTAATCTTGCTCGTATGTATGATGAAGGACATGGCGTTCCCCAAAATTTAAATTTAGCAAAAGAGTTATATGAAAAAGCAGCCATGCAAGGATATGCTCAAGCTAGATATTATCTAGGTATTATGTATGATGAAGGTCGAGGTGTAACTCAAAATTTCAAAAAAGCTAAAGAGTGGTACGAAAAAGCTGCACTTCAAGGTTATAGTAAAGCACAAAATAATCTCGGCATTATGTATGAAGAAGGATATGGGGTAAAGCAAGATTATGCTAAAGCCAAAGAATGGTATGAAAAAGCTGCGCTTCAGGGTAATGATAAAGCTCAGTATAATCTTGGCACAATGTATAACAGAGGATATGGTGTAACTCAGGATTATGAAAAAGCGAAGACATGGTATGAAAAATCAGCCTCATTAGGTAATGCAAAAGCTCAGAATAGCCTTGGTATACTATATGATAAAGGACATGGCGTAGCTCAAGATTATGCAAAAGCGAAAGAATGGTATGAAAAAGCGGCTTTTAAAGGTTATGGTGAAGCTCAATATAATCTAGCTGTGTTGTATAATAAAGGATATGGTGTAACTCAAGATTATGCAAAAGCGAAAGGATTATATGAAAAAGTTGCCTTACTAGGTAATGTAAAAGCTCAGAATAATCTTGGTGTGATGTATGATAAAGGATACGGTGTAACACAAGATTATGCTAAAGCGAAAGAATGGTACGAAAAAGCGGCCCGTCAAGGTTACGCTGAAGCTCAATATAATCTTGGAGTTATGTATGACAAAGGATATGGCGTTACAAAAGATTTTGCGAAAGCAAAACAATTATATGAAGAAGCCGCTAAACAAAATAATATCGATGCTGAAACCAGTTTAGGTTATATGTATCATGTTGGCAATGGTGTTAAGCAAAATTATGCTAAAGCGAAAGAATTGTATGAAAAAGCAGCGCATAGGGGTAATGCAAAAGCTCAAAATAACCTTGGTGTGATGTATGATAAAGCCCATGGTGTAACCCAAGATTATGTAAAAGCGAGAGAATGGTACGAAAAATCAGCAGGTCAAAATTATGTTAACGCTCAATATAATTTGGGATTGTTGTATGACAAAGGACAAGGAACTAAACCTGATTTAAATAAAGCAAAATATTGGTATGAAAAAGCTGCTTTACAAGGTAATAATAATGCAAAAAACAGACTTAATGCCTTAAAAAATAATGATAAAAAATAACTGTTTAGAAAAACTAGCTTTAAAATAGTTTATTGCAGAGATTTAAATTAATTTTTTAGTTTGGGGCGTCATTGAAGCAAAAAGATGATTTAAATTAGTTATTATTCATATATTGGAACAAAATAATTAGCTGACAGGATAAATATACCCAGAATAACTTGTGATCTGGGTAATGATCACAAGTTTTAGAAAAATTAGGATGGTTAACTATTGCCTATTAATTCTTTTAGTTGATTAAATGCCTTGGAAAACATACATAATTAACCGATAAGCGATATAAAACATCACCAAACCGACCAAGCAATCTAAAATAACCCACATTCTTTTTTGTTTGAATAGGGGGGTTAAAAGTCTGGCACCGTAGCCAATACCAAAAAACCAGATAAATGAAACACAAACAGCACCAATTAGAAATGCTATTTTCTGCTCACTGGTTAACGTTCCTGCAATTCCCCCAACAATAACAACCGTATCTAAATAAACGTGTGGATTGAGTAACGTCACTGCTAAAGTCGCAAGCACGACTTTCAGTAAACTATTGTTTTTTGTATCTTGAGATTCAATTTGCATACTACTTGTGCCTTTAATCGCACTTTTTAATGCGTTAAATCCATACCATATCAAAAAAAGTGCCCCTAAAATGGCAAGGATATTGGTAATTAAAGGATTGGCACTAATAAATGTTCCGACTCCCATGATGCCAATTGACATTAAGGTAAAATCACATATAAAACAGAGAGCTGACACAAAGAATATATGATTTTTTAATAAACCTTGCTTTAGTACAAATAAATTTTGTGCACCTATAGCAATAATAAGACTACCGGAGATCATCGCTCCCCGTAATATTTCCGCCAACATAGTGTAATAATCCTTTAAATGTATTTAATTGTTATTTTGATATCTTCCATTCTATTATTCAATACACTATAGCATCGTTGATATAAATTAAAGTTGATTAGGTTATATATTCGCTTTAGTGAATGCCGTTAATTGGCATTTTCCTTGATTAAAAATCAGAACAACAATGCCTATTGTTAACCAGATAATCCCCACTATTTTGGCTTGATTATCAATATGAAGTAATACCGGTATTAAGACCAAGATACCGATAATAGGCAAACATATATCAAATACAAAAGAAGAAATACGATAGTTGAAATTCTGTTTTTTAAACTTGAAATAGCCGATCACTGAAAGGTGTAACATAATAAATGCAGTAAGTGCACCAACATCAACAAATGAAATTAAAGTTGGCAATCCTTTTGGACTGATTGCTGCAATCGCTGCCAAGCCTAAATTAAAAATTGCTGCAAATAAAATTGCGATAGTAGGTACACCGCTTTGCTTACCGACCTTCGCAAACATTGCAGGTAAGCGTTTATCTCGACCCATACTAAATAGTAAACGGCTAGAAGCAGCTTGTCCGACCATGGCAGCAAATGATGCGCCTATTGCTTTCATTAAACCTAACGCCCATCCGAGCCATAGACTTATCTCTTGGTTAACAATATTGTAAAAGGCTTTTCCTTGTAATTCTGTATGCGTTTGCAGATATTCGGGAGAGTAGGGACTGAGTAATGAACCGACATAAATTTGAATAACAAACAGTAACCCGGCTATGAATAAACAAGTTAGGATAGCTTGACTGACTAAATTGCGTTCGCCTCGATTTTCTTCAGAAAAAGTTGCGATGGCGTCGAAACCTAAATACGATAACACGGCAATGGATACCGCTGTAAATAATTTTTCCCAAGTAAATAATTGTCCACCTGTAAATGGTCTTAACCAGTCTCGTTCAATATCACTTGTTAATAATACCCAAATTCCCACAGTTAAAATCGCTAATAAAATTAAGACTTCAAGAATTAATATAACTAAAGTGATATTAATCGATTTTTTAATCCCTATTAAATTCAGTGCTGTTGTCACAATAACCGCTAAACCCGTCCATAGCCAAACAGGAATATCAGGCATGAGGGCATTAAGGGATATTCCACTAAATAGATAAGCCACAGCTGGAATAAACAAATAATCAAGCAATAATAACCAACCGACTAAAAAACCAGCATGAGGATGAATTCCCGCTGAACAGTAAGCATACACCGATCCGGCATGGGGTAACGCATTTGCCATTCTGGCATAAGAATATGCCGTAAACCCCATAACTAATGTCGCTACCATATACACTAACGCCGTGGCGCCATCACTCGTTGCATCCAATACCCCAAATAATCCAACTGGGGCTGCGGGTCCAATAAAAAGCAATCCAAGAATGACCAGATCTCGAAATCGCATACTCTTTGTTAACTGCGGCATAACCATTCTCATTTAAAATCAAAGCATACGTTCAATATGTTAATGGATGAATGGTTATACAGCTAAGATCAACTTGTTATTTATATATAACTTTTCGATCTATATGATTAATGGTGCTCTCTTATTTCATAGGTGTAACTCATTTTTGCTGTTTTACCTAACATAATTGAGGCACTACAATATTTTTCAGATGCAAGTTTTATGGCTTTTTCGACGGCTTCGTTGTCAATATTTTTACCTGTGACGACAATATGAAAGTTAATTGTGGTGTAAACTTTAGGGGAAGAATCAGCTTGAGTTTTATCGATATCAATCCACAGATCCCGTATATCTTTTTTAGCTGTTTTTAAAATAGCGACAATATCATAAGCCATGCAACCTGCAGCACCATGCAGTAATAGTTCCATTGGACGAGCGCCACGATTGCGACCGCCGTGTTCAATTCCGCCATCCATGATTAAGGCATGCCCGCTTGCTGTTTCGCCCATAAAACAAAATTCATCAACCCATTTTAATCGATCTTTCATGATGTACTCCTTACCATTTTCATTTTTAAAAATTTATTTTATTCATTGATTTTCTATTAACATAAGCGATTTTTTGTCATCTGTCACTATTTGATCATGACTGAATACATTGTCATGTTAAACTTAGGTGGTCTGTCAAATATTAACCCTGTAAAACCGTACAATTTCGATATATAACCAAATGATTATTTGAAATATTCTTTAAAATCTGAATTAATGATCTCGATTTTAATGTTAGCTACTAAATCAAAAGGATGCTTTATGATACTAGAATTTATTCTGTTTCTTTGCATTGGGGCGGCAGCAGGTCTGTTAGCCGGCATGTTTGGTATCGGTGGGGGCGCTTTGATTGTGCCAGCGCTAATTTTTACACTCAACCACTTTACCGTTAATAGTGTTTGGACAAACCATATCGCTATAGCCACGTCCTTAGCGACAATCATTGGGACGAGTTTGTCTTCAAGCTGGATGCATAATAAAAACCACAATATCGAGTGGTCTATTTTAAAAAGAATGGTTTTAGGTTGTATTATTGGTACTATCGGAGGATCCTACATTACGCCTTTGATAGCGGGTGTTTGGTTAAGATGGATTTTTGTCATTTTCATGATTTATGTTGGTAGTCAATTTGTTTTTAAAACCCGTCAAGTTGCGCACAATCATGCTACTGAAGTGGTAAAGTTGAATACTAGTATTTATATCGCAATGGGCGGTGTTATTGGTCTTTTTGCTGCTTTAGTTGGCGTAGGTGGAGGCGTATTAGTCGTGCCTTTTCTAAAAAAATGCGGTATTGGTATGCGTAAAGCAATCGGCACATCAGCAGCTTTTACGCTACCGGTTGCCATAGGTGGCACGATAGGTTACATCATTTCGGGGTGGTATGTAATGCCTTTACCCAAATATTGCGTTGGTTTTGTTTATGTTCCTGCAGTGTTAGCCATTATGCTAGCCAGTATTCCTATGGCAAAAGTGGGCGTACTGATAGCGCAAAGAATTTCAGTGGATAAACTGATTAGGTTGTTTGGTGTTTTCTTGTTGTTATTGGCCTTAAAATTAATTATTTCCTAGTGTTATGATGTATTTTTTTAAATGATAATTGATTTAAATTGGATTTTTTGTTTCTGTAAATTGTAACGTTATCTATACACTTTTATAATAAAAATATGTTATGCTTTCACTAATTTCACTTTTATCGGGTTTTATAAGGAAAACATAATGGCAGAAGAAACTATTTTTAGTAAAATTATCCGACATGAAATTCCAGCAGATATCGTTTTTCAAGATGATAAAGTTACCGCTTTTCGAGATATTTCACCGCAAGCCCCCACTCACATTTTAATCATCCCAAACAAACTTATTCCAACCGTTAATCATGTTACTGAACAAGATGAACAGTTACTTGGACATATGGTGATTGTGGCAGCTAAAATTGCTAAACAAGAAGGTATTGATGAAAATGGTTATCGATTAATTATGAATTGTAATAAAGATGCGGGACAAGAGGTCTTTCATATTCATATGCATTTATTAGGTGGAAAAAATTTGGGGCGATTAATAGGTTAATTAATATGAAAAAAATTATAAGGTTATTAGCATTTAGTTCATTTGTCAGTTTATTGGCGGGGTGTCATCTTCTTGATTCCGAAAAAACAGTCGATATTCCTCCAATTGATAATTCACCCGTCGGCATTATTGAAACTCCACCGCAAATTGTTAAAAAAACAGATTGGCGAAGTATTTTATCACCATTTATTACTAAAATACTACAATCCTCATCAATCCCTGAAGGCAATAGAGTATTATTAATCAGTGATATACAAAATCGTACAGGTGACTTTGTTGCAAATAATCAAATTGATGAAGCTTTACACCAATTAATGAGTAAACAACAAATTTTTTCAGTTGCAAATAAACAATCAATTAATCAAGCTAAACAGGCAATCGGTATTGCTTCAGATGATACGTTAGTTTCTCGAGGAAAAATGATTGGGTTAGCTAAATCAATGAATGCGCAATATGTTTTGTTTACCACACTTTATCAATTACCTAATGATGATAATGGAACAGATGCTAATCTTTCAATGGAATTACTTTACACCCAAAATGGCGAAATTTTAGGGAGAGTAACTTCGAAAGATTTTGTTCAGCCAAAGACGCAAACTGATAATAATCAACCAGAGGCTAATGAGTAATGGGACCACTATTAATTGATTTTGAGGGGACGACCTTAACTAAAGAAGATCAAGAGCTTTTACAAAATCCTTTAGTTGCTGGTGTCATTTTATTTAGCCGTAATTTTCAGAATGTAGAACAATTATCAGAATTAATAAAAGAGATTCGTTCAATATCCCCAGAACGATTACTCATTTCGGTTGATCATGAAGGGGGACGAGTTCAGCGTTTTAGACAAGGTTTTACGTTAATTCCACCAGCCCAATCGTATGCGTTGCTAAATGATATTGAACAAGCAAAGACCTTAGCTTTTGATGCCGGTTGGTTGTTAGCAATGGAACTAATTGCCTTTGATATCGATTTGAGTTATGCCCCCGTATTGGATTTAGGTCATGAATGTTTAGCTATCGGCTCACGTTCGTTTCATCAAGATGCCAATATCGCATATCAAATTGCATCTGCAATGATTGATGGTATGCATAGTGCAGGAATGAAAACAACCGGCAAACATTTTCCGGGCCATGGTCATGTTATTGCTGATTCTCATAAAGAAACGCCAGTTGATCATCGCAATCAATTATTAATAGAACATGATATGCAGATATTTTCCAGATTAATTGCTGATAAAAAACTCGATGCAATTATGCCAGCGCATGTTATCTATCCAGCGTTTGATGATAAACCTGCGAGCGGTTCAAGCTTTTGGCTCAAAACAGTGCTTCGTCAACAATTACATTTTGATGGTGTCATCTTTTCCGATGATTTATCGATGGAAGGTGCTTCTGTCATGGGAAATTATGCTGAACGAGCAAAAAATGCATTAGAGGCAGGCTGTGATCTGTTGTTAGCGTGTAATAACCGACAAGGGACATTAGCAATTTTAGAGGAATTGTATAGTTTAGTTAAACAACAATCCTTAAGATCAACTAAAGCGCAATCGCTGTTGACACAAAACAAAATCAGCCATGAGGATTTAATCAAAACGGTTGATTGGCAAAATCGATACAACAACATCATGAAACTAAACGAAAAATGGGCGGACTATAATGCAAGTAGCCATCATTGAAATTGATCATAATAAACGACTTATAGCATATAATGACAAGGCTCAAGCGTTACTTTCATCGACTTTGTTAACGTTACAGCAACCTTTCGATTTTCAAACAATATTTCATCTGGATAAGATGCAAAGTGTTAATGAGTTCGATGATACCATTATTGTACTTAATGCTCAGTATTATCTGTTACAAAAAGTTAACGAAACATCAAAAACTATTTTTATCATCCAACCCATAGAATATCTTAAAAAAAGGTTATCTAAAATTCATGTTGTGGCAAATCAGGCTTTTGACATTTTTGCGACCCAAAGTAATGCCATGCAAAAATTAGTTGCACAAGCAAAAGCGTTTGCGATGCAACGTGAACCGTTGTTAATTTCGGGCGAAACGGGCACTGGAAAAGATCTGCTTGCTTATGCTTGTCATCAATACAGCCCTCGAGGGGATCAGACTTTTCTAGCGTTAAATTGTGCTGCAATGCCAGACGAAGTGGTTGAAAGTGAGCTTTATGGTCATGCTGCTGGTGCTTACCCAGGAGTCGTAGAAAGTAAAAAAGGTTTTTTTGAACAGGCTAATGGCGGATCGGTTTTACTTGATGGCATTGACGAAATGTCTTTTCAGATGCAAACCAAGTTATTACGGTTCATCAATGATGGCTATTTTCGTCGGGTTGGTGATGATAACGAGGTGTATGTAGATGTACGTATTATTTGTGCCACCAAAGTTGATTTAGCCGATTTAGTCGAACAAGGAAAATTTAGAAAAGATCTTTATTATCGGCTCAATGTGCTTTCATTACATCTTCCTTCATTACGGGAGCGCAAAGAAGACATTGCTCCGCTAACCATGATGTTTGTCAATGAATTTGCCGATAAACAAGGCATTCCTGCTCCTGATATCGATAATGAAGTTTTTGATTATTTAGCCCGTTACTCATGGCCAGGGAATGTAAGACAACTAAAAAATATCCTATATTGCGCTCTATCTCAGTTGACTTCAACTAAATTGACCGTCAATGATATTGAGCTACCTGTGCAAACTTTATCAAGAATATCAGGCATCGATAATATCGAAAATAAGACATTAGATGAAATGACCAAGCAGTTTGAAAAAGAGATTTTATTACAGTTATACGATAAGTATCCAAGTTCCCGTAAACTGGCGAAACGGTTAGGCGTTTCACATACTGCAATCGCCAATAAATTACGGGATTATGGGATAGGGCGGTAGAATTGTCTAACAGCAAAAGAATTTTAATAACTGGTGGAGCAGGATTTATTGGTTCTGCTGTTATACGGCATATAATTAATCACACAGAAGATTATGTTATTAATCTCGATAAGCTAACCTATGCTGCAAATTTAAAGTCGTTAGAAAGTATTTCACAAAATGAGAGATATTTTTTTGAAAAGGTTGATATTTGTGATCGACAAGCATTAGATCGCATTTTTAAACTATATCAACCCAATGCCGTTCTGCACTTGGCGGCTGAAAGTCATGTTGACCGTTCAATTAATGATCCAACAAACTTCATTGAAAGTAATATTATAGGAACGTTTAACTTACTTGAAAGTAGTCGATATTATTGGAATGCTTTATCGGAAGAACTCAAATGTCGTTTTCGTTTTCTACATGTGTCTACTGATGAAGTTTATGGCGAATTACCTAAAAATGAACTGTTTTTCAATGAATTATCACCTTACGCACCAAATAATCCTTATTCGGCATCAAAAGCATCAAGCGATCATTTAGTCAGAGCTTGGTATAAAACTTATGGTTTACCCACTATAATTACACATAGTTCAAATAATTATGGGCCTTTTCAACATTCAGAAAAATTAATTCCATCGGTCATTTCAAATGCAATTGATTGTAGACCGATAACTATCTATGGTGAAGGCTTGCAAATACGTGATTGGATATATGTTGAAGATAGTGCTAAGGCTTTATATTCCATATTAATCAATGGTAAAATAGGAGAAACCTATAATATAGGGGCTAATAATGAATTAACCAATATAGCATTAGCTCAAAAGCTTTGTAATATATTGGAAGAAATCGCTCCTCACAATAAAAATGGAATAACAAAATATCAAGATTTAATTCAATTTGTATCTGATAGACCTGGTCATGATTATCGATATGCAATAGATTCCTCTAAAATAAAAAATGAGTTGAGTTGGAGTCCTCAAGAAAGCTTTGAAAGTGGGTTAAGGAAAACGGTTAAATTTTTAATAAATAATCGAACAATGACAGCATGTATAAATAAGCGGTGAAAAAGTGATAAAACATGAAGATATTTCAGTTGTAGTACAGGGCGCTATCGATCCTATTTTAACTAAACTTAATTTATTAAGTATTCGGAAATTCCTTCCGAAATCTCAAATTATATTATCTACTTGGAATGGTTCAAATTTAGATGGATTAGATTTTGATAAGTATGTATTAAGTAACGATCCTGGAGGATTTTCCCACAATTATAGTGATGGAATAAAAATTAATAATGTTAATAGATTGATTATTTCAAGTTTGAATGGAATTAAGGCCGCAAAAAGCCGTTATGTATTTAAAATTCGTAGTGATTTTTTGCTAAAAGGAAATTCTTTTCTAAATTTTTTTAATTCTTTTGATGTTGTAGAGCCAAATTTTTCCATATTTAAACATAAAATTTTAGCTTGTAGTTATTTTACGCGTAATCCTACTAAATCTAATTTTGCTTATCATCCTTCAGATATGGCCTTTTTTGGTCTGAAGAGTGATTTATTAGATTTATTTAACATAAGTTTAATGAAAGAATCTGACGAATTTTTTTTCCAAAATAAGGATATGTGGGAAAGAAGATATGCTCCTGAGCAGTTTATTTTTATAAGTTTTTTAACAAACAAAGATAGAAAAGTATTGTGTAATAATTCTATAAAAGTTACTAAACATCAAATTATAGAAACTGAACGTTATTTGGCTTCTAATTTTATTCTTTTAGATTGGCGGCAATTCAACTTAAAGCCTCCAAAGAAATTTTATAATTATCATAAATTTGACCATTTTTCATGTATAACTCATGTTGAGTGGAAACTTCTATACTACAAATATGTAACTTTGAATCCAACTAAATTTGTTGGAATTAATTATGAAAGGTTAAGATTAAATTCAATTTTAATGAAATATCGGCTTTTGAAAATAATAGCTAAATTAGTAACACTGTTTATATTTGGTAAGCATAATAAAAAATTGCGTAAAAAAATTAGAGATAAAATAATAAGAAATTAATCGTTTTATTTGTTAGAATAAATGATACTGACTTGAAATTAACGGAACGAGAAATATATGCTAAATATAGTTTTACCAATGGCAGGTAAGGGAAGTAGATTTGCTGATGCAGGTTACAATACTCCAAAGCCTTTCATTCCAATTCATGGAGTACCAATGATAAAAGTTGTTGTGGATAATCTGTCTCCGAAATGTGAGCACCGTTTTATTTTTGTATGTCAACAGCAACATATAGATCAATTTGATTTAATACCTAAATTGAAATCTTATTCAAAGAATGTCGAAATTATTGGAATTAATGGAATAACAGAAGGGCAAGTGTGTACAGCTCTTCTTGCAAAAAAATATTTTAATAACGACGAGCCTTTGATGAATGCGAATGCTGATCAATATATCGATTTTGATATAAATGAATATTTAGATGCTATATCAGCTAGAAATCTAGATGGTATGATTATGACGATGAAGTCTCAAGATCCTAAATGGTCTTATGCTAAAACCAATGTTGATGGTCTTGTCATTGAAACAGCAGAAAAACAAGTAATTTCAAATGATGCTACAGTTGGAATTTTCAATTTTACTAAAGGACAAGATCTTGTTAGAGCTGCTGAACAGATGATAAAAGATAATATCAGAGTTAACAATGAATTTTATACTTGTCCAAGTTATAACTATCTGATTAAAGAAGGTAAAAAAATTGGTATATATGGGATTGGTGAAGAATATAACGGTATGTATGGTTTAGGTATTCCTAAAGATTTAGATTTTTTTATTAATCATCCAATTTCATCAAAGGTAAAAAAATGATTATTCTTTCTCACCGAGGGTATTGGAAAGAAGTTGAAGAAAAAAATACTAAAATTTCATTCGAACGAAGTTTTGATTTGGGGTTTGGTACAGAAACTGACTTAAGAGATCATCATGGAAAAATAGTTATTTCGCATGATATGCCAACAGGTGACGAAATAACTTTTGAACAACTTTTATCTATAATGGATGGTCGTAATTTGCCACTAGCTTTGAATATTAAAGCTGATGGTTTAAGTTTAGAGATTAAAAAATTACTCGAAAAATATAATCATACAAACTATTTTTCCTTTGATATGTCTATACCAGACTTGGTTTGTCAGGTAAAAAATGATCTTAAAGTATTTACTGGTCTTAGCGATATTTTACGAAAACCTGTAATGTTCAGTGAGTGTGAGGGAATTTGGCTAGATTGTTTTAATTCAGATTGGTATGATCATACAGTAATCGATAACCTTATATCACAAGGAAAAGATGTTTGTATTGTATCTGCTGATTTACATAAAAGAGATATCGCTTATCAGTGGTCGATTATTAGTAAAAGTAAATATATTAAAAGTTCTAATTTGATGATTTGTACGGATTATCCAGAAAAAGCAAAGGAGTATTTTAATGAAAATTAAAGCTGTTTTATTTGATATGGATGGGGTATTAATTGAAGCTAAAGATTGGCATTATGAAGCACTAAATCAGGCTTTGCAATTATTTGGATATGAAATTAATCGTTTCGAACACTTGACAAGTTATGATGGCTTACCAACCTCTATGAAGTTAAAAAAATTAACTTTAGAAAAAGGGTTACCCAACCAATTACACGGATTTATCAATGAAATGAAACAACAGTACACTGTTTCTATGATTCAAAATTTATGTCGCCCACGATTTAATCATGAGTATGCATTATCAAAGTTAAAATCCGAAGGTTATAGGCTTGCAGTGGGATCCAACTCTATAAAAATGACAATAAAAATGATGATGGATTATGCAAAGTTAACAGATTATTTAGAATTTATGTTAAGTAATCAGGATGTAAAAAATGCAAAACCAGATCCAGAAATTTATTTGACCGCAATGTCGAGAATGGGATTAACTCCGTCAGAATGTTTAATAGTTGAAGATAATGAAAATGGAATAAAAGCAGCAAAATCATCAGGAGCTCACTTATTGGTTGTAAAAACAGTTGATGAAGTTAATTATGATAATATCAAGAATCGAATTTTAGAAATAGAGCAGGGGATTTAAAATGCAAATTATCTTCTTAATGGGGGGGCAGAATTTTGAAAAAAATGGAGAGGATTATCCTCTTTATTTAACTGAACTTAATGAAAAACTTATAATTGAAAAACAGATTGATTATTGCAGAGGGTTAAATCCTAGAAAGTTTTTATTTTGTATAAAAGACGAAGATATAAAGAATTTTCAAGTTGATTCAGTAATTAAGCAGCTAGTTCCAGACAGTGAAATAATTGTCATTAATGGGCAAACAAAAGGAGCTGTATGTACGGCGTTGTTAGGAATCGAGCATATTGATAATGAAGAAGAGTTAATTTTATTAGCTGTAGATGATTTTGTAGAGGTATCTAGCGAGAATATTTTGCAATTTTTTAGAAATTTCGAAAGCGATGCTGGTGTTGTTTCTTTTAATTCTGTTCATCCAAGGTATTCATTTGCGAAATTAAGTGAAGATAATTCAGTTATTGAAGTCTCAGAAAAAAAACCTATTAGTAAAAATGCTTTAGTTTCGTTTTATTATTACAAAAAAGGTTCTGATTTTGTTGAAAGTGCTAAAAATGTAATCCGTAAAGATAATTTAATTAATGGGGCATTTTATTTGAGTCAAACGCTTAATGAAATGATTCTTAAACAAAAGAAAGTCTCTCTTTATAAAATTACAAATGAAAAATTCCATCCATTGAAAACAGAGATGCAACTAGCTCAATACTTAACTGAACTAATGGATGTTAAGGAAAGCAAATAATGAAAATTGCAAAGCTTAATGATATGATAAAAGGTTGGTTTATAGGTAATTTTGAGCCATCACTTTGTAAAACTAATGATGTTGAAGTAGCCGTGAAAACTTATAAAAAAGGGGACAAAGAGGATAAACATTATCATAAAATAGCAACGGAATATACTGTAATTATATCAGGTCGTGTTAAAATGAACGGTACCGAGTATGTTTCTGGTGATATTATTGTAATGGAACCAAATGAAGAGACGGATTTTGAAAGTCTTGAAGATGGTACTGTTAATGTTGTTGTGAAGTTACCTGGTGCTAATAATGATAAGTACCTAAGTAATTGTAAATAAGCAATTTATGTTTAATATAAAATAAGATCATAAGTTATTATTATGAAAAATCAAAAAAAAGTTGCATTTATATGCCCTACCCACAGCCCTCATTTTGATTTTGCAAAATCAATGATATCTTCGTTTATGGAAAACGATCTGGGAATTCAAGCTGATTTATGGTTTATTTTCTCAAACAAAACAGAAGCAGATATTTTCGGAAACTATGAATATAAGTTAATTTTACCTGATGAATATTTTATTACTGAGAATAATGGAATAATAAATATCAAGAAATTATGGGGTATAAAAACGTTAGCAGAAAGGTATGAATACATTATTTCTATTGATTCTGAATCGAATTTCATAAAAAAAGTAGATATTTATAAATTATGTAGTGAATTTTTTGAAAACAAAATTTTACTAGGCAATAAAGTATTATCCGAAGGAAAAGAATTGACAGAGAAGATTAAAGAGAGATGTAAAATTTTTTTTCCAAACGATTATCAACATATTTTAGATACTGATTTGTATTTATGGTTTAATCAGCCTTGTATATATAAAACGGCAAATTTGAGTAAATTCTTCGAAGTAACAAAATGTTATGAAAATTTGAAATTGATCGATTGGTTTCAATTTGATTATTATATTTATATGAATTTCTTGATATTATATGAGTATTTTTCGATTTATGATATGGAGATAGCTTCTTGCTATGGTGCTTGTGAAGAAGCAAATAAATTAATTAACGTTAATTCAGATAAATATAAAAAATTACAAATAATGATGTGCTCTTATCAAAATTTGCATTTATTTGATAATTCATCATTATTCTTAATCATTCATATAGATAGAAGTAAAAGTGATGAGTAACACTTGAATTCGATTGGTAAAATTATTTTAACTAAAAAGCATGAAAATGCAGATTTCTTTTTGTATTATTCAAGTTTAAAATTTGAGCTAATTGGTTATTTTGCAGACTAAATTTAATATAACGAATATGCTCTTTTATTATTTACCAATTCTATTTGTTTGTTAGCAATTATATTTATTTTAAATACTACTGAGAAAATTCTTATGAAAAAAATCGCTTTTGTAGCTCATGAATTTGGACTCTACCCTGGTCACGGCGGTATAGCAAGCTATCTATATAATATAGCAAAATATATACTTGAAAATACCAGTCATGAAGTTTATGTCATGGCTGAGGCATATGATGAAAATTGTGATATTTATGCTAATCAAAAATTTTCTTTTTTTCCAATTCATTCTGGGGATCTATTAAATAAAAGACAAGCTATTTTAGATAAAATGAATGTTATAAAGCCTGATTATATAGAGTTTGCAGATTATTTAGCATTGGGTTTACATTGTGTTATTGAAAAAGCAAGGAAAACAGCTTTTCATAATACATTACTAATAACAAATCATCATACAGCCACTCGAGAATGCTTTGAGTGGAGTACAAATAAGGACATTTTATATGCTCCTATTTATCTTCAGCAAATTTATCATGAAGAAAAAACTCAAATGGAACTCAGTGATTACAATTTTTCTCCATCTACATTTTTAGGTGAATATATCCCTGAAAAATATAATCTTTCAAAAAAAACTTTAGTTTTTGCAAATCCGTTATATGGCAAATTAGAAAGTTGTTGGGAGTTGAAAGAAAAATATAAAGATGAGGTTGATTTTAGTCTTTATGAAAATAGTTTTAATATCGTTTTGATCACTAGATTTGAAGGTAGAAAAAGACACGATAGATTAGTAAATGCTTTCATTAAGTTATTAAATCTGAATATCGATTGTAATTTATTCCTTATCGGAAATTCCGCTGAAGACCCTTTAACGAATAAAGATTGTCGTTATGTTCTCTATAAAGGAATTGATGAAAAGTATTTAAAAAATATATTTTTTTATGACTTTATGTCAATTAAACAACAAGAGAAGTTTTTAGCTATTTGTAATCTTTCTGTTATGCCTTCTTCTTATGAAAATCAACCGATGGCGATGATTGAGTCTGTTTTGAGAGATATACCCGTTATAGCTTCAAAATACAGTGGATGTAAAGATTATTCTCCAGAATGTATGCTTTTTGATCCTTTCAAAGAAGATGATGATTTATTTTTAACTATAAAAAATTTTATTGATTTATCAGTTAATGATAGAAAACGAATTAGCGAAAAACAAAGAGAACTTTTGAATAAAATCATATCACCAGAAGTTTGTATTTTACCAAGATTTTCATTATGATTTTTTTTATTATTTTCAATAGTTTATAGGAGGGATTGTTTGTGAAGGATATTTCTCTTGTCATCCATGGGGAAGGTTGTAGACATTGGCTTGAAAAAATTTTTAAAGATTTAAAAAAGTCAGAAATAGTTTTTAAAGAAATTGTGATTGTAAGTTATCATCATGATATGAAAATTTATAATGATTTTTTAAAATCAAATCAATTAGTTGCTAAAATTAAATTAATCAGCTGTTTTGATTTGCTAAACCCTGGTTTTTTCAATATTAATAGGCAAATAAATTGTGTTAGGGAAGGATTAAAACATGTATCTCATGATTCATTTGTAATAAAACTTAGAAATGATCAAAGCATAAATTTTTCTTTAGTTGCTTCTCATTTGGATAAGTTAAAAACTTCAATGATTCTTACGACTAATTGTTATACTAGATCTGATCGTTTATACCATCCTTCAGATATGCTGCTAGCTGGAAAAAAGAGTGATTTAGAAAAATACTTTTCATGTCCTTTTATGACAAATACCCATTTAGGGTATATGTTGCAAGTTGAAAAGGAGTTTGAGGATTCCAATTACTCATTAAAAGCATTAGATTGCACACCAGAGTCTTATTTGTTCAAAAATTATATAAAAAGTAATGGTTGGGATATAAAAAATACTAAAGAAGACAGTTTGTCATCAATGAAAAAATTCATCTATTTAGTGGATAGTTGGAATATTGATTTTCGTTGGAAAGATAATCGGGTTCCATTTTTACCTAAAGGTAGTTTGGTGCTTCCATATTATTTTGATCTAGCACCATTTAGAAATGGGCCAGTAGAGAAATGTAGATGTATAAATAACCATAAACTTTTGAATAAATCCCCTTCAATTAAAGATTTTTATTTTATTTCATTAAGTAAGTTTGTTTATGGACTCAAATTTAGTATTAAATTGAAGAAAATTAACTATAAAGTAAATTATAAATTTCTCAAAATTGTTAGATGTTTAGCTTACATTTTACCTTATATTTTTGTTTTTAATAAGATATCAAAAATAGAAAAAAGAATAGCAGTGTGCAAAGAGAGATATAAAATGTATAAAAATCTTATCAAATAGTTTAGACCATGTATTGGTTTAAAAGTTAAATTGAATATATTGTTAATATTTTTCTTTTTTTAATATAATAAAGACTATTTTATTATTTATTGGTAAATTTTCCATGAAAACAGTTAAAAGAATTGCTATCCAACTGTTTGGTCATTTAAGAACGTTTGAATATACTTTTGAATCATTCAAAAAGTATTTATTAGAAGAAAATATGTTGGATAAATATCAAATAGATATTTTTATTCATACTTGGGATGAATTAGATCATTCGACAATCAATTATCGTAATTTAGATGGCAAGTCTCTAACAAATAAATTATTAACTGATGAACTTATTTCATTGGTTAATAAGTTATATCAGCCAAAAAAAATAGCAATTGAATCACAATTGGATTGTAATAATGAAGTTTTAATAGAAAAAATAGGGAGGTTTCCTCGAGCTAAAAAAGGGTGTTTAAATAATTCTTATTCAATTTATATGGTCAATAAATTGCGTCATACATTTCAAAAAGAGGAAAATATTGAGTATGATTGGGTGGTTGTGACTAGACCTGATATTCTATTTAAATCTCCCTTTCGAATAGATGATATTATTCATTGTTATGCAAATTTTGGTTTTGAAATACCAAAAAATGTAATTTTTCATGGTTTCAATCCTTTTGGAAGAGGTAATATGGTTGAGGACCCTCAATTTTTAGCTGGCTCAGACTTGATTTTTTTTGGAAAACCAGAGGATATTGATAAATCATCCTCCTTATATTTAGAATTTAATCTTAATATTTCAATAGACCATTTTTATTGTATGGAAGTTTGGTGGGCGGATTTTTGGAAAAAAAAAGGTCTATCTCCATATCCAATAAATTATAAACATGGACCTGATTTTGATGTTATAAAAACGCAAATGTTGGAAAGCAAGAGTTTTAAACAAAGTTCGAAGTTTAAATATCGTAAAAGGCTTTTGTTTATTTCTTTATTAAGCATATTTCCTTATTGTATTGTGAAAGGTAAAATAAATAAATTACGTAAGAATATTGAATTTATCAAAACTTTTTACAAAATGTAGTTTAGATTTACTTTAAGCAAATTTTTATAAAAAGCTAATAAAGTAATGTCAAGCTGCTAATACTACTATGTTAGATATTTAACGTATTTTTTCCTAAATAATTGAGGTGGAAAGTTTGTATTCTCCAGCACCAGTATTGTCTGTTATTATTCCTGTATATAATACCCAAGAATATTTACAAAAATGTTTAGATAGTATTATTAATCAAACAATGACTAATATAGAAATTATTTGTGTTAATGATGGATCAACTGATAATTCTCTTTCTATACTTGAACACTATCAAAAAATAGACAGCAGAATTAATATTATTAATAAAAAAAATGGCGGTTTATCTTCAGCCAGAAATATTGGTATTGAGCATGCTAAAGGTAAATATATCGCGTTTGTAGATTCTGATGATTACATTGAATTAAGTACTTATGAGAGAGCATTATTATATATTGAACTATCCAATGTAGATCTTGTATATTTTTCCACAAGACTTGAGGTTGAACACAATTTTGATCGTTTACAAGATGAAAGTTATTTTGAACATAAATATAAAGGTTTAATTAATTTATCCCTAGATGTAATAAGAAATATGGACGTTTGTGCTTGGAATAAAATTTATAAACTTTCAATAATTGAAAAGTATAGTATTCGATTTCCCGATGGATTATGGTATGAAGACAATCCTTTTTTTTGGTCCTATGCCTTAGTGAGTGATTCTGCATTTTTTTTGAATGATAAATTATATAATTATCGAATAAGAGCTAGCTCAATAATGAGTAGGAATAATGATAAAACTAGTAAACTTAATTACAAAACTACCCATAAATTAGACCCATTATTATGTTTTGAAAGTTTGCTCCATTTCGTATTTAAATGGAGTTTAGTCGAAAAATTTAAACCAGTTTTAGTTGACTTATTTATGCAAAAAATTTACGAGTCTCTACATCGTTTATCTAAAAAAGAACGTAAATTAGCTTTAATGAAGTCAACAGAAATAACCAGAACTTTCAATCTGGAGTTTTATTTTCCAGATAATCAGTATATAAATTCTTTAATTGATAAATGTTACTATAAAATCCCTATGGTAAATCAATTTTTTCTGACAAAAAAACAAAGATTTTTGGGGGTTTGGGATGCTGATAAGTATTTTATTTTTTGTTTTTTAGGTATAAAAATAAAAATAAAAAAACAAAATTTTTAATCTTTTATTCTGGTTAATACTTTGCGTATCATAAGAAAATAATAAAGTTAACGAGTAAAAACTTATTTATAGTATAATGTACTATAATTTTATTAATGAAATACTTTGTTATGTCTAAAAATTTAAATTCAATCACTACATTGAAGAAATTATGGCCATTTATTAAACCGTTCAAAAAAGCATTAATTGTTGCCGTATTTGGACTTTTATTAAATGCAGCTACTGATGCAACTTTAATATCTTTGACTAAGCCAATACTTGATCATGGTTTAATGGACAAAAATTACTCGCTTCTAATTACAATTGCTATAGCTATTATAGGTTTAATTCTATTGAGAGGATTATCCAATTATGTATCAACTTATTGTCTTTCCTGGCTATCAGGAAAAGTAGTTACTAAATTTAGACAAATGATTTTTAATCATCTGATTAAGAGTCCAATAAGTTTTCATGATAGGCAATCGGTGGGCGATCTTGTCTCAGTTATTACATTTAACACCCAAATGTTATCTAAAGCCTCATCAGATGCACTAATTATTCTTATTCGTGAAATAACTTATGCTATAGGATTATGTATAGTTATGATATATGGGAGCTGGAAATTAGCTTCGGTTCTTATAATTTTAGTTCCTCTAATTATTTTTGTAGCCCAGTTTATCGCTAAAAAATTTAGGAAAACAATTGCGTCAATGCAACAGGGTATGGGACAAATTACTACAGCAAGTGACGAAATGTTGAAAGGGCATAAAGAAATTTTAATTTTCAATGCTAAAGACTATGAAAAAAGTAATTTTGCTAACATTACAAATCTTGTTCGACTAGGAATGTTAAAAATTGAGCTCGTTTCGAGATTATCAACTCCTATTATCCAGTTAATAGCCACATTGGGGTTAGGTTTTATTCTTTATTTAGTCGCTAGCCAGAATTTAGATATTACGCCAGGTTCTTTTACTGTCGTTTTTTCTGCGATGGTCGCAGTTATGCGGCCATTGCGAGAATTGACAAGTTTGCATGTAGAACTTCAAAAAGGGGCTATTGCATGTGAATCTTTATTTTCTCTTTTGGATTCACCTCTTGAAAGTGATTATGGCACTATAGTAGCTGACAGAGTTAAAGGTGATATTGAGTTCAAAAATGTTAAGTTTACATATCCAACACGCAATATCCCTGCGCTTAATGATATCTCTTTAAATATAAAAGCAGGTCAAACAATTGCATTAGTCGGGCGTTCAGGCGCTGGTAAATCTACAATTGCAAGCTTAATTCCACGATTTTATGATGTATCACAAGGTGAGATTCTTATCGATTCGGTAAATATTAAAGAATATACTTTGAAGTCTTTACGCCACCAAATTGGTTATGTTTCTCAACGAGTACATTTGTTTAATGGAACGATTGCAGAAAATATTAGCTATGGAGAAAAAGATAAGTATACTCGAGAAGATATTATTCAAGCAGCAAAATTAGCAAATGCAATGGAGTTTATCGATAAACTGGAATTAGGTATAGATACAGAAATTGGTGATAATGGTGTTCTTTTATCTGGGGGGCAACGACAACGAATTGCTATTGCTCGAGTTCTTTTACGAAACAATCCTATATTAATTCTTGATGAAGCAACTTCAGCTTTAGATAATGAATCAGAAAAGTTAGTTCAAGATGCGATTGAAACTCTTCAGAAAAATCGTACTTCAATTATAATTGCACATCGTTTATCAACGATTGAAAAAGCTGATAGAATTTTAGTAATTGATGATGGAAAGGTTGTTGAAGATGGAAATCATTTCTCATTAGTGAATTTAAACGGTATTTATGCTCAAATGTATAAAATTCAATTTAATTCTTAAAAAAATAAAAGATAGTAAAGTATATGACCAAAAAAAATAAAGTTGAACAAATAAATCATATCGATAAAGATTCATCTACATGGCGAACATTTATCAAACTATGGCCATTTATTGCAGAGCATAAGTTTATATTATTTCTATCAGTTATCTTACTTATTGCTAGCGCGTTTGCTGATACTTCACTAATTGCAATATTAAGCCCATTACTTGATCGTGGTTTTTCTATGAATGATCAAGAATTTTTACTTATAGCTCCTATTTATATTTTTGGTTTAGTTTTTTTGCGTGGTATTGCTAATTATGGTTATTCCATTTTTTTATCATTAATATCCGGCAAAATTGTGATGAAATTCAGGCAAAAGCTATTTAGCTATTTTGTGGATGCACCGGTTAGTTATTTTGATCAAAACTCAACTGGACGACTATTATCACGTATCACCTATGATACTGATCAAGTGGCGGCCTCGTCATCAGATGCATTAATTACAATTATTAGAGAATCAGCTTTTATATGCGGGCTATTTTATACAATGTTTTATAACAGTTGGCAGTTATCATTGTCTTTGATAATTATAACTCCACTGGTGATAGGGCTTATTACCTTTATATCAGTTAAATTTCGCAAACTTGCGAAAAATATGCAAAACTCAATGGGTAATGTCACAATGTCTGTTGAACAAATGCTAAAAGGTCATCGAGAAATTATTGTGTTTGGTGCACAAGAAGAGGAATCAAAAAACTTCGAAAAAGTGAATAATAAATTTAGAAGAGATGGAATGAGATTAACTTCTATCTCTGCATTATCTACCCCAATTGTTCAATTGGTTATTTCTTTTGCAATTGCTTTTGTTCTTGTAACTGCGAGTGATCCTAATTTAAATATAACTCCAGGTGAGTTTACGGTTGTATTTTCCTCCTTGATTGCACTAATGCAACCAATTAAAAATCTAACAAGTGTAAATGCAGGATTTCAGAAAGGAATGGCTGCTTGTCAAACATTATTTGCTATTTTAGAACAGCCTGTAGAAAATGACAAAGGCTCTATCAATATAGACAGAGTTAAAGGTGAAATCATTTTTAATAATGTATCTTTTGGTTATGAAACTAGACAGGACTTGGCTTTACATAATATCAGTTTTACCATACCTGCTGGCAATACTGTTGCGTTAGTTGGTCGTTCTGGTTCTGGTAAAACAACTATTGCGAGTTTACTAACCCGATTTTATGATATTTCACAGGGGGAAATTTTAATTGATGGTTATAATATACAAGATTTAACATTATATTGTTTGCGTAATCAGATTGGATTGGTTTCCCAACATGTTCATTTGTTTAATGATACAATTGCAAATAATATCGCTTATGGCAGAATTGGAGAATATACCCAAGAAGAAATTGAAGAGGCGGCAAAGAAAGCTTATGCTTATGATTTTATCATGGAATTTCAAGATGGGTTTGAAACTAAAGTCGGAGAAAGTGGCATATTATTATCGGGAGGGCAAAGGCAAAGAATCTCAATAGCTAGAGCACTTTTAAGGAATAGCCCTATATTAATTTTGGATGAAGCAACATCAGCATTAGACACAGAATCAGAACAAGTTATACAAAAAGCGTTAGATGTTTTACAAAACGGAAGGACAGCTATAGTTATTGCGCATAGACTATCAACTATTGAAAATGCTGATATTATTTTAGTAATTGATGATGGTCATATTGTAGAACAAGGAAACCATAATGAGTTGATCAATAAAAATGGTATTTATAAAAATTTGTACGATTTAAAAAATAAATCTGAATTCATAAATTAATATTGCTTCAATGTCGAATAATAAAAGTGTTCATTATCAATACTAGTATATGGATGTTTTTTAGATATGGCATATTTTAACAATATCAAATTTGTACTTATTGAACATTTATTCTTTTTAGAAAATTTGAATGCATAGCAAATATTTTGGATTATCTTTCTTTTATTTTTTCTATGCATTCTAATAGCAATTTTTAATAAACCTAACTCTTTTTTTATATTCTCTCTTTCTCGTAATGAGTAATCATAACTAGAATTTAGTAACAATTCTAAGTAAGTTACATTCATCCGAAAAAAATAGTTGTTTTTAGCGTCTAATGAAATCGGTAGTTTTCTCATAGTATCAAAACAATCAACTAGGACTTTTTTTAGGATACAAGTATTATTGTAATCTACGTATTGATTAGATAACGAACAAAGACGGTTTCTGTGCATATAGGCTAAATTACTCATAAAGTAACATGAAATTTTGGCATTTTTGAGAATGGTTAAAGAAACTTTGTGATCCTCATGTATTCTTCCGGTAAATTTTTCTTTAAATAAAGATCGTTTAAAAATATATTGCCATGTTACACCAGAGTAATTTTCATTTTCTAATAAAAAATTTAGTAAGCTTATACCGCAATCAAAGTATTTTTTGGGGCTTTCAATAAGCGATTGGGTTGTCAGTGATGGTAAATATTTTTCATCTTTGAAAGATGTGTAGTTGAAATAAAAAACGTCTAACGTTGGTGAACTGTTCAGACATGTTGCAAATTCATTAATTAAGTTAATATTCACAATATCATCAGAATCCACAAACATAACATATTCTTTAGAAGCAGCTTCTATACCTTTGTTTCGAGCTACACTAACGCCCAAATTTGGTTGAGATATTATTCTAATTTGCTCATACACTGCTGCGTATTTAAGAAGTATTGCTTCAGTTTGATCTGTTGAACCATCATTTACACAAATTATTTCCTCTGGTAAAAAAGTTTGATTAACTAATGAATCTAAACAATTAGCAATATATAATTCAACATTGTAGCAGGGAATAATAACAGTTAAATTTGCTTTTTTTACAATCATTGCCAAATTATCCCTTTTATTTTTTCTTATAGAATTTATAAAACAAATACATGATATAATAATAAAAAGCTGATGTATACTTACGTTGATGGGTTAAATATTTCGAATAATTTCTAAGTGAGGAACTATTTCCACTTAAAGGCAAATCAACATCTTTCCATGGCGATTGCAGTAAATAATGTGTGAAAAGATCCGATTGGTAAACTTTATACCAAGGTTTATTTTGTGAAATATAATGCAATATTACTGTATAAGGTCTTATATTTTTTTCTTGGTGTGCATCAATCGAAATCTTTATTTTAGTATTAAATTTTATTGGTAATAATAAAGTTTTATTTTCCAATAAAATATTTAAAACATCTTGATCTGCAAATTTGTAAATATTTCCATCATTAATCAATTTTAACGCTTTTTCAGTAATGCCTGCTTCACACCAAGATTTAGTATTAATTAATAATACACCGGCATTAAAGTACTTGGTTGAATCCAAACTATACATTTTACTAATTAATTCTTGCATATCTTTAGTATCACTTATTACACCTGCGATATAATTATCAATATTATAATCAGCAAGTTGCACTAAAGATTGCAAACAAATGGTATCACTATCAAGATAAATTACTCTGTCTGTAACTGAACATAGCAATTCAGGTATAATAAAACGAAGACATGTCGAAGCCGTAGCAATATGAAGTACTAAAGTTTTAGGATTTATAACAAAATTATTGTTTATCCTATAGATAGTTATTGTAATTCTATCCCCTGCTAGCTGTTTAAATTTTTCAATATTTGATTCTGAAACTTGATCTATGAATAAGTGAAAATGTAAATTAACATCTAATGTATTATTTATCACTGAAGTAATAGTTATACCTGCAGGCAAAGCATAATTGTTATCAAAACCTAAAGCAATATGTAAAGTAGAATAATTTGAATTAGAGGCATTTATAATAGTTTCTGTTGAAGCAATAAAGCTTTGTGAATTATACATATCTATAAATTATTAATCATGATTTAGGGGTATTATATACTAAAATAAATATCTAAAAAACATGATTGAAACCAATAAATACCTAGTAAAACAAATTTTTTTCTTTAAAGAAACAATCAAGAAATGAACCAGTAAGCTTATCTTCATAACGGTATGTTAATTTATGTATAGAAGATTTGTTTTTTATTTCATTTAATTTTTCTATGCAAAATTCTTCATTAAAACATAATTGCATCTGATGAGTAGGTTCTTCAATCAAATTAATGGAGGTATTCCATTCATCTGCTAAATATTTGTACTCGTTGATAAAATAGCTGAAAATAAAATATATTAGAAAATAATCAATAATTTCATCTTCATTTTTCCAATACTCAAAAAGTGCATTTCTAACACTACACATCAAATTATTGTTGGGTTGGGAATGCATAAACCAACTGGCAAAAGTCAAATAAGAGTGGCAATCAAACCAAGAACTTTCTTTAGTAATACGAAAGGCAAAAAAGTTAGACTGCAGAATTTTTGGGGAAATTTTTTGAGTTAATAAAACAGTAGCATCAATCCAAGTGCCTCCATATTTAGATAATAAGCAAACTCTAATAATATCTGATAAATGTACAGACGAAATAGTACCTTTTTTATATTTTTCAATTATATAATCAGGTAATTCAATATAATCACTAAAATTTTTTTCTGTTAACCTAATAATTTTTCGGTTATCCGCATACTTTTCTACACTCTCAAAACATAGTTTTACAATGTTTGGCGCGTTTGTTATTCCTTGAAACCAAATTTGCCAAATAGGCAAATGCTCAGCAGGTATATGAGTTGATTCATTATTGGTCTGAACAGTGTGGTCACAGTATTTCTCAATATAATCATAAAATCCTTTTTGTCTACGATAAGGAAGATCAAACACATCATTTTTTAGGTAATTTTTGACTTTCTTTCTAACAGGAGATAGAAAAATAGGGAAAGTTATGATTTTTATTAGTTCTTTTGTAACTTTATATGATAGCATGGTATTAAATATTGCATTTTCATTCTAAAATAGTAGCACAATGTAAAAATTCTTTCTATAAATTATCAATTTATTTTTATTGATAATCTAGATTATTTAAAAATAAAATTTATCATTTATTGCATTAGCTTTGATAAAAACAATGCAATTCCTGCTTAAGCACAAATAATATTTTAGATAAAAAATAGATTTTCATATTAAGATATTTAGTTGCGGTATATTGAGTTCATTTCTATTGCAGTATTGCTTTTTTTAATTCAACAAACCTCTCTACTAAGGGCAATGGCATTCTTTATGTAGGTTATTCAAGATATAAATAATACTAATATAGATGAATTAATATCGTTCGAATAGTAATTGATGATAAATTAATGCAAGAGGGAATCAAGCAATTATATAAATTGATATGTAACTAAGTTACTTTAAATCGTTTATTGTTATATACATACGTTTATAAAGTAAATGAAAAAATATTTAACGGTTTTTCAGGTTGGGACGTTTGAAATATATTATTTAAAATAAATTATTATTACTAATAAAATATCATATTAAAAAATCATTTTACTATTTATTATACAAAAAAAGAGACTAAACACTTTAACGCAGTGTCATTATATTATCTTACAGGTCATAAAACATCGTATTTGACATTCAATAAACATTTATTTCATAGTTATTATGATCTATTACTTCGTATGATTAACGATTGACTGTTAGCATATAAAGCTTTCATAACTAAGTAATTATGTTAAATATTGCTTAAAAAAAACTATACTTCTTCTGTCTGATTTTACTAATAATATTTGATCAAAAGAAAATAGTCTGACTATTTTTTTACTAGTTTTAATTTAATATAAGTTAGAAAATACTTTAGACTTTGGAAAAATTGCTTATTTCTAAAGAGAGATTTTGCATAAATACGGTAATCATTAACCCGCATTTTATATTTATAACTCTTAAGAGGGGTGCTTGCCCATGGGGTAAAGTGTTTATAAAAATTATAAATGTCCTGCGCAAGTCCAGTGTGTTCTTGATACCACATCTTCCTTGCTCCAGTGAAATGAATGATGTATGGTAAAGATTCTTTATTGTAGAAAAATGTCTCTTTTTGATTATCATTCATCCAAGTAAATAAATAATTCCATTTTGGATCTATCCATAAAACTTGATTTTGTAACACTAGATTTAATGCATCTTGATCAGGATAAATCAAATTTCTATTTTCCGAAGATAATAATATTCTATTAGCTTTGTTTTCAGTATCTGTTTTTAACCAATTAGAAACATTAATATATAAGAAACCTGAATTGAAATAGCTTTGGGAAGTAAGACTAAGCCTTTTTTGATTTTTTAACATATTTTCTTTATTCAAAGAATCTGGAGTAACGGCACAAACGACTGAATCTATATTGATATTTAAAATTTTAGAAATATCAGAAAAGCATAAAGTATCAGCATCTAAATAGATGAACTTATCTACAATTCCTTGTAATAACCTAGGTACTGATAGTCGAATATACATTGAACGATTAATATGTGTAATTTTTTTATTTAAGGAATCGGAATATTTTACTAATTCATTTTTAGAAATATTGTAAATAGTTATCTGTTGACTTAAAGATTGTAGTTTTTGTTGTTCTTCCGTTGAAACATCATATAAAAAAACATGAAAATGAATACTATTATATATATTATTAAGTATGACCGATGTGATTGAAACGGCGACATGCTCTAAATAATTTGAATCTGTACAATATGCGATATTAATATTATTCATTTATAATATTTAACCC
This sequence comes from Gilliamella sp. ESL0441, assembly GCF_019469185.1. Classification (NCBI taxonomy): domain Bacteria; kingdom Pseudomonadati; phylum Pseudomonadota; class Gammaproteobacteria; order Orbales; family Orbaceae; genus Gilliamella; species Gilliamella sp. ESL0441. The sequence goes on from NZ_CP048264.1 coordinate 752,679, forward strand.
TTACAAAACATTAATTTAATATTAATGTCATTACTTATAGTATAAGTCAATATAAAATTGATATTTACTTTAAGGTTTAATTTAAGATGTGTTACAATGCGACATTTTCAAATTATCGAATAAAATTGGGTATATGGTGAAGGGAATTAGTATATGATGAAGGAAAATTATTTTATCAGTAAAATTACGACATTATTCAATAATGAAGTAGCATCCTTCAAAACCATACATATAGCTTTTTGTTTTGATGACAATTATGCGATGCCTGCTGGGATTGCTATATCCTCAATTATATTAAATAATTCAGATAAAAACCTAGTTTTTCATTTGTTCGCCAATAAAGTCTCCGATAAAAAAATTTCGAGATTTCATCAATTTAATCAACAGAATGTCACTCTAATATGCTACGAAGTAAGTGATGAATTTTCGGTTAATCCTGATACTCTAGTTTTACATGTGTCTGCCTCTACCTGTTTACGCTTTGTCGTCCCTCAGATATTAAATAAAGTGACTTCTCGAGTTTTATATTTAGATTGTGATGTACTTTGTAAAAATAATCTTAATGAATTAATTAATACTGATTTAAGTGACAAGTACGCAGCAGTAGTACCGGATGTTGATAAGACACAAGAAAAACAATGCTTAGCATGTGATATTCCTTATGGTGAATATTTTAATGCTGGTATGATTTATATTAATACCGATATGTGGGTAAATGACAACCTAACAGAAAAAGCATTTGAAATGATTAATAGTGGAAAAGTATACAAGTTTGCCGATCAAGATGTATTAAATATTTTAATGAAAGGGAAAACGGTATTTTTACCTAAACGTTTTAATGTGTTAACTTCTTTGACTGTTGGTGGAAAAGAAGATAGTCTTATTGATGATGCGGCGGTTATTATTCACTATGTAACAGGTAATAAACCTTGGTATCAACTCTATTTAACACCTCTCTATGAATATTATATTTCATCGTCTCCTTGGGCAAAGGATAAACTATTACTTGCTAATGAGAATGCGCCATCAACAACTAGACGATATGCAAAATTATTGGCTAATCAGCATAGATATTTTTCAGCATTAAAGTATTACTTTTTATACTTAAAACATAAAGTTTTTAAAAGACGATAAGGAAAAATTTGGTAATGGTAGAAGAAGTTAATAAATTTATTAACCAGAAAATTGATCTATTGTCTTGTGAATTTTCAAATAACGAATCTACATTGCATATTCTATTATGTTTTGATGAGAACTACTGTTTATCTGCTGGTGTTGATATTATTTCTGTAATTGAAAATAATTTAGAACAGTCACTTTATTTTCATTTGTTTACGCATAATATATCTAACGAAAGTAGGAAAAAATTAGCAGCAATTCAATCTGCAAATGTAGCAATAACAGAATATGTAATCAATGATAAATTTAAAGTTGATCAAAAAAATACAGAGCAATTTCCATTAGCTGCTTGTATGCGTTTAATAGCACCTATGATCTTAAAAGATGTTACCAATAAGTTACTTTATATCGATAGTGATACTTTATGCCTGAAAAGTTTAGGTTTTATTAATCAAATTGATCTAGATAAAACCATTGTAGCAGCGGTTGCTGATGTTACTTATATGCAAGAGTCTCAATGTGTTAAATATAACGTTTTATATGGTACTTATTTTAATTCAGGCGTGATGTTAATTAATATTCCTCTTTGGTGTCAAAATGACATAACCCAAAAAGCACTAAACTTATTAAATAGTGGGGAAAAATATCAATATCCCGATCAAGATGTTTTAAATATTGTGATTGGTAACAAGAGAATCTTGTTAGATAAAAAATATAATCAACTTTTAGCATTAAGCATAAATGGTAATGAAGATTCTAAGGTTTCTGACGATACAGTTTTGATTCATTATATAACTAAAAATAAACCTTGGCATCAACCTTATCGTTCTTTATTATTTGATGCTTATCTTAAAAAATCCCCATGGAAAAAAGATAAGTTACCTTTATATAACACTAAAAAAACCTCTTCTATAAGAGCATATTCTAAATTAATGTTAAAACAGAAAAAATATTTAGCGTCAATAAAGCACTATTTTATTTATTTAAAAATAAAATTGTTAAAATAGTAACTTAAAAGTTTTTAAACATGATAATTTTTGCTAGAACAATTAACAGTGTAGAGAATATTACTGAATTCTAATTAGCAACTTTTGACATACTGAATAACTTGATTTAGAGTTTGTCTATGGATATTTAAAATATCCAGTTTATTATTGAAAAGATGTTATTTGAATATATCTATTTTGCTTACTAATTGATATAGTATATCAATTATTTAAGTTACGTGTAGTTCAATTCTATTACAATTAGTTCATCTCTTTTTTTAAATATATAGCGTTATCTTTATATTGAATTATTTTTTATCAGGTGCATATTAAGTGATTGATGATTTTGCAGAGAACGGTTTGCTGGCGAAAGCTATTGATGGTTTTGTGGCAAGAGAACCACAACGAAATATGGCACGTAAGATTTCACAATCAATAAAAAATCAAACATCATTAGTTGTTGAGGCGGGAACAGGTACCGGAAAAACATTTGCTTATTTAGTCCCTGCGTTACGTAGTGATAAAAAAGTTATAATTTCAACAGGATCAAAAAACCTTCAAGAACAGTTATTTAGTAAAGACCTGCCTATTATCAAAAAAGCGTTAGACTATACCGGTAAAATTTCGCTATTAAAAGGACGAGCAAATTATCTTTGTTTAGAAAGATTATATCATCAGTATGCAGCAGCCGGTGACCTTGATAAAGGATTACGGGTTGATTTAGCTCGCGTTAAAAATTGGTCAATCAAAACTAAAGATGGTGATATTAGTAAATGTACGACGGTAACAGAAGACAATGCGATATGGCCTATATTAACCAGCACTAATGATAGTTGTTTAGGTAGTGATTGTGAACATTACAACGATTGTTATGTAGTTAAAGCTCGTAAAAGAGCCATGAATGCTGATGTGGTTGTTGTGAATCATCATCTATTTTTAGCCGATGTTGTTGTAAAAGATACCGGTTTTGGGGAACTCATACCTAAAGCGGAGGTAATGATTTTTGATGAGGCGCATCAATTACCTGATCTTGCCTGTCACTATTTTGGGCAACAACTAACCAGTCGACAGCTTTTTGACTTAGCAAAAGAGATTAGTCTTACCTATCGAACTGAAGTTAAAGATATGTCGCAGTTGCAGCAGTGTGCCGATAAATTGCAAAAATGCACGCAAGATCTCCGTCTAGTGATCAATCAACAAGCATCTAAAGGAAATCTACGGTTTTTGTTCAATCAAGAACCAGTCAAAAAAGAGATAGCTTACCTTTTTGATACGTTGAATTTTTGTCATGAGGTTTTATTATTAGCGGTTGGGCGTTCATCAGCCTTAGATAATTGTTTTGATCGTGTTAACCAATATAAAACGTTGCTTGATAGACTAACAGAAACACATGTAACAGGCTTTAGTTATTGGTACGAGACCAGTTATAATCATTTTGTTTTTGCTTTAACGCCATTATCTGTCTCAGATAAATTTACGGAATTACTAACTGAACGCAAAGGAAGCTGGATATTTACATCAGCAACCTTGTCTGTGAATAATCAACTTGACTATTTTACTCAGCGCTTAGGATTAACGAATGCTGATTCGTTAATATTAGAAAGTCCGTTTGATTATTTGCATCAAACGATTATGTGTGTTCCTCGTTATATGCCTTCACCGAATGAACATGGTATTGCAGAAAAATTGGTAGAACTATTGTTACCAGTGATTGAAGCGAATAATGGGCGATGTTTTTTTCTGTGTACGTCGTACGCTATGATGAATGCGTTAGCCAAACAGTTTCGTGAACTAACTGCGTTACCGGTATTAGTTCAAGGTGAAACCAGTAAAGTCAAACTTTTAGAGCAGTTTATTAATAGTGGCAATGCGTTATTGATTGCGACCAGTAGTTTCTGGGAAGGAATCGATGTTAGAGGAGATACACTTTCTTGTGTTATTATAGATAAATTACCTTTTACATCACCAGATGATCCCTTGATTAAAGCTCGCATGGAAGATTGCCAATTACAAGGCGGCGATGCTTTTAATGATGTGCAATTACCCGAAGCGGTTATCACTTTAAAGCAAGGGGTAGGGCGATTGATTCGTCATCATGATGATCGAGGGGCAATCATTATTTGTGATAATCGTTTAGTCACGAGACCTTATGGTGCAATATTTCTTAATAGCTTGCCACCATCACCACGAACACGTGATCTAGATAAGGTTATTGATTTTTTGCTAACTAAACACTAATTTGTAAAAACTGACAATATTGGAAAAAAAATGAGTACAATTTTAGCCATTGATACTTCAACTGAAGCGTGTTCAGTTGCACTATTATATCAAAATGAAATCACACATGATTTTCTTGTTTCTGCTCGGGATCATACCAAGCAGATATTACCAATGGTGGATAACATATTAAAACAGTCCGATTGTCTATTATCACAAGTTGATGCTATCGCTTTTGGACAAGGCCCTGGTAGTTTTACGGGGGTAAGAATAGGTATTGGCGTTGCTCAAGGATTAGCGTTAGGCATTGACAGACCGATGATCGGTGTTTCGACATTGCTGACGTTAGCCCAAGGCGCTTTACGTTTGAATCAAGCCAAAAACGTAATTGCCGCAATCGATGCCAGAATGAACGAAGTTTATTTAGGACAGTATCAATATGTTAATGACCAATGGCAAGCCATGATTGATGAATGCGTCATAGCCCCTGAAAAAGTCGCCGATAAAGTCAAGCGAAAATGTACAGATGATTATTATAGTGCTGGTACCGGTTGGCAAACCTATCAGGATATGTTAACGGGTATAAAAAGAAGTGAGTTATTATTACCTCATGCACAAGACCTGATTGTTATTGCTAATCAAAAATGGCAGGGGCAAGAGTTTATTAATGTTGAAGATGTTGAGCCTACTTATTTGCGTAACGAAGTCACATGGAAAAAGTTGCCTGGACGTTAAAAAAATGCCACTTCAAACAGTGGCATAGAGTTAATAACCATCAAGGAAAGATATTTAGACGACTACTCTTTAAATAATCCTAAGTGTGCTTTAGCATAAGCTTCAAAATCAGTACAACCGCCGATTGGTTTTTCATCAATAAAGATTTGAGGTACTGTTTCCACAGGCTTGCCAACACTTTTGGATAAATCTTCTTTGGTGATACCTTCTTCATTGATATCAACATAACGATAAGAAAAATCATCACGTTCTTGAGAAAGTTTTTCAGCTAATTCTTTTGCACGGACACAATAAGGACAGCCTGAACGTCCAAAAATTACAGTAAACATTGGTCACCTCGGTTTATATGTTATTTAATAATAGTTACTATACTTAACTTTTCTAGAAAAAAAAGCACTAAATCATATTTAATTTTATAGATTAAACCTATTAATTAATCATTATTGCATGTTAATATTAAAGAATATGTTGGATTTTTTATTAATTATCCGCAGTTTATAAAGATAATTATTGTTTTTGTTGTGATATGTGTGTTTTTATTAATAAATTTGTTTCTATATTTGGTGATTAATAATTATGTTTTAGCAATCCCATTGAAGTGTATAATTTAAATCATGTTATATGTTGGCAGTAAATATTTTATTATGTTTTTTATTAAAAATGTGGTTATAATTTAAGTAGTATTAATGATTAAGAGTTGATATGTTAAAAAAACTATTATTTTTATTTTTGTTTAATTCATTTGCTGTTTTTGCTGCTAACCCAGAATGTGCAGTTAAACCAAGTTATGATATTGTAATAAGCAAACAGAATGTACATATTTTTAACAATAAAAATGATTTAGTTATTTTACCTACAGGAAAGATAATTTTTAATCATGAGACTGTTTTACCTTCCTCCCAGTTAAAGAAAAATATACTAAAATTTCAGCGTGATTTACGTCAACAACTCCCACAATTAGAGTTACAAGCATTGAATTTATTAGATGAAGTGAATAAAACATTTGATAAAGCGATTACATTAAAATTAGATAATGATGATGATTTACATGGTCAGCTAAAAAAGTTATATAAACGATTGGTTAAATTGCTACAACAATCAATCATAACCCAAAATGATGAAACACAATTTAATTATAAAAATTTTAATAATTTAAAAAAAGATGGTGAAGATATTGGACAACGTATTTTTTATAATATTGTTGGTAATAGTATTCTTCATTTCAATCTTTTCAAAAATTATGGGGCAATTAAAAAGATATCGAAAGATGAATGGAAAACTCAAAAGCCAAAACTGAAAGCTTTTGATAGTAAAATTTGTACGGTAATTACACATATCGATGAACAATATCAAAAGATATTATCTGAACTTCGTCAATCAATCGATAAGTGAATAGACTTTAATTAAAACTTTTGCGAGAATAATGTAATTAGTGTTCAAAATAACAAGTATAGAAACTCATGACAGCACAAATAATCGATGGTAAAGCGTTAGCACAAAAGATACGAAGTGAAATTGCCAAGAAAGTCAAAATTCGGGTTGAAAATGGGTTATCAATTCCTGGACTTGCCGTTATTCAAGTTGGTTCAGATCCTGCATCTAAAATCTACGTGAAAAACAAGCAAAAGGCGTGTGATGATGTTGGTTTTGCTTCATTTTCTTATGATTTTCCTACATCTACGACTGATGAATTATTAGTATTAATTGATGAGTTAAATCAGCGAACTGATGTGCATGGTATTTTGGTGCAACTTCCTCTCCCTGAAAATATTGATAAAACTAAAGTGCTTGAACGAATCAATCCGCATAAAGATGTCGATGGTTTCCATCCGTACAATATTGGTCATTTGTTACAGCGTGATCCTCTTTTACGTCCATGTACTCCCTATGGTGTGGTTAAAATGCTTGAATCGACCGGAATCAATTTATCTGGATTAAATGCCACGGTTGTTGGTGCTTCAAGTATTGTTGGTCGCCCAATGGCACTAGAACTGCTTTTATTAGGTTGTACAACAACGATCACACACAGCAGAACGGTTGATTTAGCAAAGCATGTTAGTGAAGCTGATATTGTAATAGCAGGAGTAGGGATTGCCAATTATGTGAAAGGTGAATGGATTAAGCCAGGAGCGATAGTTATTGATGTTGGTATCAACCGTTTACCTGATGGTAAGCTTGTTGGTGATGTGGAGTTTGATACTGCGGTTGAAGTTGCAGGTTGGATAACACCTGTGCCAGGAGGCGTTGGACCAATGACTGTTGCTATGTTAATGAGTAACACTTTAGAAGCATGTGAAAAGTTTAGTCAATGAATGAACTGAACGATCACTATTTGATATTTGGATTAGTAGATTTAACTTTAAATAAAAATGAAAATAAGGAACACTTATGATCGTATTTCACACTACATATGGTGATATAAAAATTAATACTTTTGATGACAAAGCTCCAGAAACGGTTAAAAACTTTGTCGAGTATTGTAAAGAAGGATTTTATAATAATACTATTTTTCACCGTGTCATTGATAATTTTATGATTCAAGGTGGTGGTTTTGAACCCGGTATGAAACAAAAAAAGACTAAAGAACCGATTCAAAACGAAGCGGCAAATGGACTAAAAAATAATCGTGGTACATTGGCAATGGCACGAACTTCAGATCCGCATTCAGCCACAGCACAATTTTTTATTAATGTTGTAGATAATGATTATTTAAACTTCCGTTCAGCGGATGTTAATGGTTATGGTTATTGTGTATTTGCTGAAGTTGTTGATGGACTTGATGTCGTTGATAAGATCAAAGCGGTTAAAACGGGGCGTAATGGTATGCATTCAGATGTTCCCGTTGAAGATGTGATTATTTCGAGTGTCACTTTTGAATAATCCTGTTCGTTATTTTATTGCTGATATTCATTTATCAGATATTGAGCCTGTAGCTGATACCTTTGATATTACTGCAGGCTTTTTCTCCTTCCTTGACTCATTACCCGAATATAGTGAACTTTATATTTTAGGTGATTTATTTGATTATTGGGTGGGTGATGATGTTAATTCTAAATTGCATAATCAAGTTGCAAATGCACTAAAATTACTCTCTCAACGTCACATAAAAAAATATTTTGTTCATGGTAATCGTGATTTTTTATTAGGTAAAAGATTTGCTGAAACTTGTGATATGATCTTATTACCAGATATAAATTGCTTACCAAATCAAAACGGAAAAATTCTATTTTTACATGGCGATTTGCTCTGTACAGATGATCTTCAATATCAAAAGTTTCGCAAAGTTATGCATAACCGATGGTTGCAAAAACTTTTCTTAATGATGCCATTATTCATACGTTTGAAAATTGCTGCAAAACTAAGGCAACAAAGTCGTGAACGAAATCAAATTAAATCAGCGTATATTATGGATGTTAATCAGCAAACTGTTGACAGTATGATGAAACATTATCATGCAGATATTATGGTGCATGGTCATACACATAAACCTGCTGTTCATGATTTTTTAGTGGACAATAAACCTGTAAAAAGGCTCGTACTAGGTGCATGGCATGATGGTATTTCGTATATTAAACAAGAAAAAGATAGTGCTCAATTAAATCTTTATAACCACTCTTGTAAATAAGCGCTTTGCAAAATAGAATCGGTTTTTCCATAATCTAATAATTTTCCTTGTTCTAAAATGACCACATCGTGAGCGATACGTTTAACTTCGTTTATGTTATGAGTGACATAAATTATTGGAATGTTAAGTTCATTAACCAATTTTTCGATGTAGCTTAACATCTCTTTTTTACGCGGCATATCCAATGCTGATAAAGGTTCATCCATTAATAATAGTTTAGGATGGGTTAAGAGTGCTCGACCAATAGCGACTCGTTGTTTTTCACCGCCTGACAACATGGCTGGATAGCGTGATAATAAGGGTCGAATATTGAGTACATCGACGATTTCATCAAATCGTGACGTCGTGAATTTTTTGGCACCATAGGTTAAATTTTTTATGACTCGGTAGTGGGGAAAGAGCAAAGGATCTTGAAATACGGTGCCAATATCTCTTTTTTCAGGCAAAACAAAAATTTTTTGTTCTTCATCATATAAGCTTGTGCCATTAAGTTGGATAAAGCCATGGTCAGGTTTAATTAAACCATTAATTAAATTAATCAGTGTCGATTTACCTGCACCCGATACCCCTAATATGGCTGTCACACCTTGACAAGGAACCTGAAGTTTAAATTCAAATAAAAAACGGGAAAGTTGTTTTTTTACATCAAGATTTAACATAATTTATTAGCCTGCTATCTTCTTTTTATGCCAGCGGTTTAACATTTCAGATAAGAATAACGCCACTAACGATAAGATAATGGATATAATGCAAAGTCGAAAAGCGGCGAATTCACCATTTGGTATTTGCAATAAAGTATACATGGCTAAAGGCAAAGTGCGGGTTTCACCCTGTATATTTGAAACAAAGGTAATCGTTGCACCAAATTCACCTAAACAGCGAGCAAAACCAAGAATTATGCCCATTAAAATACCGGGAAAGGCTAATGGCAATGTTATGGTTATAAACACTCGTAACGGTTTTGCACCTAACGTGCGAGCGACTTGTTCAAGGCGGTAATCAATCGATTCTATCGCCAAGCGAATTGAACGTACCATTAAGGGAAAAGCAACAACGGCTGAAGCTAACGCGGCACCTTGCCAATTAAAACTAAAACTAATATCTAAATAACGATAAAGCCATTTACCGATTATTCCCTGTTTGCCCATGGTCAACAGTAACAAATATCCCAACACTACAGGTGGCAAAACTAAAGGAAGATGAACAAAACTATCCAAACAAGATTTTCCCCAAAATTGGCATCGAGCCAAAATCCATGCGGTGAAAATACCGATGGGTAAACTGCAAGCAATGGCTACGCCTGCAATTTTTAAACTTAGCAACAAGGTTTGCCATTCAAAGTCTGTTAGTAGCATAGTGATAATGTATTATTGCGTGATAAATCCATATTTTTCAAAAATTATTTTAGCATTGGATGATTGTAAATATTGATAGAAATCTTGTGCTTCAGGTTTCAATAAAGCGATAGGGTACTCAATCGAGGTAAATGTATTGGCAGGAAACGTCCCTACTATTTTCACTTTATTACTTACTTTAGCATCTGTGCTGTAGACAATCCCAAGTACGGCTTCGTTTCGTTCAACTAACATTAAAGCATCACGAACATTACTTGCCGGTGCAAACTGAGGGGCTAATTGATCATATACCCCTAAATTTGTTAATGACTCTTTAGCATAAAGTCCTGCTGGCACATGATCAGGATCACCAATAGCCAGTTTTTCATTTTTAGGCAAAATAGCATTCCAATTCGTTGTAGAATTAATCTCAACTTTATCAATCGAGGACTGTTTTGGTGCAATAAGTACCAAAGCATTTTTGAGTAAGTTATCTTTATGATTTACAAGATGATGATCAATCAAATAAGTCATCCATTTTTGATCGGCAGACATAAAAATATCAGCCGGTGCACCTTGTTCAATCTGTTTGGCTAACACGGATGATGAGGCAAATGAAAACACAATTTCAACATTTTTATGATCGGTTTGATATTCATTTGCAATATCTTGCATAACGTTCGTCAGTGAAGCCGCAGCAAAAACAGTTATCTTCTCAATGGCTGAAACAGAAACGCTAAATAGGGTGGTTGCTGTCAACAGTGTTACGGCTAACAATGTTTTTATGTATTTGTTCATCCTCTTCCTCGCTCGATATAGGTTGTTTTAATATGACCTATCATATTGGTTTAACTAAACTTGTCATAACAGATAGCTAATCGTTATATAAAATGTTATATAGCGATGCTATCAAAATTCGTTAATAAAGTACAATTAAACTTTTTGATATTTAGGATTGATTCGACAATCGAAAGCGTGTTTAACGGTATAGGGAAATTGCTAAGTCATTTTATTGCTAATCAATCAATTAGTAAGATCGATTCATTTTTTGGTGGATGGCTAAAAAGCGTTTACAATAATAGAAATCTTTTGGTGAATGGTCGCTTTGAAATAAGCGTAATAATGGCTGGAATCATGTTTTCTCCTGAAATTTTACTGACATTAAATCTGAATCAACACCGGTTTGTCGATCCTCGTCGAATAGCCTTACTTAAAGCGATTGAGCAAACAGGCTCATTAAGTCAGGCTGCAAAACAAGTCGGCATGAGTTACAAAACTGCATGGGATGCTATTAATGAAATGAATGCGTTAGCCCCGACTCCTTTTTTTATTACCTCAATCGGTGGTAAGAAGGGTGGTGGAACAAAGCTTAGTCCTTATGCAGTAAGATTTATTCAGCTTTATGAGTTGCTAACGCAATTACAGCAAAATGCTTTTAATATATTGAGTGATGATAAAGTTCCACTCGATGATATTTTAAAAACGACAGCAAAGTTATCTTTGCAGACCAGTGCACGTAATCAATTATATGGAAGTGTTAAGCAATTAGAGATTAATGAGGTCGCTGGGTATGTCACCGTTCTATTAAGCGATAATCAAACTGAATTGAAAGTTAACATGACTCAATCAAGCGTGCAACGATTAAAATTGAGTCTAAATAAAACTGTAATATTACTCATTAAAGCCCCTTCAATTGAATTTAATCATCTCAATGAAAACTGTTTATCAGCAAAGGTTGTACAAATTAAAAGTGATGAATATTGGAGTGAAATTCAATTATTATTGCCTTCAGGGCTTGCCATTTATGCAACCAAACTAACCCAAGAAATAGAAAAATTGGCAATAGCCCAAGACAAGCAAATTATGCTGTCTATTGATCCACAGCAGATTATTGTCGCCACCTTAATATAATATTGTATAAATGGAGGTATCCATGTTACGAATCGAAAATGCGATTTATAAGATTAGTGATTATCGTGTATTTAATATTGACTCTTTGACGCTAAACTCAGGCAGTAGTTTAGCGTGTATTGGTCGTAACGGCAGCGGTAAATCTGTTTTTGTGAAAGCTATTGCTGGAGAGTTACCCCTATTAGCTGGTATAATTGTTAACCAATTTAAATCCATTGCCCATATTTCGTTTGAGCAACTGCAAAAATTGATTGATGACGAATGGAAGCGAAACAATACTGATATGTTAAGTGAAGGTGAGCACGATACTGGATTAACGACTTCGCAAATTATTCAACAAGCCCATGCCAATGAATCTTTGTGTCAGCAATTAGCGCAACAATTTGGTATTCGCGAACTTTTAAGCCGACGATTTAAATATCTGTCAACCGGTGAAACCCGCAAAGCATTTATTTGTCGAACGTTAATGGTAAAACCTGATTTACTGATTTTAGATGAACCCTTTGACGGATTAGATGTGCAATCACGTGAAAACTTATCTCAAATCCTTGAGGGGTTGGTTAAACAAGGAATCACTATCATATTGGTTTTAAATCGATTTAATGATATTCCCCGATTTATTGAAAATATTGGGCTATTAGCCGATTGTCAACTCTTGAAAATGGGTGAAAAAGATACAATATTAAAGGATGAAACAATCCAGCAGCTGGTTAATTTGGAAAATCTACCTGAAATATCATTACCTGAAGCAGATGAATCACCTATTGAACTTGCCGATCACTTAGATCGTATCATTTTAAATAACGGATATGTTTATTATGACGATAAAGCGGTGATTAATGGATTAACTTGGCAGGTTAAAGCGAATCAAAATTGGCAAATTATCGGGCCTAATGGTGCTGGAAAATCGACATTATTAAGTTTAATCACAGGCGATCATCCTCAAGGTTACAGTAATGATTTGACACTCTTTGGGCGTAAACGTGGCTCTGGTGAAACCATTTGGGATATAAAACGTCATATAGGCTATGTTAGTAGTAGCTTCCATTTAGACTATCGAGTGAGTACCAGCGTTAAAAATGTTCTTTTGTCCGGTTATTTTGATTCTGTTGGGGTTTATCGAACAGCGAGTGATAAACAAAATAAGTTAGCGGATAAATGGCTACAACTACTTGGTTTACATTCTCAGGCTAATAACCCGTTTCAATCGCTTTCTTGGGGGCAACAGCGCTTAGTTTTGATTGCCAGAGCGTTGGTTAAACATCCTACATTATTAATATTGGATGAACCCTTACAAGGATTAGATTATTTGAATCGAGAATTAGTCAAACGTTGGATTGATTGTTTAATTGTTGATGGGCGTACACAATTGTTATTTGTGTCTCATCATGCTGAAGATGCACCTAAATGCATCACTCATCGATTAACTTTTGTGCCTACAACTGATGTTAACTATCAATATAAGGTTGAAGAGATTCATTAGGTTGTTAGTTTTTTACTATTAAAAATAGTTTAAAAATAGAAAAAAACAATTAAATAAAGGCGATTTAATCCCTAAATTTTTTGTTGAAATTTGAAAAAATTTTAAAAAGACTATACTTATGGAGTTATCCCCCAACCCTGTGGATAACTCTGTGAATAGTTTATTCAAAACAGTAAAAAACTCAGTTTCTATAAGGTTTTGTATTGAACTGTTTAGATTGTAAGCGTAATGGAATGAATTTAATAATATCAATAAGTTAGCATAAATCAAGTTGTCATTGGTAAGCGGTGATTAATTGAATTTATGATAACTGAACAAAAAATATAACATTTTAAAAGGTCAAGCCCTTTTGGGGATAATTTTTATTAATAGGTAAAATTTTAGGTTACGACGTAATGAAAAAATTCAAATTGTGTTCCGATTTTAAACCTGCCGGCGACCAGCCAGAAGCGATTAAAAGGATTAATCAAAATCTTGATGACGGAATAGCACATCAAACATTATTAGGCGTGACTGGCTCAGGTAAAACGTTTACGATGGCAAATGTCATTGCTAAACATAATCGCCCAACGATTATTTTAGCGCCAAATAAAACACTTGCTGCACAGTTATATGGCGAGATGAAAGCTTTTTTTCCTGAAAATGCTGTTGAGTACTTTGTTTCTTACTATGATTATTACCAGCCAGAATCTTATGTACCTTCAACCGATACATTTATTGAAAAAGATGCATCGATTAATGAACATATCGAACAAATGCGACTTTCGGCAACAAAATCTTTATTGGAACGCCGTGATGTCGTCATTGTCGCTTCGGTTTCGGCGATTTATGGCTTAGGTGCGCCAGAAACTTATATGTCAATGATTCTGCATTTAACTAAAGGTACGATTACCGATCAGCGCTCGATATTAACTCGTTTGGCTGAATTACAATATACGCGTAATGACCTTGGATTTAGTCGTGGTACTTTTCGAGTTCGTGGTGATGTCATCGATATTTTTCCGGCTGATTCGGATGAACTTGCGGTACGGGTAGAATTATTTGATGATGAAGTCGATCGAATCACATTATTTGACCCATTGACAGGTAATAGCGTTAATGAGGTATCACGTATTACAATTTATCCAAAAACGCACTATGTTACACCAAGAAACATTATGGAAAATGCGATTGCTCAAATTAAGCTTGAACTTAAAGAGCGTCAGAAAGTATTACTTGATAATCAACGGCTGTTAGAAGAACAACGTTTAACGCAACGTACGTTATTTGATATTGAGATGATGACCGAATTAGGCTATTGCTCGGGTATCGAAAACTATTCTCGGTTTTTATCACAACGCAAACCGGGCGATCCACCGGCAACGTTATTTGATTATCTACCGGCTGATGGATTATTGTTTATTGATGAATCCCATGTTGCTATTCCACAACTAGGTGCAATGTATAATGGCGACCGTTCACGTAAACTTAATTTGGTTGAATATGGTTTTCGTTTGCCGTCAGCGTTGGACAACCGTCCATTGAAATTTTCTGAATTTGAAAATATTATGCCGCAAACAATTTATGTATCGGCAACACCGGCAAAATATGAAATCGAAAAATCGGGTGGTGAAATCATCGAACAAGTGGTTAGACCAACAGGCTTGCTAGATCCTATTATTGAAATAAGACCGGTGGCAACGCAAGTTGATGACTTGCTTTCTGAAATTAAAATCCGCATGCAAAATGAAGAGCGCGTATTAGTTACCACCTTAACCAAAAAAATGGCAGAAAATCTAACCGATTATTTATCGGAGCATAATGTGAAAGTGAAGTATTTGCATTCTGATATTAATACGGTTGAACGTATGGAGATTATTCGGGATTTACGGTTAGGCAAGGTAGATGTGCTTGTTGGAATTAACTTATTACGTGAGGGATTAGATATTCCTGAAGTCTCGCTTATTGCGATTTTAGATGCTGACCGAGAGGGTTTTTTACGTTCTGAAAGTTCTTTAATTCAGACAGTTGGACGTGCAGCGCGTAATGTAAATGGTAAAGCGATTTTGTATGCTGATAAAATTACGCCAGCAATGCAAAAAACCATTGATGAAACCGCTCGACGTCGAAAAAAACAGGAAGATTTTAATACGGCACATGGCATTACACCTAAATCAGTACGTAAAGAGATTAAAGATATTTTAGAAGCAGGATTAAGCACTAAAAAATCAACGGCGAAAGTCCAAGCTTTTGAACCGGGTAAACCGTATCATTATGTCTCTGTTAAAGAGGTTCAAGCCAGAGTGAAAGAGCTTGAAGCAATGATGTATGAAGCAGCACAAAATCTTGAATTTGAAAAAGCAGGTGTGTTGCGTGATGAAATAAAAAAATTACGTGCAGATTTTATTAAGGTTTCTTAATTAATCATCTTATAAGGAATAAATGATGACAATAACACGAATTGATCCAGCAGAACGTTGGTCTGAAGCGGTAATACACAATGATGTAATTTATTATACCAGTGTACCGACTAATTTAATCAATGATGCTTATGCACAAACTAAAAGTGCACTGGCTGAAATAGATAATATGTTAGCCAGAGCAAATAGTGATAAAACACAGCTTTTAGATGTCACCATTTTTCTTGCCAACAAAAGTGATTTTACCGCAATGAATAAAGCATGGGATGAATGGGTAGCAAATGGCAGTGCACCCGTTCGTTGTACGGTACATTGTGCGCTGATGGTGGAAGCGTATCTGGTTGAAATAAAAGTTATTGCTGCGGTTAAAGCGTAAATTCAAATTGATGCACATGCTACCTTTGTTATGTAGGCAAGGGTGGCATGGTGTATATCCTTAACGATCCTTTTTATCCCCATTCATAAAATTTTAGTGTATACTTTATCTACTTAATCTTTTAAATATTCATACAATTTTCTATGCGTATTCAACCTAAAATTGCTATTGTTATGGGCTCCAAAAGTGATTGGGCAACGATGCAACATGCTGCTGATGTGCTTGATACACTCAGTATTCCTTATCATGTTGAAGTCGTTTCTGCTCATCGTACTCCAGATAAACTGTTTCAATTTGCTCAGGACGCTAAGCAAAAGGGCATTGATGTGATTATTGCTGGTGCTGGCGGTGCAGCTCACTTACCGGGTATGTTAGCGGCTAAAACACTTGTCCCTGTGCTGGGTGTACCCGTTCAAACCGCGGCTTTAAGTGGGGTAGATAGTCTTTATTCAATTGTGCAAATGCCTAAAGGCATTCCTGTTGGTACGCTAGCGATTGGTAAAGCTGGGGCAGCAAATGCCGCTTTACTTGCTGCGCAAATTCTTGCCCTGCATGATGCCGATATTTTCCAACGATTATCCCTTTGGCGATTAAGCCAAACGGATGATGTCCTTAATCATCCCGATCCGCGAGTTGAAGATTAACATGACAATGAAAACGGTATGTGTACTTGGTAACGGGCAATTAGGACGAATGTTAAGACAAGCGGGTGAGCCTTTAGGGATAAAAGTCTATCCTGTTGGCATAGATGTTGAACCCGATTCAATTCCTTATCAACAGTCGGTGATTACTGCTGAAATTGAACGTTGGCCTGATACGCCTTTTACCAAGCTTTTAGCTAATCACCCTCATTTTGTTAATCGCCATGTATTCCCTATTATTGCCGATCGTTTAACGCAAAAACAGTTACTCGATGGACTTGGTCTACCAACGGCGAAATGGCACTCACTTGAACATCAACAACAGTGGACAAATCTGTTTGCTCAGTTAGGACAACGTTTGATTGTCAAACGTCGAACAGGCGGATATGACGGTCGTGGTCAATGGCGGATTAACGATGAAAAT
Organism: Gilliamella sp. ESL0441; assembly: GCF_019469185.1. Lineage (NCBI taxonomy): Bacteria > Pseudomonadati > Pseudomonadota > Gammaproteobacteria > Orbales > Orbaceae > Gilliamella > Gilliamella sp. ESL0441. The sequence continues at coordinate 769,929 of NZ_CP048264.1, forward strand.
AACGTCAATATACCCGATGAAGTTTATGGACATGCGATCGTTGAGCAAACCATTAAATTTGAAAAAGAAGTTTCACTAATTGGGGCTCGTAATGCTAATGGGGACAAAGTTTTTTATCCATTGACTAACAATTTACATCAAGACGGTATTCTAAAAATGAGTGTTGTCTTACCCGATGAATACAAAACATTACAGTCAAAAGCTGAACACATGTTATCGGCTATTATGGATAAACTAAATTATGTGGGTGTCATGGCGATGGAGTGTTTTGTGATGGGTAATGATTTGCTCATTAACGAACTGGCGCCTCGTGTGCATAATAGTGGGCATTGGACACAAAATGGTGCTTCAATTAGTCAATTTGAACTGCATTTAAGGGCTTTATTAGGATTGCCACTACCTAAGCCAGATGTCTTTACCCCTTCAATTATGGTGAATTTAATCGGTACAGAACTCAATAAAAAATGGTTATCGATAGATTTAGTGCATCTGCATTGGTACGAAAAAGAAGTTCGAGTTGGGCGTAAAGTAGGGCATATCAATTTAACGCATGATAATCCAGATAAATTAAAGCAAACATTAACTAATTTGATATCGTTTTTACCTATAGAATATCAATCGGCTATTGAATGGGCAGAACAGAAACTATAATAATATGAATACAAGGGATTGAGTATGATCGACTTTAATAAAAAAATTAACTATCAACGTAGCGCAAGCAAAACCCGAGAAAAGATAACCAATCTCTACTCAATAATTCGTTGTTTCGAAAGCGATCGAGGAAGGATCCTTAACTCTGCTGCGATTCGCCGTTTACAGCAAAAAACACAAGTTTTTCCATTAGAGCGTAATTCAGTTGTCAGAACACGATTAACCCACTCCATGGAAGTACAACAGGTAGGGCGTTATATTGTTAAAGAGATCATTCATCGTCTTAGCAACGCCGGAAAACTGGCACAATTGGGATTAGAACAAGTTATTATGCCGATTGAAAGTTTGGTTGAAATGGCTTGTTTAATGCATGATATTGGTAATCCTCCTTTCGGACACTTTGGTGAAAAAGCAATTAACCAATGGTTTGGCTCACGATTAAAAATTCATGCATCATCTTATTATCCTGTGCTTGAAATACAAAAAACGGATAATACTGAGCTTCAGGAGTTAAAAAGTAAAATCCGTCAAGACTTATGCAATTTTGAAGGTAATGCACAAGCCATACGATTAGTTCATACCATTTTGCGATTAAATCTCACCTATTCGCAAATTGCATCAATATTAAAATATTCCAAACCAGCCTATTGGTTGCGTGAAGTTCCTGTTAAATTCTCCTATTTGATGAAAAAACCGGGATATTACTTATCTGAAGAGCCTTTTATCAAAGAGTTATCTGAACAACTTGATATTGAACCTTTTCACCGTTATCCACTCACTTATATTATGGAAGCAGCAGATGATATCTCTTACTGTATTGCCGATCTTGAAGATGCGGTAGAAAAAAAATTATTTTCTGTACAACAACTTTATGAATATTTAAAGGACGCTTGGGGGCCAACCAAACCTGGTGATCTTTTTGATAAAGTTGTCGAGCGTTCATATGAAAATCTAAGACAAAATCAATTTAATGCGATAGCTATTGGGCAATTTTTCATGTATTTACGTGTTAACACTATCACAAAACTTGTCCCTCATGCTGCTGAGCGTTTTATTGAAAATATCGAGGAGATATACCATGGTTCATTTAATAATGCGCTCTTGGAAGGTAACGGGGCTGAATATAAATTATTAAATATCTTTAAAACGGTTGGAGTTAAATATGTTTTTAATCATGAATCTGTTGAAAATATTGAATTACAAGGTCACCGAATTATCAGTGGATTGTTAGATATCTATAGTCCTTTACTCGATATGCCAACCCATGATTTTTTAAAATTAGTAAAAGACGATAATCACAAAGAATACCCGATTGAAACACGGCTTTATCATAAACTTTCCGCTAAACATCGGGATGCTTATCAACAAGCTATTAAGAATAAAGATGAAACGAAAGACACTTTTCAAAGTTGGGAGTTCTATTATCGTTGTCGTTTGTTGCAAGATTATATTAGTGGCATGACTGATCACTTTGCTTATGATGAATACCGCAAGTTAATGGTGACCTTCTAATCAAATTAATGAATAGATTAAGAGGCACTACAAAAACGCAATAGCACCAGATTAGTGCATCAAACGCTATCAAGTCAAATTTTCTTGATAACCAATTTGAGCTTATCAGCTCAATCATTTGATATTCAATTCATGTTTTTATACCTGCATGATAACGCTTCATCATTGCTTATCTAAAATCACAACAAATTAATCTTAATCAAAGCTGGCATAACCTTTGCATTATGTTGATTACCCATAGTAAAAGATGAGGAGTTACACAGATGAAATTAGTGACTGTTGTGATTAAACCTTTCAAATTAGAAGAGGTCAGAGAATCACTTTCAAATATTGGTATCACTGGATTAACTGTTACAGAAGTAAAAGGGTTTGGGCGGCAAAAAGGTCATGCCGAACTTTATCGAGGTGCAGAATACACTGTTAATTTTTTACCTAAAGTAAAAATAGAGTTAGCGATCAGTGACGATCAGCTCGACGAAGCTATTACCACAATTTGTCAGGCGGCTTATACCGGCAAAATCGGTGATGGAAAAATTTTTGTTACGCCATTGATGCACGTTGTTCGGATCCGAACGGGTGAAACCGATGAATTAGCACTATAAATAGGGATAATATTATGTTGAAAAAAGTAATTTTAGTGTTTGGATTATTGGTTTCTGGTTCAGTATTGGCTAATGAAGTTCCTATTGCTGATAAAGCAGATAATGGTTTTATGATGACTTGTACTGCACTGGTACTATTTATGTCTGTACCGGGTATCGCACTCTTTTATGGTGGATTATTACGTTCTAAAAACGTGTTATCCATGTTGTCACAAGTATTGGTTACCTTTTCATTAATCACCGTACTTTGGATAACGTATGGCTATACCTTATCCTTTGGTCAAGGAAATTGGTTTTTTGGTAATTTCGATCATTTTTTATTGATTGGTGTGAAGATAACGGACTTGTCGGGAACGATTTATGAGTTGATTTGGATCGCTTTTCAAGGCTCTTTTGCCTGTATTACCTGCTGTTTAATACTGGGGGCTTTTGCGGAACGTATTCGATTTTCAGCAGTATTAATTTTTATGGTAATTTGGTTTACATTCGCCTATATACCGATGGCTCATATGGTTTGGGGCGGGGGGATATTAGGCGATGAAGGGTCATTAGATTTTGCTGGTGGTACGGTGGTTCATATTAATGCATCAGTTGCCGGATTAATTGGCGCCTATCTGCTCAAAAATCGTATCGGTTATAATCGTGAGCCCTTAAAACCTTTCAATTTACCTTATGTGTACTTAGGGGCAGCAATTCTTTATATTGGCTGGTTTGGTTTTAATGCGGGATCGGCAACACAAGCAGATGAGATTGCCAGTCTAGCTTTTATTAATACGGTTGCAGCAACGGCAGCGGCCGTTTTAGCGTGGACAATTGCCGAATGGGTGTTGCGAGGTAAACCATCATGTTTAGGCGCTGCTTCAGGGATCATTGCTGGATTAGTTGGCATAACGCCAGCCGCAGGATTTGTCGGCGTTGGTGGCGCAATGTTAATTGGTTTGATTTGTGGTTTTGCCGGTGTTTGGGGCGTATCTTCTCTTAAAAAAATGTTAAAAATTGATGACACCTGTGATGTATTTGGGGTACATGGCGTCTGTGGTATTGTAGGTTGTCTGCTAACTGGCATATTTACAGCAGAATCGTTAGGCGGTATTGGTTATGCTCAAGGCATGAATATGCTAAGCCAACTAGGAATCCAATTTTTGAGTGTGATTACCTGTGTTGTTTGGACAGCTATTATCGCATTCGTTGCCTATAAAATTGCCGATTTGTCGGTTGGATTACGCGTATCAGAAGAGCATGAGCGGGAAGGATTGGATATCAATAGCCATGGCGAAAGTGCCTTTAACAGTTAATTTTAATTATTCTTTATATTTATCCTAACAAACTAACTTATTAAATAAATTACAGGGTTGGTACCCTGTAATTTATTATACGTATTATTAATTATTGTTAAAACAGTTTTTTAATCATCCCAAAGCATAATGGCATTATCTTCAGTTAAGATTAAAGGTGGAGCAAACAAATGTTCTTTTATTTGTGTTGGGATCACATCAACATCACTTAGATCAAGTTCAACATCTGGGTATACTTTAGCCATTTCTTTTAATCGAGTACCAAGTAATTCCTTTACTTTATTGGACTCTTTAGCCAAAGCTATCTCATCTTTTAGCATACCGATTTGTTTTTCATGATGTTCTGATTCAAATACTTCGCCAAATATAAATGAAAACTCTTTATTGTTACGAAAAGTATTTTTTTCGTTATACTCTTTTTCTTTATACTCTGTATGATGTAATTTAAGCTCCTTGATACGTAGTGCAATAATGTCATCAACGCAATCCGGATAATTTAATTTAGAATCTAAATAGCTTAAAGTGTTTTGTTTAGTTACTGACTCACTGCTTTGTACTAATGTAAATAATGGTTTTTTATGTGTCTTCATTCTATAACTTCCTTTCTATTTCAGGACAATAATATAACAATGTATCGGACAATGAAAAAAACGATTGTTACTTGTTTTCTGTGAATACTTTTTTAAGGTATTACAACAGTATTAAATAACTAAATTTCCAAATTTTTGTTAGTTTTTCCTTCATAACAAATTGTTTAAATGCTATTTAAGTTTGATAATTCAAATGACAAAACAATAATTTTTTGCTCAATTTTCTGTAAGCTTGCGCTTACACTTTTAACGCCTCCTTCTTAATAGCTTTAATTAAGTAGCTATAATTAAAATTAAATAAAAATCAATGCTAAATAATAAAAGTCAAATTGACTAAATTACTTCTAATGAGATAGTAAATCTGGATTTTCAATGATAAATAAACAAATTATTTATCAATAAAATGATAATTTTTAGCTTGGTAAAAGCTAAAACTAATTAATAATATCATTATAAAATATTTTAAATTTCTGAGTGCCCCATTAAAAATGACTAGATTTTTGAGTAATAAACGACTCAACATGTTATATTGATAACAATTTTCAAGGGGTATTATTAATTTCGATTTGATAATATCATGTGGCTTAATAATTCCTTTTGTTACAGCCGCTTCCGGAAATGATTTATATTGATAAGGAATACATCTTACTAATCTGTGATCAAAATCCATTACGCTTAATTTATTTACTACTAATGTAATATTTAGTTCTTCTTCGACTGTTATTACATTAATTTCAAACCAATTCATTTTACCCAAATTTTTTTGGATAATACTTATATGGTGGTGTTGTAACAAATTTTCAAGGCCTGTAAATATCATATTTTGTTCCTTGTATCATTTTTAATAAAAAAACATTTCATGTAGAAACAAGAGCAAATAACTCATTATTAAACGCTTCTTAAATATTATATTCATATATTTCAGTGTATTAAGAAACAATGACTTCTAATAATGCATAAAAATAATTTGGTGAAAATAAAAGAACTGACTGCAATATAGCTTTTTAAAAAAAATATTAATTTTAGTCTTGATATTGATATTAAAAGGAAAATTTAAAAACCGATTCATTATAATTTCTATTGTTCTAATGGTTATGGTATTGATTACTTCAACACAATTAGCATTGGTTATAATTCTAGCTATATTTGCATAAAAATTATTTGATATTACTAATCTTATCCATTTACTTATAGAATAATAGATGAAAAAATAACGTTTGAAATTGATATAAACAAATAAGAATAACTCAATGATTAATAGTAATAAAATCAGTGTTAGCAAATTCATATTGTCCAATTTCAAAGCGGTTAAACATTGTTATTATTAGATGTTTTTGATTATTATTTGACAAATGATAAATAAACAACTTAACATGAATTAAATTCATCCCAAAAAGTAATTTAAAGCCAACATTACTACTTTCTTCTAATTCTACCCGACATGAATGTTTGTAAATGTAAAGATGTGGCCCTAAAACTGCTAGTAAAAGTTTTAAAAAACGAAGTACAGGAGAAGTTACAGATGTATGATGAAAATAATTATTTAACTCAAAATCGTATTATCAATCGTTACCAATTGGCAAAATTACATACCTTTGAGTCGGTAGCAAGACATCTTTCTTTTGCTTTAGCTGCTGAGGAACTTTGTATTAGTCCTAGTGCCGTTAGCCATCAAATCAATAAATTAGAAGATGAACTTGGATTTAAGTTATTCCAACGATTTCATAGACGTATTGAGTTGACCTATAACGGAAAAAATTTATTTAGTGCTGTAAAAAACTCACTACGTAATTTAAATCAAGAAATTTTGGGGATAACGAATCAAGAAGCAGCAGGGACATTAACGATTTATGCAAAACCTTCATTTACTCAGTGTTGGTTAATACCTAAATTATCGGAATTTAATCGCCAATACCCATATATTAGTTTAAATATTTTATCTGGAAATGAAGTAAGTAACTTCAATCGCCATCGTATTGATTTGGCCATCTATTTTGATGCTTTACGCTATGAGGAAATCGTTTATGATCATTTAATGAATGAGTCAATCGTTCCGGTTTGTAGTCACGCTTATGCACTGAAACAAGACTTATATGATAATGTTGAGAAATTAAATAACTGTACTATATTGCACGATAGCCAAGCATGGGGGCATGACTCAATGTTAGAAGAGTGGAAAACATGGGCGAATAATTTTTCATTATCATTTGATTTTAACGATATGCGGAAAATGATATTTGATCGTTCTGATTTAGCTGTATTGGCAGCGATTAATCATGCTGGAGTTGCAATGGGTAGAAAACAATTAATTACTAAATATTTAGAAACACAGGAACTTATCATGCCATTTCCACAAATGGAGTTTTTATGTAAACAAAGGTACTATATACTGAAACCACAAACCAAGTATAACCCTAAAGCAGATATCTTTATCCAATGGCTTAAACGCCATATTTAATGTAACCAATGATTTGAATATAAATTTCAAAAATTTCTATTGATTTCGATAGTCGTTATGAGTATTCTTTTTAAAAAAGGATTTTTAGGATAAAGGAATATAATGAACGCCAATCAAAGCCAATCTATAATTAAATTACCATTAATATTTATTGTTTTCTTAATTTTACTAGACTTTTTTGTACCCATTTCTGTATCTTTCTTCACTAATCCTGAAGGAACTATAGATTCTTATTTTCAATATATAAAAGACAGTTTTAATTATTTTATATTTTGTTTTTATTTTAATTTTGGTTTTTATATTTTATTTTTTGTCACCGCAATTTTGTGTTGTCAAACTTATCGTTTACATCTACTACGTCGAGATTTGTGGCGAGTTCTTATAATTGCGACTGTTTTATTTGGGACATCACATAAATTAATAAATTTGTTATATGAACTGAAAATTAAATGTGATGATTTTATCATCCATAATTTTTCATTTATATTTGATAAGTATAGAACTATAGGTTTAGGTGATTTTTTTAGATGGTTTATACGTTTAATCAGTTCTATTAACATATTTACAGCAATTATATTTTTTATAAATTTGGTTTTTTATGTTTTTGCAAAAAAAAAATCTAAACCTAAGACAGACTTTTCAAGCTGATCTTTTAGAAAAAAATAAAATAAATTGTTTCAACTATTCTGTTCTCATGATCATTCCAAGTGCAATGTTTGTCATTATAAACAATTTTCAGTCATTACTAGATATTTTTCCTCACAAAAATTATCAATTATTGTTTATAAATATTTTTGGCTCACTCTTAACGATCTTAATACAATACCTAGTTACCTATTTTTCCGTATATAAAACTTTTTCAAGTATTGATTCATTAATAAACATTAAAAAATTAATTATAAGTATGCTTCTTTGTGTAACAATTTCAAGCTTTTTATGTGGTGTTTTACCTATTTGCATTTATGAAATTATATTAAAAAATAAATTAAGAGCGTCCTATAAGAGTATCAATTTTGAAAATTTGAATGCAATAATCTTAGGATGTATTATATGTAGTTATTTAGTTGTGTCTTGCATCTTAAGTCGATATTTAGTTAAAAGAATATGTGTGGATAACTCTTAAAAAAAGGCGTTATCATGCGCCTTTTTTTAAATTTTTAAAATTTAATAGTGTAATAGCTGAAAGAATAATAATCACTCCAATCCATTGCATTAACAAAACGGATTCTTTTAAATAAAAATAGGAACATGTTACCGCAACTGGAAGTTCTGCGGCTGAAAGTATAGCACTTAATGAAATGCCTATTTTGGGCATACCTACGGAAAATAAGAAAGGCGGTAAAACAGTGCCTAATAATGCCAGTAAAAAGCCTAACTGATAAAGAGGATCTAAAAGATTAAGTTTGAAAAAGAATAACGGTGGAAAAATTAAGAATGTAACAATGCAAGCACCTGTGATCATTAGAGCACTTTTTTCCAATGTTGGTAAATCGTTGCCAATATTACTGCTCGTTGTAATGAATAATGAATACATCAATGCTGCTAATAAGCCGAAAAAACATCCTGCCAAATTTAAACGAAACGTTTCATTAAGAATGCCTGCTGCTAAGCAACTCCCTACGATAATAATGCCAACTGTTACAATTTGAATAGAACTAGGACGATTTTTAAATATAGCAAAATCAATAATAATGCTGATCCATAAATATTGCATTAGTAAAATGATAGCAATAGATGCCGGAACTAATTGAACGCACTGATAGTAACAAATACCGACTAAACCGGGAAAGACACCAACAATACATACTTTCCATTTTTTTGTTGATTGATGTTTTTTAGTTGATGAGTTTTTGGATTTCTTAAGGAATCTAACAATGATATGGATTCCCCATAAAATAAGCATACCCAAAAAACATTGTACACCTGTAATTTCGCCTAATGTATATCCAGCTTTATAAGAAGTTTTTACAATAGAGGAAAGTACCCCAAAGCTACATGCGCCTAAAAACACTAAAAAACCGCCTAAAAATTTTTCTTTCATAGTTATATCTCAAAACTTTTAACAACAATTTTGTCGATAATTATCGACAGACTAAAATACACAGGGTCAGACAACCCTGTGTTTCATTCTGTTCATTAAATTAATTATGATAATGAATACGAATTGATTTGATTTAGATAATAAACATTTTTTTATAATCCATTATATTAAATGATTAAGCTACTGCTTAATTTGTTTATTGCTTATATGGTGATAGTTAAAACTATAATAAAATAGGATAGCTAATATTAATGCATAAGATGCAAAAATTAGCCATATCATTTGCCAATCTTTAACTCCGTTATGAGTAAACATATCAACTACAAATCCACTTAATATTGAACCTAAGTAAGCACCAACCCCATTTACCATGGTCATAAATAGACCTTGTGCGCTTGCACGTATACTTGATTTGACTTCTTTTTCAATAAATATTGAACCGGATATATTGAAGAAGTCAAATGCACAACCATAAACTATCATTGATAGCATTAATAAAACAAAACCAAGAGGTGTTGGATCACCAAATGCAAACAGACCAAATCTTAAAGTCCAAGCTATAAGGCTTATCATTATCACTTTTTTAATCCCTAATTTTTTGAGGAAAAATGGGATAGTTAGGATAAATGCAACCTCAGCCATCTGTGATACAGAAGATAAAATAGCAGGATATTGCGAAATTAAGCTATCTTTAAATTCAGGGATTTTATTAAAATCACGTAAAAAAGTCGTACCAAAAGTATTAGTGATTTGTAAAATAGCGCCAATTAACATTGCGAATAAAAAAAACACTGCCATTGTTGGTTTTTTGAAAAGTATAAATGCGTCTAATCCTAATCGAGAATGCCATGATTGTTTTAGCATTTTATCGATAGTAATTTGGGGTAACGTTATACTGTAAATGACGAGTATAATTGATGCGATGCTAGCGACATAAAGTTGGGCATGACTCTGTTCTAATTTTAGTAGACTAATTATCCACATTGCAATAATAAAGCCTACAGTACCAAATACCCTAATTTTGGGAAATGCTTTCATTGAATCAATATTATTATTATCTAAACAGTGATAACTAATCGAATTAGATAATGCAATTGTCGGCATAAATGCAAAAGCATTAGCTAACATGACCCAAAATAGGGGAGTAGAATGTGTGATTGATGCCGCATAAAAAAGTACAACCGCACAGATTGAATGGCATAGCATATATAAGTATTTAGGTTGCAAAAATTTATCGGCAATAATGCCAATAATACATGGCATTATTAATGCTGCAAGTCCTTTTGAACTAAATACAAATCCAATTTCGGCTCCAGTAAAGTGTAACGTGTTACTCATATACGAACCAAAAGTTACTAGCCAGCTTCCCCAAATAAAATATTGGAAAAACATCATTATTTTCAATCTATTGCTTATGTTCATTACTGATACCTGATATAAAGTAAACCCTTAATACAACATCACAACAATAACAAAGTTAATTAAAAACGGGCTATAGTCTTACTAATTAATTGTAAAAAAGTTGATTTTACACGTTCTGCTGTCTCAATCACTTCTTCATGTCCAAGCGGCTGATCCAAAATACCACAAGCCATATTAGTTAAACAGGATATACCTATCGTTTTAATCCCTGAGTGATGTGCAATAATCGCTTCAGGAACCGTTGACATACCGACAGCGTCAGCACCTAATACGCGGATCATTCTGATTTCGGCTGGTGTTTCATAAGTTGGTCCTGTCCACCAAGCATAAACACCTTGGCGTAAGGTAATATTGAGTTCTTTAGCAACCTCTAAAACGGTTGAACGTAATTGTTTATTATAAAGTTCACTGATATCTAAAAAACGTACGCCTAGCTCGTCGTTATTCGGTCCAATTAACGGATTATTTGCCGTCAAATTAATATGATCAGTAATCAGCATCAAATCACCAGGATTAAAACTGGTATTCACTGCCCCACAAGCATTAGTGATAATCAGTTTTTCAACGCCCAACATTTTCATAACCCGCACAGGAAAGGTGACTTGATCTAAGGAAAATCCCTCGTAGTAATGAAAACGTCCTTTCATTGCAACCACTGTTTTATCGCCGCTTTGACCAATTACTAATTCATTAGAGTGTCCTACAGCAGCTGATTTTGCAAAATGTGGTATTGTGTCATAAGGAATATGGATTGCATCTTCAAGCGTATCGGCAAAAGGACCTAATCCTGACCCTAATATAATACCAATAGTTGGTTTTTTATTGGTTTGTTGTTGAATATAGCTAACCGCTTGTTGAATATCAGATGTTTGATGCATGGATGTATCCTTCAATTGTCTGTAGATGTTCGTGAGTATAAATTTTGATGATAATTCGTCTTTTCTGGATTACTGTACTATTCATAATTTCATTTTGAGAATGTATGGTTGCGTTATTACATATGACACGCCCCCTAAAATCGCAGTAGTATGTCATATCTTAAAAAATAATTAATCATCTTTTTTTAAAAACGAGAAAAAGATCACATAAAATTCATATTTAAATTCGTGTTTTTACTTATTCGCGTATACGATGACTACCTGAATAAATCACCCCTTTTTCATTTTTGAAAAAACCGATTAAGGTTAGATTACTTTTAACTGCCATATCTACAGCCAGCGATGTTGCAGCAGAAACAGCCATTAATATTTCAATTCCACAATTAATGGTTTTTTGTACCATTTCATAGCTGGCTCGGCTTGATACGACAACAATAGTTTCAGAAAAATTCGAATTATTCCTGAGTTGTTTAGCTCGAAAACCTAATAGTTTGTCCAGTGCAACGTGTCGTCCTATATCTTCGAAGCCAGCAATAAAATTACCTTGTAAATCAAGCAAGATTGCAGCATGGGTACACCCCGTTTGTTCACCAACGGGTTGGACACGTTTTAATGCCGACAATACCTGATTAAAATGGGATAAATTAATGGAATGATTTGAAGATAAAATAGGCAACAAGGTGCAAACTTGGTCTATCTGTTCAGTACCACAGATACCGCAACCTGTTCGACCGTTAAGGTTTCGGCGTTTTTGTTTAAGCTCAAAAAAACGTCGTGATGAGAGTTCAATATGAACTTCATAACCATTAATTACTTTGATAATTTCAATATTGTAGATTTCATCGATGGATTGAATAATACCTTCTGTTAATGAAAAACCGATAGCAAAATAGTCTAGATCTTTAGGAGTTGCCATCATAACAACATGTGATATACCGTTGTAAACCAAAGCAATGGGGGTTTCTATAGCTAAAACATCATGTTCTGAATGGATTGATTGATTACTGTTAAATTTTTTAACCGTAATATTTTCTAAACCAATTGTCATAGACTTTCTCTGGCTATCTGTTATAACTGAACGTTAAGGCTATCTAAATAGCCACTTTTTGTTATCTAAATTCGATAAAATATTGTATTAGCCTACTTAAAATTAGTTATAAGATTTTAATAATACATCTATAACTTAACGCTAATAGTTACTTATTATGATAAAATAGGCATCTATAATCAATTGATAATTTGTGATGAAATTATGTCATTAAATGAAATTACGCATACAATAATGCAATTTATTGAAAATCACCAAATCTGGGCTTTGCCAATTATATTTTTATTAGCATTTGGTGAATCGTTAGCTATTATTTCGTTAGTGGTTCCCGCAACGGCTATATTATTAGGTGCAGGCGCATTGATTGGTACAGGTACGCTTTCTTTTGTACCTGTATTAATTGCAGCTTCATTAGGCGCCGCTTTGGGGGATTTAATCTCATATTGGTTAGGTAAACATTACCATCATCAAGTCATCCATTCTTGGCCGCTTAAAAACCATCCCAAACTGGTCTTTCGAGCAGAACAGTTTTTTGAACGCTTTGGTACCTTAGGCGTTTTTATCGGTCGCTTTTTTGGACCGCTAAGAGCGATAGTGCCATTGATTGCTGGTGCTATGCATATGCCAACCACCAAATTTAATTTGGCTAACATTACCTCTGCACCAATATGGGCTTTTGTACTGTTAGCACCAGGGACTTTTGGTGTACCCTGGTTAGAAACATTTTTTGGTTAAACCGTTCCAACCATATAACTACGACGCCCACTTTTGCGACCCAAAGCTTCTAAATTGGTTTGTAACGGTGGGAAAGGGAGTGTCAGACCTTTTTCACGGTAGGCTTCTAAGATCAATTTATGGATTGCACTTCGTAACACCATGCGATGCCCCATTTCAGCAGCAAAAACACGGAGTTCAAATAATTGAATACCTTCTTGAATATCCACTAAAAAGACCTGTGGTTCAGGGTCTTTTAGAACATATTCGCATTCATCAGAGGCTTTTTGAAGTAATTCTATGACTAGATCACTATCGGCATCGATGGTAGCCGGTATCGTTAGTACAATTCGTGTAATCGAATCAGACAAAGACCAGTTAACCAGTTGTTCTGTAATAAATGCTTTATTTGGCATCACAATCTCTTTTCGATCCCAATCAACAATAGTAATGGCTCGTGTACTAATTTTTGTGATATTTCCTGTAAGATCGCGAATAGTTACGGTATCCCCGATACGAACAGGCTTTTCAAAAAGGATGATCAATCCTGAAATGAAATTAGCAAATATTTCCTGTAAACCGAAGCCTAAACCAACACCAAGTGCTGCAATTAGCCACTGTATTTTTGACCAATCTATCCCAACAAATGAAAATGCAATCGTACAGCCGATCATTAGAATGATATATTTAGAAATTGTTGATATTGCGTAACCTGTTCCTGGTGTTAAATCTAAATGTTGTAAAATACCCAATTCAAGTAAGGCGGGTAAATTTTTAACGAGTTGAACGGTTATTGTCATAACCAATATGGCAATACATAGTGATCCTAAAGTGATATATTGTTCAATTTCTGCTCCATTAACAATGGTGGTCGTCCCCCAAAGCTTTATATTATTCATGAAAGCAAAAGCAGAATGAAGTTCAGACCAGAGTAATATCATACTAATTAATGCAATTAACATAATGATTGAACGTACTAATTGCAATGATTGTGCACTTATCACATCCAAATCAATAACGGGCTCATCGACATTTTCAGACAGATCTTCTTCTGAAGTTTTCGCTCTTTGCATCCGTTCGAGACGGCGTTGTTTAGTTCGTTCAAATTCAATTCGACGTTTTTGTATCCACATCCACCGACGAATCATAAAATAAATGACTAATAATCCACCCCAAATAATGACCGAGGCTTCAAGACGACCTAATAATACTTGCGCTGTTGAGAGATAACCTAAACAGGCAGCAATAATGGCAAGCCAGGGCGCACTTAATAATATGATCCACAAAATATGACTAAGTAAATTATCCCCCATTCCCTTTTTATCAATATAAAGTGGTACGCCTGCGCGGTGAATGGAATTAGTCATGAACACTAATGCAAAACAAAGAATAATAAAAGCGGTACGTCCAATAGTTGCAGCAAATTGACGATTACTAAACTGATCAAAACTCATGACAATCATAACTAATGGTATGACTAACCATACAGATAACCGATAATATTTCATTGCGGCACGAACGCTATGTTCTGACCAACCAAAATGGGTTATAAATAGGCCATTTTGAGATGCCAAATGCGCTGAGATCATAAACACCCATAAAATGGGTGCTGCAGCATTCACACCATACCCGAGAGCAACAGCAACTGGATAATCCCAATTCAGCTGTAATGCATAACCAATAACTGCCCATAATATCGGAACCGGTAAAGCCATAACCACAGAATAAATGACAACTTCTATAGTGAGTGAATAATTATCTTGAGTAACCTTACCAACTCGAGATGCTGACTTATTTAAAAATAGATTGTATTTTAAGCGCATTTTAAAGTGCGCAAAAACTAATAAGAGTGAAATGATTAGTAAAAATAGTGATTTGGGAGTGACCAGTATTTGTATGGTTGCTTTATATAATTGTGATAAGGTATCAATAGAAAAGATAACATAATGTACATCTTTCGCTAAATTCAATGGAAAACTTAATGAAAGCGGATTAACATCGGCAACCCAGAAAAAATAACGATGTGCGGCATCATTAACTTCATCAATAGCATTAATTAATTGTTTATTGGCAATTTTTAATTTGGTTAGTTCCAATATAGTGGTATCTGTGCCTGAAATTAGTGTTTTTAATAATTCTCCTTGTTCGCGTATTAAACGTTTGTATTGCGAAGCTAGCTTGGAATTATTTAGAGAACCGACTATCACGGGATAACGGTCAAGTTCACTAAGACTATTTGAATAATTAAGTTGCTGAACTTTTGCATCGGCAATTTCAGCATCTAGCGCCAAAGATTTTGGCTTTTCAGGTAACCGTAGAAGTTGTTGGCGAAGAGTTTCACCAAGTGCGGTTGAAAAGCTTAACCACTCTCCTTGTTCATCGAGAGTGGCTAACGTATTTTGTACATGCGATATTTGCGTTGTAATATTGTTCTGTTCATTAATTATACTGGTTAAATGTGTTTTTTGATAATCCATATTTTGACGGAGATCTTCATTTTTTTCATTTAATTTTTTGATCACTTCCGAAAGTTGTTCATCATTATTAATCGTCGATAATGATTCTTCCGCCAGCGTAATTGTAGAAAAAAATATTAATAAACAATAAAAAAAACAACGCATCAACATAAACTTAGATCCTTTCGGCCAATTTTTTACCTACACGAGTTGTATCACCTAATTTAAGTTCAGAAGAAAATTCAACTGCATTTGAGGCAAAAAGTGTGATCACTGTTGAACCCAATTTAAAACAGCCCATGTCTTGACCTTTAGATAGTTTAATTTCGCCTGAATAAGTCCAGCGTTTCATGATACCTTCACGTGGCGGAGTAATAATGCCTTCCCATTCAACCTCGATACTTCCGACAATTGTTGCACCAACTAGAATTTGTGCCATAGGACCAAACTCAGTTTCAAACAAGCAGATAACACGTTCATTACGTGCAAAAATATTGGGAATGCTTTCTGTTGTGGCTTTACTTACTGAAAATAGCGAGCCAGGGACATAGATCATTTCTCGTAATATTCCATCACATGGCATGTGAAAACGGTGATAATTTTTTGGAGAAAGGTAAGTAGTTGCATAAGCGCCATTTTTAAAAAATTTGATCATATCAGGATGGCATGCAAGCAATGACTCTAATGTGTAAGTGTGTCCTTTTGCTTGTAATAATTGATTATCTTGGATATTTCCAAATTGGCTTAATATACCATCTGCGGGCATAACAACTGAATTATCAGATGTATCGATAGGACGAGCATCGTCTTTTAATTCACGAGCAAAGAAATCATTAAAAGTTTTATATTCGGTTATATTACTTATTTTAGCTTCACTTAGATCGATTTTATAAAGTTTACAAAAGCCTTTTATCAACCATGTGGTCACTTTTCCCAACGGTTTTTTTGCCAACCATCCAAAGATAACGGTAATTAACTGTTTTGGTAAAAGATACTGAATAATTGCTTTAAGCTGATTTAACATAGATAGCTCTCAAAGTTAGATAAAAAACGGGTCATTATAACAACATTTATTAGGAAAGTATCAAGTGAACTAAATTCGTTTATAGGTAGATTTGCAACTTGTTTTAAATTTCTATTATAAAATCCTGTAATAATGAAGATAAATGATTGCATGGTTTTGTAGTGAATAAAAATTTATATCTAATTACTTTTTGAGTAAAGATTAATTAATGATTGTTAATAGATGATTATCAATTTGAAAATCTTATTAAAGAAATAGATAAAACTTAACGCTCTCAAAAAAGTCATTTCCGAAGGTTTTAAGATTTAAAAAAAAACAGTTTTACTTGTCAATAATCGCTCAAAAAATCACCGTAAAATTTTGGCATAACTCCTTTTTTTAATTCACTTTTTTATATTTTATAACTAACAAATAACTCAATCTGTAAAATTTTTTTTAGCTTTAATTTTGATTAATCAAGTTCGTTAATTAGTTTTAATTTTCATTGATAAAACTTTAAAAAATAGTCATTTACAATTTTTAAAGATTAATATTAAATGCTAAGCGCAAAAAAGATATGGTTGTTATTTAAATTAATTTTTTTATTTGAAATTTAATAAAAATCAATTTTTTTTATGCGTTTTTGACTGTTAAGTGGAAATTATTTTTATACTGAAAAAAACATTAGTCTCATGATGTTATATCCGAAGTTTCTATATTGGTGATTTAAGCTAATAATTCGATATTCAGTAGTAGTAATAAGATGAAAGTTAACAAAATTAAAAACTCGAACGATTGGCAAGAATCATACAAACAATTTCGAAGCAAAATAGAAATATTGCGTTGTCCTAAATTAGATTATGGATTTAAGTGAGATTAATTAAAATATGAAAAAAAAATATAAATTAGTATGGAACGTATCACTCCAACGATGGATTGTGACTTCTGAAGTATTACGAAATGGAAAATCAAAATTAAAAAAAATATTAGTATTAACAGCATTAATGGGCACTTCCTATGTTTCTTATGCTGATTGTTATGCTGGTAACAAAGCGTATGCTAACCAAGGTTCAACATGCGAATTTTCGAACGGTGATTACTATGGTACTAATATATCTCGCATTGAAGGTGAAAATACAACTGCAATATTTACCGCTGATAAGGTAAAAATGATAAGTCCTTCTTATTCAAGTAATCACACGCTAGCGATAGGCGGCGGTAATGGGGGACCTCAAGTAGAAGGTGGGACGACAATATTTAATGGTGATTTGGAAATTATTGCGGGTAATAAAGTCTCTCGTGGTATTTATATGTACAATAAGGGTAGCTTATTAGTTAAAGGTGATTTAACGATAACTAAAAAAAACCCTACTGGCGCACCTCTGGAAGTTGTAAAAGATAACAATGTGGTAACGGTCAATGGTGTTGCAACGTTTAACACTGATGGTTCTGATGCGATACGTAATGGAGGAAATATTACGTTTAATAATGATCTAATCATTAATAATAGTCAAGTCAGTGGTATTGGAATCAGCTTAGGCAACAAGGATGGAAATGAAAAATATTCAGGAAATCTAACGTTAAATAAAAATACGACAATTACTACCGCTGGAAAGGGGCTCCATTTATGGTATGGAACCTTAACGAATAATGGAATTATCACCTTAAATTCAAATAATGATATATCAATAGTCCATGCCGCTGTCATGGGTGATGATACGACAACATTTAACAATAATGGAACATTGAAATCAGATCCGACTTCGACATCAATTGAAAATATGTTTATTCATGAAGGTACCGGTACATTTATTGTAAATAATAGCATAAATGGGGATCTTTCATTTGATAAAGGCTCATTATTTAAAAATATCACACCAGGTACCATCAATATTAATAATGCAGGAAAACTTAGCGGAACAATGGATGCTAATGTAGGTACCATCAACCTAGATAATACTGGTCAATGGTATATTAATGGTAACTCAAATTTAAATAATGTCATTAACGCCGGTGTCATTTCATTTGTTCATAATTCACCAACTGAATATCATGTTATGGATGTTAAAGGTAATTATGTTGGAAAAAACGGTACCGTGAAAATGCATACTGTATGGGACGCAGCTGATAATGAAATCGATGGAAATACTCTGTCTGATGTAATAAAAATTAACGGTTCTGCAACTGGAAATACAGTAATTGTCCCTGTTTCAGAAACTGGAAAAGAAAATATAATTGAAGGTGATATTAAAACTTTAGGAAAAATCGTAAGCTCTGTTCCTGTTGTTTATGTTTCTGATAGTAATGGTGAAACGGCTTTCACTGGGACTGCAAAAACAAATGGCGCAGTTGAAGTTCAGTTAGCAAAACATACAACCGACAATGGCGATGAATATTTTTGGACTATGTCGACAAATGCTAAGCCTAATTATGAAAATCTACGTTCAAACGCCAAGAATGCTAAGCTAATTTATGCCAATTCTGTAGCGGGTTATACACTTATGCCTCGTGTTAATTTAGAACAAGGATATTCAAGCATTGCTAGTTTGAGGGAACGCCGTGGTGATTTAACGTGTTCTGATTGTAGTAATCTTAGCGACAATCATACTTGGGGGCGTTTCTTTGGTAAACATCATAAACAAGATGGTAAACAACGGTTGAACCTTGATGCCAATATTTATGGCTTACAAATTGGGCATGATTTTTATGTAAAACAGTTAAGCAACCAAAATATAGTTATGCTTGGTGGTTATTTAGCTTACACAAATGCAAATACTGATTTTTCTGATAAATATCATGCTAAAAATGGTGTTATTGCTCATGATAAAAAAACAGGAAATGGTAAATCAGAAAACATCAGTCTAGGTTTAACCAATACCTATTTTACTAATAACGGTGGGTATTTAGATTTAGTGGGGCAATTATCCTATTTAACTAACAAATATCATGCAAAAAATAGCCATAATCCTAATAGTCAACATGGTTGGGCTACAGCATTATCAGCAGAGGTTGGTCAATCTTTTTCATTATTTGACAAAAGTTGGTCAATTGAACCACAGGCTCAATTGATTTATCAATATCTTAATTTAAGTAGTTTTAAGGATAACGTTCGCCATGTCGATCAGAATGCTCAAGATGGTTTACGTAGTCGCCTTGGATTAAAATTATCTTATCAGGATGATAGTCGAGTTACTCAACGCAAATCTTTTTATGCGATTGGTAATTTATGGCATGATTTTGTTAATCCAGAAAAAACTAAAATTGGTCGTGATAGAATAAGTGAAAAGTTTGCGCATACTTGGGCTGAATTAGGTATTGGTATGCAATTACCGATAATAACAAACATGAATATCTATAGTGATGTTCGTTATGAACATAGTTTAGGTAGTACTACGCGTCAAGGCTTTTCAGGTAATGTAGGAATGATAATTGGTTGGTAGTGATTAAGATGATCAGCTAATTAATACCAAAGGGTCGTACAGCATTTTGCAATAATGTTGTGCGATCTTTTTAAAAATAAGATTCAAAACGTTTTCCCCATCAATTTACTATTTTATCGCTTTCCTAAATCAGGAACTAATCCTAAAATATTTTTAACTCAACCTGTTAGACAATTATTTGTTTTAAGATAATATTGTTTTGTATATTTAAAAAGCAGATTAGGTATTAAGTATGTTATTCAATATCGAGTCTAAAGGAATTAAAAGGTTAATCTATATCTATTTAGATATTTGTTTAAAATCGAAAGGCGGGAGTCGTTATCTCGGTATTATTTTTGAATTATCTATCGTTAATCCAAATGCATTATGATTAATCAACATGAATTTTTACCGTTTTTAAAACTGACTAAAATAGATTTTTATTGTCTTGATTTATAAAAGATTATTTGGGAATTTTCGAAAAAAAATGCTTTCAAACTTCTGCAAAATTTTAATCTCATGAATAGATTTAGAAATAAAACAGCGGAAATTTCTATTTATTTAAAGAACTTACATCAGTAAGTTCTTTATTAATAATTAAAACTTCTACCACATAAATATCAGTTGATATTATGTGGTAGACATTATCATTACCAGTTTACTTTCAGACCAATATCACCTCGGAAGCTTTGACGTTTACTACCCCCAAAGTTATGCTCACTACGGATATCCCCATAAAGTTCGCTTTGACTGGTCACAGGTATATTTAATCCTAGACCGATTTCACCCCAAGTTTTATTAAACTTTTCGTTAATTTTGTCATGTCCAATTTTGACGTCATCTGGGCTATAGAAATCATGTAAAATATTACCGATAGCATAAATCGAAGTACTTCGGCTTTCATTATCATTGGCGTTATAAGCAATCATTAAACCAACTCGCCCACGTAACGTATCTGGATTATTCTGATCAACATGACGAACATTATCTTTAAAACTGTCAAGTTTCAGATATTGATAAATCAATTGTGTTTGAGGTTCGATAGACCAACTTGTTCCGTTTAATGGAAAAGAATGGCCAACTTCAGCCGATAGCGCAATGCCCCAACCAGTTTGAGTGGAAGGATTTTTGCCTGTAAGAGCATTATACTTATTTCGAAGGTAAGACAATTGACCAACTAAGTCAACATAGGTGCCACCACCTGTATAATAAGTATTAGTAATACCCAAGCTAAAGCTGTCTGATTCGCCTTTACCTGTTTTTTTATTACTAGTTATAATGCCATCTTTAGCACGATATTTATCAGAAAAATCGGTTTTAGCTTTGCTGTAAGAGATGTAACCACCCAATAAATTCAGACCGTTATTATCTAGAGGGGTAATTGAAAAGTCATGACCAATTTGTAAGCCGAAAATATTCGTATCAAATTTAAGGCGTTCTTTACCATCTTGTTTTTGATTTTTACCGAAAATACGAGCCCAAGTATTTTGGCTATTATCATTTGCACAATCTAAGCAATAAAGATCACCACGACGCTCTCTTAAATTAGCCAAAGTTGTGAATCCTTGTTCAAAATTAACACTTGGCATCAGCGTATAACCCGCAACTGAATCTGCATAAATAGTTTTATTTGTTTCTGCTTGGGATTTGGTTTTAGCTTTCATTGTCCAGTAATATTCATCTCGGTTATCAACGGTACGTTTAGCCAACTGGACTTCTGTCAAACCGGTAGTTTGAGCTTTACCTGTAAAGGCAATGTCTGTTCCGCTATTGGCAACATTGACGACTGAAATACTATCTAAACTTTTTTCAATTTGTTTTACATTTCCATCTATAATGCGTTCTGTACCATCTGCAGATACTTGGACGATGGTCGTTGTACCTTTGGCTGTACCAGCAATATTTAAAACATCAGAGTTGGAGCTACTACCGTTTTCGTCGTCTGAAGCATTCCATATGGTATGCATTTTCAATGTACCTTCATGACCGACATAATCCCCATCGATATCAATCGTGAAGAATTCGCTACTGCTACGATTAGCAGTTATTGGATGTTTGAAATGGATGGTACCGGCATTTGTGACATTGGTTAGCTTCGAATACTCAGTGGTTTCCCAAAGTCCTGAGTTATTTAAGTTAACAATCCCTTTTCCTGTATCTATTTTACCAGACAATTTACCGGCATTATTCGCGACGATAGTACCTGTTGATGTGTTTGTGAAAATATTACCATTGTCAGAATTCAATACACCAGTCGTTGTATTGTTGATTTCTAAAGTACCAGTTTTATCATGACTGATAATTGATTGAATATTATCAATTTTACTTGTATCTAACGTTCCTGCATTATTAAATACAGCTGTTTTGCCAGATTCAACAGTACTATGTATCGCTGCAGTATCTGTTTTAGATTCAATAGCTAATATACCTAAATTAGATAGTGAGCCACCATCAAGAATCACCGCTTTATAATTTTGTGGAGATTTAATATTTGTATTTTTTAATATTAGATTTCCCCCCGTTTGATAAATAGCGGTTGATTCAGCCGTATTTATGTCTAATTGTGAATCATCAGCGGCTATGATGTTACCTCCGCTAATATAAATTCCATTGCCCGATTGTGTAGTGATAGTTGTTTGCTTATTCAGATTAACTGTACCATCTTCTACATTTATGCCGTGAGTAGAGTGTTTAGCATTAAGTGTAGTATTTCTGGCTAAGCTGACATTACCGCTTCTGACTTTAATCAAATTACCATTATTAGCATTAGAGCTGATGGTTAATTGAACGGCTTTATCACTATTGATTGTTCCACCATTAATGTTGACACCATCGCCCTTTTCGGTGAAAATAGTGGTTTCTCGGTTTAGGTTTAATCTACCTTGTCCCCCCATGGTTATACCATTACCAGAGTCTTTTGCAGTAAGTATTGTTTTGTCCGCTAGATTAATTTCACCCTGATCTTGAAGTTTTATGACATCACCGTTACCTGTATCCGTATTATTGGCATTGGTACTATTGGTTGTTGCATTAAGTTCAGAACCAAAAGATACTTTCCCTTGTCCAGATACATATAATGAGGTTGCAGATGCATAGCGTTGATTTCCTGTACCATAGGATTCAATCTTGGTTATACCATCAACTTTTATCTCGCCACCATAGATATCTATGGAATTATGGCCAGCATTCCCCAATTTGTTTGATACGACATCCAAATCACCTTTAATAATAATTGAACCAGAAGTTTGAGCTATACCTTTCCCTTCTTTTACATCAATATTTAAATTTTCATGAAAAGTCGTCGTACCTGCACTGTTTTTTAAACCGACATAATTTGCTTGAATATCGACGTTTTTCTCAAAATTAAGGATTCCGCCCAATTGAGTACTATTCATTTCAGAACCATTACGAATACCGTCACCATTCGATTTTATAGTCGTTATCCCCCGTACAGTCAATCTTGATGAATTGGCGTTAGTGAGAGATACATCAATTGGCGCTCCAGTTTCAAATTCTGTTTGAGATTGATCATTTTTGTCGGGCCAGAAATCAGTATGATTGATGTTTAAATTTCCATTAACCAATAATTCACTGTTGTCCCCTAATAAAATACTGCTTGGTCGGTATTGTTTTTTCGTATCATCGGGTGGTAACGTTTGAGCGTTAAGATTAATCGTTAAATCACCTTCAACAGTTACTGTTCCCCCTAAATTTGGACGATTATTTATAGGGTTCTGTTTAGGATATGGTTCTGTCGTCCCAATAACTAAAGCATGATTTTGGTTTTTGCTGGTAATGGTTACATTGTTGGCAAATGGATTAAATGTAAGTTTACCACCATTATCAACAGCAATGACCTTATTATCTTTCCCTGGAATTTGTACGCCTGTATAGCTGTTCTCACTAAGTTCACATTGATTTCCATCAACAATTATTTGGAAGTTTGAATTGAATGAACAAGGGCCCGCTAAAACATTAGCAGAAAGCGAAGCCAATGCTGTTACGGCTAGAAGTTTTGTACTTTTCGTTTTTCCTTTTTTTGCCAGTTCTGAAACAACAACCCATTGTCGCTTAGATGTGTGCCAGACTAATTTGTAAATTTTATTCATATTATCATCCTATTAGATTTTATTTATAGCTAACTTTCTATTAGATTTTATTTATAGTTAACTTTGTTATTAATATTATAAGTTAACAGTAATTCCCTTAACGGCTTATGTAAAAATTAAATTTAACAATTTTTACATTCGTATAAAAATTTAATGTAAACTGTTTATTTAAATTAAATTTATTGTGATTAAAGAGTTAAGGGCGGGTAATTCTATTACTATTTTAGTAGTATGTATAGATAAAAATCTTTTATTTCTGATCAAAATATGATCGGGGTGGGTGGTGGCGAAAATCAGAAATTAAATTTTTGTTAAGGTGTGTAAGTGAGCATCTTAATCTGTGATGATGGATTAATTGCTTTACGAAAAAACATCGGGTTAGCATCAAAAATTAATGCTAACCCGATTAGAGGATATTAAGTAAAGTGTCATAGCATTAAAATATCAAATATTTAACGTTACTATCAATAAACTCTATTCATCTGATATTATTATATTTTTCAATTAAACCTTAAGGGTTAATATGTAAAAAATAATAAATTATTAACAATAAATACTGGAATTAAAATCCCTATTGACCATTTCATATACCCAAAAAAACTAGGCATCTTGATTTGATTTTGGGTTGCAATGCTTTTAACCATAAAGTTAGGTGCATTCCCAATATAACTTAAAGCACCCATAAAAACAGAACCCATGGATACGGCTAATAAGGTCTTTTCAAGCGAAGTCATTAATATTGTTGCATCACCCGATGCTAAATTAAAAAAGACGAGATAAGTTGGTGCATTGTCTAAAAATCCTGATAGTAACCCGGAAAGCCAAAAATACATACTATTAATGGGGTGCGCTTGTTGATTATTGACTAATGAAACTAGTGGCGATAACGCTCCGTCACTGCCTGCTTTTAAAATGGCCAGAACTGGTACGATTGTAATAAATATACCAATGAATAGTTTAGCTACTTCAATAATAGGTTCCCAATTAAACTCATTAGCTGCGCGAATGTTTTTCGGAGTTATGCAAATAGAAATTAGGGTGATAATGATAAAAACGCCATCTCGGACAAGGTTAGGTAAACTAAGATGAGTCCCGAATAGCGTTACCTCTATAGAGGAATGCCATATTCCAGATAATAGAACCATTGCAATAATCAGGATCAACAGCCCTCCATTTTTTAAACCATAAAACTTAATGGAATTGTCAATTTTGGGCATTGCAGCTTGTTGTAGATTACCATACTGTAGTCGGAAATAGTGGCGGTCAATAAAATAAAAAATCGTGAGTAATAATGTTGAGGTTAACAATACCGGTAATAACATATGGCTCATTGTCCAGAAAAAATCGACACCTTTCAAAAAACCGATAAATAGTGGCGGATCACCAAGTGGAGTTAATCCCCCTCCTATATTGGCCACTAAAAAAATGAAAAAAATAATGATATGAACGGCTTGTTTTCGATTGCGATTGGCTCTGATAAGTGGGCGTATCATTAGCATGGCTGCGCCGGTTGTTCCCATGATTGACGCTAATAAAGTACCGACTGCTAAAATGCAAACATTTAATTTTGGCGTACTGACTATTTCACTTTTGATTAAAATACCACCTGATACGGTAAACAGCGCCAACAATAACAGAATAAAAGGAATATATTCAGCGAATATTGCATGAGTAGTTAGCTCAAGAGTTGATTGCCACCCAAAAAAATAACATGCTGATCCCATAAAGAGCAACGTCCAAAAAATGGTGATCTTGCCATAATGGTGATGCCATATTCGGGGTATCAATAATGGTAATAACGCAATCGACAACAAAATACCAACAAATGGGATACCCCAACAGAGTGATAGATGTTGACCACTAAAATCATCAGCATACAAGTCGAAAGGGATGAATGTTAATATAAACAATGGTGTTAGTGATAATTTAATTAAATGATTCATTAGGTGTACTTTGAGTATTCTTTTATAACCTATTATAACAAATATTTTAATTGTAATTGTTATTACAGTAAGTTGTATCAAAAATCATACTAAAAAGTTTAATTATTTTATTAAGTTAATACTTAAGATGTGAAAACAATGTGTGTAAATGGCGCTTAATTAATCGTGTATGTATTTTTCTCACAGCAAAACGTCATTATAATAGATAATAGTACACATTTCTGGAACAAACATGCAAAAACGATCACCAACTGTCAACGCATCGCCTTTACATATTCGCAATAAACATCGCCATGGATATGACTTTGCACAATTAATTAAAGCCGTGCCAGATTTTTCACCTTTTGTTAAACGAAATCAATATGGAAATTTATCGATTGATTTTGCTGATCCTGACGCTGTCAGAATGTTAAATAAAGCATTGTTATTGACCTATTACCAACTTTCTTATTGGGATATTCCTAACGATTATTTGTGTCCTCCGATACCCGGACGAGCCGATTATATGCATTATTTGGCCGACTTGCTGGCAGAAGATAATCAACATATCATGATGACGGGTAAAAAAGTTCAGGTGTTGGATATCGGTATGGGAGCCAATATGATCTATCCTATTATTGGTCGGGCTGAATATGGATGGTCATTTGTAGGTAGCGATATCAATCCAACCGCGATAAAAGTTGCATCATTAATCACAAAGGCTAATTCGTTACTCAAGGGATCTGTTCAATGTCGATTGCAAAAAAATCGCTCGGCAATTTTTGATGGGATTATTCAGCCTAAAGAGTTTTATATGCTAACTCTTTGTAATCCTCCTTTTCATGCGTCAGCGCAAGCTGCCTTAGCCAGTACCCAGAAAAAACTCAAAAATCTAGGAAAATTGGGTGATTCAAAACAAAAAACAGTACTGAATTTTGGTGGGCAACATATGGAGTTATGGTGTCAAGGTGGCGAAAGTACATTTATCAGTAATATGATAAAAGAGAGTGCCAATTATAAAACACAGTGTTTATGGTTTACGACATTGGTTTCAAAAAAAGAGTCATTACCAGTAATTAGAAAACACCTAGAAGCCGTTGAAGCTATTGAGACAAAAATTGTGCCTATGGCACAAGGACAAAAAATTAGCCGTTTTGTCGCATGGACTTACTTTAATAAAGCGGAACGTCAACAGTTTCTAGCAAATTATTAATGTTTAGTAAAATATCTCAAACAGACAGGTATTTAAGTCCTACAAAGGCGAGTGATTAATCCCCCAATGTGTCCTGCAAATAGTATCCAATAATTTTTTTATTGTTAGTTGACCTTCTCTTGTTTTATCTAATCAGATGTTTAATCAACATGCTATTTTTACATAAATAAAAAATGATATGTAATCAATGTTTAATATTAAAAATGGGTATTCAATAATTATATAATTCTTTGTTATAACTAAAAATTATTATTTTTCTTATAAAAAATTAACGATAATTAAAATGCTTTGCAATAAACAGTAATGGTTATAATATAATCAATACTGAAGCGATATCCATTTAGGTATAAGGAAGATAATATGAGTAAGAATACGACGGTAGAACTGATTGAAAAGTTAGAAACTATTGTGGGCAAAAAGCACACATTAACTGATCCTTCCCGTACATTACTTTATCGTAAAGGTATTCGTTTTGGGGAAGGTGATGCTATTGCAGTGGTTTTACCCGGTACGTTAGTTGAACAGTGGCTAGTTTTAAAAGCGTGTGTTGAAGCCGATGTCATTGTGATTACTCAATCGGCAAATACAGGATTAACCGGTGGTTCTACACCTGACGGTAATGATTATGATAGGCCTGTGGTAATTGTCAGTACTCGTCGACTTGAAGGTATTCAAGTGATTGAAAATGGTGAGCAAGTGGTTTGTTTGCCAGGCAGTACGCTATTTAAACTTGAAAAAGAGTTGAAAAAATATAATCGTGGGCCGCATTCGGTAATAGGTTCATCTTGTATTGGCGCATCCGTTATGGGTGGGGTGTGTAATAATTCTGGTGGTGCCTTAATCCAGCATGGGCCTGCCTATACACAAATGGCCGTATTTGCTCAATTAGATGATCAAGGACAATTGCATCTGGTTAACCATTTAGGGATTGAATTAGGTGACGATCCAGAGACTATCTTACAAAATCTTCAAAATCATACTTATACTGAAAAGGATATTAATCATGATGCAGGTTTAGGACACGATCATCATTATTGCGATCATGTTCGTGAGATTGATGCTGATACGCCAGCGCGTTTTAATGCCGATCCAACTAGACATTACGAAGCTTCGGGTAGTGCAGGTCGGTTAATGGTATTTGCTGTACGATTAGATACGTTTCCACTCGAAAAAAATAGTGCAGTATTTTATATCGGTACTAATAATACTGATGATCTTGATGAAATCCGACGTCATATTTTAGCTCACTTTAAAAATTTGCCGGTATCGGGCGAATATATTCATCGTGATGCATTTGATATCGCTGCTGTATATGGTAAACATATCTATTTAGCCATACAAAAATTAGGGACTAATGTGATTCCTCGCTTATATGCATTTAAAAATTTCGTTGATCGTGTCAGTACAAAAATTCCATTCTTCCCCAATAATTTTTCAGATCGATTTGCGGTGTTTGTGAGTAAATTACTTCCTAACCACTTACCTAAATCTATTCGTGATTATCGTGATCGTTTTGAACATCATCTTATTTTAAAAATGGCCGATGATGGCATAGCGGAAGCTCAGGCATTTTTGCAAACATTTTTTCAAAACAAACAAAGCGACTATTTTCATTGTAATGAGAAAGAAGCAGAAGCGGCGATGTTGCATCGGTTTGCGACAGCTGGTGCTGCAACTGTTTATCGTAGTGTCCATTCGGATACGGTTGAAGATTTGGTGGCACTGGATATTGCTTTACGACGTAATGATAAAGATTGGTTTGAAACATTACCGGAAAATATAAGTCAGCATTTTATTCATAAATTATATTATGGGCATTTCTTTTGTTCTGTTTTTCACCAAGATTATATTGCCAAAAAAGGAACAGATTGCCACAAAGTGAAAGAAGAGATGTTAGCCATTTTAGATCAGCGTGGCGCACAATATCCCGCTGAACATAATGTTGGTCATTTATATCAAGCTAACGCTGATTTGAAAAAATTCTATCAGCAATTAGATCCGACTAACAGTCTCAATCCGGGTATTGGTAAGACATCGAAAAAGAAATATTGGCAGTAATTTGACTTTAAATAAAAACCGCCAGTATCGATAAACTGGCGGTGTTATGTTTATATGACTAAATAATCATATTGTTCAATAAATCGATTAATGTATTGTCTTAAAATCATTTGTATATCAAAGTAATTTTTTTAATTGATATAACATTTCTAATGCCTGTTTCGGTGTTAATGCATCAGGATCAATACGTTTTAAAACCTCTTCAACTTCAGACGGTTCTGATTCAGTTTCAAACGAAAGTTGCGAGCTATCAACATGGCTGTTCGCTGTCTGTTTTGAAATCATTTCAAGCTCTTTTAATTTCTGTTTAGCCCTTTTTAAAACCGTTTTAGGCACACCCGCTAAACCCGCAACGGCGATACCGAAACTTTTGCTTGCTGCACCTTCAGAAACTTCATGAATAAATGCAACGGTATTATCATGTTCAATAGCATCAAAATGGATGTTATAGACACCTTGCATATGTTCAGGTAGTTGAGTTAATTCAAAGTAATGAGTAGCAAATAGGGTCATCGCCTTAATGTGATTAGCTAAATTTTCTGCACATGCCCAAGCCAATGAAAGCCCATCATAGGTTGAGGTGCCTCGACCAATTTCATCCATAAGTACCAAACTTTGTTCAGTTGCGTTATGCATAATATTGGCTGTTTCAGTCATTTCAACCATAAAAGTAGAACGCCCGGATGCTAAATCATCTGATGCACCTATTCGCGTAAAGATGCGATCAACAGGCCCAATAACTGCTTTAGATGCAGGAACAAAGCTACCAATATAAGTCAGTAAAACAATCAATGCGGCCTGACGCATATAGGTGCTTTTCCCGCCCATATTTGGGCCCGTAATAATAAGCATTCTGCGGTTTGGTGATAGCAAAAGCGAGTTCGCAATAAATGGTGTTTTTAATACTTGTTCTATAACCACATGTCGACCATCTTTAATTTCAATTCCTGCACTATTAGATAATGTCGGGCACTGATAATTAAGTGTTAAAGCACGTTCAGCAAGGTTAGTTAGTACATCAAGTTCAGCTATTGCATCGGCACTCATTTGCATATTCGCTAAATCAGGCAATAGTAACTCAAAAAGTTGATCGTAAAGTTGTTTTTCTAAAGCTAATGCACGACCTTTAGAGGTTAACACTTTATCTTCATATTCTTTTAATTCTGGAATAATATAACGTTCAACATTCTTCAATGTTTGCCGTCTGGTATAGTGAATCGGCGCTAAATGGCTTTGCCCTCGACTGATTTGAATATAGTAACCATGTACCGCATTAAATCCGACTTTTAAGGTATCGATACCTAGCGTTTCACGCTCGCGAATCTCAAGTTGTTCCAGATAATTCGTTGCACCGTCAGCAAGATTACGAAGTTCATCTAATTCGGCATTATAGCCAGTTGCAATCACCCCTCCATCACGAATAATAACGGGTGGGGCTTCAACAATCGCTTGATTTAAAAGATCGGCTATCTGATCAAATTGATTGATTTTAGCTCGTAAAGCAATTAAATAAGGTGATGAGTGATGATTTAACAATTGTTGTAATTCTGGCAATACATTATAGGCATCACGTAAACGAGCAAAATCGCGTGGGCGTGCTGTTCTTAACGCTAATCTGGCTAAAATTCGTTCCAGATCACCAATTTGCTTTAAGATCGGTTGAATATCACCAAGATCTTGTTGTAATTCGCTAATGGCTTCTTGTCTATTTTGCAAAATAACCACATTACGGATAGGCGAATGCAACCAACGTTTTAACATTCGGCTTCCCATAGCGGTTTGTGTTTTGTCTAATATATCGGCAACCGTATTTTCAGTGCCACCACATAAATTTTCGGTGATTTCTAAGTTTCGGCGAGTAGCAGCATCTAAAACAACAAAATCATAGGCTGACTCTTTAATGATAGAGCGAATATGAGGCAGGGCTGTGCGCTGAGTATCTTTCACATATTGCAATAAACAACCAGCGGCAGACAATGCATAACAACAATCCTCAACCCCAAATCCGACTAAATCATTCGTTCCAAATTGTAACTTAAGCTGTTGTTTCGCTGTTTCAAGATCGAAGTCCCACAATGGGCGCCGTCTTAAGCCATTACGATTGTCAATTAATGACATCGATTCGAAATCTTCAGGATAAAGAAGTTCAACCGGATTTGTCCGCTGTAGTTCAGCTTGCATTGCTTCAACGTTATCGCATTCGAATACAAAAAAACGACCAGAACTGATATCAAGAGTTGCATAACCAAAATGATTTTTGTGCTGCCAAATGGAAGCCAACAAATTATCTTTTCGATCTTCTAAAAGTAATTCATCACTTACTGTGCCAGGGGTGACTATACGAACAACCTTACGCTCAACAGGCCCTTTACTGGTAGCAGGATCGCCAATCTGCTCACAAATTGCGACCGACTCCCCCAACGCAATGAGTTTTGCTAAATAACTTTCAACTGCATGATAAGGCACGCCTGCCATTGGAATAGGTTCACCATTTGAAGAGCCTCTTTTTGTTAACGAGATATCAAGAAGTTGCGAAGCCCGTTTGGCATCATCATAAAACATCTCATAAAAATCACCCATACGATAAAACAGTAAAATATCCGGATTTTCTGCTTTCAATTTTAGGTATTGTCGCATCATTGGTGTGTGGTCGGTGAAGTTGTCGTATTCGGTCATATTTTTCAATTCTTTTTTATCTAAAACTCAGGCGATTACTATTTCTAATATTACTCACTTTATCGCAAAATCTTTGATTTTGCTCTTAAGTAACAAGGTAACTGTCTTAAAACCCTATAAATCGGTGAAACTTATTATTGTATTAGGCATTGTTTAATATTAAATGATTGTATCACTTTATAGGCTGTATTGAAAATGAGGTGATTTGATGTGAGTAATATTAGATTATTTATAAATTAGGTTTAAAAAGACTAGTTTAATTATATTCTAAAATAGCGAATTCTTTATTTAATTAACTGATTAAATGATGGTTTTATATCTCACGGCAATATTTAGTCATTGTCATTAAAAGGGTAACACATGAACCAAAAAAATTGGATAATTTGTCTCAATCACGCTAGTTAACGATTGCAAAAGAAGCGAATATTGACAATAAAATCGACTTCTTCAATTTATAATATGACTTTTCAAAAATATTAATAATGATAAAGAATTTGCTTTAAAAGTCTTATTATTTCTTAAATTAATCATCTTTATTGTTTAAAAATTTAGCATTAAATGAAAAAAATAAGGTTAATTTTTTTCATAAGATCACTAAATCAAACTGTTTTTATTCTAACTGTCTGATAATTAATTAATAAATAGAGAAAGGAAATAATATGCGGATAGTTTTAGCGATTTTGTTGGTGTTTTGTTTAACTGCATGTCATGTTCGTACGGCTGAACAAGCTTATAACGAAGGGAAATATGTGGAAAGTATTAGCTTATTAACCGCTAACATTGGTGAAAAAGGAGCGGCAAAATTTAATGAGGAAAGTGCCGAAAAGTTACGAGTTTTGGTCAGTAATGTGATGAAACATTACGAGACAATCATTAATAGTAGTGCTAGAACTGATTATCAAGCACGTATTGATAGTTATGAATCGCTTCGAAAAATCAATTTAATGTTAGTCAATCGTTTTTATAGTCAAACTGTCGCTTTTTTTAACGATAAATATGCAGCGAGTAAATTAGATCAACTTATCGCTAAAGAATATTACGATTATGGTAATTCGATAAAGGGTACGGACAGTGAAAGTTACAAAGTAAAAGCTAACTTATATTTAAAAGGTTCAGAACGGTATAAATATAAAGATATTTTTACTTTATATAAAAATGCTAAAAAGCAACATCTGGATATTGAAGCAAAGCACCATTACGATTTAGGTAAAACATTTTCGCAACAAGGTAATTATCAGGAAGCTTCCTTGGCATACCTTAAAGCTTGGGAGGTTTATAAGCCAATAGGCGAATATAAAGATAGTTATAAACTCTATGAGGCTAATAAAAGAAAGCACGTCACTGCACTAGCAAAGGAGTATTACGAAAAAGCTGCGTTACTTGAAAAAATAGCTTATAAACGCGAAACTTATCGTGAAGCGGCTAAATATTATGAGGCAGCCAATTCAGCATATGCACAGTTCGGTTCATACCGTGATGCCAGCGCTAGAGCGAGTCGATGTAAATTACAGGGACGCGTTAATGTGTATGTTAAAGATACCGACTATCTTAGTTGGGTAAAACAAGTTTTTAACGTTGATTATATATACTTTGTTAATCATAGCTCACAAGCTAATGTCATCATAGATATTAGTGCCAAATCTGACTATATTCATATGAAACCGTATGAAACAAATGAAGTTAAAACAGAAAAATATGTAGAAAGGATGAGCGAGAAAACCGATGATAATGGTAATAAAATCAAAGTTCCAATTTATAAAGAACAAAAATTCAACTTAAAGACTATCACTAATTCGAAAAAATACATTTTTACTACTGATATCGAAATAACCGGTGATATCAATAATTCTAAACGATTGATAAGCGAAGCAATTTCTTCTAAAACGGATTATATCTATTCGGGCGATGTTCCAAGTAAATTTCATAACTCACATGAAGGCGAGTGGAAATCCAAATCAACGTTAAAACTTGAAGCACATTATTCGCAAGGTGAAGATATCAGAAACTATTTAAAACAATTTATTGATAGGATGAGTGCTTTATAATAATTGTTTATCATGACTCCAAAATATAATCCCACAAAGTTGATAATGTGGGATTTTTTATTTTAATCGTCTCTTAACATAACCTAACATTGACTATGGATTAATTGATACCTTTTAATTTATTTAATGTAATCACGTGATTATCTAATATTGGGAAAGAGGGATATTGGGCTACTTAATTATGATGAATTTAAGTCTCATAATTAAGTTAAATTATCATTGTTATTGCTTAATTCAATAACAATCTTATTTAAAATATAAGTAACCTATATCCTATGATTATTAAGATGATTTCATTTTAATTTATTCTTGCCAATTATTCTGAATCAGCTTGAATAAACCTTAAAAATTTGGTAGTTTACTGCTAATTATTTTATCATTTAACACAAATAAAGAAGGTAATTTTTATGACAATCAAAGTAGGTATTAATGGATTTGGCCGTATTGGTCGTATTGTTTTCCGTGCTGCACAAAAACGCTCTGATATTGAAATCGTTGCTATCAATGATTTATTAGACGTTGAGTATATGGCGTACATGCTTAAATATGATTCAACTCACGGTCGTTTTGACGGTACTGTTGAAGTTAAAGATGGCAAATTAATCGTTAACGGCAAAACAATTCGCGTTACAGCTGAAAGAGATCCTGCAAACTTAAAATGGAACGAAGTGGGTGTTGATGTTGTTGCTGAAGCAACAGGTTTATTCTTAGATGACGCAACTGCTCGTAAACACATCCAAGCGGGTGCTAAAAAAGTTGTTTTAACTGGTCCTTCTAAAGATAGCACGCCTATGTTTGTTATGGGTGTTAATGATAAAGATTATGCTGGTCAAGATATCGTATCTAATGCGTCATGTACCACTAACTGTTTAGCGCCTTTAGCTAAAGTAATCAATGATAACTTTGGTATCGTTGAAGGCTTAATGACAACTGTTCATGCAACTACAGCTACTCAAAAAACGGTAGATGGCCCATCTCACAAAGATTGGCGTGGTGGTCGTGGTGCAGCACAAAACATCATCCCTTCATCAACAGGTGCTGCTAAAGCAGTAGGTAAAGTTATTCCTGAGTTGAATGGTAAATTAACTGGTATGGCTTTCCGTGTACCAACTCCAGATGTTTCTGTTGTTGACTTAACTGCTCGTTTAGCAAAACCTGCTAAATATGAAGATATCTGTAAAGTAATCAAAGCGGCTTCAGAAGGTCCAATGAAAGGCGTTCTTGGTTACACTGAAGATGATGTTGTTTCAACTGATTTCTTAGGTGAAGTTTGCACTTCTGTATTTGATGCAAAAGCGGGTATCCAAATCAGCGATACGTTCGTTAAATTAGTTTCTTGGTATGACAACGAAGTTGGTTATTCAAATAAAGTTTTAGATTTAATTGCTGTTGTATCTAAAAAATAATAACTAATTTTTAGTTACCATAAAAGTGACCATTTGGTCACTTTTTTTATGCTCAAATTTTATTATTATTACAAAAATAAAAACGCTCATTTAAAAAATGAGCGTTTTCACTAATATTTACTACGATATTAATTAGATAACGACAACTTCTGATGCCGCAGGTCCGCGAGGGCTATCTTGAATAGCAAATTCCACTTGTTGACCTTCAGCTAGGGTTTTAAAACCTTCACCCGAAATTGCTGAAAAGTGAACAAATACGTCTTTGCTCCCATCGGTTGGTGTGATAAATCCAAAACCTTTACTCTCGTTAAACCATTTTACTTGGCCTGTTTTCTTATTCATTTACTAGATATCCTAACAATAATTAATATTTTGCCTTTAAGGCACGTATAGACTTTTACACAATATTCATTAATCAACAAATAAAACTAAAATAATGAGTCAAAAACTACATCATAATTGTTAAACGTTTTCATAAAAAAATAGTGCGTCATAAGTCTGTTACTATTACCGCATAATTTATATTCGAAAGCAAGAAATTAATGACAATTTTTTCATCTTAGGATGAAGTTTTATATAAAATTTTTATATGGAATGATCTATTTTGATAAATAGCAAATTATAAGTGATTTTTAAATTTAAATTTATTTCGAAAGTAAAGATTATTTAAGCTAATTAAGTGTTGTAAGAAATTTATTTAAATATTAGTTCTAACGATTACTTTTCTAATCCTTTGTATCATACAAGTGTGTCATTTATGATTTAAACGTTTACATTAGCTTTTAAAAAAGGTTGACAAGTTAAAAGAGAGTTTGATTAAACCAATTTAAAAAATAATTATTGATAGTTTAAATTAAATAAATAACATGTTTGCACTAAAAAAACTGCACTAAATCACTCGCATTAAGATTAGATAGTTACTGATAATTACGAAAATGACATCTTTGAATATCTGCCGGAAAATATATGTAAAAATTATTAATGAAGAAATTTCTGATTCCGAATAAAAAAGCCATATGTAAGTAACTATGGCTTCTATTTGATTAATGTAAATAAGAGTTATTGCTATTATTTATTTTTAGCTCTTTCAAAAGACTCAAGAATTTCTTTGCGAGCTGCATCGGCATTATCCCAACCGTCTACTTTCACCCATTTACCTTTTTCTAAAGCTTTGTATTGTTCGAAAAAGTGCTTAATTTGAGATTTAAGTAGTTCAGGAAGATCATCTACATCTTTAATATGATCATACTCTTTTGATAATTTAGTATGCGGTACGGCAACCAGTTTAGCATCTTGACCCGCTTCATCCGTCATTTTTAATACGCCAACAGGACGACAACGGATTACAGAACCAGGTTGTAATGGATATGGTGTAGGGACCAACACATCTACAGGATCGCCATCAAGCGATAAAGTATGATTAATATAACCATAATTACATGGATAAAACATTGCTGTTGCCATAAAACGGTCAACAAATACCGCACCAGTATCTTTATCTACTTCATATTTAATTGGATCTGCATTAGCTGGAATTTCAATTACTACATAAATATCGTCCGGTAACTCTTTACCTGCTGGTACGTTTAAAAGTCCCATTTTTATATCCTCTATCTTGGTTAAAAAATATTGTTTAATGATAAGAAATAAGCGCACATTATAAAGATTATTCTGTTTCACTCAATTCTTTTAAATATTGAAAAATCTGTTTGGCTGTTTTTGGTGGTTTATTGGATTGTTGCTCTTTTTTGGCTAAACGAGCAAACGTACGTAATTGTTGTCTATCAGCCGTTGGAAATAACGCCATAATTTTTTCTGCATCGCCTGTTTCGATCAGTTCATCACGTAGCTTTTCAAGTTTATGGAATAAAGCAACTTGCTGATTATGACGATTTTTAAGTTTATCTAACGCTTGAGTAATTGGTTCAATATCACGATTACGAAGCAATTTACCAATATATTGTATTTGTCTTCGATATCCCTCTTTTTTAATTTTCTGAGCTAGCTCAATAGCATAAAGTAAATCTTCATCAAGTGGGATTTTAGTCAGTTCGTTCTTACTTAAACTAACTAATTCAATGCCCATTTTCTTTAGCACTTCTGCATCACGTTTGATTTCACTTTTACTGACATAAATAATTTCTTCATCAATAGGGGTTTCAAAATCATTATCGATGAGTAAATCTTTTTGCTTATTCATATAGGATTTCTTATGTTAATAGTTAACTAAAATTCAATTCTGGCTTATTATAACGTATCATTAGCAGAATTGTAGAAAATAATAAAATGAGTATTGAACAGATTAAAAAAGATGCTATAAAGCAAAAAGAAAATTTATCCAATATTGTTGCTCAGGCCATTGAACAAGCTAAACAGAAAGTTGATTCAGTGGAAGTGTCAATAAATCAATCAACCGGTATTAGTGTAAGTACTCGATTAGGAGAACCAGAAAACGTTGAGTTTAATAGTGATGGCGCTTTAGCTATCACTGTTTTTCAAGATCAACGAAAAGGTAGTGCCTCAACAAATGACTTATCACCACAGGCTATTTCACAAACAATAGATAAAGCAATCAATATTATGCAATACACTTCACCCGATCCTTGTTCTGGATTAGGTGATGTTGATCAGATGGCTTTTAATCCACCTGACCTAGATCTATTTTACCCAAGTGATTTAAACGTTGATAATGCCATTGAGCAAGCTAAACAAGCAGAGCAAACAGCATTAACTTATCCGAAAATAAAAAGTAGTGATGGGGGATATTTTAGTAGCCGTTATGGCGTGTTTGTTTATGGAAATAGTTTAGGAATGCTACAAGGTTATTGTGCAAGTTCGCATTCACTATCATGTACTGCAATTGCGGAACAAGAAGGACAGATGGAACGTAATTATGCATATACCTCATCACGTGATATTAATGAATTAAAATCTTCTGCTTGGGTAGGGCGACAAGCTGCTGAGAAAACTATTGCCCATTTAGGGGCAAAACAAATCGCTACAATGCAAGTACCTGTACTATTCAGCGCTGACGTTTCCGTGGGGTTAATAAGACATTTAGTTGGAGCGATTAGTGGGGGGGCAATTTATCGTAAATCTTCATTTTTGCTTGATAGTATTGGTAAACAAGTATTTCCATCTTGGATGACAATTTTTGAAAATCCCCATATTTTGAAAGGTGTTGGTTCTTCACCTTTTGACAGTGAAGGAACCAAAACAGTTAAGCGTAATATTATTGAACAAGGTATTTTGCAAACCTATTTACTCAGTCATTATTCTGCTCGAAAACTGGGTTTAGTTTCAACAGGACATGCTGGTGGAATCCATAATTGGCTAGTCTCGCCAAGTCAACCGGATGCTAGTTTTGATGATATGTTGAAAAAATTAGATAAAGGTATTGTGGTTACTTCATTAATGGGACAGGGTGTTAATGGCGTGACTGGTGATTATTCTCGAGGTGCCAGTGGCTTTTGGGTCGAGAATGGTCAGATTCAATATCCAATTAATGAAATAACTATTGCCAGTAACCTAAAAGATATGTATAAAAATATTGTAGCAATAGGTAATGATGTTGAAACACGCAGTAATATTCATAGCGGTTCAATATTAATTGATAACATGAGTATAGCAGGAAAATAGGAAATAAAATGGGGAAGTTAGTCAGCAGTACGTTTTTCCAAAAGATTATATTATGGATGCCTGGACTGGCAAGTTTCTTAACTTATAAACGAGAATACTTCAGTTTTGATTTAAAAGCTGGATTATCGGTAGCGGCAGTTTCATTACCCGTTTC
Organism: Gilliamella sp. ESL0441; assembly: GCF_019469185.1. NCBI lineage: Bacteria > Pseudomonadati > Pseudomonadota > Gammaproteobacteria > Orbales > Orbaceae > Gilliamella > Gilliamella sp. ESL0441. Next base: position 809,240 of record NZ_CP048264.1, read on the forward strand.
AATCGCTTATGCAGAGTTAACAGGCGTGGGCGCTATTGCTGGACTATATTCAACCATTTTACCTCTTATTGTGTATGCACTTTTTGGATCATCTAAGCAGCTTATAGTTGGACCCGATACTGCAACTTGTGCTGTGGTTGCCGCGGTTGTCTTTCCTTTAGCTGCTAATGACCCGATTTTACGCTGGCAATTAGTGGTTCTGCTGACCATCATGATTGGAGTTTGGTGCATTATTGCTGGAAAATTTCATTTAGGTGCATTAGCTGATCTGCTAAGTCAACCGATATTGATCGGTTTATTAAATGGTATTTCAATTACAATTATTGTTGATCAATTAGCTAAAACGTTAGGTTTCCGTTACGATTATTCCTATCTCATTGAACGTGTTGCTTATTTTCCACTTAAACTTTTACAAACGCATTTAGGAACAGCATTTGTTTCATTTATTGCTTTATTAATATTAATTGTATTGAAAAAATACAAACCACGTTATCCTGCTCCGCTCTTTGCAGTGATAATCATGACTTTTTTTTCATGGCTTTTTAATTTTCAATATTTTGGTATTCAAATCATAGGTAATGTCACTGGAGATTATATCCCAATTGAAGCTTGGGTTGATTTTGATAAAGGATTAATGCGAAATCTAGTTGTTCCTTCGCTAAATATTGCCATTATCTGCTTTGTAAGTATGATGATTACAGTAAGAAGTTTTGCCACTAAAAATAATTATGAAACCAATGCTGATGTAGAGTTTAAAGCATTAGGTATGGCAAATATTGCGGCTGGTCTATCACAAGGTTTTGTGGTAAGTGGTACTTCATCTCGTACAGCCGTAAATGATGCAAATGGTGGAAAAACGCAACTGGTATCAATCATTGCTGCGACATTAATAGGATTTGTCGTACTATTTTTGTTATCGCCATTACAATATATACCAACTTGTGTTTTAGGTGTAATATTGATTTACTCAACTCTTTCATTAGTGAATTTTCAAATCATAATTCGCTTTATCAAATTTGATCGAGATGCATTTTATTTAAGTTTATCAACATTCATTGCGGTTTTGCTTATTGGAATTATTCCGGGTATGGCTTTAGCTGTTTTATTGGGGTTGTTCTTATTTTTACGTCGTGTTTTTAGACCTAATGATCAATTATTAGGTATCGATGATACAGGGAGAATTCACTCATTAGGACAAGATGTAAAACCAATAAGTAATACGATCATCTATCGATTTAATTCGCCTCTAACTTATTTTAATATTGCTTATTTTAAACGTAGAATTATCAGTTTTATTGATGAAGCAGAAGAACCAATTAATTATGTTATCGTTGATGCGATTCCCTGTTTTACTTATAAAGATGTAAGTGTCTTATCTGGAATTAGTGAGTTAGTTAATTCTTTAAAAGTTCGCAATGCCGTGCTCATATTATCTGGAAGACGAAAAACAATCAAAAATTGGTTTAAACAGATGAACATTAAACCAGATTATGACTATATTGAATTTACCTATGATCTTTATTTCGCTGTTAAATTAGTGCAAAGTAGAGGACATATGGAAAATAAAGATAACGAAGATAATGATGATTAACTAATTACCTTTATTTTGTTCAATGAATGTTTTAAAAGGCAAATAAACATGATGAATCAGAGCAAAAGTCAAATATTGATCGAAATGATTAGTACGGGTGATGAAGTTTTATATGGTCAAATTCTTGACACCAATGGTGCATGGTTATCTGAATTTCTATTTCAGGAAGGTATACCCATAATTACTAGACATACTGTTGGCGATAATTTAAACCAACTCATAAAAACATTTCAAACACATAGTCTGGTCAATGATATTATTATTGTTAATGGTGGACTCGGGCCTACTCGAGATGATTTAACCGCACGAGCAGCTGCTTTAGCTAATCATGAAATATTGGAATTAAATCAAGAATGGTTAAATCAAATTGAACGTTATTTTGCAAATCGAGGCAAGATTATGCCATCAAGCAATATAAAACAAGCCATGTTGCCTAAAAGTTCAAAAATTATTAATAATCCTGTAGGAACTGCTTGTGGGTTTCAGATGAAAATCAATGATTGTTTGCTTTTTTTTACTCCAGGAGTGCCTGCTGAATTCAAAGAAATGATTCAAACCTCGATTTTACCAGAAATTAAACGTTACTATCCTCGAATTGAAAGACAACTTTGTTATCAATTGACTACTATGGGGCGTTCTGAAAGTGAACTAGCCACTGAAATAGAAACAAAACTTATGACATCAGATGATATTAATATTGGTTATCGTGCTGCAATGCCATATGTTGAATTGAAATTATCTGGGCCAGAGAAAAAAAAGGATGAGCTTGATAAATTATGGCGAGAAATCAAAATTATTGTCAGCGATAATTTGCTTTTTGAAGGTCGGTTTGCTCAGCAAAGTGGTTTTGGTCTAGCAAGAGTGGTTTCGGAACTGTTGCATGAAAAGAATTTAACTGTTGCCGTTATTGAACAGCAATCCGCAGGCGTTATTGGTCACCTATTATTTGAATCAGATGCCCCCATCATAAAATCTGAAGTTTCTCCATTACTCATTGATGACCTTAAAAGCATCTTTTTACAAATTTTGACTAAAAATAGAGCAGACATAACCTTAGGGATTGTAAATTTTAAGGAAAAAAATAGTCAGTTTACGCTAATAATTGCTACAGCTAATCAAATATTACCCATAAATTTAAAATACACTGGTCGAAAACAAACAAGAAAAATTGAACAACAAACCCTTGCTGCAATTGCTTTAGATGCCTTGCGTCGTTATCTTTTAAATAAAACATTAATTGGACCAAATACCTGGTTAGAGATAATCGATTGATCTTTAATAGAGATACACATGCGTTTCAACTTGATTTCTTTGGTTTTGGCTATCTTAATAATAGTAAGACATTATTATAGACAATTCACCTCAAAATTAAGTAGAATAGCGGATCTTCCAAATTACGCAAACTAGTAAATACATTAGAGGTAAAAATGGCTCGAGTAACTGTTCAAGATGCAGTAGAAAAAATTGGTAATCGCTTTGATCTCGTTTTAGTTGCCGCAAGACGCGCTCGACAATTACAAGTCGAAAATAAGTCGCCACTAATTCCAGAAGAAAACGACAAAGAAACCGTCGTTGCTTTACGTGAAATTGAAGATGGTCTAGTTAATAAACAGATTCTTGATACTGCTGATTTTCAAGCTCGTCAAGAAGAAGAGGCAGAAGTGCGTTCAACACTTCATGAATCGATCCTTCTCGAAAATACGCCGTCATACGAATAAGCGCTACTGGAATTGCCTATGCAATATTTTGATAGCTTAAAAGAGGTTGTAGCATCTTATCTTCCACCTAAACAAGTTGAAATAATACAAGATGCCTATCTTTTTGCTAAAAAAGCACATGAAGGGCAATTTCGATCAAGTGGTGAACCTTATATTACCCATCCTGTTGCTGTCGCCTCAATTTTGGCGGATATGCGACTTGATTATGAAACCATTATTGCTGCGCTATTGCATGACACTATCGAAGATACTCCGGTAACATTTCAAGATATTACTAATCATTTTGGTAAACATGTAGCTGTTTTAGTGGAAGGTGTATCTAAACTTGATAAGTTAAAATTTCGTAATCGGCAAGAAGCGCAAGCTGAAAATTTTCGGAAAATGGTGCTCGCCATGACCGAAGATGTGCGAGTGATTTTAATTAAACTCGCTGATCGCACACACAATATGCGAACCCTCGCAGCATTAAGACCTGAAAAACGACGTCGAATCGCCAAAGAAACACTAGAAATCTATGCACCTCTCGCTCATCGTTTAGGTATCCACCACATTAAAACTGAACTCGAAATTTTAGGTTTTACGGCAATGCATCCTAATCGAGCTAAAGTGATTGAAAATGTGATTAGAGCTGCTCGAGGTACTCGAAAAGAGTTAATTCAACAGATTTTGTCTGAGATTCGTAATCGTTTATTAGAGGCAAATATTGATGCTGAAGTCGAAGGGTTAGAAAAAAATATTTACGTGATTTATCAAAAAATGCAAATGCGTGAGCAGCATTTTCATTCTATCATGGATATTTATATTTTTCGGATTGTTGTTAAAGATGTTGATGCCTGCTATCGTGCACTTGGTCTTGTACATAATCTTTATAAACCACGTCTTAATCGCTTCAAAGACTATATTGCAATCCCCAAAGCTAATGGTTATCAGTCATTACACTCTTCGTTAATTGGGCCTCATGGTACGCCTGTTGAAGTTCAGATACGTACTGAAGATATGGATCAAATGGCCGAAATGGGAGTGGCTGCACACTGGGTTTACAATGCTAATGATGAATTGAACAATACAACGGCACAAATTAAAGCCCAGCGTTGGATGCAGAGCTTATTAGAGTTGCAACAAAGTGTGGGCAACTCATTTGAATTCATCGAAAATGTGAAATCTGACCTGTTTCCAAAAGAAATTTATGTTTTTACGCCTAAAGGCAGGATAGTTCAATTACCAGAAGGATCAACTGCGGTTGACCTTGCCTATGCAGTCCATTCGGACATTGGCTATCAATGTATTGGTGCGATTGTCGATCGTAAACCTTATCCTCTTTCTCAGCCACTTAGCAATGGTCAGACTGTCGAAATCATAACCTCTCCTGAAGGGCGTCCAAATGCAAATTGGCTTAATTTTGTCGTGAGTGCTAAAGCAAGATCACGTATTAGGCAAGCCCTTAAATTGTTAAAACGTGATGATGCGATTGAATTAGGTCGTCGATTGTTAAATCTTTCATTAATTAAAACTGGTGGTATCAGTTCACTGACCACTAAACAAATCGCTAAGATTGTTGAAATAACACAATTGCCTTCTTTTGATGATGTATTAGCCGAGATAGGTCTTGGTAATATAATGAGTCATTTTATTGTCAAAGGTTTAGAACACAAAGAATTGTTTCAAAATAACAGTGACACAAATAAAACATTAGTGATAACAGGCAGTGAAGGAGTATTAGTCACATTTTCTAAATGTTGTCACCCAATTCCCGATGATCCGATTGTCGGCCAAGTCAGCCCAGAAAAAGGATTAATTGTTCATCACGAATCATGTCGAAATGTAACTGGTTACCAAAATAATCCTGAAAAATATATCTTATTAAAATGGGCTACCGATATCACTCAGCAATTTGTTGCAGAAATATGGGTCGATATTTCAAACAACCAAGGTGCACTTGGGCATATCCTTTCAATCATTAATGATGAAAAAGCACATTTGCAATGGCTGAATACTGAAGAGAAAGATCGACAAATTTATACTGTCATTTTGCAAGTTGAAGTGAAAAATCGTCAGCAACTTAATGAGTTAATGCGTAAAATTTCACTACAGCAAGATGTTGTTAGTGTCACTCGTAACATTAATAAGCGATGATGACAAGTCGATTCCTAAGTCAGGTTCCGATAATAAAATTAAGCGGAATTGGCAGTAACCTCGAAAAAAAATTTAATACGCTAGGTATCTATACTGTTCAAGATCTTTTATTACACTTTCCTTTACGTTACGAAGATCGCTCTTCTTCTTGTCCTATTGGCGAGGTTTCTATTGGTAAACACACCACTATTGAAGGAAGAATCATCAAGTGTGAAGTGGTGGTTAGACGTCGACAAATGCTAATTTGTCATATTCAAGATGATACAGGCATAGCAATACTAAGATTTATGCATTTCAATGCAGGTATTAAAGCAAGCTTAGCGATTGGTAGTTGGGTTAGTGCTTATGGTGAAATAAAAAAGGGAAAAATGTATCCCGAAATTATTCATCCTCAATATAAATTGTTTACAAATCCAGAAAGCAAATCGAATAAACTAGGTGATGAACAAGAAAAATATACCCCAATATATCCAACCACCTATGGGTTAACTCAAAATGTCATTCGTAAATTAATGGCTTCTGCATTATTACTACTAAAACGTAATCCTCCCAAAGAAATTCTGCCTGAGCCATTAGTAAATCATTTTTTACCAGCATTGGAATCATTAAATATCATTCACAATCCTCCAATTGGTACCAATATCACTCAATTATCTACAGGTGAACATCCTGCTATCAAACGGTTTATTTTTGAAGAGTTACTTGCTTATCATCTGAGTATGCTTATGTTAAAAGTTGATAACCAAAAACAGCAAGCGCGTATTTTTCGCCCAACTCAACAATTTTTAGCGCCTTTTTTAGCCTCGTTACCCTTTAAACCCACTAACGCACAACAACGTGTTGTACATGATATCTATCTCGATATGGCAAAACCTGTCCCGATGATGCGATTAATTCAAGGGGATGTTGGATCTGGAAAAACGTTGGTCGCGGCTTTAGCGGCATTAAATGCGATTGAAAATGGCGCTCAGGTTGTCTTAATGGCACCAACCGAGATATTAGCTGAGCAACACTATAATAACTTTAAACAATGGTTTGATCCTTTGGGTATTACTGTTGATTGGTTATCAGGGCGTTTGACTGCTAAAAATAAAAGATTGCGTTACGAACAAGTAAAAAGTGGAGATATTAGATTGTTAATTGGCACACATGCCGTATTTGTTGATAAAGTTGAATTTGCTTCTTTAGGACTGGTGATTATCGATGAACAGCATCGCTTTGGTGTGAATCAAAGATTGAGTTTGTGGGAAAAGGGGATCAAAGATAACGACTATCCTCATCAGCTAATTATGACAGCCACTCCGATTCCACGAACATTAGCCATGACGGTATATGCTGATTTAGATGTGTCTATCATTGATGAGTTACCACCGGGTCGCACACCTGTCACAACTGTCGTTATTCCAAATTCTCGGCGTGATGAAATTATTGAACGTGTTAATCAAGCTTGCTTGGAAAATCGTCAAGTTTATTGGGTTTGTACATTAGTTGAAGAGTCGGAAACATTAGATGCTCAAGCTGCTGAAATACTGGTTGAAGAGCTAAGAGAAAAAATGTCACATTTAACGATTGGGCTGGTTCATGGCAAAATGAAGTCGGACGAAAAACAATCGGTAATGCAGAATTTTAAAGATGGTATCATCCAATTGCTAGTCGCAACGACGGTAATTGAAGTAGGTGTCGATGTGCCAAATGCAAGCTTGATGATTATTGAAAATGCGGAAAGATTAGGATTGGCGCAATTGCACCAATTACGTGGTCGTGTAGGACGAGGAACGGCTGTATCTCATTGTGTATTAATGTATCAAGCACCATTAAGCAAAGTTGCACAAGCAAGAATGAAAGTCATGCGTGACAGTAATGATGGTTTTGTGATTGCGCAAAAAGATTTAGAAATACGAGGTAGTGGGGAGATTTTGGGCACGCGTCAAATGGGGATAGCTAACTTTAAAGTTGTTGATTTAATCCGTGATCAGCATTTGATAAGTCAAGTTCAAAAAGCCTCTTATTTTTTACAGCAACAGCATCGCGAAAGTGTTGAAGAGTTGATAAATTGCTGGCTTCCGGATAGACAAAAATATATCAATGCCTAGTATTTTCATTTTCTTATTAGTTTATTCGTAAAAACAGATAAATAATTTCAGCGAATTGATTCCACGTTTATTCTTTGCAGAGGATATAAAAAGTGGACATTGAATCCTATTCGCTGCCCACTAAAATTATTGATTTTAATTTCGAAACAAATTATAAAAAAGAACGATAAGGTAATTCAGGCTCATCGGTAAAGATGTCTCTAAATCCACGATAATGCTGATAATGCATTTTCTTTTTATCTGTTGGATACGTGTATTTACCGCCAACTTGCCAGAAGAATGGCGTAAATTGATATTCCAAACGATCTTTTTTCATTTGCCAAAGTACTTCAATTTCACGAGGATCACTTTGGAAATTCGCCCAAATATCATGATGAAAAGGGATCACAACTTGTGTTTTCAGCGATTCCGCAGCACGCAAAATATCTGAAGACGTCATTTTATCGGTCACGCCACGCGGATTTTCACCATAAGAAAGTAACGCAACATCGATTTTGTAATCATTACCATGTTTGGCATAATAGTTAGAGTAATGAGAATCACCTGAGTGATAGAGCGAGCCACCTGAGGTTTCAAACAGATAGTTAACGGCTCTGTCATCCATGCCATCTAAAATTGCTTTATCAGTTGAGGATACCCCTTTTGGTAGTGTCACTAACGATGTTCTGTCAAACGAGTCAAGTACTCGAATGGTAATATCGCCGACTTTAATGGTTTCGCCTACTTTGGCAACAATGCAACGATCTTCAGGTACACCCCAACTTTTCCATAATTCGACACAAGCTTTAGGGCCAATAAATTTCACTTTTGGTGAACAGTTTTGAATGACCGCAGCCGCCACATTGACATCAATATGATCGGCATGATCATGGGTTGCCATTACCGCATCAATCTCTTTAATAGCAAAAGGATCTAATACAAAAGGACTGGTTCTTAAATTTGGTTGTAATTCGCGTACTCCCCCCATACGCATCATTTGATGCTGTTTGTTCATCAAGGGATTCGCGTGTGTTTTTTTACCGGTTCCACACCAAAAATCGACTGAGATATTGGTATTACCGGCTGATTTTAACCAAATGCCAGTACAAGCAAGCCACCACATGGTAAACGTATTGGGTTTAACCTCTGTTGCTTCAATCTCTTCATTTAGCCAAGTACCCCATTCAGGAAAGGTATTTAATATCCACGATTCTCGGGTAATTTCGTTCACTTTACTCATACTTTGTTCCTTTTACATTTCAATAATTAAACTAAAATAACTTCAACGCCTTGCTCCTTAATGCTTTCAATGACTTCCTTGTTTGCTTGTTTACCGGTAATTAAAATATCGATTTTATTCACAGGACAAAAAAGCATGCCAGAGTTGGCTTTGGTTTCAATTTTTGAACTATCGACAACCACAACTAATTTTTCAATTTTTTCAAGTATCTGTTGTTCAGCCACGGCACCTAATATTTCATTTTTATATAGCCCATTAGGTGTTAACGTCTTGCCACTGGTGAACATCCACTTGCCAGCATAAGAATCAGTAATGTTCGCAATAGGGTTAAGAATAATATTTTGTGTTTTGTTATATAACCCTCCCATAATGATGACATTTTCATGATCATGTTCAATCAAGTAACAAGCTAATGGAAAATAGTTAGTAATGATTGAAACGTTTTTACCACAGAGTTCTCGACCCAATAAAAATGCTGTTGAACCACAGTTAATAACTACATTTTCATCAGTTCCACACAACTTTGCTGCACGAATCGCAATACGAGCCTTTTCATGATAATGATCGGTATTATTGTTACCGATTGGTGCCCATATAGGTTTTTTCTCTTCAATTCGCATAATGCCGTTACGCACTTTTTTTACTCTTCCTTCCTGATCAAGCTTAGTGATATCACGACGAGCTGTAGCGGGTGAGATAGAAAAATATGAAACTAACTCAGTCACTTTTATCATTCCTTTGTCGTTAACCATTGCCACTATTTCGTTATGTCGCGATATTTCGTTCATTATTACCTCTTTATTGAATTGATATGATTAATTATGATTAAAAATGATAATAATTTTCATTAATAATTTTGTCAAATATTTATAATCAATAGTAACTCATTGTTGATTCAATATATTGATAATAATAATTATATTTTTAAATTTTACCGCTGTTTTTTCCCAAAAATGTGATGATAATCACAGATGTTGGTGTGATAGGTTTAGAAAAGTGATCTTTATCAAAATAATCATAAATAATCATTGAATGGTTAATTATGATTGTAGAATATAACAAGTGTTATTTGAGTAGTAATGCGAAATAACAAGGAGTTAAGAAGTTTTAGTTATCTATTTACAAAATAAAAATTTAAGAAAATTCAAAAACGAAGTTAGTTCTCCACAGTCAAGCGTTAGATATTTAAAGATGTCGATAAACCAATGAGAGGAACATATGGAAGTAATCTACAACATATTTTATATTTTTTATAGCCAAGTTATGACAAAAGCGCCTTTGTTGCTTGGCTTAGTGACAATGTTAGGTTATTGCCTTTTACGTAAAGACATAACAACCGTTTTAAAAGGCACCATTAAAACCATTGTTGGTTTTATGTTATTACAAGTCGGTTCAGGAGTGTTAGTTTCAACCTTTAAACCCGTCATTGCAAAACTATCAGAATATCATGGTATTAAAGGATCGATTATTGATACGTATGCCTCGATGGTGGCCGTCGAAAAGGGTATGGGCGATCAATATTCTTGGGTTGGCTATGCAGTACTATTGGCACTTGCTATCAACATTGCACTTGTGCTGTTTCGCCGTTTAACTGGTATCAGAACGATCATGCTGACAGGTCATATTATGTTTCAGCAAGTCGGTCTCATTGCACTATTTTACTTTTTATTTGGTTATGGCATGTGGGAAACCATTATCTATTCCGCCATTATTACTGCACTCTATTGGGGGATATTCTCAAATATGATGTTTAAACCAACCGAAGCGGTAACAGGTGGGGCTGGTTTTTCCATTGGTCATCAACAGCAACTCGGTTCATGGATAGCGGTAAAATTAGCGCCAAAACTGGGTGATAAAAAGGATTCGGTTGATAATCTTAAATTACCTAAATGGTTACATATTTTCCATGATAGTATCGCTGCCACAACCATTGTCATGACATTCTTTTTTGGCATCATCCTTCTTTCATTTGGTTTAGATAATCTTCAAACAATGGCTGGTTCAACCCATTGGACAATCTATATTTTCGAAACAGGGCTTAAATTTGCCGTTGCGATACAAGTTATTGTGGGCGGTGTACGAATGTTTGTTGCTGAATTATCCGAAGCATTTAAAGGCATTTCTGAAAAATTGATTCCCAATGCTGTGCTTGCTATTGATTGTGCAGCCATTTATGCATTTTCACCCAATGCCATGGTTTTTGGTTTTATTTGGGGGGCATTAGGGCAATTCTTAGCGATCGCATTATTGCTTATCTTCAAATCCCCAATAATGATTATTCCAGGATTTATTCCTATGTTCTTCTCAAATGCGACAATCGGCGTATTTGCCAACCATTTTGGTGGTTGGAAAGCGGTAATGAAAATCTGTTTTGCGATGGGGATAATCGAAGTCCTAGGCTCTGCTTGGGTGATCAATATTTTTGCGCAAAATGGTACGCCTATTGACTCATGGATGGGTATGGCGGATTGGTCAATTTTATTCCCACCAATCTTACAAGGATTATCATTCTCCCATTTGTTTATCTATTTAATCATTGCGTTAGCATTGGTGTATATGTTCTTTGCCGCTAAAACACTACGAGCAGAAGAAGCACAACAAAAAAATCAACCTATCGAAAACGATATACATCAGGATGTAAATGAAGCAGTAGTTGAAAAAATGGATGAAGTTGCAATAAGTGAAGGCCAACCAATTCGTATTTTGGCGGTATGCGGTAGTGGTCAAGGGTCATCAATGATGATGAAAATGAAAATTGCTAATTTTCTGGATAAGAAGGGGATCCCCAATATCATGGATTCTTGTGCGGTTACCGACTACAAATCCCGTTTACCGAATGTTGATATTATCGTGGCATCGAAGCATCTGATACATGAAATTGAAGTGAATGAAGGTCAACACGCACTCGGTGTACAAAATATGCTTAATCCACACACGTTTGGCGATGAGCTTATCGAACTTATCAATCAAGTTAATACGAATAAATAGAATATGAAAAAGGAGCGCAATATGGCTTTCAAAGAATCTTTAATCGAAAATAATTCAATTTTACTCAAAGCAAAAGCAGCAAATTGGGAAGATGCAGTCAAGCTTGGTACCGATATGTTAGTAGCATCAAAAGCAATTGAACCATCTTATCACGATGCCATTATCCGTTGTGTAAAATCCATGGGACCTTACATTATCATTGCGCCTAATCTCGCTATGCCGCATGCCAGACCTGAAGATGGTGTTAATCGTACCGCTTTTGCCTTGGTAACCTTACAAAATCCTGTCTATTTTGATGGAGAAGATGAACCGGTTGACGTGCTTGTCACCTTAGCTGGGAGTACGTCTGATCAACATATGGAAGGATTAATGGAAGTCACACAAATTTTAGATGATGAAAATAGCGAAACAGGTGTTGATCTCGATAAATTAAGACGTTGTAACAGTAAAGAAGATGTCTATGCAGTCATTGATCGGGCTTTAAATGGAGGCTAGTTTATGTATCAAGCTTTAAAAGAAAGGGTTTTACACGCTAATTTACTGTTACCTAAATATAATCTGGTTACTTTTACTTGGGGCAACGTATCAGAAATTGATCGCACAAAAGGCGTTATTGCCATAAAGCCTTCAGGTGTTGAGTACGGTGCGATGACTGTAGATGACATTGTTGTGCTTTCATTAACAGGGGAAATTGTAGAAGGCAAACTCAATCCGTCCAGTGATACAGCCACACATCTTGAACTCTATAAAGCATTTGAAAATATTGGTGGCATTGTCCATACCCACTCGCGGTATGCCACTATCTGGGCTCAAGCAGAATTAGACATCCCAGCCTTAGGTACAACGCATGCCGATTACTTTTATGGTGATGTACCTTGTACTCGTCGGTTAACCGATAGTGAAATTGCGACCGATTATGAGAAAAATACAGGACTTGTCATTATTGAGGAGTTCAAGCGTCGAGGCGTGGATCCAAAAGCCATGCCTGGCGCTGTGATTTCTGGACATGCTCCATTTTGTTGGGGAAAAAATGCTATCGATGCCGTACATAATGCTGTGGTACTGGAAGAAGTCGCTATGATGGCAATTGCAACTCGTCAGCTCAATCAAACCATTAAAATACAACAAACCTTATCTGATAAGCACTATTTTCGCAAACATGGCGCAAACGCTTATTACGGTCAAAAATAAAATGAACAAGGAAATAAAAATGACAGCACCTAAATTACAAATCGCCTTAGATCAAACTGAATTAAAACCAGCATTAGATGTTGCTAAAAATGTGTCAGGATTTGTCGACATTATTGAAGTCGGCACTATTCTTGCATTTGGGGCAGGCATGGAAAGTGTAAAAACATTACGACAACTTTATCCCGATCATATTTTAGTCTGTGATTTAAAAACTACCGATGGCGGAGCAATATTAGCAAAAATGGCTTTTTCTGCTGGCGCTAATTGGTTAACCGTATCGGCAGCTGCGCACATAGCCACGGTTGAAGCATGTAAGAAAGTCGCCGATGAGTTTAAAGGCGAAATCCAAATCGAATTGTATGGGCATTGGACATTAGAAGATGCAAAAGCTTGGTGTAAATTGGGGATAAAACAGGCAATTTATCACCGTTCTCGAGATGCGGAATTAGCTGGCGTAGGTTGGGGTAAGGAGGATTTGGTTAAAATGCGTCAGCTTTCAGATTTAGGACTAGAGCTTTCAATCACAGGGGGAATTGTACCGGAAGATATCCACTTGTTTGCTGGCATTAAAACCAAAGCCTTCATTGCTGGTCGAGCTCTTGCCAATGAAAATGGTAAAAAAACGGCTCAAGCATTAAGAGAGCAAATAGCAAAATATTGGTAAGTGATAGATTGCAGTCGTTACGGCGACTGCATTTTTAAAATAATAAAGATATGAGCAGGTTTTAACTATGTCAACATTTGCAATCGATCCCACTCTACAGACCAATCATATTGGTATTTATGAAAAGGCATTGCCTAATGAACTTTCATGGCAACAAAAATTGCAGGAAGCAAAATCATTAGGATTTAATTTTATTGAGATATCAATAGATGAATCAGATGAGCGTCGAGCAAGGCTCGATTGGTCTGATGACGAAATCTATGCACTAAAACGATTATGTGAGCAAAATCAGATACCACTACATTCAATGTGTTTAAGTGCACATCGTAAATATCCGTTTGGCTCAGCAGATGAAACAGTCCGCAACCAAGCTAAAGACATCATGAATAAAGCACTTCGTTTGGCTTATAAGCTTGGAATACGAGTGATTCAGTTAGCAGGGTATGATGTCTATTATGAACCAGCCAATAACAAGACTCACCAACGTTTCATTGAAGGTATGCAATGGTCAGCTAAACAAGCGGAAAAAGTTGGGATAATGTTGGCAGTTGAAATTATGGATACTAATTACCTAAATTCACTCAGTAAATTTGAAATTTTAAAACGGGAAGTGAATTCCCCTTACTTCATGGCTTATCCTGATGTTGGAAATATCACGGGTTGGAACTACGATACATGTACTGAATTATTGTTAAGTCGTGATCATATCGTCCAAATTCATCTGAAAGACACCTTAAAAGTGAAAAAGAATTATTCAGGACAATTTAGAGATCTTGTCATTGGTGAAGGTGAGGTTGATTTTCTTTCCATACTTAAAACACTTAAAATGATGAACTATTCAGCACCGTTAGTTATTGAGATGTGGGCAAAAGATGACAAATGGAAAGAAAATATTATCACAGCTCAAAACAGATTAAAGGCAATTGGCGAACAGGCAGGATTTCCTATATTTAATTCAATATAAAATCAAACATGATTTGATTGTAAATCAACGCTTCATCTTATTGAAAAAGATGAAGCATTCAATGCATTAAGCTTTTTTGACAAAACAGGCTTTAAGCATAATTTTCATGCCATCGATTTTACAATCAATTTCATGATCACCGTCGACTAAACGAATCCCTTTCGCTTTTGCCCCTTTTTTTAGCACAGTCGATGAACCTTTTAATTTAAGGTCTTTAATCAATAATACATCATCGCCATCCGCTAATAAATTACCGTTGCTGTCTTTCACTTCACGTTGAGATGATTCAGTCGTTGCTTGATTAGGATCCCACTCATGAGCACACATTGAGCAGACAATTAAATTACCGTCGGGATAAGTATATTCTGATCCACAGGTAGGGCAGTGATTTGTTGATTCCATCTTGTTTCCTGTCGTATTAAAAAGTTTAATTATAGCATAATTATTATCAAATTCCCTGACTTTAGATTTTGCCTTGTTCTTTGGTAAACCTATTATTAGCGCTTTGCACGATTAGGGCTATCGTGTAATATAGTCGTTATCATAAAAATCTAGAATATTGTGAATATTATATGAAATCATTAATAAAATTACTTTCGATGTTTTTGCTCATTCTATCTATTGTGGGGTGCGGTCTAAAAGGGCCTTTATATCATCCTACAGAAGCATCCAATAATCAAACAGACCAAACAACTATGAATAGTTTGAATCAAGAACAAATAATAAATAAAGTTGCTTAAGTTAGGAAAGAAACAATGAATTTTTTGCATTATCAAAATGGTCATTTATTGGCTGATCAAATTGCTATTGATGATTTAGCCAAACAATATGGTACCCCTTTATATGTCTATTCTGCTGACTATATCACTCAGCAGTTTTTAGCTTACAAGCATGCACTTACTCATCGTAAACACTTAATTTGTTATGCGGTCAAAGCGAATAGTAACTTAGCGGTATTACAGTTGTTAGTTAAGTTAGGTTCAGGGTTTGATATTGTTTCACAAGGTGAGCTAGAACGAGTACTCAAAGCGGGTGCAGATCCCAAAAAAGTTGTCTTTTCGGGCGTGGCGAAATCCATTGTCGAAATTGAACGAGCCTTACAAGTAGGTATAAAATGCTTCAATGTTGAATCAGAAGCAGAATTATATCGAATCAATGATATTGCAAAACGTCTTGGTAAAGTCGCTGCTATATCTTTAAGAATTAATCCCGATGTTGATGCAAAAACGCATCCGTATATTTCAACCGGTTTACGAGAAAACAAATTTGGTATTAGTTACCAATTAGCGATTGAGGTGTACCGTCAAGCAAAAGCATTATCCAATATTAACATTGTTGGTATTGATTGTCATATCGGCTCGCAACTCACCGAGTTATCGCCGTTTTTGGATGCCGCTGAACGTATACTTTTATTAGTCGATAAATTAAAATCAGAAAATATTCAGATACAACATATTGATCTAGGTGGCGGGTTAGGCGTTTGTTATGATGATGAGCAACCACCAACGGCATCGCTACTGGTGACTGAATTATTGAAAAAATTAGCGCATTATCCAGATCTCGAAGTAATATTTGAACCGGGGCGTTCAATAGTGGCTAATGCAGGTTTACTCATTACGAAAGTGGAATACACTAAACATCAAGATGATAACCATTTTGCAATAGTCGATGCGGGGATGAATGATTTAATTCGTCCAGCGCTTTATGAAGCTTGGATGCGTATATTACCCGAAAAAGAGCAACAAGCGGAAGATAAAACCTTTATATACAACGTTGTTGGGCCGATTTGTGAATCAAGTGATGTACTTGCTTATCAACGTGAGCTATCTGTCAAACAAGATGATTTAGTCGTGATATGTAGCGCAGGTGCTTATGGGTTTAGCATGGCTTCAAATTACAACAGCCATCCTCGCCCAGCAGAAGTGATGCTGATTGATCAACAACAGCATAAGTTGATTCGTCAACGCGAAACGTTTGACGACTTATGGCGTGGAGAACACGTGTTTTAGCTATCCATTAATGTATAGGTTATAACTGGTTAAACAAAAATGATGAATCTTAATAAGTTGTTTATGACGTTTTTAAAATAAAACGAATCAATAAACAGTTATTAAAGATATAGTAATCTTTGATGATAAAAGGTAGATGATGATGAACTTTTCAAAAATGCATGGACTGGGAAATGACTTTATGGTTATTGATGCGGTAACGCAAAATGTTCATCTATCTCCGGATTTAATTAAGCGTCTGGCTAATAGATATACCGGTATTGGGTTTGATCAGTTACTGATTGTTGAACCGCCTTATTCACCTGATAGCGATTTTCACTATCGTATTTTTAATTCGGACGGGACAGAAGTTCAACAATGTGGTAATGGCGCGCGCTGTTTTGCGCGTTTTGTTCGTTTGAAAGGCCTGACCAAAAAACGTGTGTTAAAAGTCAGTACCATGAAAGGGAACATTGTTTTAACCGTTAACGATGATGAAACCGTTCGAGTGAACATGGGGGTACCTATTTTTGAGCCAAATAAGGTGCCTTTTAAAGCGATTAAAGAAGAAAAAACCTATATTATCAGAGCACAAGAACAAACCATTTTATGTGGAGTTGCCTCAATGGGTAATCCACATTGTGTAATACAAGTCGATAATATCTTAACTGCTCAAGTGAGTACGCTGGGGCCACTATTAGAGCAACACGAACGTTTTCCTGAACGGGCAAATATTGGATTTATGCATATCATCGATCGTAACAACATCAATTTGCGCGTATTCGAACGTGGAGTCGGTGAAACCCAAGCATGTGGGACTGGTGCGTGTGCAGCGGTCGCGGTAGGAATTAATCAAGGCTTGTTAAATCCGACTGTAAATGTCAATTTACCGGGGGGCAAATTGCTGATTGAGTGGAAAGGCGAAAATCAACCACTTTATATGACGGGGCCAGCAACACATGTTTATGATGGTTTTATCTCTTTTTAAATCTAACTTATAAAAAAATTTAATTGATTTATTTTCTAAGACAAATCAAGTTTAATAATAAAATAGAACAAATTGGTTAACTTTAATTTCTAAAAACAAATAAATAGACATTAATTATGGTTGTTAAAAAAAGGCAGAATTCAAAAGCTAAAGCTATTAACCAACGATTTCAGCAGGTTAAATTAAATGATGAAGCAGTTAGCCAATTTCTAATTCAAAATCCGAATTTTTTTATTCGCAATGCTAGTCAAGTAGAGAGTATGCAAGTACCTCATCCAGTCCGTGGTGCAGTTTCCCTAACGGAGTGGCATATGGCAAGACAACGTAATAAAATAAAACAGCTTGAATCTGAAATTACGCTGTTAATGGAACATGCTACGGCAAATGAGCAGCTGTTTAGTCAATTATTAAATCTTCAGATTCAATTGATTCAAGCATCTGACCCTAATGAATTAGTGCAATTACTTAGTTTATGGGCAAAATCGTTGGGATTAAATGGAGCATATCTTTATCTCTTTGACGATAAATGGTTATTAAGTGCACCATCAAATTATCATCATTTAGCGTTAAATGCTTCCCAATTCGATTTTATTCGTGTCCGGCATTTGCAATATAGCTATCAATATTTAGGTACTTTAAATGCAACTGAATTAGATTTCTTAATACCTGAACGTAACAATGTCGGTTCGGTTGCTTTATCATTGTTAGGGAAATTTGGCGACTTAGGCATATTAATATTTACTAGTGCTAATCCACATCATTATCAATCTGGACAAGGGACACTTTTATTAGAAAAAATAAGTGAAGTATTGCCAATATTGATTGAAAGGTGGATTATGCGAAGAAGATAAGGACAACTAATGAATAATCCTAATCAAGAGCATATTGCATTATTAACTAAGCCAGTTGAACAATTTTTAAATTACTTAAAATCCGAAAGACAACTCAGTTTAAACACGCAAATCAATTATCGACGTCAACTCTATGCCATTATTGAATTAGCAAAAACAGCAGAAATATTCAATTGGCAAGATCTCGATTCGTCAGCGGTTCGTTTATTAATCGGCAGAAGTAAACAAGCAGGTTTACAAGCAAGAAGCTTGTCATTAAGGTTATCGGCATTACGAAGTTTTTGTGATTGGATGGTTAAAAATGGGTTAATGAAGGCTAATCCTGCTCGTGGCGTGTTAAATCCCAAAGTAGGGCAACATCTTCCCAAAAATATCGATATTGATGAAATTAATCAATTGCTTAATATTGAGTATAATGATCCTTTATCTGTCCGTGATCGAGCAATGCTTGAAGTTATGTACGGTTCAGGTCTTCGTCTTTCTGAATTAGTCAATATTAATTGCCGAGAATTGAACTTAATCGATGGTGAAATACGTGTGATAGGGAAAGGTAATAAAGAACGAAAACTACCACTTGGCAGAGAATCGATTAAATGGATTAAACATTGGTTATCAATGAGAGATTTTTTAGAGCCTCAAGATGATGCTTTATTTATATCAAAATTGGGGCGTCGAATTTCACCAAGAAATGTTGAAAAAAGATTCGCAGAGTGGGGAATCAAGCAGGGATTAAGTTCGCATATTCATCCGCATAAATTGCGTCACTCTTTTGCGACCCATATGTTAGAATCCAGTCGAGATTTGCGTGCGGTGCAAGAGTTACTCGGACATGCCGATTTGTCAACCACTCAAGTTTATACTCACCTTGATTTTTCACATTTATCAGATGTTTATGATTCTGCACATCCAAGAGCAAAAAGAGGAAGAAAGTAATGCGTTTTTACCGATCAATTAACCGCATTCAAGCGATGACATTTGATCTTGATGATACGTTATATGACAACAGCATGATTGTTGAAAGAGCTGAAGATGAAATCATCAAAACACTAAGACAACATGAACAGCTAAAAAATATCACCTTGTCAGATCTTCATACTGAAAAACAACAGGTATTAGCTCTAAATCCCGAAATCTATCACGATGTGGTTATTTGGCGAATCGAAACGATTAAATCTCTACTCCTTAAAATGGGGGTATCCACATTTAACATTGATGATATCGTTCAGCAATCTATGGCGTGCTTTAACTTTTGGCGTCATAAAATGCAAATCTCTGAATCAACGCATCAATTATTGGCAACACTTGCCAGTAAAATACCCTTAGCGGTGATCACCAATGGCAATGTGGATATTCATAAAATAGGATTAAGTGATTACTTTCAATTTTCACTGCGGGGTGGGGCGGATGGTCGTTCTAAACCTTTTCCTGAGATATTCAATTTGGCCGTTAACAAGTTAGCCGTACCAGCAAAGCACGTTTTACATATCGGTGATAATCTATTAACAGATGTTAACGGCGCAGTAAATAATGGTTTATTAGCTTGTTGGATTAATATTTATGGGCAAGATATTTATCATCTTGGTGATGCCAGATGTTTGCCGCATATTGAAATCAATCATTTATCAGAACTGGATAATCTGCTATAATTTATTTTAAATATGTATAAATAGACAGTAAGCTACACGATCATCATCAATTGCTTTAAAATTACGCCTATCTTTACATCCTTTTTGATGACAACCTAAGCACGACAGATTAACTGAAAAGAATTGATTGATATTAGGTTTAAATTCAAAACCTATCAAGAATTGCTATGATTACTACAGGTTTTAACATAATGGAAAAAAAACAATCATTATTAGACGACCTTAATACCGAACAGAAAGATGCGGTGACCACCGATAATCAATACACCATTGTGCTTGCCGGTGCTGGTAGTGGAAAAACACGGGTACTCGTTCATCGTATTGCATGGCTTTGTATTGAAAAACATTATTCGCCTCATTCCATTTTTGCCGTTACATTCACCAATAAAGCTGCGGCTGAAATGCAAGAGCGTATACAACATCTCATTGGTGAAGGTTATTTTAATGGTATGTGGGTTGGAACATTTCATGGATTAACCCACCGTTTATTACGCATGTTCTCTCAGCAAGCTAAATTACCATCCAATTTTCAATTGATCGATACTGAAGATCAGATCCGCCTTATTAAACGGATTTTTCGTGAATTAAAAATTGATGAAAAACAGTGGTCAGCAAAAGAGTGTGCAAGTTTTATTTCTAATCAAAAAGAGAAAGGCTTACGCGCTAAAGATCTGATACCTGAAGATCCTAAGCAGATAATGTGGCAGACCATCTATAATGACTATCAAGCAATTTGTGACAGAGTTGGCTATGTTGATTTTTCGGAGCTTATTTTACGTGCTTATGAATTATTGTGCAGTGACAAAGATGTATTAAGTTACTGTCAACATCGTTTTTCAAATATTTTAATTGATGAATTCCAAGATACGAATCATATTCAATATTGTTTAGTAAAAAAATTAGCCGGTACAACAGCTAATGTCATGATTGTTGGCGATGATGACCAATCAATTTATAGTTGGCGTGGTGCGAATGCTGATAATTTACAACTCTTTATTAATGATTTTCCAGAAACCGAAATTATTCGATTAGAGCAAAATTATCGTTCAACCAGTACGATTTTAGATGCCGCTAATAAACTTATTGCTAAAAATCAGAATCGATTAGGTAAGAATTTGTGGACAGATCGCAGTGAAGGCGAAAAGATTTCTCTCTATGTCGGTTTCAATGATATTGATGAAGCCAGATTTGTTATTGGGCAGATAAAAAAACACCATGATGCTGGTGAAAAATATTCCAGTTGTGCCATTTTATACCGCAATAACGTGCAGTCTCGACTTTTTGAAGACACACTATTACAAGCAGGTTTACCTTACCAGATTTATGGGTCGATTCGGTTTTATGAACGGCAAGAAGTCAAGTTAGCACTTGCTTATTTACGGCTTCTACATGATCACGATAACGATATGGCATTTGAAGCAACGGTGAATACACCAACGCGGGGTATCGGTAATGTGACCCTTGATAAAATCAGATTAACAGCCAAACAAAATAATATTTCATTATGGAATGCGTGCTTGATGTTAATTCAAATGAATGGATTAACTGAACGGCAGCGATCTGGGGTAAGCCGTTTTCTTGAACTTATGGGATCAATTTATGATGAAGTCGCACAAATACCGTTTTATCAACAACTTGATTTCCTAATCAAATCGTCAGGAATCCAACAAATGTATGAGCAAGAGCCAGGCATTAAAGGACAATCTCGACTTGAAAATCTTGAAGAGTTAGTGTCGGCAGCTGAACAGTTTTATCGTAATAATGAAAATACCGTGATTGAAGATAGTGAAACCGGTCAGACCTTAACCGTGCTTGAATCATTTTTAGCTTATACATCGTTAGAAAGCCGAGATGTGTTAAAAGAACAAGATTCTGTTCAATTGATGACATTACATGCCGCAAAAGGACTTGAATTTGATAATGTCTTTATTGTGGGGCTTGAGGAAGGGCTGTTTCCAGCACAGCGTTCAGCACTAGACATTGACAGAATGGAAGAAGAAAGGCGTCTCGCTTATGTCGGTATTACACGAGCACGCAAGCATTTAACCTTATCGTTATGTGAATTAAGACGCCTTTATGGTCGTGAAGAACGTAACTTACCTTCTCGTTTTTTAGCTGAATTGCCAATCGAAAGATTAAATGAAATCAGTTATCGTGGATTCTTTGCACCACCAGAAGGTCAATCAGCTCAAATCCGTCAAGAAAAGCAGTTTCAACAGAATCGTAGACAATCTTATCTGGATAAAAGTCGCGAAAGTGATGGATATACCTTAGGTAGAAAAGTTAAACATCATCGTTTTGGTGAAGGTACAATAATCAATCTTGATGGTGAAGGTGATCACCGACGTGTTCAAATCGCTTTTGTTAACGAAGGAATCAAATGGCTTGTCATTAAGTTAGCTAATTTAACCTTGCTTTAATTGGATGTTTGCGATTACCGCTAATTGCTATGAATAGAAGGGATCCATATTATCAATATCGATCCTTTTTAGCTGTATTAAATGAGTTTTAATTTGATTGTTCTGCTACCGAGTCGGAAAAAACAGTTTTAAAATTTTGGTTAGTACGGCTACATATCCATTGATCATCAATATAATCAAAATGATATCCTTGTTTAGAGGTTGCTAACCAGACTTGATATAACGGTTCTTGTGTATTTACTATGATTTTACTACTGTTTGGAAAGCTAATAGTAATCACATTTCCATTTGTTTCATAATCGATATCAATGTCATGCTCTTCTGAATAATCATCCAGGTAAATTTCAATATTATTAAATAATTGTTCGGTTAATGTTCGAAATTGTGTAATGTTCATTTAGCTTTAATCATTTCAAGATAGGGAATGTCACGATATTAGCATAAAGCCCCGATGTCTGCTACTTAATGAAGTATTGCAGCAGACAACATTGGCTGTTATTCATTTATAAGCGGTAAGGAACAAGCAATAATTAGAAAAACACGTTGATTTGTTCCCAGCGTCGTTGATTGCCAGCGGTTAATAGCTTGATGACTATAAATCAACTTTCCGTCTCCAAAATAGTTTGCATAATATTGTGACTTACCATTAGCAATTTCCATGTTATCGCAATTAGCATATTGTTCAATTACTTCAGAATGATACGGGATATGTGAGTCATCATTTGTTGCATGATTTAATGCAGGAATATAATTAATTACTTTATCAAACACACGAATATTTTTGTTATAAGGATGCAATTTAACAGAACTTTTATTAATAAAAGCGTAGCCGATTGAATTATTTTCATAGCTTTTATAAATTGGAATAAATTGTTCACCAATACTGGAATTTTTCAACTTCTCATATTCTTTATTCATATCAACTTTAGTTTCAGCTTTTGATTTTGTTAGATCCGGTTCACTAAGTACTGAAAAAGTAAAAAGAAATAATAATAATCCTAATTTTTTCATTTGAATTTTATCTCCTTTTTTAGCTTTGTTTTTGTAAGTTAATATAAACCTCATTTTGAGGTTGTTTTTTATAGTCTAACTCTTTTAGCTGTTTTATTTTTTTTGAACTCTCTTTATGTTCATTTTCCATTTTCTTTACAATAACTTTTATATCCGGACGTATACTGTATAGAAGTGTTTTGTCTACGTCTCCTTGAAGAGAGCAAGTTAATTGACTTTGATTGTTAGGAAGTATTTCTAAAAATAGTGATTTTTCAGCACTACCAATTTTGGGAATAACATTATCGATAGAATAAGGATTATCTTGCCAACTATAAGAATGAGATTTGATTTCATAAATTTTAGCATTTGCATTATAAATGTTGGAATTGTATTTTTGCCAATTAATATTCGTTAATGTCTTTTTCACTTCTTCAACGGAATTATCCAAAATAAATCCCCAATAATAGAATTTACCGGATGTAGCGGTCGAAATATTTAAATTTCGATAGCCTGAAACGGTTAAACCATGATATGGATAAACTTTTTTGAATGTGACCTTATTTTCTTCTCCATTTTTTATAGATTCAACTGAAATATAGGTAACATTATCTGAAGTTGTTACATCAACATAGTGATTAAATGAAATTTTATTTTCTGCTAACTTTTTAAAAAACTGTTTATCGCACTGTAAAAAAGCATCAAATACTTGATCTGTTTTTTTTAGATTCATCTCTTGCTGTGCTAATGTGATACATGAAATAAGTAATGCACCGACAAACACAGAAAGTTTTTTTAAAAGCATAATCGTGTCCTTGGACAAATATTTATTAAGAAATTATTATGATATTGTAAAGTACTGTAAATATTGCAGTCAATCTTTACGTTATAAATCTTCAATGAAAACGAGTAAATTTCCATTTTTAAAAGAGATTTTAACTGTATCGGATATTGCTTTATTTCTTAAACTGATTAAACCACCAAAAGTGAGAGTTTGGTTTTCTAAAGGGTACTGAAAACCAGTAATTGTTAAATGGTTGACTTTTGACAATGGAATTAATGAAATCGTATGATTTTTAACATTTTTTATCTGATGTTGATGGTTAGCAAAAAAGAAGCGACCAAAATTATCATAAAACATAAAATCATATTTTTGATAGTACTTCATTGCGACTGAAAGATTACCCAGAAAATGGTCGCTAGCATTCCCTGAAGCGCCATATATTATAAATTGTGTAACGCCTTTGTCTGCTAAAAATAAAATTGCTTTTTCGAAATCAGTATAATTCTGATCTGGCGTTTGGATTATTTTAATGGAATGAGGTATTTTTTCCTGTTTATTTAAGCTATCTAAGTCTCCAATAATAAATTCAGGTACAATAGCAGTGCGAGATAAATAATTATGATAAGCTCCATCTGTGCAAGCAATATGGTTATAGTTATCTAGATCGTTAGGAAAGTTTTTAGGTATTTCACCATTAACAAACAAAAGAGCTTTACGTTGCGTCATTGTTATTTCCTTTAGGCTTTTTTATAAAGCTAATGTATAGGCCATAATAATTGCATCTTCTTGTTCACCACTAACGGTTGGGTAATAATTTTTTCGAACTGTTATTTCATTAAATCCGACAGAATTATACAACTCAATTGCTGGATAATTTGATTCTCTCACTTCTAACCATAATGTTTTAATAACATGGGGTGAAGTGATTTGTAATAAGCGTTCAATTAAATTATTCAATAAATCTTTAGCTAGTCCTTGCCCTCTAAATTGAGGATGAATTGCTATGTTAAATAAGTTTGCTTCATCGGCAACGTTTTGGCAGATACAAAATCCAACAATTTGATGGTTAATTTCAACTTTCAGATTTAAGTAATGTTCGCCTTGATTAGAAGCTAATGTTTTTTTTGACCAAGGTATAGCATGACATAGTAATTCAATTTTATAAACTTCTTCTAAATCATCAGTGCTCAGGGTGGAAATAGTTTTCATATTGACATAATTGTTGCCAAAGTTGGCGTTTTTGTTTCGGTTGAGTTGCTAAAAGATCCAAATTAACTGTTTCAATAATAAGTGGATTTACCCAAGAATTATCCGGCTTTATATCGATAAACCAAATAACTGTATTTACTTCGTTTGCAGGCATGATTAATTGTGCGGGTGTTAACACTAAAACCTGATCTTCCTTAAGACCGATTGCATTCAAAATATCATAATAGATTTTTTGATTAGGTTTGTTGTCAGCAACAACAATTAAACGGATATTATCGCTGATATGTGTCGCTATTTCACCTTTAAAAACATGCGCATTACGCAATACATATTGCGTTATATTACATTGCTGTAAATACCAATCAAGCTGAGCCATTATTCAATTTATGTTTTTATTAGAGATTAAAGTTAGTTAATTGTATAATCATTGCATCAATTTATAAAGGTTTTTCATTGAGGCATTATGGCAACATCCGCTTTTACTCCTGCAAGTCAAGTACTTGAACGCCACCAAACATTATTTAGCGATAAAAATATTATTATTGCTGGTGATATCCAAGATAGTTATCCCATCGTTATTGCTGCTAATCAAGTTAAAATTCATTGTTCACAATTTCATACCTATTTGCGTCTAAAAAATAGTCGCAAAGGCACTGAAATCGATTTTTCTCTTCTGCCTAATGAAGATTTTTGTAACGGCATGAATACGTTAATCTATTATTGGCCAAAAACAAAAAGCGAAGCCCAATTTCAGCTCTCTTATCTATTAAATAATATGCCAAAAGATAGTGATATCTTTATTGTTGGTGAAAATCGAACGGGGGTGAAAAGTGTTGAGTCGCTTCTCGCTGATTTTGGTGTCATCCAAAAAATTGACAGCGCAAGGCGTTGTGGTTTGTATCATTTTCAAGCTGAAAGTCGTTTGGCATTTGATCTTAGTGAATGGTGGTTAAATTATCATTTATCCATTGAAGATCAAGATATTGAAATTAAGAGTTTACCGGGCGTATTTAGTCAAAAAGGATTAGATGCCGGAAGTGAACTGCTAATAAATGCGTTAGTTGATCATGCTGATATTATTAAAGGCAATGTGTTAGATGTAGGATGCGGAGCAGGGGTGTTATCAACCGTGTTGGGTAAATTGTATCCTGAAATCAATCTTACTTTGTCTGATGTTAGCGTTGCTGCCATTGAATCAAGTAAAGCAACGATAAATGCCAATCATATTGATGCAACGGTTGTTGCCAGCGATGTATTTTCAAATATTAATGATAAATATCATCTTATTGTGTCTAATCCCCCTTTTCATGATGGTAAAGAAACCAGTTATACGGCAGTAAACACACTGATTAAAGAGGCAAAAAAACATTTAAAATTAAATGGCTACCTTTGTATTGTGGCAAACTCATTTTTACCTTATCAAGCTATTTTAGACGAAACCTTCAAAAGCGTTGAAGTCATTGCACAAACAACCAAATTTAGAGTTTATTTAGCTTGTCATTAACTGATAATTCCAAGCAAGCAAAAAAGTTACGGTTTTTACCGTAACTTTGCCTTTAATACATCATCAAAAGAGTGGGGGGAATTAGTGACTAAATCACTCTTGAAAACTGCTGTTGCCGTGCTTGTTGTCTCATATAGCTATCAAAACACATGCAAATATTACGGATAAGCAGATGGCCTTTAGGATTAACAATAATGGCATCGTCTGTTACTGTGACTAATCCATCTTTGACTAATGGGTCAAGCAAGGTTAAATCTTCGGCAAAATAGTGATCAAATCGGATTTGATACCGCTGTTCAATCGCTTGTTTATCTAAATAGAAATGACAAATAAGCTGTTTTATCACATCACGACGAATTTTATCATCTTCCTTTAAGGAAAACCCTTTCCATAAACCATTACCACTTAATTCAACTTGTTGTTGATAAAGTTTAAGATCTTTTTGATTTTGTGCATAACTATCACCCAGCATACTAATGGCTGATACGCCAAGCCCTAATAAATCCGCCTTCCCTTGGGTAGTATAACCTTGGAAATTTCGATGTAATTTATTTTGCTGCTGGGCAATTGCCAGTTCGTCAGTCGGTTTTGCAAAATGATCCATACCAATAAAGCGATACCCTGCTTGGGTTAACTTTTGAATACTGGTCTGTAAAATCTGTAATTTTGCATGAGCATTAGGTAAATCGTGGTCTTTAATTTTGCGTTGTGCTGCAAATCGGCTAGGTAAATGGGCATAATTAAAGACACTTAAACGATCGGGTGAGATATCAATCACTTTATCCAATGTTTCGGTAAAACTGTCAACCGTTTGTTTAGGTAATCCATAAATAAGATCTAAACTAATTGAATGAAAACGGTTTTTTCTTGCTTGAAGGATCAAGGATCGAATGAGTTGTTCATCTTGTTCACGATTGATTAAATTCTGTATTTCATGATTAAAATCCTGAATCCCCATACTTAATCGATTAAAGCCCAAATTGGCTAGATGATCAATAGTTTGTGGGGTAATTTCCCTTGGATCGATTTCGATTGAAAGTTCAGCGTGGGTATCAAAATGGAAGTGCTTTTTTAACGAGGTAATAAGTCGAGTAATCTCGTCATGCGTTAAAAAAGTCGGTGTACCGCCTCCCCAATGCATTTGAGTGACGGTGCGATCTTTAAATAACTGAGAACGTGAAGCTATTTCCCGTTCCAGTATATCTAAGTATTGGGTGACTTTTTGGGTTTGTCGGGTAACCAGTTTATTACACCCACAAAAATAACAAAGTTTATGGCAAAATGGGATATGAACATAAAGCGATAAAGGTCTATCCGCAAAGCGGGTGGCGGACAAGATAAAGTCTTGTTGGCTAAAATTTTCATTAAACTCTAACGCAGTAGGATAAGAAGTATAGCGTGGGCCTGAATAATTGTATTTTTCAATTAAACTTTGATCCCACAATTGTGTTTCTGCTAAGCTATTATTTTCGTCTAATTTTGTCTTTGACATGACTTTTTCCATGACCTTTTAAAATCGTTTTCTGTTTTGCCTTAACACGAAATTTAATCCGATTCGTTTTTCGAAGATAGAGTAAAGTACAAATAAATAGTCCAATATATAAACTAAGCATGATTAACATAGGCATAATGATTGGCTCTCATTATTAAATATTTGATTGTACATTCATTCGACGGAACAGATTGATGTTGATATTTTAACAGCCAAACTATCACAAATTCATCGCATTATATATCACAATAAATTAATGTAAATTTGTTCAGGTATGACGTCAATTACGTTTCAATAAACTCACAATATCTTCTTGTTTCTCTTCTTCATCTTCAAAATCATCAACACTATAACCGAGTTGCTGCATCAATTCATCGATACGATTTAATTTAGTATCGAGATATGTTTGTTGCTCTTTTGTTAATTGGCTTCCACTTTCGACTAAATCAAGTAATTGCTCTAATTTAGGATCGTTTTCCAGTTGTTCCAATTCTTGCTCGGGTGAAAGAACTAATTTTTGCGTTTTCGGTTGTTTGATTTTATTGGTCGATTTCACTGATTCATCAGCAATTAACGAAATCGGTTTTTTACTACCAATGCGCGGATCTTTAACGGTTTTAGTAGTTGGTTTATTTTTTTGGGTTTCATTATTGAAACGAGAACCACTTGGTAAGCCTTTATGTTTGCGTTTTCGCTTGAGTGCCCAAGATTCTTCATTAATCTCTTGACGGGTTTTTTTCTGTTTTTGTTTCGATTTGGTTTTTAACATATAATCTCTGTTTAATATTAGGACAAATATTTATTTAGGCTATTTTATCAGTTAGTCTTCAATATAGCTATGATCATGCATCAATGCTAATTTATGATTGTAAAAGTTAAGATTTATGTATAATCTTAACCCAATCAATTTAAATAGATGGAATTTGAGAACACGACATGATGAAAAATCATCTTAGTCCCTATATGCAGTTTAGCCGCCAAGAATGGGCTAGTTTGCGTAATGCTGAACCCATGACATTAACCCCTGAAGAACTGACTTCATTGCAAGGGATTAATGAAGATTTGTCCATAGATGAAGTCAGCGAAATTTACTTACCCTTATCCCGATTGCTCAACTACTATATTAATAATAGTTTTAGCCGTCAGGCTGTTCTTGCCAAATTTTTAGGTAAAACCCAAAAAATTCCTTATGTTATCGGTATAGCAGGGAGTGTAGCAGTAGGTAAAAGTACAACTGCACGCGTTTTACAAGCACTATTAAGTCGTTGGCCTGAACATCGAAAAGTTGCATTAGTCACCACGGATGGTTTTTTATATCCTAATAAATATCTTGAAGAGCGTGGCATAATGAACAAAAAAGGCTTTCCACAATCTTATGATATTAAAAGGTTGATCAATTTTGTTGCTGATGTAAAATCAGGTCAATCTCAAGTTAAAGCACCCGTCTATTCACATCTGGTTTATAATATTGTTGATAATGAAGAAATCGTTATAGATAGTCCTGATATTCTCATTTTAGAAGGATTAAACGTATTACAAGGAACCTTAAATTTTACACAAAATACCAACCGAGTCTTTGTTTCGGATTATGTTGATTTTTCGATCTATGTTGATGCGGATTTGTCGCTTCTACATGATTGGTATGTGAATCGTTTTTTAAAATTTCGAGCTGGCGCCTTTAGTGATCCTAACTCATATTTTAATCATTATTCACAGCTTCCAGAGCAAGAAGCGATAAATATCGCTAATCGTCTTTGGCGAGAAATCAATGAATTAAATTTGATCGAAAACATTTTACCGACAAGAGAGCGAGCAAGTTTAATATTAACGAAAGGCAAAAACCATAAAGTCGATTGTGTTCAATTAAGAAAATAAACTTAAGAGGAATTATTATGAAATCAACAATTAAGTCGTCTGTAAGTAAATTAACACTGCTTTCTTTTTTAACAACCCTTACATTAGGTGTTTGTGCCGCAAACGTTGATGATCATGAAGGGCAAACGTGTGCCGGCAAAAAAGAGGCAATTGAAGCACAAATTACTGAAGCCCAAAAAACCGATAATGTTGAACGTGTTCAAGGATTAGAAAAAGCATTGTTAAATGTCAAAATGCATTGTAAAGATGATAATTTAGAAGCCGAATACAAAAAAAATATTAACGAAAAAACTGAAAAAGTAGCAGAAAGACAAAAAGATTTAGCAGAGGCAAAACTCAAAGGTGATAACCAAAAAATCGAAGAAAAAACCGCAAAATTAAATGATGCTGAAAAAGAACTTGCGGAAGCTAAAGATAAATTGGACAACTTTTACAAAGCAGTGAAATCGAAATAAATCTTAGTTTTTTAGCTTTTATTAACATTATTCTCCAAATTGTCATCATCAAAATAGTAATAACGTTGTGTGTTATCCCGTTGATGATGACAATTTTCTTATTCCACACCCATTACTATTGTTTAACCAAAATGACCCAATTTTCAAGCAAATTAAGTTAACTTTGCGTTTAACCCCGTTATGCGGAGTGATTAAGCAATAGGCTAGACTTTTATCACAAAAAAAGGTAAGGTGTGCGCCTTATCACGTGGTTCGTAAACCTCCCACGCAAAAAAACTAAGGAAAATTATGAGTAACGTTACACTATTAGGCGATCAGTCTGTTCGCTATCCGACAACTTATTGTCCAGAAATTCTGGAAACCTTTGATAATAAACATCCTGGTAATGACTATTTTGTAAAATTCAATTGTCCGGAATTTACCAGTCTTTGTCCTATCACCGGTCAACCCGATTTTGCAACGATCTACATTTCGTATGTACCGAATATCAAAATGGTCGAAAGTAAATCACTTAAGCTCTATATGTTCAGCTTCCGTAATCATGGTGATTATCATGAAGATTGCATTAATATCATCATGAAAGATCTGATTAAATTAATGGATCCCAAATACATCGAAGTCTGGGGTAAGTTTACGCCACGAGGTGGTATTTCTATTGATCCTTATGCTAATTACGGTAAACCCGGCACTCACTGGGAACAAATTGCGCTTAATCGTTTAGCTAATCACGATCTTTATCCTGAAAAAGTCGATAATCGCTAATCTCATCAGCCTAACAGGAATTTTTTAATGCAACATCGTAAAGCACTTGTGATATTTTCGGGTGGGCAAGATTCGACCACTTGCCTGCTGCAAGCCATTGCTGATTATGGACGTGAAAACGTTGAAACAATCAGCTTTCAATACGGTCAACGACATGCCATTGAGCTTGAAAAAGCCAAATGGATTGCTGACGATCTTGGTGTAAAGCAAACCCTGATTGATACTTCAGTGATCAAACAAACGACCAATAATGCCTTGATTGATGACTCACAAGAAATCAAAGCCGCTCAAGAAGGGAATTATCCGAATACCTTTGTTGACGGGCGTAATATGCTATTTTTATTGTTAGCGGGGTGTTATGCCAAACAACACGCTATTCAAGATATTATTATTGGCGTATGTGAAACTGATTTTAGTGGTTATCCGGATTGTCGAGATATCTTTATTAAATCCATGAATGTATCGATGAATTTAGCCTTGGATTACACGTTTAACATCATCACCCCTTTAATGTATCTCACTAAAGCGCAAACATGGGAAATGGCTGATAAACTCGGTTATCTTGATTATATCCGACAACACACTCACACTTGTTATTACGGGGTTGACGGCGGATGTGGTCAGTGCCCAAGTTGTGAGCTGCGAGAAAAAGGGTTAAATCATTATTTAACTCATAACACTAAATAATATTATTTAAAGGGTAATAGCATGTCTGACCATCAACAACGATTAGTCTCATTGGATGTATTGCGAGGAATGACCATTGCAGGAATGATTTTAGTGAATAATCCTGGGTCGCCAAATGCAATTTATCCTTTACTTAGGCATGCTAAATGGAACGGGCTGACTTTTGCCGATCTCATCTTTCCTCTATTTATGTTTATTATGGGAGTTTCGACTTATATTTCCTTAAATAAATTAGAATTTAAGCTTAATAAAATTTTGCTAATTAAAATTTTGAAAAGAACACTGATCATTTTTGCTATTGGATTATTGATTGCTTGGTTTTCGGGTTTTCTTACTTTGTATAAATATTTTAATTGGCTGCCGTTTCATGAGCGGATGGTTGAAGCTTTGTCTTGCATAGATCAAATCCGAATTATGGGCATTTTACAGCGTTTAGCGATCTGTTATTTGTTTTCTTCTCTTATTATTTTATGTTTTGATAGAAAATATTTGCCTATTCTGATCGTTCAAATATTACTTTTTTATTTTTTCATCTTATATTTGGGCAACGGGTTTGAGCAAAAAAGTAACAACATTATTGCTAAAGTCGATAAAATGATTTTGGGTGAAGAGCGTATGTATTTTGATGATGGTATTTATTTTGAGCCGGAAGGGGTATTAAGTACTTTTCCGGCCATTGCTCAAGTCCTTATTGGCTTTTGTATAGCCAAACAAATATTTGCTACTAATGTCATTGTCGACAAAATCAAAATCTTGATTAAATACGGGATAATTTTTTCTATAATAGGGTTTATTTTGAGTTTTATCTGCCCAATTAATAAAAAAATCTGGTCACCGTCATTCGTATTGGTGACTTGTGGTATAGGTTGTGTGTTATTTGCCTTATTAATTTGGTTGATTGATATCAAAAAATACAAAAACGCTGTTCATTGTTTTATCCCATTTGGCATGAATTCTTTATTCATTTTTGTTATCGCCGGTATTATTTCGATCATAACGCGTAGAATGACGCTGGTTTATCATTCTGATTCATTGAGTTTGCGACAATTTCTGTATTCAAAAGTTTTAGCTCAATATTTTGGAAACTATCCCAGTTCTTTTATCTATGCCTTATTCATTGTCGGTATTTGTTGGTTGATTGCTTTTATTTTATATAAAAAGCATTTTTTTATAACAATTTAAAAATATTAAATATCGATGTAATTAAATTCGAATTATCCGATATTTTTTACCTTAATTACATCATTTTTACGTTAAACATTATGGGTTCTCTCACCCCATTCAAAAAAGGAAACGAATATGTATTTGGATATTCACTCAGACACACTACAGAAAAAATTTACCCTAGCTCAGCAGCGTAAAGCACTTTGTTGGCTCTCTTTTTTTCATATTTTAGTTATTGCATCAAGCAATTATCTGGTACAAATCCCGTTTGATATCTTCGGTTTTCATACCACATGGGGAGCATTTACCTTTCCATTTATCTTTTTAACCACCGATTTAACCATCCGGGTATTTGGTGCCAGCCTTGCCAGAAGAATTATCTTTGTTGTCATGATACCTGCTTTACTGTTCTCTTATTCCATTTCGGTTGTATTTTTTGAAGGGCATTGGATGGGATTTTCAGCGTTGTGTGATTTTAACAGTTTTGTTTTTCGAATTGCATTAGCCAGTTTTGCTGCTTATTTGGTTGGGCAATTGATGGATATCACTGTGTTTAATTATTTACGAAAAAATAAAGCGTGGTGGGTTGCGCCTTCGGCGTCAGCGGTGTTAGGTAATGGTATTGATACAATTGTCTTTTTTGCTATTGCCTTTTATCAAAGTAACGACGAATTTATGGCGAATCATTGGATCGAAATAGCCTCAATTGACTATAGCTTTAAAATTTTAATTTGTGGATTATTCTTCTTACCTCTTTACGGTGTTATTTTAAATTTTTTAATGAAAAGATTAATGACGTTAGCCAACGCTAATCCATAATTTTGTTCGCTTTTGTAACGGAGCGCCTTCCACTATTTACAAAACTCATTTATATTCATGGATAAATGAGTTTCTCTCCTCATTTAATGGCAATGATATTCTTTTAACGATATGTTTTAATGAAAGATAATTTTTAATTAGTCATACTCGAAGGACGGGTATTGTCTTTAAAAACAACTTTTGCCAAACGTTTTAAGGGAGTGCATAATATAGATAATCGAATAATGTTGATAATGTCATATTTGGAATAGATAATAGGTGGAAAATAATGAGCTTTATTAAAGAGTTAAGCGTGCTGAGCTTAATTTTGTTTTTAATTGGTTGCGATAATAGCAATCAACCGACTTCACTTGCTAATGAAAATAAAGAAATTCAAACAACAACTCAATCAGTTGAAGAAAAATCATTAGAAAGTAGCTTAAATCAAAATAGTCAACCAACTGCTCAATTAGTTGAAGAAAAACCATTAGGAACTAGTTCAAATCAAAATAGTCAAACATCAGCTCAATCCGTTGAAAAAAAATCCACTGAAGCTAAATCAGCACATAAAAATCAATCAAATAGTGTTTTTACGGTAACACCGGAGTTAAAAGAGAAGTATAAAAATAAACATTTAACGGTTCTCGATAGCTCAGAAGTAATGCTTGATGGCTCCAGTACTTTAGTCATTACTTTTTCTGTTCCACTTAATCCTAAACTCAATTTCTCTAATCTACTTAGGCTTGTTGATAAAGAAAAAGGTAATGTAGATGGAGCATGGGAACTTTCAGATAATGGATTAGAGTTAAGGCATCGATTTCTTGAGCCAAATCGTAAGTTAACGTTGACTATTGATAAAATGTTATCGGCAATTAATGATAGCCAGTTATCAGCTGTTTATCAAACGGAGTTGACCACCCAAAACCGCCAACCTTTTATCGGATTTGCAAGTACGGGGTTATTATTGCCTAGTAAATCTATGAGTGGAATACCCGTTAATACATTAAACGTAAATAAAGTCGATGTTAACTTTTTTAGAATCAAACCAGAAAAATTATCTGAATTTATTACTAATGTTGGGTTTATTAATTTTTTACCTAATTGGCGTTCTTCTGAAATTAGCCCTTATATGGATTTGGTTTATTCGTCTCGTTTTGATTTAAATCCTAAACCTAATGCTCAAGAAACTTTGTTATTGAACTTATCCGCAATTTCAGAACTTAATAAGGAAGGTGTTTATCTAGCGGTAATGAATGAAGCAGGTAAATATCCCTATGAAAACCCAGCCAGTTTGTTTTCAATAAGTAATGTGGGTGTCGCTATTCATGCTTATCAAAATGGTAAATTGATGGTTATGACGCATGCGTTAGATGATGGTAAACCATTACCAAACATAAATTTATCATTACTTTGTGCTAAAAATACAACCGCGGATAATAAACATTGCCTAACCCTATCAACTCAAACAGATAACGAAGGTTTTGCTGAATTAACTATATCGGAAGGTGATCATTATTCTTTATTAATAGCCAATGATGGAAACCAAACTTCATTTGTCAATATCGATCGTAATGCATTGAATTTAACTGAATTTAACCTGTCTGGTTCAACGTTTTATTCAAAACAATTATTTGTTTTTGGACCTCGTGATTTATATCGTCCTAATGAAACCATTTACTTTAATGCATTACTACGAGATGCGGATGGACAAATGTTACCGGATCAACCGATTATCGTTGATGTTCTTTCTCCTGATGGTAAATCGACTGGAACATATAATTTGAAACGTCAATCTGACTCTCACGGTTTATATCAATTTCATCTTACTATTCCGAGTGATGCGGCTACAGGTAAATGGGCACTTCGTTTTAATTTAGGTGATGATAATTATCGTTTTTCTTATTTTGGTGTGGAAGAGTTCTTGCCTGAACGAATGGCAATGGAAATTACGGCTCCATCTGACCATCCAATGTTGATTGGTAATGATATAGAATTCGATATTAAAGGTCGCTATTTATATGGTGCACCAGCATCAGGTAATAAATTAACTGGTCAAGTATATCTAAAAAAATTGGATTCGATTAAAGGATTTGACGATTATAAAATTGGATCTATCACAGATAAAAACGTTTATAAAGAGCTAGAAACCATTGATAATACGCTAGATAATAGTGGTCTTAATCAAATCAAACTTGATTCAAATAAATGGTCGAGGATAAAAATGCCGGTTAGAGTGGTTATGCAAGCTAGCTTACTCGATTCAGGTGGTAGACCCGTGACGCGTTATGCAACTCAAGATATTTGGCCTGCTGAACAGATGCCTATTTTAAGAGTACTATTTAGTGAATCCCCCTATTATGATTGGAAAACTGATAAGTATGATAATCGTCCAACTGTAGATGTAGGCGAAATAGCTGAATTTGAAGTAGCTTATATTAATATGCTTGGTAAGAAATTAGCTACCAATAACTTAAAAGCTCGTGTCGTTCGTGAACGTAATGACTATTATTGGTCTTGGTCTGACGACGATGGTTGGCGTGAAATTGTTAATGAAAAAGAATTTGTCGTTTCAGAAAATAAATTAACCATTGGTGAAAATAGTACCGCCACTGTTCGCTTCCAGCCAGATGATTATGGATCTTATCGAGTTGAAATTATTGATCCAAAAACAAACATTATCAGTAGTCTGCGCTTTTGGGTTGGTTATGATTGGGAAGATAACACCCGCGGTACGAACTCAGTACGTCCAGATCAAGTTAAATTAAGTATTGATAAAACATCTTATGCTTATGGTGATACAGCTAAAGTTCATGTTCAAGCCCCAGTTGCAGGTTCAGGATATATATCGCTTGAAACAAATGATGGCACGTTATGGAAAAAAGAAATTACCTTAGGCGAAGAGGGTCTAGAAGTCGAAATACCAATTAAAAATTGGGCTAGACATGATATTT
This sequence comes from Gilliamella sp. ESL0441, assembly GCF_019469185.1. NCBI lineage: Bacteria > Pseudomonadati > Pseudomonadota > Gammaproteobacteria > Orbales > Orbaceae > Gilliamella > Gilliamella sp. ESL0441. The sequence continues at coordinate 846,365 of NZ_CP048264.1, forward strand.
ATATTAACGCAATGATTATTCGTCCATCAACTGATACAGCAGTACAAACTGTTAAAAGAGCTGTTGGTTTACTTTATTTACCAATCGATACTTCTAATCGTCAATTAAATTTGACGATTGATGCACCTAAGGTAACCGAACCAGAAAAAATCGTTCCGATAAAAATCAAAATGGATAAACAAGCAGTTAATAAAGGCCAGAAAGTCACAGTATTAGTATCTGCTGTAGACTCAGGCGTTTTGAATATAACTGATTTTAAAACACCTGATCCATACACCGCATTTTTAGGACGAAAACGATATAACGTGGATCAATATGATGTGTATGGCAAGTTGATTGAGGCAACAGGACGAACAATCAATATGACTTTCGGTGGTGATGCAATTATCTCTGGTGGTAAAAAACCATTAACCGAAGTGCAAATTGTTGCTCAACAGCTTAAAACCATTCAATTAAATAAAGATGGGGAGGGGATTGTTGAATTAGCGTTGCCTAATTTTAACGGTGAATTACGTTTGATGGCTCAAGCTTGGGATGACAATCGTTTCGGTAAAGCTGAACAAATTATGACGGTTGCTTCTCCTGTAGTGACCGAATTGTCAATGCCACGATTCTTATCGGGAGGCGATCAGGCGGTATTAGCATTAGATATTCATAATTTAACTGATTTGTCTCAAACAATGCAGGTAGAAGTCAAGACGACAGGATTAGTTCATCAAAATTCGTCTAACGCTACAAATCTCAAACTTGATAGCAAACAGAAAAAAATACTTCAAATCCCTGTCATTGCTGATTATGGCTATGGACAAGGAACGATAAATGTCAGTATCAAAGGTATTAAATTAAATGATAATCCAAATTATGAAATTAATCGTTCATGGAAATTAGGCGTAAGACCAGCTTATTCTGCAACAGATATGAATTATAGCTTTGCCATAAATGGTGGCGAAAGTTGGCAGTTTTCTTCTAAAGATATGGATAATTTAATTGGCAATACTGTTGGTGCTAAATTAATTATTTCTAATCAACCACCGCTGAATATTGCGCAATATATCAAAGAATTATTTGCGTACCCTTATGGTTGTTTAGAACAAACAACAAGTGGTTTATTTCCATCTTTGTATGCTAATAGTGAACAACTTGCTGCATTAGGGATTGAAACCGAATCTGACGAAAACCGTCGTCAAAAGATTCAATTAGGAATTTCTCGAATTTTATCGATGCAACGAAATAATGGTAGTTTTGGTCTTTGGAATAGTGAAAGTAATGAAGAATATTGGCTGACTGTTTATGCCACTGACTTTTTATTGCAAGCTAAAGAACGAGGGTATCAAGTGAGTGATTCGGCACTCAATTCAGCTATGACGCGAATAGGTCAGTATATCTATGATTCTTCATCCTTTAATAATATGGAAGTTTATTATCGTGATTCAAAAATGATAGCCTATAGTAAATTGACTATAAAAGCTTATGCACTGATGATACTGGCTAAACAAAATAAAATTACGTCTGCTATGCGTAATGAAATTTATAGTTTATCTCGACAAATCATGAATGAAAATATAGCGTTATCGCCTCTGCCTATTGCACAGTTAGCATTAACCGCTAAGCTAATAGGTAATAAGGAACTCTATCAAAACTTAATGGAAGAAGTTGATAACACTATCTATGATAATCAGAATGGGTGGTATTATGATTATGGAAGTGATATTCGTGATGAAGCTTTAGTGTTAGCATTATTATTAGAAAATGATATTGGAATTAATTTACAACCTGATTATTTATTTAGTTTATCTGATTCTTTAAGTAATAAGCGTTACTTTTCAACTCAAGAATTAAATGCTCTATTTATTGCTGGTTGGTCATTAGAACAACATAAAAGTAAGAAAAAATTCAAAGTTTCTATTAATGATAAAGTGAAGTCTGCCAATACATCTTTAAAACAATCCTATGACTTTGAGGATATTAAGCATGGATTAACTATTTCAAATCCTCAAAATGATATGCCACTTTACATTAACATGACCGTGTCAGGTTATGCTAAAACACCACCAGCACCAACTCCAGAGCAAAATGACTTAACAATTAGTCGAAGTTATTACGACTTAAATGGAAAAAGTATTACGCCATCAAAGATTGACGTAGGTACCGTAATGTTTGTCATGTTAGATATAAAATCAAAAGAAAGAATTCAGGATGGTTTAATTGTTGATTTCTTACCTGCCGGGTTAGAATTAGAAAATCAAAATCTAACTGGAAGTAGTATTAATTTAGATACTTATCCAGCTTTAGTTAAGCTACTGAGCAATGAAAATAGTGGCGATGTTAAATATCAAGAATATCGTGATGACAGGTATGTTACTGCCGTTGATATAGGTAAGTATTATCAATCGCATAAACGAGTTGGGTACTTAGTAAGGGCTGTTACTCCAGGTAACTATGTAGTTCCTCAGCCTTATGTAGAATCTATGTATCGACCGGAACTATTCGCAATTGGTCGTTCGCTTGATATGATGGCTATTTCACAACCTAAATAAAGAATGCATAATTATTTTAAGTTTGAATAACTCATTTTTTTAAACTGAAATGATAATAAAACATCCGCCAATTTTGATTGGCGGTGTTTTTATGATAAAAAATATTTGTTAACTCCAATAATAGACTGTTTTTGATGAAGATAAAAAAACGCCTTGTAAAATTACTTATTTGGTTATTAATTGTCATATTTACTTTGTTAAGTGTTTTTTTTATCGCTGACTTTTTATTTCCTGTATCAATATCAAAAAATAAAACTACACAAACTATTGTCGCTGAAGATGAAACACCTTTATGGCGTTTTGCTGATGAAAATGGTATTTGGCGTTATTCAGTTAATTTAGAAGAGGTTCCTGATTTTTATTTAGATGTATTGATCAATTATGAAGACCGTTATTTCTATGAACATGTTGGTATAAATCCTGTTTCTTTGCTTCGTGCTGCTTGGCAAAATATTTGTAATGATAGAATTATTTCTGGCGGAAGTACTATATCGATGCAAGTGGCAAGATTACTTTATCCACATGATCGAACTATACTTGGTAAATTGAACCAAATTTTTCGTACTCTACAGCTTGAATTGCATTATAGTAAAAAAGAAATTTTAACCTTATATATTAATCATGCACCCTATGGCGGGACAATTGAAGGTATAGGTGCTGCAAGTTGGACATATTTTGGCAAACAACCAAGTGAGTTAACCCGAAGTGAAGCGGTTTTGTTAGCGGTATTACCGCAAGCACCGAGTCGATTGCGACCAGATAAATATCCTGAGCGTGCAAAGTTAGCTCGAGATAAAGTTTTAAATCGTCTGTCCGAATATAATGTTTGGTCAAAGGACTTGATAGAGCAAGTTAGGCAAGAAGAAGTATGGGTTTATCCCCGTAAAACACCACAGCTAGCACCATTATTATCGTATCGTTTAAAACGACAATATCCTAATGATACTATTATTCATTCAACCATTGATTCAATTCTTCAATACAATCTTGAAGATATGGCAATCAACCGTAAAAATCAATTACCACCAAAATCATCATTGGCTATATTAGTTGTGGACCATACCGATATGAAAGTTAAAGCATATATAGGTTCAGCCGATTTTAATGATAAAGATCGCTTTGGTCAGATAGATATGATTAGTGCACTTCGATCACCGGGATCAACCTTGAAACCATTTATTTATGCATTTGCTATTGATGAGGGTATGATCCATTCTGAATCTTTATTGCAAGATGTTCCTCGTATCCATTCAGACTACCGACCTACAAATTTTAATGAAGATTTTCAAGGCCCAGTAAGTGCTTCAGAGGCTTTGAGTAAGTCTTTAAATTTACCGGCAGTACAGTTAATCGAACTTTATGGTCCTAAACGATTTGCGGGTAAACTTGCTGGTGTTGGATTATCTTTAAAATCAATTAATAATACGCCTAATATCTCTTATATTTTAGGTGGAGCTTCATTAAGATTAGATAACTTAGTCAGCGCTTATAGTGCTTTTGCCCGACAGGGGAAAGTTAGTCCGTTACGTTTTACACAAAGTGATCCTGTAGTCAATAAACCGTTTATTTCAGAAGGAAGTGCATGGATCACCAAACATATGTTAGTCAGAAATAATATGCTTTATTATAAAACCGGTACAAGTTATGGATATCGGGATGCATGGGCAATTGGTATTAATCCGCGTTATTTAATCGGCGTATGGGTTGGTCGTCCTGATGGAACCCCTGTAGCCGGTCAATATGGCTCTATTTCGGCAACGCCAATTTTACAACAAGTTGATTCATTATTATTAAATAGGGAATACCGATTAAATCGTTCGTTACCTGTTTCAGTTAAACCTGACTCTGTCACTTCGGAAAAAATATGTTGGCCATCCGGACAAGTATTACCCGATAATGATGTTAACTGCCATCGTCAAAAAAATGCATGGATATTAAATCATATGGTTCCACCAACAATTGGAACATTGACTGAACTTAATAATAATATGTATCATTCTGGCTGGATCAATCTTTGGGTGAATGAGGATGGTAAACGTGTGGCGGCCGATTGTAACGGTGCACAGAAAAAGCAGATTGTACTCTGGCCAATTGCACTTGAAAACTGGTTATTGCCAAATGAGCAAAGACAAGCACTCATACCAGCAATTGATAAAAATTGTCCTATAATTGGTAGAGATATTTTTTCTTCATTAATGATTGTCGGATTACGTGATAGACAGCTAGTTAAATCTGTACCAGGACAAAGTCAACTTTCAATAGATTTATCAGCAGAAGGTGGAGCGGGTGAAAAATGGTGGTTTCTAGATGGAGAACTGGTTGCACAGTCAATAGATGATGAAAAAGTGTCACTAACTATTGCTAGAAAAGGTACTCATCGTTTGCTTTTGATAGATGAAAGTGGGCAGATATCACGAATTAAATTTATATCTGATTAGTAGGAAAATCTAAATATGGCTATTGAAAGAACACTCTCAATGATTAAACCCAATGCAGTTAGAAAACATGTCATTGGTGTGATTGAAACCAGAATTTCACAAGCAAAACTTGATATTGTTGCTTTGAAAATGCTTAAATTAACGAGAGAGCAAGCTGAAGGTTTTTATGCAGAGCATAAAGGGAAATCTTTTTTTGACAATTTGATTAAATTTATGATTTCTGGTCCAATTGTCGTGCAGGTATTAGAAGGTGAAAATGCTATCAAACGTTACCGTGATCTTATGGGACCAACGGATCTATCTAAAGCTAATGCCGGTACTTTACGAGCAGATTTTTCTGATAGTGTAACGGAAAACGCTGTACATGGATCGGATTCTCTAACTTCTGCTGAAAGAGAAATCGCTTATTTTTTTGTAGATAGTGAGATCTTTGGTGGTGAAAACAAATAAACATAAAAAATTACGAAAATACTAGCATAACTTTAAATAAAAAATATGACATTGACGAAATCCAAAAAAAATTTATTACTGACCCATTTAAATAATAGTTGGTAGATTTTTGTGAACAGTTGATTTGAACGTCTACGCGGTGTTGTAGCTGATAAAAAGATCTCTAATTAGCGGGCACAAAAAGCTTCATTCTTTTCTCTTCGCTAAATAATTAGTTATTTTTCTCAAGGAGCAGCATTTATTCCTGCTCCACACATAAAAGTAATTATAATTGATTGATTTTATTCTAATCTAAACTAGGTTTGATTATGACTATGGTCAACAATATCAATTTACTTCTAACGGTTTTCCGTCTGTTTCAATATTAATAAATTCCATACCGGTAGGGTTTACCGCCATGATGGCTTTGGCTAATGTTTCATGAAAAACGATATGAAGCGATTCTCTTAATAGAAAAACTAATCTTTGTTCCAAAGGAATTTCACTTAAAATTTTTCTGTCCAAAATGAGTTTTTTTATAAAATATGTCATTCTAGGCTTTTCATAATCGGATTTATCTTTATCTAAAGCCTCGATTATATTGTCAGAAAGTAGACAAAAATAGTCTTTAATGATTTTACCTTGTGGGGTTGTTAATTCAGTGTCAATAATTTTAATCCCTTTAGGCTTAAAGCTTTTAATGACATTGGCAATTTTATCAGTAATAAAAATCTCTGGACCAGACAAAAAATCAGACATAACGGGCTGAGAGGGTATCGTTCCATTAAATTCTAAATTTATTAAAGTGGGGTTTAAGCGATCATCACGATCGGTTATACGAATCAATGGATAGGCTTGGTCTGATTTTCTCTGTATAAAATAATAATTTTCCATGTTTTATTTCTCTTCAACGGGTTGTATTTTTTTGGGGGATAAAATAGATTTGCTGATTGTTGGTTAAAATAGTAGCATGAAGTATGTTTTCTGAAGCGTTTATTTTTGTAATTATTTTACCTATCTATTATGTTTTCCAAAGCTTTGAATAACAAAATAGATAGGAGATTGGATTTACGCTCCTTCTAAATGCTCTCTGTTGATATATTCATGAACGCTATTTGTTAGTCATATAACTGTTTAAATTGCGCTAAATGATAGGCTAATATTTGGCTCAGTAATGGCTTAAATATGCCAATCTTCTACTTTAATAAATTTTAAACCAGTTGGTTTAACAGTCATTAATGCTTCAACTATAGATCGGTGATAAAGCATTATTGTGTGATCTTCTCCTAATTTAAAAATTAATCTTTCTTCTAACGGAATATTTTTTAAAATATTTTCATCAAGCTTAAATTTATCGATAAAATAGCAATCATCCCCTTCGTCGAATTTAGAGTTTAGTTTATCCATTGCATTAATAATATTATAAATATGTATATAAAAGTAATCCTTAAAAATATCACCTTTATTACTTGTAATCATAGCTGGAATTAGTTGAATTCCAAATATATTGAGTGAAGACAATATTTTTTTTAACTTATCTGAGATTACTGATTCAGGTTGGGAAAAATAATCACCAATGACTGGGCTGGCAAAATAGGGTTCACTAAATGTAAATTCCATCACTTTCGGTTTGGTAATTTTTTCATTTTCGTAATCATATAGATATTCTTCCGTATGTTCCGAATCAGGATCACACATAATTAAAGGATAGGCTTTATCACCTGCTCGATCAATAATATAATATTCAAACTCGTCATTTGTACTATTCATGTTTCATATTCCTTATATCTAATTTTTATCAGTTTGTTTTTATTACTTTAACATTCAGTCTGATTTTCAAAAATTATATTAGTAAATTGGTTTAGATTAAATTAAATAGCTTATTCCAAATCTTTTATTTGGCTGAGGGGGTGGATCTCAATAACCACATTTACTTTTTTGAGTATCAAATCCGTCTGGGTGAGTGTAAATAGAAGTGTTCTATAAATTCAGATAATTTGTTGCTTACTACTTATAAGACTTATAAGATATTTTAAATCTAACTTTAATTTATAACCATCTAAATAATCGTTATTTATTCCCCCTCGATTCTTTATTGATAAACTTAAATTCATATAAAGTCCAAAGGCGGATAATAACAATGAAATTTTTCTTCGGCAAAGAGCAAGAATTTATCCTGCTCTTTTTGTAATGGTAATGAAGTTTATTTTTTAACTAAATTTCATCATTCAGATAAAAATCAATTCATGGATATTTTTATCCTATTTATTTCAGTCGGATTAATATCTTCAAATCTTCACTAAAATTAAAAATACCAATCTTCCACTTTTGTAAATGAAACTCCTTCAGGGTTAACCGCCATAATAGCATCAACAACGGTCTTATGGTAAAGATGTATAGATGAATCTTCATAAAGTTTAAATACTAATCGTTCAACTAATGGAACATTTTTTAACACATTTTTGTCAAGTTCTAAACTCTCAATCCAAAGTAATAGATCTGGATCGTAATCATCTTCTGTATATTCAGATTTTTCTCTATCGACAGCTTTTAGATGATTATAGATATGTATATAAAAATAATCTTTTAAAATGTCTCCAGTATTGGTCTCGATTTCTGCCGGTATGAGCTGTATTCCTGTAATGTGCATACTGTTTAAAACATCAGCTATTTTACTTGAAACAATACTTTCAGGTGAAGGAAAATAATCGCCAATTACAGGTTTTTTGGGAATGGGATCACAAAATTTAAAATGAGTTAATTCAGGATTTTCAATTCTTGTTTTGCTTAGAGTATACATCATAGTGTGCCTGGAGTCATCTTGAGGACCGATTAATGGATATGCTTTATCTCCTGCTCGGTCAATAATGTAATATTCAAACTCGTCATTTGTACTATTCATGTTTCATATTCCTTATATATATTTAATTTTTATCAGTTTGTTTTTATTATTATAACATTCAGTCTGATTTTCAAAAAAATCATATTTGTAAATTAATTTATATTAAATTAAATAGCTTTTTTCAAATCTTTTATTTGGCTGAGGGGGGTGGGTCTCAATAACCACATTTACTTTTTTGAGTATCAAATCCGTCCAAGTGACTGTAAATAGAAATGCGCTATAAATTCAGATAATTTGTTGCTTACTACTTATAAGACTTATAAGACGTTTTTAATATAACTTTAAGTTATAAGCATCTAAATAATTGTTATTTATTCCCTTCGATTCTTTATTGATAAACTTAAATCCATATAAAGTCCAAAGGGGGATAATAACAATGAAATTTTTAACTAAGTCACTGTCGGCAGCTGCACTAATCGGCTCATTATTGGTCTCAAGTTCGGCTTATGCTGATCGTCTTGATGATATCGAAAAAAAAGGGGTAATTAAAATTGCGGTATTTGATAGTAATCCACCCTTTGGATTTGTTGATGAAAAAACGCATAATATTGTCGGGTTAGATGTGGATTATGCTAATGAAATCGGTAGAGCTTTAAAGGTAAAAGTCGAACTTGTACCGACTAATCCTGCCAATCGTATACCATTATTAACTTCACAAAAAGCCGATTTAATTGTGGCTAATTTTACCGTAACAGAGGAGCGTGCCAAAGCGGTCGATTTTAGCGTGCCTTACTTTGCTACAGGACAAAAATTTGTGGCAAAAAAAGGGGTATTAAAATCGCCGGATGATTTAAAAAATCTTCGTATAGGCGCCGATAAAGGTACAGTAATGGAAATCACTCTACGTGAGAAATATCCTACCGCTAAAGTAATTTCGTATGATGATACCCCGTTTGCGTTTGCAGCATTACGTAATGGGGTAGTGCAAGCTATTACGCAAGATGATGCTAAATTAATTGGTTTACTTGCCAATGTGCCAGAAGAGCAACGTGCTATTTTTGAAATTTCACCCTTTAGTATTACGCAAGAATATCAAGCGGTTGGCATTCCTAAAGGCGAAACTCGTCTAAAAGATAAAGTGGATAAAATCTTGTTAAATCTTGAAACAGACGGTGAAGCGGTGACGATTTATAATCGTTGGTTTGGACCCGAAACGACGTCAGCAATGCCACGTGGTGATTTTAAAATCGGTAAAGGTCAATAAATAGATGTTTGAGCAATTACTTGAACCACGATATTTGTGGTGGTTGTGGGACGGTTTTTTAGTGACGCTTGCGATTTCGTTATTAACCATAATATTGTCAACCGTACTGGGTTTTTTGTTAGTCATTGCTCAACAAAGCCATGTCAAAATCATCCAAGGAGTAGTAACAACCTACAATGCTATTTTTCGTTATTCGCCTTTATTACCGCAACTGTTTTTTTGGTATTTTGGTGTCGGTAATTTGTTGCCTGTTGAATTTAAAGTGTGGTTATTTGATGAGCCCCAAATTAACCTCTTTTTTTTAACGTTAAAAATGCCTTCTTTTGAGTTTATTATTGGTCTAATAGCTTTAACTTTTTATTCCAGTGCTTTTATTGCTGAAGAGTTTCGTGCTGGTATTTTAGGCGTGTCGAAGGGACAACAACAAGCGTCTTTAGCATTGGGGTTAACGTGGTGGCAAAGTATGCGGTTTATCATTTTACCACAAAGTGTGCGCATCGCTTTTACGCCATTAATTGGGCAATATATGAATATTATCAAAAATTCATCATTAACCATGGCTATCGGTGTGCTTGAGCTTTCCTATGTTTCTCGTCAAGTCGAAACGGAATCATTAAAGACGTTTCAAGATTTTGCTATTGCAACAGTGTTATATATTTTAGCCATTGCGATAGTTGGAACGCTAGGTAATATTTATCAAGCAAGTCGATTGCAAATAAGCAAAGGATAGTCAGTTATGGATCTTACGGGATTTGCTGTTATTTGGAATAATCTGGGTTACCTGATGTGGGGTAACTTTCCTGGTGGCATATTTTTGACATTATTAATGAGTGTTATTGCAATTATTTTTTCAACCATTTTAGGCATCTTAGCCGGTATTGGTTTAACCGTGCTGAAAGGTGTAGTGCGTTGGTTACTCATCACGCTTCTTGCTTTTTTGCGAGCAATCCCAGTCATCATGTTAATTTTTTGGACTTATTTTTTATTGCCTGTGATTTTTAATATTGATGTGCCAGCTATTGCGACCGTGATCTTTGCTTTATCATTAATTGGAGCTGCTTATATTGGTCATTCGGTTTATGCAGGTATGATCGCAATTGCTAAAGATCAGTGGCAAGCCGCTTATTCATTGGGACTGAATAAAGCGCAAGTCATTATCTATATTATTTTACCACAAGCATTAAAAATGATGTTGCCGTCGTTTATTAATCAATGGGTTTCACTAATTAAAGATACTTCGTTAGCTTATATCGTTGGGGTTGCTGAGTTCACTTTTGTTGCAACACAAATTAATAATCGAAGTATGGTTTACCCCACTGAGATTTTTCTATTTGTTATATTGATCTATTTTATGATTTGTTTTGTACTGGATATATCGATTTCAAATATAACTAAAGTTCATATATCAAAATCAATTCAGAAGAATTAGTAACGGCATACCTTTACTTATTAATCATTTTTATTACAGTTGAGATACTATTATTGTGAAAGATTCTAACATTAAGGTTTTTTTAAGGTAGTTTATTTAAATTGAAAGAATGAATAATTAATTTAGCTAAACATTTCATGTGGCATGATATTAATACAAAACTTTTTTTATTAATTAACGCATCTGAACATGCATCGAAGTCCTTTATTTATTTTGCTATTTTTTGTGCTAATTATCTCATTTATCTACCTATTATTGTTCTTGTCGTCTATTGGTTTACCAAACCGTTATCTAGAACCTTGATTATTAAAGTCTTTATGACATTGTTGCTTGCCTTGTTGATAACGTTTGTTATTCGACATTTATTTTATTCTCCACGCCCTTTTGCTCTAGAAATCGGTACTAATTATTTGCATCATGAAAAAAATAGCTCTTTACCCAGTCAACATGCAGTATTTATAGGGGCAATTTGCTTTTCGGTCTTGTTTAATTATCAACATAAATACAAAAAATTAATACTATTGTTTACTGGTATTGCGATTCTTATTTGTTGGAGCCGTATCTATTTAGGCATTCATTGGCCTCTTGATATTGTTATTGGATTTATCATCAGTGGATTATCAGCTTTTATTGTAAAAAAGATTTGGATTATATTTTTTAAAAAATCTGCATATAAATAGTTTTAAATTTCGTCTTAACCTAAAAAATAAAATTACACTTAAAATGTGTTTGTTATAAAAATCAAAGCGTATAATAAAAACTAACCATTGGTTAGAATCATGAGATTGTCAATAGGATAAACCTTAATGAAAATACTTATTGTAGAAGATGATAGTCTATTACAAAAAGGGCTTTTTGATGGCATAACTTCAAATGGGTATGTTTGTGAACTTGCCTCTAATGGCAAGCAAGCTGAAGAACATTTACAGTTCGGTCAATTTAGCCTGATTATTCTGGACTTAGGTTTACCTGATTGTGACGGTTTGGATCTTCTAACTCGCTGGCGTAAGAACCAAATTGATACACCTGTTCTGATTTTGACAGCAAGAGATACGATAGAAGATAAAGTGGAAGGTTTAGATCTTGGCGCTGATGATTATTTAATTAAACCATTTGCTTTAACCGAATTATTAGCAAGGATAAGAGCATTAATTCGCCGTAATCAAGGCACGGCGGATAATCATATAAGTTATGGTGCAATTACGATTGATATCAAACAAAAAAATGTAATGCTCAATCAACAAGAAGTGATCTTAACGCCTAAAGAATTCATCGTTTTGTCTCGTCTAATGTTGAAGGCTGGCGAAAAAGTCCACCGTGATTTATTACAGCATGATTTGTATGATTGGCAAAGTGATCCAAGTTCCAATGTACTTGAAGTTTATATACATGGATTACGTAATAAATTAGGAAAAAACTTTATTAAAACAGTCCGTGGATATGGCTATCAATTGAGTGATGGACATAAATAACCCTTTTATTATTGCAATTTAAAAATTATGATCAGTAAATCACTTAGCAATATACGTCATAGTATTCGATGGAACCTTTTTTTTACTTTGGGTGCTATCATGCTAATTTGTCAAATTATTACTGTTTTTTGGTTATGGCATGAAAGTAAAGAACAAATTGATGTTTTAGTGAATTTAACCTTGAGTCAAAACAAAATTGATGAAGTGGTTGAACATGAGGAATTAGAAGCGATATTTGCATTGTTTTGTTCCGCTTTTTCAATGATGATCGTAACATTATTTCTGGCGTATAAAGCAATAAAATGGATTACCAAACCTTTAGAAGTGCTTGAAAAAGATCTAAATGAACGAACCGAAGACAATCTGAGTTCAATCGAACCAATCAGTAATATGCGAGAAATTAAATCTATCACGACAGTACTCAATAAATTGTTTGTTAGATTGAGTAATACTCTTGCTCAAGAGCGTCTTTTTACGGCTGATGTTGCGCATGAAATGCGAACTCCTCTGGCAGGAATACGTCTACATTTAGAATTATTAGAAACAACGCATCATATCGATTGTCATGAGTTGATTGAACGCATTGACCGGTTAGTCAATACCGTCGAACAGTTATTAATGCTTGCTCGGGCTAGCCAAAAATTCACCGTTGGGCATTATCAGAATATCAATTTTCATGATGATATTATGCTTCCTCTTTATGATGAACTTAATGAATTAACACAGCAAAAACAACAAAATCTTCAATGGGTTATCGATGATAGCGATCTGGTTTTTAGTGGTGATGCTACATTAATTCGATTGTTAATACGTAATTTGGTTGAAAACAGTTATCGATACAGTCCGGAAAAAAGTAAAATTCTTGTCAGCTGCTATAAAGATAATAGCGATATCATGATTACCGTAGAGGATGAAGGTAGTGGAATTGATGAATCTAAGAATGAAAAATTGACGCAAGCCTTTTTTCGAATGGACCGTAAACATGGTGGGATAGGGCTTGGTTTAAGTATTGTTAACCGCATTACTAAATTGCATCATGGTCTTTTCACCTTGAGAAATAGAAAAGACCATTCTGGCACCATCGCTAAATTAAGACTTAGCGATTCACTTCATCAACAAGATTCTTAATAAGATTATTATTGGGATTTTCTTTGATTAATGATTTTAAAAATCGATGCCATGTGCGTTCAATTTTTGCTTTGGCAAAATAGGGGATATAATTAGCAATCGGGATAAACGTGGAATTGCCGATATTATCTATAATAACAAGCCGACTTTTCTGTTCTGAAATATGCTGAAATAATATATTTTTGCTTTTTATCGTCATTGTGATAATTCGATTGTTGAGCAAAGCTGTTTTTAATGCTTTTAACAAATCAATCAATTCATCATAATATTGTTGCGTCAATTGTTGGTCAGCAAGATATATTTCTAGTGGTGTCGAGGTTTTGCCATCATAATTACGAATCAATTCGAAAAGATGTCCTTCACCAAAATTTGTTTGAACAGGGCCGTAATATTTGGCTAAAGCATCCCATGAGATATTGCGTTTAATAAGATGTTTATAATAGGCAATTTCGCGGTTGGTTTCTTGTTCCGCCCCATCATTATAGTTGACTTTAATACATTGATCCGGATTAGTCGGATGGTGATAGCACTTTCTATGTAAACCTTTGCTTATATAATCTTTATCGGTAAGTTGAATTATCTGAGTCATCTAAAATAACATGATTGAATAAAGTTAGTTTTAAGTTTAACAGCAAGCGTTTTTACTTGCTATAATTTTTTATTACAAGTTCTAGCGCTTTTTCTATATTTCTGTATAATATTGCAACCCACGTTACAACAGTGTTCTTCCCAACACTGTTTTCGGTTGTCAAGGTTAATATAGCAACTCGAAGGGGTTAGTTACTTAATCATTGCAATCTAAAAGTGTAAATAAATCATTTGATTTATTAACGTGAGATTAATTAAAAATTGGATAAATACGAATGAGTACTTTTTCAGCTAAACCAGAAACAGTTAAACGCGACTGGTATGTTGTTGATGCAGCAGGTAAAACGTTAGGTCGTTTAGCTACTGAGATCGCAAGCCGTTTGCGTGGTAAACATAAAGCAGAATATACACCACATGTAGATACAGGTGATTATATTATCGTTATCAATGCAGAAAAAGTTGCTGTAACAGGCAAAAAACGCACTGATAAGATCTATTATCGTCATACTGGTTACATCGGTGGACTTAAAGAAGCGACTTTTAAAGAAATGATTGAACGTCATCCTGAACAAGTCATCGAGATTGCTGTAAAAGGCATGTTACCGAAAGGTCCTCTTGGTCGTGCAATGTACCGTAAACTTAAAGTTTATGCTGGTAGCGAGCACAATCATGCGGCACAACAACCGCAAGTATTAGATATTTAAGGGGATAGAAGATGGCTGATAATCAATATTACGGTACTGGTCGCCGCAAAAGTTCTGCTGCTCGTGTGTTTATCAAACCAGGTAGTGGAAACATCGTTATTAACAAACGCTCATTAGAGCAATACTTTGGTCGTGATACTGCTCGTATGGTTGTTATGCAACCTTTAGAGTTAGTTGAAATGACTGACAAACTTGATCTTTACATCACTGTTAAAGGTGGCGGTATTTCAGGTCAAGCGGGTGCAATTCGTCACGGTATTACTCGTGCATTAATGGAATATGATGAAACTTTACGCTCTTCATTACGTCAAGCGGGCTTTGTTACTCGTGATGCACGTCAAGTTGAACGTAAAAAAGTGGGTCTACGCAAAGCTCGTCGTCGTCCACAATTCAGCAAACGTTAATTGCAGACGTTACAAAAATATTTCAAAAACCCAGCACTGTCTGGGTTTTTTTATAAATGAATTATCGCTTTCTATCATTATTCAACAACAATACTAACTTTTATTTTTGTATAAGTTATTAGAAAAAACAAATTCATCAGCACCAGATTATTTTTTTACCAAAAGGCACTTATTTTATTATAGTTTTTGTCATAAATATGATTATTTAAATAATCGTGATAAGAAAATTAATTTTTTTTAACAATTTTGTTATCCAATTTGTTAGAATAGTAATCCTCTAAACTAATTTTCAATTTTGCATATTTGGAGTGAACATGGTTGTCGCTGTTAATAAACGTTCTGTAATGACATTATTTTGTGATACAACAGACATCTATGGCCATCAGATTCGTTTTGTTTTGGCAGAGAAAGGTGTAACTGCTGAAATTGAGTTTGTGACTGCAGATAATTTACCTCAAGAGTTATTGGATCTTAATCCATATGGTTCAATTCCTACATTGATTGATAGAGATCTTACGTTATACGAACCTCATATTGCGTTAGAATACCTTGATGAACGTTTTCCTCATCCACCTTTAATGCCTGTTTATCCGATTGTGCGAGCTAATTCTCGATTAACGATGTATCGTATCAAAAGGGAATGGTATAGTGCCTATGAAACCATCATAGCTGATCCAAATAGTAATGCAGCTAAAGTTGCTCGTAAAAATCTACTGGATGATTTAGTTTCCATTTCTGTGATGTTTAAAGAAAAAGACTATTTTATGAGTGATGATTTTACGCTATGTGATTGTTATTTTGCTCCTTTACTTTGGCGATTACCAATTCTTGGTATTGAGTTACCTAAAGTTGCGGAAAAAAATTACTTAGCCTATATGGCACGAATTTTTGAACGTCCAGCTTTTATTAGTTCATTAACTGATGAAGAGAAAAAAATCAGAGCATAATAATAAATTTATTAATATTTTATTATGTGATTTAAGAAGGTAATCTAAATGGATCCAAACCAAATGACTGCTCGACGCCCTTACTTATTTAGGGCGTTTTATGATTGGATTGTTGATAATGAGCTTACTCCTTATATCGTGGTAGATGCTTCGGTATTTGGGGTTCTTGTACCGCAAGAGTTTGTTAAAGATAATCAGATCGTTTTAAATCTTGCGCCACATTCCGTTGCAAAATATATGGCAACAAATGAAAAAATTGAATTTAATGCGCGATTTTCGGGTGTGTCACAACATATTGTTGTGCCGATGTCAGCAGTAGAAGCAATTTATGCTCGTGAAAATGATGCGGGCATAGTATTTGAAGATGAACCTGAATATAAACAGCAACGCGAAACCAATATTCAGCAATCTGATAATGTCGAGAAAAAATCAACAAACCCATTCCGAGTAGTGAAGTAATAATTTACCCCAAAAACTTGGTGATAAATTTAGTTGAACAGTTGGTTAAACATAAAAAGTGATGATCAACTGTTTATTCCCACCTAATAGTGTATATTTATTTCATTAATCGGGATATGATATAGCAAATTAAATCATATTCCCGTTTGAATTCATGAGTAATGAAATTGAGTTAAAATTCCAGATAAATAATTGTGACATTGCTGATCTACAATCTTTTTTAAACCAATGGGCAAGTAGTGATGAGCTTGAGTTTTCGAGCTTATCGAACAATCAGCGTACATTTTCAAACTTATCTTTGTATAACTGCTACTATGACACAGCGGATAATTATTTGCGAAATCATCATTGTGGATTAAGACTTAGAGTAACTGAAAGCAACGAAAGTAAACAGTGTGAAATGACCTTAAAACGTGATAGCCATTCTATCGCCGGTTTGCATGAACGTGCTGAATATAATGTTGATTTAAGTTGTCCACAACTCGATTTATCTCTATTTCCTGTAGGCGTATTTCCTAACGATTGTGACATTGTAAAGTTGCAGCAAAATTTAAAACCACTTTTTACTACTAACTTTACCCGTCAAGTGTGGTTAATCTCGTTTGCGAATAGCGAAATTGAAGTTGCTTTAGATTTAGGCAAAATAACCTCAAATGGTAAATTTCAACCAATACAAGAAGTTGAACTCGAAATAAAACAAGGTAATAAACAAGATTTGATTAACTTCGCGATTGAGTTAAGTCGTTTTAACTTACATCTTTTTTCGCAGAGTAAGGCTTCAAGAGGTTACCGTTTATTATTGAATTCACCTATTATTGCTGAAATCTTTTCTGCACAAATTGGACAAGATTTACCAAATTTACTCAACTTTTGGCAACAAAATGAAGAATATGCCCTAGAAAATAATGATTTAACTTATTATAAACAATTAATTATTCAAATAAACGAAGTGTTAATAAATAAAAATCTTCAAATTGAGCCAGAATTTGAGCAGTGGCAAATGGCAATACAATGTATTGACTCGATTGCAAAGTTTGCTTATAGCGAGGTAAACACAAAACTCAAACTAAGGCTAATTTCTAAAATAAATGGAATATAGTTGAATATGAAAATGGATAGGACTTTTTTTAAATTACCACTATTATTAGTTTTATTTTATTGGTTATTTAATATTTTATATACCATAGTCTATGTTATTGGATTTGATGATTATCCTTTACTGTCAGATATGACAAATAACCAATTTATTCGGTATTTAACTAAGCAAGTAGTCATCTATTTCCTCTTCCAAATACCCTGTTCAATTGTTTTATTTGTTGTTTCCATAGTACTATTTAATAAATATTCCATTCATCAAGTCAATTCGAGAAATATTACTAATACTTTACTTGTCGCCATATTATTTACCTCAATGGAGGTTGCAGGACGATGGCTTTTTTACCGTGATATCTTTTCTTGGGTTGGATCTAAACTTAATTATTCAAATTCTGTTATCTATTCTTCCTCTCTAACTCATGAATTGATTAATTTTGTTAACATATTAATTAGTTATATTTTTATAACACTATGGGCTTATCTTAGTTTTAAATTATTGAATAAAATTTTTATTCGCAGTAATGACGTATTAACTCGATCAGAAAGTCAGCGGTTACATTTTGGGTTATTTATTTCGCTTTATAATTGTTATTTTAACACGTTGATATTTTCTTTACTTTTTTGGGTGCCTTATCACAGTTTAAAAGGTTCAATAATTAATATAACAATTTTAGCTCTATTTTTATTCATGACTAATTTGATAGGCTATTTTTTGTTGAGAAAATGTCTTACAGGCGTAACAGAAATTTTAAACCTGAAAAAGCTTATATTTAGTTCGCTAATTATATTTATTTTCAACTGTATCTTGGTTGCAATAATTTTTTGGGTATCAGTTTTTCTGTATGAATATTTACAAGCATTCTATAGATTCTCCAATAACTTTTTATTGTGTTATACATGGATAACGATAGGAATGGTGTTTATTTTAAGTTCGATACTGGTTAGAATTATGACTAAACTGTTATTTGATTCAAAAAATAAAATTAATATCACGCAATAATACAAGTTGTTATAGATGTATTGGTGAAAATCAGTTTTAACGTAATACTCAGATTATGTTTTCGGTTATAGTAAATGGCGTTGATGCAATGATCTAACAATTCAAACCCGATAATACCTTGTGTGAGACAGAAAAATGCCCCAATCTAATCTTTTTAAAGATCAACAGTTAAGAGTTATCAATCAGCTTCAACAATGTGATCCCGTTCTGGTACAAGCAAACCTTGATATTTTAGTCCAAAGTAATTTTCTTGTTGAGGCATTTTCTCGTTTTCCACATTGGCTTGCTGATTTTGTACAAAACCCACCACTGGCAGATGAAAGACAATATTATCAATCTTGGTTAAATGAACAGTTAGTTTCAGTCGTGGATGAAGCCACATTAATGAAAACTTTAAGGCAATTTCGCCATAAAATGCTAATTCGTCTTGCATGGTCTCAATTAATAAAGGCAAGTAGTGATGAACAGATTTTGCTACAACTGAGTGAATTGGCAGAAATAATTGTTGTCACCGCTCGTGATTGGCTCTATACATTAAGTTGTCAAGAATGGGGAACGCCAAGCAATATGCAAGGTAAACCCCAACCGTTATTGATTTTAGGTATGGGCAAATTGGGTGGCGGCGAGCTAAACTTTTCGTCTGATATTGATTTGATTTTCACTTATCCAGAACATGGTCAGACACAAGGTGGACGTCGAGAACTGGATAATGCGGTTTTTTTTACGCGTTTAGGACAACGTTTAATTAAAACGCTTGATCAGATTACAGAAGATGGATTTGTTTACCGTGTTGATATGCGTTTACGCCCTTTAGGCGATGGCGGTCCATTGGTTCTTAGCTTTTCTTCTATGGAAGATTATTATCAAGAACAAGGTCGAGATTGGGAACGTTATGCAATGGTGAAAGCAAAGGTATTAGGTGATCAACATGATCCTTATACCCAAGAACTCTATCAAATGCTTAAACCTTTTATTTATCGCCGTTATATCGATTTTAGTGTTTTACAGTCACTGCGAAACATGAAAAGTATGATTGAGCGAGAAGTCCGTCGTCGTGGCTTAAAAAACAATATTAAACTTGGCGCTGGCGGCATTCGGGAAATTGAGTTTATCGTTCAAGTTTTTCAACTTATTCGAGGTGGTCGAGTGGTTGGCTTGCAGACACGTTCGTTATTAAGCGCTTTGCAGGTCATTGAGCAAGAATCATTACTAAAACTCAGTGAAGTGATCTTACTTCGAGAAAATTATCTTTTTTTACGTCGTTGTGAAAACCTTTTACAAGCGATTAATGACGAGCAAACCCAAACTTTGCCAAACAATGAACTTGATCAATTGCGTTTGGCAATTAGTATGGGGTTTGACAATTGGGAAAATTTTGAACAAGACTTGGCAAAAAGAATGTTGATCAACCGTGAAATATTCAATGAATTAATCGGCGATGAACAGTCCGAATCCACCCAGTCTAAACAATATAATGATAAGTTTGATGATTTATGGGTACCAGACTTAGAATTAAGTGATGTCAAAGCGGTGTTACCTAACTATGCTGAACAAACGGCAAACCAGCTTTGTCAATTGTTGTTACAATTTCGCAATGATATTGGTAAACGGACAATTGGGGTTCGTGGGCGAGAAATCCTCGATCAACTTATGCCGAGATTATTAGAAATACTTTGTAATGAAAAAAATGCCTTAACTGTGTTAGCAAGAATTTTCCCTTTGTTAGTCAATATTGTTAGCCGTACTACCTATTTAGAATTATTACTTGAATATCCCACCGCATTGAAGCAGTTAATTCGGTTATGTAGTGCTTCCCCGATGATTAGTGATCAGTTGGCGCATTATCCGATCTTGTTAGATGAACTCATCGATATTCATTCACTTTATCAAACGGTTGCCCCGAATGAATATAAAAGTGAACTTTATCAATATTTGCTTCGCATTCAAGTTGATGATGAAGAACAACAACTTGAAGCACTACGCCAGTTCAAGCAGATGCAATTATTGCATATTGCCGCAGCCGATGTTGCGCATGTATTAACCACCATGAAAGTGAGTGATCATTTAACGTTTGTGGCCGAAGCTCTCCTTGATTTTGTTGTTCAAATGGCTTGGAATCAAATGATAGCTCGATATGGCAAGCCAGAACATCTTACTGATGATCATAAAGGTTTAGTGGTTATTGCTTATGGTAAATTGGGCGGTTGGGAGCTGGGTTATGGGTCGGATTTAGATTTGGTTTTTTTACATGACTGCCCTGTTAACAGTATGACTAAGGGAGAAAAACAGATAGATAGTCGTCAATTCTATCTTCGCTTAGTTCAGCGTATTATCCATTTATTCAATGTACGTACCAGTTTTGGTATTTTGTATGAAGTTGATGTTCGTTTACGTCCGCAAGGGGAAGCGGGTTTATTGGCTTGCAGTTTAGCTGCTTTTGAGGACTATCAAATGCATGAAGCATGGACTTGGGAGCATCAAGCATTAGTTCGCGCCAGAGCCATTTATGGCGAAGTTGAACTTATTGAGCGTTTTAAACAAATTCGACATAAAGTTCTTTGTAAAGTACGTGATGAACACCAATTAAAAACCGAAGTTAGAGAAATGCGTGAAAAAATGCGTACTCATTTGGGGTCAACTCAACCGGATTCATTTAATTTAAAAATTGATCAGGGAGGAATAGGGGATATTGAATTTTTATCACAATATCTTGTGCTTAATTATGCACATCATTATCCTAAAATGACAACTTGGAGCGATAACGTTCGGATATTAGAGTTAGCCGCTAATTATCAAATTATGGAACAGGATGAAGCCCAAAAGCTCACTCAAGCTTATATTGATATGCGTAACGAAATTCATCAATTATCATTACAACTATTACCCAGCAGGGTTGATAACACCTGTTTTGTTGGAGAAAAACAAATCGTCAATCAGAGTTGGTCTAAATGGTTAATGAATTGAAAAATATTAATGATTGATAATCAATTTAAAATTTATCGATCGAGTAATCGATTGAATGTTATCAGTGAGTTAACGCTATCAAAATTGACGCAAAATGATATTTTAGATTTGTTATCCCACTAAAGTGTTTAGTGGGATAATTTTACAAGATAGCGATAATATATAGATTTATTTAACTTCTTTCCATAAGATCATGTCTTGATCTTCAAGGTCGGATGCATCAAATCCAATCGGTTGGGGCATATCTTCATGATCAAATGCTATATCTCCTCCATCAATTACACGATCCCCCTTTTTAATTCCTTTGAAATCAAAAAGTGAGGTATCACAAAGATGCGATAGAGTAATATTTTGGGTTGCACGGAACATGGTTTCAATGCGTCCGGGATATTTTTTATCCCATTCATTAAGCATTTCTTTAATCACTTGACGTTGTAAATTAGGCTGTGAACCACAAAGATTACAAGGAATTATTGGAAATTGCTTAATTTCAGCATATTTTGCAATGTCTTTTTCTTTGCAATACGCAAGCGGACGAATAATGATATGTTCACCTGAATCATTCATTAACTTGGGTGGCATTGCTTTTAGTTTACCGCCGTAGAACATATTTAAAAACAAGGTTTCTAAAATATCGTCACGATGATGACCTAAGGCAATTTTTGTGGCGCCCAGTTCGGTTGCGGTGCGATATAAAATTCCACGGCGCAGACGTGAACAAAGCGAACAAGTTGTTTTACCTTCTGGTATTTTTTCTTTAACAATACCATAAGTATTTTCTTGAACTATTTTATATTCAATGCCTAACGACTCAAGGTATTGCGGTAATACATGTTCAGGAAATCCAGGTTGCTTTTGATCTAAATTAACGGCAATGAGATCAAAATTAATAGGCGCACTGATCTTTAAATTTAATAAAATATCAAGCAAGGTATAACTATCTTTACCGCCTGATAAACAGACCATAATACGATCGCCTTCTTCGATCATATTAAAATCAGCGATCGCTTCACCAGTAAGGCGACGCAATCGTTTATGGAGTTTGTTTTGATTATAGGTTTTCATGACAAATTAATACGTTATTCTGATCGTCCCATATAGCGACGTTCGGCGATATGAATTTTGACCTTTTCATTGTTATCAATGTATTCCGGAACTTGAATAACAAGTCCAGTTGATAATGTGGCTGGTTTAGTGCGAGCACTTGCTGATGCCCCTTTAATACTTGGTGAGGTTTCAATAATTTCTAGATCAACCGTTTGCGGTAATTCCAACGCAACGACTTCGCCATCAGCCATGAGTACTTGAATGCCGTTCATGCCACCTTCTGGAATAAAAAGAAGTTCTTCTTCAATTTGTGCTTTTTTGAAAATAAATGGCGTATAGTCTTCATTGTCCATAAAGACATATTCATCACCATCGATATAGGAAAAGCTGACTGGACGTCGAAAAAGTTCAATCGTTTCGATAATATCGTCACCTTTAAATCGCTCTTCAACTTTACCGCCTGTCTTTACATCGGTAAAACGCATTTTATAAAGTGTACTTGCACCACGGGCACTTGGACTTTGAACATCAATGTCTTTAACCAGTAATAATTTGCCATTATAAGTGACGGCATCGCCACGTTTTATTTCATTTGCTTTTGCCATAATAGTTTCTTTGTGAGGTTTTAAAATCGAATTTAAAATTTATCTCGCTATTTTACCGCTATCTTGCTATTGTCACCATCAAAATTTATCGATGTTCCTTAAATTAAAGGAATCTTATGACAGAATTGGTTAAATGTCGTCAAAATTGTGGGGCCTGTTGTATTGCACCTTCGATCTCGTCCATTATTCCCGGAATGCCCAATGGCAAGCCTGCCGGTGTGCCCTGTATCCATTTAGATAGTCGTTTTCAATGTCAACTCTTTGGACAATCCTCCAGACCAAAGGTTTGTTGTCGATTAAAGCCGAGTATAGAAATGTGTGGCAGTAATCGTAAACAAGCTTTAGATTATTTAACTCAATTAGAACAGGTCACTAGCGCCTAAATATTGCTAATTTTTAATAAACTTGCGCAATTATTAGAATTATTTATCTCGTATTGTTTTTTTTTTGATACACTTCACCGCATTTCATTATTCAATGATAAATATACACAATAATTAAGATAAATAGCGTTTTCTATCAATTTTTTAAAATATCCGATTGGAAACTGATTTTTTCTTAATTACATTTACTTTCTTTAAAAGAAGATTTTTGTTATGAAAAATAAATTAAAACGGGATTTAAAGGCTCGCCATTTAGCCATGATTGCAATCGGTGGCTCAATTGGAACTGGGCTTTTTGTTGCATCCGGTGCAACAGTTGCACAGGCAGGGCCAGGTGGTGCTTTGCTTTCCTATGCCATTATTGGTGTAATGGTTTACTTTTTAATGACCAGCCTTGGTGAACTTGCTGCATATTTACCTGTATCCGGGACATTTGCGACTTATGGCGCTCGTTATGTTGATGAGGCGTTCGGATTTGCGATAGGTTGGAATTATTGGTACAACTGGGCAATTACCGTTGCGGTGGATCTGGTTGCTGCGCAATTGGTGATTTCGTATTGGTTTGATGCTGGAGCGTATAGTTGGCTTTGGAGTTTGTTATTTTTAAGCATTATTTTTTGCCTAAATTATATCTCTGTCAAAGGTTTTGGTGAAGCAGAGTTCTGGTTTTCATTAATTAAAGTGGTTACTGTGATTGTTTTTATTATAGTTGGCTTATTAATGATTGTCGGTATTTTGCGTGGTGGTGAAAGTACCGGTTTGCAGAATTGGACTGTTGGTGATGCGCCTTTTGTTGGCGGATTTTCTTCCATGATTGGTGTTGCTATGGTGGTCGGCTTTTCGTTCCAAGGTACAGAACTCATTGGTATTGCAGCCGGCGAATCAAAAGATCCTGAAAAAAATATTCCTAAAGCAATGAAGCAAGTTTTTTGGCGTATTTTGCTATTTTATATTTTTGCAATTTTAGTCATCAGTTTAATTATTCCTTATACCGATCCTAATTTACTTCGTAATGAGGAGACCGACATTAGTGTCAGCCCATTTACATTAGTATTCCAACATGCTGGCTTATTATCGGCAGCAGCCATAATGAATGCGGTTATTTTAACGTCAGTTTTATCCGCCGGTAATTCTGGTTTATATGCCTCGACACGTATGCTATATGCCTTAGCGAAAGAAGGAAAAGCACCTAAAATCTTTTCAAGATTATCTTCAACCGGGGTGCCTCGATTTGCATTACTAGCCACAACATTTGTTGCTATGTTATGTTTTTTAACCTCGATGTACAAAGATCAGGAAGTGTATTTATGGCTTCTTAATATGTCGGGTATGACCGGATTTATTGCTTGGCTTGGGATCGCAATTAGTCACTATCGGTTTAGAAAAGGGTATATAGCTCAAGGTTATGATGTTAAAAAATTACCTTATCGTTCTAGTTGTTTTCCATTCGGGCCTATATTCGCTTTTGTGCTTTGTCTAACCATCACTCTTGGGCAAAACTATGAAGCATTTTTACAAGATACCATTGATTGGAATGGTGTAATAGCGACTTATGTTGGTATTCCATTATTTTTCATTATTTATTTAGGTTATAAGATAGTGAAGAAAACCAAATGGGTGAAGTACAAAGATATGGATTTTTCTCAAACAGACTAGTTTGAGAAAGTCGGCTAAATTTTTCTCTTCCGTCGACAATTATGTCGACGGAATTTTATTAAAAAAGAGAAAAATAACCCATTAAGGTTAGTTAATTTTTAATTAACAAGTTTGATAACGATATTAGCGACTACGGAAGATGATACGTGCTTTAGAAAGATCGTAAGGCGTCATTTCAACAGTAACTTTATCGCCAGTTAAAATACGAATATAGTTTTTTCGCATTTTGCCAGAAATATGTGCAGTAACGACATGACCATTTTCAAGTTCAACACGAAACATCGTGTTAGGAAGAGTATCAAGTATGGTACCTTGCATTTCAATGTTATCTTCTTTTGCCATTGGGGCCTCTTAATAATAAAAACAAATTAAATATACACAATTCATTAATGACATCCCTTTTTTTAGGGAAAGAAAAGTAAAATTATAGTACTATTCTTTTATGACTAGTTTTGTATTTTATCATACGACAAAATAGTATTGCGTATAAACATATAAAAGCTTAACTTACAATATGTAAGTATCGCCGCAAAATAATGCCGAAAAAACTCCCAGAAGTAAAGTTATTTCTAATTTTTCTTTGCATAGTAAAGACCTTGTTGTTGAATATATTGCCGAACTTTTAAAGGTACTAAATCTTCACAACATTGTTGATTCTTAATTTTTTGCCTGATTTGCGTTGCCGAAATATCTTCTAATGGTGTATGAGAAAAATAGATATACCCCTGAGCAGAATCATGCAAATGTTTTACATTATTCGTTCGATTTTTATCAATCCATTGTTGAAATTCAACGTTATCAGTCCTTGCGGCATAATTTGGTCGCTGGCAGATAATCAAATGGCAATAATCCAGTAATGATTGCCATTTATGCCAACTAGGCAAATTCAATAATGAATCTTGTCCCATAATAAATGCAAGTGATGCCGTTTTCCCGTTTTCATTACGCCATTGCTGCAATGTATCAATAGTATAAGAAGGGCGATTTGTATCGCTAGGAGCAATTTCACGTGTATCAATGGTAAACAGAGGCAAATCTTCAATAGCTAATGCTAACATTGTCAAACGCTGTTTTATGGTTGCTATGGGTTGTGGTTTATGAGGAGGTATTTTATTGGGTAATAAAACTATCTGTGTTACCCCCACTTCTTGTGCTAATGAAATTACAGGGCGTAGATGACCATAATGAATAGGATCGAATGTGCCACCAAATAGAGCGGTTAGCATTGATTCAATCCCATAAATTGCATCATCAAACTATTCAAATTGTCCCAAATACGCAATTGGCTATCATGTTTTACACCGATCTCAATCTCGGTTAATTTAGCCAAAGTGGTAAATAGATTTTTTATATCATTACGATTTAAATAGGATGTATACAAAGCTCTTTTGTTTTGCCATACTTTAAATTTATCAAACGCCTGTTTAAGCGAATTTTTTTCTGAGGATTTTTTCAAATTGATGATTAGAATGAGTTCTCGTTGAAAAATTCGCATTAGAATTAAGGGTTCAATATCATTCATTCTTAATTGTTGTAAGATATGCATTGCGCGTTTTGATTTATTGGCAACCATAGCATCAATCCAATGATATGGACTAAATACAGCTGAATCATTGATATTATTTTCAACCTGTTCATAAGTAATTTTATGATTAGGGTAGAGTAATTGTAATTGTTCGATGATTTGTGTCAAAGCAAGTAAATTACCTTCATAATAATAACAAAGTAACTCAATCGCTTGAGGCTCAATGTCCATCTTTTTTATCTGAAGATGGTTTTTTATCCACTGAGGTAACTGTAAGGTATCAGGGGTTGTACAATTAACGATGACAAGTTTATCAGCTAACGCTTTATACCATGTTGCGTTTTCTTGAGTTTTCGTTATCTTATTTAAACTAATTATTAATGCAATATCAGGTGTTAACACTTCACTTAATGTATTGAGTTTTGTTATTAACGCAGTATTTAATGCATTATCACCAAAATCAAGAAAGATAAGTGTGTTATTCGAAAATAGATTTAATGCCTGACAACTGTCATAAATTGCAGACCAATCTGTTTGATTGTCTATAGTAAATGTCAGTTGTTCATCAAATCCTTTTTGTCCAAATGTATTGCGTAATTGAGTGAGTGCATAATGTTGCAGATAAGGATCACTCCCTATTAATAAATAATAGGGTGATCCTAATTGATGATTGATTTGGTCAGCGCCGATTTTTATCATAAAACACTATTATTTTACTGCATCAACAGATTTTAACTTACGTAAAACCTGTTTTGCTGCCTGTTTATACATTTCATCTTCAACTAAATTTTGTTCTGCTGTTTTAGCTAATGGATTTGATGGATTATCAAAGAATGTACGGAATACTCGTACATTAATTGGATAGATTTGTTTACCATTCGTTACAGCTTGAGCTTGTACAGTTAAAACGAGTTGATATTCTGCCGCTTTACCATCTTTATAAATTGATATGGTATTACGATCAATATGTTCACTTGTAATACTAAGTGTTGGATATTGACCTGAAGCATCATCAGTCACTAATTTTACCTGATTATCGTGCAAGATTTCTTTAACATATCTAGATAATTTGCCATATGGGTCATAACTTATATAAGACATAGTTTTAAATCTTGACGGTATATCGTTTTCATTTTGCAAATGGAATCCACACCCCGAGAGTGATATTGCCATTAGCATGATTATAGCTATATATTTTTTCATAAAAATTACCACCAATTTTTCGTCATTAACAATATTAACCAACAACCAAATTCAATAACTTCCCTGGTACATAAATGACTTTGCGAATAGTCACATCAGCCAGATATTTTTGAATGTTAGGTTCTTGTTTAGCTTGTTCTACAACAAAATCTTGCTCAGCATTAGCAGGTACAGTGAATTTGCCACGTACTTTACCATTAATTTGTACTACGATGAGTTTTTCATCTTCAATCATCGCTGATTCATCAGCAATCGGCCATGTTGCATTATCGATTGATTCACTATGCCCTAATGCTTGCCACATAACAAAACAAACATGCGGAATCATTGGATAAAGTAGGCGGACAATAGCATTTAAAGCTTCGTTCATTAATGCATAGTCTTGGTCGTTTTCTAAAGGTGCTTTTTGTAGACGATTCATAAACTCCATGACAGCAGCAATTGCCGTATTAAATGTTTGCCGACGTCCAATATCATCACTGACTTTGGCAATGGTTTTATGAAGTTCACGACGCAATGTTTTTTGTTCAGCATTCAATTGTGTCACATCTAATTTGACACTTTTACCTTGCTGTGCATACTCATACACTAAACGCCAAACACGTTTGATAAAACGGTTAGCCCCTTCAACACCTGATTCTTGCCATTCAAGCGTCATATCAGCAGGCGAGGCAAACATCATAAATAATCGAACTGTGTCAGCACCATATTTTTCAACCATTTCCTGTGGATCGATGCCGTTATTTTTCGATTTCGACATTTTAGTCATACCTGCATGCACAAGTTCATTGCCTTTGCTGTCGATTGCCTTGCAAATGCGACCTTTTTCGTCACGTTCAATGGTGACTTCGGTCGGTGATACCCAAATGCGTTCGTTTGTTGGACTGGTATAATAAAATGCATCAGCAAGTACCATGCCTTGACAAAGTAATCGTTTAGCTGGTTCATCAGAGCTGACTAAGCCAAAATCACGCATTAATTTGTGGAAGAATCTAAAATAAAGTAAATGCATAATGGCATGTTCAATACCACCAACGTACTGATCGACAGGTAACCAGTAATTCGCTGCTTTTTCATCTAACATGCCCTTGTCATAGTGCGGACAAGTATAACGTGCGTAATACCATGATGATTCCATAAAGGTATCAAAGGTATCGGTTTCACGAAGTGCCGCTTGACCATTAACAGTCGTTTTTGCCCAATTTGGATCGGCTTTAATTGGACTGGTTATTCCATTCATTTCGACGTCTTCAGGTAAAATAACCGGTAATTGGTCTTCTGGCGTCGGAATGGTGGTTCCATCTTCAAGGGTGACCATTGGAATCGGTGCGCCCCAATAACGTTGACGGGAAACACCCCAATCACGCAAGCGATAATTGACTTTACGCTCACCAATACCCAATGCAGTCAATTTGTCGGCGATAGCATTGAATGCTTGCTCAAAATTAAGTCCATCAAATTCACCCGAATTAAATAGCTTACCATGTTCAGTATAAGCATTTTCAGACAGGTCAGGAGCTTGCCCATCTTGATTTAAGATAACTGGTTTAATTGGCAGATTATATTTTGAAGCAAACTCATAATCTCGCTCATCATGTCCCGGTACTGCCATTACTGCACCAGTGCCATATTCAATTAAGACAAAGTTGGCAATCCATACCGGCACTTTATTACCCGTTAACGGATGAATAGCATAAAACCCAGTGGCGATGCCTTTTTTCTCCATTGTTGCCATATCGGCTTCTGCGGTTTTGGTATTTTTGCATTCTGCAATAAATTCAGCAATTTTCGGATTATTTTTCGCTGCTAATTGTGCTAGTGGGTGCTCAGCGGCAACTGAGACAAAACTTACGCCCATTAAGGTATCAGGGCGAGTTGTATAAACACGCAATTTATCATTGTAGTTTTCTACAGCAAAATCAAATTCGACCCCTTCAGAACGACCAATCCAGTTTCGTTGCATTGTTTTAACTTGTTCTGGCCAATCTTCAAGCGTATCTAAATCATTGAGTAGCTCTTCGGCATAGTCAGTAATTTTGATAAACCATTGTGGGATCTCTTTACGCTCGACGGGGGTATTACAACGCCAACAACAACCTTCAACTACTTGCTCATTAGCTAGAACAGTTTGATCGTTAGGGCACCAGTTAACTGCTGAAGTCTTTTTGTAAACTAAACCTTTCTCATAAAGTTTAGTAAAAAACCATTGTTCCCATTTGTAGTATTCCGGTCGGCAAGTGGTGACTTCACGATCCCAATCATAACCAAAACCTAATAATTGTAATTGCTTTTTCATGTAAGCAATATTTTCGTAAGTCCATTTTGCTGGTGCGGTATTGTTTTTTACTGCCGCCCCCTCAGCGGGTAAACCGAAAGCATCCCAACCTATTGGTTGTAATACATTTTTACCATTTAGACGTTGATAACGTGAGATCGTATCACCGATTGTATAATTACGGACATGACCAAGATGCAAACGACCTGAAGGATAAGGAAGCATTGACAAGCAGTAATACTTCTCTTTAGATGCATCTTCAGTAACGTGAAATGTTTTGTTCTCTAGCCAATGTTGTTGAACTTTGGCTTCAATCTCATCTGGGCGATATTGTTCTTGCATGACGAATTAATGTCCTATCTATTATTGCTAACAAAAAATAATTTGCTAATTGTATTGGTTATTGGCACGTTTTACAAACGATATATGAAACAAGGAGAATGATTTGATACCAATATTTATAAGAATTAAAATCAATAAAGTTAACAATATAAAAAAAAATACATTTTTGCTTTTCAATAGATTTAAAAAAACTTAAGATATATTCTAAAAAATTTAAGGAATAGCTTCTTATGGAAAATCGTACATTTGAATTTCGTTGTTTCACTCGGCGCTCATTTATTGTTTTCGTTATATCAGTTATTAGCTTTGCTTCATTTGTCGCAGGTTATCTCATTTTTTTATTTACCTCTGATGCTGTCATGCCTTTGATCCCCAAACAATATTTTATGGAGATTCTTTTTGGTGGAATCCTTGTGTTGAGCTTACTTTCTGGCGTTTTGTTTGCTATAAGTATTGTGAGTTTATTCCGTAAAAAAATGACGTTTAATGTCAATTCATATTCGATTAATATTGATGACCATAAAAAATTGAATCAAATGTTTCAATGGTCAGCATTACAAAAAGTAATAATGTTTAATGTCGATAACCCTATTTGGATTAATCAAACACTTATCCTGGAATTTGACAATGAGCGTATTAATATGCAGATAGTAAAGGGAAGAATTCCACTATTATCCAAAAAAGATATCGATCAATTTTTTGAATTTACACAATATCTTCATGAACAAGTTCTCAAACCAGATTTTACATTATTCTCGGTGGATAAAACTTTATCATCTAAAACAGCTGAATTTCTAGTGGATGTTTCACATGATTTAGAATATCGTTACCTTTATATCAGAAAGTAGCTAATGCGCATATGTTGTTTGTAAATTAGTGATAAAACAATGGCTATTGAATGGTTAAATAGCCATCAACTGTTTTGATAAACGTTAACTGTCTTTTAATTGGTCAATATATTAGCTACCATTAAACGCACGTTAAGAAACGTAAAGAATAGTTTTTCTCATCAACCAGTATATTTTCGAAATTGGTTTAAATAAGTTCATCGACTTTTGGGGCTTCAATCACATCTAGGCGATATTGTTCTTACGTGATGAATATATGTCCTATCTATTATTGCTAATAAAAAATAATTTGCTAATTGTATTGGTTATTGACAGGTTTACAAACGATAGATGAAACAAGAAGAATGATTTGATACCAATATTTATTTGAATTAAGATCAATAAAGTTAACAATATAAATAAAAAGAAATAAATCTTTCCTTCTCAATGTATTTAAAAAAAACTTAAGATATATTTCTAAAAAATATAAGGAATAGCTTATGGAAAATCGTACATTTGAATTTCGTTGTTTTACTCGGCGCTCATATATCAATTTATTTATAGTCGTTGTTTGCTTTGGTCTTTTAGTCTTTGGTTGTCTCATGTATTTATTTGTATTTTTCTTTGATGCGATCATGCCGATGATTCCCAACCGATACTTTGAGGTCATTTTTATTGTTGGAATGCTTGTTCCTGAATTACTTTCTATCTTTCTGTTTGCTATATGTATTACTCGCTTGATCCGTAAAAAAATGACGATTAATGTAAATTCATATTCGATTAGTATTGATGACCTTAAAACATTGAATCAAACGTTTCAATGGTCAGCATTACGAAAAGTAATAATATTTAAAAGTGTTGTGGGAATATATCACACACTTATCTTGGAGTTTGACAATATGCCTATTAGTATAATGGTAGTAAAGTGTATATTTTTATCCAAAGAAGATACAGAGCAATTTCTTCAATTTACACAATATGTTGATGAACATATTATAAAACCAGATTTTTCTTTATTCTCATTGGAAAAAACGTTGACTACTAAAGTTTTGCAAGGAATATCAAAAGCAATGACAGATGAAGGAGAATATCGTTATTTATATGTCAGAAGGTAACGAGTCAGTGTTTATTGATGATAAAATACTAATATGGCTATTTAAACAATTAAATAGCCATTTTTGGTTTTATACTAATTTGGTTGTGAGGTGATTAATGGTCAATTAGCCGCCATTAAAAACACTTAAAAATCTAGATAAATATGACTTTTGTTCCTCTTTTGGCATATTCTCAAGATTTGCTTGAACTAGCTTATCTACTTTTTCAGCCTCGTCAGTTAAACCTAATTGTTGATAAGCATTACGCATTAAAAGCAATGCTTGTTTTGTTGAGTCAGTGTCAGGAAATTGTGCTAACATTTGTGTAACACGATTGATTACAGCAGCATAAGAACCTCGTTCAGTATAAAACTCAGCGACTTTAAGTTGATACCGTGAAATTCTATTTTTCAAAAATATAAGGCGTTTTTGTGCATCAGCTGCATAATAACTCGATGGAAAACTGGAGACAAGATAAGAAAAATCTTTAAAAGCAGCCATTGCATATTGCGAATCACGATCGGAACGATCAACGTTAAACCAACCTTGAATCATATTATCATCTTGTGCCATATTGGATAAACCACGAACGTAAATTACCCAATCAATATTAGGGTGAGTTGGATTTAATTTCAAGAAACGGTCAATTGATGCAATGGCTAGAGGTAAATCTGCTGATTTATAATAAGCATAAATCAAATCAAGTTGTGTTTGTTGAGAATAAGGGCCAAATGGATATGTTTTATCTAAAGCTTCTAAAACAGAGATGCTTGATTTTAAATTGCCATTATCTAAAGCTTCTTGCGCTTTAGCATGCAGTTCAACCTCTGATACATTTTCAACATCAGGCTTTGTAGTTGTACAGCCAATTAGCACACCACTTAAAGCGACAGCTAATAAAGAGTATAAGCGTGATTTCATTCGGTTCCCAATCCAAAAAATAAACAATAAGCGTTATGATTAGTATATAATACTCTAAAATGTATTAGCTTAAAATAGATAAATTTAATATGCAAGAATTAAAATTAACCAACGTTATTGAATCCACTCAACTAGGAATGCGTCTAGATCAAGCATTATCGGAACTTTTTCCAGATTATTCTCGTTCAAGAATTAAAGATTGGATTATTAATAATAAAGTTTTAGTTAACAATGTTATTGTTAATAAACCTAAAGAAAAAGTTTTGGGCGGTGAAACAATTGTCATCAATGCTGAAATTGAAGAAGAGACTTATCATCAACCAGAAGATATCAAACTAGACATTGTTTATGAAGATGATGATATTTTAGTGATAAATAAGCCACGAGATTTAGTTGTTCATCCTGGAGCAGGTAATCCAAATGGCACAGTGTTAAATGCGCTATTACATTATTGTCCTGAAATAGCTCGAGTGCCTAGAGCT
Source organism: Gilliamella sp. ESL0441 (assembly GCF_019469185.1). Taxonomy (NCBI): domain Bacteria; kingdom Pseudomonadati; phylum Pseudomonadota; class Gammaproteobacteria; order Orbales; family Orbaceae; genus Gilliamella; species Gilliamella sp. ESL0441. The sequence continues at coordinate 880,425 of NZ_CP048264.1, forward strand.
GGTATTGTACATCGCTTAGATAAAGACACGACGGGTTTGATGGTCGTTGCAAAAACTATTGTAGCCCAAACACATTTAGTTGAATCTCTGCAATTAAGGGAAATAACCCGTGAATATGAAGCGGTAGCTATGGGAATTATTACGGCGGGGGGAACGATAGATCAGCCTATTACCCGACACCCAACTAAACGTACTCATATGGCGGTATTTCCGACAGGAAAACCTGCGGTAACACATTATCGTGTTATGGAAAAGTATCGATTACATACACGATTACGTTTACGATTAGAAACTGGACGAACACACCAAATTCGAGTACATTTAGCACATATTGCTCATCCTTTAGTCGGTGATCCTCTGTATGGTGGACGTCCTCGACCGCCGAAAGGAGCTAGTCAATCTTTAATTAATACATTGCGTGATTTTGATAGACAAGCTTTACACGCAACAATGCTAAGATTGTTTCATCCGGTAACTGGGGAACAAATGGAATGGCATGTGCCAATTCCTGAAGATATGCAAAGGCTAGTTATAGCACTACAAGAAGATACAGAACTACATAAACATGAGTTGGATTGGTGAAAGAAAAATGATTAAATCGATTTATCCTTATTGGCTTGCACCGAAAAATATTCGGGCATTAACCACGACACGAATGGGCGGGGTCAGTCTACCGCCATTTGAAAGTTTAAACATGGGAGAGCGGACAGGCGATGATATAAATAATATTGCAGAAAACCGTAGACGCTTAATCCAAGCTGAACAACTTCCAAGTGAGCCTTATTGGCTTAATCAAACCCATAGTACGACTGCTCTAGATATTTCACAAATAGAATTAAAAGCACCTATAGGAATAGTCAATTCAAAGCAAATATTTGAAGCGGATGCAGCTTACACTCATCAAGCAAAACAAGTTTGTGTTGTTTTAACAGCTGATTGTATGCCTGTATTATTTTGTTCTTCTAAAGGAGATGAAGTTGCTGCGGCTCATGCTGGGTGGCGTGGACTGTGTCATGGTATTTTAGAAGAAACAATTAAAAAGTTTTCATGTAAAACATCTGAAATTCTGGTTTGGATGGGACCGGCAATCAGTGCTAAAAAATATGAAGTGGGTGAAGAAATAAAAAAACAATTTGAATCCTTTGATCCAAAAGCTAAAAGCGCATTCAAGTTGATCAATATACCCGAACAAAAATATCTTGCTGATCTTTATTTAATTGCCAAACAACGTTTAAATTTATTAGGAATAAACAAAATATTTGGCGGTGATTATTGTACTTATACTGAACAAGACAAGTTCTTTTCCTACCGTCGAGAAAATAAAACGGGAAGAATGGCTTCCATGATTTGGTTTGAATAATAACAATATGGTAATTATAGAAATGAATATTAGCTGGCTTGTAAAGTTAACAGTTATTTAGGTTTGTTGATCATTTTCTACATTGCTAACAAAAAAGTAAACTATATTTTTTGCCAGCTAAAAATCATGTTTGTATTTTATTATTCAATCTCATTTTTTGTGTCCTTATATATTCCACTCAATAGCATTTTTATTTCAATTACATTGATTCTTAATAATTTTTATTCACATCACTTTATTAAAACAATAAAATGATTAAATATGCTAAATAAATAACCGTTGTTTAATTAAATAATCTATAATAACTAAATAATATAGAATTATATAAACGCTATTATCTTGATTGTCGGATTAGGTTTGATTAAACTTTATCAAATTATAGATCGTAAATAACGATATATATTGAATAAATTAAGAACTAATTCATGTTGATACAAAGAATCAAATAACGTTTTAAAAAGATGAATTGAGGAATAATAAATGATACGCTTTTTTTATATTGGTATTGTTCTATTACTTTTAAGTGCTAATTCTTATAGCCAATTATTCGAGATTCCTGAAGAATTTCGAGGTGACTCTTTTATTAGTACCGCCAATATGAAGAAAATAGAAAGAGATTGCGTTCTGCCCAATGATTATTGGGAAATGAATGATTCACAACGAAAAGAAATTGATCGAAGATGTACTTTAAACCATCTGGAGTTTGATTTTAGCGGTTTATATAATTTAATCGATAAAAGTACGGTTATATTTGAAAATGACACTTTAAAGTTAGTCCTACATAAAGAATATTTTGATTATAAAATCAAAGGTGATCTTTATGTTGGTGCGAAATTAATATTATCTCTTGTTAAAGGTGAGTTTGTTAAAGACCAAATTATTCTAGCCAATAATTTTATGAACCAAAGCAATTCATTTTTACTGGGTTATCAATATTTTTATATAGCGCCAAGTGGCGATATTTATATTCTGATGGCAACCGAGTCTGAAGATCGAATCGAGCCTCAATTATGGGAACATTATAAAATCGATACTAAAAATTTTAGATTCATCGTATCTAAACTTCACAAAGGACGCTATCAAATTGCTTATCCTGGGGTTTTCAATATATTAACTGATCCAAATAAAAACGTTAATTATGATGATAAAGACTTTTTGGAATGTTTAAATAATGAGTTCAAAGAGAATTGCTCAAATGAAGACATCTATGTTTATTACTTTGAACAATTACAACAAAAGACAGCTGAACTAGATCAAAAAGAAAATATCGATAAAAGTTCTTTTCCTGCTCTTAAAAAGCGATTAGATAAACTTTGTCTAAAAAAACGAGCTCCTTCAAATGAAGATAAATTAGTAAATTATCTCAATGAAATCACACAATGTGAAATTAAAAATTTAAAACAAAATTTAAAGCAAATTGAGGATAGTTTAGCTGATGATATTCCTGATACAAATGGATCTTTAGAATAGAGGGCGATATTAAATATTATCAATAATTTAATAGGTTAATAATTTGTATTTGAAGAAAACAATATAGGTAGGTTATCTTGTTAAAATTATAATAATATGAAAATAATTAAAAATAAGGAAATTTAGCAATGAAATTTTTTAAATTTTTTTTAGTCATTTTTCTACTTATACCTCAACTCGCCCAAGCAATATATCGAGTTTATACAGGAAATATAGGAGATAGAAAAGTAGAATTCTATATCTATGCTATTCCTGATTCGACCTTTAATATTCGTTATATTGATGATAAAACCTTCAAAATAAAGCAACTTGGTTTACCAGAAAAAAAAGGGAATAATTATATTTTTAAAGAATATTCGGGTGATTCGGAAGGTGATGTTAATTCAATATTGATTAAAAATTTTGATTTCAATGAGAATAAAGCTAATTCTGAAAATAAAATACTAAAAGGTTATTCAACCGAATTTGGTGAGTTTACGTTAGAAAAGAAATTTGAATATAACGTAGTTTGGGACGATGAAGATAAAAATATACAAAATCAGGCTCAATCTTTATTCAACAATGTCGAATTTGATAATATTGAATTTCTACAGGTTGATTCAACAGATAATTTTTACTTTAAAGTTTTAATATCCAAAAAGAAAAAAGATGATATTAGAATTAAAGGAATTAATATTTATAGTAAAAAAAATGGCGAGTTATATCAGACAATTCTTAACTCTAAAGGCTATCGTTTTTATACTTTTTCTGCACTTAGCATAGGGGATTTTGATTTCGATGGTATCAAAGATGATTTATCACTAGCTGATGGTGAAACCAGTGGTGTAAATGTGCCACATAAATATTATCTTTATGATAAATCATCAGAAAAATTTGTTGATGCCAATTTAGAAGGATATATCTTTGATTTTGATAATGATAAAAAAATAGCAACAAGTACTAAAACTTGTGATGATCTTACTAAAGATTCGACATCTATTACATTAAATAAAATGTATTTTTTAATGAAAAAACAACAAAAATTTCAATACTTAGAAAATTATTGCCTCGTTTCAAGCGATGAGTTTATAAGAAAATGTACTTCAAAAGAAAAACAATCTTGTGAAAATAAAATAGTTAAACCAACTGATGATTTATAAGGAAAATTCATCTACTCTATATTTGCTAATTTATGCGTTTGAATATTCAGTAACCATTTATTTTCAATACGATTTTGATTAATTTGTCCAAGTAATGTGATAGTCTCATGCATATTAAACTCGCCATTTTTTTCACAAGGCGATAAGTAATAGCGTTTAGCTTGAATATTTTGTTCAATATATTGGCAAAACGAAATGAAGTCAGGATGATTTTCAGCAACGATTCTCACTTCATTAGCAATAGACTGGACTATTTTTTGATAACGTGATTGATAGCAAAACTTTGGACTGAGAGCGATATAGTCAATTAAAGCGTCGACTTTGCCTAAACCATTACTTTCAATAGCTATAAAATAACCCGCTTGTTTAAGGGGTAAGAGTAATTTAGATAGATCTTTAACTAAGGTTGGCTCGCCACCCGTGATAATGATATTTTTGCTTTTATACTGCTTCACTTTGTCGAGAAGTTGATCTAATGTGAAACGGGTATATTGGCGAAAATTAGTATCACACCAACAACAATTTAGATTACAACCAGCCAAGCGAATAAAAATGGCGGGCATACCGGTATTATAACCTTCGCCTTGCAGTGATTCGAAGATTTCCACAATACGAAACTCAAGCATAGTTAACTCCGTTGATACTCGCAGTATGAGCTTGGGGTTTCCCACAGTTTGATCTTGGATATGGGTAAATAGTTCGATAAACAATCAAAAATGTATTGACTCATTCCTTCAGCGGTGGTTCGACACGGAAAAGCAAATGTTTTTCGATCCATTTCTTGCAATAAGGTAGCAATACGGCATTCATTAACATTATTTTGGTGGTAAAGATAAGCATGATCGAGCGGATCAATAATATGTTTTTTTACAATGGATTTGAGATCAGCGTAATCCATTACCATATCTTCGCTGGAACCCTTGTTAATGAGTTCACCACTAATTTCGACGACTAAACGGTAAGTATGACCATGCAGGTTATGACATTTTTTGTTATGCCCGTCTAACATGTGACAAGCATCAAATTGGAACTCTTTGGCAATTTTGAACATTTTACATTCCTAGTTTTTTTTCGTGGGATGGATCACGAACCACGGTTAGTTAACCTAACAGAAGAAAGCGGTTAATATAATAGATATCAAGTTATTTGTCACCTTTCAATTATTATCTGAGACCGGATATCTTATTTAGGATGCGATTGTAAATATATTTAAATTTATCATTTTTAGGTCTAAAATGTTTCACGTTAGTCAATTTTTATTATCTGTAAAAAAATTCTTGACAAGCTCTTGAAATTTTTCCTTCCACACTCATTTAGTCATTATGCAAATGGAATAAGTGTTTAATCATTTATGCCAAATTTATTGCTAAGGAGATAGATAATATGAGGTTAGATAAACTCACAAACAAATTTCAACAAGCTTTAGCTGATGCGCAGTCTTTAGCATTAGGTAAAGATAATCAGTATATAGAGCCTATCCATGTACTCTCAGCAATGCTTAATCAAGAAGGTAGTAGTGTTAAACCATTATTGGCTGCTGCTGGGGCAAATAATGCCATTTTACAACAAGAATTAAATCAATCAATTGAACGACTGCCTCAAGTGCAGGGTGTCGGTGGCGAAGTTATCCCTTCTCAAGATTTAATCAAAGTTTTAAATCTATGCGATAAGTTATCTCAAAAAAATGGGGATAGTTATATCTCTTCTGAGCTATTTATATTAGCCGCATTAGACGAAAAAGGGAGCCTTGGCGATATCCTAAAAAAATCGGGTGTCACTAAAGACAAATTTCTTCAAGCAGTCAATCAATTAAGAGGAAGCGATAACGTGAATGATCCAAATGCAGAAGATCAACGTGGTGCGTTGAAAAAGTATACTATTGATTTAACACAGCGTGCAGAACAAGGTAAACTCGACCCGGTTATTGGACGTGATGAAGAGATTCGCCGTACGATACAAGTGTTACAACGTCGTACCAAAAATAACCCTGTGTTAATTGGTGAACCGGGTGTGGGTAAAACTGCGATTGTTGAAGGATTAGCACAACGTATTGTGAATCGTGAAGTTCCCGAGGGATTACGTAATAAACGTGTCTTATCCTTGGATATGGGCGCCTTAATCGCTGGTGCTAAATATCGTGGTGAGTTCGAAGAGCGTTTGAAAGCTGTCCTTAAAGATATCGCTAAAGAAGAAGGTCGTATTATTCTGTTTATCGACGAAATTCATACCATGGTCGGTGCCGGTAAAGGCGATGGTGCTATGGATGCCGGAAACATGTTAAAACCAGCTTTAGCTCGGGGTGAATTACACTGCGTTGGGGCAACAACACTTGACGAATATCGTCAATATATTGAAAAAGATCCTGCATTGGAACGTCGTTTTCAAAAAGTTTATGTGGCTGAACCGACTGTTGAAGACACCATTGCCATTTTGCGTGGTTTGAAAGAGCGTTATGAATTGCATCATCATGTTCAAATTACCGATCCAGCCATTGTAGCTGCGGCAACCTTATCGCATCGTTATATTTCAGATCGTATGTTGCCAGATAAAGCCATTGACTTGATTGACGAAGCTGCATCGAGTATTCGTATGCAAATGGATTCTAAACCAGAATCATTAGACCGTCTTGAAAGACGTATCATTCAACTTAAACTTGAGCAACAAGCGCTTAAAAAAGAGTCGGATGATGCCAGTAAAAAACGACTTGAGATGTTAAATAATGAACTTGCTGAAAAAGAAAAGGATTATGCGTCACTTGAAGAAGAGTGGAAATCAGAGAAAGCTGCACTTTCGGGCACTCAGAATATCAAAGCAGAGTTGGAAAAAGCTCGCACTGAGATAGAACAAGCTCGTCGAGCAGGGGATTTAAACAAGATGTCGGAATTGCAATATGGCAAAATTCCGGAACTTGAAAAGAAACTCGCTGCGGCCACGCAATTAGAAGGTAAAACCATGAAATTATTGCGTAACAAAGTGACCGATAATGAGATTGCCGAAGTATTATCGAAAGCGACGGGTATTCCTGTTTCGAGAATGCTTGAAAGCGAAAAAGATAAATTACTACACATGGAAGACGCTTTACATAAACGTGTTATTGGGCAAGATGAAGCTGTTGTCGCTGTTGCAAATGCTATTCGTCGTAGCCGTGCCGGTCTTTCTGATCCGAATAAACCGATTGGGTCTTTCTTATTCTTAGGTCCAACAGGTGTGGGTAAAACCGAACTTTGTAAAGCATTGGCAAACTTTATGTTTGATAGTGAAGATGCCATGGTACGGATTGATATGTCTGAATTCATGGAAAAACATTCCGTTGCTCGCTTAATTGGTGCGCCTCCTGGTTATGTTGGTTATGAAGAGGGCGGATATTTAACCGAAGCCGTACGACGTCGACCTTATTCAGTGATTTTACTGGATGAAGTGGAAAAAGCGCATCCAGATGTCTTTAATATTTTATTACAAGTCTTAGATGATGGTCGCTTAACTGACGGACAAGGTCGTACAGTGGATTTCCGGAATACGGTTATCATCATGACATCTAACTTGGGTTCAGACTTAATTCAAGGACAAGTTGAGCTTAGTTATGACGAAATGAAAGCATTAGTTATGACTGTGGTAACTAAACATTTCAGACCTGAATTTATCAACCGTATTGATGAAACGGTGGTCTTCCATCCACTAGGTCAAGAAAACATCAAAGCGATTGCTAGAATTCAATTGGCACATGTTGAAAAACGCTTAGATGAGCGAGGTTATGAAATGGATATTTCTGATGCAGCGTTAGAACATCTTGCTAAAGTTGGTTTCGATCCAATTTATGGTGCAAGACCGTTAAAACGCGCTATTCAACAAGAAATTGAAAACCCATTAGCACAACAAATATTGTCCGGTAAATTAGTACCAGGTAAAACCATTCATTTGGATTTAGTGGGTGATAATATCGAAGCTAAACAGTAATCAACAAATAAACCGACCTTAATGGTCGGTTTTTTTGTAGTTGAGTATTTGGATTTGTAATTTATAAAAAATCAATGTGCTTTCCGATTAATTTATCCTACCTAATGCAAGTTATCGTCTAAAATAATGAAGAATTATTAGCTAAAAGATTTAGTATTTCCAAAATATAATTGGTATTAATAATTATAAAATTTCATCTAGTGATTTTGATAAATAAATATTCCCTAAATAACCGTTACTACTAATTTGGGCAGCAATATTTATCCCCATCTTATTTGTGTACTATTGTTTGTAATCCAGAAAAATAAAAAATCGATCTTTTGCTATTTTTAGTATTGATTCGTTAATGCAAAAGATAATTCGTATCGAGTTTGTTATTAACATATTTATTTAAAAGATCCTAAATCAGAATTTGTAGCTAATAAAAGTATCGTTGCTGAGTTAGATAGATAAAGTAATTTTAATATTTTTCATAACGTTATCAATGATTTTCATAAAAGTGTAATTGAAAACGAATTTAATTTGGTGGATGAAAGGGAAGTAAGTTATACTTTTCATAAGAAGAAGTTATTATGCGAAAATCATCGTAAAATTGATGATTAAATCGTAAATTTTTTATGGAGCATATTAGCAATATTAACCAATTATATATTGCTTTGATCTAACATGTACTATCTTTGGCTTAACAATAAGAATTAATTAAAATGAATCGCAAATCTCAATTTTATGTTGAACTCGTCAATGCTAATAAGCTGATGGAATTTATAATAATAAGTGTGATATTATTATTTGTTAGTCTTTGTATTGTCGCTATCTTCATGTTATTAAATTATATCCCTAGCTTATGGTATTTAGTTTTTTTAATTGTATTTTTAATTTGTTTAGGTTTTTTTGGTCTTTCACGATTACACCAATTTGAATACCTCACCATAAGTTTTAATGAGCACAGTTTAATATTTTCATCGGATAAAAAGCCTCAAATTGAATTCTCTTTTCAACACATTAAATCATTTTCAGTGTTAGAAGATAAAGCTTATCAAGAATTAAGAGAACAATCATTTCAATTGTGTGTTTATGATCCTACAAAACGGAAAGACATTAAAATTAGGTTTTCTGCTGCCAAAAGAATGCAAAACATTTCAAATTCAAAAGAAAACTATATTTGCTTTGTCACTTTTTTTGATGAATTTATTAAGAATGTGATTGAACCGCAACTCGACCTTGTCCACAAGGCAACAATTACTGAAGTAATGCTTGAAGAACATTCAGTAGCAGTTGAATATGTGAGAAAGTAGCTAATTCTTTTGACGAAATAAAATTGTCAATGATATAAGTAAAAGAACTTAATGTTTAATAAGGATAGATATGGGACATTGTTATCGATTTTCAGGATGTTGTAATGGGTCGGCTTTTAAAGAAAAAGTTATAGAGGTCTACTTTGATGAATATGAAATGATACTTACTTTTTTTGAACAAGGAAGAAATAAATTTTTAATAGAAAAAATTCATTCTATCACTATTAGTTGTATTAATCAGTCCCAATTAAGTTTGCAAATCGTAGCATCGACCCCAAATTTAGACAAAAAACATTATTTTATGGAAGTCAAAAAATCCTCTTTTTTGGATGATGAAAAAGAACAAAATTTTTTAAATTTTAGACAATTTATTGATGCATTTTATGAACAAGAAATCGAAACTAAATTCAAGTTAGTTAGAGAATCATGTGAAAGTAGTAGTTCGACTAGAGCTGGTGAAACTACTCGAGTTTACAAAAGGAGATAATTTTGTAAGAGATATCAATTATGTTAATTAAGGCTATTATGTTTTTTCGTACAGATATTCAGCCACAGATTTTAAATGATTTAGCTGAATAACATAATGCTATGTCTCCTAATTAGCCGATGTATTTTTTACCTAAAAGCAATATATTCTATCATGAATTGTTATTAAAAAATCAACGCAATGTTAAATTTGATATATTTTATCTGTACTAAACGTATCAATTAACTGTTTCATTGTTTTTATTCTGTTTACACTTCTAACTCTGATTACTTCATTTTTTTCATAATATTGATAGCTTTTTAGTTTCTATATGCTGGCTAAAAGTGTAAAAAACAGTACTCTTTTTCAGAGAAAATGTTAGCGGTTCATCATTGAACTGAATTTATCGAGCACTAATAAATATATAAAATATTGCACAATGCATCACAATAGATCATAATCTATCACACCAAGACTTTTATCATAAAGATAAATTGCAAGGAGAGTTGATATGATTAAGCTAATTATCAGTGATTTAGACGGTACTTTTTTAAACAATCAGGGTGATTATGATCGCCAGCTATTTGCTAAAGTGTATGAACAAATGGCAGAACAGGGTATCCATTTTGTGGCTTGTACCGGTAAACAATGTGAACGGGTTGAAGAGCTATTTGGTGATTACAGCGATAAAATTTGGATAGTTGGTGATAGCGCAACGACCATAAAACATAAGGGCGAATTTATTTATCGCTCATTCATACCTAACGAATTAGGACAGCGCATAATAAAAACCTTGGAACAAGTTAGTCAAGAGCACGTTATCATTGCTTGTACTGCTCAAGGAGCCGTTATCAAAGCCCATTTACCTGAACGATTGAAAGCTAAAGTTCGTGGTTCTTATGCAACCATAATTGAAGTGGATGATCTTTCTCTTATCGGTGATGGCTTTATCAAAATCACTGTATATGATGAAAAAGGGCAATGTTTACAAACTCGACAGCATTTAACCCCTTTTGAAAACCAAGCTTATATTGTGGTGTCTGAAGCTGCATGGATTGATATCACTCAGCATGATGTTCATAAAGGAAATACTATCAAAAAATTACAGCAGCTACTTAAGGTAAGTTATCATGAAACCATGGCATTTGGTGATGGTTACAACGACATAGAATTACTTGAACAAGCGGAATACAGTTTTGCTATGCGTAATGCATTTGAAGAAACCAAAGCTGTCGCAAAATTTATCACCGGTTTTAATGATGATAGTGCGGTACTGAATACGATAAAGCAACTAATTAAATTACAAAGCAAATGATGGCATGCTCAGATTCAGTTGATGACAGCTGAATCTATTAAGCGATTTCTATTTTGAGATTAAAACCTTCAAAGCCCTCAATTTTGCTATCTCGACTAGCGATAATGATATCTATATCTTCACAAGCGGCAACTTTATAACGTGCAACTTGTTGCATTTTGTCGGCAATCACTGCGGCTATAACCTCATTACTTTGAGCAATGACCTCTTTTTTGAAGCAGGCATCATCATAATAAACTGCGCTTAACCCTGCATGCGGGTCAAGTCCACAAACGCCAATAAAGGTTTGATCGAAGACCATATTTCGGATTTGATTAACGGTATCAGCGCCCATTGTTCCCCCCGTTAACGGATTGACTTTGCCACCTAATAAAATGAGCTCGCCATTGGTTCGACTACTTAAGACCGAAGCAATTTGAGGAGAATTGGTGACTATCGTTAATGTCAAATTTTGTGGGATATAGCTCGCCATTGCTAAATAGGTAGAGCCAGTATCAATAAAAATGCAGGAATTATCTTTGATTAATTTTGCACATTTTATTGCTACCGAAGATTTTTCGTCTACACTTTGATTAACACGAGTTTCAAATGTGGCTGACTGTTTTAAATGGCTAACTGCTCCACCATATACACGCTTGCAAACACCGTCACGGGCGAGTTTTTGTAAATCTCGACGAATCGTATGTTCTGAGACTCCTAACAATTTAACTAAATCAGCACTGACAACACGCCCTTTTTCAGTCAGAAGCTGCCGGATAAAAGATTGGCGTTGTTCAGGGAATGCATCATAATCAATCATCTAATATCCTTTAACGATTCGAATTATTTATACGACTATTATTCATGATAATACCAATATCTGAGGCAATTGAAAATAAGCTAAAGAAGCTAATATTGCTTAATTACAGGATTAGCAAATTAATAATAGCTATTTTTCATGTTATTATTTTTCTAAAATTTTTATTTTTTATTTGTGATTCTATCGAACAGAAATTACAATACTTTCCTTTATATTGATTAGGCTAGAATAGATGTCTATTGTCGTAGTTGAAGTGAATCGTCGGGCTATTACAGATAATATTGAATTTTTTAGAAAAAAATCAACTAATAGTGCTCTGATGGCGACTGTTAAAGCCAATGCATATGGTCATGGTCTTGAAGGTGTATCTGAATTACTACAGGATAAAGTGGATTATTTTGGTGTTGCACGTATCTCTGAAGCAATAAGACTAAGGAATAAAGGAATTAATACACCAATTGTTTTATTAGAGGGATTTTTTCCTCATGATGACATTAACGATTTAATTGATTTTAATTTACAGCCTGTTGTTCATTCAAGTTGGCAGATTGATAAATTATTAGATATTAAATTAAATAATCAAATTACTGCATGGTTCAAAATCGATACCGGTATGCATCGCTTAGGGTTTCAAATGGATGAAGCACTAGCAGAATTTATTCGATTAACTCAATGTCCTGTTGTACGTAAATCGGTTAATCTTATTAGCCACTTTAGCAGTGCCGATGAACTTGATTCAGAACAGACAATCAAACAAAATGCGTTATTTGACCAATTCATTAATTTAATTCCTGACAAATCCTATCTGAATAAATATTCGATTGCCGCATCAGGTGGACTACTGGCATGGCCTGACTCTCATCGAGATATAATTCGTGCCGGTATTGCATTATATGGTGTTTCTCCTTTCGAATATGCCGTTGAAGAACTAACGCCAGCAATGACTTTTAAATCAGAATTAATTACGATAAGGAAACACAAAAAAGGTGAAGCAGTCGGATATGGTCAAATATGGAAAAGTAAAAAAGAGACAATACTTGGCGTTGTTGCAATGGGTTATGGTGATGGATATCCTCGGAATATTCCTGAAAATACACCAGTGCTAGTTAATGGTCGACGAGTCCCTATTGTTGGTCGAGTCTCAATGGATATGATTGTGGTTGATTTAGGTATTGATTCACTTGAAAAACCTGGAGATGAAGTTATTTTTTGGGGAGCGCAGCTTCCTGTTGAAGAAATTGCAAAGCACACGGGGATTAGTGCTTACGAGTTATTAACACGCCTTACGGAACGGGCAAAAATTCATTATATAGATAAATAGGTTATGATTAAAAAAATTCTTTTATACACTTTTTTCACAATGATTTTAGTTGTTGTTGGTTCAGTTTCAATTGGTTACTACTTCTTGCATCAATTTTCAAAACAACAAATTAATGTTACCAATCAAAATGAAATATTCATTTTAAAAAAAGGGACGTCTCTAAATCAGTTAATTGAACAAGTTAAACAATCTAATTTATTAGAGCAGGTTTATTTACTTCCTTATTTGTATAAGTTAGATCCTAAATTAAGTTCCATTAAAGCAGGTACCTATCAATTACATCCGCATATGACAGTAGCCGATTTTTTAAAATTGCTCGTGTCAGGAAAAGAAAATAATTTTTCAATTAAGTTTGTTGAAGGTAAACGAGCCAAAGATTGGTTGAAGGTAATAAGAAATTCACCTTATATAACGCAAACTCTCAAAGATAAATCGAATGAAGAAATTGCGCAAATATTAGGCATAGAAGGTTCACTTGAGGGTTGGTTATCACCAAACACCTATCTTTATACGGCAGAGACTTCCGATATTAATTTATTGAAACGTGCTCACCTTACGATGAAGAGTAATTTACAGAAGGTTTGGGATAACCGTGATAAGGATTTACCCTATAATACACCTTATGAATTGCTAATAATTGCTTCAATAATAGAAAAAGAGACTAGCTTAAGTTCTGAACGAGCCAATGTCGCCTCTGTTTTCGTTAATCGATTGAGAGCTAAAATGAAGTTACAAACTGATCCGACGATTATTTATGGTTTAGGCGATAAATATACAGGAAAGATTAGGCGTATTGATATAACTGATACTAATAATCCTTATAATACTTACGTGATTCAAGGATTGCCCCCAACGCCTATTGCTATGCCTAGCTTGGCTTCATTAGAGGCGGCAGCGCACCCTGCCAATACAGATTATCTGTTTTTTGTAGCTAATGGAACGGGTGGGCATACCTTTTCATCTAACTACAGTAATCATCAGAAAGCGGTGAATGAATATCGTCGAAAAATGAATAAGTGATATTTTCTTCTAAATTACTGCGTTTACAGCGCAGTAATTTATTCAAATGATTAATCTATAACGTTAGTATAGAACATAAAAGTTTATTTTATGGACTCTAAATTATTTTCTAATTTTGATAACTGATCTAATTCTTCAAGTAAATTGATTAGTTGGCTAACATTGTGTTCATGTTCTTTTAAAGCTTCTTCAAAATATGGACGTAAGGCAAACATTGGGATGTCTGAATTTGCATCGATTATTGCTTGTATTCGGGGAATAAAAATCCATTGTAACCATTCATGCGCTTGCATGGTATCAACTGCAAAGGGTTCTTTGCTTAAAAATGCATCAGGATGAGGCGGCATGGTTTGCCATAAACGCACTGCTTGTAGCTCTTGTTTGATAAGTTCCAGTTGATTGATTATTGCGTTAGTTTGTGTTTTTTTTGCTAGTAGATATCGATAATATAACCAATCAAAGTTCGGGCCTGGATCTGTTTTCCTTTCTGGGGCTATATCACTATGACCAACGATATCTTTAATAAAGTAATTTTGTTTTAATAATAAGGTCACATTCACGAGTTGTTGGTATTGAACTTCTGTGAATTTATCACTGTCACAACCCTCCATCTCTATTCCTATTGAAAAGTCATTACAATTTTCACGACCCTCAAAATGTGATATCCCTGCATGCCAAGCTCGTTTATCGAATGGAACAAATTGAATAATCTCACCATCACGACGTATAAATATATGACTAGATACCTGTAATTGATATATTTTCGCAAAATAGGGATCTAAATTCGGATCAAGTTTACCTGTAAATAATTGTTCTACATACGGACCACCATATTGATTTGGCGGTAAACTTATATTATGAATCACTAGTAATGAAATTGGTATGTCGTTTGGTCTTTCATTATAAAATGGTGATTTGATCTGTTTAACACCTTGCAACCAACCATTAACGATGTTTAAAGACATTTTAACTCCCACATTCTTAACCTTTTAAATAAATTGCCGATTTATGCGATACACTTCGCAATAATTTGAAAATTAGATAAAAACGTAAACGTCTTTCGTTATTCAATTTTCCAATACTACAACCCGTTATTATTCCATTTTTTTGAAAAGCTATAAAGTTATGCATGTTAAAAAATAATTTAATTTTTAGGAGTCATTCATAATGAACCAATCGGGATTTACTTTATTTGAACTTATGATTGCTATTGTAGTAATCGCTATTTTAACTGCAATTGGACTGCCAGCTTATCAAGGTTATGTAAAAAAAGCAGCGATGACCGATATGTTACAGACAATGATATCTTATAAAACAGCTGTTGAAATTTGTGCTATTGAACAAGGTAATGTAGCCAATTGTAATAATGGAAATTATGGTATCCCTTTAACGAAAACAACTAATTATGTTATGTCGATTTCTGTTATTGATGGAGTTATCAAATTGACAGGAAAAGGTGCCTTATCAGGTCTAACAACGACTTTGACGCCTACACCAAATTTAACGCATGGTAATTTAGATTGGGCTAGAAGTTGTGAAACTGCTCCTTTAGATGCAACTTTAAATCAAATTTGTGAAGATATATTTAAATTTTAAGTTATAAATATTTGAAGTAAGGATAAAGGATAATGCAAGAACAGCAATTAGTTGAATGTATTGATAAATTATTACTTTCGGCATTAGAAAAAAGAGCTTCGGATATTCATTTTGAGCCTTATCAACATAGTTACCGTATACGTATGCGTATTGATGGGGTTTTGCAAAATATGTCATCACCTTCCCTTACGTTAGCCAAAAAAATAGTAGCTCGTTTAAAGATTATGGCTAAATTAAATATAGCTGAACAACGTTTACCCCAAGATGGGCAATTGATAATTAAAAATTATACTATGCGTATTTCGACCATACCTGTCCAAAATGGTGAAAAAGTTGTTTTACGTGTAATGGATAATTATGAGTCTGAGCTCACGTTAGATGATTTAGGTTTAACCGAAGATAATCTACGTACTTTTAGACAGATTTTGAATCAACCGCAAGGATTGATATTAGTCACTGGTCCTACGGGTAGTGGTAAGACCATGACGCTTTATTGTGGTTTAAAAATCTTAAATCAACCTAGTTGTAATATCTGTAGTGTTGAAGATCCGATTGAAATTTCGGTTGAAGGAATCAATCAAACTTCGGTCAATCCTAAAGCTGGTTTGGAATTTGCGACGGTTTTGCGTTCGTTATTAAGGCAAGATCCAGATGTAATAATGGTTGGTGAAATTCGTGATTATGAAACAGCAGAAATTGCTATTCAGGCCGCCCAAACAGGACATTTAGTATTATCAACCTTACATACCAATTCAAGTATAGAAGGAATAACACGGCTTAATCAGATAGGAATAGAAAGATTTCTCATCGCATCATGTTTAAAACTAATTATTGCACAACGATTGGTACGTAAGCTTTGCCCCTATTGTAAAGTGATTGCTAATGAGTTGATTGTAATGAATAAAAAATCAATACCTCACTATATCGCCAAAGGATGTGAAAAATGTATTGGTGGCTATGTTGGACGAGTAGGATTATACGAATTTTTAGTGATTACACCTGATGTTCAACATCAAATATTAAATGAACAAGCTATCTCTCCATTAAATTTTATTTCATTAAAAAAAGCAGGGCAACACTTAGTCAAAAACGGGATTACATCTTTAGATGAATTGAATAGAGTGTTAGGCGATATATGAAAAGAATTTATTATTGGTATGACTTAAATTTTATTGAACACAAAATTGTGGCTGTATCTCTGATAGACGCAAGGAGACAATTGTTATTACAAGGTAAAATTGCTTTTAAGATCAAAGCAGGAAAATTTATCCGTAAGAGCAGTTTCAATCGAAATGATTTGTTAATTATCACCAAGCAATTAGCTACTATGATTAAAGCTGGTTTACCTCTTCTTGAAAGTCTACATTTATTAGCACAAGAACATCCAAAATCACATTGGCAATATTTACTCACTGAAATAGAACAACAGATTTCTTTAGGAGAGTCACTATCAATAGTTTTAACCCAATATAAATCTGTATTTCCTCCTCTTTATAGTGAAATTATTGCAACAGGGGAATTGACAGGTCAGCTGGATTTAAGTTTTGAACAATTAACATTACAATTAGAACAAACAATTCATTTAGAAAAATGTATAAAAAAAGCGATGCGTTACCCTTTATTCCTTCTAACTGTATCGCTGTTGGTAACGTTAATTATGTTATTATTTGTTTTGCCTAAATTTTCAGATATTTATCAGAGTTTTGATGCACAGCTTCCTCCTTTTACTCAATTGATTATTAATACCTCTAACTTTTTGCGGGAAAAATTTTGGTTTGGGTGTTTATTAACTATGTTGGTTTTTTTTTGTTATAGATACTATTTTAAAAAACGTTATCAGAAGAAAATAGATTATTTCATGTTAAAAACGCCTTTAGTAGGTAAAATTATACAATGCCATAATTTAACCCATTTTTTTCAAACCGTTTCAATTACTCAAATTGCGGGCATTCCTTTAATTGCCGGATTGAATGCAGCTGCAAATACACTTTTAAATCACAATTATCGTGAAACAATTTATCAAATGATAGCAGGAATAGAACAAGGTCATTCTTTCAGTTCAGTACTTCAACAGCAAACGCTGTTTCCGCATTTATGTTATCAATTAATTCAAGTAGGGGAGGAGTCAGGGACACTAGATACAATGTTAGAAAAATTGGCTTATTATTATCAAGAACAAAATCAGACATTAACCGATAATTTAACACAATTATTTGAACCTGCATTAATGTTAGTGTTGGCGTTAATTGTTGGTGGATTGATCATAGCTATATATTTACCGATATTTCAACTTGGTGAGGTCATTAGTTAGTGGTAATTTTTATTATTTATTTAGGTTTATGTTTTGGTAGTTTTATTTCTGTTGCATACTATCGTTTTTCACCGTCCTATTCTTTTTTTGAATTTGCTATTGCCATTTCTTATCCTCGATCAAATTGTCGAGGTTGTCAAAAAGGCCTAAAGCTTTGGCATTTAATTCCTCTTTTTTCATGGTTATTACTCAGAGGACGTTGTTATTATTGTCATTGTAAAATTGCATATAGATATTTAATACTGGAAATATTGGTTTCACTCCTTTTTTTGCTTATTTATTTAAATAATGGTTTAAATTTCCGTAGTATCGTTCTTATGTGGCTAGCCTGTTATTTCTTGCTCTTATCTATGATTGATCTTCAGTATTACCTATTACCCGATTTTTTTACTTTGCCCTTAATGTGGTTGGGTATTATTGCTGCTTATTTTGAATTATTTGATATCTCATTAAGGGATGCTGTAGCAGGTATAGTTATTGGATATCTGTTATTAAAAATTCCTGCTGGATTATTTTATTTAATAACCAACAAACAAGGGTTAGGGCAAGGGGATATTAAATTACTTGCAGCTTTAGGTTCATGGCTACCTTATCAAACGCTTCCTCTTATACTAATGTGTTCATCAATTTTGGGTATAATTTATTATTTAATTTTACGTTTTATAGTTCGACTTCCCTCATTAACCATTATTCCGTTCGGCCCTTTTTTATTGATTCCTAGTTATTTTATGTGTTATAGCTATTTATGAAACACAATCAATTAATTTTAAATATTATTTTGCAAAGGGAACAATGGAATCATTTCTTTTTATTAAGCCTTTTATTTAAGGAAACTTATAACTAAAATGGATAACCATAGTAAAATTAGTTATTTCTCTCTATATATAAAACCTATTATAGTTAATCAAATAGCTTTATGGATTGCTTATTAATCTGTTACAGAAGGAACAATGAATGAATACTATTAGTCAACTTAAAGAAGAAATGATCTCTTGGCGCCATAATATCCATGCTCATCCAGAAACCGCTTTTCAAGAAACCAATACAACACAATTTATTATTGAAAAACTTAAATCATTTGGTATTACTGAATTGTATACTGAATTTGCTCCAACAGGTGTTGTCGGTATTATTAAAGGAAACAAAGAAGGGCGCGTTATAGGTCTTCGAGCGGATATCGATGCTTTGGATATTATTGAAGAAAATAATATTGATTATTGTTCAACAATCCATGGGAAAATGCACGCTTGTGGGCATGATGGTCACACTGCAATATTACTCGGTGCTGCTAAATATTTGAGCCAGCATCGTAATTTTAGTGGAACCGTGGTGGTTATTTTTCAGCCCGCCGAAGAAAACGAAGGCGGCGGTCGGGTAATGGTCGAAAATGGTCTATTTGATAAATTTCCCATTGAAGCTGTATACGGTATTCACAATCAGCCCAATATGGCACTGAATCATTTCTATATTAATCATGGCGCCATAATGGCATCCTATGATGTGTTTGAAATTACTGTCACAGGTGTTGGCGCACATGCAGCGGCACCACATCTGGGTAAAGATACAATTTTAACTGCAACACAAATTGTCAATGGATTACAAAGTATTGTGAGCCGTAATGCCGATCCACTTAGCTCACTAGTTGTCAGCGTAACACAAATTCATAGTGGCGATACTTGGAATGTATTACCTCAACAGGCTGTAATTCGAGGAACAGTTCGGGCATTTAGTTCTGATGTGCAGGACATGGCTGAATCAAGAATCAAACAGATAGCACAGGGTATCGCATCAACTTTTGACGCCAAAGCGGAAGTCAATTATCAGCGTCGTTATCCTGCTACCGTAAACTATGCTAAGCAGGCGGATATAGCCATTAGCGCAGCAAGAAAAGTGGTGGGCGATGATAATGTAACGATTGATCCTCCTCCTTCAATGGGATCTGAAGATTTTGCCTTTATGTTACAAAAGGTGCCCGGTGCGTATGTTTGGTTAGGTGCTGGGCAGGGAGCAAATTTGCATAATCCTGCCTACAATTTTAATGATGATTTACTTATAACAGGTGTTAAATATTTTATTGAAGTTGTGAATCAAGAATTAGAAAATCTATAATTCTTAAATGGTATTATAAATTTGCTGGGATTTAACATTTAATCCCAGCAAATTATTATTAAACAAACTGATATTTGAAAAAATATTAAGCCAAATAATCTATCAACCTTTTAGCTTAAATTTGTGTTATGTGTACGCTGTTTAATTTTTATAATCAGTACTATCACGATATCACGAATTAGTGAAAAGATAGTTTACTGTCAACTTGCCCTTTTATTCTGAAGACCGTATTAATATCTATTCCATTAGGAAGCACCACTTGTACATAAACATTATTATTCTGATCTAGTTTTAGTGCTGCCAATATTTGGCCTCCTTCTCGCCAGTTTCCTTCAATCTGATATTCAATCGTATCCCCTATAATTGGGAGTACTGGACTGCTACCTGATAATAAATAAAGTCCTCTTTTATTTGCGCCACGAAATTGTGCTCTGGCGACCATTTCTTGTCCACAATAGCAACCTTTATCGAAACTAATTGCATTGTGAAGTTGTAAATTGCAAGCTTGAGGTAATAAACTTTCTATATTTTCGGCATCAATAACTGCATAACCGGCTTCTAAATCTAGGCGAAGCCATTGATCACAAGATTGTAAATTGTTCTCTGATAAATTAGGCGTAATCATAATAATACGAGGTTGTGGTAGAGGCAGTTTAATATAAGTAATATTGTTTTCCGTCATGCAATTATTATCGTTGAATTTAGAAAGAAGCGAATCAGGGATTGCATCAGCAATGAGTCCTACCATATGCAAATCTTCTACGATTTCTATTATGACCTTGGAAAAAACTGCATACTTTTTGAGTTCTGCAACTTGTCTGTTTGCAACACTTTTTCTTAGTATGTAATAAATATCTTGCCCACGTCTAAATAATAAAATGTTACTCCACATTTTTCCTTTTGCATCACAGTGCGCTGCATACAATGCTGAATGTTCGGAAAGATTTTTCATATCAATGGTTACTTGTCCTTGCAAAAACTTAAGATTGTCTTCACCTGATACTTTTACTATTTGCCAATCAGCAAGGGAAATAGGTTCAAAAGAATAATTGCTCATGATAATACCTTTTAGGAATAATGTGTCGAGTTTAGATAAGGCTAAAAATAGACTTTTTCAAAGTGTATAGAAAAAACCGGTAAATAACAATAAATCACAATAACAATATTTTTTCTTAAAAAATTTAACTATATGTTTTATATAGTTTTTTGAATTTGTTTTTTTAATGCAATTTGTTTATAAAAATTAGTACTTACTGAAGTTTGTTTATTGATTTAATGTATTTGATAATGCAAAATAAATGACTAATTTGTAATATTGGAGGCAACAACGATGGCAAAACTGTCAGGCGCAGAAATGGTCATTCAATCTTTGATTGATCAAGGAGTAAAACAGATATTTGGTTATCCCGGTGGTAGTGTTCTTGATATCTACGATGCAATTCATACTTTAGGTGGTATTGAACATATATTAGTTCGTCATGAACAAGCTGCTGTACATATGGCTGATGGTTATGCAAGGGCTACAGGTGATGTGGGTGTTGTACTTGTAACATCAGGGCCTGGAGCGACCAATACCATTACCGGTATTGCGACCGCATACATGGATTCTGTGCCATTGGTTGTTATTTCAGGTCAGGTTGCAAGTAACTTGATTGGAAATGATGCCTTCCAAGAGTGTGATATGGTCGGTATATCTCGTCCAATAGTTAAACATAGTTTTCTGATAAAAGATTCTAAAGACATTCCTGAAATTATTAAGAAAGCATTCTATATTGCGTCAACTGGTAGGCCCGGCCCGGTTGTGATTGATCTGCCAAAAGATATTGTTAATCCAGCAAATAAATACAATTACCATTATCCAAAATCTGTCTCAATGCGTTCGTATAATCCAACTATTCAGGGACATAAAGGACAAATTAAAAAAGCATTAACGACATTATTGGCAGCTAAAAAACCCGTCCTTTTTATTGGCGGAGGGGTTATTAGTGCAGGTGCAAGTGATGCAATTAAATCTTTAGCCGAAAAATTGAATCTAC
Organism: Gilliamella sp. ESL0441; assembly: GCF_019469185.1. Classification (NCBI taxonomy): domain Bacteria; kingdom Pseudomonadati; phylum Pseudomonadota; class Gammaproteobacteria; order Orbales; family Orbaceae; genus Gilliamella; species Gilliamella sp. ESL0441. The sequence goes on from NZ_CP048264.1 coordinate 902,616, forward strand.
CCGTTGCGTCAACCTTAATGGGAATAAGTGCTTTTCCTGGAACAAATAAACATTATTTAGGCATGATTGGAATGCATGGGGTTTATGAAGCCAATATGGCGATGCACAGCGCTGATGTGATTTTAGCCGTTGGTGCAAGATTTGATGATAGAACAACCAATAATGTTGAAAAATATTGCCCCTTGGCGAAAATAATTCATGTCGATATTGATCCAACTTCAATTTCAAAAACAATTTCTGCCACTATTCCTGTGGTGGGTGATGCAAAAAAAGTGGTTGAAACGATGTTATCTGAGCTTAATGAATTACAAGCTGACCGTGATCTTGATGCATTAGTGGATTGGTGGAAACAAATTGATCATTGGCGTTCACGTCACTGTTTAGCTTATAGTCATGAAGGTGACAGCATCAAACCACAAGAAGCGATTGAAGTTTTGTATAAATTAACTAAAGGTAATGCTTTTGTTACTACTGATGTCGGTCAACATCAAATGTTTACGGCTTTATATTATCCATTTGATAAACCTCGTCATTTTATTACTTCTGGTGGTCTTGGTACCATGGGGTTTGGTCTTCCGGCTGCACTTGGGGTTAAACTCGCTTTTCCTGATCAATGTGTCGTGTGTGTAACTGGTGATGGCAGTATTCAAATGAATATTCAAGAACTTTCAACTGCTTTACAATATGGTTTACCAGTCATTGTCTTGAATTTAAATAATCGTTTTTTAGGTATGGTTAAACAGTGGCAAGATATGATTTATGCTGGGCGGCACTCTTGTTCATACATGGAATCATTGCCAGATTTTGCAAAAATAGCAGAAGCTTATGGTCATGTTGGAATGGTCATAACTAAACGAGAAGACCTTGAAGCAAAACTTAAAAAAGCGTTGTCGATTAAAGATCGTCTAGTCTTTGTCGATGTCATGACCGATGCTACTGAACATGTCTACCCAATGCAAATACGTGGTGGAGCAATGAACGAAATGTGGCTGAGTAAAACGGAGAGAACCTAATGCGATATATTTTATCAATTTTAACAGAAAATGAACCTGGAGCATTATCTCGAATTATTGGTTTATTCTCACAGCGTGGTTTTAATATTGAAACCATCACTACAGCACCAACAGAAGATCCGACTATGCACCGTATGACTATTCAAACAACGGGTGATGAACATGTGCTTGAGCAGATTCAAAAGCAACTTCATAAACTTGTGAATGTTTATCGTGTTAATGATTTAACAGAAGGGCCTCATGTTGAACGAGAAATCATGTTAGTCAAAGTTACAGCTAAAGGATCTGACGCACGTGATGAAGTTAAACGCTGTGCCGATATTTTTAGAGGTTCAATAGTTGATGTTACCGCATCTCATTACATTGTTCAGTTATCGGGGACAAGCGAAAAGTTAGATTCGTTTTTATCCTCTATTCGTGAAACGTGTAATATTGTTGAAATTGTTCGTTCTGGAATTATCGGTTTATCTCGGAGTGAAAAATCAGTCAATCATTAATTTTATAGTTGAAAATTAAAAGTTAAATTTTACTTTATTATAAAATAAGCGTTATAAGGAATAAGTGTTAATGCCGTTTTTTGCTATTATGACCATAATTCACTTAATTATTTCATTTATTTATTCTATTATTTCTTATCCAATAAAAAAGTTTAGAAGAAATAAATATAAAAATAAGCTAATAGCCGGTAGTTCGGTTATTGACCTCAAATCTTTTAGAATGTTAACTAAAGAGGAAATAAATGGTGTAGAAAGCTATTTATCGATGACTTGTAACCAATCCTCAGATAAAAAAAAGTCATCATTAGTTTCTCGAGAAGTGATGTTAATATCCGGTAGTTGTGTCAAACAAACTAAATTTTCGCATAACGAAAACACTTATTCCTATAAAATCCATAATATTGATGTTGTATTTCCTTTCAACATGGATCGTTACCTTAGTGATTATAATGAAGTTGAAATTGCGCTTACGCAAAATTTCGCTATTGCTGTTAAGTTAAATGATCACAAAATAGGTTCAGCATTATATGCTGCCTATTTGGCAGATGAAAAAAATGATAAACAAAGTTCGGTATATTGGCAGAGCGGCGTTTCAAAATTCTCCCAAGGCGAAAACTTCGATGAAAATGCTATTCATTCAGTGAGACCAAATGCTAGATTAAGTAAAAAATTGGGTTACGAAATTTTATCAGTTCGAAAAGAAACATCTCAAGAATCAGCTTCCCGTAACAAATTAAATAGAGGAATACTCACGGCATTTTTTTGTTTTTTTGTCGTAAGCTATTTTAATCGTTTTTGGGATACAAAAGAGTTAAACGATCTGTTTTGGTTTGGAGTGAATTTTCTGGCTGTTATTTACTTTTATTTTCGTAAACCAAAATATAAAGCTAAAGTGCGATTTATTAATCAAGTAAAAGGACGAATAACGAGAAAAATTGTTAAATCCAATGAGATTATAATTGGTCATGGTTTGAAATTAAAGTATCCCAAAAATTGGCAATCATTTATCCCTGAAAATAGCACTTTTGATGTTGATTTAGATGTTGATGTTGACAGTAAAAAAATTGTTCGTTATGGCTACGACTTGTCGGTTAGTAAAGAGGTTGAACAATTCGGGCCACCAAAATTTTGGGGACGAAATTTATGGCTTTTTTTAGTTGGCGTGTTTTATGTTTATGGTGTTAATTATCAAGCAGATGTATGTGACAATTTCTCATTTGTTTATCATCAATACAATCACGATTCTAAACGTTGGTTTTTTGATGATGTATCAAAATTAATAACGAGCAACATCAAATCGGGTGATGTAGTGAAATTTAATTTTTTAAATGTGTCATTGACATGTGAAGTACCTGTTAAAAATAAAGCCGATAGATGTATTCAAGCATTAATTCACAGTGCAACTAGCAATAGCTCTTTTCATCTTGCCAGTTCCACAAGCTATTTTGTTCTACATGGTATAAAAGAAAAGATAAGTTCTCAATCGGGTGAAAGTGTAGATCCACAATCTGACAAAAACTTTCATGCAGCTCATATCGTGGTCACGATGTCGGGATTCGTTTCAAATGTTGATTATGACACTAATCATACCATTTCAACATTAACCATAAATATGCAAGAGTTATACCAAAAAGATATAAGCGAAAATCTATTGCCAATTTGTATAAATCTGCTGTTATTTTTGCTTTTAGCTTCAGTGACCATTCTTAACGGTATTATGTTCTTGTTGAAACCAATTTTGAATCGAATTCGTGATTTTAAAATTAAAAATTTCTATACTTATCGTATACTTTAGGTTGATTGTCGACATTATTGATATTTTTTAATAAAAAATTGGCAGATTAATGATTTAACCAGCTTAAATCAAAGATTATCATATGCTTCTCTAATTATTTTTAATATGATTATGTTTATTGTTATGACATTAACGGCCACGATTAACGGCATTAAACTATTAAGGAATATAAAAATTAACCGACATCGAATTGTTGAAATTAAAAAATATTACGAAGAAAGATTAGGTAATTATCGTTAATCTTTAATAAAACGTTTTAATATAAAATATAAATAAAAAAGATCTTTAATGTATGTTAGTTATTTTACTGTTTGTTGTTGTTTTTTTCATCTTTGCGTATTTTGAATTAGCTGATCACGATTCTATAGAAGTAGAGGAGGATACCTTTATCCGTGAAAATGCAATTCGACAGCTAACTGAAGAAGAAATTCTTCTTCTTCAGTCTTATCTTGAAGATGAAAACAACTTTACAGCTCCTTATCAAAAGGAAAGCTCATTAATCAGTTTCGATGTGACGAAAATAAAAGGTTATATTGAAAAAGATGTTACCGAGGAAATCCAATATAAATATTATTATAAGATGGATAATGTCCAGTTATTTTTTCCTTACAATATGGATTACGCTATTATGGGTTTTACAGATCCAGATATCGATAAGACAAAAAATATCAATACTGTTGAAATTGTTTTTACAAAAAGCTATGGAATTGTTGTTAAAATAAACAGTTATGATTTAATACAGGCGGGTCTAAATTTATTTGTACGTAAACAAAAGCAACGTTATGATTATTGGCAGACAGGAAAATTAAAGCCTATTTGTATGAGTAATTTAGAAAAATCTAATGAAACCTTATCTCAACAAATCACTGAAGCATCTGAAAAAAAACCGACTTTCGAGATTCTAAGCAGACGGGAAAAAAATCAATTTGAAAATGCAATCGAAGACCGAAGCAATTCTGGCAAATTAATGACATTTTTTTTTGTTTTAGGCGTAATGTCTTTATTAGCTGTAGAACATTTTCAGTCGATTGCATTGGTTGTTTTTTCAATCATCTGTTTTATTTTTTCCCTAATAGCATCGAGTAAAAAGCGGAAATTGCCTACCGAATATGTTAATCATATTCAAGCACAAATTTGGCGTAGTGGAAAAGACCGTAGTAATTTAAGTATTGATACAGACTTTTATGTTTACTATCCCTCATACTGGGAAATATTTCTCCCAGATACTAGCTATATACCAATTGATATGCAGGTCGAAGTTGTTACAAACCAGGTGCTTAGTTGTGGAAAACACTTATCAATAAGCGAGGAAGTGAAAAATTATGGCGCACCTAAATTTTTTCACCATAATGTTATATTAGCCATTACGGGATTAATACTGGCTATCTTAATTTTCTTTTTTACTAAAGCGGGTGAAAAATTAGATTTTACCTATCAACAATTAACCTCGACAGCCACTACTTGGAATATTGATGATAAAGAAAATTTAAAGCAATCCGCCATCCACTCTATGGATCGGGTTAATTTGAATTTATCTAGTGTATCATGTGATATTCTAAATACGCAAAGAATAAAACCTCATCATGTTCAATGTAATAAGATATTTGTTAATCTCAACCCAATAGACAGCAATAAACTTAGTGATTTTCCTAGACTACATCGAGTAGAGGTATTTAGACAATTAATCGATGATGCAAAAGATAAAGTGCTCAGGCTACAAAATGATGAAAACAACATTAGTATACAATTAACCAATTCAATTCAACTCTATGATGAAAACTATAAATATTCATATGGTAATGAGGGTTTCAAAGCGCAGCTTGATTACTATAATGGTATTTTATCAGGTAATAGTGCCAACTTAAAAATTACTGGTATTGTCACCAATGTAAGCTATCATAACGGAAAGATTTCGAAACTAACGCTTTTAACTGATTATAGAAATGATAGCGATAAAAATCAGTTATTCTCATTTTTTTCGCTAATTTTGATCAACAATTTTGTGTTTCTATTTGTTATCTTAATCACCTTAATCAATACTATTCTGATTTTTCGGAAAAAAGAAGTGAATCAATCACGACTTGAAAAAATTATTAGTCATTATAGAGATAAAATATTTTAAATATATGGATGAATTGTTTTGAGTTAAGATTAGACGGATTATCAAAATAATAGACACAAATTTTGTAGGTAATATGGCTAACAAATGAATTAAACGTAATTATTCAATTGTGAGAGAAACCATATTCTGTTATACTAATTTCCCGTCTGATTCATCATATATTGCATTAGTTTTTATGGTTTAAATTTCTGCAATATTATTCTATTAAATAAATAATGGTCTGGTATTAATGGTCACGAATTATATTTTTGTTACAGGCGGTGTCGTTTCTTCTTTAGGTAAAGGCATTGCCGCAGCATCATTAGCTGCAATTTTAGAAGCCCGCAATTTAAAAGTCACCATGTTAAAACTTGATCCCTATATTAATGTCGATCCGGGCACGATGAGCCCTATTCAACATGGTGAAGTTTTTGTAACGGAAGATGGGGCAGAAACGGATCTTGATTTAGGTCATTATGAGCGTTTTATCCGCACTAAAATGACTCGCAAAAATAACTTTACAACAGGTCGTATCTATTCCGACGTATTACGTAAAGAACGTCGTGGAGATTATTTAGGCGCGACTGTTCAAGTTATTCCTCATATTACCAATGAGATTAAATCTCGTGTTATTGCTGGCGCAAAAGGGTTTGATGTTGCCATTGTCGAAATCGGTGGCACTGTTGGGGATATTGAATCTCTCCCATTTTTAGAAGCTATCCGTCAATTGGCGGTAGATGTGGGTCGTGAACATACCTTATTTATGCATTTAACTCTAGTGCCGTATTTAGCATCTGCAGGCGAAGTCAAAACTAAACCTACTCAACACTCTGTTAAAGAGTTGCTATCTATTGGTATTCAACCTGATGTGCTTATTTGTCGTTCTGATCGCATCATTCCAGCTAACGAGCGGGCGAAAATTGCTTTGTTTTGTAATGTAGCCGAACGTGCGGTTATTTCGTTAAAAGATGTCGATTCAATTTATAAAATTCCAGCTCTTTTAAAATCACAAAACTTAGATACTTTTGTCTGCAATCGATTCCATCTTGATTGTGTTGAGGCAGATCTTTCCGAGTGGGAACAAGTGATTTATGAAGAAGCTAATCCTGTTGGTGAAGTCACAATCGGTATGGTAGGTAAATATACTGAATTACCTGATGCGTATAAATCTGTTAACGAAGCATTAAAACATGGTGGTTTAAAAAACCGTTTAACAGTTCATATTCGTTACATTGATTCAGAAGATCTTGAATCACGTGGTACGGATTTACTTGCAGGTTTAGATGCGATTTTAATTCCTGGTGGATTTGGCTATCGTGGTGTTGAAGGTAAAATCATTGCTGCACGCTATGCACGTGAGAACAAAATACCTTATTTAGGTATTTGCTTAGGAATGCAAGTCGCCATGATTGAGTATGCCCGTAATGTGGCTGGAATTAAAGATGCAAATTCTACAGAGTTTGTTAAAGATTGCGCGAATCCAATTATTGCGTTAATCACTGAGTGGAGTGATGAATCGGGTAATGTGGTGCAACGTAATGAAAATAGTGATTTAGGTGGTACTATGCGCCTTGGTTCTCAAATATGTCATTTAGAACCAGACTCATTAGTGTTTGATATGTATCAAAAAGAGTCAATTACTGAGCGTCACCGTCATCGTTATGAAGTAAATAATAATTTATTACCTGAAATTGTAAAAGCAGGATTAAAAGTAACCGGACTTTCAACTGATAAAAAATTAGTCGAGATTATCGAGGTTCCTGATCACCCATGGTTTGTTGCATGTCAATTCCATCCGGAATTTACCTCGACACCACGAGATGGGCATCCACTGTTTAGTAGTTTTATAAAAGCTGCCAAGGAGTATCAGCAGTTACAACAAAAATAGTTTCAAAGTTTTACATTTGTAATATATCTGTCATATAGAGGAAAATAACATGGCAAAAATCGTTAAAGTACATGGTCGTGAAGTCATCGACTCTCGTGGGAACCCAACAGTTGAAGCTGAAGTTCATTTAGAAGGTGGTTTTGTTGGTCTAGCAATCGTTCCATCTGGTGCATCAACTGGTTCACGTGAAGCGTTAGAACTTCGTGATGGTGACAAATCTCGCTTTTTAGGAAAAGGTGTTTTAAAAGCTGTTGAAAACGTAAATGGCCCAATTGCGAAAGCGGTTGTTGGTAAAGATGCGTTAGACCAAGCTGCTATCGACCAAATCATGCTTGATTTAGATGGAACTGATTTTAAATCAAACTTAGGTGCAAACTCAATTCTTGCAGTATCTTTAGCTAATGCTAAAGCAGCAGCAGCAGCAAAAGGTGTACCACTATATCAACATATTGCTGATTTGAATGGAACGCCAGGTCAATACTCTATGCCGTTACCAATGATGAACATTATCAATGGTGGTGAACATGCTGATAATAACATCGATTTGCAAGAATTTATGATCCAACCAGTTGGCGCAAAAACGGTACGTGAAGCAATCCGTATGGGTTCTGAAGTATTCCATAACTTAGCGAAAGTTTTACATGCTAAAGGTATGAATACAGCTGTAGGTGATGAAGGTGGTTTTGCTCCTAATTTAGATTCAAATGCAGAAGCATTAGCTTGTATTAAAGAAGCTGTTGAAAAAGCGGGTTATGTATTAGGTAAAGATATTACTTTAGCGATGGACTGTGCTGCTTCAGAATTCTATAACAAAGAAACAGGTAAATATGTATTAAAAGGTGAAGGTAATAAAGAGTTTACTGCTCAAGAATTTACTCACTATTTAGAAGGTTTAACTGAACAATATCCTATCGTATCAATCGAAGATGGTTTAGATGAAAGCGATTGGGACGGTTGGGCATACCAAACTAAAGCATTAGGTCACAAAATCCAATTAGTGGGTGACGATCTTTTTGTAACTAACACCAAAATCTTCAAACAAGGTATTGAAAAAGGCATTGCTAACTCAATCCTAGTTAAAGTTAACCAAATCGGTACATTAACTGAATCTATCGCAGCGGTTAAAATGGCGAAAGATGCAGGTTATACTGCTGTTATCTCTCACCGCAGTGGTGAAACTGAAGATTCAACTATCGCTGATTTAGCTGTTGGTTTAGCTGCTGGTCAAATCAAAACTGGTTCAATGAGCCGTTCTGATCGTGTTGCTAAATACAACCAATTAATCCGTATTGAAGAAGCATTAGGTGCTAAAGCTCCATTCAACGGACTTAAAGAAGTGAAAGGACAATAATTTAGTTTATAAAAACTGAATAATTGTTCAACTAAAAAACGGTGACCAGTTCACCGTTTTTTATTTTCTCGCTTTTCTTATGGAATACGATGACAAAGGTTGCGTTGATTTATGTTGTATTGTACTCTTAATATTTGGTATTTATAACTAATCTTTGATATCTATTGATATTTTATAATTTAGCCTTATATAAATTCTTTATCAATTAACTAACTCAATTTTATATTTTCTGCTTATGAATAATATTACGAATATGTCCCAGCCAAAAAGCAAATGGCAACTTTTTAACTGGCTTTGTACCGGTAAACTTCCGCTAAATGAACTTTGGCTCAATCCGACTTATCGTTATAAATTTTTTTTTAGAACCCTATTTTTAAGTCCCATTACACTAAAATGGTTGGATAAATTAAGACAATATCCACTGATTGGCTACTATTTTTCTTGCCAAACTAATTTACCGTGTAAATTACAAAGACCCTATTTATCGTCATGTTTATCGCAACATGAACGTTATGCTGCTTTAGCGTGTCATTATGATTTTTTAGCGAATCAACCTGATAGAATGACTAAGGCTTTTTATGATCCAACTAAACCTTTTATATTGGCTAATCTTACCGTCAAAAATGAAGCTAATATTCAAATAGCTATTCAAGCCCGTAACAAGTTTGCTCGGGAAGGTGAAATAAGCCTTTATTTTTATGATAATGACGGTATTGATTTAGCAACATTAACTTTTTCAATCATTCAATATCAACAAAAAACAACATTATTTATTGCAGGGTTGCAAGGTACGGGTCACCACGAAGCCCGTGTTCGTGTGCAAAAGGCTACCAAACAGTGTTATGGTTTATTTCCTAAACGAGTCGTCGTTGAGGCTGCATTAATCATTGCTAATCATTTTCAGTTAGAGCAAATTGTCGCAGTTGGAAATAAAACCCATGTTTATAACAACTGGCGTTATAATAGTCGACAAGAACGAATTTTATCGGATTATGATGATTTTTGGTTAACGATTGATGGAAAACAGGATTCTCGTGAACTATTTATCTTACCTACTGAGATTAGTCGAAAATCATTAGAAGATATAGCGAGTAAAAAACGTTCAGAATATCGAAATCGTTATGCTTTATTAGATCAACTTAAATTGAATATTGAAACACAATTAGCATCATTAACATAATAAAACTAATAATTATTAAAGTGGTTTGGCACTAAATTATTAAAATTGATTACAATCGATATTCAACTTGTTGTTTATCGATTTTTTTAATTAATACGAATAAAAATAAACGTTAAAAATTAATTAGTAGGGAATAAAATATGTATTTTGGTATTCTAATAGCACTTGTGCCTTTGTGCATTGGTTATTTAATTAAATGCAAACAAGAAAAATGGATAGCTAAAATTAACCAAATTTTAAGTTGGATGGTTTATTTTATTCTTTTTATTATGGGTGCTGAGCTTGCTCATTTAGATAACCTAGCGACTAATTTGCAAAACATTCTATTTTATACCGCCATTATTTTTATCTGTACTTTTGGCGGTAATTTTATTTTTCTGATGTTGTTTGACCTGTTTCTACCTTGGAAAATTTCAAGTGCCAATCAAACATTTGGTTCACGCGTAAAAATGATTTTAGAATCATTGCGTGTCTTTATTGCACTCGTTTTGGGGTTTGTAGTCGGACTTTTTCCATTGTTTGTATGGCAATATACCGAAAACATTATTCAGGTTGTATTAGTTTTTTTACTCTTGTTAATTGGTATTCAATTAAGAAGTAATAATATTTCGCTTAAACAAATTTTACTGAACAAAGTCGGTATTGCAACAACGCTAATTGTCATCATAAGCACTTTTATTGGTGGAATAGTTGCTGCTTTGCTATTAGGTCTACCTTTACGTATAGGGTTAGGTATGTCATCTGGATTTGGTTGGTATTCTTTGTCAGGTATTTTAATGACTGAAGCGCATGGTGCAATTATTGGCAGTGCTACATTTTTAAATGATATATTACGTGAACTTTTTGCCATTATACTCATTCCAACATTAATAAAACGCTATAAATTAACAACATTGGGGTTATGTGGTGCAACGTCAATGGATTTTACTTTACCTATGTTACAAAAAGGAGCTGGAATAATGATAGTGCCAGCTGCTATCGTGCAAGGTTTTTTGCTTACGTTGCTAATGCCAATATTTATGACGTTATTTAATTACGGATGATAGGTTATCCATTATTTTAATCAAAAATCGTATATTGATGAATTGAAAATGATATGCAAAAGTTAATGGTAAAATGAATTGAACAAAATTACCTAGATTGCAAATTGGCAATATGATTACCTTATGTTACACTGCCAAAATCCGAATGATTTGAGTGAATTATGAATACTGGATCGATTGATTATTGTGCGATAGGTCAGCGTTTACGGGCGTATCGTATAGCGGCTTCCTTAAAAGCAGAAGACATAGCACAAAATCTTAGAATTTCAAGAGCTGCGGTTTACCGTTTAGAGAAGGGTGAAATTATCAAAATCGAAACATTAGGCCGTTTAGCGACCTTGTTAGATACATCCTTAGCGAGCTTGATTGGTATTGATACCGAATATTATTCAAGTGGTGAAGGTTTTTTTGAACGTATGCGTCAACTTGAAGAACAATCAACACATATTTATTCTCATTTTGATCCTTTTTCTTTTTTACTCACTTCACCAGATTATCTTTCTCATCTTGCTATGATGCTAGATGAATCGGGTGATTCAATTAATTTAAAAAAATATGCAACAACGTTAGCTATTTTAAAAGAACGTCAAACACAATTCTATCAATCAGCGCCTAACGTCATTAATTTGATTAGTTTACGCAATGTGGAGCGTTTTTTACATATTGGTTTAGTCGGTAATTTAAATCTTTCACCGGGTAAAAAGTCCGAACGCATGCTATTAGCTCGCAAAGAAGTCTATCACTTAATTGAATTAATTGAACAACAAACTTATTCGCCAACCATTGCTATTACAGAGCATGCTATTCCATCTATTGCGTTTCAATTATTTTATCAAAATGAAGCCCCGATTTCGTTAGCGATGAGCCCGTTTCGATTAGGTGAATTACCGAATGTGACCACAGGGATTGCTTCTATTACCTCATCTCACGATGCGATTAAGCGATACCGTTTGTTATTTGATAAATTGTGGCAAAATAGTGCTAAAGATGAACAAGCCATTGAATTGTTGAAAGCAACTTTAGATAAATTTTAAAAATCTTAAAAATAGAAAGAGAACTATCATGTTATCCCTAACATTACAACCGATAAAAAGATTTAATGGTACGATAAACTTACCAGGTTCAAAAAGCGTGTCTAATCGGGCACTACTTTTGTCTGCATTAAGTCATGGTAAAACACGTTTAACAAATTTATTAGACAGCGATGATGTCCGTTATATGCTTGATGCGCTAAAAGCATTAGGTGTTACGTATCAATTATCAAATGATCGCACGATTTGTGATATTGAGGGCGTCGGCGGAAAACTACATTCATCCCATGCATTAGAGCTCTTTTTAGGGAATGCCGGTACGGCGATGCGACCTCTAACTGCTGCGTTATGTCTTGGTGAAAATAATATTGTACTTACGGGTGAACCGCGTATGAAAGAGCGCCCGATAGGGCATTTAGTTGATGCGCTTCGTCAAGGTGGCGCTAAAATAGATTATCTTGAAAATGAAGGTTATCCACCACTCCAGATTCATGGTGGCTTTATTGGCGGAAATATTCAGGTTGATGGCTCTGTTTCAAGTCAATTTTTAACGGCGCTATTAATGGCATCCCCACTTGCTGTTAACGATACTGAAATTACTATTTTAGGGGATTTAGTTTCTAAACCGTATATTGATATCACGATCAAAATGATGGAAATCTTTGGGGTATCAGTTATCAATGATAATTATCAAAAATTTGTTATCAAAGCAAAGCAAACTTATAAGTCACCGGGTACTTATTTGGTTGAAGGGGATGCTTCATCCGCTTCATATTTTTTAGCTGCAGCGGCAATTAAAGGTGGCACTGTTCGCGTCACAGGTATTGGTAAAAAAAGCTTACAAGGTGATACCCAATTTGCTCATGTACTTGAAAAAATGGGTGCCAAAGTAACGTGGGCTGATGATTATATTGAGTGTAGCCGAGGGGAACTTAATGGTATTGATATGGATATGAATCACATCCCAGATGCCGCGATGACAATAGCAACAACAGCTTTGTTTGCCAAAGGAACCACAACTATCCGTAATATCTATAACTGGCGAGTTAAAGAAACTGACCGCTTATCTGCTATGGCAACTGAATTGCGTAAAGTAGGGGCTGAGGTTGAAGAAGGTAACGATTATATAACGATAATCCCGCCTAAATCTTTAACACATGCTGAAATAAAAACCTATAACGATCATCGTATGGCAATGTGTTTCTCATTAGTAGCATTATCCGATACGCCCGTGACTATATTAGATCCTAAATGTACAATGAAAACATTTCCTGACTATTTTGAACAATTTAAACGATTGAGTGAATACTAAATGAATACATTCGTTCCTGTTATTGCTGTTGATGGCCCTAGTGGTGTGGGGAAGGGCACGTTGTGCCAAGCGTTAGCTAATCATTTCAATTGGCATCTTTTAGATTCTGGCGCAATTTATCGAGTACTTGCGTTGTCGGCGCTCAATCATCACATTGCACTGGATGATGAACAACAATTAACTCAATTAGCATTAAATTTACCTTTAAAATTTGATACCCGTCATGGGGAAGTCAAAGTACTATTAAATAGCGTCGATGTCTCTAAAGATATTCGTACTGAAGAGACTGGGGGGGCTGCCTCTAAAGTCGCTTCGCTAAATCAAGTTCGGGCAGCATTATTGCAACGGCAAAGAGATTTCAGGCAAGCGCCGGGGTTAATTGCTGATGGGCGAGACATGGGGACAGTTGTGTTTACCGATGCGCCAGTAAAAATTTTTCTGGATGCTAGTCCACACTCAAGAGCAGAAAGAAGAATGAAACAGTTGCAAGATAAGCAAAAACATGCTAAATTCGCCGAAATTTTGCAGGAGATAACTGCGCGTGATGAGCGAGATCGTAATCGAGCCGTTGCCCCATTAAAACCTGCAACAGATGCACTAATAATTGATACCACATCACTTTCTATCCAAGATGTATTTAATCAATCTATTACGTATATAAACGAAAAACTTGCGTTGTAAATTTATTTATAACGTGAACAAAGCTCCATTATAAGGACGAGTGGAGTATCATAAACAACCCCACAAGACATGATGTAATGTGGACGTTAATATTAATTTAAGTATATAAATATGACTGAATCTTTTGCTCAACTCTTTGAAGAGTCTTTAAATCAACTAGACACTCGTTCTGGTAACATGATCCGTGGTACTGTCGTTGCAATCGACAAAGATGTTGTTTTAGTTGATGCTGGTTTAAAATCTGAATCAGCAATTCCGGTAGAGCAGTTTAAAAATGCCCAAGGCGAATTAGAAGTTCAAGTTGGCGACATCGTAGATGTTGTACTTGATTCAATTGAAGATGGCTTTGGTGAAACAATTTTATCTCGTGAAAAAGCTAAACGTCATGAAGCGTGGCTTACATTAGAAAAAGCAGTTGAAGATGCTGCAACAGTTTTAGGTGTTATCAATGGTAAAGTTAAAGGTGGCTTTACGGTTGATCTTAATGGCGTTCGTGCGTTCCTTCCTGGTTCGCTTGTTGATGTACGTCCATTACGCGATACTTCTCATATTGAAAATAGAGAAATCGAATTAAAAGTTATTAAATTAGATCAAAAACGTAACAACGTTGTTGTTTCTCGCCGTGCAGTCATTGAATCTGAAAATAGCGCAGAAAGAGAACAACTTCTTGAAAATCTTCAAGAAGGTTCTGAAGTTAAAGGTATCATCAAAAATCTTACTGATTACGGTGCATTCGTTGATCTTGGTGGTGTTGATGGTTTACTTCATATCACTGATATGGCTTGGAAACGTGTTAAACACCCAAGTGAAGTGGTTGAAGTGGGTCAAGAATTACTTGTTAAAGTTCTTAAATTTGATAAAGACCGTTCACGTGTATCTCTTGGCTTAAAACAATTAGGCGAAGATCCATGGGTTTCAATTGCTAAACGTTACCCAGAAGGTACTAAAGTAACTGGTAAAGTAACTAACTTAACTGATTACGGTTGTTTCGTAGAAATTGAAACGGGCGTTGAAGGTTTAGTTCACGTTTCTGAAATGGATTGGACTAACAAAAACATTCACCCATCTAAAGTGGTTAGCTTAGGTGATGAAGTTGAAGTTATTGTTCTTGAAATTGATGAAGAACGTCGTCGTATTTCTCTTGGTCTTAAACAATGTAAACCAAACCCATGGTTACAATTTGCTGAATCACACAATAAAGGTGATAAAGTTAGTGGTAAGATCAAATCAATCACTGATTTCGGTATCTTCATCGGTTTAGATGGTGGTATTGACGGTTTAGTTCATCTTTCTGATATCTCTTGGAATATGCCAGGTGAAGAAGCAGTTAAAGCGTATAAGAAAGGTGATGACATCGAAGCGGTTGTATTACAAGTTGATGCAGAACGTGAGCGTATCTCTTTAGGTATTAAACAACTTGAAGATGATCCATTCAACAATTTTGCTTCAAACTACAAAAAAGGTACAATTATCAAAGGTAATGTAACAGCTGTTGATGCAAAAGGCGCAACAATTGAAATTGCTGATGGTATTGAAGGCTACTTAAAAGCACAAGACATTGCACGTGAACGCATTGAAGATGCGACGACTGCATTAAAAGTTGGCGATGAAGTTGAAGCTAAAATTGTCAATATCGATCGTAAAACTCGTGCGATTTCATTATCTGTACGTGCTAAAGATGAAGCTGATGAAAAAGAAGCGCTAGCTGCTGTAAATAATACTTCTACTCAAGAAGAAGCGTCATTTACAAATGCAATGGCAGAAGCATTCAAAGCTGCATCAAAAACCGAGTAAAATATATTCATTTAAAAAGTAAAGAGGGCTTGCCCTCTTTTTCTTTTGTGGTATAAAATGAATCAATTATATACTACATACATTAATTAGGAGTGACCATGAACAGATCAGATTTAGTAGAAAAAATTGTCAACTGGCGGGCACACCTTCCTGTGCAACTGGTTGATAATGCTGTAAGAGATATTATCGAACAGATCGCTTTAGCTATGGAAAGTAATGATCGTGTAGAAATACGTGGGTTTGGTAGTTTTAGTCTAAATTATCGTGCTCCACGAAAAGCGAGAAACCCAAGGACCGGCGGTAATGTTGAGGTTAAACATAAATATATTCCTCACTTTAAGCCAGGAAAAGAGTTACGTGAAAGAGTCAATAATGCTGCAAAAGCATAATTGCTGAAATCTCCAAAAAACCTTTGAATATTTTCAAAGGTTTTTTTTTGAATAGCACTTTATTTCTATTAAATCAGATAACTGTTAATAACCTTTATGCAGGTTATCCATTCTTAATTATGATGAAGAAAAATTTAATCATAATACTTATTGTTATTATTAAATCATAAATGGTAAGACTTCCATCTATCTTTAAACAACGCATACTAATTTTTCGTAAAAAGAAATATAAATTGGAACTTCGATCTACTTTTTAGCGTTAATTTATTTTTTGAACTTAAAACATAATAGGCTTAGTAAATATTCAATGTAGATATTTTAAGCCTTGTCAATGCGGCATATTTGTTCATATGATTTTTTTGCCATAGCCTTTTCATTAGGGTGTTTGCCTCTAATGTTTTTGCCTAATTTACCTTCAGATGAGTATTGGTATTTTATTGCATTTTTGTTGATAATAACTGTTTTGCCTTTTTTCTCTAAATCAAAACTTCATATAACATTTTCTGTTTTTGTATTGAGCTTTTTATGGGCTACTGCTTATGCCAAACAATACATATTGAATATTGAACCATTAATTGATCAGACCATAATCGTAAAAGCCAAAGTTGTAAGTCTTAACACTCGATGTGCTTCTAGGCAAAACGAGCCTTATAATGTGCAATTTTCGATTTTAAATATAGAGAATCATTATGTTTCAGCGCCTATTCCTATCTCGATATACTGGGATAAATCCTCTGTACCTAAATTAGGTCAAATATGGCAATTGACCATAAAAACGAAAGTTGTTCATAGCTATTTAAATCAAGGTGGATTTGATAGTCAGCGGTTTGCGATAGCAAATCGGACTTTACTAACAGCAAAATTAAAAAGTGAAAAATTATTAGATGAAAATTATGATGTTCGGCAAAATATTGCTAGTAATCTTGCAAAGTATATCGATTTATTTCCTTATCGTGGAATTTTAAAAGCACTGGCATTTGGGGATCGATCTCAATTAGAAAAGTATCAACGTACCATAATGATGCAAACTGGCGTTGCTCATTTAATGGCGATTTCTGGCATGCATATTTTATTAGTCTTTTGGATGTGTAGTTTTACCATTAAATTAAGCATGTTTTTTGTTCCTCAGCGTTTCAGTTATTGTCATACTCCTATCGTAGTTGGTTGGATGTTTGCTTTTTTTTATGCATGGTTAACAGGTTTAAATCCTCCCGCATTAAGGGCAATGTTGGCTTTATCAATATGGATTTATCTACGTTATAAAAATAGACACATAAGTTCGTGGCAAAAAATTAATCGTATTATTGCCTTAATGTTGTTATTCGATCCTTTAATGATTCTATCTGAAAGTTTCTGGTTATCTTGTTATGCTGTGGTAAGTTTAATTTTTTTATATGAGTGGATACCAATTTCAAAAAGAATACAACATAAAAAAAGATGGTATTTAATTAGGTTGTTGCATTTACAGTTCGGTTTAACCGCATTATTACTACCAATACAAATTTTTGTTTTTCAGGGTATAAGCCCTGTATCCTTATTAGCAAATCTTATAGCTATTCCAATTATTTCACTATTTACCTTTCCTTCAATCTTGATAGCACTTGTTTTTAGTTGTCTTAATTACTTTCATTTATCATTATGGTTTTTGTATGTTGCAGAAATATCGCTTGAATGGTTATTTATTTGCTTAGAACTAATAAATTTCTCATGGCTTAATTTGTCATCTAATTTTTATCTATTCAGTATTATCGGATGGCTAATGATTATATCTTTACGAATTGGAATTTGGCGTCGTTTCAATATAACCCTTGTTATACTATTAATGATATTAGTTACGCCATTTTTCAAACAGCAGAATTATAAATGGCGATTAGATATGCTAGATGTAGGGCATGGGTTAGCCGTTGTTATTCATGATGGTAAATCAGCTATATTATATGATACTGGAGCTAAATGGGAAAAAAGTTCCGCTGTTGAGCGTATCATTATACCTTTTTTAATTTGGCATGGTTTAGAGGTAAAAGGCATTATCATTAGTCACCAACACAATGATCATATTGGCGGATTAACTATTCTTCAACATCTTTACCCAAAAGCTTGGTTAATGAGTTCTTCAACCACACTCAGAAACAATTTTTATTGTAAAGCTGGCAACCAATTAAACTGGAATAATCTGACTTTTGAAGTATTATGGCCTAACAAGTTAGTAAATTATGCACAAAATGAAGATTCATGCGTAATAAAAGTTTATGATAATAATTTTTCTGTATTATTAACAGGTGATCTAGAACGAAAACAAGAATATCAATTAGTAGAAAAATATGCACAAGACCTTGCATCAACTATTTTACAAACTCCTCACCATGGTAGTAACACTTCATCAAGCTATGCTTTTTTGAATTTTGTTAATCCAGCAATCTCATTAGCTTCAACTTCTCGCTATAACGCCTGGCATTTACCTTCAAATAAAGTCATACAACGTTATCAGGATCTACAATTAGATTATCGTGTTACGGCAAAATCAGGTCAAATAAGTTTATTTTTTTATGGAAATCGATGGGAGTTAAAGACTATAAGGAGTGAAATAAACCCAAGATGGTATCACAACTGGATAGGGCGTTTACCAAATTATAATTAAATAAATTATTACAATAATAATTTTAAAATACATTATAAATTTTGCTTGGTCTATAGAAGTCATCTTATATATTTATAAGACAATTTGATAGATCACAAGTAATAACACTTACACTATTCATTTCTAATATATCTCTATATGCTTTAATGATAAAAAAATATATTAAATAATTTACAAAAAGCATGAGTAAAATTTTTTTAATTTGAGTTTGTAACTTTTATGTAAATTTATTCTTTTTAAATATCAAATTTAAAAGAAATATAATCAATGAATATATAAAAATATATCTTCATGAATAATTGAATGAATTTCTTTGTTTGTCGATTTTGTGATTTTTTATAAGAAAAAATCTAACATTAGTCCAAATGCTACTAATTCTTGTTGTAAACTGGCTTTTTTAAAGCTAACTCATTATAAATAAAAACTAATTAGAAATTTTTTTTACAAAAAAGGTTTCATTTTTTATGAATCGATAATAGAATAGTCAAGGCATCATTTTTTGTAAAAAAAGATTGATGAATATAAATTATTTATAAAGAATTAGAAAATTTTTAAAGCAAAACTAAATTATAATTGATTTTCTAATTTAGTTTAAGGATGGATAAAGTGAAGTTGAATTCAGTTAAACGATCGATAAGTTTGATCTTTTTTATTCTTTTTGCAATTGTAATGGCTTTTACAATTTTTCACGATTTGCTTTTAGAGACGATTGGGCACAATCCGATAATTAACTCAGTTATTGTTTCAATGCAAATTATTGGTGTAATTTATGTCTTTTATGTCTGTATTTCTCTAGTAATGAGCATTAACAGTTGGAATAATTTTACCTCTTTAAAATCTAATGATGTTGAAGCTCTTGATAAGTACCAATTTTCAGGGGCTCTTAAAGGTTTAAGAGGGCGAGTTTCTGATTTAGTGCTAGCTGGACCGGAAATTCGGAGTTCTATTTTAGATGAACTAAAAGACAAATTTTCGCATCGTGTATCTGGGGCTGATTATTTATCAGGATTACTTGTCGGGCTTGGTTTATTAGGTACCTTTTTGGGCTTGATAATGACAATGGGCAGTATCACTGAGGCGATGATGAACCTCAAAAATAATGCGAACGATATTGGTAAATTACTAGATAGTATTAGTGGTCCATTGAGCGGTATGTCGCAAGCGTTTTCAGCTTCGTTTTTGGGGTTGATGGGCTCTTTAGTGATGGGTTTATTAGCACATCTTTTAAGTTCTATCGTAGATAATGTTTATCACTCAGTCGACGATTGGGTAAAAAAACACGCTGAAGATCAAGTGTCCGGATTTGGTGGAGCAGAGGGGGCTACAGGTTCATATTCTGGTTCAACAGGCGTACTAGGATCGGGATCACACGGTGGAAGTATTAACGCTGCAATATTAGATGCATTTAATCAATTTCTTGCTTCTATGAATGAACAACAACCTATATTACGTAGTATTAAATCAGAACTTGAAACGGCAAACAATGCATTAAATGTCATTGATCAGCACACAGTTAAAATTGCACAAAACCAAATACAGACAATTGATGCAATTGATAGTGTTCATGTCTCAACAGAACAAAATCGTACAGCCTTAGTAGAAGCTATTGGAGGTATGAATGCTGATCGTCTGCAAATTGTGACGTCTTTTGACGAAGTGTCAGAGACATTATCTGTCTTACAATCAGAAATACGTGGTGTTCGCCAGCAGTTGTTAACCATTGAATCTGTTGCTCGTACCAAAACAAGTGATTCAGAAGCTGTTGTAAAAGCAATAAGACAACAAAATGAAGCTTTGATTGAGTGTGTCGGTCAAATGACCTCAATAAAGGCATCGATTCAATCATAAGTTAATACTTATTGTTTTGGTTTAGTTAACTCTATTTTCAAATTAACAGAATAGAGTTAACCATGTTTAATTGTTATTAGTTATATGGATTGTTGTTGTGAAAAATAAAATTATTGTATTAAGTGTGCTTTCATCTCTTATGATCGGTTGTACTGTTAAACATAAACAGCATAACACTCAGGAAACGTATGAAGAGAATGAAATTATTTTGTTGTCTGAAAAACAAGTCCCAAATACCTTACAAGAAGATTTCAACATTTCAGCGAAAGGTTTATCTTTACAAGAAGCTATTGAACTAGCTCAATATTATTCACTCCGTACCGTTTCAGCCAATTCTAAATTACAAGAAGCCGATGCGCGTATCCAAGAAGTCAGTGCGACTTATTATCCTAAAGTTAATGTATTAGCAAAAACTCGAGATAAAGCCTTTGATAGAATGAAATCAGTTTCTCGTTCGAATGATGAATATGCACAGGCTCAAGTTTCTTTACAATATAACTTACTCGATTTTGGACGAACACGTTATGGTGTTGATAGTGCGACTCAACTTCGTGAATCAGCTAAATACACGGCTGAATTTGAAAAAAGTAAAGTAACATTCAATGTTGTTAAAGCTTATTTTAATATACGTCGTTACACGCAACAAAAAGGTTATGCACAAGATTATATCAAACAGATGTCTGATCTTGTAAATACTATTGGTGTTCGTGTTTCAGGGGGGCTATCTCCACAATCAGAATTAATTAGAGCTAAATTAGCATTAACGAATGCTCAAAATGCTGCTAAATCAATTGAACTACAACTAAAAAAATCAATTCAAGAACTTAATACATTATTAGGTCGATCTGTACCAACCCAAAGTGTCAAATTAAAAGAAATTTTTATTAATAGTCACGAATTTAATGATGTTTTAGCTGATGTTTTAGCAAATAATCCTGATATTAAATCTTCAGAGTTTCAATTAAACAGTTCTCGCTCAGAAGTAGAAGTAGCCAAAAGTGCACGTTATCCATCGGTTGATGCTGTAGGTTCATATACAAAACCTTTCCAACATCCAGATGATAAAGACGGTAACTTTATTGGTGGAAAAGTCTCATTACAAGTAAGTATGCCTATCTTCGACGGTGGAGTTAATACCTCTAAAATCAATCAGGCTTCGGCTCGTTACAATTATAGTATGGCATCTTATAACCAACTTGTTCGAGACATTAAAGAAGTTTCAAACAATTTGGTAGAAGATGCGCTCAACGCCACTGATACATATAAAATACAGTTTAAAGCAGAAAAAGATGCGAGTAAAACACGTAAATTATATATGGATGAGTTTCGTTTAGGTCAACGTACTTTGAATGATTTGTTAACTGTTGAAACAGACTATTTCAGTGCTAAAGTCAGTAAATCTTCTGCATTGTATGATTACTATCTTTCAGCATTAGGTTTGTATCTTTTAGCTGATCAGCTTGATAATGGAATGTCAAGACTAAGCTTAAAATAACAGAAAAGGTATTGTTTTATGAAATCGAATTCTCATTTCTGGCCGGCATATGTAGATATGATGACAGTATTGTTACTAGTATATCTTCTAGTAACTTTAATTTTTCAAATATTGTTAATCATTGCTCAACAAAATGCTGGTGTTAAATTACGTGACCGTAACCAAGTAGTTACCGTTCACTATAAAATTGATGAAAATGTTGATCCAAATGAATTACGTTTGGCATTTGATAATAATAAAAATGCAAACTATTTAGATTCTAAAAATGAGGAAAAATTATCTGAATGGATGGAAATTCATAAGGATGAAATAGAGCAAAAAGGTGCAGTTGTTTTCTCAACAACTATTTCTTCAAAAGATGAACAAACAGGTAATGATTTAAAGCTTCAGTTTGAGCGTAATATGCATTTGTTGGGATTGATACAAGATAAAGTTTCATTGGGTAAAATCAAGATCGAAAATGCTTCTGTAAATAAAAGTGATGTTGCGTTTGTGTCTATTCGCATCTTGAAAGCAGGTGAGTTACAAGAAGACCAAAATTCAACTAAAGCTAAAGAATCAGAATCATTGCCGTCAAATGGAGGTGGTTCAACTACTTTACCACAGCCACAATTTAATAGTATTGAAGATCAACAACCTTTATTAGCAGATTAAAGGATTTTTGGAACTAAAATGAAAGATAAAATTCTAATTTTAGAAAAATTAGTTAACAACTTTCGAGAAAAAATTAACAAAAAAACAATTGTTAATATTCTTCCAAAACGAATTGTTGATAGTAAGCTAATGAACTACCTGCCGACTGGAATGGCAGGTAGAACATTAGTTATCATCATTTTATTTCTAATTTGGATTTCGTTATTTAAAGTTGATGTATTAGTAAAAGGTGTTGGTGTTATTCGTGTTGAAAGTCGAAATGTCACTTTACAACACCCTGAAGGTGGCGTAATACAACAACTCTTAGTACATGAAGGGCAGCATGTAACTAAAGGACAATTAATAGCTATTGTTGATAATAGTTATGTTAATGAAAGTTTTGCCAAAAATGAAATTGAACGTAAAGCATTATTGGTCAGAATAGAACGGCTTAATGCAGAATTAAGTAATGAAAAATTTGAACCTAAATTTACAGGTGAAAAATCATTAGATGAAATTATAACAAGTGAATTAAATTTATTTGATTCAAGATCAGTTGCTTTACGGGCGCAAAAACAAGTCATTAATGCTCAAGTAGAACAAAAGAAAGCTCAAATTTTAGAACTCGTAACTAAAATCGATGACCTTAGCAAACAAGCAGAGTTGACTAAACAGGAAGTTCAACTTTACAAAAACATGGTAGCTAGAGGGGCAGCAGCACAAGGAACTTTGCTTCAGAAAAAACTTGAAAATCAGCAAATTCAAACAACACTTAATGAATCAAGATTAAGAGTGCCAAGATTAAATAGTGAACTTTCAGAATATGAAGCAAGGTATGAACAGATTCAAGCCGATTTTATATCTGATGTTCAAAAACAATTAACTCAAGTGAATATCAATTTAAGCGATGTTGATAACTCACGAACGCATAGCGAAGGGCGACGAGAAAATTCAAAAATTGTTAGTCCTGCTGATGGCGTTATTCAGCGCCTGTTTGTTGCTCATACAGGCGCAGTTATTCGAGCTGGGGGAGAAGTTGTTGAAATAGCACCTTCAGAAGTCCCTTTAATTGCCGAAGTAAAAGTAAGACCAGAAGATAGGGATCGTATTTGGGAAAAAATGGTTGCAAGATTGCATATCAGTGCTTTTGATGTTTCATATGCAAACACCTTAGAAGGAAAAGTATCTGTTATAAGCGCAGATGCTGTTTCAGACGAGAACTTAGGTCGATATTATCTTGTTAGTATTGAAGTTCCTTCTGAGAAATATAATGTAACAATGTATCCAGGTATGAGTGTCGATGCATATTTGCTGACTGGAAAAAGGACATTGCTTGAATACTTTTTAAAACCTTTATTATCAAACAGTTCGCTTATTTTTTCAGAACCTTAACGTATTAAATTAAATGAATGGAAAGAAAATAGATGTCATATAATTATTTACCAAAGCCTACATCTCCAGAAAAGGCAGTTGTACCTGTAACTTATTCGGATAATTATGTACCAGTAAATTATAAAGATGTTAAATTATTAATTAATGGAAGTGATTTAATTATTCAATCAGGTGAGGACAAATTAATATTACCTCTAGCGGCAAAATTAGCATCAATGGACCCAAATATATTTACATTTACATTTCAGGATGGGGTGACGATAAATGCTAGTGAACTGATATCAAAATCTCAATTGATCAGTAATATGCCTAAATTAATCGAAAATAATGAATCCGATAATAGTCAGAAAACGGAATTAAAAGGGCAAGATGCTGATGAAATAATTGAACCGGTCGCTAAGGATGCAGTCGAAATCATTATTGTTGAAGATCTTGATAGTAAATTGCAAAAAAATGAGCAAAGTATGCAAGATCTTGAGAAATATATCTCAAAGCAATCAGCTTCTTCATCAAAAGATTCCGATATTGATACAGCAGAATATGTTTCCCAAATTTCGGCTTCTGATACGGCTGAAACATCAAAAGAAACATTTATAGATGAAGCGCATATAGTTGATGAAATACAAATAACGGATAATGACGATTCAGAAAATCCGAGCGAAGTTAACATACCTTCAATTACGTTATTACAAATCAAAAGCGTTGTTGATCAAAATACTAAAACATGGATTAGTGGTACAGGTAATGAAGAATCCACAACTTCAGGTGATTTTCGTTCACAATACGAAAATGTTCTCATCGATTTATCGGCTGAAACAGCAGATTGGACTATCTATGCTAATAATACTCAAATGATTCCTGCTGGACAAATAGGTCGAATTGTTGAAGTTACTGATGCCATGAGTGTAACATCCGTGACAGGTCAACTTAGTAATATGACAGTCATTACAGCTGATTCAGCATTAGGTAAACAATATGGTTTAAAAGCAAATCAATTCATGATCCTTTATCCTGAAGGCTCAAAAACTAGCTTCACGCTTTCATATAGTTATATTGATAATGATGGTCAAACCGTTACCGATAATGCAACTTTTGATGTTGTTAATAACCCTGCGGTGATATTTGATAGTACAGGGCATGTTCAACTAGCATCCTCAAAAAATAATGTGGATATTGTCGCAGGAAGTGGTGATGACACTATTTTCGCAGGTAATCAAAATGGACATTACAATGGTGGAGCGGGTACAAATACTGTTAACTACAGTGAACTTGATGAATCATTAACAATAGATCTAAATAATGGCAAAACAACTTCTGATCATACTCATCATACTTTAGAAAACATTCAAAATGTGGTTGGAAGTAATAATGGCGATATAATCATTGGTCATCAAACGGTAAGTAATAATATTATCGGTGGTGATGGTGATGACAAGATCATGACTGGTGGTGGCAACAATGTGATTGATGGCGGGGAAGGTCTAAATACAATCAGTTATGAAACAGCTGCTAGTGGTGTTCATGTTGATTTATCGAATAATGTTGCTTCTGACAATGGTAATGGTGGTAAAGATTCAATCAAAAATATACAGAATATCATCGGAAGTGCTTACGATGATGTATTAATTGGTGACGATCAAGATAATATCATAAATGGTGGTGAGGGTGATGATATTTTATCAGGGATGGGCGGAAATAATATTCTCAATGGTGGAGAAGGAAACAATACTGCTGACTACTCTCAAGCTGCTTCTGGTATTAACGTAGATTTAATACAATCTCAAAATCAAGTTATTAAAAATGGTTTTGGCGGCCAAGATACACTCATTAATATTCAAAAAATTGTTGGAAGTGATCATAATGATAATTTCCGCACCGGAGTTGGTACGACTCATATAGATGGTGGCGCTGGTGATGATCGCTTTTTAATTGGCGGTAACGAAGCGAGTATTACCTTTATACATGGAAATAGTGGCAATAACACTTACTATGCAGGTGCAGGGTTTAATAACTATATTGGTGGTACAGGTCATGACACGGTTGATTACCGATTGGCTTCAAGTAGTGTCAATATTGATTTTGAAAAAAATGTTGTTTATGACAATGGATTTGCGGGCATTGATGTCTTCAAAAATATCGATAAAGTCGTGGGAACCAAATTTGATGACTATTTTGTTTTAGGCAATGGTGATCATGAGGTTGATGGTGGCTTAGGTAATAATATTTTTATAGCTGGATCAGGCAATAATAAAATCAATGGTGGCAGCCAAGGAATGGGTTATGTCAACACAGTCGATTATAGTAATGCTGGTTCTGGTTTAGACATGGATCTGGTTTCAGGGAATGTTGCTAATAATGGTTTTGGTGGACAAGATAATCTAACAAATATACAAAAAATTATTGCTTCGGATTTTGATGATGTGATTTACAGTAGTGGTAATGATTTAAGTATTTTTGCTGGTGCAGGAGATGATATTGTCTATGGAAATGATGGCAATGATACTATTGATGGCGGTTCTGGAAATAACACACTAAGATATGACAAACTTCAAGATGGTGTGAAAATTGATTTAAGTACAGGTCAGGTTTCAAAAGCGTCAGGCGTAGATCAGTTTACCAATTTCAACAACTTTGTTGGCTCTAATTACAATGATACCTTTATTGCCGCAGCTGGTAATCAAATAATTGATGGTGGTGCAGGACACGATATCATTAGCTATAAAGGTATTGCTGGGAAAATGATTGCTCACCTCGATGAAAATAAAATTTATGATGGCGTACAAGACAGAGAACTCTTTCAACATACCATCAAGAATATAGACGAAGTTCATTTTTCAAATGCATGGGGAAATCAAGGTTTCACTAATAAACAAGGAAATACTAAATTTGTTGGTGGATCATCTGATGACTTTTTCTATGTACTAGGTGGTAGTAATGAACTAATTGGCGGCGGCGGTTTTGATACCGTAAGTTATCAGCACTCAAATACAGGAAAAGGTATCGTTGCTGATCTCGATCGAAATGGATCCGGTACTGTTACTCAAAATAGTTATGATAATGTCGATCATCTGCAAAATATTGGAGTTATTATCGGTACTCAATATGATGATAAGATTAAATCAGGTGGTGAAATTAGAGGGATGACTGGTAATGACACCATTGAAGGTGTTGGTAATGCCATGGTTAGTTATGTTGGCGTATCTAAAGTAGATGTTGATCTTGAAAAAGGTACAGCGTTGAAAACTAATGGTACAGATAAATTAATTAACATTAATAATGTTAAAGTTGGCTCAGGTGATAGTATTGTTCATGGAAATGCAAATAATAATAATATTATCGGCCAAGGTGGTAATGATACTTTTTATGCTAGTGCTGGCAATGATTCTTATGATGGTGGGAATGGTTACGACACGTTGATTTATAATCAGTTGAAAAGTAATACAACGATTAACATGGATCTGACCACAAATAAAATTACTAAAAGTGGTGGATTGGGTACTGACACTGTAAAAAATGTTGAAAAAATCATAGCGACGAAAGGTAATGATCTCTTCAAAATTTCTTCGTTAAATGATTTGAATAACTATCGTTCAATTGATGGTGGAGATGGTTTTGATGTTGTTCAAAAATCAGGTAAATCAAGTTATTTCTTCTTTGGTTCATCTTCTATTTTCAAACATATTGAACGTTTTGAATTCAATGATAAAGCGTCTGATAACATTTCTGTGGATTTATCATCGATTTTTGATGTCATGGATCAAAACAGAATTGAGTTTGTTCTAGATAGTAATGACAACTTAGCAGTGATAAATTCTTCATCATGGTCTCATAGCGTGAATGGTTCGACAGAAACCTGGACTGATGGCACACATGAATTAGTAGTTAATCGAGTTTAAACAATTATAAGAAATGAGATAAATTTATGAGTAACGCGAATAAAGCATTAACACCGATGGCTTCAGCACCATCAATTATTCCATTCACCTATGAAGACAATAAAATTGATGCATCATGGGAAACCGAAAATATAACTTTATCGATTAAAGGTCCTGATTTAATCATTGCCACAGGCGATGGGCGTAAATTAATTTTAACTATGGGCGCTGAATTAGCATCGCTCCACCAAGGGTTGCTTTCACTTTCCTTTAAAGATGGTAAAAAATTAGATTCATATGAAATTTTGAGTTTAGCTCGTGTTGACGGTGTTGCTCCAAATGTGATTGAAACAAATAATCCTGATTCAATGCAAGTCAAAGATGAGGATACTCAAAAACAAGAAATTGAAGAGACAACAGTCGATGTCACTACAAATATGACAGATAATTTCATTATTATCGATAGTAGTGGTGGTGCTGAAATGTCTACCAGCGAAGCCGAATCATCTTTGGATGATATGATGAATATGGATATGGAGATGTCACTTAGTAAGCTTAAATCTCCTAATTCATCGATTGTTCTTAAAAAAACATCCACATCAAGTTCAGACTCTTCAAAGCATGACTCAACTATTGATGGTGAAGTACCAATTGTTGAAAGTAAACCGCCTGCAGATGTTGTTCCTGAAGTACCAAAAGTTAAGCTATTTCAATGGGAAGGTTTAATTAACAGTGCTGAACATAAATATGATGTCGGTAGTGGTAACCTCGATGCCAGAACAGAGGCTGGTGCAAATGAGCAATATGCTACAACAATTGTTGATCTTTCTAATGAAAGTGCTGATTGGACTATCAACGTTCCAAACCAAAATTGGATCCCTGAAGGTAAGATTCTTCGTGTTGTTTCTTTTGATGATATTCAATCAATTTCAAGTTTTAGTGATTTACCTCCGGAATATGAAATTATTCAGGGTGGTACGGCGCTAGGAGATAAATATGGTTTAGCTCCTAATGAAATCATTATTTTATATCCTCAAGATCAGATAAGTAAGTTTGCTGTTAATATCACGTATAAAGATACAAATGGTGTGACAAAAACAGAAACTTTCAACTTTTCGGTTGTAGACTCTCCATCGTCTGTTGTTGATTTGGAAGGAAACATACTGTTAGCCACTAAGCCTAATAATGTTCATGTCATAGGCGGAGCTGGAGATGATACAATCATCGCTGGAAAAACCAAAGATATTTATGATGGTGGGGAAGGGATTAATACAGTTGATTACACTAAAGTTGAAGGTAACTTAGTTGTTGATTTAAATACTGGTATCATTTCAGGTGCTGTTGATCAACAACTTAAAAATATCCAAAATATTTTAGGTAATGATGGTGATAATACTTATATCGGTAGTCTCACTGAAAGCAATAAATTAATAGGTGGTGCTGGTAACGATACGTTTTTTGTCGGAGGCGGTTTGTCTAATCACATAGATGGACAAGGTGGTATCAATACTATTAGTTATGAAACTGTTAAAAATGGTGTAGAAGTCGATTTAACCCAAGGAATAGCTACTGATGCTTTAGGAAGAAACGATACCATTAAAAATATTAATAATATTACTGGTACACAATTTGATGATGTTTTGATTGGTGATAGTAACGACAATGTCATTATAGGGAATGGCGGTAATGATATTCTAATGGGTATGGGTGGTAATAATACTTTAATTGGTGGTAACGGTGGAAATACCACTGCTAGTTATGAAAAAGCAATCCAAGGTATTAAAGTAGATCTAGCCAATGCAACAGAACAAGTTGTTGAAAATGGATTTGGTGGTAAAGACACATTAAAAAGAGTACAAACGATTAGAGGTAGTCAATTTGATGATGTTTTCACTACAGCAAAAGGTAGTATCACTATCTACGGTGGTGATGGTAATGATATTTTTAATATCCAAGGTGATGCCACAAGCCGAGCAGTAATTTATGGTGAATCAGGTGATAATCTTTATATTGCAGGGCAAGGTTATAACTCTTTCATTGGCGGAACTGGTAACGATACTGTTGATTACCATCTTGCTACTTCAGGCATTGATGTAAATTTAAAAACACGTCGAGCTTATTCCAATGGTTTCGGAGGATCAGATCAGTTAACAGATATAAATGGAATTATTGGAACGGATTTTGATGACCGTATAGAGTTAACGGATGATACCAATTATAAAATTAGTTCAGGAGCCGGAAACGATTATATCATCGTTGGTAAAGGTGGAATGGATAATTTTTATGATGGTGGAACTGGTGTTGATACTATAGATTATAGTAACGTACAAAACGGTATTGAAATAAGCTTAAAAGACCAAAAAGCAGTAAAAAATGGTACCAAAGATGTAAATAATATTGATGGTCAAGATGCTGTAATAAATTTTAACAATATTGTTGGTTCAGCATTTGATGATATTATCGAAGGTAGTGATGAAGATAACATCATTGATATTGGTGGCGGAACAAATAACGTCATTTATGGTACGCTTGGTTCTGATCAAATTATTGCTAAAGGGAAAGGAACAAATACGCTAGACTATAGCCGTTATTCGGCTGTTTCGCAGGGTTCTGGCATTGAAATAAATGCAACTGCAGGAACGGTATTAAAAAATGTAAATGGAGATGACTATCAGGATACTTTTACAAGTAACGGATTTAGCAAATTTGTAGGTACTGATTATGATGACACATTTATCATCAATAAAAATACAACGTTTGTTGATGGTAAAGATGGGATCAACACCCTTGTTTTAGATGAAACGATGAAAGAATCGTATACTATTGATTTAGAAAATAATCGTCTTACTTGGGGTAATTCTTCTGCTGAAATACATAACATTAATAATGTTACCTCAAAAGAGGCTGCTATACATTTTTATGGAAACGAGTCTAAAGATAATATCGTTATTGCTGGAGCGAATAATGACCATATTCACGCAAAAGGTGGTGACAATTATATTGATGGCGGCGCGGGCAGTGACTGGATTTATTATGATGCAGGTACACAAGGTGTAAATGTTAGTTTAGATAAAAATGGTAATGGCACAGCTACTAATGGTTTCGGTGGTACTGATACAATTAAGAATATCGAAAATATCTATGGTTCACAATATGACGATGTATTGACGGGTAATGGTATTTTAATTGGTGGTGATGGAAACAATACATTAATTGGTTCTGGAAGTAACGCTGTTGCTGAATACCGATCACCTAAGGGAATAATAGCTAATCTTGAAACTGGTGAGGTTAAAGATAATGGATATGGTAAGGAAGATTTACTTATCAATATTCATAAGATTGTTGGAACAAATCATGATGATATATTTTATGGCAGCAGTGTAAGTGATGAAATTTATACTGGCGCTGGAAATGATATCGTCTACGCAAGCAGTGGTAACGATAAAATAGTTAATACTAATGGAAGTAAAGCCACTGTTAATTATGAAACCTTGACACAAGGAATTAGAGTTATTGTCACCAACAATAATAATACCACTGTAAATAAAGGTAATTGGGGTCAAGATACACTAACATCAGTTACTGACATAATTGGTTCTAATAAGAATGATACTTTTCAGTTTAGTTCTCTGAAAGATTTCAATAAATTTAGTTCAATTGACGGTGGGGCCGGTATTGATAGCGTGACGAAAAGAGGTCAGGCTGGTCTTTTTGATTTCAGTGTTGTTAACAAAAATTTATTCAAACATATTGATATATTCAATTTCAAAGATGGCAATGGCGGTGATTTTATCCTCGTAAACTTGAGTGACTTATTCCAAAATATGGATAACAACAACATTCGGTTTGATACCGATAGTACTGATTCACTTCAAATTTTGGATAGTGCTGGTGTGTGGACTCACTCTGAAGTTTCACCAGGAGTAGATCAATGGACCGATGGTACCCATACATTAACCTGGAATCATGTGTAGGTATCAGATATCTTTATGAATAGTGAATTAACATCAAATACTTCAGAAATTTATCAATTAAAGTCGGCCTTGTCAGAGGCCGCAAAAAAATTGTCCTTACCTGTAGGTCAATGGGAGTGGCAAGAGCAAATTGAAAAACTTGATACAGATGTAACACAAGAAACGTTATTTGAGTTAGCAAAAAAGTATCTTGGTATTGAGCTATTTCCTTGTTCAGAAGATCATAATCCTGTTAATAAAGCCCTTTATATAGCTTATGAATCAGAAATGGGGTGGTCATTACTTTCTGTTCACTTTGGTAAGATTCGAAACGAAAAGGGTGTAAAGCTAGAGAAATTACCAGAAAAAACATGGCGAATTTTGCCGTCAGAACGACAGAATAAATTAAGCTGGCGCTCATTATTAGTCATGGGACAGAAAGAGAATAAAATAATCTCTCGTCTATTTTGGACTACATTGATTATCAACTTGTTCATTATGCTTATTCCGCTATACTTAAATGCGATATATGACCGAGTTATACCGGGACAAGCTGATTCATCATTGTGGGCACTATCTTTGGGTGTGATACTTGCAATATTAGTTGAGTACTATTTCCGAATGGACAGAATCAAGTTAGGATGTGAATATTCTTCTTTAGTTCAATATCGTTTAGAACCTAAAATCATTTCTGAGCTTATTCAAGTAACGCCAAGCTTTAAAACGCAATGGGGACGTAAGGTTATCGAGGCAATGAATAACTGGAATGTTTTCAGAATGCAGTTTTTAACATTCTTCTCTAGCACGGTATTAGATCTTGTCTTCAGTCTTCTTTATTTTATTGTCATTGCTATTGTTGCAGGCTGGTTAATTATTGTTCCTATAATTATCTTTTTCTGTGCAGTTGTACGTATTACGTTTTTCTATTTTGAGAATAAGTCCGTACCAGCAATCAATGCTCAAGTTCCGTTTTCGCCTACGACACTTGAATATTACCAGTCTTCTGTTTCTTATAAAGAAGCGACCTATACATTTCTCGCTGGAAATGAAAAAGCACAACAAAATGAACAAAAAAGATACATTATTAATAATCGATGTAGTTCATTTTTAATGGGATTAACAAGTCTCCAAACTGTTCTTGCGGTTATTGTTGCTTTTTATCTCATACAGACAGGAAATATGTCACCGGCTGGTTTATTTGCAACGATTATTATTGGTGGACGATTGAATCAACCTTTCTTTTCATTAATGCATATGTTGCCAAATCTTCAGCGTATGACTAATACGATGGATCAAATTAATGAATTATTGGATAAACAGCAAAATGAAAACGGATTATTAAGTGGTTTTAATGGTCCAAAAAATGGTTGGAGTGCTTCAAAAGTATGTTTCAAATATCATCCTTCATTGCCATGTTTAGATGATATTAGTTTGCAAATTCAGCAAGGTGAACGTATCGCAATTGTCGGTGGTCCTGGATCAGGTAAAAGTACTTTACTTAAATTGCTATTAGGTATTTTAGACGTTGATGAAGGTAATATAACTTGGAATGGTTTCATGTTGACTAAATCAATCAGCGATTCATTACGCGCTGATACGCATTATTTATGGCAATATAGTGGGATTATCGGTGAAACTGTATATGAATATCTAACATTAAATAATGATGCTACCCAAATTAGTCACGAACGTGCATTAGAAGTTTTAAAACAAGTCAATTTAAACAATTTACTGCCGTTTTTAAATAATGGATTAGATACATATTGGCGTCAATTACCTGTACCATTAACGATATTACAACGTCAAAAATTAGCTTTGGCTCGCTTTATATTATCTCCGCATAAGATATCATTCCTTGATAATCCTACAGCGGAATTGGATCCTAATACCGAACAATTACTATTAGCTCAATTAAATTCACGAGCAAAAGAAGGTCAAACCATGGTTATTGCAACGGATAGGACTAATTTGTTACCATTTGTTGACAGGGTGATTATGCTTAATGGTGGAAATATTGTTTTTGATGGTGATAAACAAGGTTTTCAAGCTTATTTAAAAAATACCTCCCAAGATAAACAAGTTTAAAATCTTATAAACATAACATGAAATGTATCACTTAATCAGAGTGATACATTTTATTTAAATAATATTAGTAGCATATGATATGTTCATTCACTTTTTTACTATACATATGAATGTTCAATATTGGCTATTTATGCCATACCAAATAACAAAAGTTGTTATCTTTTAAACCCTAATCATAAAGTAGTCTAGTTTATTAGTGCATACCCCCCAAATCCTTAAAACTTAAATCGTTTTATTTATCTAATTGGTATGAAATTGAACATGAGATTAAGAAATTAATTTAGTTGATTTTTACGTTATCAGATAAAATAGCTTAAAAAAAATTTACATCCAAATATTCGATTATTGTCATCAGACAAGAGAAATTATATATAATTAAAGCACAATAAAGACTGTATATAGTAAAATAGTCATTTTGGGGAAGTCGTTATAATAATGTGGTGGATTAATCATGATTGAAAAGCTATGGTATGGAAAATCAAAATTTTATTGGTTGCTCGTACCTTTTTCTCTGTTATATGGATTGATTGCATTTTTGCGTCGGCAATTATATAAATTAGGTATTTTAAAATCATGGCATTCGCCAAAACCAGTTATTATTATAGGTAACTTATCGGCTGGCGGTAATGGAAAAACACCATTAGTAATTGGATTGATCGAAGCTCTAAAAGCAAAAGGTATCCAGGCTGGTGTTGTGTCACGGGGTTATGGCGGAAAAGCCGATAAATATCCACTCATCATAGATAGTCAGGTTACAACAGAACAGGCTGGAGACGAACCGGTACTTATTTATCAACGAACACAGGCCCCAATCGCAGTCTCACCACAGCGCAATGAAGCGGTAAAAGCCTTACTAAACAATTATAATATAGATGTTATTTTAACTGATGATGGTTTACAACATTACGCATTAGCGCGCGATATAGAAGTTGTTGTTATTGATGGTAAACGTATGTTTGGTAATGGTTGGTGGATACCTGCTGGCCCCATGAGAGAGCGTCAAAACCGATTAAAATCGGTTGATTTAATCATAATAAATGGAGATACTGAAAGCAATTTAGCATTAAAGTACCCGAATAAAACGTATACCATGCAGCTAACACCAAAATATGCAGTAAATTTGTTAACACAAGAAAAAAAGGAGTTACATCTACTGAATGATGTATGTGCCATTGCTGGTATCAGTAATCCTAAACGTTTTTTTAATATGTTAACAGATAGGAAAGTTGACCTAATAAAAACTGTATCTTTTGCAGATCATCAAAAATTTACATTATCCTTATTAGACAATATAGTAACGACTAATCAAACCCTTTTAATGACGGAAAAAGACGCAGTAAAATGCCGAGCATTTGCAATGCCAAATTGGTGGTATTTACCGATTGATGCAAATATCCCATCACAGGCCGTTGATCAGATCTGTTCGTTGTTAGATGATTTAAAAATTAAAAGAGCAAAAAAATGAAAAAAATACTTTTAAGTGCGCTAGCTTGTCCTAAATGCCATGGCAAACTAGAGTATGATTTACAGAAAAATCAATTAATTTGTCAAACTGACAAACTCGCTTTTATTATTAAAGACAATATACCGGTATTGTTAGAAAACCAAGCTATACCATTAATGCAGTCGCAAAGTACACAAGACTAAACAGAAGGCTTTGAATATGAATTTTTCGGTTATCATTCCTGCAAGATATGCTTCAAGCCGTTTACCTGCAAAACCACTTGCTGACATTCATGGTAAACCTATGATTGTGCGTGTGATGGAGCAAGCCAAAAAGTCTTCTGCTCATCGTGTAATTATTGCAACTGACCATCAACAAGTATTTGATGTGGTGA
Organism: Gilliamella sp. ESL0441; assembly: GCF_019469185.1. Classification (NCBI taxonomy): domain Bacteria; kingdom Pseudomonadati; phylum Pseudomonadota; class Gammaproteobacteria; order Orbales; family Orbaceae; genus Gilliamella; species Gilliamella sp. ESL0441. Next base: position 938,448 of record NZ_CP048264.1, read on the forward strand.
AATCTTATGGTGGCGAAGTAATTCTAACCAGCAGTAAACACAATTCAGGTACAGAACGATTAGCAGAAGTAATTAATACCTATCAATTTGCAGATGATGAAATTATTGTAAATGTACAAGGAGATGAGCCTCTAATCCCGCCAATCATCATAGATCAAGTTGCTGAAAACTTAGTACAATATAAAACAGGAATGGCAACGTTAGCTGTTCCAATTGACTCAGCTACAGAAGCATTTAATCCTGGAGCAGTAAAAGTTGTTACTGATAAAGATGGATATGCACTCTACTTTTCACGTGCAACCATTCCTTGGGAAAGGGATCGCTTTGCAAAATCAGCCGATCTTCTCAAACAAACAAGTATTGGTGATTTTTATCTTCGTCATATCGGGATTTATGCTTATCGGGCTGGTTTTATTCGTCAGTACATCAATTGGGCACCTTCCACCCTTGAACAGATTGAAATGCTAGAACAGTTGCGTGTACTTTGGTACGGTGAAAAAATTCATGTGGCTGTTGCTAAACAAGCACCTGCTATTGGAGTTGATACCCAAGAAGACTTAGAAAAAGTCAGACTGTTATTTAAGGACTAAAATATGACACAATTTACGGGATTTACCCAAACGGGGCTTAATTTTTTACAAGATGTATGGATCAACAATAGTAAAGCATGGTTTGAAGAGCACCGATCAATCTATGATAACGAATTAATCAAACCTTTCAGGCTATTAGTAGAACAGTTAACCCCCAACATGCTGAAAATTGATGAATGGTTTGAAACAAAACCCGTTATTGGGAAAACCATATCTCGTATTCATCGTGATACGCGTTTTTCAAAAGATAAATCGTTATACCGCAGTCGGTTATGGTTAACCTTTAAACGACCAAACCGAGATTGGAAAGAAGCGCCTGCTTACTTTTTTGAAATAGCGCCTAATTGTTATCGTTATGGACTTGGCTACTATTGCGCATCAAAACAAACAATGGATATCTTTCGGGAAGAGATTCTTAATGACAGCACAAAATTTTTAGAGATGATTCGCTGCGTTAAAAAACCATTTGAACTCGTTGGTGAAAGTTATAAACGCCCACTAATTAAAGATCAAGATGCAAAAATCGCAACTTGGTATAATCGAAAAAGTTTGGCTGCAATGGTCACTAACACCAATATTGAAGATTTATTAAATGAAGATCTACCCAACAAATTATCAAAGGGTTTTAAACAACTATTACCCCTTTATAATTATTTAATGCGAGTTGAGATGATAAAAAATATTCCAAATTTATGATTCAAAATAAAGCATTAGTGAGCTAGCCAAAGTTGATTGTGTTATCACCATAAATAACATTATTAACTCGTTTAATTTATTAAATATTTGGAAAGCTCACGATTAATTCTTTCACACCATTAATGATGAATTGAGTACCAACGCAGACTAATAAAAATCCCATAATTCTTGACGTTGCTTCAATCCCACTTTTCCCCATAAAACGCATTATGCTGCCAGCACTCCGCATACAAAACCATAGAATAATACATAATAAAAGAGGAACTAATATTGATGAAGTATAAACAACCCAGCTTGAAATATTATAACCACCGTTATTTACTGTTGAAGCCATACTGATAATCATTGCGATAGTACCTGGACCAGCCGTACTTGGCATAGCTAATGGCACAAAAGCAATATTATTTGATATTTCTTTCATCTTAGCATCAGCTTCTAACGTACGGTGAGAAGGTTGTTGAGGAAACAGCATTCTAAAACCGATAATACCCACAATCATTCCGCCGGCAATACGTAATCCTGGAATTGAAATGCCAAATGTATTCATCACCAGTTGCCCACCATAAAAAGAAACAACCATAATGATGAAAACGTAAATACAAGTCATTTTAGACTGGTAGTTTCGTTCTTCATTAGTCATATCTCCTGATAGACCTAATAACAGCACAACCGTTGTGAGGGGATTAGTCAAAGGAATAAATAAGATTAAACCAAAGCCGACAGTTTGAATCAGTTCTAACATAATTCTATCTTATAATTATCAAAAAACTTACATAATTATAATTCAAATTAGATTGATAAGATATATGGGAAAGATAAGATTTCTGGGCGTTTTATTACGCCCAAAATTAAAAAAATAGGTAAGATTAAAAAGGAATATCGTCATCGAAATCCATAGGTGGTTCAGGCGATTTTGGTTGAGCTGGGTTTTGTTGAACTGGACGAGGTGCGCTAGGTGCAGCCGACATATTATTTGCACTTTGTCCCCAATTTTGTGAACCATCATCAAAGTTTTCATTACTATTACGAGATCCTAAAATTTGTAACGTACCACCAATAGGATTAATTACAACTTCTGTCGTATAACGATCATTGCCTGTTTGATCTTGCCATTTTCGCGTTTGTAATTGTCCTTCAAGATATACTTGAGTTCCTTTTTTGATATATTCACCTGCAATTTCAGCTAACTTACCAAAAACAACGACACGATGCCATTCTGTACGATCACGGGTTTCACCAGTTTGTTTATCTTTCCATGATTCTGAAGTTGCAACACTGAAATTAGCAACAGCGCTACCATTTGGCATATAACGAACTTCTGGATCTTGACCTAAATTACCAACTAATATGACTTTATTTATTCCACGGCTTGCCATTATAAACTCCTAAATATTGCACAAACATTTAATTGTCGTATTGTAACATGAGACAATCTTAACATCACCGTTTTTAATTTAAATATGGAACTTTGTATCCATTTCTAAAGATACAGAAATATTTGCATAACCATAGGAATTTATGCACATAACGAGTATAATGCCAAACATTTGTTAAAAGAATTTTTGAAATATTTTCCTTGAAGGGGGCCTTATGATTAATGCGTTTGGATTAAAAAACAAACAATTAGTAAAAGTTAATGAAGGCGACATTAGTAATGCAGCTTGGATTGATTTGATTGAACCAGAAGAAGCTGATCGAGATTTTGTTTTAACGCATTTAGGACAAAATTTAGCAACAAGTATTGAACTAGATGATATTGAGGCCTCAGCCCGTTTTTTTGAAGATAACGAAGGATTACATGTTCACTCCTTCTTTTTTTATGAAGATGCTGAAGATCGAGCAGGAAACTCGACTGTCGCTTTTACAGTGCACAATGGACGATTGTTTACTTTACGAGAAAGAGATTTACCCGCTTTTCGTTTGTATCGCATGCGTTCTCGTTATCAAAGTCTGGTAGATGGAAATCCTTACGAAATATTACTTGATTTATTTGAAGTTAAAGTTGAACAACTAGCGGATCAAATTGAACGTATCTATAGTAAATTAGAGGAGTTAAGTTTAATTATTATGGATCGTTCTGCTCAAGAACAATATGATGAAGCAATTACATCATTAGCTGAACTCGAAGATACTGCTTGGAAAGTCAGATTATGTTTGATGGATAGCCAACGAGCGGTTAACTATCTCGTTCGTCGAGCAAAAATGCCAGTTGATCAACTTGAACAAGCTCGCGAAGTTATTCGCGATGTTGAATCGCTAGTACCACATAATGAATCATTGTTTCAAAAAGTTAACTTTTTAATGCAAGCAGCTACAAGCTTTATTAATATTGAGCAAAGCCGAATCATTAAAATTTTCTCGGTGGTATCAGTTGTATTTTTACCACCAACTGTGGTTGCATCGGCATATGGTATGAACTTTGAAAATATGCCAGAACTCAAATGGGAATATGGTTACCCATTCTCATTACTACTCATGTTATTGGCTGGCGTTGCGCCTTATATTTATTTTAAACTAAAAAAATGGTTATAAATATAACAGTTGATTGAATGTTAATTTGTCCTTTTTAAGGTAGTGAATAAAAAATTAGTTAATGTTTTAATTTCATAAAAGGAACTGAGTAAATCTATTAATAACAAGGAGATAACAAAGTTGCCTTTTATGTTTTTCGTACTCAATAATTAAATGCCAAAAGTATAGAAAGCTATATATCTAAGATCATAAGTATGATTAGTTTGTCATAAAAGGGAGTAACATGAGTCAGTATGCACTAGTCACCGACATCGGTGGAACCAATGCCCGTTTTGCATTGTTTAATTTAGCTACAAACGAGTTATCAGCAATCACCAAAATTCTTATTGCAAAAGATGACATCTTACTGAAATTAATAAAAAATTATATTCAATCCCAATCGGTAAAAGTTGAAACTGCATGTATTGCAATTGCCTGTCCGATTGATGATAGCGACACTGTTATTATGACAAATAACAATTTGTCGTTTTCTCGTCGTGAACTAATCGAAGAACTCCAACTTAAAAAACTTGAAGTCATTAATGATTTTACAGCGGTCTCAACATCTATCCCCAAATTGTTACCGCAAGATCTGGTGAAAATTGGGGGTGATGAACCTAATTTAAATTATCCTATTGCAATATATGGTGCAGGTACGGGGCTAGGCGTTTCTCATTTAATAAAAGTTAATCATCAATGGATAAGTCTGTCCGGCGAGGGGGGACACACAGAATTACCCATGATAAATGAGGAAGAAGATCGCATTTTAGCGCAGCTTCGTCAAAAATTTGGTCGAGTTTCTGCTGAACGGTTTTTATCCGGAAATGGAATTGTAAACATCTATCAAGCGATACAGCAAATAAATAACCAACCACTAACTAACATTACGCCTGATATTATCGTAAATAGAGCATTAACTAATAGCTGTGAAATCTGTTTGCAAACATTAAATTATTTTTGTACATTTATGGGAAGATTTGGTGGTAATTTAGCGTTAACGTTGAATACGCAAGGCGGTGTATACATTGCTGGTGGTATTGTTCCTCGTTTCCTTGACTTTTTTAAAGCATCGGCGTTCAGATCGGCATTTGAGCATAAAGGACGTATGTCTACTCTCGTAAAAAAGATTCCGGTTTATGTCATTACACATAAAGATCCTGGACTATTTGGCGCCGGAGTTTATCTACAAAATAATCTTCATAATATTGTTTAAAGGTTTTATTTTATGATGTGGTGTTATATCTATCGTAGTACAAAAAAAGAAAATTGTTATTTATATATGAAAAGTGAAAATGATTTTTCGGGCATTCCTGAAAAAATCCTCTCAATTTTTGGTACACCAGTTTTTGTAATGAAAGTCTTATTAGACGGAAAAAGACGGTTTGTGGTAGGGACATCGGATGAAATTGAAGAAAAGATTAAAACGGATGGATTTTTCTTACAAATGTTAAAAGAAGATGATTTTAAAGCATGAGTGAACCATTTTGGAAAGATAAAACCTTAGATCAACTAAGCGATGAAGAGTGGGAACAACTATGTGATGGTTGTGGTCAATGCTGTTTAAATAAATTAATGGATGAAGACACTGACGAAATTCTATATACCAATGTCGCTTGTAATCTGCTCGATGCCAACACATGCCAATGTAGGCATTACCATAATCGTTTCGAGTATGAACCGGATTGCATTAAACTCACTCGTGAAAATTTACTCACTATTGAATGGCTACCTTTGAGCTGTTCTTATCGATATTTCCAAGAAAATGGAAAATTACCGGATTGGCATCCACTAATTGTTGGAAACAAAAAAATGATGCATGAATTAAAAATATCGGTCAAAAATCGGATAGTGTATGAAAAAGATGTTATTTGTTGGGAAGATCATATTATTTAAAAAGGGAGCAATGCTCCCTCTGACAAGTTTAAAGTATCATCCATGACAAGCCAAAAATATTATTGGCAAAAAGATTCAAAAACATAAGCGCTATCGCAAAAATAGCAAAAGATACATCAATCATACCAATTGGAGGAATAAAACGACGTATTGGAGCCATTAAAGGTTCAGTTAACTGATAAAGAATTTCATCAGCCACCGAATTTCCTCGACTAATCCAACTCAATATTGCTCTAAAAAATAATAACCAGAACACGAGATGTCCTGCGGCATGCAAAATAGCGACAAAAGCATAAAACAAAAAAGTAACACTGTCAAAAAGAGACTGTAATGAAGCAAAATAGACAATAAACATCACTTTTAATAATGCAAATAGATACAAAAGCATCCAAGTTGCAGTATCAACCTTACCGATTGATGGAATAAAGCGTCGTACATGACCAATAATTGGTTGAGTAATCTTTACGATAAATTGTGTGATAGGATTATAAAAATTGACTCTTACTTTTTGCATCCATAAACGTAAAATCAAAACATACAAGCAAAAGGTCAAAAACGTTTTGCCAAGAAAGAAAATTAATTCCATTAAGTACTCCTCAAAGTAAAGTAATGCAGGCAATATATCATAAATAGATTCTTGAACCAAAAATCGCCGTACCAATACGAACCATTGTGCTACCTGCAAAAATTGCTGCTTTCATATCACCACTCATCCCCATAGACAACGTATCCATAAACGGATAATCACGCTGTAATTGTTGCAAAAGCAATTGCATTTTAGAAAAAACACACAATTGTTTATCAAAATCGTCTTCAATTTCCGGAATTGCCATCAAACCCCGTAAATTAAGATTAGGAAGAGTTCTAATTTGCTTAACTAAATCGATAACCTCATCGGGTTTTATGCCCGATTTAGTGGATTCGTTGCTAATATTTACTTGTATAAGAACATTCAATTTAGGCATAGTAGAAGGACGTTGGTCATTAAGTCGTTGAGCAATTTTGAAGCGATCGATAGTGTGCATCCAATCAAAATTTTCGGCTACCAATTTAGTTTTATTTGATTGTAATGGCCCAATAAAGTGCCAATTTAAAGAAATGTCGGGCATTTTTTCTTTAAAATAATTTATCTTTTCAACACCTTCTTGAACATAATTTTCACCAAAAGAACGCTGTCCCGCATGAATAGCTTCTTCGATAAGACTAACCGGTTTAGTTTTACTGACTGCAATTAGTTCAATTGTTTTGGGATCTCTGCCACAATTTAATGCGATTTTTTGAATTTCGCTTTTGATGGCAATTAAATTGTCATGTACTGTTTTCATTTTATACCCAATCAATAATTAAGATGTCAAATTCAATATTAAATTCATTATTACTTATTAGTGTAACGCAAAAAGCGTCTGATTTGCACCTATCAAGCGGTGAAATACCTTGTATTCGCATAAATGGACAACTTCAATTTATCACTCGTGATAAATTGATCGCAAAAGAACTTGAAAGTGAATTATTAAAACTACTTAATGACTCACAAAAAAACGATTTACTACAAAATAAGCAGATTGATTTTGCTTATCATCATGAAGAAATAGGGCGATTTAGGGTAAATATCTTTTATCAATACCGAGGGATTTCAGCTGTTTTTCGTATATTAAATCATCAAATACCAACTTTAAAAGAGATTGGGGCGCCTAAAGTATTCAATTCATTGATTCAATCTGATAGTGGTATTATTTTAGTGACTGGAGCCACGGGGAGCGGAAAATCCACTACTTTGGCTTCGTTAATACAATTTATCAATTCAACCTCAGCAAAACATATTATCACATTAGAAGATCCAATAGAGTTTATTTATCAAAATGATAAATCATTAATTCAACAACGTGAACTCGCTGATTTTAGTACAGTGTTAGAAAGTATCTTAAGACAAGATCCCGATATTATATTATTTGGCGAATTACGTAATAAACAATCAATACAAGCTGCATTGACCGCTGCCGAAACAGGGCATCTTGTTTTGGCAACCTTACATACTTGTTCAGCTATTCAAACTATTAACCGGATTATTGATATATTTCCTGAAACTTCAAGAAACTCTATCCGTACTCAATTATCCAACAGTTTAAGGGCAGTAATATCACAAAAGCTAGTCACCAATAACAATCGGCGCAAAGCCTCGTTCGAAATATTAATTAATACACCAGCAGTGAGCAATTTAATTAATGAAGGAAAGATCAAACAAATTTTATCATTAATGCAAACCGGTCAACAATATGGCATGCAAATCATGCATCAAGATTAAAATTGAATAATAAGCAAATCTTCTTCAGATTCAGTACGAAATGAATGTCTTCCTGTGGAAGACAAAATTAATCATATACACATTATGTTTTCTAAAGAAATACCTTATACTAATTATTAAATAACCAATTATTTTTAAGAGGCAGATTAAAATGGAACAACGTATAGGTTTTATTGGTTTAGGTAATATGGGGAATGCGATATTACAAGGCATTTTAGCGAGTAACATTATAACGGGATCACAACTTTATGTATATGATACTCACCCAGAAAAAGGGATTTCTCTCAATCAATTGTACGGTATCAATAATTTAGATTCGGCAAAAAACGTCGCAAAAGAATCTGATATTGTCATTGTTGCTGTAAAACCTAATGTTATTATTGATGTGCTAAATGATATTCAAAAAGAATTGAAAAAAAATACGATAGTAATTTCTATTGCTGCTGGCGTTAGTATCAAATCCATTGCCAAATGTGTTGGCTATGAACAAAAAATTATTCGTGTCATGCCAAATACGCCGGCATTAGTCAATGCGGCAATGTGCTCAATTACACCAAATACGGAAGTGACTGCTGAAGAATTAGAAATAGTTCAGAAATTATTCAATTGTATAGGTGAAACAGAAATTGTCTCTGAATATTTAATTGATGCCGTTGTTGGAGCGAGTGGTTCTTCGCCAGCTTTTGTATTTATGTTTATTGAAGCGCTAGCCGATGGTGCTGTTAAAGGTGGATTATCAAGAAAACAAGCTTATAAATTTGCTGCTCAAGCGGTATTAGGATCGGCAAAATTGTTACTTGAAACTGAAAAACATCCAGGTGAATTAAAAGATATGGTATGTTCTCCAGCAGGCACAACAATTGAAGGAGTACAAATGCTTGAAGAAAAGGGCTTTAGGGCAGCAATTATTGATGCTGTAGAAGCAACCATTACTAAATCCAAATTACTTGGTGAAAAATAATTCATTAATAAAAATGGTAGGATTGTCCATCGAAATAAAACAGATGGACATCTTGAAAGGTTTTAACTATTGAATTAATCATTAAAATCTTTGAAACATTTCTTGCATAAATAACAAATATATGAGTAAATAGAACACAGCATATAACATGCAGATTTATTTAGTAACATCTCGATTTAAGCAGTTTGTAGTTTACTTTCTATTTACATTAGTATTAGTTCTCTTCAGCTTTCACGTTTCAGTGTTTATAAGTAGTCCAAGTTTTATGTTTTTTAAATTAGCCCGTCGGCTTTAAATTTTTTATAGGAAGATTATTATGTCTAAGAAAACTGGTCAAGTTAAATGGTTCAACGAAAGTAAAGGTTATGGTTTTATTTCTCCTGCTGATGGTAGCAAAGATGTATTTGTACATTTTTCTGCAATCGCTGGTGATGGATTTAAAACATTAGGTGAAGGTCAACAAGTTGAGTTTTCTATCCAAGATAGCGAACGTGGCCCAGCTGCTGCTGATGTTGTAGTAATGTAATTACTACCTACCTCATTTATATCTTATCAGCATGTAATCATTATATGCTGATAAGATTTTCCATTTTACCCTTTACAATTTACTCCTCTTTTTTCATTGTATAATAAAATTAGATAATATATCATTCCCTTCGATTTTTGGTTTTAGCCAAATTCTTATTATTATCATAATGATAATGTAATTTATCGTAAGGAAATTAAATAATGAAAAAAGTTCTATTTTCAGTAGTATTATTAAGTTTATCTTCAGTTACAATGGCTGGTTTATCTGACACGTGTAAATCATATTTTGATAAAATTGATATCATCGTTAAAAATATGCCGGAAGACGCAGCTTCCAAGCAACAAACTGATATGATGAAACAAAATTTAGATGCAGGTAAACAACAAGTTGCTGCTCTACCTGAAAGTCAACAAGAAACTGCTTGTCAACAAGGCTTAGAAGCATTAAAACAACTTGAATCTGTTTATCCTCAATTAAAACAATAAGTTTAAGTCTCTTTACGGCATTAAAAAAATGCCGTAAATTTGATGTCCTAGCATCCAAATTATTGCTTATCTTAAATAAACAGTGTTCAATCAGTCTATATTTTCAAACTACTTTTTTAATGACTTAATTCTTAAAAATAGATCTTTCCATTCATGACAATTACATTTAAGTAAATACTTTCACCAAAAAACAGAGCATTAAGATTTTCTTTTCAACGTTGATAATTGATCATGATTAACAATTTGAGTGATATTCAAGTTATACTATAAAAACGGGTATTGATAGTTTTACTTTTTTGTAAAACGAATTGAGGATTTTTTTATTAAATATAAGTATGCCGACAGTATGAATTATAAAATATTCACTGATTAATAAAAAAATATGGGTAAAAAGTGATATTTATAAATATCACTCAAATACAGTAAGGTCAGTTATAACAAGTTCTTTCGACCTTTGAATCAGATATTATTACAATGATCTGATAAAAAGGATTTCCTTAAAAATTCATTTTTTGTTTGCACGTCGAAAATTCCAAGGAGCTATTGGTTTTCGATCACGCCAAAGCCCTTTTTTATTTTGTTTGGCTTTTGATTCAAGTTTGAGAAATTTCTTATTCTTTGCTACACCTTTATAGCGATAAACCCATGCATAACCACCGGAGACCATTTTTTCATTAATATTAATACGATTATAAAATACAGTTCCTAAAGTTCGTTGATAGATATCTTTTTTATTTTCTTTAATAAATACTTTCTTTCCAGCTATCAGTGTTGCTAAATATTTTCTTGAAGCATTACCATAAGCTTGACCTGTTTCTGGGGCATCTATATCAAGTAAACGGATACGAATTTTTTCTTTCAACGGTGTCAACACATCAATGGTATCCCCATCAATAACTTTGACTACTTTACCGTTAAAATCGGCATGAACTAGAGATGAAAATGAAATCAGTAAAATGAAGAAAATAGAAAATCGCTTTATCAACAACATTATTGGCACTAATAAAAAAAATAACTTATAAAAGAGCGCCATTATATCTATATTACTTAGAAAAAATAACTAAAAAGTGAGTTGATGGCGGTAATTTTGTTATTTAAATTCTATTTTTCAGTAGGATAATGTCAAAGATGACTGAATTAAAATTTTGAATGAAAAGTTTGAATCATGCCTTATTAAATAAAAATAAGGCATGATTTCAGGAAAAATTAAAATTCACTGGTGTCTTTAAATAAACCAACTTTAAGATCTGATGCCTCATAAATTAGTTTGCCATCTACATAAACTTCACCATCACCAATTCCCATAATTAGCTTACGGTTAATTACACGTTTAAAATGAATTTTATAAGTCACTTTTTTGTTTTTAGGTAGAATTTGACCTTTTAATTTTAATTCTCCAACGCCTAATGCTCGACCTTTACCTTTTCCGCCTAGCCAACCAAGGTAAAATCCGACTAACTGCCATAAAGCATCAAGCCCAAGACAACCGGGCATTACAGGATCATTTTTAAAATGACACTTGAAAAACCATAAATCGGGATTAATATCAAATTCGGCCTCAACATAGCCTTTATTAAAGTTACCACCATTTTCATTCATTTCAATAATGCGATCCATCATTAGCATCAAATCGGATGGTAAAGGGGGACCATCATGACCAAATAGTTCACTATTTCCTGATTTAATCAAATCAGCTTTGTCATATGAGGATTTACGTTCAAATGTCATAAATAAACCTTTTATTTTATGTAATTAACTACATGTTTAATAAATAATTATTCAAAATTATTACGATGAATAATCAAAGATGGTTAAATTCCTTTAAACTGTTCCATCTTATCAATGAAACATTGGGGCTAAAGTTTATTGGCTAACGTTATTTTTTGCAATAATTTTGTAATTTACTAAACCAATTGTCTCGTTTTTTATCTTGTAATAGCATTGATTGCATACGAGCCAAGATAAGTTGATATAAACTAATACTGTTTCCATTTTTATACGGCATACCCGTCAATAAATAAAGTGCATCTGCTATATGTTCAACAGTCCAGATCGAAAATGTTTTTTCATTAATTGCTTTACTGATCTCATCATTCAAACATAAATGACGCTGATTGCTGGCAGGTATAATAACACCTTGTTGCCCCGTTAATCCTTGGTGTTTACACACAGTAAAAAATCCTTCGATTTTTTCATTTATACCACCAATCGATTGAACATTTCCAAACTGATCGACTGAACCGGTTACCGCTATTTGCTGATCAATAGGTTGTTCAGAAAGCGCACTGATAATTGCACACAAACCTGCTAATGATGCACTATCTCCATCTATTTCACTGTAAGATTGTTCAAAAACTAAAGAAGTAGAAAAAGGTAATTGGTGATTAATTGCAAATTCAGACATAATAAAAGATTGCATAATCATCATCCCTTTAGAATGAATGTTACCAGCTAATTCCGTTTTATGTTCTATATCGATGAGTTCGCCATCGCCAAAATGAACTAAACAACTTAATCGGCTGGGTTCACCAATAGCCATCGGATAACCCGGATATTGAACAACGGATAACCCATTAATTTGTCCGATGACTTGATCTTTGGTATTGATCATTATTTGGTTGTTAAAAAACTCTTCCAGAAAACGTTCTTTTAAATAACCTTCACGCCATAATTTTTGCTCAATAGCCTTATCAATCGCTGTTTCATCAATCATCTCATCGTGTTGAATGAAATAAGTCGCATTAACTAATAAAGAATAAATCCAATCAATTGCTAGAGGCAAATAATATTGATCTCCAGTATAACGAATCGCTTCTTGATAAATTTTGTTATAAGCAGACTGAGCAATTTGGGGTAATTGATAAGTCGTTGCGATAAATTTTATATAGTCTAACCAGTCCTGTATTTGGTCTGGTGATTTGACTTGGAGTTCATTTTCATATTCCGCATAGAGCGAAGAATTATAAAAATCCGGTTCGTACTCTTGTAATTCAGCTAAGCTTAATCTATCACCGACTAAAATGATTCTTAAATCAAGGGGAATCGGGGGGATAGATAGTGGCAAAGGATTAGATTCGTCAACGGAAAACCATTCAAATTTTTCCTTTAAAACCATCTGTTTTAATTTTATTAGAAGATTAGGTTGATGGAGAAATGATCGTAAACCTAAAATTAACACCCCACCATTAGCGTCATGAACTAACCCGGGTTCTAATTTAATTGGGCTATTTTCTGGTTGTCTTACACAACCAAATAATTTTTCTGAATCAACGTGAGTCATTGATATACAACTCTCTTTAGTAGCAAAGTTATCTTGCTGACTCTTAGCGTTACTCAGTGTTATTTTATTATCACTAAAAAAATAACTATAGCCTAAATTTAAAATAGGGGTAGAAGAAAGAAATTCTGATTTTACCGCACTCTTAAACAATTCAAAAAAAAGCTCACTTTCTTGAGCTTTTAATAACATAAAGCGTGGATTAAAATTTGCGCGTTTTTTGGGGCATAACATTGACAAGGCCGATACGACACGCGGTTGCCATGTGAGTAAATTTTTTTGATTATCGATAACTGATTTTATTGTATTTTTAGTGTTAGTCATTTGCTCATGAAGGTGAGCTAAATCAGGTTGAATCTGTTTTACTTTGAGTTGTGTAATGGCCAAAATTATTATCTTTTTTGTCAGCAAATTTAATAAACAAATTATAACAAGTATCGTTTGTTACGCCAACACAATACCATAATCATTATGCTAACAAATAAAAAAATTACAGAAAGATTTTTCAAAATCAGGTAAACTGTCACACAACATGCGACTTTTATATTCTTCATTATCATCATAATCAACAATTAACTATGCTCAGACTCAAAAATAATCACATTAAAGATACCCAATCCTCGCAAATTGTAAGCTGGGGACACTGGTTTACATTATTTAATATTTTTGTTGCTATAGTATTGGGTAGTCAATATTTGATTATAGCTGATTGGCCTCGTACTTTTATGGGGCGATTTTATGCACTTATTAGTATCACGGGACATTTCAGTTTTCTAACGTTTATTACCTATCTAATTTTGCTTTTTCCATTGAGTTTTTTTATTCATTCATCTCGATGGCAACGAATAATTGCGACGATTATTGCAACATTAGGCATGTCACTATTGCTAATTGATATAGATATCTTTTCACATTTTAGGATGCATTTAAATTTATCAATTTGGCAATTACTCACCTCGCAGAAAGCCTCATTTTTGAGCTCTGCTTTTGTTATAGTGCCTTTTATTTTATTAATTGAAATTTTATTTGCGCTATGGAGTTGGAAAAAATTACGAAGTTTAAATAAACGTAAAAAGTACGCCAAACCTGTCGTGATTATTTTTATTCTAAGTTTTGTCTTTTCACACCTAATTCATATTTGGGCAGATGCTAACTTTTATCGACCAATAACAATGCAAAGATCAAGTCTTCCGTTATCCTATCCTCTAACCGCTCGTCACTTCCTTGAACGATATGGTTTTATAAGTGAAAACGACTATCGTGATCGAATAAATCAAGAAGGTAATCCTTTTGCCATTGCTATCGAATATCCGCTTGGACGGCTAGATTATGATCAGAAACAAGCGACTAAAAATGTCTTAATGATTGTGATTGATGGTTGGAGTAACGAGATATTAAATAATAATATGCCGTGGTTAAAACAGTTTGCTGCGGAAAATATCACATTTGAGAATCATTATAGTGCAAGTAATCAAACCTATATTAATAAATTTTCTCTTTTTTATGGGTTAGATCCTAATTACTATAATAGTATTTTAGCTGGTCACAAGCCTTCTGTTCTGTTAGATGCGATTAACTATCGACACTATAATTTAGGTCTATTTTCCTATGATGGTTTTGCAGAACCTCTATATCGCACGGCTTTATTATCTAATTTTACGATTCCCGAAACCAAAAAATTATCCAATAAGCAAGTAACGGATAATTGGATGGCATGGAACGATGAGCAAAATAAATTAGAAAATCATGCACCACTATTTTCTGTTATACAGTATTCAATTGGCGTAAAAAATAAGAATTTAACCTTTAAAGATATCGAATCTGACGCAAAGAAATTAGATCAATATCTTGAATCATTGATTGCGTATACTCGATTAACCAATAATTTTGAAGATACCGTCATCATTATTACAGGAACAAATGATTTTAAATTCAACGAAACTAAGAAAGTTGCCTTACGCAATGACAATAATGTGATTCGACGAAATTCGTTAAAAGTGCCATTAATTATATCTTGGCCGGGTAAAACACGTACAACCGTTACTCAACTTACCTCACAAATGGATATCATGCGAACCCTCATGCAAGATGTGTTCTACGTGACATCCTCTCCTCAACAATATTGTCAAGGTGCCAACTTATTTAACACCAAACCTCGCCAATGGATAGTTGCTGGTAACGAAAAAGAAATTGCTGCCCTCTACAATGATAAAACCATTGTTCTTGATGGATTTGGACGATCGAAACTGTATGATTTAAATAACAATTTACTTCAAAATGAAAAAATCAGTTTGCCGATATTCTTACAAATTGTTACTGAAAATCGTCGATTTATGGTGGTGGATAACTAAACTTAAAAGCACTGTAGGGGTAACGGTAGTATTAGGTTCAATAACCAGTTTTATCACTATACTGTAAGGGGGCATATTATTACTTGCTGGAGAAAAGGCTATTGCTGATTCTTCACTTTCTGATTTTCGTAAGTTATCCGCTAAAATTTATCGGAGTGAGCAAACACAACATCTCAATGAGACTTTAGATAAGGCATTACTTTGGGGTGGCAATGACGATAAAGATTATGATGGTATTTGGATTAGTGCGGTAACAGAGAAACAACAAAAAGCAGTATTAAATTATTTTAATGAAATCAAGTTTCAACCAAATAATTTTTTCAATGTTGATGATTCGATAGGTATTGCTGGAGATTGTGCATATTGGTTGTCATTAACTTTAGCTGTTGAAAAGACTTTAGATAGTAAGAACAAGCAGCTTGTACTAATCGGAAAACCTAAGATTACGGCTTCAGTAGTGGCTTGTCCTCAACTGAGTTAAAAAAGGTGATGTTATATTTACCTTAAATTTTAGTGATTTTAATAGTGTTATTTTAAAAAAATAACACTTTTTCAACACTTACAGTTAGGTTAACTATAACATCTCGATTCGTTATTAAAAATAGGTATTGTTATTATTATTACTTTTATAGATAGTATCTTGATTAAATAAAATAATAAATATTCTATTTCACTTCTTTTCCCATCGCTTGTAAATCAGCATGATAAGATGAACGAACAAACGGACCACACGCTGCATGGGTAAATCCCATATTTAAGGCGATTTGTTTTAATTCATCAAATTCAGATGGTGAAACATAACGTTCAACAGGTAGATGATATTTACTTGGTTGTAAATATTGTCCTAAGGTTAACATTGTCACACCGTGGCTACGTAAATCTTTTAAAACTTGAATAAGCTCTTCATTTGTTTCACCTAATCCAACCATTAAGCCTGATTTTGTGGGAATATTAGGGTGTCTTTCTTTAAAGGCTTTTAATAATTTTAATGACCCTTCATAGTTTGCACCAGGGCGTATCTTTTTGTATAAACGGGGGATGTTTTCAAGATTATGATTAAACACATCAGGAGGCGTTTGGCTTAAAACATCAACGGCTTGATCAATACAGCCTCGAAAGTCTGGTGTTAGTGTCTCTACTTTAATATTAGGACTTAATGCTCGAATCTCTTTAGTACATGCTGCAAAATGACTTGCACCACCATCTTTTAAATCGTCTCTATCAACCGAAGTAATCACCACATAGCGCAATCTCATCTCTTGAATCGTTTTAGCAAGTTTAACGGGTTCTTCGTGATCAGGTGGTAATGGTCTACCGTGCGCAACATCACAAAATGGGCAACGGCGTGTACAAATATCCCCTAAAATCATGAAGGTAGCCGTTCCGTGATTAAAACATTCCGCTAAATTTGGACAAGACGCTTCTTCACAAACCGAATGTAAGCCATGTTTGCGCATAGTATTTTTTATATGCGCAATATTATCACTATTCGCTGATAGTTTGATTCTCATCCATTCAGGTTTTTTTAATGGTGCGGAATCTTCCACCGTAATGGTTGGAATTAAGCGTGTTTTATCTGCATCACGGTATTTTGAGCTTCGGATTATTGGTTCATCATTTGGCATAATTTTATCTTATTGATTTTGTAGCTGGCTAATAAAGTTATCAGTTAATTGTTGCTTAATAGCTTTGCGATCGATTGATGAGACATAGTCTTTTAATTGTGTCATTTGCAATCCAGCATAGCCACAAGGATTAATATAAGTAAACGGAGTGAGATCCATATCAATATTTAAAGCAAGTCCATGCAATGTGCAACCTCGTTGGATGTGTAAACCAAGTGAACAGATTTTTTTAGAATCAATATAAACGCCAGGTGCATCGGGTTTGGCATAAGCAATAATATCATAATTAGCTAAAGTTTGTATGACACTGTTTTCCAGATAACTGACCATATCACGAATGCCGAGTTTGGCTCTTTTTAAGTCAAAGAGTATATACATAATTTGCTGACCAAGAGCATGGTAGGTGATTTGACCGCCTCTATCTGTTTGTACAACAGGTATATTCGTTTGTTTAAGTAAGTGTTCAGGTTTACCCACTTTACCTTGAGTGAAAACCGCATGATGTTCGACAAGCCAGATTTGATCGGGCGTCTGATTATCTCGACTTTGAGTAAACTCATGCATAGCTTGATACGTTTGCATGTAAGGTTGTATATTCAAATCTTTGATAATAATGTCTTTGTTCATCATGCTCGTTTTTTCAGTCTCTACGTTGCATTGCTTTAAAATTTACATTTATATATCAGATTTTACTATAGCTTGACAACCTATGCTTGAACAAGGTATAACCATATAGATATTTCTTTAATTTTTCACTTCTTAAAAATTCTTTTATATCAATGAAATATATGCTCTAAGTCGTATTTATTGGAATAGTTGATTAATTTGATAGGAATTAACATTCTTTTCTAAACTCAGGTTTACTTTACTTTTTTTCTGAAAATGGCAGACTGATATAAGTAAAGCTCCATAATGCAGAATTGAAGCTTATATATTTAGTTATGCTTTTGTGATAGCTAAGGATAGCAAAAACTGCATTTTTTTTAACAAAAAAGAGGTTTTTATATGTCGGACATGCAAATGAATGATATCGATCCATTTGAAACGCAAGATTGGCTGAAAAGTATCGAGTCAATTATTCGTGAAGAGGGTATCGAACGTGCTCAGTACATTATCGAACAAATAGTCAACAAAGCCAGAGATGGTGGCGTTCCACTTCTTTTCGGTTCTTCAACAAGTAATTATATCAATACCATTCCAGTAGAAGAACAACCTGCTTATCCAGGCGACTGGGAAATTGAAAGGCGCATTCGTTCAATTGTTCGTTGGAATGCTATCATGATGGTATTACGAGCATCTAAAAAGGATTTAGAGCTTGGCGGTCATATGGCTTCATTCCAATCGGCAGCCACTTTTTATGAAGTCTGTTTTAATCACTTCTTCCGTGCTCGCAACGATAAAGATGGTGGTGACTTGGTCTACTTCCAAGGTCACATTTCACCCGGTATCTATTCTCGTGCTTTCATCGAAGGACGTTTGACTGAAGAACAATTAGATAACTTCCGTCAAGAAATTCATGGTAAAGGTTTACCATCTTATCCGCACCCTAAATTATTACCAGAATTTTGGCAATTCCCAACCGTATCTATGGGATTAGGGCCGGTAAGTGCTATTTATCAAGCTCGTTTCTTAAAATATTTACATCATCGTGGACTAAAAGATACCTCTGAACAAACCGTTTACGCTTTCTTAGGTGATGGTGAAATGGACGAGCCAGAATCTAAAGGTGCAATTACGGTGGCAACCCGTGAAAAACTGGATAATTTAGTTTTCGTTGTTAACTGTAACCTGCAAAGACTTGATGGACCAGTAACCGGTAATGGTAAGATTATCAACGAACTTGAAGGGATTTTTGCTGGTGCAGGTTGGAATGTTATCAAAGTGCTTTGGGGTGATCGTTGGGATAAATTATTACAAAAAGATAAATCAGGTAAATTGATTCGTTTAATGAACGAAACCCTTGACGGTGACTATCAAACTTTCAAATCAAAAGATGGTGCTTATGTGCGTGAGCATTTCTTTGGTAAATATCCTGAAACGGCTGAATTAGTAAAAGACATGAGCGATGAAGAAATCTTCAGACTCAACCGTGGTGGTCAAGATCCAGAGAAGATGTTTGCGGCATTTAGTCGTGCTAAAGAGACTAAAGATCGTCCTACCGTGATATTAGCACATACTATTAAAGGCTATGGTATGGGTGAAGCGGCTGAAGGTAAAAATATTGCTCACCAAGTGAAAAAAATGAATATGGACGGCGTTCGTCATGTTCGTGATTTCTTTAACATCCCAGTTAATGATGAATCACTTGAAAAATTACCTTACATTAAATTTGAAGAACATACGCCAGAATATAAATATATTCATGAACGTCGCCAAGCATTACATGGTTATGTACCTTCACGATTAACTAAATTCTCAGGCACCGTGTCAATTCCACCGTTAAGTGAATTTGCGCCACTACTTGAAGAGCAATCAAAAGAGATTTCGACCACTATTGCTTTTGTTCGTGCGCTTAACATCATGCTTAAAGATAAAGATCTTGCTCCTCGTTTAGTGCCAATTTTAGCTGATGAAGCAAGAACATTTGGTATGGAAGGCTTATTCCGTCAAATTGGTATCTATAATCCACACGGTCAACAATATACGCCACAAGACAAAGAACAAGTGGCTTATTATCGTGAAGACGAAAAAGGACAAATTCTACAAGAAGGTATTAATGAATGTGGTGCAACGGCTTCATGGCTTGCAGCTGCAACATCTTACAGTACCAACGACTTACCAATGATTCCATTTTATATTTACTACTCAATGTTTGGTTTCCAACGTATTGGTGACTTAATGTGGGCAGCAGGGGATCAACAAGCACGTGGCTTTATGATCGGTGGGACTTCAGGTCGAACAACCTTAAATGGTGAAGGTCTACAACACCAAGACGGTCACAGTCATATTCAATCTTTAACTATTCCTAATTGTATTTCATATGATCCAGCTTACGCTTATGAAGTGGCAGTGATTATGCAAGATGGTTTACGCCGTATGTATGGTGAGCAAGAAAATGTTTACTATTACATTACCACACTAAATGAAAACTATGCACAACCAGCAATGCCAAAAGGTGCTGAAGAGGGTATTCGTCGTGGTATTTATAAACTCGATACGGTTAAAGGTAAAAAAGGTAGCCCAACCGTTCAATTATTAGGTTCAGGTGCAATTTTACGTCATGTTCGTGAAGCCGCAGAAATTTTGGCTAAAGATTACGGCATTGGATCCGATGTATATAGTGTTACTTCGTTTACTGAATTGGCTCGTGAAGGTCAAGATTGTGAACGTTATAACATGTTACATCCAAGTGAAAAACCAAAAGTACCTTATGTAACACAAGTGATGAATAATAACCCAGCAGTGGTTTCTACAGACTATATGAAACTGTTTGCTGAGCAAATTCGTGCCTTTGTACCAGCTGAAAGCTACAGAGTACTTGGTACTGATGGTTTTGGTCGCAGTGATAGTCGTGAAAACTTACGCCATCATTTTGAAGTCGATGCATCTTATGTTGTTGTTGCAGCATTAGGTGAGCTTGCTAAACGTGGTGATATTAAAGCCAGCGTTGTTGATGAAGCGATTAAAAAGTTTGAAATCAATGCTGACAAACTAAACCCACGTATTGCATAAGAGGTAACCAACATGAGTATTGAAATTAAATTACCTGACATTGGCAGTGATGAAGTCGAAGTCACCGAAATCCTTGTAAAAGTGGGAGATAAGGTAGAAGTCGATCAATCATTATTAACGGTTGAAGGCGATAAAGCCTCAATGGAAATCCCTGCGCCACAAGCAGGGATCGTTAAATCTATCTCTGTTAAAGTCGGCGATAAAGTTAAAACTGGTGTCGATATTATGGTATTTGATACCGAGAATGGCGCAGAATCTGCGCCAGCTCAAGCAGAGTCTGCCCCGAAAGTTGACGTTGCTCCAGTGGCTGCAACCGTAAGTCAAACAGTCGATGTTAATGTGCCAGATATTGGCGGTGACGAAGTCGAAGTGACCGAAGTTTTAGTGAAAGTCGGTGATACTATATCGGTAGATGATTCACTTATTACTGTTGAAGGCGATAAAGCCTCAATGGAAATACCTGCCTCTATCGCAGGTGTGGTTAAAACGATAACAGTTAAAGTTGGCGATAAAGTGAAGACAGGTTCCAAAATTATGGAATTTGAAACGGCATCCAGCAGTGCGCCAGCTAACGCTGCAACTGCAACGCCAGCGCCGACAGCACCAGAAAAATCAGCTTCGGTTGCTGCACCGGTGAGTAATGTTGCTACGCCAGCAGTGACGGCTTCTACAACGGCAAGTAATGATTTTGTTGAAAATGATGCTTACGCACATGCAACACCATCTGTTCGTCGTTTAGCGCGTGAATTTGGCGTGAATCTGGCTAAAGTGCCACCAACAGGGCCTAAAAACCGAATCCTACGTGAAGACATTCAAGCTTACGTTAAAAATGCGGTTAAACAAGTTGAAAGTGGTGCCGCAGGCGGAGCATTACCGGGATTATTACCATGGCCAAAAGTTGATTTTAGCAAATTTGGTGAAGTTGAAACCTTGCCATTAACTAAAATCCAAAAAGTGTCAGGCGCAAATTTACATCGTAACTGGGTCATGATTCCACATGTTACTGAATTTGATGAAACCGATATCACGGATTTAGAAGCATTCCGTAAGCAACAAAATGCCGAAGCAGAGAAGAAAAAACTCGATCTTAAGATTACGCCGTTAGTGTTTATTATGAAAGCGGTTGCAAGTGCATTAACTGCTTATCCACGTTTTAACAGTTCGCTATCGGAAGATGCACAAACCTTGATTGTTAAAAAATACATCAATATTGGTGTAGCGGTTGATACGCCAAATGGTTTAGTCGTACCGGTATTTAAAGATGTGAATAAAAAAGGCATCGTTGAGTTGTCACGTGAACTTGCCGAAATCTCGAAAAAAGCTCGTGATGGTAAATTAACTGGTGCAGATATGCAGGGCGGATGTTTTACTATCTCAAGTCTGGGTGGTATTGGTACAACTTCATTTACCCCAATTGTGAATGCACCTGAAGTCGGTATCTTAGGAGTGTCACGCTCAAGCATGAAACCAGTTTGGAATGGTAAAGAGTTTACGCCTCGTCTAATGTTACCTCTATCTCTGTCATTCGATCATCGTGTGATTGATGGTGCAGATGGTGCACGCTTCTTAAGCCATATTGTTAACGTCTTATCTGACTTACGTCGATTAGTGATGTAGTTTAGGAGAATAAATTATGAGTCAAGAAGTTAAAACACAAGTTGTGGTTTTAGGTGCTGGGCCAGCAGGTTACTCTGCTGCGTTCCGTGCAGCCGATCTTGGATTAGACGTAACGTTAGTTGAACGCTATTCTACTTTAGGTGGTGTATGTTTAAATGTGGGATGTATTCCTTCTAAAGCGCTTTTACATGTTGCCAAAGTCATGGACGAAGCCAAATCGCTAACAGAACATGGAATTCACTTTGGTACACCTAAACTTGAACTGGATAAAGTTCGAGGTTGGAAAGAGAAGGTCATTAATCAGTTAACTAATGGGTTAGCGGGTATGGCTAAAATGCGTAAAGTCAATGTTATTCAGGGCGAAGCGCAATTTACCGGTAGTCATACTATGGATGTGACATCTGCAAAAGGTATTACTAAAATTACGTTTGATAATGCCATTATCGCGGCTGGATCCAGACCAATTAAATTACCTTTTATTCCGCATGATGATCCTCGTATTTGGGATTCAACAGATGCGCTTGCTTTAACAACCATTCCTAAAAAATTATTGTTAATGGGTGGGGGTATTATTGGACTTGAAATGGGTACTGTTTATCATGCCTTAGGTTCAGAAGTTGATGTGGTTGAAATGTTTGATCAGGTCATTCCTGCTGCGGATAAAGATGTGATCAAAGTCTTTACAAAACAGATTCAGGATAAATTCACCCTACGTCTTGAAACTAAAGTGACGACAGTTGAAGCTAAGCATGATGCAATTTATGTCACAATGGAGAAAAAAGACGGAACGACTGAAACTCATACTTATGATGCCGTATTAGTCGCAATTGGGCGTTCACCTAATGGAAAACTTATCAGCGCTGAAAAAGCCGGCGTAAACGTAACTGATCGTGGCTTTATTGAAGTCGATAAGCAAATGCGCACCAATGTACCACATATTTACGCTATAGGTGATATTGTTGGTCAACCTATGCTTGCACACAAAGGTGTTCACGAAGGACATGTGGCTGCTGAAGTGATTGCGGGCAAAAAACACTATTTTGATCCGAAAACGATTCCTTCTATCGCTTATACCGAGCCAGAAGTGGCTTGGGTCGGTTTAACCGAAAAAGAAGCGAAAGAAAAGGGTATCGATTATGAAGTGTCTATCTTCCCATGGGCGGCATCTGGGCGAGCTATCGCATCGGATTGTTCACAAGGCATGACAAAGCTGATCTTTAACAAAGCAGATAATCGCCTTTTAGGTGGTGCAGTCGTTGGTGCTAATGGCGGTGAATTGCTTGGTGAGATTACCCTTGCGGTTGAAATGGGTTGCGATGCCGAAGATATCGCCTTAACTATTCATGCGCATCCAACTCTTCATGAATCGATTGGACTTGCCGCTGAAATTTATGAAGGAACAGTAACCGATTTACCCAATCCGAAAGCTGTAAAAAAATAGTCAATTTTTAGTCTTTTTATCTATCTTAAACTTTTGCCGTCAATCATTGACGGCTTTTTTTAATCACTTACTTTTGCAAAACAGCCTTTTCCACAATAATGGTAATATTTGGCATGATACGCAATAAACACCGATTCACCTCTGTTTAGAGTGAGTACTTCATTTTTTGTTGTCAATGTAATAGCGCCATTCATACAAAATAGGATTTGAGGGCTGCTGACTTGCTCTTGTCTTAATTGAAGATCACTTTCAATGATTTCAAATTTAAAATCATTAACGGGAACAGGAAAATCAATTTTATTATGATTAATTATCGAATTGGTTAGCAGTTCATTTGCATCAATACTCTTAAAGTTCGTATTCTCAATTAGTGCGTCAATATCAATAAACTTATGGGTTAAACCGGCTCTTAAAACATTATCTGAATTTGCCATCACTTCAAACCCCGTACCCGATAAATAACAATGTGGTGTTTGGGCATATAAAAACATTGCTTGCGATGGTTTAAGTTCAATCACATTTAAAATGAGTGGCATAAACAAACCAATATCTTCAGGATAATCTTTTACCAGTGTATGAATGGTTAAAAAAGGCTCTTGATTTAAACTTTTGATACAGATTAACAATTGATGAATAGCTTGTAATTTTTGGTCTGGTGAAAGATTTAATAAGAATTGAAAAAAGTGTTTTAGTTGCTTTGGATAAGGATTGTTTTGTAATTGTGCCAATTCATCCTTGAAGATAGGAATATTGATTTGCGTAAAAAATGCCAATATTTCTTCAATTGGTCGAAATGAGTTCATGGCTTTAAAGGGGGTGAGTGCATACAATAATTCGGGTTTATGATTGGGATCCTTAAAATTTCGGTAAGGAGAATGAAGATCAATGCCTAATTGATTTTCCTTTTCAAATCCCTTTTGAGCATCAGCTTTAGTGGGATGTACCTGAATTGAAAGCGGTTTACGTGCTGCCAGCACTTTGAATAAATAGGGAAGCGTGCCAAAAAGTTGATAAGTGTTTTTACCCAATGTCTGTAGTGGATTTTGACAAATAAGCTCATCAAGTCTGATTTTTTCGCCATTTACGCCGATGACTTTTGAACACCCTAACGGATGAATACCCATCCATATTTCTGCCATGGGTTTTTGGCTTGGGTTTTTAATATCAAATAGGGTTGTGATACTATCGATACTTCCCCAGTCATAATCTTTAATACAATTTTCAAGTTTCCATATCGTTTGCTTCATATTATCATCCTTTAAGAGAGTGAATGTGACGCAAGTAAAGGCAATTAAGCTTATTTATACCCTAAAGAAGATGTAATTTAGCAGTACTGCATGTTTATTGAAGATATAATTTAATTAATCTTAATTTCCCTTAAACTGATCTTAAAACTGTTTGTTAAACATTTTGATTAACTTTTAACGACGATTATTATTCGACCTGATCATAGTAACGGCTGAAATTATTTTTTTAAATATCCAAATATCATTTTTGTGAAATGAATAACAGTTTTTGATAGTCGTGTTCATAAATAAAATCATTAGATATTTCAACGCATTACATGTACTTCAATTGATGAACCGGTACGGAAACTGTATTTTAAAGACGATTAAGTATATAATGCCCCGCAAATTCATTTATTCACGATTAGAAATAGACTTTTATATGAAACCCTCAATTATCAGTAAGTTAGAAACTCTACAAGAACGTTATGAAGAGGTTCAAGCGTTATTGTCTGATGCATCGGTGATTGCCGATCAAAATCGATTCCGTACTCTTTCTAAAGAATATGCGCAATTAACGGGTGTGGTGAAATGTTTTACAAGTTGGAAGCAAACGCAAGAAGATATTGAAACTGCTAAAATGATGCTTGCCGATCCTGAAATGAGTGAAATGGCTCAAGAAGAGTTAAACGAAGCTTTAAACCGTATCGATGAGCAAGAAAAGCAGTTACAAGTTTTATTACTACCTAAAGATCCCAATGATGATTATAACTGCTTTGTTGAAGTCCGAGCAGGAACCGGTGGCGATGAAGCAGCAATCTTTGCTGGTGATCTGGCAAGAATGTATACCAGATATGCAGAATCCCGTCATTGGCGAGTTGAGATTATGAGTGCCAATGATGGTGAACATGGTGGCTATAAAGAAGTCATTATGTTAGTCAGTGGTGACGGCGTTTATGGTAACTTGAAATTTGAATCAGGTGGTCATCGAGTTCAGCGTGTTCCGGAAACAGAATCGCAAGGTCGTATTCATACCTCAGCATGTACGGTTGCGGTGTTACCTGAAATTCCTGAAGCAGAAATGCCAGAGATCAATCCAGCTGACTTAAAAATTGATACTTATCGTTCATCAGGTGCAGGTGGTCAGCACGTTAATACTACCGATTCGGCTATTCGTATTACCCATATTCCAACAGGAATTGTTGTAGAATGCCAAGATGAACGTTCTCAACATAAAAATAAAGCTAAAGCGATGTCAGTTTTAGCAGCACGAATTCAAGACGCAGAAACCCGAAAACGTCAACAAGAAGAGGCATCAACCAGACGTAACCTTTTAGGTACTGGGGATCGTTCAGACCGCATTCGAACCTATAACTATCCACAAGGTCGGGTGACGGATCATCGCATTAATTTAACCATATATCGTTTAGATGAAGTCATGGAAGGCAAGTTAGAAATGTTAATTGATCCAATTATACAAGAATATCAAGCAGACCAACTTGCTGCTTTATCGGAACAAGATGAATGACTTATTTAGAATGGCTAAAGCATGCATCTTTAATATTATCTGAAAGTGAAAGCCCTAAACGTGACGCTGAAATTTTATTGAGTTTTGTTACTCGCAAAACACGCACTTTTATTATGGCTTTTAGTGAAACAGAGTTAACCAGTGATGAAATTACGGCTTTAGACGAACAATTAGATCGTCGCAAAGCGGGTGAGCCGATTGCCTACATAACCGGTGAAAAAGAGTTTTGGTCTTTAAAATTTAATGTATCAGACTGCACATTAATTCCCAGACCAGATACTGAAAAGTTGGTTGAGTTGGGATTAGAGTATTTACCCAAAATACCTTGTGAAGTCCTGGATCTTGGTACCGGTACGGGAGCTATTGCTATTGCCATGGCAACAGAACGTCAGGATTGTCTTTTTACCGCAGTGGAGAAAAATCGAGAAGCACTTATTCTCGCTCAGCAAAATGCGACACAGATAGGCGTTAACAATGTTTATTTTTTGCAAGGTGATTGGTATAAACCATTGAAAACACGCCAATTTTCTATGATAACTGCTAATCCTCCTTATATTGACGCAACAGATATTCACTTATCCCAAGGTGATGTTCGTTATGAACCAAGAAGTGCGCTAGTCTCTGAAGATGACGGTCTTGCTGATATAAAAGTCATTGTTAAAGGCGCAACCAAGCATCTAATTCAATATGGTTGGTTGTTAATTGAACATGGCTGGAAACAAGGGCCAGCGGTACAAACAATATTTAAACAACACGGATTTCAATTAGTTGAAACTTTCACAGACTATAGTGGCAATGATCGAGTGACTCTTGGTCGTTGGTTTAAACCTTAATTAGGAAATATTTTATGATGAAGCAAAAACAAGTAAAAGTTAGGGATATCACTGTCGCTAATGATCTCCCATTTGTATTATTCGGTGGTATGAATGTTCTTGAATCTCGTGATCTAGCAATGAAAATTTGTGAACATTACGTGACAGTGACAGATAAACTCAATATTCCTTACATTTTTAAAGCTTCGTTTGATAAAGCTAATCGTTCTTCAGTTCACTCATATCGAGGGCCAGGATTAGAAGAAGGCATGAAGATCTTTCAAGAGCTTAAACAACAGTTTGGCGTGAAAATTATTACCGATGTTCACACCGAAGCACAGTGCCAACCTGTTGCCGACGTGGTTGACGTTATCCAGTTACCTGCGTTCTTAGCAAGACAAACGGATTTGGTTGTTGCAATGGCAAAAACCGGTGCAGTAATTAACGTAAAAAAACCACAGTTTGTAAGCCCTGGGCAGATGGGTAATATTGTTGAAAAGTTTGAAGAAGCCGGTAATGATCAAATTATTCTTTGTGATCGTGGTAGCTGTTTTGGTTATGATAATCTAGTGGTTGATATGCTTGGTTTTAACATCATGAAAAAAGCTAGTCATGGCTCACCCGTTATTTTTGATGTTACTCATGCTTTGCAATGTCGTGATCCTATGGGAGCCGCATCTGGTGGTCGACGTGGGCAAGTGACCGAACTTGCTCGAGCTGGTATGGCTGTTGGTCTAGCAGGGTTATTTTTGGAATCACACCCTGATCCAAGTCATGCAAAATGTGATGGGCCTTCCGCATTACCATTAGCTAAACTTGAACCTTTCTTAAAACAGATGAAGGCAATTGATGAGCTAGTAAAAAGTTTTGAGGAAATTAATACCGAAAATTAATACTAGTTTATTAATTTTAATCAGTAAATTAAATATATCATCGTTATTGGTACTGTGTTTTCTAAAAGAGAAATTTTTCAATTTCTCTTTTTTCTTTCTTCCCTTCTTATACTTTGATGCCTAACAATTTAACCCATTTAATCAATGACACATCACAATAAGTGAATCGATTACATGGATTTTTTACACTCTTCATCTTCTCTTATTTTTTAAAATAAAAAAAGTTGTGATATTTATCCAAAAATTAGAAAAAAAAAGGGCTATTTTGGTGATTCCGATCACGATTTAACAACATTTAATTTGCTAACCAAAATATGTTTATGCATTATGAAATTACCTTTTAAAGGTTTTTTTAAATTAATTTATTAAATTTAATCAGATTTTTTTATTGTAGATAGACATTAATTTTATCGTTTTTAATTGATTTTAGGCATAAAAATGATTTTCAAATCCATGTAAGAGAAGTGCCAACTAATCTTATCGTGATTAAAAAAGTCATTTCAAGGAAGCAGATATGAATTTTTATAATCCTTTATTTACCAATCGTTCGCTAAATTGTATCACAAAGCTAATACTGTCATGCTCCATTTTAGTCTGTGCTGTGCCAGCACAAGCTGATAATATTCAACCTTTTTTTGATGATGCTTCATTAACCAGTAATGTCTTTTTTTGGAATCGTGATCGAGAAAGAAAGGATATCACTCAACATAAATATGAAAAAAACCTTAGGCATACTTCTTTCAACACTAATTTAGATTTCAATTCAGGTTATATTGCGGATATGTTTGCTATTGAACTTGGCGGATACGGAGCTTGGGAAGTGAGTAACGGCGGTAATGGTCATCCTAATGAAATCGGTTTTAGTGGCGCCAATAATCGTTGGGATGAAAATTGGAAAAAAGATGTCAGTGGTCTAAGTTTTTATAAGGCTCAGCTAAATTTTAAACTCGATAAGCTATTATGGTTAAAAGCGGGATATATTCAACCATCAGGACAAACACTGCTTGCCCCGCACTGGAGCTTTTTACCTGGCACTTATCGAGGCGTTGAGTTTGGAACAACGTTTGATTTTGACTCAGCAGGGATGTTATCCATGTCCTATATGTGGGCTGATAAATATAAAGCTCCGTGGTATAAACGACTTTATGAATTTAGACAGTGGCAAAAAGGGAAAAAAATCGATTATTTACATTCTGCTGGTTTGAAGTATGACTTTAAAAATAATTTAGTGCTAGAAACTGCGTTTGGTCAATCGCACAATTATATGAATCAATTTTTTGGTAAAGCATCTTATAAAATGAATGTATTTGATAATCCGCTAACTTTAAGTTATCAATTTTATGGTGCTAAAGACCAATCCCATAAAGGTGCTAAAGTTTATGATGGTTTAGCATGGTTACAAGCGGCAACATTAGGTTATCAGATGGGGCCAGTAGGTCTACGACTTGAAGGTGTTGCTGTCAAAGCAGAAGGCGAACAAGGATTCTTTTTACAACGAATGACGCCGGATTATGCGTCATCAAATGGTCGCTTAGATGTATGGTGGAATTCACGTTCAGACTTTAATGCCAATGGTGAAAAAGCCTTATTTGCAGAAGTAACTTATGATTTAAGTCATCTTTCCCCTTATTTTAACGGGTGGAAAACGGGCGCTTCTTATGCTTATGGGTGGGATGCTAAACCAAGTACGAATAAACTTTTTAACCAAAAGACTCGATTAATTGAATCAGCTTATAATTTCGATTTAGGTTATACAGTACAGCAGGGTTTTGCTAAAAACACCTCTTTCCAGTTACATTATACCAAATATAATAACCACTCAAAAATACCAAGCTGGAGCGAAGGTTATGGTAATATCTTCCAAGATGAACGAGATATCAAATTTATTGTTACTGTTCCATTCACAATATTCAATGCAAAACAAAAATAGGTAAAAAAATAATGAAAAAGCTTAAAACTGCAATACTTGCAACCTCGATAGCCTCTTTATTAAGTGTAGGCGTAACACAATCAGCTTATGCTAATCAAAAGACAGTTGATTTAATGAGTGCTCAACTTAATGTTAAATATACTGTTAATGATAATCAGGCAAATGATCATGGTATCAATTGTGCTGCTTTGGGTGCGGATTGGGCTGCATGTAATAAAGTGACCATCTCGTTAACAAATAATGGTTCAGCAATCAAAGATAAAGATTGGGCAATTTATTTTAGTAGTATTCGTATGATTTTGTCCGTTGACAATGATCAGTTTAAAATCACTCATCTTACTGGGGATCTTCATAAAATAGAACCAACGGATAAATTTACCGGATTTCCTGCCAAAGGCACTATCAATATTCCAATTATTGGTGAATATTGGATCGTAAGCGAAAGTGATATTATGCCACGTTGGTATGTAACATCGACCAATGCAAAGCCTAAAATTATTGCAAATACTAATACTGATTCTGATAATTTATCGGCTTTTGTGTCGCCAATTAATCAACAATGGAAAAGAACGGCTGATGACCATAACATTTTAATGACGACTGTTAATCGTTTTCAATATAACGCCGATATTGAAACATTATCAGCAGATTCTTTACGTGGACAAATTTTACCGACGCCAAAACAATTATCAGTCGGTAAAGAAGATATTAAGTTTGATGCTAAAGGTGTCAATTTAGTACTTAATGGTTTAAATCAAGATAGCTTAGCCGTTGTAAAAAATGAGTTTAAAACGTTAAATATCCCGGTTACAGAACAAGGTTTTAACATACAAGCATCAATTGATCCTCAAAAGTTTGAACAAGGGCAAGCCGGTGCTTATCAACTTGATATTACCAAAGATAAAGCAACCATTTACGCGTTTGATGAAAGTGGTATTTTTTATGCAATTCAATCTCTATTATCGACGGTTTCTGTCGATCATTCGAATTCAGTTCCTACTCTTAGTGTCGTTGATTCTCCAAGATTTGAATATCGTGGTGTGATGCTTGATATCGGACGTAATTTCAAATCCAAACAAGCGATTTTACGTTTATTAGATCAAATGGCTAAATATAAAATGAATAAATTCCATTTTCATTTAAGCGATGATGAAGGTTGGCGAATTGAGATTCCGGGGTTACCTGAACTCACCGAAATTGGTAGTAAACGTTGCCATGATCTTACTGAAGAGACTTGTTTACTACCTCAATTGGGATCGGGGCCTGAAAGTAATACAACCGGATCTGGTTATTTAACTCGTCAAGACTATATTGAAATTATTAAATATGCAAAAGCAAGGTTCATCGAAGTCATTCCGGAAATTGATATGCCTGCACATGCTAGAGCCGCTATTGTTTCTATGGAGGCACGTTATAAACGTTTAATGAAAGAAGGGAAGGAGCAACAAGCTAATGAGTTTCGCTTAGTGGATCCAACTGATACATCTAATACCACAACTGTTCAGTTTTATAATCGTATGAGTTATTTGAATCCTTGTCTCGACTCATCTCAACGATTTGTTACTAAAATTATGGATGAAATGGCAAAAATGCATGTTGAAGCTGGACAACCGCTCACGACTTGGCATTTTGGCGGTGATGAAGCAAAAAATATTCGTTTAGGCACAGGTTACCAAGATTTAAAAAGTAAAGATAAAGTTGCTTTTAAAGGTCTTATTGATCAAAGTCATGAAGATCATCCATGGGCTAAATCAAAAGCCTGTCAAAGTTTTGTATCTAAAGGGGTAGTTGAAAATATTGAACATTTGCCTAGCTATTTTGCTGAGCAGGTCAGCACCATAATTAAAGATCATGGTATTAACCATATGCAAGCTTGGCAGGATGGTATGAAGCATGCTGAGAGTGCTAAATCTTTTGCTGTAGATAAAGTGACAGTAAATTTCTGGGATACACTTTATTGGGGCGGATTTGATTCAGTCAATGAGTGGACAAATAAAGGTTATCAAGTCATTGTCTCTAATCCGGATTATGTGTATTTAGATATGCCATACGAAGTTAATCCAAAAGAAAGCGGTTATTATTGGGCAACACGTTATAATGATGAGCGCAAAATTTTTAGTTTTGCACCGAATAATTTACCTCAAAATGCGGAAACATCTTTAGATCGTGATGGCAATCCGTTTACGGCGAAAGGTACGTTAAATTGGCCCGGAGCTTATGGATTGTCTGCTCAAATTTGGACTGAGGACATTCGAACAGATGATAAGATGGAATATATGACTTTTCCTCGCTTATTAGCCATTGCAGAACGGGCTTGGCATCAGGCAGATTGGGAGATCGACTATCAAAAAGATCGTGAATTCATACAAGGTAAAACACACTATGTGGATCAACAAAAATTGCGTCAAGATTGGGTGCGTTTTGCTAACTTAGTTGGTCAACGAGAATTAGCAAAATTAGATTTAACGGGAATTGATTATCGTTTACCAATTCCAGGTGCTAAAATTGAAAATAATCAACTTATGGCTAATATTGTCTTCCCTGGCTTAATCATTGAATACTCAATTGATAATGGTAAAAATTGGCATCGATATACCGATCCTGTCACCATTAAAAACGATGATACGGTATTGGTACGTAGTTTATCAGCTGATTTGAAAAGAGTGAGTCGTGTTGAACAAGTAAACGAATAACTAACTAATTTACCATTTTTATCCAAGTATTCTTGGATAAAAATGGAAATGGATTGATTAAGAATGTTTAGAATTTAATGTAGAGTTTCATTATCAAAGACACTTTCGTCTAAAATATCATCACTCCCATCTTCAAAATAAGTACCCCAACCGTCATAATTCACTTTAAATTGATGCGCCAACGTCATAATTTGGGCAATCTGTGCATTGATTAAATCAGCACTGAGAGGGCTTTCAGCGATGATATCAAAACCAATAATAACATTGCCAAAATCATCAACATCTTCATCGGGATCTGTTGCTTCATAACCTAATTTATAGGCTTCAACTGCAACTTTTTCAAGTTTATCAAAGTTTTCTGATGAAATATGATGTTCAATTAAATACATCGCATGGGGATCACTACCATCTTCTAAAAGTTCATCAATAATTGATTGAGTATCTTGTTGGGCAAGTAGAATTTGATCTTTCATAATATACCTTTTAGTGGTCACGCAAATTGTGTGGTATATTACACGTTTAAAAATAATTTTCGAGAAAAAAGTGATCGTAGATTTGCATTCTCATACTATTGCCTCTGATGGTGTCCTATCACCCAGCGAGCTGGTTAAACGTGCTATCGATAACCAAATTGACATATTAGCGATAACGGATCATGATACCGTAAAAGGATTACCAGAGGCACAAAAGTTGATCAAGGATGAAAGTCTGCCGATTAGGCTGATTAATGGTGTTGAAATATCGACTGTTTGGAAAAATAATGAAATTCATATTGTTGGCTTAAACATTGATATTGAAAATCAACAATTGTTGGACTTACTTGTTGCACAAGAACAAGGGCGGATAGATCGTGCAATGGCAATCAGCCATAAATTGGTCAAGTTACATATTGATAACGCTTATGAACAAGCAAAGGTGTTTGCTAAAGGGGATATTGTTTCTCGTGCACACTTTGCCCGATTTCTCGTTGATCAAGGTTTAGTCAAAGATGTGAAAACGGCATTTAAAAAATATCTTGGAAAAAGTGGATATGCTTATGTGCCCGCAAAATGGTGTAGTATTGAAGAAGCGATAACAGCTATTCATGCAGCAGGTGGACTTGCGGTATTAGCACATCCGACTCGATATGATTTAACTGGTACTAAATTGAAATTATTAATAAATGATTTCAAGACTTGGGGCGGTGATGCCATTGAAGTTTCGCAAAGCCGACAAACACAAGATGACTTACAGCGATTAGCTAAATTAGCCAACGAATTTGAACTGCTTGCCTCGCAAGGTTCTGATTTTCATGATTTGGTTAACTATTTAGATTTAGGTAAAACGACCCCTTTGCCAACTAGTGTAACGCCAATTTGGCATAATTGGATACTAGATTAATATGGACTAAAATTGCTTTAAGTTAACATGCTATCAATCTTGTCTGATAGTAAAACTGACATTGTAAAAAGTGTTTTAAAATTAATATTAATATAGAAGATCATTATGAGCCAAACTTTTTATATACATCCTGACAATCCTCAAAATCGATTATTAGAGCAAATCGTAAAAATCCTGAATGATGGTGGGGTTATCGCCTTTCCTACTGATTCTGGTTATTCACTTGGTTGCTTACTTGATAATAAAAATGGTGTTGATCGTATTTGTAAAATACGTCAGCTTGATAAATATCACAATTTTACGTTGATGTGTCGAGATTTATCGGAGTTATCCTCTTATGCAATGGTCGATAACATCACATTTCGTCTGCTCAAAAATAACACTCCTGGTAAATACGTTTTTATTTTACCTGCAAGTAAAGAAGTGCCTCGTCGCTTGATGAATGAAAAACGGAAAACCATAGGATTACGTATTCCGGATAATAAAATTGATTTAGCTTTACTTGATTTATTAGGTCAGCCATTAATGACCACAACGTTAATTTTGCCAAATGAAGATGAAGCACAATCTGATCCTGATGAAATTGAGGATAAAATTGGACACCAACTTGATGCGGTTGTTCATGGTGGTTATATCGGTCAGCAACCAACAACCGTTATTGATTTAACAAATGATTACCCTGATGTTATTCGTAGAGGTAGTGGGGATATTAAGCCTTTTGAATAATGATCAAACATGTTGAAAATGATTCATGAGTTCATATTGTTAAATATAATGATTGAATCCTTCAGTATGCAATTTTATTGATGATTGAAATGACTCGGTCAATGAATGCTTTAGCTTGGTAATCAATCTTAATGTAAGTTTCACGTTTAATTACCATTGACAATGAGAACTTCAATTATGATACGTGTGTAATAGCACGAAAAGTCGTCGTTTTTTAACGAATATACAAATGTTTAATCTGATACCTGTGAAGGTAGCGAGGAAAATATGAAAAAAGTAAATGACAATACTGAAAAGTTGCAAAAAGTGTTAGCTAATTTAGGTAATGGTTCACGTCGTGAAATTGAGGCAATGATTGCCGCAGGCAAAATTAGCGTTGACGGTAAAATTGCAACATTAGGTGATAGGGTTGATGTGAATGCTAACCCTAAAATTCGAATTAATGGACACTTGGTTCAGCTAAGAAGTAAAGAAAAAACGGTTTGTCGTGTGTTAGCTTATTACAAACCCGAGGGGGAAATCTGTTCCCGTAACGATCCACAAGGACGAGCAACAGTTTTTGCTCGTTTACCGCGTTTAAAAAATGCTCGCTGGATCAATATTGGTCGATTGGATATTAATACTTCTGGTTTACTTCTTTTTACCACAGATGGTGAATTGGCTAATCGATTAATGCATCCTCGTCATGAAATAGAACGTGAATATGCGGTACGTGTTTTTGGAAATGTGACTGATCAGCAAGTTAATCAATTACGAAAAGGAGTACAACTTGAAGATGGTCCAGCTTCTTTTAAATCTGTTAAAGCGCAAGGTGGCGATGGTTTAAATCAGTGGTTTAATGTCGTCATAACTGAAGGGCGTAACCGTGAAGTGCGTAGAATGTGGGAAGCAATTGATGTACAAGTAAGCCGTTTGCTGCGTATTCGTTATGGTAATATAACCTTACCTAAAGGTTTATCACGAGGAACTTGGATGGAGTTAAGTCTTGACTCGGTTAATTATCTACGTGATATTGTCGGATTAGCAAAAGAATCCAAATCATTCATTGATGCCAAAACAGATAAACGTAGTTTCAGACCCAAAAGAACTAAACTCAACAACTTGTCAAAATCATCAAGACAAGCTACAGCTAAAAAGCCAACACGAATCTAAAAACTAAATCACATCCTCAATAAAAACAGATCAATTTATTGGGGAGTGATGACATCTATCCAATTTTTCTCACATAGACAGTAAAGCAATTTCATAAAACACACTAATTAAGTAAATTAAGTTAATCTTGATTTACAATTTATTCAGCCTCTAAATGACAATTTAGATGTTATTATTAATTTTAAATATTTATAATGTTTTCACTTATATAACATGAAATTAACGAATATAACTAAAGTAAAATGACTTCAAATATATTAACCATCAAATGTCCACAATGTGGAAGTATCAAGCATATCTCATTAGGTAATGAAAAATATAAATGTGAAGGGTGTGGAGCAGTTTATTTTGTCGATAAAAAAGATATTCATATTTTTCATCATCAACAATCCCAACAACCAAATATGGTAAAACCTAATAAAACCATAATCTGGGGAGTGATTGCTTTTTCCTGTGTCGTGTTTTTACTCGTAATGATTGAATCATTCATAGATGAAAATAATTCTAATACCAAAGGTAGTGTTGTTGGACACAGTAGCTATAGTTCAACCAATAACAATCGTCCAAAACCAACCCAAGAGGCGATAACCAAAGAATGGTCTAATAATATTATCGATATGTACGTATTTAAAGGAAAACCTTATTTGATTTTCAAAACTGAATTAAGCTTATCTAAAAGAGCATCACGCAGCCAATATCAACATTTTATAAGAATTTACGATATCGAAGCAAATAAGATTGTTGGTCAGTTTGAGTTGCCAACTGATAAAAAAGACCCTTTTTCAAGACCTCATCCTTATGAATTAGTAAAATGGGAAGACGATGACTTTATGCTGCTTATTGATAATCAAAAATTATATCAATTAAATAAATACAATAATACGTTTGAATCTGTTAATAAGGAATTGTTTTCAAAACAAGCTGAGTTTTCTTCAGGATTAGCAGAAATCAAATTTGTCAGCGAAGATTACGGTAGTGGTTTATATGTGTACACCAATAAAGGTAAACATTTCTATTATTACCCAAAGATTGATAAAATTTACAATGATAGTGAATATTACAAAGCAAGAAGTGGGCAAACACCATTGCCGTCCAATTTTTCTGTACGCACTGGTTTTAGTTTTAGTACAAAAAGTAATGATTATCCAGATGAAATTCCGAGATTAATAAGATATGAATATCAGTTCTTACCTGGTTATCCACGAGAAGATGTAGGGTTTAAATGGACAAATGTTTACTATACCAAACAAAATCAGGCTATTGTTGTTATAGACAATAATACGCCTTATGAAAAAATTCTATTGGAACCATGGCGAAAGAAAGCATCCAGGACGTTAAAATATCTAGATTTTACCCCAGATCGTGTTTATTTCTTCCCACGAATACTCGATTATAATGCTGATTCAGTATTAATTGGTTTCTCTACCTCACCTGTCAACAAAGATAAGTATATTATTCAATTGTTGGATGCAAAAACAGGAGATATTCGTTGGAGTTATAATTTTCCTTTGGAATACTATAAACTTGGTGCAAAAATTTTGGATAATCGTATTATTTTGAGGACAGAAAATAAATTTATTCTATTAGATTCTGATGGTAAACAAAATTCAATTTCAGATATAAAAACTTTAGAGTAATAAGGAATAATATCATTATGTTAAATATTTTTAGAAAACAATTAGCTTCTGTCATTGAATGGAATGACAATTCACCCAATATATTATGGTATCAATTCCCGGCTACCAATAATAACCAAATTATCAATGCCAGTAAGCTTATTGTTGCCCCTGGGCAAGGTGCAGTATTGGTATATGAAGGTAAAATAGCCGATGTCATCGAAGATGCTGGTATTTATAACTTAAAAACTGATAACCACCCATTTATTACAACGATGTTAAAAATAAGACAATCTTTTAAAAGTGAGCACAAGCTTTATATCTACTTTTTCAGAAAAAACGATATCGTTAATCAAGGGTGGGGTACAGCATCACCCATCAAATATTTAGAACCTGAATATCAGTTTCCAATTCAACTAAAAATGAATGGTAATTATTCTTTTTCAATCAGTAATATTGCACAATTCTATCAACAAATTATTGGTCAACGAAATCAATATACCATTCAAGAAGCGAAAGAATTAATTTCAAATCGTATTATTCAAGAAATAACCAGTAAACTTGCCCAGATGCAGTACGGTTATTTACAAATAGATTCAAAATTAATCGAACTATCTGAAAATGTTAAACAAGAGTTAATTAATGAATTTGTTAAATTAGGCTTAACTTTGTCGGATTTTCGTATTTTGGGATCTCAATTCGATGATGAAACAGATAGTAGAATTGCGAAAATAGCTAATATTTCAGCAGATGCAACAGCAGCAAGCAAAGCAAATTTAAGTTATGCTGAAATGGAAAAATTACAAGCTATGCGTGATGCAGCTAAAAATGAAGGTGGTATAGCAGGTTTAGGTGCGCAATTTGTTGCAGGCGCTGAATTATCCAAAATCTACACTCAACATGTAGCCGATACAGTGCATAAACAAAATATGTTTGATACTCAGACAGTTGACACAGAAGATACCTACACCAAGTTAACAAAATTAAAACAACTGTTAGATATCGGAGCTATTACTCAAGTTGAGTATGATGCGAAGAAAAAAGAATATGTTGATAAGCTTTAATTAAGGAATAACAGAATGAAAACATTTTTAGCTGGTCTTTTTATTGCTATTATTTTTACCTTTTCTGTAGGTTTAATATTGTTAATATGGAATATTGATATATTTCAATATGTTGATATGAAGAAAATTTTGTTGACTATGGTAACCATCGTGGTGAGTTCTATCATACTATGTCTTGTATGGGCGCTACTATTCAATAAAAATCAATATCGATATGATAAAAATGCAGGTAATGTGGCGCAACCCCGAAAAATAAAATAATAAAATTTTATTTGATTTTATCACAATTAAAAGCCGACATAACGTCGGCTTTTTTGTTTCAATTACTTAATGGCATTAGCAACAATTTGTTGTGCTTCCTCTTGAAGTAAGGCTAAATGTTGATTGCTGATAAAACTTTCCGCATAAATTTTATAAGCATCTTCAGTGCCAGAAGGTCGGGCTGCAAACCAGCCATTTTCAGTAATAACTTTCAATCCACCAATAGGAGCATGATTAGCGGGTGCCGTGGTTAAACATTGAGTAATTTTTTCACCTGCAAGCTGATCAGTAGTCAATTGGCTTGCATCAAGTTTGGCTAGTTTTTGTTTCTCAGCAAATGATGCTGGCGCCTGAATTCTGCCATAATAAGAAACGCCAAATTTATCTTCAAGTTGTTGATATTGTTCTTGTGGGTTTTTGCCTATTTTGGCGGTCATTTCCGCTGCCAATAAACATAAAATAATGCCATCTTTATCGGTTGACCAAACTTTACCATTTGTTCGTAAAAATGATGCACCTGCACTTTCTTCACCAGCAAAACCTAATTGACCATGATAAAGTCCTTGGGCATACCATTTAAAACCGACAGGGTATTCTAAAAATTTTCGGTTTAGGCTGTTCGCAACGCGATCTATCATTGAACTTGTCACCAGTGTTTTGCCAATGGCAACATCTTTATGCCACTCTGGACGGTGCTGAAATAAATAATTTACACAAGCTGAAAGATAAGCATTTGGATTCATTAATCCTTTTGGTGTGACAATACCATGACGATCAAAATCGGTGTCATTACCAAAGGCTAAATCAAATTTGTCTTTTAAATTTAACAACCCATCCATTGCCCAGCGACTAGAACAATCCATTCTAATCACTTCATCGTGATCTAAATGCATAAAACTAAAGGTAGGATCAATTTTGTTATTTACAATATCAAGATTAAGACCATACTTTTCAGCAATTCGAGGCCAATAAGAAATACCGGCTCCGCCTAATGGATCAACACCAATTTTAAGTGAAGAAGATTTAATCAGTGCAAGATCAAGAATATTTTCCAGATCGTTAATATAATCAGTTTCGTATTCTTTAGTATGAATAAAATCGGAATGGATGGCTTTTTCCAATGTCACTCTTTTCACACCGTCTAATTGATGTTTAAGTAATTCATTTGCCCGATTTTCAATTTGTTTGGTAATATCAGTATCCGCAGGCCCACCATTTGTTGGATTATATTTAATTCCGCCATCTTCAGGGGGATTATGGGAAGGGGTAATCACGATACCATCAGCAAGTTGTGATTTTTTATCTTGGTTATACGTTAAAATTGCATGTGAAATAACCGGAGTAGGGGTATACCCCCAATCATGCGCTATAACAACTGTTTGTTCGTTAGCAACGAACACTTCAAGTACTGATTTAAGCGCTAATTCAGATAAAGCGTGAGTATCTTGACCGATAAAACAAGGCCCCGTTATGTGATTTGCTTTACGGTATTCGGCAATGGCTTGAGCGATTGCGAGTATATGGGCTTCATTGAATGTGCCTTTGTTTGAACTTCCTCGATGTCCAGATGTCCCAAAAATGACTAATTGACTAGCATTGTCTGTATCAGGTTTAATTTGGTAATAATTATTTTGTAAAGTTTCCACATTGATTAGATCAGATGGTTTAGCTAATAATCCTGCTCTGCTAGGGGTTGCCATTCTTTACTCCTCTTTCATAATTACTTTAAATCATTTGCTAACAGTTACAGCACAACATTTCTAATTAACGTGTAACTATTGATTTTTAATTTGTTGAAGACGAAAAAACATTTTTAACTTGATTTATCGTTGCTTCTGATATGCCCATATCACTCATAATAGATTCGATAATATAAATTTTTCTTGCCGTGTTGGTATTACTAATCACCCAATAAGGTGTACCAATAATCTCACGAGGTTTTGTATTCTTGCCAGAAGTTTCTAATGATTTTTTATCTTTGGCTAAATATTGTCTTTTGCTACCATGTAGCGAAGTTGCCGCAATGGCGAAAAGTGCAGGGTTGTAATTGTAAAGTGCTGCTAATAGTAGCAAAAAACGACTAATAATTGATTTTTCGCTGGTGAAACTATCACTAGTGAATAGATCACTAAATATTGAATTATGACTTTCAACATCAACTTTTGAAGTTGAATTAGATGAACTTGTATTCAGTTTTAACAAGCGTCTAAGAATACTTGAGGCATCTTCACCTATATGTTTGGTTTGCCCTGCAATAAATTTGTATAACTGTTCGTCAATTTCGATAGTTTTCATTATGTTATTCATGCCCATATAGATTATTTACCCAACACTTTATAAAGTAATAATGTTAAGTAATGAATGATTTAGTTGTGCTCTTATCAAAACAATTATGCCTTAGCAAAAACGATTAATTGAATGATTGTCTCATATCTAAATTTTAGGTTACTGATTTGTATCAAGACAAGCTAATATCATATCTGATAATGCATTTTGAAAAAATAACCGTTTCATATAATAATTGTATGTCCAATAAACTATTGGACTGAGTATACTCTAACTTTCTCGTAAATTATATTATCTATTGATAAAATATTGAAAAAAATGTTGTTGTTATTGTAAAAGAATATTATGCTAGTATATATTACAAATAGAAGTTAATCTTCAAAAAATATATATGGGGAATTTAATATGAAAAAAATCATCACTGCATCTATTTTAATTGCGCTTCTTTCAGGCTGTAGTAATAGTGATATTTATTCTGGTGATGTATATACTACGGATCAAGCAAAACAAGTTCAAAAAGTGAGTTATGGTACAGTTTTATCTGTAAGAGCAGTAAAAATCCAAGCGAATACATCAAATGGTAAAAATGAAAACATAGTGGGTTCAATAGGTGGTGCTGTTCTTGGTGGCGTTTTAGGTAATACCATCGGTGACGGATCTGGTCGAGTACTAGCTGCTGCAACAGGTGCTATTGGTGGCGCAATTTTAGGTAGCGCTATTGAAAATAAAGCTAATCAAGCTGATGCAGTAGAACTTGAAATCCAGCAAGAAAAAGGCGGTAATATCGTTATCGTGCAAAAAGGTTCAGCAAAAGAATTTTTTACTGGTCAACATGTTAAATTAGTTACTAACGGAAATAGAATTAGTGCAGCACCTCGTTACACTAAAGTTGCAAATAGTAATTAATATAATTCAATTATTACATTAAGTTAGTTTAAATAGGGTTTGGCTGAAAACAAAGTTTTAGCTAAGCCCTATTTTGTTTTTAAAAATATGCAGTATTAAAAACATATACGCTTTAAACATCAATAAATTATTCCGAATTAATTCTTAAAGTTACTAAATATATTGCATGTGATGCTAACTTATAAACTCTATCAAGATTCATTTGTTAAAAAAAGGAAAACAGAAGCAATGCGTATTTTACATACAATGATTCGAGTAGGTGACTTACAACGTTCAATCGATTTTTATACTCGTGTTATGGGAATGAAGGTTTTAAGAACGAGTGAAAATACAGAATATCAATATTCCCTGGCTTTTGTTGGTTATGGTGATGAATCTGTTAGTTCTGTTATTGAATTAACTTACAACTGGGGAACAACAACTTATGATCACGGTAATGCATTTGGTCATATTGCTATAGGTGTTGATGATGTCGCAAAAATGTGTGACGAAGTGAGACAAGCTGGTGGTAAGGTTACACGTGAAGCAGGCCCTGTGAAAGGTGGAACAACGATTATTGCTTTCGTTGAAGATCCCGATGGATATAAATTAGAGCTTATTCAAAATGATCAGGCTGATAAAGCTTTAGGTAATTAACTTTTTTACTGATGAACATCGCCAACTATATTGGCGATGTATTATTGCATTTGTCAGTTTGGTATTAATTACGACGCTTTACTTCTGAAAAATTTAACTATTTGTTATTCTTCTTTAGAAGATTATCAAATAACGTATGATGAATTACTTCTTGCTTTCTACGCTCTAAACTTGCTGAGGTTATGATTGAAGTTAATGCATTTAATGATGTATCAAAATCATCATTGATAATGACATAATCATATTCATTATAATGCGAGATTTCAGCTTGTGCTTTTGCCATTCTTTTGCCAATAACTTCTTCATTGTCTTGTCCCCGTTTAATTAAACGATTTTCAAGTTCAGTTAATGAAGGAGGAAGAATGAAAATACTTTTTGATTGTGGCATTTTATCTCTGACTTGTTGAGCACCTTGCCAATCAATATCTAAAAATACGTTAACTCCTTGTAATAGGCTCTGTTCAATCTCTGCTTTTGAGGTACCATAATAATGGTCAAAAACGTGAGCGTATTCTACAAAAGCTTGGTCACTGATTAATGACTCAAAATGATTATGATCAACAAAATAATAATCTTCACCATGTTGCTCTCCTGGTCTTGGAGATCGAGTAGTGTGAGAAATAGAAACTTTTGCTGGATGATGATTTTTTTGGGCTAAATAGGCTCGAATTAAGCTTGATTTACCCGCACCACTTGGCGCAGAAATAATAAACAGTGTTCCAATAAACATATTTACTTTATCACTTTTCATATAAATCTTATTTGATTGTGTTAAAAGTCATTAGAATTATTATATCAAATTTATGCGCCATATGTATGAAGGTATCACATTTATCTTAATGAAAAGTTAATTGATGATCTTTTATTTACTTTTGTGAAATTAATTAGCCCACAAATTAAAATTAATTTGATTTAACCATTTGGATAGCTTTATTATTTTTTATTTGACACAATAACTTAAGCTATTATGATAATCTTTTTTTCGTTTTAAGGGTATTTTATGTCATTAACATTTAAAGATGGTGTTTATGCTTGTATTCCCACGCTGTTAGGTTACATTGGTATTGGAATTGCGGCAGGTGTTGTGGGTAAAGCAGCAAATTTATCCGTTTTAGAAGTCACTTTACT
Organism: Gilliamella sp. ESL0441; assembly: GCF_019469185.1. Classification (NCBI taxonomy): domain Bacteria; kingdom Pseudomonadati; phylum Pseudomonadota; class Gammaproteobacteria; order Orbales; family Orbaceae; genus Gilliamella; species Gilliamella sp. ESL0441. The sequence continues at coordinate 982,635 of NZ_CP048264.1, forward strand.
TGCCGTTATTGTTTATGCAGGTGCGGCACAATTTATTATTGCTGGTTTAATGTTAGTGGCGACCCCCATTACTGCCATCATTTTTACTGTCTTTCTTGTTAATTCCCGCCATTTTTTGATGAGTATGGCAACAGCGCCTTCTTTTCGACGATTCTCTTTACTAGACAATATTGCTATAGGAAGTTTACTTACGGATGAAAGCTTTGCAGTAACGATGAATGCGGTAGCCAATAAAGTACCTGTTAATGCATCATGGATGCATGGTCTTAATTTGACTGCTTATGTCGCTTGGATATTATCATGTTTGGTGGGCGCTTTAATCGGTGAGTGGTTACCTGATCCGGCTATTTTTGGATTAGATTATGCTTTAGTGGCTATGTTTATTGGGTTACTTTATTTGCAATTAATTGGTGATAAGACCAAAACCATAAAAAACAGACTTATCGTTATGCTGACCGTTACTATAATGTTAGTTTTTTTGATGCGATTTTTTTCGCCTGAAATGGCTATTCTGATCAGCACCTTTGCGGGTTGTTTTATGGGCGTTGCTATGGAGCGTGATGCATGACAATTTATAGTTTATTGATTATTTTAGGGTGCGGAATAGTGACTTGGTTTCCGCGAATTATTCCTTTTATATTAGTAAGAAAATTGCAGTTACCGAATATCGTCGTTCGATTTTTATCTTATGTTCCACTTTGTATATTAACAGCACTGTTTGTACAAAATTTATTTATTGCAAAACAAGGTGAGTTTCCAGAATTCAAAATTGAGTATTGTTTAGCTTCCATACCCACAGTGATTGTGGCTATTATAACAAAAAATTTAATGTGTATTGTTGTTGCCGGTATGTGTTGTATGGCATTAATCAGATATTTTTGGTCAATATAAAAATTAAAAAACAGGGTTTAACCCTGTTTTTTTAAGTTCTTTCTTGATTTTCAATTTTTGTTACTGACGCTAATAATTTTTCAGCTTCGGTAGTTTGACCGAGTTGTTGAAGATAGTTTGCCATAGCTTTTTGGTATGAAAGATTATTAAGTATTGCTTTGGGCTGTTCTTTCCACCATTTAATTAATGCAAGCGGATCTTTATCGACAGATAATTGCTTAATCCGAGCTATATAAGCAGATTGTTTGAACTGATCTAATTGTGAATCACTATAGGTTTTGATCTTATACATTGTCGGTAATAGATCGATAACAGCTTGATAATTACCCATTTCGTAATAGAGCTGGTCGGCTAGTCGCAATACTTCTGCATTACGGGGATTTTCATTTAACAAACGTTCAATAGTTGTTTGTGCTGAAGTATATTCACGATTTTTGATTTGTAACCTAACTTGAACAAGTTGAAAAACAAATTTTTCGTTATCTTGGCAAGTTTTAGCCGCTTTTTCGAGCATTTGATTTGCTTCAATAAGTTGATCATTGTCAATATGCGCTTGTGCCGCTAATAAATATGATAACGTCGTATTTGAGGCTGCTTTAGCACTTTTCATGAAAAGCTTCGCTGCTTGTTGGTAGTTACCTTCAAGTAGCATGAATTGTGCTTGTTCAATTAATTTGTTCGCTTTTTGAGATGAATTTAATTTAAACCAATTTCCAAAAAAACGCTTGGAATTAAGGATTTTTTTGAATAAACGATCAAATAAATAAATAATGAATAGTGCCAACAATAATAAAATTACGAAGGAATTAAATGACATGCTAATTTTATAATTGGCAACGACAAACACAGCTGCGCCTTGATTTGACTGTATCAATGGACCTAAAAAGAAACCGGCAATTAGCACTAAGAAAATAACCAATACTTTAATCATTATTATTCTCCTATTTTGCCAACATTGAACGAACGCGTGTTTGCATTAATTTATTCAATTCGCCTATACTCGCAAGAGTTTCGGGTACATTTTGATTGCTGATAGATTGTTTTTGTAATTTATCGATATCATTTAAAAATGCTTTAACACTTGGGGCATTGGTATCAAAATAAGCATTAACCCAAAGGGCGACATCATTTAAAGAACGTTGATAAATCTGGTCTTGATGTCTCGGTACGGCTTGTGCAGCGATTAATAGACGAAAACGAATATTTTCCCGTAAATAAAATGATTGCTCTAAACTCAATGGTGTTTTTAATATATGACATTTAGCAATTTGTTTTTCATCTTTACCCGCTTGAGTTATACAAGTTGAAAAAGTGTTATCACTATTGTCCAATTTTTCAATAGAAATAAATTTTTTCACAAATGAATTAGCATTTGACATTAAATTATCCGACCAGTCTGATAATGAAGGTGTAACTTGATTATCATTACGGTTGCTCTCGCTATCTTTTTCATTTAGCCCATCATCAGAATGAACGGCTGCTTCTGCCGGTGAATTACCTGACAGATTAGAATTATGACTATTAGCATCTTGTGATAGACCCATATCGATCTCTTTATAATGACCTAATAAAGGTAATTGAGTTAGAGAATCTGATAAATTAATGAGCTTTATAATAATTCCATCAGAATCGATAAAACTGACTTGAGATAATGAGTTAATGTCTTTATTAATGGCTTGTCTAGCTAGTGTTAAACTAGGGTCATTGGTTTGAGCTAAACTTTCATCCGCATTTTTCAAAAGTATACGAGCGGTAGTGTAATCTTGATCATTCCATATTTTTCTCGCAGCTAGATTTACAAAGTAGTTTGCTTGCGAAATCAACCAAACATTAGAATCCATTGTCGACATGGCAGATAAGCGTTCATTGAAATTATGAAAGTTCTGTTGGTTTATTTTAATCGTATCATTAATCTGATTAACTAATTGCTGTTGTTGTTGCTGTTGCTCAGACAATTGATCGTTAACACGTTGTTCAAGTGAGGAAAATTGTTGTTTTTGTAGGTTAACCGATTGGTTAATATTATTTTCTACATCATCAATGATGCTTTTTTTAGTTGTCTGTTTTAAATTGGCTATCTCAGTTTTCAAACTATCTATGACGTTTTTTTGTTTTTCAATTTGCTCATGACCGTGATAAAAAATAAAACCACCAAGACCAAGGGTTAAGGCAATGGCGAGCAAAGATAATTTTGATATAGGTACTTTTTTAATATAATCAGTATTTGACGAAGAAGGCTCTTTTTTTTCTACTTTAGGACTAGATTCGCTGTTTTTAAGATTTTTTTTATCTTGTTTCATAGTCTGTTTCGCTTGTTTTATTGAATCAATTGTGGATGTTTGGCTAAATGAAGTCGTGCTAATCGTTGAAAGTGTGGCATTAGCACTATAATATCGAAGCGACATAAGCTACCTCATTCAGTATTGTTTAAATTAATCTTATCATTATGACATAGAGTGATTAACGTTTTAAATAAAATTTGATTATTAGCTCCGGTTACCAAAACAATTTTTTGCCAATTTTGTTGTTTCGCCTCCTCAAAAATTCGTTGGCTGGTGACCACTAAAATTGCATTTTTTTTATGGTTAATTTTGCAATATATCTCAAGTTGGTGTAAATGAGCAATACTGGTAACGATCAATATTTGTTTTTCAATATCATTATAAAGGATATCCTGCTGGTAGGGTATGACATTACGAGAATAACATTCGATTAATTTTATTTGGGCTTGTTTAGTGCTTAGTGTTTCGGCTATTAATTGTCTTCCAACATTTCCTTTTAATATGAGTACAGTGTAATTATTTACTGATTTTGAGGCAAGTAACTCAAGTAATCCTTCACTATCTTCTTGTCGGGGATAATCTACTCGTGTTTGCGTTAATTGACTCAATAATTCAGCCGATTTTTTGCCAATAGCGAAATAACGTAGATTATTCGGAAATATCAGGTTTGGAATATAATTTTTAATGACATTGATGACCTGTGGTGATACCACAATGACTATATCATTCGGCATTAAGCGATTTAGTTGAATTTGTAAATTAAATAGATCTTTACCTGCTAACATATCGAATAGCGGCAAATGTATAGCAGGCAAATTAGCTTGATTTAATAATTGCGTTAACACTTCGCCTTCGGGGGAAGGTCTGGTTACATAAATCATTCGCTATTTAATTCCTGTAATATTGCTTTTGCCCCATTTTCTAAGAGCAAGTCTGCTAATTCATAACCTAATTGCTCTGGTTGATTAGGCGTACCTGATAAGTTCGCTTTAATAATTTGAGAACCGTCAGTTTGTCCAACAAGACCTTGTAAAAATAATGCGTCGTCTTGAATTTGGCTATAGCATGCAATGGGAACTTGACAACCGCCTTGCAAACGTTGATTCATCGCTCTTTCGGCTTGTATGCAAATGCGACTTTTTTTGTCATCAAGTGGTGCAAGTAAGGTTAAAATGGATTTATCATCAGCTCGTGTTTCAATGCCAATGGCACCTTGACCGACAGCAGGTAAAATTAAGTCTGTATCAATATATTGTTTGATTCGATCTTGCAATGCCAAACGTTTTAAGCCTACTGATGCAAGAATAATCGCATCATATTCATGATTGTCCAATTTTGTTAAACGAGTGCCAACGTTTCCCCTTAAATCTTTGATATGTAAGTGTGGATAACGAGCACGTAATTGACATTGACGCCGTAAACTAGAAGTTCCCACTATTGCGCCATGTGGTAACTGCTCTAAATTATCGTATTGATTTGATATAAATGCATCTCGGACATCATCACGTTTGCATATAATGGCAAGTTTTAATCCATCAGGAAAATGTACAGGAATATCTTTTATAGAGTGAACCGCAATATCTGCTTCATTATTTAAAATAGCTTGTTCAAGCTGCTTAACAAATAAGCCTTTACCTCCAATTTTAGATAATGGGCTATCAAGTAATATATCACCTTTTGTCACCATCGGGATGAGCTCAACTGTCAAATTTTGGTGAATAGCTAATAGCTGTTGTTTAACATAATTAGCTTGCCATAGAGCTAAAGGGCTTTTCCTTGTTGCAATGCGGATTTTCAATGGATGTTCCTATTAAATACTTTGAATGTTGTTTTAATATTGATGTCTTAATGGAGACAATTAATATATATCTATTATTAAATCACAAATTTACCTAATTTTTTAATGCATTGTGACTAAAGATAATCTGAAACATGAATCAATAATGTTTCAGACTATCAACCACAAATGACAATTAAAGTTTATCAACAAACGCTGATGCATACCCAATGTAGTTGGCTGGTGTTAATTGTTTTAGTCGTGATTTTTCATTTTCAGGTAAATCTAATGAATCAATAAACTGCTTCATTCCTTCAGCATCGACACGTTTTCCTCGAGTCAATTCTTTTAGTTTCTCGTATGGTTTTTCAATACCATAACGTCGCATTACAGTTTGAATTGGTTCGGCTAATACTTCCCAGTTACGATTGAGTTCATCAAGCAGGTACTCTTGATTAACTTCAAGTTTACTTAATCCTTTCAATGTTGATTGGTAGGCAATGATTGCATAGCCAATTCCTACTCCAAGATTGCGTAAAACGGTTGAATCGGTTAAATCACGTTGAAAACGTGATATAGGTAATTTACTCCCTAAATGGCTCATAATTGCATTGGCAATGCCAAGATTACCTTCAGAATTTTCGAAATCGATGGGATTGACTTTATGAGGCATGGTTGATGAACCTATTTCACCGGCAATGGTTTTTTGTTTAAAATGATTCAATGAGATGTAACCCCATATGTCACGATTAAAGTCGATCATAATGGTGTTAAATCTTGCTACACAATCAAAAAATTCAGCAATATAATCATGCGGTTCTATTTGAGTTGTATAAGGATTCCATTTTAAATCTAAAGAATATACAAATTCTTCACTAAATTGATGCCAATCAACTTGAGGGTAAGCCACAATGTGAGCATTGTAATTACCTGTCGCTCCATTTATTTTACCCAAGATTTCAACAGTTTGAAGTTGTTTTAATTGACGTTGTAAACGGTACGCAACATTAGCAAATTCTTTTCCTATTGTTGAAGGCGTTGCTGGTTGTCCGTGCGTTCTGGAAAGTAATGGCAAATCACGATAGGTTTTTGCTTGTGCACTTATTGTCTCAATTATTTTTTTCCAATAAGGTATTAAGACTGACTCTTTCGCTTCCTTTAACATCAATGCGTATGACAAGTTATTAATATCTTCTGAAGTACAGGCAAAGTGGATGAATTCATTAATGGCATGCAATTCTTCATGACTGCTCACTTTCTCTTTCAAAAAATATTCTACGGCTTTAACATCATGATTAGTCGTTTTTTCAATTTCTTTAATACGTTCTGCATCATTTATGTCAAATTGCTCAACAATTTGATTAAGATGATTGGTTGCAGATTGGCTTAGAGCGGGAACTTCAGAAATTTCTACTTGCGAGGCTAACTTCTGTAACCATTGTACTTCGACTTGTACACGGTATTTTAGCAAGCCATATTCACTGAAAATTGTACGTAATTCAATTGTTTTATCTCCATAACGACCATCAATAGGCGAAAGGGCGGTAAGTGCAGATAATTCCATCGGTATAACTCCGTTGCGATTTTTAAATATTGATTTGAAAAATTAAATGATTTTAGCTATTTCTTGTAATAGGGCTTGTGCTTCATTACAGATGCTTTTTCGTTTAAATAGGAGTTGTAAACGACTTCCTCCTACTTGATACCATAAAATAGCAGAACGAACACAGCCAAGTAACGATGCTCTTACTTTAGCTTGAACCAATGAGTTCTGTAAAAACTCAATTTTACCCATTACTTTAATTTTGGCTGATATTGGACTGACAATATCTGAATAAATTCCTGCTAATGAGTATGATAATTCATCTTCATGGGTCTCAATGGTTTGATCATTCATATCAGGATAGAGACCTGAAATACGTTTTAACCGTTGATCTATCTTACTTAAAGCATCGTTATTTTTTAATAGTTTATTGGTAATACTTAATGTACCAAAAAGATAACGCATAATATCTACTTGTTCTTTTTGACCCGAATTAAGCAATTGAATTAATACCGTTAACCCCGTTTCTATATTTTTAATACCATCATACACATCCTCCGTACTGAGAGGGGATGTGTTAAAGATGCTTTTGATCGATAGTTGATAAAGTGTATTATTGCAGCCTCCAGTATTGGCTAATTGGGGAACTAATATAGCACTTTGCGCAACACCTGCAAGCGCTATAGTTATATCATGGTACTTATTATTCACTTAGCCGCTCCTTACTTTCTATAATTCGTTCCTCAATGATACCGCCACCGAGACAAACCTCGTTTTTGTAAAAGACAGCAGATTGTCCGGGCGTTACTGCTGCAACAGGATGTTCAAAAATTACTTCTATTTTATCTTCCGCTAATGGATTTACCTGACAAATAATATCTTGTTGGCGGTAGCGTGTTTTAACAGTGCATTCAAAAGGTTCGGTCACCATATTTCTATCCACCCAATGTAATTGTTGTGCAATTAAACCAGTAGAGAATAGGGCTGGGTGATCATGTCCTTGTGCCACGATTAATTCATTATTTTTGATGTCTTTATCAACAACATACCAAGGTGTGTCATCAGCTTGTTTTAACCCACCTATACCCAATCCTTTTCGTTGACCTAAAGTGTGGTACATTAATCCTTGATGTTTTCCAATTACTTGTCCGTCAACTGTTCTAATCAGTCCTTCTTGAGCTGGTAAATAGCGTGCTAAAAAGTCATTAAACTTTCGTTCACCAATAAAGCAGATACCGGTAGAGTCTTTTTTTGACGCTGTCACTAAACCAAGTTGTTCAGCTATTTTACGAACTTGTGGTTTTTCTAGTTCACCGACAGGAAACAAACTTTGTTTAATTTGATTCTCACTAAGTGTATATAAAAAATAACTTTGATCTTTATTCGTGTCGATACCCCGTAATAATTCAACTTTATTGCCTGTTTCTCGTTTACGGACATAATGACCGGTTGCGATATAATCAGCGCCAAGATCTTCAGCTGCATATTCTAAAAATGCTTTGAATTTTATCTCTTTATTACAGAGTATATCTGGGTTAGGGGTTCTGCCTGCTTTGTATTCAGATAAAAAATGTTCAAATACGTTATCCCAATATTCAGCAGCAAAATTAATTGTGTGTAGTTTAATGTTTAATTTATCACATACCGCTTGAGCATCAGCTAAATCAGCAGCTGCAGAGCAATATTCATCAGAGTCGTCCTCCTCCCAATTTTTCATAAATAATCCAACGACATGGTAACCTTGTTGTTGAAGTAAATAAGCAGAAACAGAGGAGTCAACGCCACCGGACATTCCAACAACAACTTTTGGGGAAGCATTAATATTAGGCATAATAACTAGATAATTGATTAAAAATGATGGGCAATTTTATCATAAATAGGCAAAAATACATAAAATTATGCCAATAAGAATTCTGATTGGGCTCAATCTTTTTACTGGAACATGGGGTTAAACTTAAACATTTTTACGTTTTTTAAATTGAAATTATAATTTAAAACTAAAGAAAAAAAACGAGTTAGAAATTCTGTTTTTAAACGATTCCGTTGATTATTAGCAACGGAATCGTTTACTGAAAATGACTTAACCAATAGTTATAAGCCGTAACCCTTCTTAATAAAGGTTCTTTAAAAGATAAACAACATGACCAATAATTTTAAAATCCTGAGGTTGGTTTTTGTCTACTATAATCGTTGGATATTTGGAATTATCACATAATAAAGCGATATTAGAACCCTGATTTTGTATACGTTTGATGCTGATTTGGTCATCATATTGTACCGCATAAAGATACCCATCAATAGGCTTGATATGGGCAGTATTAATGACCAAAATATCGTGATTGGATATCGTTGGTTCCATACTGTCACCTTTGGCACATACCACTCTTAAATCGTCATGATTAAACTGTTGATGCTTGATTAATGTGACATCAAAGGGAATTGATTCAATATCAATAAAAGCTGTATCTGTTTGATTATCATTTAATAAATAAAAGGGGATATAGATAAAACCTTTACGTTCTGTTTCTGGTATTAGTCGGCATTCACCTTTACCTGTTGCCAGCCATTCAATTGGTATATCACATTTTTGAGCAATAATCGCCAATCGATTTAACGAAGGGTAGGTTTTACCCGATAAATAGTCGCGAATTACAGCTTCTGACATACCCACTTTTTTCGCAAACGCATTGCCAGATAGACCTTCTAAGACCAAAGTAAGACGATTTTTAAAATCAATGACGCCAGTTTCAATTAGTGTTCGTGTTTTTTCGTGTTCTTCGATTGTTTTTATGTTGCTTTCTTTCATTTTTATAATCCATTTTGCGTTATTTTTTATTTTTATTGTTTTAATTCGTTTTTTTATGTGTTATTCTTTTGCTAGGTTTTTACATCATGCTAGTGTTGTATACCGATAATCTTTACGATAGCAAAAATAAACTTATAGAGGATCTCATAATGAGCGAACAAGATCAAGACTGGACTCCATCAAGAGTAGTAGGGGAAATTAAAATTAGAGGTGGAAATTTAAGAGGTCTATCTCGTGCAAGTGGGTTACAAGCTGATACTCTAAGAAATGCACTTTATCGTCATTGCCCTAAATATGAACATATAATTTCAGATTATTTAAAAGTTCCAGTTGAAAAAATCTGGCCTTCTCGATATAACGCAAAATCTAACAAAGTAAAATATAAATAAAGTTATTCAAGCATTCCTAATAGACGCCATATTAGGCGTCTATTACACCACGATTATTTCTTGGCTTTTTCCGCTGCTTTAACAATAACAGCAAACGCATCTGCTTTTAAAGATGCTCCACCTACTAATGCACCATCAATGTCTGGTTGAGTAAATAACTCAGCAGCATTTTTGTCATTAACTGAACCACCGTATTGAATAATAACTTGTTCTGCCACTTTTGCATCTTGTTTTGCAATATGGTCACGAATAAATTTATGAACAGCTTGAGCTTGTGCTGGAGTTGCTGATTTACCTGTACCAATTGCCCATACTGGTTCATAAGCAATCACAGCACCATTAAACGCTTGTACCCCTAATGCATTAATTACTGCATCGATTTGACGAGCACAAACTGTTTGAGTTTGACCTGCTTCATTTTCAGCTTCCGTTTCACCGATACAAAGGACAGGTACTAAACCAGCATCTTTGATGACACCAAATTTCTTTGCAATAAATTCATCTGATTCTTTGTGATAAGTACGACGTTCTGAATGGCCAATAATAATATGCGTAACACCAACTTCTTTTAACATGTTGACTGATACTTCACCAGTATAAGCACCAGAAAGATTAATACCCACATCTTGAGCGCCTAAAAGAATATTTGAGCCACCTAATTGGTGTTTAACAAAATCTAAATATACAACTGGTGGTGCAATAGCAACGTCACATTCGACATCCGTAGATAGCTCATTTCTTAGTTCTGCAACTAAGTTTTTAGCCATTTCTATACTTCCATTGAGTTTCCAGTTACCCATCACTAGTGGTTTACGCATAATTTTCTCCAACTTAAATTTTAAAAAGGTGTTGATTTTAGAATGAATTCGTTATAATAGTAAACATTATACACCAAGTAAATAAAGTCTGAGGAAAAATATGTCATTAGAAATATTGAATCAATTGGAAAATAAAATCCAACATACTGTTAATACTATCAATACATTACAAAAAGAGATTGCAACGTTAAAACAAGGTAATCAGGAGTTGGAACAACTGATTAATGACAGCTCAGATGAGATGAAAGCATTGCGAGACGAAAACGAAAAATTAAAACAAGATCAACAAGTTTGGCAACAACGAATTCAAACTTTATTGAGTAAAATTGGTGAAATAGCACAATAATTTATTTAACTTATGAAACTGCGCGACTTTGGTCGCGTTTCTTTTATGCTTCATTAATTTCACATTAAGAATAAGTATAATGCGAGAAGAGTTAAAATCATTATGGCTAACAGAAACAATACGCCTGATTGAAAATGAATCAGGACGCTTTGCTGATCAAGATATAAATCGCCAAATCAGAGCGAAGCAAAACACATCATTAACTCAACGTATTGTTTTGCGCGCATTAGCTCTATCTAAACTCAATGGGCTTTATTCAGCACAGAAATTATTACTGCACACGTTAAAAATTTCTTTTGTTTTATTACTGATATTGTCTGCTTTTCTTGGTGGTTCTTTAGCCTTTGGAGCGTTGAGCCAAAATCCTGTTAATCTATATTGGGCACTTTTTAGTTTATTGGGTGTCCATTTTATCACACTATCAATTTGGATTTGTTCATTTTTTTTCTTTTCTCAATTTGGTGGAAGTGTATTAATACATTGCTGGATATGGTTAGCTAAAAAACTTTCTCAGAAAAAGACAATACAAGAACTCATTCCAGCTTTTGTTCAACTATTTGGTAACAATATTCGTTGGTTTGTCGGATTTGTGCTTAATCTTTATTGGACAATTATATTAAGCTTTGCATTGTTAGTGTTATTGATTTTGTTTTCAACTCAGCACTATAGTTTTGAATGGAAGTCGACTTTACTTAGTCCAAATGAGATTATTCAATTAACCCATTATTTGGGTTTCATCCCTTCAATGTTTGGTTTTTCGATTCCTAAAGATGATGTGATTCGTTTTAGTGAACAGGCGTTGAGTGACAGCGAAGTTCGTTCATCATGGGCGATGTGGCTATTAGGTGTGTTCATTGTATATGGACTGTTTATTCGAATTTTATGTATGGTCATTTGTGGCATCAATTGGAAAATACGCAGTCGACAAATCAGATTAAATTTAGACTCACCCGAATATCAAATTTTAGCCAACGATTTACAACCTATTAGTATCGAAATTATTGATGAAGATAGATATGGAATAAGGCATCATTCTTATCAAACTGAAAATGCTATTGATTCTAGTAATGGCGAGTTTTTAGTCGCTATTGATATCTCTGAAGATTGGATTCCACCAGATTCAGTCTATTTTTTGGGTTTTTTAAATAGCCGTGAGCAAAGACGAAAAATTTTAGATTATTTACAATTAAAACCTGCTCAAAAATTATTGATAGCAATTGATACCGATCGCGCACCCGATAGGGGGGTATTGAATTTATTGAATCAACTAATTGAAAAATCGCAACAAAGTCGAATTTGGTTTATTAACCAAGGTAAACAATTAACAAATTGGCAATCTTTACCTTATGAGTTTGCTGGGTTGTCATGGCTAAAAAAGGAACAGTAAAATGATGGCAACATTAAAACTGGCTGTTGTTGGTCATGCAAACGTTGGTAAAACATCGTTATTACGTACTTTAATTAGAAATAGCCATTTTGGTGAGGTATCAGATAGACCGGGTACAACAAGACACGTTGAGTCAATTACTTTAAGACTTGCTCATCATAAGTCTATTATTTTCTATGATACTCCAGGTTTAGAAGATAGCTTGGCACTGTTTGATTATATCAATCAACTCACTTCCCATGATACTAAACTTGATGGTATCGATAAATTAACAATTTTTTTACAAAGCCCTGAAGCAGAAAGCCTTTTCAATCAGGAAGCAAAAGTTATTAAGCAAGTTTTAAATAGTGATGCAGCAATCTATGTTATCGATGTGAGAGAACCCATTCTACCTAAGTTTCATGATGAATTAGCCATTTTAGCAAACAGTGATAAGCCTATTTTGGCTGTGCTGAATTTTACCGAGAAAGAAAAGCAAAATGAAAAGGAATGGAAAATGTTACTCTCTCGTGTCGGAATTCATGCTATGATACGGTTCGACGCCATATTCCCACCTTTGGATGGTGAGGAAAGATTGTATCAAAGTCTCGCTTTATTAATAGAACCAGCAAAAGCTATCTTAAATGAATGGCTAAACAAAATAGCGGATATGCAATCTTCACGTAATCAAAGTGCTAATTTGATTATTGCTGAAACGCTGGTTGATGTTACTGCTTACTATCAAATGGCAAAGTCTGATGATAAACAGGCCATTGCCGATATGCAAAATAAAGTTAGAAAGCGAGAGCAAAAAGCGATTGATGATTTACTTAAGCTTTATCAATTTGATGCAAATTACGAATCAGAACAAGGTTTACCCTTACTTAAGGGGCGTTATAAAGCTGACTTATTTAATGTGGATGCCCTCAAAATGATGGGGGTTCATTTAACCAAAGGCTTTGTATCTGGTGCAACCATAGGAGCAAGCATCGATTTAGCTACAGGTGGTTTAACATTTGGTTCAGCTGCTCTAATTGGTGGAGCCGTGGGTAGTTTGATGCAAACGGCTAGACATTATGGGGCCAGAATGCGTTATCAGCTTTCTGGATACAGTAAATTAAGTGTTGATGATGCTATAATTTGTTTCCTTTCATTACGCTTAATTCTTTTAAAACAAAATTTGTGTAATCGTAGCCATGCGAATACTAGCCCGATTAAATTGTCAAATTTAGACAATAAAGAATGGGAAAAAGGCGTATTACCAAAAAGTCTGAAATTGGCTAGACGTTATTCGAAATGGTCGACTTTAAATAAAGGAACGAAAAGGTATGACGAAAAAAGACAATCGACAATCAAGGATGTTGCTAATCAATTATCCTAATGGAAGAAAACGGTGTTTTATCATCGCCTTGATCTTTTCTCTTTTTATGTTATTCGGTTGTAGTAGTACTCAAGGTCAGGTGGCGATAAAAAATAATAAATCTGATCGTACTATGTTAGCTAAAATTGAATCTCACTACAAAAAATGGCAAGGCACGCCTTATCGTTATGGTGGAACAACTTTAGCGGGTAGTGATTGCTCTGCATTAGTCATGAATTTCTTTAAAAATAAACTGGCCAAAAAATTACCTAGAAGTGCGGCTGAACAAGCTAAATTAGGTTATAAAGTTAGTACACCAAAAGCAGGTGATTTGGTCTTTTTTAAAACAGGTGGTCGAGGTAGTGGCTTACATGTTGGTATCTATTATGCAGACGGAAAATTCTTACATGCTTCATCATCGAAAGGCGTTATTTATTCCAATATGAATCAAAGTTATTGGAAACAACGTTATTGGATGACTAGACGAATAAGCGATATCTAAAAATGACTATAATGCTCACTATAACATGATTAGTGAGCATTTTAATTTTTGATAGTTTAATGTTATTAAATCACAGATTGATTTCTTAAATTTCGCATTACATTAGCAACATATAGCATTTCACTTGGTGTTCCTAAAGATATTCGACACCAATTTGTAGCAGGCTCAAAATCTCGTCCTATTAAAATAAAATTTTGTTTCATAAGTTCCCGATATTTTTTTAGATCAATAGGGCTTTTATGAAACAGAAAGTTAGTTTCAGATTTAAGATAATGTAACCCAAGATCTGATAATGTCTTTTCAATAATTGTGCGTGACACATCAACCGCTTTCTTGGAATAAGTTAGAAATTGCACATCATCCATTGATGCTAAAGCTGCGCATACACCGCAATAATTTAACTTTTCGCCTGCAACGTATTGGGCAATATGACGAATATTATCTGCTGAACTTACCACATAACCCACACGTAAACCTGCCATAGCATGAATTTTTGAAAACGTTTTCAGTAAAACGATATTATCAAACCCCTTCGATATTAAGTAATCAACCGACTTAAAAGTTGGATCATTTACGAATTCGGCATAGGCTTCATCGACAATAAATACCGTATTTTTGGGTTTGCTTGTCAACCATGATTCTATTTCACTGTTGGCAAATACAGTCGAAGTAGGGTTATTAGGATTGACTAAATAAACAATTGAATAACCTTGATAATCTTCAACCGCTTTTTGTAAGCCTTTAATATCAATTTGCCAATCTGCTAAGCTCGGCACTTTGGTTACTTTCAATTTAAAGATTTTAGCAAAATGTTCGCCGTCACTATAAGTTAATTCTGGTATTACTAATTGTGTATTGGGTTTCACATAAGCGGCGATTGCACTTCGGATGCCTTCAGATGACCCAGCAGTTAACAAAATATGATCATCGCTTACATGATGATGTTTAGCTAATCGTTTGTTTAGCAGTGGCATTTCAGCTTTCGCATAGCGATTGGCTTTAGGTATGGCATCGATGGCTGCTTGTTTAGCTGATCCAGACATACCAAGCGCATTTTCATTAAAATTTAGTCTTACTGGATTGTTAAGGTTTGGTGTCACTACGTTATCAAGTATTGGTAACGAGTATGACACTGTGTTTTGTGTTTCTTGCGCATAAGCTTTGGACAGTAATTGATTAACAGTTAAACCAGCAATTGCTGCGGAAGACATTGTTAATAACTTTCTTCGATTAATATTTAAAGTTGCGACCATTTTTCACCTCACGATTAATTAATCCTTTATTGGCTAAGAAAATGGCGCAAAAAGCGTACCAAGTCTGACAACCATAGCTAATAGACGATTAACACTATAGCAAAGTAAAGAAGGGTAAATGTAGAAGATTAAACGAATTAATTTGGTTAAAAAGCGCACTTAACCAGTGCTGTTTTGCACTATAGGGAATCGAGAAATAAGATCAATTGCTTATGTTTAGCAACATAAGCAACTGTCTTATTGATTGATACGATTCTGTATATCCACTCTCGACTTATTAACTATCTGCGGGTGTTTCTATATCAGAATAAGTAGATAACATTTGCAAGAATTTAAATTTAGCGTTTACCATTTTGGTTGAACGTTCATGCAAAGTATTGGCAATGACCGGTTCTAACGTCTCTAAACGTCTAAAACGCTGTTCCTTCAATAAGATATTCGATAATAATTCACTATTAGGTGATTTAGAATCCAGTACTAAGCCCGGTTTACCTTCTGCTGTGCGTCGTGGATCATAACGATACAGTGGCCAGAATCCTGATTTAACTAAATCTTTCATCTGCTCATGCGATTTTGCTAAATCATAACCATGCTCTTCGCAAGGGCTATAAGCAATCACTAAAGAAGGGCCGTCATAGGCTTCGGCTTCTTGCAAGGCTTTTAACGTTTGATTAAGCTGTGCACCTAATGCAATTTGTGCAACATAAACATGCCCATACATCATCACACTAACACCCAAATCTTTACGCGCTTTATGTTTACCTAAATCGGCAAATTTAGACACGGCACCCATTGGCGTTGCTTTAGATTGCTGACCGCCAGTATTAGAATAACATTGTGTATCTAACACTAAAATATTAACGTTATCGGTTAAACTCATCACATGATCCAGTCCGCCAAAACCAATATCATATGCCCAACCGTCTCCACCAATTGCCCAAACTGACTTCTCGATTAAATAGTCCGCATCTTGAATTAACTCTTTTGCTTCAGGTGAGTCTAAATGCGCTAGTTGATCACGTAATAAAGCAACCTGCTTACGTTTATCATCAATTGTGGCATCAGGAGATTGTAACGCAAGGACAATTTCGGGCGAAATCTCACCCGCTACATGTTCAAGCAAACGTAACGCCCGTTTTTTATGTTGGTCATAAGTGATGCGATAACCTAAAGCAAATTCGGCATTATCTTCAAATAACGAATTTGCCCAAGCAGGGCCACGACCATAACGATCGGTAGTATAAGGGGTAGAAGGTAGATTACCGCCATAAATTGAAGAACAACCGGTTGCATTAGCTATGGCAAGATGATCACCATAAAGTTGCGTTAACAATTTAATGTAAGGGGTTTCACCACAGCCGGCACAAGCACCTGAATACTCAAACAATGGCGTTAATAACTGCGATGTACGGACATCAATACGTTCAAGTGTTTTGATATCACGATCAGGCAAATCGTTAAAGAACGCAAAATTGGTGCGTTGCGTCTCTAAATTATCAATGCGTGATTGCATATTAATTGCTTTAATATCAAAGTTATTACGATCCCGAGAAGGGCATACCTCAACACATAAATTACAACCCGTACAATCTTCAGGGGCAACTTGTAAAACATAGCGTTGACCTCGCATATCGCGAGCTTTTACATCGAGTGAACTTAATGAATCCGGTGCGTTTGCCAAATCGTCAGGTAACACCACTTTAGCTCGAATTGCCGCATGAGGACACGCAACCGCACAATGATTACATTGAGTACAAAGATCGGGTTGCCAAATTGGAATCGCTTCGGCAATGTTTCGTTTTTCCCATTTTGTGGTGCCCGTTGGCCAAGTGCCGTCGGGTGGAAAGGCAGATACTGGCAAGTTATCGCCTAAACCGGCAAGCATTGATGCCGTCACTACTTTCACAAAGTCAGGCGCATTACTTGGTACTATAGAAGGGCGTGATGCGCTACTTTGATCGACACAACTTAACGGAATTTGCTCTAAAGAAGCAATCGCTAAATCAAGGGCTTTCCAGTTGTTTTCGACTAATTCTTGACCTTTGCTACTGTAACTTTTGGCTATCACTTCTTTAAGCTGTGTGATGCTAAAATCGTTTTTAAATATTTCAGAAAGATGAAAGAAAGCCGCTTGCATAACGGTATTAATACGGGCACCTAAATTACATTCTCGGGCAATTTTAGCGGCATTAATAATATAAAAATGTGCTCTTTTCTGAATTAATTGTACTTGAACTTCTTTCGGTAAACGGTGCCAAACTTCGTCTTTACTATAAGGTGTATTAAGTAAAAAGATCCCGTCATCTTTTAGTTTTTCAACGATTTGATACTTATCGATAAATTGGTCTTGATGGCAGCCAATAAAATGTGCGCTAGTGATTAAATAAGGGGAATCAATAGGCTCCAAACTTACCCGCAAATGCGAAGTCGTTAAGCCACCCGCTTTTTTCGAGTCATAAACAAAATAGCCCTGCACATAAAATGGTGAGCTATCACCAATAATTTTAATATTATTTTTAGTCGCCGAAACCGTACCGTCACTACCCAAACCATAAAATAATGCTTCAAGCGCAGATTTTTGTGGAATAGATTTTTCGGGTAATTTTAACGACAATCCGGTTACATCATCATAAATCCCAACGGTAAAGCGTGGTTTAGGTTTCTCCGCTAACAGCTCGTTAAAGATAGCCATGACACAGCGAGGATCAAACTCTTTAGACGACAAACCATAACGCCCACCAACAACGGTTGGTAAACAATGGCGTTCACCTTGGCTAAAGCTTTCCGCAAAAGCGGTCATAACATCTAAGTACAAAGGTTCGGCCTGGGCACCGGGTTCTTTTGTTCTATCTAAAACCGCTATTTTTTTAACAGAATCCGGAATGACCGCTAACAAATGTTTTGCAGAAAAAGGGCGGAATAATCTGACAATCACCACACCGACTTTTTCATTATTATCAAGCAGATAATCGACAACTTCTTTACAAGTACTCACGCCTGAACCCATTATGACAATAACACGTTCGGCATCACTTGCCCCATAATACTCAAACGGTTGGTAATGTCTGCCTGTCTCTTTTTCAAACGCTTGCATAGCATCGACAACATGCTGATAAGTCTTATCATAATAAGAATTCACCGCTTCACGACATTGAAAATAGGTATCAGGATTAGCCGACGTACCACGAATGACAGGTTTATCGGGCGTTAAAGCACGGCTACGATAAGCTTTTATTGCATCATGCGGTAATAGGTTATGAATTTGTTCATCACTTAAAGGGTAAATTTTATTCACTTCATGGGACGTTCGGAAACCATCAAAAAAGTGGACGAAAGGCACACGACTATTCAATGTTGCCATTTGGGCAATCAATGCAAAATCTTGGGCTTCTTGCACTGAACTTGAACAAAGCATAGCAAATCCCGTTTGTCTGATTGACATTACATCGGAATGATCACCAAAGATAGACAGTGCATGGGTTGCAACCGTACGAGCAGCAACATGTAAAACAAAAGGTGTTAATTCTCCGGCTATTTTATATAGCGAAGGAATCATTAATAATAAGCCTTGTGATGAAGTAAACGACGTCGCTAAAGCACCCGTCATTAACGATCCATGAACAGTTGAAATAGCGCCAGCTTCAGATTGCATTTCAACTACCTTGGGGATATCACCAAAAACATTAGGCTTATTAAATTCAGCCCAAGTGCTTGCTTGCTCAGCCATCGTTGAGCTAGGGGTGATAGGGTAAATAGCGATGACTTCATTGGCACGATAAGCGACGGATGATACCGCACTATTAGCATCAGATATGATCATTAAAAAAACCTTGTCTTTTATAGTGTTACGACATTACTTAATTATTATAAATTTGTGTTATTGTATCAGAATCTAAGATAGCTTTGAGTTATTTTTATAATAAATTAGGAAAGTATTTCCGACAGATATAATTATCACGTGTTTACCAACCGGTTGAAAGTATTTTATCAGTAAAAATTATAAAATAACCCTTTTGATTTATTATATGATTTTATAAAAGTATCACGATGATTACTTGAAAATATGTTGACTTCAATACAGTGAAAAATAGGTGAATTAGTTATATAAAAAGACGAATAGAGTCTTTTTAATTATAGAACAAAATTGCATTGAAAAGCTAGGTAAAAAATAATTATTAAGGGCACTATTTGCCCTCTAGTCGTCTAATTCGGGATAACCAGGCCAGAAGTTTTTGTATGTTACTTCGCCCATTCGTGTTGCATATTTACGCCAAAGTTGAGCTATATTGATATTAAGCTCTTCATCTTTATAATATCGACTGAGCAATGTCATTGCACTGTAATAGCCTTGAATGGCTTTTTTCAGTAAAAAACGTTTCCTTAACGGCGTGATTTCACCAATAGTTTCCCCTAATATTCTTGAATTCGTTTTTCGATTTCGGATATATAAACTTTTCATTGCATCATCTTCAATCATATTTAATTGATAGAATGATTTAAAATAGATCAATCGCTCGTAAATAAAATCTTCATTACTGGAATTAGAATATTCGAACGGTTCTCTTTGTGGTAATTTTTTAAATTTAAGATTAGTCTTCAATCCATATTTTTTATATTTATTATTATATTGGATATTTGTAATCACTTTCCATAACTCATTATCCGGTGAAAGGCGGTAAGCTTTTTCTAACATTTTAAAACCTTTAGGAACATCCACTTTCGTTGCTATTCCTTGAAAATACATAAAAGCTAACGTTTTGATTGCCGGTATGCAGTTTTGTTTTGCTGCACTTTGATACAACTCGAAAGCAACTTTAACATCTTTATCTACACCAAAACCCATTAAATAAAAATAAGCAAGGTTGGTTTGGGCTAACGGATGCCCCTGAATGGCAGCCATTTTATACCATTCAATCGCTTTATTTATATCTGGATTTATACCCTGTCCATAATCACTTATTGGGTAAATTGCACGAGGATAAATGGAGGAAGGTAAAGAGCTTTCATTGGTAACAAATTTGGCTATTAAATCAGGAAGTTCAGGATCAATATTTTCACCATTTTCATCAAAATAATAGTGTCTAGGTGGTTGACCGCCTGAAGCATTTTCGTAGATATAACCTATACTGTTTTGTGCATCAAGGTTGCCTTGAGCTGCGGCTTTTTCAAACCAACTTAATGCAATTGGAAAGTTATTAAATTCATCTCGATACATACTACCCAAATTATATTGGGCTTTAGCTAATCCTTGTTTAGCCGCTTTTTCAAATAATAATCTGGCTTTGGTATGATAGGATTTATTTTTTAAGGCTTCTTTATAATAAATTTCACCTAATGTATTTTGGGCATTAGCGTCACCCTTGTCGGCTAGACTGGTACAGGCTGCAATATTGGCTTTGTTATTTTTAGCAGTTAGACATTTTGTTTTAGCCTGTACTACAGATATCGATAAAATAGTTAGAACGATTAATAATAATATTTTGGAACGAATTAACATTATACTGCATATACCTTATATTTTTTCAAACTATTTAGCATTATTTATTAATAAGTTAAATTTTTATTTTGAGAATGTTTGAAACTAAATAGATAGTTTTTAAAGCTCAAAATTTTGATGAAAATTTAAAAAATACGTTTATTATTTTGGACATATTACCTATTATTTATCAAATAATCTAATCTAGGTTTTAACGTTATTGTTAACTTATTCTATCTGACCTATCTTAAAATTAACTTATTGATTATAAGATTAATTTTTGTTAAATGCTTTTTAAATCTCATTCAATTAAACAGTAAATCAAAATGTTCAACACCATAACGAATTTATACGATAAGTACTTTATCATTCGATGATGAGTGTTTTATCTCTCCTATCACCCAAGCTTTTTCTCCATGGTCTGTCAGTAAAGCTATTGCTTTATCTACACAATCTTTTGGTAAGACAACAATCAAACCAACACCACAGTTAAAAGTACGATACATTTCATGGTGACTAACTTTACCTGCTTGTTGTAGCCAATGAAATATTGGTGGCCATTGCCAACTGCTTTCGTTAATGATAGCTTGCATATTGTCGGGTAGCACTCGTGGAATGTTTTCCCAGAAGCCTCCCCCAGTGATATGTGCAATAGCATGTAAATTAACATGCTCAATCAGGTCAAGGATCGGTTTTACATAGATTTTAGTTGGCGCAAGCAAATGATCTGCAAGCGGTATCTCATTCAATTTTTCTGTTGAGGGATTGACCCCGCTGACTTCAATAATTTTTCGAATTAATGAGTAGCCATTAGAGTGAGGCCCACTGGATGCTAACGCAATGATGGCATCACCGTCTTGTATTTGACTGCCTTCGATCATTTTGGATTTTTCAACTACACCCACACAGAAGCCTGCCAGATCGTAATCATTGCCCTGATACATGCCTGGCATTTCAGCTGTTTCGCCACCGACTAATGCACAACCAGCTTGTTTACAACCTTGCGCGATTCCTGTCACCACCGTTGCTGCAATGTCAACATTGAGTTTTCCTGTTGCATAATAATCAAGAAAAAATAGAGGTTCAGCACCTTGTACAATCAGATCATTGACGCACATGGCGACTAAATCAATACCAATCGAATCGTGATGGCTCAAATCCATAGCTAGGCGCAATTTAGTTCCAACCCCATCAGTACCGGACACTAAAATGGGTTCATGATATTTTTGTGGGATTGCGCATAATGCACCAAATCCACCTAAACCGCCCATAACTTCAGGTCGTTTGGTTTCGTTGACGACTGATTTGATACGATTAACAAGTTCATTACCAGCATCGATATCGACACCAGCATCTTTGTAGCTGAGAGATGTTTTAGTTGGCACGAGAGCAGTCCTTGAATAATAAAACTGCTGATTATTTTAGCAAGTATATAAATGATTAGCGACTGATAATTTGTAAAATAAATAAAAGGTTAAAATCCTTAATGGTTTTCAAACCAACTTTCTAAAATGATAATAGCTGAAGTTGCATCTATATGACCTTTATCAAGCGCACGGTAACCACGTGAAGCAAAAATATGTGATTTCGCTTCGACCGTCGATAGTCTTTCATCTTGTAAGTGGACTTGATAGCCAAACATGCCATGTAAGCGATTAGCAAATTTGCGTGCTCTGGCGGTAAGCGGTTGTTCACTGCCATCCATATTGAGTGGTAACCCGACGACTAAATAATCGGGTTTCCACTCATTCAATACTTTTTCGATGGCTTGCCAACTTGGAATGCCATCTCGTGCTTTAAAAGAACAAAGCGAATTGGCTGTTTTGGTGATGTCTTGCCCAATTGCTGCACCAATACTCGCTGTTCCAAAATCAAATGCAATAATTGTTGCCATTAATCACGCATTTCCCATTTGATGTGAAATTCTATTTATGTTGATGCCTAATGATTCAGCCGCTTTTTGCCAACGATCCTCAATTGCAACATTAAAAATAATATTAGGATCTGCATCAGCCACTAACCAATCATTACGAGCAACCTCTGCCTCGAGTTGTAACGATCGCCAACTTGAATACCCTAAGGCAAGAAATAGATCTTTAGGCTGTTCTGGTGTACCTATTGATTTTAATGCATCTAATGATGTTGTTATCATAACATCATCCGATATTTGAATACTCGATGAAAACCCCGGATGTGGTGTATGCAATATAAATCCTTGTTCATCGGCTAAAGGCCCACCAGAGAAAACAGGATATTCCAATTCAGCACAATTTTTCGGTGCCATAATTTCTAGTCGAGTAAGAACGGTAGCGACATTAAGTTCAGCAATAGGCTTATTGATAATAATGCCCATGGCACCATCTCGATTATGTTCACAAATATACACTACCGAACGACTGAAAATTGTTTCTGATACGGTAGGCATAGCAATAATAAAATGATTTTTTAGATTCATATGCTCACATTTTTGTAAATTTTAAAGTGCACATTTGCCAATTTTAACATTATGCTCAACTAAGCAACGCAATAACAATTCGGGTTCATTAGTTTCTTCGTTTATTGATTCCGAAACAATTTCAAAATTTTGTGAAAGATAAAAATCAATAGCTGCGCTATTTTTTTTATAGACGTGAACAAGTAATTCATTGAAACGTTGCTTCGCTTTATCGATTAATGCTTTTCCTGTGCCTTGTCGTTGAAAATCTTTGTCGACAAATAGACCTGAAATATAATTTTCGGTTAAACCAATGAATCCTTTTACACCATTGAGATCCTGTACATAGATAGTTGACATCGGGATTAACATTTTAACAAATTCATAATTTTGTTGAAAAAATTTAGGATCGATAAAATCATGTGCTTGTTGATTTCCCTCAAGCCATAGTTGCATTATTTTATCAAGATCAGGTGTTTGATATTCTCTAATCATTTTTTAACTCTTTTGATTTAATCGTTTTTCAATGGCATCCATTAACATACCTGTAATCGATAAGTCTGGATTGGCGGCTTCAATTTCTCGAACACATGTTGGACTTGTGACATTTATTTCGGTTAATTTATCACCAATGATGTCTAACCCGACAAACAATAATCCTTTTTCTTTTAAGGTTGGTGCGATGGCTTTAGCTATTTGCCAATCACTTTCGCTGAGTGGTCTCACTTCACCATATCCACCCGCGGCAAGATTACCACGTGTTTCACCTTTTTGGGGGATTCTGGCAAGACAGTAGGGAACGGGTTGACCATCGACAACAAGTATTCGTTTATCACCATCTTTGATCGCAGGAATAAATTTTTGTGCCATACAATAACGGCTATTCATTTCGGTTAAGGTTTCAATAATAACCGATACATTTGGATCATCCTCTTTTATTCTAAATATTGATGAACCACCCATGCCGTCAAGCGGTTTTAAAATAATATCTTTGTGTTCTTGATGAAATGATCGTATCAATTGAGTTTGACGAGTCACCAGAGTTTCAGGCGTATATTGCGCAAACCATGCTGTAAATAGTTTTTCATTGCAATCCCGTAAGCTTTGAGGTTTATTTACCACTAATACCCCATGCGCTTCAGCTCGCTCTAAAATATAGGTTGAATAGATAAATTCGGTGTCAAAAGGCGGATCTTTACGCATTAAGATGACATCGAGTTCGTTTAAAGATAAAGTTTGCTCTTCATCGAAATCAAACCAATGATTGTGATCGTTATGGACGGTTAACTTTCGAGTTGTTGCATAAGCTTGACCATTACGCAAAAACAGATCATTCATTTCCATATAAAAAAGTTGATAGCCTCGCTTCTGAGCTTCAAGCAACATGGCAAAACTAGTATCTTTTTTTAATTTGATATGACTAATTGGATCCATAACAATACCAAGCTTAATCATGGTAACTCCTTTTGTATTGTTCAATTAATATGTCATTATGACAGATAGTGTTTTAATCACTACTCAATGAGCTTTGGCAACTATCATACTCGTAACAGATTAAGATGCAATGTAAACATGATGAAATATGATTATTTGCAGTGAATTATCCCAAATCACCAAAATAAACTTGTAGTGCTGTCAAAGCTGTAAGCGCTGCTGTTTCGGTACGTAGTATTCGAGGGCCAAGTAAAATATCGGTAAACTGATAGTGATGGGTCATGTTAATTTCGTCATCCGATAACCCACCTTCAGGCCCAATAAGTAAACTAATATCCGTTTGTTCGGTAGAAAGTTGTTTAACACCATGTTTTGCTCTAGGGTGTAAGTTTAATCGTAACCCGCTGCTTAAATTGGCACACCAATTTTCCAGCTTCATAACCGGATTTATTACCGGAATGACATTACGACCACATTGTTCACATGCTGAAATCACAATTTTTTGCCACTGTTGGACTTTTTTGTCTAACCGCTCAGCATCCAGTTTTACTCCACAACGTTCAGAAAGAAGGGGGGTTATACTGGTTACACCTAATTCAACCGATTTTTGTATGGTGAATTCCATTTTTTCACCTCGTGATATGACTTGTCCTAGATGAATTTTTAAAGGAGATTCCCGATTTTCTAAAATTGTGGTCTTTGTTTTAACAGTAACTGATTTTTTATTGATTTCATGTATTGTTGCTGGTGTGATGTGATTTGTTCCATCAAAAAGAATAATATCTTCACCTGTTTTCATTCGTAAAACCCGAATAAGGTGATTAAAGGCATTATCATCTAATGTCATTATGCTATTTTCAGGAATTGAAACAGGTTGATATATACGAGTCATAAGCACTAAGTTTAATTTCATTACATTTTTAAAATAAATTATAGCGTAATTTATTTAGATTCGGTAATCTTCTGTTTAAGTCAATAAATTTAATTAGTGTTTAGGATAAATTATGAGCATAAATAGCAATGATCGCGTTTTAATTGAAGGTCTAACTGTTTTCACAACTATTGGTGTTTATGATTGGGAAAAAAATTTAAAGCAAAAGCTTATTCTTGATTTGGAGATGGCTTGGAATAATCAACCAGCAGGGAAGAGCGATGACGTATCACTCTGTTTAGATTATTTTTTAGTAAGTAAATCTATCACGTCTTTTATTGAGAATCACCAATTTGAATTAATTGAAACTGTTGCTGAACAGGTTGCTGAGCGGGTAATTAACGAATTTTCAGTTAAATGGATAAACATTAAGGTATCAAAACCCGATGCAATTGCTAATGCAAGTAATGTCGCTGTAGTCATTCAGCGTTCTGCTAAATAAATGGATTTAATCGATGAGTGATAAACAACAAAAAAAGGATGAAAAAACTTACCCTACGGGTCAAAAATTCGCAAACTATGAATCTGTTAAGATCAATTTTGTTGAGGCTTGTCGTTGGTATTTAAGTCGAAAAGTCCTTCCGCCTAGTGAAGGTTACGAGATGTTCAACCAAAAATGGTGTGAACCGATAGCGGTATCTTTCACTCACGATCGCGTTTGGTGGTTAGGTCATTCAAAATCGCTTATCCACCTGAACGGCAAAATGATATTTACTGATCCTGTGTTTTCACATAGAGCTTCGCCTTTACAATTTTTAGGCCCTAAAAGGCGAACTCTGCCGGCAATGAGTATTGAACAACTCCCAAATATTGATTTTATTGTTATTTCACACAATCATTATGATCACCTTGATTATGGTAGTATTCGAAAATTGGTAATCCGTTTCCCAAATATTGTTGTCCTTGTACCCTTAGGCTTAAAAAATAAACTAATGAAATGGGGAGCTAAACACGTAATTGAGCTTGAATGGTGGGATTCGGTTGAGATCAATAAACTTACTTTTACTGCAACCCCAGCTAAACATTGGAGTAAACGGGGGTTATTTGATGTCAACAAAGCATTATGGTGTGGTTGGGTCATTCAATCAAACAGGGATGATGTCAATCAATCAAAAACGGTCTATTTTATGGGGGATACCGGTTACTCAAAAATTTTAAGACAGATAGGCGAACGTTTTCCACGTATTGACATGGCACTTATACCGATAGGTGCTTATGCGCCTCGCTGGTTCATGCAATCCCAACATATCGACCCAAAACAAGCGATTCAACTTTTCGATGAGCTTAATTGTTCTAGGGCAATTGCGATACATTGGGGAACATTTGAATTAGCGGATGAACCTTTAGATGAGCCGCCAAAACTTTTATATCAATATCGTGAGGAGCGTCTCTTTCATTTGTTAAAAATAGGTGGTAGTCTATATATTAAACAAGGTATCTCTTAATTAGAAAGAAATTAAA
Organism: Gilliamella sp. ESL0441; assembly: GCF_019469185.1. Classification (NCBI taxonomy): domain Bacteria; kingdom Pseudomonadati; phylum Pseudomonadota; class Gammaproteobacteria; order Orbales; family Orbaceae; genus Gilliamella; species Gilliamella sp. ESL0441. The sequence continues at coordinate 1,009,704 of NZ_CP048264.1, forward strand.
TATATCAAATTTATAAAATTCATTTTTTTGTTATAGGAAAGGAGAAAACAATGAAAGTAACAGTTGTCGGATTGTCATGTTTGATGCTTAGTCTTGGACTTATAGGTTGTGGTGGTCAAAATGATCAAGGGAAACAATATCGATGGTCAAAGGCTCATGGTGTCTTGGAAAGTTGTAATGGTGTGATGAGTAATTCACAACAATGTCAAAAAAACTCTAATAATCAGCAATACATGATCCAAATAGATAGGAATTAAAAGTGAGTGCTTGGCTAATTTATGCCTTACTTTCTGCAATTTCTGCTGCTTTGGTTGCTATATTAGGCAAAATCGGCTTACAGCACCTTGATGCAAATACGGCAACAGCTATACGATCTATTGTGATGGCAATATTTCTAGTTGGTGTGGTTATTTTTCAAGGAAAATTAAACTTAATCAATACGTTCTTTAATGATAAAAAAGCGCTATTGATCATCGCATTAAGTGGTATTGCCGGTGCATTATCTTGGTTATTCTATTTTATGGCGATCAAAGAAGGTAAAGTTTCACAAGTTGCCCCAATTGATAAGCTTAGTGTTGTGTTTGCGGTGGTGTTTGCTGCTGTATTATTTGGTGAAAAAATCTCGTTTCTTTCCGGCATTGGCGTAATAATGATTGCTGCCGGTGCGATATTAGTGGCACTATTTTAATAGTGCACTAAAAAGACTAACCGTGACGAATTCACCTTTAGTGACTTTGTCACGTTCTTGCTCTAATAAAATAAAACAATTAGCTTTATTAAACGTTTGCGTAATATGCGAGCCTTGTTGTCCAGTGCTCACCACTTCTAATTCACCATTAGCGTTTACTTGTAATATTCCACGTTGAAAATCCATTCTTCCAACGCTTTTTTTAAGGTCGGTTGCTGTTCTAACTTGAAAAGTTAAATCCATTGTTAAAGGTTCTAGCCCTGAAAGAATTGAAATCAGTGGTTGTACCAATTGATAAAAAGTCACCATGGTTGACACAGGATTACCCGGTAAACCACAAAATAGTGCATTGCCAATTTTCCCAAATGCAAAAGGTTTTCCTGGCTTCATGGCAATTTTCCAAAAATTGATTTCTCCTAAGGCTTCTAAAGCTGTTTTGGTATAATCAGCATCACCAACCGAAACCCCACCACTGGTAATAATTAAATCAGCTTGCTTAGAAGCTGTAATCAATGCTTGTTTAATCAAGTTTGGATTATCAGGGATAATACCTAAATCGACGATTTGACAATTGAGTTTTGTTAATAATAGTTTTAATGTAAATCCGTTACTATCATAGATAGCACTATTATTGGGTAATGGTTTATCAATCGAAGTTAATTCGTTACCGGTTGAAAAGATTGCAACTTTTAATCTTCGGTAAACTGAAACTTGATGGATGCCAAGCGTTGCTAACGTAGACAAAGTGGGGATTGATAAACGTTGCCCTTTGGCAACCGTGATGGCATCTTTTTTCACATCTTCGCCAATACGGCGAATATTATCACCTGCCTTAATTTCTTTAAGAAAAGTGACGCTTTGTTCTGTCGCTTGTGTATGTTCTTGCATAACAACGGCATCGGCTCCATCAGGCACGGGAGCACCGGTCATAATTCGTAAACAACTGCCGATAGGCCAGTTGAGATTACTGATGTCATCGCCAGCAAAAACCGCATTTGCGACAGGTAAAGTTCTTGATTGTTCAATATCTGCCAATCTTACTGCATAACCATCCATTGCTGAATTATCAAATCGAGGAACATTGATTGGTGAAATAATCGGGGCAGCCGTAATTCGATCGAGTGCTTCAGTTAATGATACTGTTTCGTGTTCTGGTAATGTTGCTGTTGAGCTGGCTTGCAATATGTTTTGCTTTGCTTGTTCGAAAGTCAGTAACATATCAATTTTCCTTATGTTGATTGATCATCCATTTTATCGAGAATGACAAAGTTGTATCATTGCCGTTGATTTATGATTATATGGAAAAGCTATCCATGTTTTAAATGCTTTAAACATTTAGATAATCAATTAAAGTCGAATTCAGTTTGTTAAATTTTGAAAAAGAACATTTTTCTAAATGATTAAACTTTAACGTCGCCATTAGGCGACGTCAATTTTATAAAATAACAAGTTAAGTTAGACATTAAATAAAAAGTTCATAATGTCACCGTCTTGCACGATATAATCTTTACCTTCAGAACGCATTTTACCTGCTTCTTTTGCTCCTTGCTCACCGCCATATTTGATAAAATCATCAAATGCAATGGTTTGTGCTCGAATAAAGCCTTTTTCAAAATCTGTATGAATTTTTCCGGCCGCTTGTGGTGCGGTATCGCCAACGGATATTGTCCATGCACGTACTTCTTTCACGCCTGCGGTAAAATAGGTTTGTAAATTAAGTAATTTATAACCTGCACGGATAACACGATTTAACCCCGGTTCAGTTAATCCTAAGTCTTGCATAAATTCATCTCGATCGGCATCATCAAGTTCTGAAAGTTCCGCTTCAATGGCAGCACAGACAGGAACGACAACCGCTTTTTCTTCTTCTGCAATGGCTTTAACTTTATCTAAATAAGGGTTATTTTCAAAACCGTCTTCGTTAACGTTAGCAATGTACATAGTTGGTTTTAACGTTAAAAAGCTCAAATATTTTATTGCATTTAACTCTTCTTTGCTGAGATCTAATAATAATAACTTTTTACCCTGTTCTAAGTGCGGTAAACATTTTTCAAGAATCTCAAGTTCAAACTTAGCATCTTTGTCACCGCCTTTAGCACGTTTTTGTAATCGCGTCATGGCACGTTCACAAGCTTCAAGATCAGCTAATGCAAGCTCGGTGTTAATAATTTCGATATCTTCTGCTGGGTCAATTTTACCTGCTACGTGAATAATGTTTTCATTTTCAAAGCATCGTACAACATGACCAATCGCTTCTGTTTCACGGATATTTGCTAAAAACTGGTTACCTAGTCCTTCACCTTTTGAGGCACCTTTAACTAGCCCTGCAATATCTACAAATTCCATTGTAGTGGGTAAAGTGCGTTGTGGTTTGACAATTTCAGCAAGCTGATCGAGACGAGGATCGGGCATTGGCACTACACCAGTGTTTGGCTCGATTGTACAAAACGGAAAGTTAGCAGCCTCAATCCCGGCTTTAGTTAGTGCGTTAAAAAGTGTTGACTTGCCAACATTTGGTAGTCCGACGATCCCACATTTGAATCCCATACTGTTTGTTACCTTTTATCGTTTAATTACTTAAAATAGTGGCTAATTATATACTAAATCGTACTATTTGTGCCAATGTTCTATCGTTGTTATGAATGTCTAAGCTCATTGAACATCATTTAGTAATACCTATCCAGCTAGTTAGTTTCTAATAGCTAAATGCTATATGGTATTAGAAGACGGTTAGTTTAATGACTCGAAACTCAATCCTATTTGATAAAGTTGATTCTTTTTAAGTCCGTATATTTCGGCGGTAATTGCTGCCGCCTTTTTTAATGGTAACTCTTTAACTAATAATTTTAAGGTGTTAATCACGTTAGGATCGATGTCCTTATCGGATTTAGTATGACCTTCAACGATCAGAACAAATTCGCCTTTTTGACGAGTAACATCTTCATTTAGCCAGTTTATTAATTGATTGACAGGATAACTGACGATGGTTTCCCATGTTTTTGTTAGCTCTTTGGCTAATACGATTTGTTTGTCTGTCCCAAATACAGTTTGCATATCTTGCAAGGTATCTAATAAACGATGAGTTGATTCATAAAAAATCATCGTTCGTGTTTCATTAACCAGTGTCGTTAAATAGTCCTGACGAGCTTTACTTTTAGCCGGTAGAAACCCTTCATAACTGAACTTATCCGATGGAAGTCCTGCAACCGATAAGGCTGCAATCGCTGCACAAGCACCAGGAATAGGAACGACTTTAATATCATTTTCTCGGCATGCTTTGACTAAATGATAACCCGGATCGTTGATTAAAGGGGTTCCGGCATCAGATATTAAGGCTATCGAAAGTCCTGAATTCAGTTTTTCGATTAAGATCTGGGATTTTTCTTGTTCGTTATGATCATGCAAAGCAAAAAGTTTCGCTTTAATGCCCAAATGTTGCAACAGTAAACCACTGTGGCGAGTATCTTCAGCAGCAATAAGATCGACATTTTTCAAAATTTCGATTGCTCGAAGTGTAATATCATTTAAGTTTCCAATTGGAGTAGCAACTATATATAGAGTCATTATTTGAAGTCACAGTAAAATTTTTGAAGAAGATTCTATTATATTTAACGGAAGTTTATATAATTGTCTATATTTAAAAAAGCTAAAACAAATTACATAATTTTCAATTTATCGAATAAAAAGTCTAACAGAAGTTTTTTGTTATGTCATAAGCTAGTTTCATTGTCAATTTACAAATGGTATAGTGATATTAATTTTAACATTTAAATTGTAAATGCATTGCTATAAACTTTAAGCAAGTTGATAGTAATCACATGTTAGAATGTAATAAAGTAATTCATTGATTTAAATTAAAAAAATATATTTAACTCGGGATAAATTATCATTAATATCATTAAGATAATAGATTTTTACAGTAAAATCGATAAAATAGGTGACTAATAGCGATTTTTACAAAATAAGATTAACGAATGAAAGGTATCACTGTGAAAAAAATTCTCTCATTAAGTTGTTTAAGTTTGATGATTACAGCGTGTACTCAGACTAATCCAGCGACAATTGAAGATATTTCAGATTCTTCTAGTAATTCTGGTTCTACGGTGTATGCCGAACCGCCAGCTAATATCTCAACAGGAGGTCGAGATTCTACTACGATAATTGATGCTAACCCATCAAGTAGTTCTGCGCCTGTTCCGGTAAGTTCGAGTAATAATAGTTCTGTCACGACGACAAATGAACGTATAGTATATAATCGTAATTATGATGATATCCCGAAAGGTGGCTATAAAGGGGATACTTATACGGTTAAACGTGGCGATACCTTATTTTATATAGCTTACATAACAGGTAATGATTATCGTTCATTAGCTGCAAAAAATAATATCAAAGAGCCTTATGCCGTAAATCCGGGTCAAGTCTTAGATGTGGGTGGCGGTACAACGGTTGTTGTGACCAAAAAAACCACTACCAAAAATAGTGACTATGGTTCCACGTCTCAAAGCTCGGCAGGTCAAAACAAAAATACATCACTTTCGACCACAACCACGATAACGACGACAACAACATCTGGTCATTCAACATTACCTAAGACAACACAAAGTACCCAAACGGTAAGTGTATCAGATACAAATCAAATTAAGTCGGGAAATTCAGCAACCGTTGCTAATATTTCATGGCAATGGCCAGCAAAAGGAAAAATTATCGAGAAGTTTTCTCAAGCGAGTAAAGGCATTGATATCTCCGGTTCATTAGGTGAAAAAGTTGTTGCCGCAGCTGATGGTCGAGTGGTTTATTCTGGTAATGCATTACCGGGTTATGGTAACTTGATTATTGTCAAACATAATGATGATTACTTAACTGCTTATGCTCATAATCAATCTATTTTAGTTAAAGAGCAACAAACTGTACGAGCAGGTGAACAAATTGCTACTATGGGGGCAACTGGCACCTCATCGGTTAGATTACATTTTGAAATTCGCTATAAAGCGCAGTCAGTTGATCCTATAAAGTACTTACCAAATTAATATATATTGAGTTTAATCATTCAATGACACTCAATAGGAATGCACAAAAAATTGTGCATTCCTTATTAAAAAGATACACCAAAAATTATTCTACGTAACAAAGGAGTTATATTCATGGCAGTAAAAAAATTAGTTCTTATTCGACATGGAGAAAGTGTTTGGAATCAAGAAAACCGTTTTTGTGGTTGGACTGATGTTGATTTATCTGACAAAGGTAATAAAGAGGCAGCAGAAGCAGGTCAATTACTTAAAAAAGAAGGTTTTGAATTTGATTATGCCTATACCTCAGTGTTAAAACGTGCTATTCACACATTGTGGCATGTATTAGATGAAGTCGATCAAGCATGGTTACCTGTTGAAAAAAGTTGGAAATTAAATGAACGTCACTACGGTGCGTTACAAGGCTTAAATAAAGCAGAAACTGCCGCAAAATATGGCGATGAGCAAGTTAAATTATGGCGCCGTGGTTTTGCTATTACTCCTCCTGCACTCGAAAAATCTGATGAGCGTTTTCCTGGACATGATTCACGTTACAGTAAATTACCTGAATCAGAATTACCATTAACTGAAAGCTTAGCATTAACGATTAAACGCGTACTTCCTTACTGGGAATCAACTATTGCACCACGTGTAGCAAGAGGTGAACGTGTTATCATTGCAGCTCATGGTAACTCTTTACGTGCTTTAGTTAAACATCTAGATAATATTAGTGATGACGATATTATCGATCTTAACATCCCAACGGGTGTGCCTTTAGTTTATGAGTTTGATGACAATATGAAAGTGATCAAACATTACTATTTAGGTAATGCTGATGAAATTGCAGCTAAACAAGCAGCAGTTGCAAATCAAGGTAAAGCAAAATAGTTTTTTTATTTAATGCTAATAAGAAAAGGTAGGTTAAATAACTTACCTTTTTTCTTTTCAAATTATTCCGTGTGTTATTCATTTATTTTATTTTGAGGCCATATTTTGTCAAAAATTTATTATATTTACGCCGTAATGAACGCTGGTAAATCGACTGAGTTATTACAAATCGACCATAATTATTTAAGTAACAATATGAAAACTTTACTGCTTAAATCGTCTGTCGATACTCGTGATTCTGCTGTTGAAATAGTATCACGCTTAGGATTACGTAAAAAAGCATTACAGCTAGATGATAATAGTGTTGATGAGATAATTGAATTAATCAAACAAAATGATTATGCCTGTATACTGATCGACGAAAGTCAGTTTTTATCTCGAAATACCATTTGGAAATTATCCGACGTTTGTGATGAATATGGCGTGCCGATGATGTTTTTTGGACTAAAAACAGATTATATGGGACATCTTTTTGAAGGTTCGAAAACGTTACTTGAAATAGCGGATAATTTTAGAGAGCTCAAAACCGTATGTTGGTGCGGTAAAAAAGCCACAATGAATCTATTGGAAGGCAAAGATGGCAAGATTGTTAAGTTTGGTAATTCGATTCATTTAGGTGATAGTGAGTTTCATTCTGTGTGCCGCAAACATTGGAAAGCTGGACAGGTTAGACCCAATCGTTAATTGTTGTTAAATAAAATCATTTCATTAAAAGTATTAAGATTATTGATATTTTTTCTTTGTAAAAAATGTGAATAATCTCTCATTTTTAATATTTTCTTTTTGTTGATTTATCTCATTGTATGCCATATTGACTGAAGCGATTCAGTTTAGTTGTTTCAATAAATTATGAGGAATTAACATGAAAGTTAAAATCATTTCACTTGCAGTTTTAGCGTGCTTTACAACCATGACAGCTAATGCTAAAGAGTTTGTGCTAATTGATACCGAAAAAGATGTAGCAAAAGGAAATTGGTCAATCTCAAACAAAGATTTAGGTATTAGCGCCGAAAAATTTTCTGTTACAAATACAGTATTAAAAGGTGGCAAGCAAGAAGGTAGTGAACTATTAACAATCACCAGTAATGATTTTACCATAAAGTTGAGTCCAACGCGTGGATTAGGAATAATTTCAGTTGTTGGTGATGGTATTCGTATGGGTTGGGATTCACCTGTTGATGAAATTGTTAACCCTAAATTTATCAATCTTGAAAGCCGTGCCGGTCTTGGTTGGTTAGATGGTTTTAACGAAATGATGGTTCGTTGTGGATTTGAATGGACAGGGCATGCAGTGCAAGCCGATGGAATGATGTATACATTGCATGGACGAGCTCAAAATACACCTGTATCAAAATTAGTCGTTGAAGTGTCAGACAAAGCGCCATACACCATTACAGTTAAAGGCTTGATTAAAGAAAACACATTCAAAAAGAGCAATCTTGAAACATGGGCATCAATAAGTTATGTGCCAGGAAGTAAAGAGTTTACGGTACATGATGTTGTGACCAATAAAGGTGATTACACAAAAGATTATCAAATCATTTATCATAGCAATTACGGTACGCCAATTTTGGAAGAAGGCGCCAAATTTGTTGCCCCAGTCCGAGAAATCTCGCCATTTAATGACTATGCAAAAGATGGATTAAAAACATGGCAAACATATCTAGGGCCAACCAAAGGTTTTGACGAAATGGTATTTAACGTTTATCCGTATGCCGATGCGAATGGTAAAACGCAAGTTATGTTAACGAATAAAGCAGGGGATAAAGGCACGGGTATTGCTTTTAATATCAAAGAACTTCCTGTTCTTTCTTTGTGGAAAAATACCGATACACTTAAACAAGGTTATGTTACGGGGCTAGAACCCGGAACCAGTTTTGCCTATCCTGTTACGATTGAACGTGAACAAAAACGGGTACGTCAGTTACAACCTGGTCAAAGTACTGAATTTACGTTAACTTATAGTATATTATCCGGTAAAGATGCTGTCGCCAACTATGCTCAGCAAATTCAAGCAATTCAAGGTAATCAAGAAACGAAGGTAGTTGAACAGCCCATGGCTAAGGAATAAGTTATAACAAATCGCACCGCTAACAAAAAGTTGGCGGTGACTTTCACTCCACCACTAAATAAATTCCCATATATTGTTACCTTATCGCATTAATCTAAGCTAAAATAAACTTAGAAAATTCGATGTAACTGTAGGAATCAATATGAAAAGAATGATAGTTGGTATAAGTGGTGCAACAGGCTTTGCTTATGGTATCAAAGCTTTAGAACTCCTGAAACCAATGGACATTCAAACCCATCTTGTCATATCAAAAGCGGCAAAAATAACGGGAAATTACGAACATTCTAAATCCCAGTTAGCACAATTAGAATCTTTAGCCGATATTGTCTATTCTGTTGATAATATTGGTGCTGCAATTGCGAGTGGGTCATATAAAACAATGGGAATGTTGGTCGCACCTTGTTCGATGCGAACACTGGCAGCAATAGCTCATGGTCTATCTGATAATTTATTAACACGTGCTGCTGATGTCGTTTTAAAAGAGCGCCGTCGATTAGTTTTAATGACACGAGAAGCCCCATTACATTTAGGGCATATTAAAAATATGGAAGCGGTAACATTAATGGGTGGAATTATTTTCCCGCCTGTTCCTGCGTTATATCAACATATTGAAAGTGTCGATGATATTATTACCCATAGTGTTGCCAGAGCGCTTGATCTGTTTGATATAGACGTACCTAGTTTAGCACGCTGGGGTGAGGATATGAGTCTTAATCAAAAACCTGAAGAAAATAATGAAGACATCTGACCATAAAATCGTAAAATTTATTAAACAGCAACATGTTCTAAGTTTAAGCGTAATATTAACGGACAACCAACCATGGGCATGCAATGCATTTTATGTATTTGATGATGTCAATTTTTGCTTATATTTCTTATCTGAAATGAAAAGCAAACATGCACAAGCTATGCTAAAAAATCCTAATGTTGCTGGTACGATTAGCATTAGTCCAAAATCGATCGCCAAAATTCAAGGGATACAATTTATGGGCAAAGCTGAATTGCTTGCTGAAACTCAAGCAAGTCATGCATATAAGCTTTATTACCGTGCCTTTCCTTTTGCCAGAGTGATGAAAGCACCGATTTGGTCTATTAAATTACAACAAATCAAGATGACGAATAATCTCATGGGCTTTGCACATAAAACCCATTGGCAGCGTAATGAAGATCTTTAAAAAGTTTTAAGCATAATCTTCAGCTAGCGAATAACGACTGATATAAACATCGAATTATTATGATTTTAGTGGGATTCCTTCTTCAAATTCAGGATAACCATCGCAAATAGTATCCCAATTCGCTTTTGAGCCGGTGAAGATATGAATACGTTTTTCGGCATTAATTGGTTCATTAATCAGACCGATGCGTAATCGATAAGTTTCGTTATCATTATCACGACTAGAAAAAAGGTGCGAACCACATTTAGCACAAAAATGGCGATTGACCCCTGAGCTCGAAAAAATTGTTATATTTTTTTCGCCTTTAATAATAGTTAAATCGTCTTTATTAACCGCTGTTGCTGCATTAAAAGCCGAACTTGTTTGTTTGCGACAACGCGAGCAATGACAAAAAACAATCGTTTTGATATCACTATTTAATCGATAGACAATTTCACCACATAAACAACAACCTGTCATCATAATCAATTTCCCTTTTTTATTTATTCGATTTCTTACTTTCTAACTCATTGTAATATAATAAATACATAAGTACATAAATAAAAACTGAAGTACATGCTTTTTGAGAATGAAAAAATCATCATTAATGAGTGGCAATAGTCGAATCAACTTACAGTTTCCCATATTTTACTTATGAGAAACTGTTTAATTAGCATTTTTCAATAAAATAACGCATTATGCGGTTGTCGGTCGTGAGTTCGGGATGGAATGCGCAGACTAAAATATTATTTTGTTCAGCCATTACACAGTGATCATCAATAAATGCAAGTTGATTTACTTGTTTACCAGCGTGGATGATATAAGGAGCACGGATAAAAATAGCTGGAATGTGTTCGCCAATTGACGCTATGTCTAAAAAAGCTTCAAAACTTGCAACTTGTCGACCAAATCCATTGCGTTCAACGGTAATATCCATTAATTCAAGCAGTTCAACTTCATGATGAGTCGTTGTCATACCACAAAGAACTAAGCCGGCACAGGTGCCTAAAATTCCTTTACCTTGACGGGCAAATTCTTTAATGGGTTCAAATAACCCATTTTGTTTAATTAGTCGGCTAATTGTAGTAGATTCACCGCCTGGAATAATTAGACCATCTAATCCCGCTAAATGTTCTGGTTTTTTTACTGTTACCGCAATCACATTTTCGATACTCAGCAGCATGGTTACATGTTCACTAACCGCACCTTGTAAGTTAAGTACGCCAATTTTTTTTAACCGTAAGGGTTTGAGTGATTGCATCGTTACCAACCTCGTTCTTGCATTCTTTCGAATTCAGACAATTTACTGATCTCAATGCCTTTCATTGCCTCACCTAATCCTTTAGATAGTTCTGCTAAGCGTGGATAATCATCATAGTATGTCGTTGCCTGCACAATCGCTTTGGCAAATTTTTCAGGATGCTGTGATTTAAAAATACCCGAGCCAACAAAAACGCCGTCTGCGCCAAGTTGCATCATTAAAGCTGCATCGGCTGGGGTTGCAATGCCTCCAGCAGCAAAGTTAACAACAGGTAATTTACCCAACTGTTTGATTTGTATGACGAGTTCATAAGGTGCACCGATCTCTTTTGCCAATGTCATTAGTTCATCTTTAGATTTACTGTTTACTAATCGAATTTGTTCGTTAACTCTGCGCATATGGCGTACCGCTTCAACAATATTACCTGTACCCGGTTCCCCTTTTGTGCGTAACATCGATGCCCCTTCACCTATTCGACGCAGTGCCTCGCCTAAATCTCGACACCCGCAAACAAAAGGTACGGTAAATTCATCTTTGAGTAAATGGTACTGTTCATCAGCAGGCGTTAATACTTCGCTTTCATCGATATAATCAACGCCCATTGATTCTAAAATACGGGCTTCGACAATATGACCAATACGCGCCTTTGCCATAACAGGGATTGTAACCGCTTTCATCACGGCTTCTACGATAGTTGGATCTGCCATTCGGGCAACACCACCGGCAGCACGAATATCTGAAGGAACCCGTTCCAGTGCCATAACGGCGACAGCGCCAGCTTGTTCAGCAATTTTGGCTTGTTCTGCATTCACCACATCCATAATCACGCCACCTTTTTGCATTTGCGCCATACCCCGTTTTACGGTCTGTGTTCCGGTAATTTTATTCATCACATCTCCTAATTGAAATCAATTAATACTGGATGACGTATTATTTAAAATTAACGTTAGGGAAGAAACAGCCAATTGGACTATAATTAGGTCATCCAATTTTTGCTCGTTGTCTGGCAAGGTTTCAAATTTTGAGTAATCGATAACATGTGGAATAAACAGAAGTTAAATACTTATCAAGGCGCACTTTTTAATAAAGTAAGTCAACTGATTGAATATTATATTGAGCAAGGTGTATTGATTGCTGGCGAACAATTACCATCAGAACGTGAGCTTGCTAACATTCTAGATATCAATCGAACAACCGTTGTTCGAGCTTTGGATAATCTTTCTGAACGAGGACTTTTAATCCGCAGGCAAGGAAGTGGAACATTTGTTAATGATAAAAAATGGGGTGTACAGGCGCATACGGCAATAAATTGGCGTTTACCTGCTCGTTTTTACCAAAATAAACAATCTCGTTATCAACAAAAAATCGAACTAATACGACGTCAGCAAACTAACATCATCGATCTTGCTAATGGGGACTTACCCACAATTTGGATGCCCAAATTGTTATTACCCAATATCAGCTCGGATGAGCTTATCATGCATGAAAAAAATAGTGACCAATTACAGTTAGGTTTGCCAGCACTAAAAACGCAAATAGCCAATTATATGCAACAACGTTTTGCTATGTCGGTAGATACATCTCAGATACTCATTACATCAGGTACACAGCAATCACTATTTTTAATTACTCAGGGATTACTTAAACCGGGCGATGCAATTGCTATCGAATCGCCTTCTTATTTTTACTCTTTGCCGCTTTTCCAAGCAGCGGGGTTACGATTATATGGTATTGAGTGTGATAATGAAGGTATTACCCTAGATAGTTTAAGTAAAGTCGTTAGTCAGCACCCCATAAAATGGCTGTTTCTCAATCCCATCTTTCAAAATCCATTAGGTTTTGTGATGAGTGATAAACGCAAAAAAGCGATATTAGCGTTCTGTCGCTCGCAATGTATTGGAATTGTTGAAGATGATGCATATAGTGGTTTAGGATTTAAATCTCAATTATCCATTTCACCGATTAAAAAGTTTGACCATCATAATCAAGTCATCTATTTAGGATCGCTTTCTAAATATATTGGTCGAAATATACGGGTGGGGTGGATGATAGCGCCTCGTCATATTATTGAAAATCTAGCGGATATTCGTCAACATATCGATTCAGGATTAAGTATTTTGCCGCAATTACTTGCAGAAGAGTATTTGAAAAATCATTATGTTACTCATCAACATTTTTTAACTGAACAACTCAATCTTAAAGCGAATCAATTAATGAAATGGCTCAATGATTATTTTGGTCATTCATTAAATTATCAAAAACCCTTAGGTGGATTTCATTTATATGCGCAATTATCTGTCCAATCCTCACAACAAGAAATCGCTATCTTAAATCAATTGCTTGCACAAAATATTATCGTATCACAAGGGAGTGATTATGGTGATAGGTTAGGGTGGATACGTTTAAGCTATGGACATTTTAATCAGAATTTGGTTTGATCTTCAAACATGAATTTCATTTAATTAACGTTATGCAACATTCAACTAAACTTTCAATGTCAACGAAAAAACTTTTAATCATTGCCGGTACAGGCTGGCTGTTTGATGCGATGGATGTCGGTTTACTGTCCTTTATACTTGCCGCCTTAAAACAAGATTGGGGGTTAAGCCCTGAACAACTTAGCTTAATTGGTAGTGTCAATTCTATCGGTATGGCGATAGGTGCCTTTCTGTTTGGAATCTATGCGGATAAAAAAGGGCGTAAATCTGCATTTTTATTTACTTTATTAATGTTTAGTATTGCCAGCGGATTAAGTGCTTTTGCTTGGGGACTGGCAAGTCTACTTATTTTACGTTTTTTTATAGGTATGGGATTAGGCGGTGAATTACCGGTTGCTTCTACTTTAGTAAGCGAAAGTGTCGAGCCGGAACACCGAGGACGAATTGTCGTACTACTTGAAAGTTTTTGGGCTGTCGGTTGGATTTTAGCTGCTTTAATCGCTTATTTTCTTATTCCTATTCCGGCAATAGGTTGGCGAGGAGCGATGATTATATGCGCTATCCCTGCGTTTTATGCGCTTTACTTACGTTTTAACTTACCCGATTCATCGGCTTTTAATAGTTTGAATGCAAAATTTAAAAAAGATTCAGTGATTAAAAAAATTAATTCATTACTCACTTCAGAGTTTCGCCGTTCGACCATCATGTTATGGATAGTATGGTTTTGTGTGGTTTTTTCTTATTATGGCATGTTTTTATGGTTACCGAGTGTCATGATGATAAAAGGATTTTCCATGATAAAAAGCTTCCAATATATTTTAATTATGACATTTGCTCAGTTACCGGGGTATTTTTCGGTTGCTTGGTTGATCGAACGAGTAGGGCGTAAATGGGTGCTAATCACCTATTTATTAGGTACATTAATTAGTGCCTATTTATTTGGTGAGGCTGAATCTGTTAATCATTTACTCGTGTATGGTGCATTTTTATCATTCTTCAATTTAGGCGCTTGGGGCGCTATGTACGCTTATACTCCAGAGCAGTATTCTACTAATATTCGTGCAACAGGTTCAGGTATTGCCGCTTCGGTTGGACGAATAGGGGGAATATTAGGCCCTCTCATGGTTGGTTTTTTAATGGCTAAAGATATTCGTTTAAGTATGATTTTTGGGATATTTAGCTTATCTATTTTAATAGCAATAATGGCGATTGTCCTATTAGGTAAAGAAACAAAGCAAACACCATTAACCTAACTTTTTCCTAAAATGTGAGTTGTATAAATTCAGCGTTGACCTATACTAGTAAAGTCATTCGGTCGCTTCATGTGATGAACATGAAGCGATAACACTCAATTTAACTTTAACATTGTTATCGTTCTCAAATCTTTTCGTTTTTTATATATCATTGTTTAGTGATTAAAGGGTTTAATATCATTTAAACGTTTTCATTCAAAATGATGAGTATTGCAGTTATTAAAATTATCGATTTAACTAATCATTAGGAGGTCATTTTGTATCTTTCAGCAAAAGCTTTCCATTATCTGGGTATTATTGCGACCATTGCGTCACTGGGTATGTACATTTCTTATATTCCACAAATCATTGATAATTTACATGGAATGAAATCGAATCCTACTCAGCCATTAGCGGCAGCAATCAACTGTTCATTATGGGTCAGTTATGGTCTTTTGCGTGAGAAAAAAGATTGGCCTATTGCAATAGCCAATTCACCTGGGGTAATTTTTGGCTTAATCGCCTTTTTTACTGCCCTATAATTGAAAATTAAAAGCAGAAGTGTTTGCTTCTGCAAAATTATCCGTAATACCACTTTGTGCTTATTTAATCCATCTTAATTTCGCCTAATTTTAACAAATTAACACTTGATTTTTTCTTTAAAATAATATCATTTTTAAGGTCGTTTATTATTTAATCTTGAAAATAAATTATTTATAATCAATACAATAGAAAGTTATCAACAGGTTTGTTAAATACTTATCAAATAGTACAGTGCATAATTTTTTTGTTACCCACAACTCAACAAGCCCCCTTATTTAATTGTTGCCATCAGTTTGATGCCTTTTTTACATAATTTTAGATTTAGCAATTGAGATTGTTTATTACAAAATCTATTAAAATAAGAATATTGTATTTACTGCTATTATTATTCAATATATAGTCATAATCTGTTAGATTATTTAAGTTTATTATTTAGAAAGGTATTGATAAGGAAAGATATGAAAAAACTCGTCTCTGTTTTGTTGATATGTTTGCCAACATTTGCGCAGGCATCAAATTGTGACTCTATTTGTACCAATATTGCTGAAAAAATCGAAAATAATGGTGTAAAAACATCTGACTATATTTTAAAAATTTCACCCACTGATATTGCTGATCAAGTTGAAGGCAAAATTGTTGGATCCTGTGATACTGGCAAGAAAAAAATTATTTATCTTCGTTTAAATAATCAAACAGAGAATTTTTCAGATTTACCATCAGAATTAGATTCTGGGGTTATTGAGTGTAAAAAGCAAGATGATTTGAAGCAAAGTTCTGAAACTGAAATAGATTGAAAAAGCTGGATAAACGCTATCTAATCGAAAGTCAATTTTGCAAAAAAATAGTTAACTTAATTTAATACTCGTCATTATGTCGAATTGACAAACGTGAATAATTTATTCGTAATGGAATTAGTATTTGCAGTGAATTAGAGAATATCATTGATATAAAACAGACTTAAGCATTATCTCTTCTATTAGCAAAAATAGAAGAGATAATTATTATCGTATTATAGTAGATTGGTGTAATTTTGATGCGTTATATCGTTCCAAACACTTGCTTGTACTTGTCCAATATGTTTTTGTTGTAAAAGTAGCATCGCTAAACGTGATTGACCAATTCCACCACCTATAGTTTGAAGTAGATCACCATCCACTAAAGCTTTATGCCACGCATATTGTAAACGGTCTTCATCATTGGTTGCTTTTAATTGGCGCTTCAACGCTTCTGGATTAACTCGAATACCCATTGACGAAATTTCAAATGCGCTATTTAAAATTGGATTCCAAACTAAAATATCGCCATTTAAACCTTTTGAACCCATATCATTGTCACTGCTCCAATCATCATAGTCTGGTGCACGTACGTCGTGTTTTTCATTATTAGATAAATCACCACCGATACCGATTAAGAACACAGCGCCAAGCTCTTTTGTGATGGCATTTTCACGCTCTTTAGGTGATAGATTAGGATAACGTTTTAATAATTGTTCGCTGTCGATAAAGGTGATTGATTCGGGTAAAAATCGAGATAGATGATATTTATCCGATACGGCACTTTCTGTCGCTTTTATTGCAGTATAAATCTGTTCAACCGTTTGTTTTAAATACCCTAAATTACGATCTTCTGGTCGCATTACTTTTTCCCAATCCCATTGATCAACATAAACTGAGTGGATAGGGGAGAGTTGATCTTCGTCGGGACGTAATGCTTTCATATTCGTATACAAACCTTCGCCGACAGGAAAATGATGCATACTTAATATTTTTCGTTTCCATTTAGCCAGCGAATGAACGACTTCAAATTGGGATTGAGGAATAGCTTTAACTTTGACTTGAACGGCTTTTTCAGTTCCCGATAAATTGTCTTGAATCCCATCACCTACTTGACTTAATATAGGGGCTTGCACTTCAATAAGTGATAAGTTTTTTGCCAATTGTTCAGCAAAAAAATGTTTTACAAAACTGATACGTTGTTGTTGTTCTTTAAATGATATCGTCATGTTTACTCTTCAATTATTAGTTAATCCAGATAGCTAAATTAAACTAGAAATCAGAAATATGCAAGTTTGAACAGATAGACACTTTTTCAAAAGTGCTAGTCAAAATAGTTGAATGGTTTTAATTTGTGCTTTTATGGATGATGGCACCCGATATAAAATATTAAAACTAAAATCAAATCAAGCAATAATAAGAATATCAGGTGATTTTCAGTTACATAGCAAAAAGATAATTGGCTTGATTATTGATTAAAATAGGTAGTCATAATATTCGCTAAATTTGGTTTTTGCCATTTCGCGATCAGCACAAATTTAGGCACTTTAAATGGATATCGTTTATTTTCAGAAGTCGTAAATTCGAAATGGTTGTTAATCCAACCTTTTTTGAATTTTAAATTTGAAATTGATGTCATGGGTATTCGAATAACATTATTCGTTAAATCACCTGTGAGAGTTAAACCAACTAAAATAATTTCATTGGAATCAAAATAAATAAGGAAATGTTTAATATCTAAAGCAGCTAATCCCTGATAAAGTGCAAATTTCCATAATTTTGGGTGGATACAACCATAAATTACTGATGAGCTGTTAAAATCGGGTAATTCAAATTTTTCAAATAATTTGTTTATGTTTTCTAACTTTAATCCTTCATTCACGTTAATACTCCCCTGCGTGTAAAATTTGTTTTTAGTTTTTATCCAGAATATTATTTTAATAAAATTTTAACCATTTCGCCAAGATATTGCGCTATTTGTTTGTCGGATTTGTTTTCTATCGGCGAGTATAAATGACTGTGCGCTTCCAGCTCTTGTTTCATGATGTTAAGGCATTTTTTTATGATTAACGCCCAAAAACTATTACTTCGTCCATCAAGCAGATGATAAAAAATACTATCGCCATAATTGATTAAGTTATCCCATAATGCTATTTGTATTTGGCTCTTCACGCCGCCGATAGACGTAAAATCTATCATTGCCAAAAAATCTAAAACATAACCTACATGGTTGTTAGAACAATTGGTATCACACTCTATTAACCAAAATTTGCAATCATTAAAAGGTGAGTTTAATTAATGTTTTCATTGCATACTTCTAAGGTTTAATTAGTAAATAGGCTAAGGGTTCATGATATAATTCACCATCATCGCCTTTTATAAAAGTTATGGTATCAGGGTACGTTTTATTGGGTAGATAAACGGAATTTCTACCATATCTATTCCACTGTTTTATCTATTTTGTGTTACTGCAAATAAATAACTTATTGCTGTTTTAGGGTTAAGATTTTCTGGTAAAGCGTGAAAAATTTTGTATTTGAAGCGTCGATAATTTAGGGTTTTATTTCCAAATTTAAGTTACTTAATTTATAACATAAAAAACTTTACCATTTTTAATATTTAATAATGATAATCAAAACTGAACATAAAATCACTCTTTTTGGTTCATTTTGTGATAAATTTTTTTAATGCTATTAGCAAAATTACTAATTAAAAATAATTAGTTATCATAAAAATTTTGTGATTATTCCTGTATCTCAACTCCCATTCAGTGTTTTTGATTTTCTGTCATAATGACAATAATCTGGCGACAATAAATCCGGTTATTTATATGCCTAATGTAAATTATTCTTAGAAGCAATTTAAACAACCCTATTGTCATTTATTTCAATTCTATCCCCATGTTTTCAAATTAAATTTCCCTATCTGAGTTAAATTACATAAAATATTCATCACAAATCCAATAAAGTGATGGCATAGCGTTGTTTACGAATATGCAAATCGTTAAGACTAATTAACCAATGGTGGGCTGCTTTGTAATGATTTAAAATAAGAAATCAGTAAGAAAGTTGCCAAAAGACATTGCAATTCAAAATTCTTTATAAACCGTTTTTTAAATAGAGAATATTATCATGTCGTGATTTAAGCGTTTAAAATATAATCGCCAAAAAATACAATAAAATCATGAAAATAGAGCATAATGGCGATTGATTGCATTTTAAGTGGCAAAATAAATTAGTTTGTAGTCATTGAAAATTTGAAAAGTGATATTTAATTTGTTAATTTATTGTTTTTAAAAATTTTAATTTAAAGGAAATAATTCATGAAAAAAGTCGTTTTACTCACCATTCTTGCTTGTATTGGTTTTAATGTCTCAGCAAATGAAAATGCAAAAAGGATTATTGAATATTTAATTAAGGATGATATATCTGTATTCCGAGCAAATGGAAAATCAGGCTTCATGGATGAAATCCCAACTGTTAATTCAGCACAGCTAATAAAAGAATATAGTGATAATCAGTATAAATATGAAAAAAAATACGATAAGAACTTGGTCAATATCAAAACAGTCGCATCAGGTGTAAAAACAAATTTGAGTGGCGATCCCTATGTAGTGGCAAATGGTAAAAATAAATTTGAATATGTGTCTCTCGAACTAAAAAATAAAGATGATGCCATGAATATCAACAAAGGAACTAAGCTTGATATGATTTGTCTTGGTACTAAAATCAATGTTATTTTTCCTTCGTTGAAAAGTTGCGTGACTGCTGATAGCTATTTTGACAAATTCCTCAAATCAGTAATGAGCGATTTAAATAAATTAGATATAAATGATAAACCATCGAATAAACTTGAAGCTGTTTATTTAGCAATGTGGGCGTTTGATAAGCAAAAACCTAATACATTAGATAACTATAAATCCGCTAATGATTTAGTTAAAAATGAGGCTGATTTCATCGAAATTATGACAATGGCACAGAGTAAAATGAAAGACGGTGCTAAAAATTTTACATTACCAAAACCATAATAAAGCCCTTTTAGGGCTTTTTTTCTATGCTAGTTGTATGCTCTCAAAACAAACCCAGCAATAAATCTAAACAATATCATGTAGAATAATAGAATATTAAAATGAACTAGACTAAACGATATTTTTCACTTAAATGATGTCAACAAATGAATTGGTATCAAACATGTACTGAAAAATATATAAGGTGCAAGAATATAAAAATGTGTAATGCACGCTAGTTTGTCATTAACCTTTAACCAATCGATTACAGACACATCATGATTCCCAATTGTTTGGTAGACAAAAAACTCACAAGAACGACTATCGTGCAAAATCCCTTATAAATCACATATAACATATTGATTAAATTATAAATTTAAGCTATTAATGCTCAATCCCCAGTTGCTTAAAAAAGAATTAAAAAAATCGGTAGAATTTTTCACCTTCCTATTTTAATTATTAAACAATAAGTTATAATAAGTATGTTCCCTATATACATAGGGATAAACCGCGTGCTAAAAACGGGGAATCGGACGATCTGAGTATGTTCCCTGTATACACAGGGATAAACCGACCCGTGTCTTGAGCGCAAAAAAAGTGCTTTAATGTTCCCTGTATACACAGGGATAAACCGATCGGTGAATGTATCAATGCATTTTCTATTATATGTTCCCTGTATACACAGGGATAAACCGCTGCTAAACTTGACCGTAGATTTTGCTACGGTGAGTTCCCTATATACATAGGAATAAACTGGAATCGATATAAAACAATATATACGATATAATGTATTTCTTGTATACACAGGGATAAACAAAAAACACATTAACATTATTTAAAGAAAGCGAAATTTATAATTCAGGAAAAGAATACATTGAAGCTGCTTAAAAAACTTATAATTTGTATATCAGTATTTTTAATGATCGGATGCAATCAAGCCGAACAGCCACAAAGTTCTAAAATCATCAGTGGAAAACCTTTTGATATTAGACACCTCGATTTTTCCGTCCCTATCGATACCTTTTTGTCTGAGTTTAAGGGTAAATACTACAAAGAACCTTTAGGAAAAATGACATCTCCCGATGATGATGAGGTGATTGGTTATACTTATATTTTAGTTCGATTAGCTGATGAAAATTTTTATTTCTACAAAGAAAACATTAAATTGGAAAGGATATTAATTATTACCGATTTAAACGGCACGATTTATTCTTATACGGGAGAAATAAAGTTACCTAAAAATGAGGTTAAACGTGCAATTGAAGATTTTCGACAAAAAAATAGCCAATATTTAGAGGATAACTTAAGAGGTGAGAAGTTAGATAAAGAGTTGGAGAAAAAATTTGATTCTTATTATTACTGCTATCACTTACCAGACCGATATTTAAGTACATATATTCAGATTAGCGGAACTGATTCAAATAAATTATTTGGCATAATTGAGGGAGAAAATCCGATTGAGCCAAAAAATGAATCACTTAAAGAACTAACAAAAGCATATATGCGTAAAAATTAGTTTATAGTAAAACAGAGAAAAAAATTAGAAAGGTGAATACATTGAAATTAATACCTAGAATCATTCTTATACTACCGCTTATATTTATGGCAAATTGTAATCAAGCTCAAATTACCACATGTTCCCTGTATACACAGGGAAACATCGTTAATAAAATCAATAAATTCTATAATTAACTATTTTGATGCAACAATAAAAGGTTATTTTTAGCTTGTAATCACTCTTAATGATTAACCCTTTTTATTCTGCAAATTTATTTTTGTGATCGTAACGATCAAAGTGAACATCATCGCTAATCAAATATTGATAAATATCATCCACAATTTCGATCCCATTTTTAATATAATCTGCTTCTCGTTTTTTTCCTCTTTCACCGGGGAAGAATACTTCACTATTGCCTTTTGCAGGTTTTACCTGTTTCAATTGATCTAACATCGCAGACATGCTTTTTTTGAATACTTCAAGCCCAACAAAGTATTCTGGGTTAATGACAATATGTAAATGCCCTAGATCACGTCCTTTGGATAAATCGGCATACATCGAAGACACGTTTTTACCAAATGGTACACCAAGCAAAATTCCAGATAACACATCAACCATCATCATTAATCCATATCCTTTTGCATCTGCAATAGGTAATAAAGCATTGACTTTATAAGGATCGGTAGTGGCTTCACCTTGCTCATCAACAGCCCAAGTAGGGGGGATAGCTGCACCTTTAGAGCGAGCATACAATACTTTACCCCAAGCTTGTACAGTCGTTGCCATATCAAATGATACGACTCTTTCATCAGCAGAAGGGGCGGCAAAGGCGATAGGATTAGTGCCAAAAAATTCTTCGGCACCGCCAAAAGGTACTGCCATCGGATCAGATTGACACATTGAAATAGCAACAAGATTATGAGCGGCTGCCATTTCGGTAAAATAACATAATGAACCACTGTGTGACATGCGTCGAATACCGACAACGGCAACGCCATTTTTTTTGGCTAGTTCAATCGCTTTATCCATACCAATTTTTGCGCCAACCAAACCACATCCATTATCAAAATCGAGAATCGCACTAGCTGGCCCGGTTTCTTTATAGGTCATATTGGGGTTTGTGGTCATGCCACCTTTAGCTATCCGCTCAGAATAGTATTCAACTCTTACCGCTCCATGTGAGTGTATTCCCCTTGCATCAGCAAAGGCTAGTGCATCGGCAGCAATATCAGCATGTTCTTTGCTTAATCCTGCTTTATGTAGTTTTTTCGCAATTAAATTATGTAATGTTTTTCGGTCTACTCTCATGTTTGTACTCCTCTGAATGGATTCTATTTATCCATGGAATGGTTTTTTATTACGGTTCCTTTTTGACCTTTTAATAAGGATTCAATATCTGTTAGGGTACCGATATAAGCTGTATTCCCTGTTTTTTCGACAAATTCAATGACGGATTTGACTTTAGGTCCAATGGAACCATCATCGATAGCAAGCGGTTTTAGGCGTTCAGTATCAACATGATCAAGTGCTTTTTGTTGTGGTGTCCCCCAGTTTTCATAAACGGCATCAGCATCGGTTAATATCATTAGGTGATCAGCTTGTAGCTGTATGGCTAATTGCGCCGCAGACAGATCTTTATCAATGACCGCTTCCACTCCTTGGTAGCCATGGTCAATGCTGATAACAGGAATACCACCACCTCCATTACAGATCACGATAGTATTGTCATTCAGCAATTTTTGAATGGTTGCAATTTCCAAAATTTTTTTGGGTTTAGGGGAGGGGACTACCCGCCGAATGTATTGACCGTCTTGTTTAAATATCCAACCATATTGTTGTTTGAGTTGATTTTGTTGTTCGGGTGGATAGACAGGCCCGATAAATTTTGTCGGGTGAGTAAACGAAGGATCACATTTATCAACTTCCACTTGCGTAAGTAATGTGACCACCTGGGTAACATTAGGTTGTTGCTGTAAACTTTGACCTATCATATACCCTAGCATGCCTTGAGTTTGCGCAACTAATATATCAAGCGGATAAGCCGGTACCTTTGAATAAGCTGCATTTTGCAAGGCTAAAAGTCCCACTTGCGGACCATTACCATGTACAATGACTAATCGATATTTACCTGCTAATTTAGCAATTAATTTGGTTGTAGAATGAATATTTTGATATTGATTCTCAACCGATAAAGGTTCATTTCGTTTGGCAATTGCATTACCACCTAAAGCAATGACAATCAGTTCCATATGGTTTCCTTGATCATTTGTTAAAGTTATTGGATTTATCCGTTTTTAAGTTTACGTTGTCTTATTATTGATTGATTAGATAGCAACGTCTCGATGACAATCTTTAGAATAGATATAACTTAAAGGCACTTTACCAACGGCATAACAGGCTTGTAAGGCATAGGCACCCATAAAAATATAGTCATCTTTTTTAACGGGGATCCATTCATTATCAAGTAGGTACATCCCTTCACCACTTAGCAGATAAGCACCATGTTCTTGGACATGGGTTTCAATGTAACCATGACTGGCGCCGGGATTGAAGGTTAAAATATGGAAATTCATATCAAATCCAAGTTCTTTAGGTAATAAGTCTTGGATAAATACGTTATCCATATTTTCATAATTTAAGCTTTCTAACTGCTGAACGTGATTGGAAATAATGCGAGTTTGATAATTTGCTAAGGGGATATAACGCCTTTTGTAAAGAAATAATCGTGAACTTTCGGCATGATTGTGTAGATATAATTTTACCCCAGCAGGACAATATAAATAGCCACCTATCTTTAATCTAAACGATTGGCTATCTGCGGTGGCGGTAATATCTCCACTAATGACATAAACAAAAAGTTCAATCCCTTCACTGCCAAAACCTTGTACATTTTTTGCGTCTTGATGCATGGTGACAAGATAATCTACGAAGGATGCACCTAACTTAGGTGTCGATAAGATAGTGATATCACAATTTTCGAATCCCGGAATGACATTTTTGACTAATCCATCAGGCGGAATAAGCGCATAATTTTGGCGTTTGATGATGGCTCTGGAAGCTAGCAAATCTTTTGGATAACCGGTATTGTGATTGAAGTACCCCATATTTATCTCCTTGAAAAATAATAATCTTATACTTTGCTGTTCGTTTTTTTAGGGTAAAAGGCAACTAGCCTGTAAAACAGCATCGTTTTAAAGCAATATTGTTATTGCCGACTACCGTATTGGATCGGCAATGATTGATTTGTTAATTGGTGATATGTTTACGCATGTTGATCAGGAAAAAGAGCAAGGTAGCGATAATTAAAATGCCAATTGCCACGTAAAATCCTGTCATTTTTGTTCCGGTCAGATCAGCTAAATACCCGGTTAATGGCGGTGCAATTACCGATGAACTCATACCAAAAAAGTTAAATACTCCAAACGAAGTGCCATAATTTGTTTTCGGTGCTGTATCAGCCACGTGTGAGATGAGGATAGGCTCTACCGCCAATTTACCAAACAGTCCATAAAAAATGAGCCCACCTAGCAATAACGTGATGGTTGTTGCTTGTACGGTCGTTAACAGGGTCGCTGCTGCAATTAACTCAAGTACAATAATGAAAAACAGCCGTTTATTTTGGTATTTATCTGATATTTTACTGATGATTAACGCCCCGGGTATGGCAGCAAAGGCAACCAATGACGATGCAGATCCAATGTTTCCACCCGTAAAGCCGCGCTCGGTTTCGAGAAAGTTAGGTAACCAACTAACTATCATGTAATACCCATAGCAGGTGGCAAAATACATAATATAAGAAGCCACCATTTGACTACTAAAAAATCGGTGTTTGGCGTTCGGTTCGTCAGCGGATGTAACCGCTTCTTTTGCTGACGATGATTGACTTTGATTTTGTTTTTGTTTTGGCGTTTCCTTAATAATCAGGGCAAACCCTGCCACTAAACAAAGTAATAAGGCTGCAATGATATATAGCATATACTCCCAAGGCATTCCCCATGATTTGACCAAAAAGCTGGTGGCAAGCAGACTGATCCCCATTCCTAATGCTGAACCAGTATTAATAATGGCAGAAGCAAAACCGCGATGTTGCGAAGGAATGTTTTCAGCAGAAAGCGACCAAGCTGATCCATAATAAGAGCCACATCCTAATCCAGCCAATAAGCTACCGACATAAATCATCATAATTGAATGTGCATTACCAATGATTAATGCCGCTATGGTAAAGAGTAAAAATCCCGGAATCACCACGGCTTTTTTACCGAATCGATCGACAAGAATGCCAGCCGGAATTTGCATTGCGGTGTAAGCAAAAAAATAGCAACTTGCAATAAGTCCAAGTTCCGTATTGGATTGAGGGCCTATAGTTTGTTGAACTTCAGGAAAGATAGCGGTTAGCACAGGGCGATAGATCCACATCACTGTCCAACCCAGACATAATAATACGACGATTTTATGCCAATATTGAATACCGCCTGTTTTTTCTGTCGTGGTCATATTGATTCCTCTTACTCTTGATAAGCTAGTTTATATAGGGCATAAGTGAGCGCTTTAATGCCTTCAACTAAATCTTCGGTTTTGGTATCTTCGGCAATATTGTGACTAATGCCTTTTATACTCGGCACAAATAGCATTGCTGTTGGAACACGAGGCGCGAAAATCTGTGAGTCATGACCTGCACCGCTATGCATTACCCGATAACTTAATCCTTCTTGATCACAAATTTCTTCTAGCAGATGAATTAATTTAGTGTCCATAGGAATGGGATCTTCATCCATCCAGCGATTGATTTCGATCTCAAGATTAAGTTGATTGGCGATGCGAATCATATCCGCTTCAATCTCTTCGGTGAAGGCGACGAGTTCCGCTTTATTGGTATGTCGACAATCCATCGTGAATAGCACTTCACCCGGCACGACGTTTACAACATTCGGTTTAGGTTCAACGTGCCCAAAAGTCAGGACTAAGGGATCACCCACTTTTATGGCTTTATTAATTGATTGATAACAGATTTGACTAAAGGCATAAACTGCGTCTTTACGATAACCCATTGGTGTTGTGCCGGCATGGTTAGCTTCGCCAATTAAGCGGATGTTATAACGGCGCTGACCAACTATGCTTGTCACCACACCGATACTTTTTTGTTCTTTTTCAAGCACGCCCCCTTGTTCGATATGAATTTCTAGAAAAGCTTTAATGTCGTTGCGTGCAGGCTGAGTTTTGAAATTAAATCCACATCCTTTCATGGCATCAACAAATTTGATTCCGTCACTATCTTCAATCTCATTAACATCACGATGATCGGCAATGGCAAACACATTTTTACTTCCCCAAAAAACATACGGAAAACGGCTACCTTCTTCTTCTGCCATTGAGATGAGTTCTAGTGTTCGTAACGGTTGACCATAATGTTGATGTAAGTATTGCATGGCAAGTAACGCAGCAATAATACCAAGTTGCCCGTCAAGTTTGCCACCGTTAACAACGGTATCAACATGCGACCCAGACATAATGACTTCATT
The DNA here is from genome assembly GCF_019469185.1 of Gilliamella sp. ESL0441. Lineage (NCBI taxonomy): Bacteria > Pseudomonadati > Pseudomonadota > Gammaproteobacteria > Orbales > Orbaceae > Gilliamella > Gilliamella sp. ESL0441. The sequence goes on from NZ_CP048264.1 coordinate 1,036,781, forward strand.
CGGATATTTGCTACCTTTGAATCGTCCATAAAGATTGCCTATTTCATCAAAGTCGCTTTCCATACCGATTTGCGTCATTCTGTCTTTTAAGGCATTTTGGGCGGCCAGCCATTCTGGTGTATATAGCAGTCGGGTGGTACCGCCTTGTTCAAGCCCCCCAAAACTCGATATCCATTTAACTGCATTAGCCACATCATCATACAAGATATTCATAAGCGTTTACCTATCATTAACCATTCGTTTAGAAAAATTGCTTTAACTCTTTTTAACTACTCGTTTTTAATTAGGCTTTTAGTTATGGAACAAATTCGATAATTGTTTATTTGCCGTTTAGACTATCTATTAATAGCAGAGAATAATGTGATCAAACTAACTATTTTAGATTTATAAAATTTAATTAAATTAATGGGTTATTATTATAAAAAATTTTTTAATAATAATTTATCTTCATGATTATATTCATATTTATTTAATGATATAGATGATTGTTTTGTGACTTATGACCTATTTATTCCGCTTTTTTTACGTAATATATAAATATAGTCTGATAGTTAGATTTAATAGGTTAACGCAATATTGTTGTTGTAAAACAGATTCAAAGCGGATAGCAGGGTATGACTGAGTAGGATAATTTATCGCGTCAATGAAAATGTCTTTTAACATCTAGCAAGCGCATATCTATTTATTTCCAATTACCATTACAGCATTTATTACAATAATTTAATAACTGAGAGGTCCAATTCTCATGATTCAATCTTTCATAAAAAAAGGTAGTTTTCAGGATTCTGTTAGCCTCATGTTGATATCTAAAAAGCTGAGTAACCTTGAAGAAGTCGATGAAGTTTCCGTTATGATGGGAACACCAGCCAATAAATCATTGCTTGTCGCCACGGGATTTTGGAGTGATACTTTCAATCAAGCAACGCCTAATGATATCTGTGTAGCAATTAAAACGCATGATGATGCTAGCGATGCCATAGATTTAATTCGTTCACAACTTGAAGAGGCTTTAAAAAATATTGCTCAGCAACAGCAGGGGGGCAGTAAATTACTTAAAGCAAGGCGTTTTGCAACCGCTAATCGAAAACTCCCTGATGCTAATTTGGTGCTTATTTCAATTGCCGGTGAATATGCGGCAGAATTGGCAGAACAAGCGTTAGATGAAAATAAAAATGTCATGATATTTTCCGATAATGTGTCGCTTGAAGATGAAATCCGTTTGAAAAAAAGCGCAGCAGCAAAAGATCTTATTGTCATGGGGCCGGATTGTGGAACGGCAATCATCGCTGGGGCGCCATTGGCATTTTCTAACGTGATACCTAAGGGTAACATTGGGGTGATTGGGGCATCGGGAACCGGTATTCAAGAAGTGATTTCACAAATTGCATTACTCAATCAGGGAATTACACAAGCAATTGGACTTGGCGGACGTGATTTATCGCAAGCAGTAGGGGGGATTAGCGCATTAACCGCATTAACTATGCTGGCGGCTGATAAGCAAACGCAAGTCATTACTTTTATTTCTAAACCGCCAGCTGAAAGTGTCCGTATAAAAGTGATTAATGCAATGAAGCAAATAGCTAAACCTATTGTGGCGCTCTTTTTAGGTTCCCGTATTGATAAACGGCAAGACGATAATATCTTTTTTGCCAGCACGTTAGATGAAGCAGCTAGATTAGCTTGTTTATTAGCCAAAGTTGAAAGTGCGATGAGCACGTTGCCTAGTGTGGCTCATCAAACCATTATGGGATTATATACCGGTGGTACATTAGCATCGGAAGCCGCAATGTTGCTGGCTAATCAACTCAATCTTTTGCTCAGTGATAATCACGACAAAGGCATCATGTTCGATCAGCAAGGTCATAAAATTATTGATCTGGGCGATGACTTTTATACCGTTGGGCGCCCACATCCCATGATTGACCCATCCATACGTGAACATGCAATAGCACAATTGGGCGAGCAAACAGGGGTGGGGGTATTGTTACTGGATCTGGTCATAGGCTATGGCGCAAATGCGAATCCGGCTGAATCAATAATCACAGGTTACAACAAGGCTATCGCTAAACGATCTTCTCATCATCCCTTAATTGCTATTGCCACGGTGACAGGATCTGAATCCGATCCACAATGTCGTAGTAAGCAAATTGCAGCACTTCAATCGGCAGGTATTACCGTAATGGATAATTTACCCGAAGCCATTTTATTAGCCACAAAATTAATTACGCCAGCAAATAAGATTGATTGCTTAAAACCTTACCCTTTACTTGATCATATCAGTGTGATTAATGCCGGTTTGCGGAGTTTTGCTGAAGATCTGCAATCATCAAATATTCCTGTGGTGCATTATCAATGGGCACCGATAGCTGGTGGCAATCAAAAATTAGCGGCTATTTTGAAAAAATTAAACTAAGAGGTTGTAACAATGAACTCATCAATTAATGAAGCAAATCAGGCCATTATTGAAATAATTAAAGCGGCAAGACCGCATTGGGTTGGTGTTATTGCTGCTAAAGAAGTGATCCCGACTTTGGCACAAGGTTACAAATTATTACATGCAGGCCCACCGATTATATGGCAGGACATGACTGGACCAATGCAAGGTGCCTGTATTGGTGGCTGTTTATTTGAAGGCTGGGCGCAAAATGAAGAACAGGCACTAGCTTTGCTAACGACAGGTAAAGTGGAATTTATACCTTGTCATTCGGTTCATGCTGTTGGCCCTATGGGTGGTATTACTTCGGCAAATATGCCTGTTGTTGTGGTTGAAAATATTACTCATGGCAACCGAGCTTACTGCAATTTGAATGAAGGTATTGGGAAAGTCATGCGTTTTGGTGCCTATGGGCAAGAGGTGTTAAATCGTCATCACTGGATGAAAACGTCATTAGCGCCGGCGCTTAATGAAGCATTAAAATTATTTGAAAAAGGAATCGACTTAACCGCACTGATGGCTCAAGCCATTTCAATGGGGGATGAATTTCATCAACGCAATATTGCTGCATCGGCATTATTACTTCGTACCTTATCACCTAAATTAGCTCTGCTTAATCGTAGTAAAGAAGAAATGGCGAAGATTTTTGATTTTTTAAGTGTCACCGACCAATTCTTTTTGAATTTAGCCATGGCATATTGTAAATCAGTTATGGATAGCGCAGCACAGATCCAAGCCGGCACTATTATTACTGCGATGACACGTAATGGTAAAGATTTTGGCATTAAAGTCAGTGGACTGGGTGATGAATGGTTTACTGCACCCGTTAACACACCACAAGGACTTTTCTTTACCGGATACTCCCAAAAGGATGCGAACCCCGATATTGGTGATAGTGCAATTACTGAAACATTTGGTATTGGTGGGGCGGCAATGGTTGCTGCACCAGGGGTAACCCGTTTTGTTGGCGCAGGTGGCGCGGATGTTGCATATGAAGTATCAGAAGAGATGAGCGAAATCTTTTTAGAACATAATATGCAACTACAAATACCGTCTTGGAACTTTCAAGGATGTTGTATGGGATTAGATCTGCGTCTGATTGTAGAAACCGGTATTACGCCCTTAATTAATACAGGAATTGCCCATAAACAAGCAGGTGTGGGGCAAATTGGTGCAGGAACGGTGCGTGCGCCGTTAGCCTGTTTTGAAAAAGCGCTTGAGGCATTAGCGATAAAATTGAAAGTGTAATTTATGAATCAGGAACTTGCCGATTGTCATCGTACCGATAAACAAGCTGAAAATCAGCAATGGCTCTTACCATTCTCTGCCGATTTTAATCGGCAGGGACTTTGCCATACATCAAAACGTATTACGCAATCTATAAAGCCATTGCTTAAAAGTGCCCATGTACCAATTACTGTGAGTGACTTAACACTATTTAGTCTGCATGAACATACCATTAATCTGATTAATAATGCAAAGCAGCTTATCACTTTATACCGTTATGGTCACGGTTTGTCGCCAATGGGTTGGGTACTAAAAAGTGCTCAATTTGATTTAATCAAACAGACACTAACTCAACGTCATAAACCAATCGAACAATTAGCAACGGGTGACTTAATTATCGGACATATTCAAATTAGTGCGAAAACACACATCTGCTCTTTGCAATTACTTCCTTATCCGCTTACCAATTATGATAAAAATGGAGTTGCTCAATTATTCAAGCAGATCGATAATCCTACAGGATTGTTTGGCGAGTTAAGACAAAATATTACTGAAGAAAGGGCGCCTGAATTGTGCCAATTTTGTGACATAATTGACGCATTATTAAATGGATATTCTGATGATATTACCCCTTTTATTGGTCTAGGAGCAGGATTAACCCCCAGCTTTGATGATATTTTGATTGGCATGATTGCAGTACTATTAAGTGATCAGCGTTTTTATCGTCGATGTAACTTGTTACAACGTGCCATACTTAAGCTTGATCTTGATTCTTTAACGACAACTATTAGTGCGACTTTTTTACGTCATGCCCTGCAAGGAAGATTTTCATTACAAGTACTGCAAGTAATAACCGCACTCAATCAACAAAAATATCAACATCGATCTTTGGCTGAGATATCAAATTATGGTCATACTTCAGGGGCTGATCTGTTGCTTGGTATTTGGCTTGGTATCGATCGTTTTGTCATAAGGGATTGAAGTATGTTAGATACAGAAACCATGCGCACATTTACTAAAGTTGTTGAGTGTAACAGTTTTTCTAAAGCCGCAAAGTTATTATATAAAACCCCAGCCGCAATTAGCTATCGAATAAAATCATTAGAAGCTGAACTCAACACTCAGCTATTTGAACGAACCACTCGAACGGTTTCACTTACGCTTGCCGGTCAACACCTTTATGAGCACTGTAGTCAGTGGTTATTATGGTTAAATTCAATGCCCGAAGAGTTACAACAAATTCGTGATGGCGTTGAACGTAGAGTCAATTTAACCATTAATAACCTATTATATGACAGCGACGCTATTACAGAACTGCTAGATTATCTACTGGAAAAATTTCCTTTTACCCATTTTACGATTAATCGCCAAGTTTATATGGGGGTGTGGGATTCATTGTTACATGGAGAATGTCATCTTGCTATTGGGGCAACAGGCACGGAATCACTGGATAATATGATTAATATCTTCCCATTAGGCGAAATAACTTGGGCATTTGTAGCAGCTAAGCATCATCCTATCACTCGTATAGATACTCCTTTATCAAATGATGCACTGCGTAAATATCCTGCAATCAATGTTGAAGACACCTCTATTCACATGAATAAACGTGTGGCATGGTTATTGCCAAGTCAGACCGAAATCATCGTACCGGATATTTCAACTAAATTGGCTTGTCATTTAAAAGGGCTTGGTATTGGATTTTTGCCTCGCTCTTTGTGTCAACCCTATTTGGACACGGGGGAATTAATTGAATGCAAAGTGATTAATGAACGCAAACCCTCACCACTTTCGTTAGCATGGAAAAAATCGAATATGGGTAAAGTGATGAATGAAATCGTCAATTTGTTTAAATATCATCATCCTATTGCGCTTCGTTTTTTAAAAAACATTGATAAAAAAAGGTAATCCAATTCGTTCTTAAAGTAGACATTGTTAATTAACAAATTTGATATTAATAAAGGAAAAATAATATGTTAGACCTAGATAAGTATGATCAAATTAATCCGCCAATGCGTTTACTCATGGGACCGGGGCCAATTAATGCCGATCCAAGAGTGACCCGTGCTATGGCTGCGCCATTAATTGGTCAATTTGATCCAGTTATGACGGATTATATGAATCAAACAATGGCACTGTATCGAGATATTTTCAAAACCACCAATGAGCAAACTTTTGTGATTGATGGCACAGCACGAGCAGGAATTGAAGCGGTCTTAATCTCAACGATTCGTCCGGGTGATAAAGTTTTGGTACCGGTTTTTGGTCGGTTTGGATTATTGCTATGCGAGATTGCCCATCGTTGTCGGGCACAAGTCCACACGATTGAAGTACCATGGGGTGAAGTGTTTGATCCTAATGTGATTGAAGATGCGATCAAAAAAGTGAAACCGAGATTATTACTTTGTGTTCAGGGCGATACTTCGACAACGTTACTTCAACCGCTTGATAAAATCGGTGAAATTTGTCGCCGACATGGTGTGTTGTCGTATGTTGATGCGACAGCTTCAATCGTCGGTAATACTTTGGAAGTGGATAAATGGCAACTCGATGGGGTATCAGTCAGTTTACAAAAATGTTTAAGTGGCCCACCGGGTGTTGCACCATTAACCTTAAGTCCTGCGATGGTCGACGTTATTCAAGCTCGCAAATGCGTTGAATTAGGCATTCGTGCAGAGGGTGATACCAGTGGCAATGACGAAATCATCTATTCTAACTATTTTGACATCGATATGATCATCCGCTATTGGGGGGTGGAACGCATTAATCATCACACAGAAGCAACTTCGATGCTTTACGCTGCAAGAGAGTGTGCCCGTATTGTGTTACAAGAAGGACTAGATAATGTTATTGAACGTCATCGTATTAATGGCGAGGCAATGGTCGCAGGTTTGCAAGCGATGGGGCTTAAACTTTTTGGCGATCTTAAATACAAAATGAATAATGTGGTTGGGGTTATGCGTCCTGAAAATATCGACGACCAACAAGTTCGTAACCTAATGCTGAATGATTTCGGTATCGAAATAGGGGCATCTTTTGGCCCACTTAAAGGGAATGTTTGGCGCATTGGCACAATGGGATATAACGCCAGAAAACAGTGTGTTTTACAAACCTTGACCGCATTTGAAGCCGTGTTAAACCGTCTTGGCTTTAAAACCATACAAGGTGCTGGTCTTCAAGCTGCCTGGAACATTTATCAAAATTCGTAATATATCGTCATCGTTATAAAGCTCACTAAGGTGAGCTGATCTTATGACTATTAAAAGTATTAGATACACCATTTATATCGAAAAGTAAGTTAGTTGTTATTGGTTGCAATAAAAGCAGATTATCAAATTAGCGTCTAAAAGCGTTGTGATTCGTTGCTCATTGATTTGAGTGATGGAGGACAATAGCCTAATTATACTTAAGGAAATGCTATGAGTATCTTAACAAATAAAGAGCCGACATCGGGATATCATCCTAAAAAGTGGAAAGGTCGTTATAGTATCCTGTTGTTATTATGGTCTGCTTGGTTAGTATCATTTCTCGATCGAATGGTGATGAATGTATCGCTTCCCTTTATTGGTGACGATTTAGGGTTGGATAAAATAGAACAAGCATCAATTATCAGTGCTTTTTTTATTGGTTATGCCCTTTTTCAAATACCGGGCGGGTATTTATCCGATAGATTTGGATCCCGTAAAGTCATGGCATTCGCCATCATTTGGTGGTCAGTTTTTACTTTTTTTACAGGTCTAATCTATATTCTGCCTTTAATGTTATTAGTCAGATTTCTGTTTGGTCTAGGAGAAGGCGGGTTTCCTGCTTCATCATGGAAAACCATTGCCACTTATTTTCCTACTAAAGAACGAGGTCGAGCCACTGCGATTCAATCTTCTGTCAATACATTAGGGCCTGCTATTTCGGTCATCGTTGCGGTGACAATTATCGAATGGTTAGGTTGGCGTGCCGTTTTCATTCTGTTGAGCCTGCCCGGATTAGTATTAGGTTATCTTATCTACCGTTTGATACACAATCATCCTGCTGAAAATCCCTTAATCAAGCCTGAAGAACTGCATGAACTACAAGAATGCAATGACAATTTTAATCCCCCTAATCATAACGTCAATTTGCGCAATAATAGCCAGTCGCTAGCGGATGTGTTGAAAATGCCTTTATTATGGAAGCTGTCGCTAATTTGGTTTTTATTTGATATTACTTTTTGGGGATTTACGACTTGGTTACCCAGTTATTTACTGGAAGCAAGAGGATTATCGTTATCTAAGACTGGGATATGGGCCGCTATCCCATTTTTATTTGGTGCAGTAGGTACCTTGATCGGTGGCTATCTTGCCGATAAATTTGTACAACGACTCAAAATTATTTATGGCGTTACCGCAATCTTATCTGCTAGTTTTTTATTTCTCATGTTTAACGTTGAAAATCTTGATGCAGCCATTGCTTTTCAATGTATTTCAGCGTTGTTTATGTTTATTGCCTTTGCTATTTTTTGGGGAATGTTAATGCAACTTATTCCAACGGTCATTATGGGTAAAGCTTCCAGTATCGTTAATTTTGGCGGACAAGTTGCCGGAATCATTTCACCCTTTATCATCGGTTTTTTAATTGAAAAATCAGATGGTGGATACCAAAATGGTTTTTTATTTATGGTGCTATCACTGATTGCATCGGCAATTTTAACGCTATTCATTCAAAAAATAACACGTTAAAAAAGTAGAGCAATGCGCTGCTTTTTGTTATTGCTATTCAATTAATTAATATGGTTGCCATAAGGTTTGATTAAACAAGTGGAATAAAAATAGTCAGAATAACTAAGAAGAAATCTATAAGATTAACCTAATCGGAAAAGTAAAATTATTTTATTTTCTCTAAAAATCATCGTATTGTAAAAGAGATAAAAGTATCTGCGAGATTTATTGATTACTATTTGATTCAAAAATAAGTCAGGTTAAAGTCACGCATTAATTAGTTAACCAATGAAAATAGGATAATTATAAAAGGAATGTTAGCGATATTTTTGAACGTGAATAAAAAAACCGTTCCAAAGAGAACGGTTTTTATTTAACTAAAACACCAGACTAAGCTTTATATTTTTTCATGACAATTGAAGCGTTAGTCCCACCAAATCCAAAGCTATTCGACATGACTGTCGTTAATTCACGCTCGGTTGGTTCAGTGATGATGTTCATGCCAATAGCGGCTTCATCCAGTTCATCAATGTTAATACTTGGCGTAATAAAGCCATGTTCTAACATTAATAATGAATAAATTAATTCTTGTGCACCTGTCGCACTTAACGAGTGACCAGTCATTGATTTAGTGGATGAAATCGCCGGGATATTATCACCAAATACTTGCTTGATAGCCCATAGCTCTTTAACGTCACCAACAGGTGTTGATGTACCGTGTGTATTAATATAATCCACAGGCACATCTAAATCTTGGATCGCAAGTTGCATACAACGCATTGCACCTTCACCAGATGGGGCTACCATGTCATAACCGTCAGATGTAGCAGCATAACCAACCAGTTCACCGTAGATATGGGCACCACGAGCAAGCGCATGCTCTAACTCTTCAACTACAACCATACCAGCACCGCCGGCTATAACAAATCCATCACGGTTGGCATCATAGGCACGAGATGCTTTTTCAGGTGTATCATTGTATTTAGTTGATAACGCACCCATTGCATCAAATTCACATGACATTTCCCAACAAAGTTCTTCACCACCACCGGCAAAAACGATATCTTGCTTACCGAGTTGAATCAGCTCAGCAGCATGACCAATACAGTGTACAGACGTTGCACAAGCTGACGTCATCGAATAGCTAATCCCTTTGATTTTAAAAGGTGTTGCTAAACAAGCTGAAATTGCTGATGACATTGATTTTGTCACCGCATAAGGCCCCACGCCACGTAACCCCTTTTCTTTCATACCTGCAACGACATTATATTGAGTTTTGGTTGAACCACCATAGCCAGCAATTAAACCAGTTCGAGGATTTGAGACTTGTTCAGGAGTCAATTTTGCATCATCAATAGCTTGTTGAAGAGCAAGATAACCATAGATAGAAGCATCATTCATAAAGCGCACGATTTTGCGATCGATAAGCCCTGTAGTATCTAATTTAACATTACCGCAAACATGGCTTCGCATTCCGCTATCTTTCATTTCTTGAGAAAAAGTGATTCCGCTACGTCCAACTTTTAACGATTCTAAAACCTCTTTAGTATTGTTTCCAATACTCGAAAGAATACCTAATCCGGTAATAACAACTCGTTTCATTTAATATTCTGCTCCTAAATTATCTGGCTTCATAAGAAAAATTGATGTGATTATAGCGTACACTTGTAAGCTGAACAATACCTTACGTATCTATTTTATTTGTTTTAGTGAATTTATTTATTTCAATAAATAAAAAAAATCTAGCAATTATACTTTCGGTTAGATCCATTATTACCCATTCACAGCTTAAGATTAAAGGCTTTTTCGATACTAAAATTACACTTTTCTGATTGTTTATTTACTTGCTAATTAAAAAGTGATTAGTATAATACTGTTCGTTTATACAGTATTAGGGGTTGGCTATGAATGAAAAGATGATATCAAAGCTTGAAATATTAGCTGAATCAGCAAAGTATGATATTTCTTGTGCTTCCAGTGGCTCATCTCGAACTAATAAAAATAAAGGGATTGGTAGTGCTCATCGCTGTGGAATATGTCATTCATTCACTGCTGATGGCCGTTGTGTCTCCTTGCTAAAAATCATGTTAACCAACTATTGCATGTTTGATTGTGCTTATTGTATAAATCGCCAAAGTAATGATATTCCTCGAGCAGGATTTACGCCCAAAGAATTAGCCGATTTAACCATTGAATTTTATCGTCGCAACTATATTGAAGGACTTTTCTTAAGTTCTGGCATCGTCAGAAGCCCTGATCACACGATGGAAAAAATGATTAGAGTCGTAAAAATATTGCGTAATGAACATGGATTCAATGGCTACATCCATATGAAAGCGATTCCTGGTGCCAGTAATGATCTTATTGTTCAGGCTGGTTTGTTGGTTGATCGAATGAGTGTTAACTTAGAAATCCCAACAGAAAAAAATCTAAAGTTATTAGCGCCCGATAAAGATCATCAAAGTATTTATCAGCCAATGCGACATATTCATCAAAACTTACTTGAAAATATTGAAGATCGAAAAAAAATTAAGTCTACGCCAAAATTTGTCCCAGCAGGGCAGAGCACTCAAGTCATTATCGGGGCAACAGATGAGACAGACAGCCAGATTTTACAACTAACGGCTAAACTTTATAAACGACCAAGTATGAAGCGAGTTTATTATTCAGGTTTTATTCCTGTTAATGGTTATGATAAAAGATTACCCGTATTGCAAGAAGTACCAAGAGTGCGAGAAAATCGCCTTTATCAAGCTGATTGGTTATTGCGGTTCTACGATTTTAGTGTCGATGAAATTGTCAATGATCAATATCCTGATCTTGATTTAACTGTTGATCCTAAACTGGCTTGGGCTATTCGAAATCCCCAATTCTTTCCAGTCGATATAAACCGTGATAGTTATCAAAAAATTTTACGAGTACCCGGTATTGGTGTTAAATCGGCAAAATTAATTGTTTTAGCAAGGCGACACCGTAAACTAAATTTAGAAGCGCTTAAACGTATTGGCGTTGTACTAAAAAGAGCCCAATTTTTTATTATTTGCCATGAAATGCGAAAATTTAAATTGCTAGATTCATCCGAAGAGTATATTCGGCTTTCCTTGCAAGAAAAACCGTTGCTTGAAGTCAAAAACGATCATATTCCTCAGCAATTAGTGATGGGTTGGTAAATCATGTTAGCTTTTCAATATGATAAGAGTTTTGAAGGATTGCTATGCGCAGTGTTTGATGCGTTTGAGCAAAAAAAGATGCCCGATTGTTTGTTGGCGCATAATGAGCTTGTGCCTTTGTTAGTATCCGATACGCATCATGTGGAACTGCGTAACAGTAAATATGAACGGGTACAAGCAGCCTTGAACAAAAAGTTATCTCACGTTGCGCTTAATCAATTAAAGTATGTTTGGCTTTCTGAATTACCAGAAAGTGATTTTGTTATTTTTCGTTATATCTGTAAAGTTTTCAAATCAAAGCATGCTATTGAAACCGATTTTGGTGATCCTGATGTACTAACCGTTCATGACATAGCTAAAAAAGTGAGTCGGGAACGGCATCATTTAATGCAATTTGTTCGCTTCAATACAATTGAAAACCCAATTGATAATCTCAATGAGAGACAAAGTGAAAAGATCTATTTTTCGGTTATTGCTCCTATCTATAACGCCTTGCCTTTAGTCTTAAATTTTTTTAAAGATCGTTATGCCGATCAGAAATGGGCGATTTACGATGAAAAACGTAAATATGGTTACTTTTATGATCTCGACAAACTTGAAAAAATTTCTTTGGTTGATCATGATGAGTTGATCGTAGATAGTCAAGTGAATCAACAGTATCTCACCAAAGATGAAAAACTGTTTCAAACCCTATGGCATCGTTACTTTAATGCGTTATCTATTAAAGAAAGAGAAAATCCTAAATTACAACGTCAACAAATGCCAAAACGATTTTGGCACAATTTACCTGAAATGAAGGGCAAATAAAAAACCGCTATTTAAACAGCGGTTTTGTATTTATATATTATGATGAAACAAGTTATTGTGAATCGATATCATTAATAAAGCTATCGATACTTTCTTCACGTTTTTGTTGTTTCTTTTGGTCGACCTTTCCACCTGAAGCATTAAAATCATTACGTTGGAAGTAAGCATTACGCATAAAGTTATAAGGATCATCACTATTTTTTATCAGATCTTCATATTCAATAGCCGCAGCACGAGCCTCAATACCATCAAATACTCCTCGTGCTAATGCCCATTGCCAATCTAACCATGCTAAAGGTGGATAAAGCGTATCGACTAAGTCGCCACCTTCTTGTCTAAGTGTCGCAGAGCCATAGAAAGGTAGAACTACATATGGGCCATAAGGTACTTCGTAGTGACCAAGTACATCACCAAAAGAGCGTTTATTCCCTTTTTGTAATTGAGGATCGGCTAAACTTGCCACATCAAATAAGCCCGCAAAACCAAAAACAGTGTTTAAAAAGAATCTTGCTAAATGTTTACCTGCTTGTTGAACCTCACCTTGTAGAAGGTTATTTACCATTGAAGCTGGTTCAGAAAGATTCGAAGAAAAGTTTACAAATCCTTTACGAATTGGCGAAGGAACATGATCTTTCCAAACGACAGCAGCCGGACGCAAAATATAAGGATCTAATGCATAGTAGTTGACGTTAAACATTGCTTTATTAAATCCAGATAGCGGATCACTGTATGAATTGCTTTCAGGATCATATGATGCGCAACTTGTAAGCGTCATAACAGAGAAGAGCATAGCAATTATTTTTTTCTTCATAGGATTTTCAACTAAAAATAATTCAGGTTATTGATTTCGTTATTGTATCATGTTTACACATAATACAAAATTTTTCGTTATTTAAATGGCATTATTTTTTTAAATTTATTAAAATAAACGCCCTTTATGACCTCATAGTTAAATGGATATAACGAGCCCCTCCTAAGGGCTAGTTGCAGGTTCGATTCCTGCTGGGGTCGAATATATTTCTAAAACTTTCATTCAATAATAGCAATTAAAAAAACCATATAATCAATAAGTTAATGACTTGTCATACTCTATCTTGAATCGTTTATCATTAATTTGTTGGGTGTACTTTATTAAATTTTTGTTACCTCTACAACTATAATTATCATGTTAAAATTTTAAAATCTATAATAATTTGCTCATATTGCATCAATTTAACGTGTATGAAAAAAGAAGATTATTGTCAGTTTCTTGATATTATGAAGATTTTATTGAATGATTGCGCTATTGAATAAGCTTTATTGAGCGATACGCTGGTTTAGAAAAAATTTTCTTATGAGTGGATTGGAAAAAAGATTATTTTACTAATCATTTTTATACACTGTCTTGACCAACCTCAGGATGCTTTTTCGTCTTTTTTAGCTTGTATTAGGCTCTGTTTAAGTAAGTCATCTTCTTATCGGACAATTAGTTTTATACGATCGATCCGAACTATTTTTATCTTGTATGGGGGGATCTTTAGTGGATTATATTTCTGACATGAACCCATTTAAAAATAGGTACTATAAAGTCTAATGCTTTAAAGTGAAGCAACACTAGCAACATCTTTTATCATAATCATTAAATGGTTTATTGTTATGATTTTAATGTCAGGGGACATAATATTATTGAACATTTATTTCACTGCTATGAATAAGGTAATATTTAGGTAATTTAAGATTTGCACACTAACGTTATTTAATTTTAATTTAATAGGATTGATTACTAACTTTCTTAATAATCCTAATAATACTTTCTGTGAGAATAGATAATCAGAAAAGAAACATATCTAATATAAAAATTAACTTTACAAACTATCTAGTTTTTTAAATTAGAGTAAAGTTTAAAAATCTAGCAATTTATCCCTATGTATATAGGGAACACTGTGGTAATTTGAGCTTGATTACAATTTGCCATAAATATAAGCGGTAGTATAAAGATGATTCTAGGTATTAATTTCAATGTATTCACCTTTCTAATTTTTTTCTCTGTTTTACTATAAACTAATTTTTACGCATATATGCTCCTGTTTGAGCTTTAAGTGATTCATTTTTTGGTTCAATTGGATTTTCTCCCCTAATCCAGCCAACCATAGTATCTCGGTCATCGAAATCGTTAATTTGAATGCTCGTACTTAAGTATCGATCGGGTAAGTGATAGCAGTAATAGTGTAAATCAAATTTTTCTCGATACTCTCTTTCCATTTTCTCGCTCATTAAATTATCTTCTAAATATTGGCTGTTTTTTTCGTGAAAATCTTCTATTGCACTTTTAACCCATTTCGTAGGTGCCTTTATTTCTCCTGTATAAGAATAGATAGTACCGTTCAAATCAGTGATGATTATTATCCTATCTAATTTGACATTTTTTTTGTAGAAATAATAATCTTCATCAGCTAATCGAACTAAAATATAAGTATAACCAATCATCTCATCATCATCAGGTGATGTCATTTTTCCTAAAGGTTCTTTGTAGTATTTACCCTTAAACTCAGACAAAAGAGTATCGATAGGGACGGAAAAATCGAGGTGTCTAATATCAAAAGGTTTTCCACTGATGATTTTAGAACTTTGTGGCTGTTCGGCTTGATTGCATCCGATCATTAAAAATACTGATATACAAATTATAAGTTTTTTAAGCAGCTTCAATGTATTCTTTTCCTGAATTATAAATTTCGCTTTCATTAAATAATGTTAATGTGTTTTTTGTTTATCCCTGTGTATACAAGAAATACATTATATCGTATATATTGTTTTATATCGATTCCAGTTTATCCCTATGTATATAGGGAACACACCAAGAGAAGACATCATCGAAGCCGCATAGCCGGTTTATCCCTATGTATATAGGGAACACAGAGAGATTATA
Organism: Gilliamella sp. ESL0441; assembly: GCF_019469185.1. Classification (NCBI taxonomy): domain Bacteria; kingdom Pseudomonadati; phylum Pseudomonadota; class Gammaproteobacteria; order Orbales; family Orbaceae; genus Gilliamella; species Gilliamella sp. ESL0441. The sequence goes on from NZ_CP048264.1 coordinate 1,052,015, forward strand.
AAATTTATTATAAAATAAAACGGTTTATCCCTATGTATATAGGGAACACAATGTCGAGCTAATAACATCAATCAAAAATGACGGTTTATCCCTATGTATATAGGGAACACAGGGAATGCTAGTCGTACATTTTGGAGTTTTACGGTTTATCCCTATGTATATAGGGAACACTCTAATTATAACTCATTGTTTATTAATTAAAATAGGGAAGATAAAATTTCTACCGTTTCTTTTGCTGTCTTTTTAGACAAATGATGTTTTTGCATCTTAATCTTAAATCTATATAATTATCAATTAGTTATACTAAAATAATAAAAACTTTTTACGGTATCCATCCAGATGATTTTTCAACGCACCGCCAACTTCTGGTCATTACATGCTTCTTTTGCTTGATTAATGTTCTATGACTATTAATTTAGACTGATAAATTTAACCAAAAAAGAGTTTGGTGTTAAGAAGCGTTTTTCAGACTTATAATCGATCGTGCCCCCAACTATTTATAGAGACACATAAAAAACAAATGCTAAGGATTATATTTACTATTTATGCTGTGGATTCGGAGGAATATCGAATTAATTATATAAAATTTAACTGATTCTATTAAAATTAAAAAAATAATTGCTATAATTTGCTTCTATTTAACCTATTATTTTGATTTAAAAAATTCTGCATAGACAGATAAAAAGCATTTGTTCTAAGTTCATTAAACCTATTCTATTATGCAAGGAAGTTAAAATAACCTCATGAAAAAGTTACTTACAATCCTAATTTTAATCATGTCTATGATACCCTCCAGCTACTCTCAATCCATGAAAGATTTTGACCTTTATACCAAAACGTTTGACTTAAAAACATTCAAAGAAAAAATCAAAAACACTAATAGAGATAGTTATATCTATTATTTAGATAATAATATTTGCGTTTATCAATACATAGAGCCAGATCATTATATAAGAGAAATTATTGATCAAGAAGGAAGTCCTTATCGTATTGAAAGAAGATATTATCCTAATGGAAAATTATTTACAACGGTTAGACAATTTTACGGCTTTGATATTGGGGATTTTGTATCATTTTATGAAAATGGTAATCGCAAAAATGTGATTAATTGTGATTATCTGTATTCTTTTACGGTAGAGGATTTGATACAAAAAATGAAATCCTTATACGGCATTGATTTAAGCGTTAGAACAGAAGGAATTTTTGTTGCCAAACATCTAACTTCTCCTAAAGATGATATTAAACCTTTGTACGCCGTGTATTATTCCATAATAGAAAAAGATTCCATTTATCGAGACGGAGCTATAGTTAAAGATCGAACCTTTTATATAGACGGCAGTAATGGAAAGGTAACGATAGAAGATTACGTTGAATTGAATAGTTATTTAGAAACAGAAGGAGAAAAAAAAGGTTTGTACGTAACCGCTCGGTATTATACATTTAATGAAAAATGGAGACCTATAAAAATCATAGAAAAAAAATTATACTGGTATGGCAGTAAAGTGATGGGACCGGAAATTTTGGAAGAAAAGAAGATTTTCGAATCATACAGCCAATAAGGAAGGTAACCAAATTTATGTAATAAAGCTATATAATAGAACAGTAATGTAAATGTAAAGAAGATTAAGAATTAATAATTTAAAATTATTTGCTTATGAAATCTAATGGATTTTCCTTAGACGAAAAGAATTTTTTCACTAATATTTTTAACCGACTGCAAGACATTCTGGTGTTAATATCACATTAAGCTTAGATGTAAAAGTCAATGGTTTTAAACAACAAAGAAGAAGACTAAATTTTTATTAAGGAAGGAAAACTTGAGATTGATGAAAAATATTATCTACATGATTAGCCGTAACATAATTATATTACTGCTCACAAGTTTTATTTCATTGGCATTCGCAACAAGTAATAATGAAATAGAAAAAATTAGCTTGAAACATGCTTAAAATTCCACTATAAATAATTTCGAAAATAGACCTTATTATCTAATAAATGTAAAGAGTTATGCTGTTAATTTTGATATAAGAGTGAATGATTTACCTTTATTAAAATTTTTTGAAAAGTCTGGTGGAATGAATATGGAGTTTCCAATAAATACAGGGATATTGGAGTCTGGTGATCAGATTTTAACAATAAAGGTATACCCTCTCAAAGATAATAACACGATATTACCAAATAGTTATTTTTCATTAGAATTAAATAAAAAGATAGATGCATGGTCATTTACTAACAAAAGAGAAATTATTTTAAAAATACCTGATATGATAGTTCCTAAAGAAGGACTGCCTTATTGGGAGTTTCAAACCAAATTTAGCGTTTATGTCCCTTATCAATTAACAGGATGGAAAAATTCAGAATCTATTGAAAATACTGAAAATATTAAAAAAGAATTAAATATAGCATATGAAAAAATAATAAATGCTATTGAAAAGAAAGATAATTCTGCTTTTAGGTTATTAGTTAAAAATAAAATTTTCGAAGAATCAGTATCATTATATGAAAAACAAGATGACGAAATAACGCCTTTCCCAGAAGAAAAAATATTACCATTTACGAATTGTGAAATAAGGTTTTATGGTAATGGTAAATTGGCTAGATTAGAAGATAATAATGGTGAATCATGTTTAAAAAGTGAAATAATTAAGAATGGAAAATCTGTAATTTATACTTATCCATTATTTTATCATAAGCCAAAAAACTCCAGTGAACTAGAAATAATAAGGTAAATAAAAGAGTAGGAAATTTTATGTCAATGATTAATAGATATTTATTTATAATATTAATAATTTTTAATTTTTCTTGTAATGCAGGAAAAAATAATATTGACTTTAAAGATAACATAATGAAAGATAATGTTTTTTATTTTATAGAATATGACTACAATAATAAATGTGGTTTTGAAATATATATTAATGATATTTTAGTTAAAAGTTATTTAAAACCAGTGAATATTGATAACTACATAACTCCAATTAATCCATATATTATAAATTCGGGAAAACAAGAAGTTAAGATAATTTTATATTCCTACGACAATAAAGAAATACCTAATGATACTGATTTTACGCTAAAAGTATTTAGTGTAGTAAATAATGATAATAATGTTATAACTTCATCAAATCAAGGAAAGATAATTTATGTATTACCAAAACTTACAATAAATAAAAATTTAAGTAGTTGGAATATTATAGATTCTTTTGATATAAATAATTTACCTTATACCGTTGAAGGCTGGAAACATTCCAAAGATTTAACTAAAATCAATGATATTGAACAAAAAGTAAAAGATAAATTTTTATTCCTAAAAAGTACTATTGATAATAACGATTCAAATCTATTTATAAAAATGTTTAAAAAGAGTATATCTGAATCAAAAAGATTCTATTATTTAACTGATCAGCAAGAAAAAAATAGTATAACAGAAATTAAACAATTAATATCCAAAACCAATATCCATTGTGAATCCATTAGTAATACATTAATTAAGTTTTATGCTAATGGTCGATTAGTTACTTTGGAAACTCAAGATCAAAAACCTGCTTTAAGATTAATTGAAAAAGGAGAAAATTACTCATCTGAGAGTAATTTCCCTATTCTACTGCATATACCCGAAGGCTCTGACGAATTAGAGGTAATAAGATAAACAATTAATTTATAATAAAATTAAAGCAGATCGTTATTTTAAAATTACTGCTAATCCTAATTTCGATTGGGATAATAAAGTTGATTGGAAAACGGGAATTTTCAGGATTAATGGTCACCGTATACTATAGGGGTTTCAAGAAAGAGGATCTCATGACAAACCAAAAGAATTAAATCCAATTAAACTTATTCCAAGTTACAAGAACTCAACTGCAACAACCTATAAAATGGATTAAATTTTATTATTATGAATAAAACAATGAGTATAATTTTTGCTTTTTTATTATTAATTAATATCTCTTGTAGCAAAGCACAAGATAAATTGAAACCAATAATAAATTCAAAAACAATGAATGAACAACCTATCTATACTTTAAAAGTTACTTCCAGTAATCCGTATGAATCTTACATAAATAACATGGTTCTGGAAAAAGATTATTTAACTGGTTCGAGTGATAGTGAATTAATTATTAATGATCTTATACTAAAATCGGGAAAACAAAAATTACAAATTGTCTTATTACCAAATGATGGAAATAAAACGGTAGATAAATTGGGTATTGATTACCTAACATTAAGTATTTATAGATATAATAATGGATATTCATCTTATGTAGAACGAAAATCTACTTTAATTTACGAATTCAAATTGGATGATCCACATGTAGAAATGCCACTAATTACCAAAGAATGGATTTTCAATATTGATGTTCCGTACAAACTAAAAAATTGGGAACACAGCATAGATTTGAGAAAAGAAGATGAGGATAAATTACTTAAAGAAGTCGTAGATTATTATAACCATTTAGCTAATATAATTAATAAAGGCGATAAAAAATCTTTCTTGACCATTATGAAAGTTAGAAATTCCGAAGTCTTTAAATCATTCTATAATGATGCTGAATTAATTAAAGAAGATGAACGATATATAGACAATAAATTATCTAAAAGTATAGGAAATATACAACCGCTCGAAAATTATAACATTATGTTTTATGGAAATGGAAGAATAGTAACATTAGAAGACAAAAAAGGCGAAACTCCGCTGTTTGCAGAAGATAAAAATGATATTTACTCATATCAAATCTATCTCCATCGCCCTTATCCTAATGCACCATTAGAAGTAATACGATAGGTTAGTAATGAAAAATTAATCAATGTGTTTTTATTTAGTCGTTTTCAATTTTTGCGGACAAGAAAAACAAAAGTATGAAATAAAGAAGATTAAAATTTAACTAATTAACTATGCCATAAAGACATTAAGTGCTATAATTTGTTTTTCTTTAACCTATTATTTTGATTTAAAAAATTCTGCATAGACGGATAAAAGCGTTTGTTTTAAGTTCATTAAACCTATTTTATGCAAGGAAGTTAAAAATAAAATCATGAAAAAGTTACTTACAACCCTAATTTTAATCATATCTATGACAGCTCCCGTCTACTCTCAATTCATGAAAGATTTTGACCTCTTAACAAAAACGTTTGATTTAAAAACATTCAAAGAAAAAATCAAAAACACTAATAGAGATAGTTATATCTATTATTTAGATAATAATATTTGCGTTTATCAATATAACGAAGGAGATAATTTTATTAGAGAAATTATTGATCAAGAAGGAAGTCCTTATCGCATTGAAAGAAGATATTATCCTAATGGAAAATTATTTACAACGGTTAAACAATTTTATGACTTTAATATTGGGGATTTTGTATCTTTTGATGAAAATGGTAATCGTGAAGAAAATATTAATTGTGATTATCTGTATTCTTTTACGGTAGACGATTTAATCCAAAAAATGAAATCCTTATACGGGATTGATTTAAGCGTTAGAATAGAAGAAATTTTTGTTGCCAAACATCTAACTTCTCCTAAGAAAGATATTAAACCTTTGTATACTGTGTATTATCCCATAATAGAAAAAGATTCCATTTATCGAGACGGCGCTATAGTTAAAGAGCGAACCTTTTATATAGACGGCAGTAATGGAAAGGTAACGATAGAAGATTACGTTGAATTGAATAGTTATTTAGAAACAGAAGGAGAAAAAAAAGGTTTGTACGTAACCGCTCGGTATTATACATTTAATGAAAAATGGGGAACTATAAAAATCATAGAAAAAAAATTATACTGGTATGGCAGTAAAGTGATGGGACCGGAAATTTTGGAAGAAAAGAAGATTTTCGAATCACACAGCAATAAAGATGATTAAAAAATATAGTAAAAGCATATTTCAATTTGTAGCTAAAGTTAAGGTCGGATGACAAACCGTAAATAGCAATGGATAAAGCCAGTATCTAATATGACCACGCAGTTCTACCGTGATAAGCTTACGTTATATGTTAACGTAGAATCTGAATGCAAACTGATATTTTGTGATGTCCCCTTATTGATTAGATTATCATTATGAACCTAACCGCTCTATTTACTAAAAATATTAGATGGTTAGAGTGAAGTGACTGATATGCTCAATATAAATGAGTATTTTAATCTTTAACCTATCCAAAATAACTCTTCTCAACAAATCTTTTTATTCTAAATAAAAACTACACTGTAGTAATCAAATAACTTTTTTCGAGACTTATGTCACATAAATGAATTTATTTATACCTGAAGTTAACAAATGATAATATCATGAACTAATGATCATTTGGTTAAATTAAAGGAGAATATTATGAAGCCCATAGCAATTGGCGCAGACGATGCAGCATTTGAATTTAGAAATAGTATTGTTGAATATTTGAATAATCAATGTATTGAGATTATTGATTATAGTAGCGATAAACAGTCACATAATCCTTTGTATCCTGATGTTGCTCACGCTGTTGCATGTTCAATAAAAGCGGGTAAGCATGAGCGTGGTATCTTGATTTGCGGTACTGGAATTGGGGTAGCGATAGCTGCAAATAAAGTACCGGGTATTCGTGCTGCTCAATGCCACGATATATTTTCAGCTGAGCGAGCAAGAAAAAGTAATAATGCTCAAATTATGACAATGGGAGCAAGAGTAATTGGTATTGAATTAGCAAAAAAATTGGTTCAAGCATGGCTGCAATCGGAGTTTGAAGGAGGGGGATCAACGCCAAAAGTTGAGCGAATCAATTATTATGATGAACTTTATAGCAAATAATAGTAACACATTTTAAAACGACTTTTTCAAATATTAATGTTATAGGATAACAGTATGAATCAATTAGAAGAATTTAAAAAAATAACCATTGTTGTTGCCGATACAGGTGATATCGATTCCATTAAGCAGTTTTCTCCTGAAGATGCCACGACTAACCCTTCTTTAGTTTTAAAAGCTGCTCAACTTCCACAATATCGTTATCTGATTGATTCTGCTGTTGAGACAGCAAAAAAATTAGGGGGTAGCAAAGAACAACAATTAATTAATGCTTGTGACCAAGTTGCGGTTAATATCGGTGCTGAAATATTAAAAACGGTACCGGGACGTATTTCGACTGAAGTGGATGCCCGTTTATCTTTTGATACACAAGCTTGTATCGAAAAAGCCCGCCGAATTATAGAGCTTTACCAGCAAAAAGGTATCGATAAATCACGAATTCTGATAAAAATTGCATCCACATGGGAAGGGATAAAAGCTGCCGAAGTTCTCGAAAAAGAAGGTATTAATTGTAAGTTAACGTTACTCTTTTCATTTGCTCAGGCACGTGCTTGTGCAGAAGCGAATGTCTTTCTTATCTCGCCTTTTGTTGGTCGTATTTATGATTGGTATCAAGCTAAAAAAACGATTGACCCTTATATTGCCGATCAAGATCCAGGAGTGGTATCAGTACGTAATATTTATAACTATTATAAACAACATGGTTATAAAACAATCGTCATGGGGGCAAGTTTCCGTAAAGTTGAGCAAATTTTAGCATTAGCCGGTTGTGACCGATTAACGATTGCGCCAAATTTATTGGCTGAAATGCAACAATCAAGCGCTCCAGTAGTGCAAAAACTTAATCCTAATCAAACCGTCATAGAAAGACCTGCACCGATTACCGAATCTGAATTTAGATGGCAACACAATAGTGATGCCATGGCAGTAGAAAAACTAGCTGAAGGGATTCGTGCCTTTGCAGTGGATCAAGGTAAATTAGAAGAGATGATCTGCACATTATTATAATTTAGGGGAGCAAGCTCCCCATTATCCTCTTTTTGATAGTTAATCATCTGAATCAAATCTGCTGTTAAAGTCTATTTTTCTATTAGAAGTATCCCTCTATCTATCTTTTTGTTTAAAAATCTTAAATAGTCAAAATAATTATTTAATATCTTTAATATTTAAATATTTAGATCTAAGTCACAAATTCATGACAAAACAATTTTCTCAGCTAGTTTATCCGTTATAATCGAACAAAAGATAGGTTGTTAAACATTTGTTCGGAGGCTTCATGGTTAGTATAGTTTTAGTATCGCACAGTAGAAAAATCACCGATGGATTAAAAGAAATGATAGAAGAAATGGTTGATACAACCGGTGATGTAAAAATTTATTCCGCAGGTGGTACAGATGATGGTCGGTTAGGTACCGATTCGGTTGCAATATATAACATCATTCAACAATCTAAAAATCACCAAAATATACTTATATTTGCTGATATTGGTAGTGCTATTTTAAGCACAGAAACTGCAATTGATTTAATTGAAGATGATGATTTAAAAAATAAGGTCACTTTAGTTGATGCACCATTAGTTGAAGGTGCTTTTGTTGCTTCGATTCAAGCCATGGTTGATAACGATGTTGAAGGTATCTTAGCTGAATTACAAAATATTTAGAAAGAGAGAATTGCGATGAAATTTTTTCGAAGCTTTATTGGTTACGGAATAGCAGGAATGATTGTTATGTCCGTTTGGTCTCAGTTAGGTGCTTATGGAATTTTTGGCGGATTCCTCGCCGCAATAATTATAATTGGACCCATGTGGTATATGAACCATTACATCAATTTAACCGGTAATGAGGATGATGCCGCCTTTGTTGATATGGGATTAGCGATCGCTGTTTGCGGAATAATGCGGGATACTTTTCTTCAAGGTGGTAATGCACTTGTTTCTTCTTTGCCGACGATTTTGTTAGTGAGTGTTGGAGCAGTGTTAGGGGGGATTACTGCCGCATATATTGAAAAAGATATGGCTAAAAAGAAAGAATTTATTAATGAAAATCCAAGAGAACCAGGGTTAAGGCGTACAGATTTTGAGAAATTGAAAGACGCGAAAGAAAAAATTTTACGTAGCAAACAAATAAAAGTTTTCCAAAAAAAACGATGAATATGGGAATGTAAGGAGTGAATGGTTATGTCAATAAATTATGCTATCGCAACATTGATGGGTGGTTTTATCTTTCCATTTGTTATTCGAATGACTTGGGGACGCATGGTTGATAATTGGGGACCAATTGGTGGTTGGATGGCAGCTGCATTTGTGGTTGGAACGGTATGGTGTATTAATCATGGTATTGCCACGCCAATGATTACACAGAGTGGTTCAGTATGGGTTGATCAAGGGCTAGCAGCAGGGGTTGGTGTTTGGGTCGCATCAGCATTAACTGGAGGTAATAAACGAAAATCAATAAAAAATATTCTTGCTGCTGTAGTCTCAGGTGTTGTTGGTGGTTTTATATTGTCACTTTTTTTAGTTGGATAAGAGATACTGTAAGAATTTGTCGTTTAAAGGATAGATAGGGGTTATAAAATGAGAAGATTAATAAATGATGGGTATGACGTTGTTGAAGAAATGTTAGAAGGCTATTGCTTAGCACACAGTGAATATGTCGAACTTAAAGAAGACTGTCATCGTGTTGTGGTAAGTAAAAAGATCAGTAAAGAACCCCGAGTAAGAATAATCATTGGTGGTGGGTCGGGACATGAACCTGCTTTTTTAGGTTATGTGGGTCAAGATTTTGCTGATGCAGCAGCGGTTGGTAATGTTAATACTTCCCCTTCTCCGGAATATTGTTATGAGGCGGTAAAAGCGGTTGATTCAGGTAAAGGATGCCTGTTTGTTTATGGTAATTATGCTGGTGATGTCATGAACTTTGATATGGCAGTTGAACTAGCAGCAGATGAGGGTATTCGTGTTGAAACGGTAACTGTGACGGATGATATTTATTCATCTAAAAACATCAGTGACCGCCGAGGAGTCGCTGGCGATGTATTTGTATTCAAAGTTGCCGCGAGTGCTGCCGCAAAAGGTTATGATTTAGATAAAGTTAAAGCACTTACTCAAAAAGCAAATGCAAATACTTATTCTATGGGCGTTGCATTGTCATCTTGTACTTTACCTGTGACGGGTGAACCCATATTCGAAATGCATGATGGCGATATGGAAGTCGGTATGGGAATTCATGGTGAACCCGGTATTGAAAGAACTAAATTAGCAAAAGCCGATTTTGTCGTTAGCCAATTAGTTGACCATTTGCTACAAGAATCAAAAATACAATCGGGTGACGAAGTACAACTACTTATTAATGGATTAGGGGGCTTAGCTTTGATGGATCAATATATCTGTTATCGAAAAGCTCATCTTTTATTGGCACAAAAAGGAATAAAAATCTATAAACCATTGGTGGGTAATTATGTCACTTCAATGGATATGGTTGGAATGTCCATTTCGCTTATTAAGCTTGATGATGAACTAAAACAGTTATTAGCTCATCCATGTGATGCTCCTTATTTTAAAATTACCAATTAAATTTCAAGGAGAATGTTGATGAGTGAACGGATGTTAGAAAAATCGTTTTTTATTGAGACCTTTAAAAAAATTGCGATCATGGCTGAAGAAAATCGTGATCATTTGAGTAAATTGGATTCGGATATTGGTGATGGTGATCATGGTATCAATTTGACCATTGGTTTTCGTGAAGTCGAAAAACAACTTCCAGCTTTGACCGATTCAACCGCAGATATAGCAGAATTAATGAAAAAAGTCGGTATGATTTTGTTGAGTAAAGTAGGGGGAGCATCAGGCCCTTTATATGGTAGTTTTTTTATGAAAATGGCTAATCATACTGTAGGCAAACAAGCGGTAACATTTAAAGAGTTTTGTCAAATGTTCCAAGATGGTGTAGAAGCCGTACAAATGCGAGGAAAAGCGGAACTTAACGATAAAACGATGATTGATGCACTAATTCCTGGACTTGATGTTTTGAAGAATTATCAAGCGTCCGATGATCCAATCACGACCTTACAAAAATGTGTTGATGAAATGAAAAAAGGTTCAGACAACACCATTGCGCTTGTTGCTAAAAAAGGACGTTCAATGCGATTAGGTGAAAGAGCAATCGGGCATCGAGATGCCGGTTCTGAATCAGCATGGATGATAATGAATCAATTTTTAGAACAATTGAAACTGGAGAAGTAAAAAAGTTTTTAAGCAATGTGTCGATCATTATTTAATTTCTGATAATGATCAGTAAGTCAAAAAAGTGTATAAGAGGTAATTACGATGGATAAGGTATTTGTGAGTCCAAACAGGTATGTGCAAGGTAAAGATTTGCTTACACGAGCTGAAGGGTATGTTAAACCTTTTGGAACAAATTTTTTAATTCTTGCAGATAAAAATATTTGGAATATTGCTGCTAATCAGCTTGCTGATTCATTGCAAAAATCGGGATTAGAAATTACCAAAGCTGTCTTTAACGGCGAATGTTCAATGATTGAAATTAATAGACTATTTGATGAATATAAGGATAAAAAATTTGATGCAATTATTGGTGTGGGTGGTGGAAAAACGTTAGATACGGCAAAAGCATTAGCTGCAAAATATAACCTACCAAAAGTCTGTGTACCGACGACAGCTTCAACAGATGCACCAACTGCGAAAGTTTCAGTTGTGTATACTGAAGATGGGGTTTTTGATTTCCTATGGCATCATTATAAAAATCCTGATTTAGTTTTAGTGGACACACGCATAATTGCCAATGCACCAGTAAGATCGTTGAAATCGGGTATTGCCGATGGACTTGCAACTTGGGTTGAAGCCAGAACCTCAATTCGTAGTTGCCATAAAACAGATGCCGGTGGAATAGCAACAATTGCTGGGGAAGCGATTGCCAGAGAATGTGAAAAAACAATTTTTGATTATGCCTTGTTAGCGGTAGAAGCGAATGAGAAAAAATTAGTTATCCCTGCACTAGAAGCGGTAGTTGAAGCCAATACGTTATTAAGTGGATTGGGGTTTGAGAATGGTGGATTAGGTGCAGCTCATGCTATACACAATGGTTTTACTGCTGTTTCGGGGGATGTCCATCATTTAACACATGGGGAAAAAGTTGCTTATGGCACAATAGCTCAACTAGTATTAGAAGGGCGTCCAATTGCTGAACTGGAGCGGTATATTGATCTATATATTAAACTCGGTTTACCCATTACCTTAGAAGAAGTTCATTTAGATAAAATTACTGAAGAAGAGTTTCAATTAATCGGTAATAAAGCAGTAGATCCTGTCGAAACTATTCATAGCTTACCTTTCAAAGTTACTGCAGATGATGTAATACAAGCTATTAAAGCGACGGATTATCATGTAAAAAACTACAAAAAACGTTTAGGAATTAAATAAACATCTCACAGCACTTCTTTCTAGCATTGTTTAAGTTGCTTGAAAGAAGTGTTACATAGCTGATAATGCAGTTTTTAATGATGTATTTAACCACTATTATTTAAACCCCTTCTCTGATTATCGACAGGAAAAATTATGAAGAAAATATTCATAGGTACCAGCTGGAAGATGAATAAAACACTAGCAGAAGCACTATTATTTTGTGAACAATTAAAAACGTTTTATCCTGAGAGTTTGAACAATCATATTCAACCTTTTGTTATACCCCCTTTTACCTGTGTTCGTGAGGTTGCCGGTTATATGGCAACAAATAAAATGAACTGTCTAACAGGTGTGCAAAATATGCATTATGAAGATTCAGGGGCGTTTACCGGTGAAATTTCACCAATAATGGTCAAAGATACCGGTGCAACGATAGTTGAGATAGGGCATTCTGAACGCAGAGAATATTTTGGCGAAAATGATTTAGCTATCAATAAAAAAGTAAAAGCAGCACTAAAACACGGATTGACGCCATTAGTATGTATTGGTGATAGTCGTGACGAAAAATCGTGGGGGGTGTCTGCTGAAGCGGTGATTAAACAGATGAAAATAGCCTTGTCTGGTATTGATAAACAGCAAGCCACACAAGTCATTATTGCTTATGAACCTATTTGGGCAATAGGTGAACATGGCACTCCAGCGACGCCGACAGAAGCGGAATTAATACATCTTAAACTTAGATCGGCATTAATAGAATTGTATGGTGAAACTATCGCAAATCAGATGATTTTACTTTATGGTGGTAGTGTTAATCTTGAAAATTCAACATTACTCATTACTAAACCTAATATTGATGGATTATTTATTGGTCGTAGTGCATGGCAAGCAAAAGGTTTTTGTAATATATTATCGGCTATTAATCAGCAAAGTTAATATTTTTACGAAAGGCTATACGAATGGATGGATTTAAAAACAAGCAAGAATCAGAGCTGCTAACTGAAATTGCGGTTGCTTATTATGAGTACGAGCAAACTCAAGAAGAGATAGCCAAACGGTTTGGTATCTCAAGAATTAAAGTTGGTCGATTACTTAAAAAAGCAAGGTCTGAAGGAATTGTTGAAATTAATGTTAAATATCATCCTATTTTTAGTTCGCAAATGGAACTTCAATTTGTCAATAATTTTGGCATCAAACGCGCCTTGATCGCTTTAGATCACCAAGATGAAGATGAACAGCGTAGACAAGTTGCGGCATTGGTAACCAATTATTTATCAAGCACTTTAAAAAATGGTATGACGGTTGCGGTTGGTCAGGGGCGAAATGTTGCCGCTGTTGCAAGTCACGTTGGTATATTCCCTGAAAAACAATGTAAATTTATTTGTGGAATTGGAGGGACATTACGTGTCGGTGAGTTAATTGATGCCGATCATATTAGTCGAAGTTTAGCCAGAAAATTTAACGCCACGAGTGAAACGCTTTATGCGCCTGCTTATGTTGAAAATCGAGAACTTAAGCAAGCTTTTATTCAAAATCGTGTTATAAAAGATACCTTAGAACGAGCCGCGAAAGCCGATATTGCATTGGTTGGACTTGGAGATATGAACGAAAATTGCTATATGGTGCAATTAGGTTGGTTTACACCACAAGAAGTCACTTTTGCAACTTTGCAACAAGGTGTCGTTGGCGATATTGCTGGTTACGGTTTTTTTGATATCAATGGCATGCCTGTTGATACCGTCATGAACGATCGTGTTATAGGTCTAAGTATTGAGGAGTTACGCAATATTCCATGTGTTATTGCTATTGCTTCGGAAAATACTAAAGCGACAGCTATACTAGGCGCACTACGCTCTGGCGTTATTGATATCATTGCAACGAGTGCTTCAAATGCCAGAACGGTGCTAAGCTTGCAACAAAATAGAAACTGATGATGAATATCTCGTCAAACCTTTGAAGCTATAAAGATTAGATTTAACTAAAATCATTTATTGCTATTTTTAAATGATTTTTAAATTTTACTCTTTATAGCTTGTTTTTAGTTGATGCTTTACTTACTGTTTATCGCTTATTTCTTTATAATAAGCGTTTAATAATTCGATCAACTCGTATGCGGGTTAATCTTTTAATTAATTTATGGACATGATTTGGATAAAATTGACTTGCTTGAATTTGTTGAAAATGCGTAACTAATGTTGTTTTTTCACGAATTGTATCAAGCTCTTTATTAAACTGATCTTTTAGTTCTTGATTCGGATCGTGTATTAAGATACCGTTTTCAAGATCTAGTCGCCAAGCTCTTGGATTTAGATTATTCCCTGTAATTAAATACCATTCCTCATCTACCCAAATCCCCTTAAGATGATAAGTCTGTTCTCCATCTTTCCATAAACGAATAATAAGTTGCTCTTTATCAATAAAAGACTGAAGCCGTTCTATAAAATTTCGTAAATTAATTTCGTATAAATAAGGTAATCCACCCGAAATATTGAATGGTTTATCTTCTGGAATATAAAAATCATTAGCCGTTTTATCGCCAATAATGATTTCGACTTGACGACCTTTTCGTAATAGACGAATGATATCCCGAACTAAAATATTGGGTAAATTAAAATACGGAGTACAAAAAACAATTTTTTGTTGAGTCGCATTAATTAAATGGTGGATGGTTTTGTTCAGTAAATTATTATTACGACCTAAACCAGAAATTGGAGCTACTGAAAGCGATTGGTTATCTGCATCCCCATTATATTGATAATTAGCATTCATCAATTGTTGACGGAGCGATTTAATCTCAGGTTTAATTTGCTTTCTCGTTTTGTGTGTTTGACCATCTAACCGTTGCAAACCATTTTTCGCAAGAAAATAGGTATCAATATAGTCAACCATACTGTCTGCCAATAGTTTGTTGGTGATAAAATGATATCTATCATATCGGTATTTATCGAATTTATGTAAATAAACATTATTAATGCTTGCTCCACTATAAATCACCGTGTCGTCAATAATAAAGCCTTTAAGGTGTAGGACACCAAGTACTTCACGGTGATTAACAGGAACACCATAAATCGGAATATCGATATGAGGGTTTTCTTGTTTGAATTGATAATAAAAACGGGCATTTGTTTTGCTTTTATCTTCGCCAATTCGCCCACGTTGAGCTCGGTGCCAATCGACAAATATTTTTATATCTAGATTTGGTCGTTGTTGTTTCGCGTCATAAAGTGCTTTAAGTATTTCAGTTCCTGCTTCATCTTGCTCTAAATATAATGCAACAATATAGATGCGTTTTTTTGCTTTATCGATTGCATCAAGTAAAGCAAGACGATAAGTTTGAGGATCATAGACAATACGATATTGATCGGCTTGTTGAGGAATTTTAGCAAATTCTTCAAGTTGCTTTTTATGATTATATCTTATAAAAGGTATTCGCATGATTTTTATATTATTAAATCTGACACACATCCTAAAAAATAGAGTGTTTGTCAGATAAATAAATCTCCTTTTTATACAACACATTAAAATCTAACTTAGAAAATTATTTCAATTAAAAATATAATGTTTCTGTTTATATATGTTTAAGATTGCTCACTAACCCAAGTCTGAATGATTTTGTAGGTTAAGGCTAGTACTACCGGGCCGATAAATAATCCCATCATACCAAAACCAAGTAAACCGCCAATAACACCAAATAATATCAACAAAAATGGTAAATCCGCACCTTTTTTAATTAAATATGCACGCATAACACTATCAAGTGTTGTTAATACAATAGCGACGATAATTAAGATAATACCCGCTACAGTGTGACCATTCCAAAATTGCCAAATAATACAGCCTAGCATGACAATGACAGGGCCAATTTGAGCCACACAACAAATAAATAAGATCAGTGTTAAAATACCAGCTAACGGCATCTTAGTTAACATAAAACTTAAGCCACCGATTAATGCTAAAGTAATTGCCGTTACTACTACGCCCAGCGCGACAGCACGAATTGATTGTCCAGCTAACGTTATTGTCGTTTCGCCATATTGTTTTGATAAACGATTAGCAAACACATAAACATTTTTAGTAATACTCTCTCCTTTTAAGAAGAGTAATAAACTAAAAGTAATCATTATACCAGCATGGAAAATAAATATACCAATATTAGTTACTTGTGCAATAAGCCATTTTATCATTGTACCGATATAAGGTTGAATGGTTGTGATCAAATCTGAACCATCCGTTTTGATTAAATCTAGCCATTTTTGATGGAGTTCTTCCCCGAACATTGGTATATTATTTAACCAATCTAAAGTTGGTAATTCATGATGAGATAACGTTTTCGCCCATTCAATAAGATAGTGACTATTTTGAGCAACACTACTAAAAATTAAAATAAACGGAATGACACAAACAATTGCCAATATTAATGCCATAACTAGCAAAGACAACCATCTTTTGTTAAAGAGTTTCTTTTGAATTTTTTTCATTAATGGCCAAGTCGTAATGACGACCATTACAGCCCAAAAAAAACCGAATAAAAAAACCTCAACTATTCGGTAAGTTATAATAATAAATAATCCGATTATTAGAAGATTTAGAATTAACTTCAATAAATCACTATTATTTTTTTCTGTTTGCATTTTCTGTCCATAGTAATTAACAAATAAAATGTTATTATACGCATAATAACTGAAAAAGCATATTATGCATTATTAATGAATTAAGTTACATTGGAGATCTATAAATGAAAAAATTGATGCTTGTTTTGCTAACATCAGCTGTTCTTACAGCTTGTTCTACAACACCAACTTTACCGCAAACTGTACAAAATGCTAACGACATTGCGCCTTATCCTCAAGCAAGTGAAGGTTATGTGCGTTATGCGATAAATTTACCTCCTTTAGCTAATGAAAATAATGCCCGAGTTGAACTATTAATAGGAAAAGAGATAAATGTTGATTGTAATGTTAAACGCTTAACTGGAACAATCAAGCAAGAAGAATTAAAAGGTTGGGGATACTCTTATTACGTGGTTGAAAATGTTAATAGCGGTATATCAACGATGATGGCGTGTCTTGAAAGTACTAATAAGACTGAATTTGTTACAGTGGATCATAATTTAGGATGGCTAGATTATAATAGTCGGCTACCAATCATGATTTATGCGCCAAATGATATCCAAGTTAAATATCGTATATGGCAACCAGATTCTAAAGTATTGCCAGCCAGAGTTGAATAAAGTTTAGCTACGTTAAGCAGACAATTTAATCGAAGAAATGAGTGGATAAAATATAGCCATTTAAGCTTAAAATGTAAGATATTTTACATTTTAGATGGACTTCTTTAAAAAAAAAGGTATTTTATCCCACGTAATGCAAGGAATGCACCTATACCCAGTTGTATGTTAATGGTAAGTTGTTTCTTGCTTACCTCGGTTTCGCCAAACTATTTATATAGGTTGTTGGTAAAATTTGGGGGTCCATTATGTTTTTCAATGGGCTTGTGTTTAACATGTAATATCCCTATTTTAGAGGAGAAGTGGTGAGCATGTTTACTCAACGTAAAACAATTCTTTCAATTATTGCTGGTGTTGCACTAGCGTTATCTCATTCTGCTATAGCTAAAGATCGTGTCGTACATTTTTATAATTGGGCCGGTCAAATTGGTCATGAAACTATCAACGATTTTGAAAAATCAACGGGTATCAAACTTGTTTATGATGTTTATGATTCTAATGAAGCGCTTGAAGGAAAATTAATGGCCGGTCATTCAGGCTTTGATGTCGTTTCACCTTCAGATAGTTTTTTAGCAAGGCAGATCAAATCAGGTATTTATCTACCGTTAGATAAAAGTAAATTACCAAATTGGAAAAATCTTGATCCTAATTTAATGAAATTAATGGCGACCCACGATCCAGATAATACTTATGCGATTCCTTATGTGTGGATGACAACGGGTATAGGATATAACATCGATAAAGTTAAAGAACGTTTAGGTGATGATGCGCCAGTAAATAGCTGGGATTTAGTGTTTAAACCTGAAAATATGGAAAAACTAAAAGATTGTGGTGTGGCATTTTTAGATGCGCCTACTGAAATTTTTGCCAGTGCGTTACAATATTTAGGTAAAGATCCTAATAGCACTGATGCCAAAGATTATACTGGTGCGGCTTATGATCTTTTAGCAAAAGTAAGACCGAATATTCGTTATTTTCATTCATCTCAATATATAACTGATCTTGCTAATGGTGATATTTGTGTCATTTTAGGTTGGTCTGGTGATATTTTACAGGCTCGAGATCGTGCAAATGAAGCTAGAAATGGCGTTCATATCGGTTATCAAATACCTAAAGAAGGGGCGTTAGTCTTTTTTGATACTTTTGCTATCCCAAAAGATGCAGCTAATGTCGATGAAGCTCATGAATTTTTAAACTTTATCATGAAGCCAGAAATTGCTGCGCAAGTCACAAATGATGTCAATTTTGCGAGTGCAAATAAAGAAGCAAATGACAATTTTGTTAAGCCGAGAATTAAAAATGATCCTGCTATTTATCCTTCACCAGAAGTGATGGAAAAATTGTTTACATTAAAAGTTAAAGAACCTAAACTTGAACGCGTGATTACTCGTACGTGGACAAAACTTAAAACTGGTCGATAAAGTTTTAATAAACAATTGATTATCTAGTGTTATTTATTATAGACGGAGAGATTGATTTAATCTTTCCGTTTCGTTTTTTATGGCTTGTTGTTATGAGGAAAAAAGAGTGAATAATAAAACAACAATTCAGGTTCAGCCTAAAAAAAAGATGGTTACTCCGCTATTGGAGATCAAAAATTTAACCAAAGTTTTTAATGATGATTATTATGCCGTTGATGATATTAATCTCACTATCTATACCGGTGAAATTTTTGCCTTGCTTGGTGCTTCAGGAAGTGGTAAATCGACACTTTTACGTATGTTAGCTGGATTTGAACAACCAACATCTGGGCAAATTATTTTAGATGGTAAAGATTTATCACAAGTACCACCTTATAATCGTCCAATTAATATGATGTTTCAATCGTATGCTCTCTTTCCTCACATGACGGTTGAGCAAAATATCGCTTTTGGTCTTAAACAAGATAGATTAGATAATAAAGAGATCAAACATCGCGTTGAAGAAATGCTAGCGCTTGTTCATATGGAACAATTTGGAAAACGTAAGCCACATCAATTATCAGGTGGTCAAAGACAACGCGTTGCCTTAGCTCGTAGCTTGGCAAAACGTCCAAAATTATTGCTACTTGATGAACCAATGGGGGCGTTAGATAAACAACTTCGTGACCGCATGCAACTTGAAGTTGTGAGTATTTTAGAACAAGTTGGCGCAACTTGTGTGATGGTTACCCATGATCAAGAAGAAGCCATGACTATGGCTGGACGTATCGCTATCATGAATAAAGGGCAATTCGTTCAAATTGGTGAACCGGAAGAAATTTATGAACATCCAAATAGCCGTTATAGTGCGGAGTTTATTGGATCGGTAAATGTGTTTGATGGCATCTTGCAAGAAACACTTGAAGACGGCTTGGTTATTAGTTGTCCGATGATTAAGCATCCATTAAAAGTTGATTACGATTCCCCTGCGGTGGAAGGTGTTCCTATTCAAGTTGCACTTCGTCCCGAGAAAATCAAATTATGTGACGATATTCCTGAAGACGGCTATAACGTTGCGACTGGTGAAGTGGTTGAAATTGCCTATTTAGGTGATTTATCGATTTATCATGTTAAGTTATCAAGTGGGCAAATTATTATTGCACAACTACAAAATGAGCACCGTTATCGAAAAGGAATGCCGACTTGGGGGGATACCGTTAACCTAAGTTGGGATGTTGATAGCTGTGTGGTTCTAACCGAATAAACAAAAGAGGATATAACGATGCGTTCCATTTTTTGGAGTGTAGTATTAAATGCATTTGTCTTGCTCTGTGTTTATTGGCGTTTTGTCACCACAGATGCATTTGATAACTTATTTTTAGATGCGGTATTTAGTGCATTAATATTAAGCTTTTTAACATCATGTTTTGGTTTATTTTTAGCAAATTATAAGCCTTCTAAACTTGCTTATCGAATGATTATTGCTGGGAGTATTTTATTTATACCAGCCGGTTTAGTTGCTATCTATTTTGCTGTTAAAAAAATTCAAAAACAGCCTGAAGATACAGATTTGATGACACTTTATGGTCGCTTAACTGTCATTGCCATTCCTTATTTATGGATGCTGTTACTGTTTTTATTACCATTTTTGATTGTTTTTAGAATTAGTTTTTCTGAAATAGCTTCCGCTGTACCGCCATATACGGATTTATTAAGCTTTGAAGATGGCTTGTTAAATATTACGTTGAATTTTGGTAATTATCTCAATTTACTGACCGATACCATTTACTTTGATTCTTATTTGCAGTCATTAAAAATTGCAGCTATATCAACAATTTTATGTATTTTAATTGGTTACCCATTGGCTTGGGCAATTTCACAATGTAAACCGTCAACGCGAAATATTTTGTTGTTACTGATTATTTTACCTTCGTGGACATCATTTTTAATTCGTGTTTACGCATGGATAGGTATTTTAAATCCTAATGGACTATTGAATCATTTTTTAATGTGGTTAGGGGTCATCGATCAGCCATTAATCATTATGAAAACGTATTTTGCTGTGTACATAGGGATTGTTTATTCTTATTTGCCTTTTGTTGTTTTACCGATTTATACATCGCTAACCAAAGTTGATTCAACATTAATTGAAGCGTCGTTGGATTTAGGGTGCAAACCGATTAAAACCTTCTTTAAAATTATTGTGCCATTAACCAAAAATGGGGTAATAGCAGGGGGAATGTTAGTCTTCATTCCTGCCGTCGGTGAATATGTTATACCAGAATTATTGGGGCCATCTGAAGGTATTATGATAGGAACTCAATTATGGACAGAATTCTTTAATAATCATGATTGGCCAGCAGCGTCAGCGGTGGCATCAGTGATGTTATTGATATTAATCGTCCCTATTTATTATTTTAATAAGTTTCAAAACCGACAAATGGGGGGCAAATAAATGAATAATTTATCAATTATCATTCGGTCTGCCTTGATTGTATTTGTCTCATTGTTGATCGGTTCTATTATATTAACTGTTTTGATTTCATCTTCAGGATTTGAACTCTTAACTCATGGCAGTTTGTACTTTGGCTGTTTTGTTTTCAGCTTGATTGTCACTATTATCGTAACTTTAGCATTATTTTTCCGAAGCCTTAAAGGACTTATTTTATTGGTGGTATTCTCTTTTTTATATATCCCAATGATTATTTTGATTATTTATTCATTTAATAGTTCTCGTTTAGTCACCGTTTGGGCGGAGTTTTCAACAAAATGGTACTTTGAATTAATTCATAATCAAACCTTACTTAAGGCTGTTGGTCTAAGTTTAACCATTGCGGCTTGCGCAGCAACATTTGCGATTGTACTTGGTACCTTGGCTGCTTTTGCCGTTATTCGTTTTAGACGATTCCGTGGTTCAAATCTGTTTTCTTTTATGACAACAGCACCATTGGTTATGCCTGATGTAATAACGGGTTTAGCATTGCTATTGCTCTTTGTTGGAATGGGGCAGGTGCTAGGTTGGCCAAAAGATCGGGGTGCTATCACGATTTGGATGGCACATACAACCTTCTGTACTGCCTATGTGACAGTAGTAATCAGTGCAAGATTAAGAGAATTGGATAAATCTATCGAAGAAGCTGCATTAGATTTAGGCGCAAATCCATTAAAAGTCTTTTTTGTAATAACGTTACCAATGATAGCACCTGCTTTAGTATCGGGTTGGTTGCTCGCATTTACATTATCACTTGATGATGTGGTTATTGCTAATTTTGTGACTGGACCTGGTGCCATGACCTTACCAAAACTCATCTTCTCTAAAGTTCGGTTGGGTGTTGATCCTCAAGTTAATGCACTTGCCACAATTATTCTATTAATTGTTGGCATTATAGGGTTTATTTCATGGTTATGGATGCGTAAGTCAGAACGTCGTCGATTGCGTGAAACACGTATGCATTAAATCCTTTTACATTCCATATTGCCGCATTATGCGGCAATATTTTTCTTTTTAAAATATCCGTGTTTTTTTCTTCAGTTTTGTATTATAGTGTCGAGTGTTAGTTAACTAACAAAATTCTCAGGGCGGGGTGTAAGTCCCCACCGGTGGTATAGCCCACGAGCGCTTAATATTTGGGTCAGCAAATATAAAATTATTTCCATTGTTTGGCGAAATGATTTGACGTGTATTTGAGGATGATTAATTTATATTAAGGTCTAGCAGATTTGGTGAAATTCCAAAGCCGACAGTTAAAGTCTGGATAAAAGAGAGTTGCTTATCTTTTCTTAATTTGCTATTTGTTGCATATTTTGCTACTTAGCAATATCACTATGGTCAAGCACAGCCCTGATTCTGGTATTGAGTTTATTTTTATTTAAATTAGCTTGAAATTCAATTGATGAGTATTCATCTTGGATTATTAAGATAATTTAGAAAATAATAAATATATTGAAAAAGGATCTAGGTATTTACCATGAATCAGTTTAATTTAAATGAATTTGGAACACCACTAGAACGTGTCAAAAAAGCGATTGAATCCATTCAAGCAGGGCAAGGTGTATTAGTTTTGGATGATGAAGATCGAGAAAATGAAGGCGATATTATTTGGGCTGCACAAACCATAACCCCAGAGCAAATGGCACTTACTATCCGTTATGGAAGTGGGATAGTTTGCTTATGTATGCCAAAACAACAGTGTGATAAATTGAATCTACCCATGATGGTATCAAATAATACCAGTAAAAATCACACAGCTTTTACAATTTCAATTGAAGCGGCTAAAGGTGTTTCAACTGGCGTATCAGCGGTAGATCGCGTTACGACAATTAAAGCCGCTGTTGCTGATGAGGCTAAGCCAAGTGATTTAAATCATCCTGGGCATGTTTTTCCGCTGGTTGCTAAAGAGGGCGGAGTACTTGCTCGACGAGGACATACCGAAGCATCTGTCGATTTGGTCAAATTAGCTGGATTCAAACCTGCTGCGGTAATTTGTGAATTAACCAATGATGACGGTTCGATGGCAAGAGCACCACAAGTGGTTGAATTTGCTAAACAGCATCATCTTCCAGTAGTGACGATCGAAGATATTGCAAGTTACTTAAAATCATTATCGAAATAAACTAATTTCCCCCTTTTATATGGGGGAGTAAATGTAATTTAAAACATAAATGATTAAGTTAGTTTAGTTGCATTAACCGTTTTCAATAAGGATAATCTCCGCCATCAATAATAAAAGTCAAATTATTGAATAATCATTGTTGACCTTGCCATTTAAATATCTTCATTATAGAATTGTAAAAGATAAGCAAAGTAAATTAGTAGCTAATTATCAAAATGTTTTAGTGCGACTTAAGCTAGTTTAATATTAAACCACGTATTTTTCTGCATAAACATTATGATCTTTCGGTGGCAAAACTTCATGTTTGCGAACCATCCTTTTTTTTAACCATATACATCGGTAGAAAAAGCAAAATCAAGCAATAAATAAAATGATAGCAGTGAGGTAGCTATGTTTAGCATTAATAAAGAGTGGGGATTTGTTATATTAACCTGCTTTTTTGAAGTATGTTGGATTCTAGGATTCAGTCTTGCAACTGAATTTTGGCATTGGATAATTATTATCGCATTAATTATTGTCGATTTTTCATTTTTAACGAATGCTTGTAAAACCATTCCAACCGGGACGGTTTATGCCATATTTTCTGGCGTGGGTGCAGTTGGTGCAACAGTGATAGATATGGTGTTTTTTGGAAAAGAGATCAAATTGATGCAACTCTTTTTTGTAGCACTAATTATTATTGGTGTTGTGCAACTTAAACGTACAGACAGCTAATCGACAAAATTGAGGATTATTTTATGGGATGGCTTTTAATTTTAACTGCATCATTTTTTGAGGTAATCGGTGCAATTGGGCTAAAGCTCTACTCTCAGCAAAAAAAAGCGATAAGATTGATGTTATATTGGGGGGGATTTTTTGTTTCTTTTGTTCTTTTCTATTTTTCCCTTCATTACCTTGAATTAAGTATTGTTTATCCAGTTTGGGTTGGACTCGGTACATCCGGAGCAGTATTTGCCAATATGTTCTTTTTTAATGAACCCAAAAATTCAGCTCGATTATTGGGCTTGATTATCATTATTATTGGGGTTGTAGGGTTACATATGACGATGTAAATACCTTGCTAAAAGGTTATTGGGAATTGTGCCACTTTAATATCTGATACCCTTCTGGAATAAGGGATTGTTTTAAATTAATGAGTAGTATTTCAAACGAGTTGACTTAAAGCTTCAGAACTTGTTTAAATTCGAAACTAAGCTTATTCAATAAAAAAACCGGAGTGTTTCCCCGGTTAATTAAGATAAATTGAACTGAATTTGTTTAAAATGATTAAAGTTCGTTAGCGTGTTGTTTTAAATAGCTCGCCACGCCATTTGGATTGCCTTGCATACCTTGTTTGCCTTTAGTCCATTGTGCAGGACAAACTTCACCATGTTCTTCATGGAATTGGAAAGCATCAATAATGCGAATCATTTCATCAATGTTACGTCCAATTGGTAAATCATTGATCGTTTCGTGACGAACAACTCCTGATTTATCAATAAAGAATGATGCACGAAGCGCAACGCCTGCTTCTGGATGCTCAACGCCATAAGCTTGCATAATCGTGTGTTTGATATCAGCAACAATTGGGAATTTAACTTCACCAATACCACCTTTATCTTGTGGTGTGTTACGCCATGCGTTATGAACATATTCTGAATCCATAGAAACACCTATAACCTCAACGCCACGTTTTTTAAACTCTTCTAGACGGTGATCGAAGGCAATAATTTCTGATGGACAAACAAAAGTGAAGTCCATAGGCCAAAAGAATACGACAGCATATTTACCTTGAATATGTTGAGCCAAGTTGAAGTTATTTACAATCTCACCAGACCCCAATACTGCTGAAGAGGTAAAATCTGGTGCTTTGCGAGTGACTAATGTCATGATGTTTCTCCTTGTTTAAAACTTAAAAATCAAATCAAAATTTGAATTCATTATAGCAATTAACACTAATAGTCCAAGTCATTATGAACAATCGATTTCATAAGTTTAAACTATAAAGATTATATTTTTTATTTAATTTGTATAATTATAAATCTTTAAGGGCTTGTTTTTTAGGCTTTCCTTTGTTTTTAGTATCTCGCAATCTTTGTTTAACTTTTTTCTTTTTCGATTCTTCAGATTTTTTTATTGAGCTTTTTGATTTAGCTTTTTGTGATGGTTTTTTCTTCGTAACCGGTTTTGGCGCTTTTGTTTTTGGACGTAGCTCATCAATTGTTCTTAGCTTAATTGGTTCTTGAATATAACGTTCAATTTTTTGTAATAATTGGTTATCATGCGCTTCGACAAGCATGATGGCGGTGCCTTTTTTTCCTGCTCTAGCTGTTCGACCAATTCGATGCAAGTAAACATCAGCTGTTTTAGGAGCATCAAAATTAATAACATGTGTTACATCATCAATATCAATACCGCGAGCAGCCACATCGGTGGCAACAAGTACATTAACTGTATTATTGCTGATCCTTTTTATCGCTTCATTCCGTTTAGCTTGAACCATTTCGCCTTCTAAATAGCAACTTTGAATACCGGTTTGATGTAACCAAGAGACTAATTCATGAACTCGTTCACGTTTGCGTACAAAAACAATACTTTTCTTGAACTCATCTTGCTTGAGTAAATGGGTTAATAAGGCTACTTTATGAGTTAGATCGTCTGCTCGATAATAAAACTGCAATATTTTTTTTCGTTCTTTACGTGATGGCTCTGCATTGATCTCAACAGGATTATTTAAAATACGTCCAGCAAAATTATATAACCCTTCTCCTTCAAGCGTTGCAGAAAAGAGTAAAGTTTGTTTACGCCAACGTGTTTCAGCGGAAATAGTTTCGACATCCTGTGAAAAGCCCATGTCTAACATGCGATCGGCTTCATCTAAGATCAACATTTCAACCGCACGACAGTCAAAATTTTCTTCTTTAATATATTGTAATAATCTTCCGGTTGTCGCAATAACGATATCTTGGTTTTTACTGAATATCTCAGCATGATTCATATAGGCGACACCACCAGTAATGGTGGCAATACTTAAATGGGTTGATTGAGTTAGATTCTTTGCTTGTTCCGCAATTTGCATAGCCAGTTCACGGGTTGGTGTTAAGATTAAAATTCTTGGTGGCCCAGGCTTTCGACGTGGAAAATCTAACAGATGTTGGACAGCAGGAATTAAAAAAGCCAGCGTTTTGCCTGTTCCCGTTGGAGCGGAACCTAATATATCTTTACCATCTAAAGCTACAGGAATAGTTTTTGATTGAATAACAGTAGGTGAAGTAATATTTTGGGCTTCGAGATTATGAATTAATACATCGTCTAACTCTAAATCAGAAAAAGTTTGCGTTGTCATAATGACCTTTATAACTAGAAATTTGAAACACATTATAACGGCAATCATTATAACTACAACCTTATAACGACAATCGTTATCATTCTAAATGTATTCAGGCGATAGTTATCGATCTATTTTATCCAAAAAATGGGCTAGTCTTATCGTTAATTTAATATTCGCAACACATAAAAATTAGATTGATTATGTGATATTTTATTTGAGATTCAAGCCTCATTAACTTCAGTACTAATTAAAACGTTTTACGACATAACAATAGTGAAGTTAATAAATTATTTAAATTTACTTAATATCAGTTGATCATAGCGATTCGTACACACTGTCACATTCAAGCCTAGTGCTTATCAAAAAAAGTGGTTTATGTTAGAATTAACGATAAAAGTGAATTTATATAAATTTTGATATTGATGGATAGAGTTAATTAGCTTTTAAATATCATAATTTTGTTGATAGCCTTTATTTAGATTGGCTAAATTTCTTGTACTCAATAATATTCCCAATAATCTAATTGATCTGATAATGAAAATGACAAACTGTTTTTCAACCGATATATATCATCAACAACTTGAAAAAAAAGCAGCAAATTTAAAAGCGCTTTTATCCGATTTTTCACTCCCTGAGTTAACGGTGTTTTCGTCGCCGATTAGTCATTATCGAATGCGAGCAGAATTTAGAATATGGCATGATAAGGATGATCTTTATCATATTATGTTTGATAAACAAACAAAAAAACGTATCAAAGTAGATACTTTTCCTATAGCAACAACCTTAATTAATGATGCTATGCAGGCAATAATACCGCTATTAAAGGATAATGCATTACTTCGGCATTTACTGTTTCAAATTGATTATTTTTCTACGTTAAGTGGTCAACTACTCATTACTCTTTTGTATCATAAAAAATTAAGTGATGAGTGGCGAGAAGAAGCTAGAAAGTTGAAGCTCTTATTAGCTCAACAAGGAATTGAATGTAATATTATTGGTAGAGCAAGTAATCAAAAAATCACAATTGATGTAGATTATGTCGATGAAATATTGCCTGTAATGGGTAAAAATCTTATTTATCGCCAAGTCGAAAATAGTTTCACTCAACCTAATGCAGCCGTCAATATTAAAATGCTTGAATGGGCTATATCAGTTACTAAGGGGTTATCAGGGGATCTTTTAGAGTTTTATTGTGGAAACGGAAACTTTTCGATTGCTTTAGCACAAAACTTTCGAAGAGTGTTAGCAACTGAAATAGCTAAAGCCTCTGTTTATTCAGCACAACATAATATTTCAGTTAATCATATTGATAATCTTATTATTGCTCGTTTATCAGCAGAAGAGTTTACTTCTGCTATAAAAAAAGAAAGGAGTTTTAATCGATTAAAAGGTATTAATCTTGACGAATATCAATGTGATACGGTGCTTGTTGATCCCCCTAGGGCAGGGCTTGATGATGCTACGATAAATAACCTTAAAAATTATAAAACAATTATTTATATTTCTTGTAATCCGCATTCATTGTATGACAATCTTCAACAGTTAACTCAAACGCATTCTGTAAGTCATTTTGCTATGTTTGATCAGTTTCCCTATACGGAACATGTTGAAACAGGTATTGTTTTGAATAAAAAGTAAGTGAATCTGATATTCAAAATACTTTAATTTTGTTAAAATACTTGGAATTTACGCCAATTGGTTATTATTTCGAGTATTTTTCTGGTTTTCATTTTTTATAGTTAAAAAAAAACCCTAGGTAAACTAGGGCTGCATTAAATTGCAAGGAATGGATGAAAGGAAATAAAACAATGAAACAATAATGTCTAGCCTCATGAATCATTGTGTGGATACTATAACAAACATATCCAAACCAATTAATGACAGAAAGATTACAAAATAGTCATTGAATTATCATGAATGTTTTTGCACTTTTCCTATATTATAGGAAAGCTATTATGCAAGTTAGATAACCAGATATATTGGCATAGGAAATACTCAAAATGAAATTGTTAGTTGTTGAAGATGAACAAAAGACCGGGGAGTATCTTCGTCAAGGTTTAGTCGAATCTGGCTTTATTGTTGATCTAACCAAAAATGGTTTAGATGGTTACCATAGAGCAATGACAGAAGATTATGATTTAATAATATTAGATGTAATGTTGCCCGATATTGTCGGTTGGAAAATTGTTCAATCACTTCGAGAAGCAGGTAAAGATACCCAGATTATAATGTTAACAGCTATGGGTAGTGTAGAAGACAAAGTTAAAGGGCTAAATTTAGGCGCAGACGATTATTTAGTTAAACCATTTTCATTTGCTGAGTTATTAGCAAGAATCAAATCATTATTAAGAAGAAATGTTCCTCAAGTTAATAATTATCAACTAAGTATAGCAGATTTAGTCATGGATTTACCCAAACGTACTGTGACTCGCTCTGATAAGCGCATCGACCTAACAAATAAAGAGTTTCTTTTATTGGAATATTTTTTACGATATCCTGGTGAAGTGTTACCCCGCTCATTAATTGCTTCACAAGTTTGGGACATGAATTTTGATAGTGATACCAATGTGATAGATGTCGCTATCAGACGTTTACGTAATAAAATTGATGCTGGATTTGAACCGAAACTTATCCATACAGTGCGTGGTATGGGCTACAAGATAGATGTATTGGATGAAGCAGAATAAATTAATATCATTTCGTTTACCGCTTATAGTTTGCCTGCTTACTTGTGGGCTACTTTATTGTTTTAGTCATTTGATTGAGCGATCGTTTGAAAAGTTTTCCATCAGGCAAAATGTGACTGAACTCAATTCCGTTATCACATCTATCGAACGTGAGCTCACTTATTATTCTCCAAGTGATAATCGTGATGAATTTATTCAAAACCTTTTATTAATTCTTACCGGTCATCATCATTTATTTGTTTATATTATTGATGATATGGGAAAAATCGTTTATCGCACACGCGGTCCTAATTTAGCGATTGCCCTTACTCATGAAGAATTTGAACGCATCATTGAAGATGAAAGTACTTCGATTGAAAATATTGATAAGTCTTCGTATCGAATTGCAGCATCAAGAGTAACAGGGGAAAATGGTCAGCAGTTTACCACTATTGTGGCCGTTCGTCGTGATGTACAACTGGAGTTTATCAGCCGATTAAGAAACGGTTTAGGGTTATTAATTGTTATATCCTGTGTGTTAGCATTAATTGGCTCTTTAATTAGTATCTATTACACTCAAAAACCGATTAATCGTTTGATAAGGAAAATAGAGAGAATTAGTTTAAAAAATCTAAACTATCGTATACCAACATCATCCGTACCCGTTAAATATGTTAGCTTGGTAAAAGCTTTTAATAATATGCTAAATCGTATGGAAGATGTTTTTTCTCGTCAGCGAAACTTTACGGCAGATATCGCTCATGAAATGCGAACACCAATTACAAATCTGACAACTCAAACACAAATTGTATTAAATAACGCTCGTACTACAGAAGAATATCGTGAAATTTTATATTCTAATCTTGAAGAATATGAAAAGATGTCACAAATGATTTCTGATATGTTATTTCTTGCACAAGCTGATAATAGACAATTGGTACCGAAACTGATTGATATTGACCTACAAAATATGATTCTTATGATGTGTGATTATTTTGAACCATTGACGGACGAAAAAAATATCACACTTAAGCTTGAAGGGAATTGTTCACATATACAAGGCGATAAAATGATGTTAGGTCGAGCAATCGGTAATATTTTATCGAATGCTATTCGTTATACTCCTGTTAATCAGATTATAACGATAACGTTAAGCCAAATGAGCGAAAAACGTATTAAAATTGTTATATCAAACCCAGGTGAAAAAATCGATAAAAAACATTTGCCCCATCTTTTTGAACGATTTTACCGTGTTGATGAATCTCGTCATCGTAGTGATAGCTCAGGTACTGGTATTGGTCTTGCAATTGTTAAATCAATTATTGAAGCGCATAAAGGAACTATTTATGTTGAATCGGATGATGTATCAACGCGATTCATCATTAATTTACCAACCGCTATTTAATATCATAATCACTCATTAATAAATTAGCCGCTGCATAAGCGGCTTTTAGTTTGAGCTCATCTGGAACGTTTTCATTTATTGCCACTTCATTTAAAACTTGCATAACGGCACCTAAAGCATCATCAAGGTAACCAAGTTCATTACTACCAATTTGAGCATATTTTTCACGTATAAGATCACAGTATTTGTTCATTAACTTGATTCCTTTAAATAATCTATTGTTTAAATTGAAATTATATAAATTCAGCTAATTGTTGATAAACTTCTTTAGCTGAAATAGTTTTCATATTTTGTTCAGGCGAGATAATACTAAATTGGTTTTTTCCATATCCCCCGATTAATTTTGGATCAGTTTCACCAAATAAAGTGATATTGGGTCGATCGAGCGCTGCGGTTAAGTGGCTTAAGCCCGTATCAACTGAAACCACTGCTTTTGCTCCAGCTAGTACCGAAGCAACTTGTGAAAGTGATAATTTGGGTAATACTTCGACATGTTCAAATCCTTCAGCTAAACGATTAGCTCGACGTTGTTCATGGGGCGCTCCCCAAGGTAATTTGATTTTTAATCCGGAAGGTTCAACTAATTCGATTAAATCCCGCCATGCATTTTCAGTCCAGTGTTTTTCAGGCCTGGTTGTCGCATGTAAAAATACCAAATACTGTCCATGATCTAAGGGTAAGTCGGTTAAAAAATGGCGTGCTATAGCATAATCCCCGATTTTTTCGGGTAAGGTATAACCAAGACTTTTTGCAAAAAGTAATCTTACACGTTCAATGGCGTGCATGGATTTAGGAACATTATGTTTAACATCATAAAACCAACTAGCTATGGGTTCTTTAATGCTTTTTCGATCTAAGCCGTGTTTAGTTCCTAATGCTTTATGAGTAATTAAGAAAGCACTTTTTATTAGTCCTTGTGCATCGATAATACAGTCGTATTCACGTTCTCGGAGTAATTTTATGAATTGATGGCGCTCTTGACGGATAGATTTAGAAAACCAATTTTTGCGCCAACGTCGAATAGCGACAGGAATAACGTTATCTACTGCAAAATGCCAAGCAGGAATTTGCGCAAAATTTTCTTCAACAACCCAATCAAATGTAATATCAGGTAAGCAATTGAATGCATCAGTTAAAGCGGGGAGGGTATGAAGTACATCTCCCATAGATGACGTTTTGACAACAAGTACACGCATAATTAGTTACTCTTTTCACATCGAGCAATAAGTTTCATTAAGGTTTCAAAAACACTTTCAGGCTTGATATCGATTAAACTTTGGTGATAACCATGTTCAGCATCTCCTTTACGAACTCTGTGATAACCCGTAATTAAACGTATTATTTCTGCTTTTTCGGTTAAAGGAGGCGTAAAATCCGGACTACTTGGACCATAAAGTGCAACAAGCGGTCGGTCTAAAGCTGCTGCGATATGCATAAGCCCCGAATCATTAGTCACGATTGCTTTACAAGCCGCAATTAAATTCACAGCTTGCTCTAGTGTGGTTTTACCTGCTAAATTGATGCACGCATCGCCATGAGCCATTTGTGCAATGATTCTTTCACCAACAAGACGATCATTGTCAGAGCCAAAAATGATAATTTTGGCATGTTGCTTAACTAGCATGTCACCTAGCGCAGCATAATGATAGTCTGGCCAACGTTTAGCTGGCCCAAATTCAGCACCTGGGCAAAATCCAATTAAAGGTACATCATTAAGGATATTGAAACTTGCTAACGTTTCCGTTATTTCATTATGTTCAACGTTTAGTTTTGGCCATAAGAGAGGCTTGGGTAATTGATCTGCGTTTTGAATTTGATCTTTAGGGTAAGCAAGAGCAATATAGCGCTCAATCATCAGCGGATAAGCGAGTTTATCCAGCTTACGGAGATCATTTAATAAGCCATAACGCATTTCACCTTTCCAACCAGTGCGCTTAGGAATTTTCGCAAAAAAAGGAATTAATGCTGATTTAAAGGAGTTGGGTAAAACAATTGCCTGATCATAGTTATTTTTGCGTAATGATTTTCCTAATTGATAACGTTTAGATAAAGCAAATTCTCCATGACCTAATGGCATCTGAATGGTTTGACTCACTTCAGGCATTTTCTTTAATAATGCTTGACACCAAGCAGGAGCCATAACATCAATTTCAATATCGTCGTGAATCTGTTTTAAAGTACGATATAAACTTTGCGACATCATCATATCGCCAACCCATGATGGTCCAATAATCAGAGTTTTCATTAAACGCCCTTTTATTGTTCATTAAGCCATTTCATATATTCGCTTGTCCCTTCACTGACGGTTTTAAATTCAATAGGACACCCTGTTTGTCTAAATTTAGTTAAATCTGCTTGAGTAAAGGTTTGATAGTGACCTTGGAGATGAGCAGGGAAGGGAATATAATCAATTTCATTTGTTCGATGATAATTTAGCACGGCATTAGCAACGGATTGGAATGACTCAGCTCGACCAGTTCCACAATTGAAAATACCCGAAATTTTATTTTTCCAAAACCATAAATTTACATCTACAACATCATCAACATAGATAAAGTCTCGCTTGAAATTTTCACTGCCTTTAAACAGTTTTGGTTTTTCGCCATTTTTTATCTGGGTATTGAGATGAAAGGCAACACTTGCCATATTACCTTTATGGTTTTCATGAGGTCCATAAACATTAAAATAACGAAATCCACAAACTTGTGATTTAGCATGAGGTAATTTTTGTCTAACATATTGATCAAATAAGAATTTAGAGTAACCATACACATTTAGTGGTTTTTCATAGGCTCGCTCTTCGATAAAGTTATTTGTCCGACCACCATAAGTTGCTGCTGAAGAGGCATATAAAAAAGGAATACTTTGTTCTAAACAATAATCTAATAAAATTTTAGAGTAGTTGTAGTTATTTTCCATCATGAATTTGCCATTCCATTCAGTAGTGGAAGAGCAAGCCCCTTGATGAAATATGGCTTCTATCTCAAATGATTTACCAATCTTGTCAGATATGACAAACTCATCTTTATCTATATAATCGACAATATCTAAATCCACTAAGTTTGCAAACTTAGTCCCGTCAGTAAGATCATCAACAACAAGGATATCTTTAATGCCTTGTTTATTAAGTCCTCTGACAATATTGCTTCCAATAAATCCAGCGCCACCGGTTACCACGATCATAATGATTTTCCTTAACTCTTAAAATTAATTTTCATATCATACCGATTTATGTCTCATTTTTCGAGTGGAGTTTTTAAAAAAGCTTGTTTGGTACTGGTTTAATCCATTAATTTAGTTTTTTGCAGTAACTAAAATATATCTTGCTAAGTGTAAATAAGGTTCCGTTTTACAATATTGCTTTTCCAGTTCAAGTAATTGTGAAAAATGCGTTTCAATCTTAGCTTTATTATTAAGATAATCATGAAAAATACGAATTCCCGTTTTTTCAATAATTTGAAAATTGAGGTCAGTTAACCAATTATAGACTTGTTCAGGTATTCTTGGATAATCGGGTGATAATGTCTTTTTTTTGCGTTTAGCCAGACCTGATTGTGTATAACCAAAATTGCCAAGCGTCACTGTTTTGAACAACAAAGCATGATAGTTATAAAACATAAGTGATAAATAACCATCAGAATTAAGATATTTTTTTAATGACTGTAAAACATCAATTGGATCTGCCACCCATTCTAAAACGGCATGACAGATAACAATATCAAATTGACCTTCAATGACATTTTCAAGCTGCTGAATCGAACTGCAAATATAATTGATAGTTAAATTGTCTTCTTCAGCTTTTTTTCTAGCTAACTCAAGCATTTGTACTGAAATGTCACAAAGTGTAACCTGATGACCTAGTTTAGCCAATCGACAAGCTATTTGACCTTGTCCTCCTCCTGCATCAAGAATATTTAATGGTTTGTTTGCTGGAAAATGAGTTAAAATTTTCTCTAACTCATGCCAAACAATTGCT
Source organism: Gilliamella sp. ESL0441 (assembly GCF_019469185.1). Lineage (NCBI taxonomy): Bacteria > Pseudomonadati > Pseudomonadota > Gammaproteobacteria > Orbales > Orbaceae > Gilliamella > Gilliamella sp. ESL0441. The sequence goes on from NZ_CP048264.1 coordinate 1,086,798, forward strand.
TCTCTAATTTTTCCTTTACTGGTGCCGTAAATATTTTGGGCAAATTTAAGACTGATATCATCAAAATTGCGGTCTTGGTTATTCATAAATTATTGTTGATTGTTTAGTTGTTGTACTTCTTTGTTTATTTGAGAGAGTTTGTCAGCCATTTTTTGATAACATTCTTCCATTAATGCTCTTGCATCTTCTTTGCGTAAAGACGCCGTTTCAATAGGGTCGAGCATTTCAACAATCATATGACCATTGTTTAAACGATTTAACTCGATATTGTTGGTATCAGAAACACAAATTGGCACAATAGGCACGCCTGCTGCGATAGCTGCTTTGAAGGCACCCGTTTTAAATGGTAATAATCCACGTCCACGGCTTCGTGTTCCTTCCGGAAACATCCAGATTGAGATGCCACGGTTTTTGATTTCTTTCACTACTTGCCCAATGGTGTCGTGAGCTTTTGATTTATTATTGCGATCTATTAAGATATTGCCTGTTAGATAATAGAGTTGACCAAAAAAGGGGATCCACGCCAAGCTTTTTTTACCTACTGTGACTGTTTTAGGTTGAACAATATCAGCCGCAACAATCATATCAAAATTATTCTGATGGTTTGCTATATAAACACAACTTCCTAATTTATCTATTCCAGAATAAAGACGAGTATCAACTTTTACGCCCAAAATAGGTTTGAAGAAAAAACTGAATAAATGTGCAAATCTTGCTACATTTTTTGGATTTCGAGGGTTGAATAAACAAAAAATGACGCCCAGTACGCAAACAATAATACCGATGATTACTACAGTAATTAAGCGGAAAAGAAAAACCATAATTTACCTCATAAATTGATTTAGCGTATTATATACGTAAACTGTGTCAATATACAGTTTGATCGACTTCAACTGAATAAAGAGGCGTCATGGAAAAATCGACAATTATTTGGAACGAAAACAATATTCCAATTTCTACTTATTACGATGATGTTTATTTTAATACTGAAGGTGCAATTGCCGAAACTAAATATGTCTTTATTGACGGGAATAGGTTATATGAACGTTTCATTGCGTATGAAAAAAATATTTTCATTGTTGGCGAAACAGGTTTTGGTTCTGGTTTGAATTTTTTGCTTTTATGGCAAACATTTTTGGAATTTAAACGACACTATCCTGACCATATTTTAGAGGGAATTAAATTTTTAAGCGTTGAAAAACATCCGCTATCACTTAATGAAATTAAAAAAATGCATGAAAAGGTAATCCCTAAAGAGAATGAACTTTATTCATTAGCTAAACAGTTACATGCTCAATTATATGAAAATAATAATGTGTTAAATAATATTGATCTAACCATACTGTATGATGATATTTGTTGTTTTCCCGATTTTTTAGCTCAACAAAATTTATTAGTTGATGCTTGGTTTTTTGATGGATTTTCGCCAGCTAAAAATCCAGATATGTGGTCTCAATCTTTATTTAAACCATGTTATAAATTTACAGCATTAAAAGGGACTTTTGCTACATTTACCTCTGCTGGATTTGTTCGTCGAAATTTGCAAGCAGCAGGATTTAATGTTTATAAACGAAAAGGATTTGGAATAAAACGCGAAATGTTGACAGGTTGTAAAAATGAAATAACCTTACCAAACTAATTGGTAAGGTTATTTTAATTCAAAATAGGAAATAGGTTAGAACTCAAATTGATAGATAAGATCTAAAGTTTGTGCCAGTCCTGATGTCGCTTCCAGATAAAGACTTGGAATCAAGCGATAACGTAAAGTGAATGTGGCTAATGAGTCAAAAATACCCACGCCATATTTAAGTTGTAAATGTGGCAAAATATAGCCACTGACTACCACTTTAGAATTGTTCCCCGCGCCTTGAGTATCCAAAGACAGATTTTTGATACCAAAAACATTTCCAATATCGCCAATATATTTGCCTGTTTTAGCCGTGCCAATACCGACTAATAATGCTGTCATCATATCGTTATCACTTTGGTCATTACTTTCAAGTCCTTGTCCTCGAATTAAATAGGATAACGCTTCTTGCTGTGACATGGCTGGATCTGAAAATATTTCAATTTTGGGTTCTTCTGATGATCCTGTAACTCGAATACCCGCTGTAATATTACTGTTTTCAATTGAGTCTGGATTGCGAATGGCTTCAATATCTAACAGTGCTTGGTCAGTGGGGCCTGAAAAGGTAATTATGCCTTTACGAATCACTAAATCTTGACCATAAGCATGAAATCTTCCTTTCGGAATTAACACTTCACCGTGAAGATCTAACCCCTTGTTGGTTTGTGCCACCATCAAATTCCCTTTTAATGAAGCGTTTAAACCAAACGCATCAACACTGACTTTATCACCGATAACAATTTCAAGATGGCTACTAATTTTAGTACCAAATTTTTGTGGTTCTATAACTTGGTAATTTTTATCCAGCATGACTTCATCAGGTGATACATCAACACTGGACGGTGGCAATGATTCTACTGTTATTTTTCCTTTAGGAATATTTACTTTACCGAATAGAATCAGCTCATCTTGTGATGCATTAATTTTAATGTCTGGAACAACTGTCATTACAATCATAGGAGGGACAGTTACTTCCATTGCTGCACCATTAATGGTCAGTTGAGCTTGCCATTTTTCAATGGTATTCCAACTGGCATTACCATTGATATTTATATTGCCTGATTGCGTGGTTAATGTCCCTTTTAAAGTGGATGATTTACCATTGAAATCAATATTAAGTTTTGCTGATTTCAAATCGATAGGAAGTTGGCTAGATTTAATTTCGCTATGTTGTAAGTCAATACCACCAGTTAAATAGGGATCCATTAATGATCCAGAAAACTTCACTGAGCCATCGATGGCACCTTTAGCATAATCATTTTTATCCAGTAATGGATTGATAATGGCTAAAGCGAGATGATCAATATTTAATTGCCCACTTAATTTTTTTTGTTCAATTGGATCGATAATTGTTAAATTACCACTGATTTTTCCCAATTGTTTTAAACTAAATAGCCAATCTAAATTAGCTTGTTGTTCATTAAATTCAGCATTGATATTAAATATATCAAAAGGGATAGGTAATGATTGTGATGTAATCATTTGCTGTACATATACCTTGTCGCCTTTAATATTTGCTTTGATAGTCGGTATTTTGTTATTACTTGTAAATTTAATATCAGCATGTCCATTGATGGTACCTGTAATTTTAGTTTCACCATCATTTGGAATTGGAAGCTTAGCAAGATCAATATCTTTTAAGGTTATACTTGTTTCGGTATTTGGTTTTAATGATAAGGCTTTATCTAAACAAATACTTGATTGATTATTATGCCAACAGTGTGCATCAATGGTAGGAATCTGTGTGGTAATATCATAAGACAAAGGTAATGATTTAGTTAATTGCCAATGATTTTTCTCACCTAACGTTAAGAGTGCTTGTGAGACATTACCAACCCATTTAGTCCGATTATTATTAATTTCGCCAATGAGCTTGGTGGAAAATGAGGCAGGGGTACCAGCAAGATTGATATCCAATATATGATGATTTTCATTTCCAGAAAGGTCAATATTTGCTTTTTTTATGATCTGATTAGGCAGTGAAATGTTTTGACCAGTTATCTTTAATTGACCGCTAACTTGCTGTTGATATTTAACTTTTCCGTTAATCATTGCCGATGCAATTGATATGTCTTGTAACATTAATTTATTAACAGTAAGATTGGTATTGATAATCGGATCATTAATATCACCATTGAATTTTATATTTCCAGCAATGGTACCTTGTAAATCATCTAAGAATAATGAAAGTGATGCCAGGTTAATTTTTGCTTCTAAATTTCCTTTATCAGAAGCTCCATCAATATTAATTCTGTTGTTTCCCCATAAAATTTCGAAGTTTTTAGCATTGATAACATTTTGAGAATTGATTTGTACATTTCCGTTTGATGCAAAATTGGCTTGTTTGATATTTCCCTTTAACTGAAAAATAGGCAGATTTAATTGCCATTTATTGCCTTCAAACATACCGGTGGTTTTCATTTTACCATTTAATCGAATTGGAAAATCGGGGAATTCTTTGGTGATATCAACATTGGACAACGTTATACTGCTGTCCCACTGAAGTGCTTTTTGCCAATCGATATTTCCAGAAATATCGATTTTGCCTTGTGGAAATTTTATCATGCCACGATCAAATGTTGCGGATTGATTTGTTCCATTTCCAGAAAAATCAAAGGATGTGTCAGGCAAATTTTGTCCTTTGATGTCACCATTAGCTACTAATTTATAACGTTGCACATTTCCATCTATCGATAAATCAAAATTGTTCAATTGATAGATTGAATTACCTTCGATTGGCCATTGAATATGCTTGCCGTTAATTTTTACCATAACTGGCAGATAGTTTTCGATAAAATTGATATTTCCATTAAGACTAACGTTGTTAACACCTTTAATCGACAGGTTAGTTGCCAATACGCCAAATAGTTTGCCAGAGAACTTTCCATCAAGTTGATCGTTTGCCGTGTTAACTTTAACTAAAGCATCTAAAGGCCAATCATTTCCAAGTGTAATTTTTCCTGAAACAAAAGCATGTCCATTGACAAAAGGTGTTTTGGCATCAGTATCAACCTGTTGAACAATAATATGATTATCCTTGATTTCAGTTTGAATGGTGACTTGATTGAATCGATAATCTTGTCCTCCAATATGGAGTAGCCAATTATCGCCAGTTAGGCGATTTACATTGATATTCAGTGGAATACTAATTTCCGGAAGAGATTCAATTAATGGTTGATTAAATAATTGATTAATCTTTTTATTAAGAGGGATATTATCCTCAACGGAGTGAGTGACCAAGGTATCTTGAGTTTGATCAGCAAAAATAGCACTTAAATCTTTGGCTACCGTTGGAAATACATAGATTTTTTCATTTACCCAAGTTGCTTCACCAGTCAAATCGGTCAAGCTAAATTGCATATCGTTCACGTTAACTTTAATATTTGTTAAATGTGTTTTTTTTAATTCAATTGGAATTGGGGTTTTAATCAGTTCACTCTTTTGTTCAATTGGTTCGTCAGGCGTTTTACTCAATTTTTCAGTATTTATCGAGACAGTTACACCATCAGTTTCAAAATTGTTAATGCAAACTTTAGTTTTTATCAAACACAATCCAGATAATTTTAATGATGCATCATTAACTTTAATATCGATACCAGGTAGTTCTAAACTCATTCCGTTAATATGTAAATCACTTAACGTGCCTTCTACTTTCTCAATTTTTAGTTCAGGAAGACTTTTTTCTAAAATAAAGGTCGTGATTTTTACACCCAAACTGGTGTAAAGCATCATAACAATAGATAGAATTAAAAATACAAAAATGGATAAAACCACAATACTTCGTTTTTTCCATTTACGTATACGCTTTATTTTTTTTATTTTTTTTTCTCTGATTGGATTTTTAGCCATATTATAATTCAGTTCCTAAACCAATATATAGGTGAACAGAACCAGTATCTTTTCGATTTAGCGGCGTCGCTAAATCAAATTTTATTGGTCCAACTGGTGAAGCCCAACGCACCCCAATACCACTGCCTGTATAAAATTTAGTTTTATCAACTTTATCAATCGCTTCGCCAGTATCAACAAAAACTGCTCCCCACCAAGCACCGGTAATATTATATTGATATTCGAATGATCCCGTAATAAGTTTAGAGGCACCTTTTAATTTACCATTTTTATCTTCAGGGGAAATGGATTGATAGCTATAACCACGTATAGAACGATCCCCACCAGCAAAAAATCTGAAAGATGGTGGCACACGATCAAAATTACTCGCTTGTATGATGCCAAAGTTGCCGCGCAGTATAAATCGGTGAGAATTATACAACGAACGAATCCAAGTTTGTTGAGCCTGAAAACGAATTAAATTGATGTCAGAACCTAATGCTTCACCAGCCGCTTCAACTGAATAACGTTGGGAGTCTCCCCACATTGCAAGGACGTTACCATCGCTTCGAATTCTGGAAAAACTAAGAGAAGGATAATATAAAAAAGTTTTAAAACTTGAATCTGCTTGAGTAAAATTATCTCGCAACATATTCAAACCTAGTGCGCTTTGCCATCCCTCAAAGTTATCCCAATTTCTGACAACACCAAATGTGTAAGATCGTGAATAGGTATCATTATTATCAATCTTTTTGTAACCACCTTGAATAGTATAATATTGTTCAAGAGGCGATTTTTTTAATGGTATTTTATAACTCATTGTAATGAGTTGTTCCGGCGATGAAAGTGATAGATTACTTTGAAAACTTTGTCCTCGGCTATTTATCCAAGGTTTATTCCAACCTATTTTGCCATGTACTCCGTTATCCGTTGAAAAACCAAGCCCTAAATCCATGTTATTTTTTTTTCGAGGCGTGGTAATAACATCAATAGGAAGTGATTTATCACTTGTCACATGAGGAAAATCAGGAGAGACCACAATAGAATTAAACCAATTTGTTAAGGCTAATCGTTTATTGAATAGCGATAATTGCTCGGCAGTATATTCTTCACCTTCTTTAAAAGGGACGATGTTTTTCAAATAGTCATCTCTAATTTTTGTATTGTGAAAATCAATTTTGCCAAATTTATAGCGTTGACCTGTATCGAAATCAATATTCCAAAAAGCTTGGTGGTAGTCAGTCGATACGGCTAATTGATGCTTAGTCATATTTGCATCAAAATACCCTTTTTTTAGGGCTAAATTTTGAAGACTTTTTTTGAAAGACTCATAAGTTCCATGATTTAAGATATCGCCAGTCTTAGGCAGATTATTATCAAGCAATTTTTGATAATCTTCATCTTGTTTGCCTTCGCCATCAATACTGATATTTAATTGTTTAATTTTTACCGGTTCACCCGGTAAAATGGTCACAGTCAGTATTTTAGGATTTTTCGTATCATATTGAAATATAGGGTTATAATAACCTAAAGCTCGCAGTGCTTTTTGGGCTTCACTTTCAAAATAGCGTTTGAAATTTGGTGTATCACTGACTTTATCGGGAGTGATTAACGAAATGCGAGCATCAACATTGTCAGCAAGTTCCCCTGATAACCCCTTAATAGATAACTTCATGTCAGCATAACTCGATGCTGAAACAAGTGTTACTGCTAAAAGTAAACAAAATGAACAGGAAAATCGTGACACAAAAACCTCGATATTTTAAAGTTTAATAATTATTATTTGAATGAGTATATAGGCTTGTTTAGATAACAAATTTACCATATTTAATGTTTGATCGTCTATGAAATGCTATGAAAATTAAGATTTATTGGATAAAAATTTCTCTAAAAAGTTTTATCTTAAATTTGTAAATCTAATCTTTTAAAAGATTAAATAAAATTATTTTTACATAACTCGATATTTTTTCTTAATTTTAGAATTGTTAGCTGATGTTTTCAATCTAAAATTAAGCTTCAATCAGGCATTAAAAAATTTAACTCTTTGATTGATGCTTGAAGCAGTGATAGTGAAAGACACGTTCTAATGAATAACAGATTTAAATAATTTTTTATCTAAAAAGTTTAACTCATTTAGAAAACCTAATATTTAAGCCTCTTTGTATTAGCGAAAAGGCTATTTTTTCTGAACAATAGACCTATGTTCAAAAATTGCGATTACTAGGCTACATGACTTTTATTTCATGAAATGCAGAACGATTAGTAATTAATTTTTAATGATGAAGCTGTCGATTTTGGTTAATTAATGCATTAATGTGCATTAGTTTCAAAGAAATCTACTAAATTAAATTTAGTAGATTTTCATCAATTTTGATTTAATCTTCAAGCAATGTTACCTGACCAATATAAGGTAAATGGCGATAATGTTGAGCGTAATCAATACCATAACCAACGACAAACTCATCAGGAATTGAAAAACCAATATATTTTACCGGTACAGCCACTTCACGACGGGAAGGCTTGTCTAAAAGCGTACAAATCTCAATACTACGAGGATGGCGTAATTTCAAAATAGCCATGACTTTACTTAACGTATTACCGGTATCAATAATATCTTCAACAATTAACACGTCTTTATCACGAATATCTTCATCCAAATCTTTCAATATTTTGACGTCTCGATTACTGACAACTGCATTACCATAACTTGATGCTGTCATAAAATCAACTTCATGACCGACAGTAATTGCACGGCTTAAATCTGCCATAAAAATAAACGAACCACGTAGCAGACCAACTAAAATAAGCTCATTTTGGCTATGTTTATAATCTTGGCTAATTTGTTGTCCTAGTTCTTTAATCCGTTTTTGAATATCATCCGTTGATATCATCATGTCTAAAGTGTGTTTCTTCATTACTAATACTCAAAAAATTTAAAAAATAAGTTAGATTTTAACAATTTTCATTGATAAAAAGAATAACCAAGCTTCTTTTTATCTGCTAAGTTTAAGGTTTGATAACCGGATGCTAATTAAAGCATACTTTTATTGATCAATTTATTAGCATCAATCTTGGCTGCTTTTTTTTCTAAGCGACGTTTTTTGAAAAATTGACTGAGTAGCAAGCTGCATTCATCAGCTAACACGCCCCCTTGCACTTGCGCAACGTGATTAATTCCTTGATAAGATAGAATATTAATAAACGAGCCAGCAGCCCCCGTTTTATAATCACTTGCTCCATATACCACTCGTTTAATTCGACTATGGATTATTGCACCAGCACACATAATACAGGGTTCAAGTGTGACAAAAAGCGTCGTATTGATTAAACGATAATTATTGATAGATTTACCTGCTTGCTCGATAGCAAGCATTTCCGCATGAGCGGTCGGATTATGGGTCAATATCGATTGGTTAAAACCTTCACCAATAACTTGATTATCTTGATCGACAATCACCGCACCAACCGGAATCTCACCTAAGGATTCAGCACGCTTGGCGAGCGTTAATGCGTATTGCATCCAATCTTCATCTGACATAGCCATCATTTATAAATTGTTCAAATTTAATACGTCTCGCATGTCGTAGAGTCCAACAGGCTGTTTTGCAAGCCATAGTGCAGCACGGACAGCACCATTGGCAAATGTCATACGACTAGATGCTTTATGGCTAATTTCAACACGTTCGCCTATATCGGCAAAAATTGCCGTATGTTCACCAACAATGTCTCCCGCTCGAATGGTTGAGAAACCAATTGCCCCTTTTGGTCTTTCACCGGTATGACCTTCACGACAATAAATTGCACGATCTTTCAAATTACAATTTAAAGCTTGCGCTATCGATTCGCCCATAGCAAGAGCCGTACCCGATGGGGCATCGACTTTATAACGATGATGAGCTTCAATAATTTCGATATCGGTATAATCACCCATGATTTTTGTGGCTTTTTCAAGTAATTTAAGGACTAAATTTACACCTACACTAAAATTCGCAGCAAAAACGATGGCAATCTTTTTTGCAGCATCCGTAATAGCTTGCTTACCTGCATCATCAAAACCTGTTGTTCCGATGATCATCATTTTTTTATGTTCAACACAAAAATTTAAATGAGCAAGCGTACCTTCTGGTCGGGTAAAATCAATTAACAAATCAAATTGATCCTTGGCGAGTTCTAAATTATCCGTGATAGTGACTCCACAAATCCCTATTCCAGCAAGTTCACCAGCATCGCTTCCAATCAGTGAAGAACCTTGTCTTTCAAATGCAGCACCTAGAGTTACCCCTTCGATTTGTGCCACAGATTGAATTAATTGACGTCCCATTTTTCCACCTGCGCCAGCAATAGCGATACGGATGAGGTTTGTTGACATAAAATTTTCCTTATCTTTTTTTGATATAATTTAAATATTATATCGGAAAACATAATACTTATACACTGCACAAAAATTAAAATGCCATAATTTAAATAACGTTTTGTAATAATTTAAATGAGCATTCTCATATATCGTTAATGATATTTGGGATGAAATATGATTGTCGCTGTTCTTAATTTCAGCAGTAGTTAACGTTAAAAGATTATTGCTATTGGCGTGCATTTTTCTGGCAAAAATTGGGTTAAAAAAGGACGCTTAAATGCGTCCAATCATTTTATAAAACTTTTAGTAATTCAACATCAAAAATCAAAGTACTGTAGGGTGGAATTGAGCCGCCCGCACCTTGTGCACCATAAGCAAGTTCTTGAGGAATATAAAGTCTCCATTTGGAACCTTCAGGCATCAGCTGTAATGCTTCAACCCACCCCTGGATAACGCCATTAACCGGAAACTCAGCGGGTTGTCCTCGTTGTACAGAGCTGTCAAAAACAGTTCCATCGATCAATTGTCCCGTATAATGAACTTGAACACGGTCTGTTGATTTAGGTAAAGCGCCAGTACCTTCGGTAATAATTTCATACTGTAGGCCTGATTCAGTTGATTTAATGCCATCTTTTTTGATATTTTCTGCTAAAAAATCTTTACCCGCTTGCGCAATTTTTTCAGCTTGTTTGGCTTTTTCTTCTGTGGCTTTTTCATGCATATGACGTAATGCGTCATGTAATTCATGTAATGGTAACGCTGGCTGATTATCGGCTAAAACGTCTTGCATTGCAGATTTTAATGCGTCAAGATCTAAATCATTTAAACCCGATTCCTTTAATTGTTGACCAATTTGTAATCCAATAGCATAACTTGCTTTTTGATTTATCGTTTCTAATTTCATTTTTTACCTTTTGAGTTGTAGTTTATAAATATATGTTAAAACTTTATTAAGTTTGTAGATACCAAGATAAATGTCAAGTAATAAATACCTTTATCTAATTAACATTACCTATTTATTACATAATTTATAAAGAATTTATTATTTTGGCTAGCGCTTAGTTAAAATATCAGCGATAATAGGTAACATTGTATTTTCAAAATGGATTAAGTTTAATGCAGTTACGTAAATTTACTTCGCTTGCAATTGTGACAAGTATTTTGTTAACCGGTTGTTCAACCATCGATCGTTTGGTTTATAGACCAGATATTAATCAAGGTAATTATGTGACACAAGATGCAGTTGATTTACTAAAAGTTGGACAAACGAAGGAACAGGTCGTATTTATAATGGGATCACCTATGTTAACGTCAGTTTTTGGTGATAATGTTTGGTACTATGTTTTCCGTCAACAACCACAGCATGGCAGTGTCAGCCAAATTACTTATTCTATTTATTTTAACGAAATGGGTACAGTTTCTGATATCAAAACTTCTTCATTAGAAGGTTCGAAGACTTTACAAGAAATGGATAAACAAGAATCGTCTGAACAAGTTGATTCGAATACAGATAGTGAAAACGTAGAATAAATTACTCAGTTATTATGTGAAATATAAAAACCTCGCCATTTGACGAGGTTTTTTGTTAAGTGAGTTATATTTCTTTAGGGGATATTTTTTCAACTATTATGCTAAAAATATAATAAAAAGTTACAGAACTGAAAGTATCTACGATAAAATTTCTAAAATGATTTTAAATTGATTGCATTAACTAAATTATTTTACCCTTTGAGACAAAATATTTACTCATAGGATAAAATAGGGGAGATTACATGCCAGATTTGTTAATCCTATGAAGAAATTATTTTCTATTTATCAACGTTTAATATTAGTGAAAAACTTCATCAGCAAAACGCCTTTTTTATGATAAAATAACTCAAAAGTGATTAATCTAAAATTCAGTTATTCAATAAGTTAGGGATTCGTAAAAACAGAACTAACCTAAAGTAAATGAAAGAATAGGATGAAAAATCCTATATACTCTATTAAAAATTCAATTCCTCTATTAACACTGGTATATCAATGAATTCAACACTAAATAAATTTTCTGTAGCGCCTATGTTAGATTGGACCGATAAACATTGTCGGTATTTTCATCGGATATTGACCAAACAAACTTTACTGTATACCGAAATGGTAACAACAGGAGCAATCTTATTTGGTAAAGGGAATTATCTTGATTTTAATGTCGATGAACATCCTATTGCTTTACAACTTGGCGGAAGTGATCCCAATGCATTAGCACAGTGCGCTAAATTAGCTCAAAATCATGGTTATGATGAAATAAATCTTAATGTTGGCTGCCCTTCAGATCGCGTTCAAAATGGCATGTTTGGTGCGTGCTTAATGGGAAATGCTGATTTAGTGGCTAAATGTGTTGCGTCAATGCAAGAACAAATTGATATCCCCGTAACGGTTAAAACCCGAATCGGGATCGATGATTTAGATAGCTATGCTTTTTTATGCCAATTTATTGAAACAGTTCTACCTTATACTAACACGTTTATTGTACATGCACGTAAAGCATGGTTATCGGGACTTAGCCCTAAAGAAAACCGTGAAGTTCCGCCACTTGATTATGAACGAGTTTATCAACTCAAACGAGATTATCCTAACTTAACCATTGCCATCAATGGTGGTGTTAAAACGATTGACGAAATAAAGCACCATTTAAATTATGTTGATGGCGTCATGGTGGGACGAGAAGCCTATCAGAATCCCATGTTATTAGCACACATTGATTCCCAAATCTTTGGTTTAGATACGCAACCCATAGATCCAATAAAGGCAATACGTTGCCTTTATCCCTATATTGAACAACAACTTTTACAAGGTGCTCAACTTAATCACATTATGCGCCATACATTGGGTATTTTTAATGGACAAAAAGGTGCAAAACAATGGCGACGCTATCTTAGCGAAAATGCACATAAAAAAGGGGCAGGGATTGAAGTTGTCGAACAAGCTTTGAACTTTATTCAGTAACATTGCCAGCGTCATCCTGTTGTTATGTTTGTTTAAAAATCAAGCATAATTGCAGGTAACGAGCAAATCGTTATATACTATTAAGCCATTTTCATAAAGGTTTAAATTCTGTGCGGTTAAATAAAAGTCAGCAACAAGCTGTTGAATATGTTTCTGGCCCGTGCCTGGTCTTAGCCGGTGCAGGCTCGGGAAAAACTCGGGTTATAATAAACAAAATTGCTTACTTAATTCGTGTTAAGGAATATTTGCCACGCCACATTGTTGCTGTAACCTTTACCAACAAAGCCGCGCGTGAAATGAAAGAGCGTATTGCTCAATCACTCAGCAAACAAGAGGCAAGAGGGCTTAAAATCTCGACTTTTCATACACTGGGTTTGGATATCGTTCGTCGAGAATATAAACATCTTGGCATCAAAGCTAACTTTTCTTTATTTGATGATCATGATCAAACGGCATTACTCAAAGAACTGACTCAACAATGGTTAGATGGCGATAAAGATCTCATTAACCAACTACGTTCAACTATTTCGAATTGGAAAAATGATATTGTCGACTCAACAATAGCCATGGCTAGGGCACAAACCAATAAAGAAAAATTATTTGCTCATTGTTATCAGCTTTATGAAAAACAATTAAAAGCTTGCAGTATATTGGATTTTGATGATCTTATCTTATTGCCTACCTTATTATTAAAAAATAATGAAGAAGTTCGAGAAAAATGGCAAAATCGAGTTCGTTATCTACTCATTGATGAATATCAAGATACTAATACCAGTCAATATGAATTCATTAAATTATTAGTCGGTAATCGAGCCAAATTTACTGTTGTAGGCGATGATGATCAATCGATCTACTCATGGCGAGGAGCCCGCCCTAAAAATTTAGTTTTACTCCAACAAGATTTTCCTAATCTAGAAGTTATAAAACTCGAACAAAATTATCGATCTTCCGGGCGAATTTTAAAAGTTGCCAATATTTTAATTGAAAATAATCCCCATATATTTGAAAAAAAACTATTTTCAGAACTGGGTTATGGTGAAGAGCTTAAAGTTATCTCTGCCGATAGCGAAGAGTCCGAAGCGGAAAAGGTGATCAATGATTTAATTGGTCATCGATTTGCGAATAACAGCCAATATGGTCAATATGCAATTTTATATCGTGGAAATCATCAAGCCAGATTGATCGAAAAAATGTTAATGCAATACCGGATTCCTTATCGAATTTCGGGGGGGACTTCCTTTTTTGCTCGAACTGAAATTAAAGATCTCATGGCCTACTTGCGATTATTGACAAATCCCGATGATGATAATGCGTTCATACGCATTATCAATACGCCAAAACGTGAAATAGGGCCAGTCACGATCCAAAAACTAGGGGAATGGGCAAATCATCGAGCTGTCAGTTTATATCAAGCAAGTCATGATATGGGACTTACGGAAGTATTATCTGGCAAACGAATGGAAACGCTACAACTCTTTATTCAATGGTTTGATTCACTAATTCAAAAATCCCATAATGAACCCATGGAAGCCATTCACGAGTTACTGCATGGAATCCATTATGAAAGTTGGATTTATGAAACATCACCTTCACCAACCGCAGGACAAATGCGAATGCGCAATGTAGAGCAATTAATCAGTTGGTTAAATGATATGTTACAGGGTGATGACATTGACGAGGGTATGACACTTGAACAAGCCGTAGCAAGATTTACCTTACGGGATATGCTAGAACGTAACGAATCTGAAGAAGAACTCGATCAAGTTCAGCTTATGACACTTCATGCATCTAAAGGATTAGAATTCCCTTATGTCTATTTGGTTGGCATGTCTGAAGGCGTTTTACCGCATCAAAACAGTATTGATGAGGACAATATAGAAGAGGAGCGTCGTCTTGCTTATGTTGGCATTACCCGTGCACAACAAGAACTCACTTTTTCCTTTAGTCGTCAACGCAAACAATTTGGCGAAACAGTTTACGTAGAGCCAAGCCGTTTTTTGCTGGAACTCCCTCAAGATGATCTCAATTGGACGGATGAACGAACAAAATTATCCCCAGAGAAGAATATGCAACAAGGACAAAGCAGGCTTGCTATGTTAAAAGCGCAGATAGCCAATGCTAAATAAATATCAATTACAATTAAACTTAATTCGAAAAAATTTAAAAACAGGCGGAAAGAATAAGCAGATAGAAATTTAGAATTAAAATTTCCAAATGGAAAATGTTTAAGTGATCGATAGAAGTTAAATAAAACCAATAAACAGATAACCTACAAATACCGTTATAACGATTAGCAAATATAGACAAATAAAACGATAAATTGATGATATTTTGATAATCTAAGCAGACAAACGACTAAAAATCATTGACGGATCGAAATAGCTTTATATAATACACAGCGTTAAATCAACAAATCAATGATAACATGTCTCCTTAGCTCAGCTGGATAGAGCAACGGCCTTCTAAGCCGTAGGTCACAGGTTCGAATCCTGTAGGGGACGCCATTTCATCAATGACTCACAATACCCGACCAAGATTAAATCCCATTTTTGCTTGATTTTTAGAATTTTTAACACGATCTAATATGATTCTATAGGATTGACAACACCAATCTATTAACAGTGTCGTTACGGTATATTCTAATACAGCAATAAAAAATACCGTAAAAGCCATTGAATCTGCAAAACCCAAGACAAACATCCGGTAGAACAAGCCAAATAATCCACCTAAATTCACCACGTATGTGCAAAGTAAGGCAAAAATTAATTTCGCAGTTTATTAACTCATAAATTTTCTAAAACCTATCTTTGATTTTCACATTAACAAAATTTTTATTAATCATAATCACATCTAAAAAGCCTTATAAAGAGGACAAAGTATATAGGATGCTCGCCTTTTCGAGTTATCAGTATTCATAAATTCACCCGTAAATAATTTTGTGAATAATGTATTTGGCTGTATATTGTATTTTATTTATACACGAGAAATAGATATGAATATATTTAAGAGATTAGTGAAAGGCGATCTAGGCCTAGCTGTAACTTTTTGGGTGTTCGGTGTTTTATTTAGTGTGATTTTAGCTGCAATTTTCTTTGCAATGACTTTTATTTTCAACGCATATCACGTTCCAACATCGTTTAGAATTAGCGTAATCTTATTTATTTATTCAATTAATTTTTTAAATTCGATTCTGGTTCTTGTCGGTTTATTTAATTTATTAAAAAATGGTGGCGTTACTTATTGGAGAGTGATAGCTTTGGTTGTTTGGTTATGTGCGACAGCATATTCAGTCTATGATGATAGCTGCGATATACTACATTTAGTTACGCAGTAGCCTTGCAACTGTTTACATCTGTATTTTTTAACCTGTAAGCACATTAAAGTGTTATAAATCGCAATTACAAGCAGTTCCCTAAAATATTAAGCCAACAGTTGAGGCTGATTGACTGGTGTTAATTTTGGTCCACCGAGCTATTTGGTGCATGAATTTGCGTTTTTCTTCAATGATAATACAGTGATAAGGTCATTATTACCTATTTATCGTTATTAGAGAAAATAATCGATATTCCTTCGATGGCTAATTGTGTATAATTACAAAAAAATCAATTAACAAAAGGAAATTATACATGTTCAAGAAGTTACTAGCTGTATTTGTTGTTAGTTTTGTTTTAGTTGGATGTGGTGATGGTTCACCTAAAGTTGACGCTTCATCTAAGTCAGCATTTCAAGCATCAATGAAAGAAATATCTGAAACTTTAAAGGGAGAGGATAGCGATAATTTCAAAAAAGCAATATTGAAGATTGTTTTAGCTGCTAGTTTTGAAACTGGAGGTGATGAAGCTAAAATTCAGCAAATATTGGAAGAAAAACTTGATGGTAAAACGGCAAAAGAAATCCTAAAAGAGTATAGCAAAAGTCAACCATAGTAAAAGATTAAAAGCTCGTTAAATGCGAGCTTTTTTTGGCAAAATAAAGGACTAAAAAGTAAAAATATATAATTTTTTCATGATTACCTATCTTATTACCTCTAATTCGTCAGAGCCTTCGGGTATATGGAAACGGAATAAATAATTTCCAGTAGTCTCCTTTTTATCTTCTTTAACAATTGCTTTAAATTTGATTCCGTCTGTAAAACTATCCCCGTTTTTTTGTCTTAATTTTACAAGCCTATTATTGGGTTCAAGTATTATCTGATAGTCTTCAATCGGTAAAATTTGTATATCATCAAATATCTTTGAAAACTCCCCACTGGTTAAAGAGTATTCTTGAAAATAATTTTCAATTTCTTGTTGTGTCGCATATAAACAGATAAATTTTTCTTTCAATTTAGGCATAACTGCTTGAAAGTAAGCTTCTGTATCCTTATTTTCTAAAATAGTACGCAACGCCTCTATTTTTTTAACTACTTTTTGTTCCAAATCGGGGACTTTGGTTAAATCTTTAGATTTTGTCCAACCTGTCATTTGATAAGGCACTTCCGCTTCAAATTCAAACGATTTTTCAAAATAAGGTAAATCTTTAGTCTGTTCATAAGGCAGTTCGAAGTTTAGTATATGGATTTCAGGAATTTCTTTATCCCTAAAATTTTTTCTATAATATAATCTCATTCTAAAAGAGGCATATTTGCCCAAAACAGCCTGTTCATTCGGGGGATAAATGCGAAAGGTTATTTTTTGTTTACCACTGCCCAATATTCGATAGTTTAATGGGACAATGGGGCTGGTAATTTTACCTTGATAATGGGCAAACATTTGTACATCATTAACAAATAGTTCCCATTTAATATTAGCGCTGTAAATTCCGACATAATAGGCAGGTTCTTGTTTGTACTGCTTTGGCACTTCAATTGCTTGCATAGTTTCTTGAATTATTTGTTTATCTGTTTTTTGTGCTTGTCCGCAAGAAAACAGAAAACAACTAAGTAAAAATAAACTGATTAATTTTTTCATCATTACCATACCTTTAACGCATTGCTACCTTGTGGCATATATAAGAAAATACGATCACCTCCTTCTATATCTCTTTCTTCTCCTTCATCATTTTTTATATGTGCTTTCATATAAAGCATTGGACGTAGATTTTTTTGCCAAAGAGCCGCAATTTTACCGTTGGCATAATATTGAATAGTATAGTTTTCGATCGGAATGAATTCCCGATGTAATATTCGAGGGTCATTATCCACAACACCCATTGTCTTTTCGGTGCTTTTCTTAATTTCACTATATGTATTATTGTATAGTACATTTGAAAAATGTCCCGCAGTATGAATTAATTCTTTTAAAAAACCTATTTGATCTAAGTTAATACATAATTGTCTTAATTTTTCATATTTTTCGACAATTTTTTGTTCGATATTTGGGACATTTTTTAAATTAATAGATGTAGCAAGCTCCTGATCGTAAGTAAAGGGTACATCGACATCAATCATCAATTTAGCTTCATAATAAGGTAACTTTTGCTCTTCCAACCCTTGTGGCAAGTTAAATTCGGCAATTTTTTGATACTCACTTAAAGAAGTATCCTTGTCGGCTGCTCGGAAAATGGTAACAGATGCATTAGCATATTTGGTTATATACTCTTCTCCATCTCTCGGGAAGATTTTGATAATGACAATTTTTTTGCCGGCATTAAGTAATAATAAGTTTAATGGCAACATGGTTGATTGACCTGTATTATCTACGAATCTATAATCGGTACTTCCTTCTACTTCAATAATAAGTTTGCAACCGTTTTTAGTTACTTGTGCGCCGAATGCTGGACGATGATTATAGGTATGTGTTAACTTTAATCTTTGTTGTATAAATCCTTCCATTTGTTTTTCTTGGTTTTCTTGTCCGCAAGAAAACAGAAAACAACTAAGTAAAAATAAACTGATTAATTTTTTCATCATTACCATACCTTCAACTCATTGCTACCTTGTGGCATATATAAGAATATAGGTCGACCTCCTTCTATATTTCTTTCTTCTCCTTCATCATTTTTTACATGGGCTTTCATATAAAGCATTGGGCGTAGATTTTTTTGCCACAGTGCCACAATTTTACCATTCGCATAGTATTGAATCTGGTAATTTTCGATCGGTAAAAATTCACGATTCGTTATTCTAGAATTCGAATCGGTTAACATAGGCTTTCTTTTATATGAATTTTTTATTTCCTCATAAGTATTTTCGTAGGTTGTGTTTGATACAATACTTGAAGGATGTATAGATTCCTTATAGTACTTAATTTCATCTTTGTTAATGCATATTGTTCTTATTTGATTATATTTTTCGACAATTTTTTGTTCGATATTTGGGACATTTTTTAAATTAATAGATGTAGCAAGCTCCTGATCGTAAGTAAAGGGTACATCGACATCAATCATCAATTTAGCTTCATAATAAGGTAACTTTTGCTCTTCCAACCCTTGTGGTAAGTTAAATTCAGCAATTTTTTGATAATCTTTTAAAGAAGTATCCTTGTCGGCTGCTCGGTAAATGGTAACAGATGCATTAGCGTATTTAGTTAGATAGTCTTCTCCATCTCTCGGGTAAACTTTGATGATGACATTTTTTTTACCGGCATTGAATAATAAAAAATTTAAAGGCAACATGGTTGATTGTCCAGTATCATCAGTAAATCGATAATCTTGTGATCCCTCGACTTCAATAATAAGTTTGCATCCGTTTTTGGTAACTTGTGCGCCGAATGCCGGGCGATGTGTGTAATTTTGCGTTAAGGCTAATTCTTGTTGTATGATTTCTTCCATTTGTTTTTCTTGTCCGCAAGAAAACAGAAAACAACTTAATAAAAACAAGCTGATTAATTTTTTCATGATTACCTATCTTATTACCTCTAATTCGTCAGAGCCTTCGGGTATATGGAAACTGAATAAATAACTTCCATTAATCTCTTGTTTATCTTCTTTATCAATTGCTATAAATTTAATTCCGTCTATATAATTATTATTTTTATTTTTCTGTCTTAATTTTACAATCCTATTATTGGGATCAATTATTATTTGATAGTCTGTGATCGGTAAAATTTGTATATTATTAAATAATTTTGAAATTTCCCCACTGGTTAAAGATTTTTCTTGAAGATAATTTTCAATTTCTTCTTGAGTGGCATATAAACAGATAAATTTTTCTTTCAACTTAGGCATAACTGCTTGAAAGTAAGCTTCTGTATCCTTATTTTCTAAAATAGTACGCAACTCCTCTATTTTTTTAACTACTTTTTGTTCCAAATCGGGGACTTTGGTTAAATCTTTAGATTTTGTCCAACCTGTCATTTGGTAAGGCACTTGCGCTTCAAATTCAAACGATTTTTCAAAATAAGGTAAATCTTTAGTCTGTTCATAAGGCAGTTCGAAGTTTAGTATAGGGATTTCAGGATCTTCCTTATCCCTAAAATTTTTATTGAAAAATAATCTCATTCTAAAAGCGGCATACTTGCCTAAAACAGCCTGTCCATTCGGGGGATAAATGCGAAAGGTTATTTTTTGTTTACCACTGCCCAATATTCGATAGTTTAATGGGACAATGGGACTGGTAATTTTACCTTGATAATGGGCAAACATTTGTACATCATTAACAAATAGTTCCCATTTAATATTAGCGCTGTAAATTCCGACATAATAGAACGGTTCTTGCTTGTACTGCTTTGGCACTTCAATTGCTTGCATAGTTTCTTGAATTATTTGTTTATCTGTTTTTTGTGCTTGTCCGCAAGAAAACAGAAAACAACTAAGTAAAAACACGTTTATTAATTTTTTCATGATTACCTATCTTATTACCTCTAATTCGTCAGAGCCTTCGGGGATATGGAAACGGAATAAATAACTTCCATTAGACTCCTTATTATTTTCTTTAAAAATTGCTTTAAATTTAATTCCGTCAGAAAAATCATCTTTGTCTTTTTGTCTTAATTTTACAATCCTATTATTGGGTTCAATTATTATCTGATAATCTTCAATCGGTAAAATTTGTATATCATCAAATATCTTTGAAAACTCCCCATTGGTTAAAGAACTTTCTTGAAGATAATTTTCAATTTCTTGTTGAGTGGCATATAAACAGATAAATTTTTCTTTCTCTCTGGGCATGATTGCTTGAAAGTAAGCTTCTGTATTATTTTTCTCTAAAATAGTACGCAACGCCTCTATTTTTTTAACTACTTTTTGTTCCAAATCGGGGACTTTGGTTAAATCTTTAGATTTTGTCCAACCTGTCATTTGATAAGGCACTTGCGCTTCAAATTCAAACGATTTTTCAAAATAAGGTAAATCTTTAGTCTCTTCATAAGGCAGTTCGAAATCTAGTATATGGATTTCTGGATCTTCCTTATCTCTAAAATTTTTATTGTAAAATAATCTCATTCTAAAAGCGGCATATTTGCCTAAAACAGCCTGTCCATTCGGGGGATAAATGCGAAAGGTTATTTTTTGTTTACCACTGCCCAGTATATTATAATTTAGTGGGACAATGGGACTGGTAATTTTACCCTGATAATGATCAAACGCTTGTGTATCATTAATAAATAGTTCCCATTTAACATGTGAACTGTAAATCCCGACATAATAGGCAGGTTCTTGCTTGTACTGCTTTGGTACTTCAATTGCTTGCATAGTTTCTTGAATTATTTGTTTATCTGTTTTTTGTGCTTGTCCGCAAGAAAACAAAAAACAACTAACTAAAAATAAACTGATTAATTTTTTCATCATTACCATACCTTCAACTCATTGCTACCTTGTGGCAAATATAAGAAAATACCTCATCCTCATAAGGAGACGAAATTTTTTCTAAAGATTCTTAATTATAATTACCCTTAAATTTAGATGAAAAGATATCGATAGGAACGAAAAAACCGAGGTGTCTAATATCAAAAGGTTTTCCATTGATGATTTTAAAACTTTTTGGTTGTAGGACTTGATTGCATCCGATCCTCAAAATAAAGTCATACAAATAATAAGTTTTTTTAAGTAGCTTCAATGTATTCTTTTCCGGAATTATAAATTTCTCTTTCATCATATAATGTAATTTGTTTTCTTTATATAAGTCATATGTTTTCCTTACTCATTTGTATATTTTTATCGTTATTTTAGTTCTCCCCAAATTATTGTCTGGTTTAATTGTTTATCAATTTTATTTTAACTTAACTGACTCATGATCATCATTCTCTAAGAAAAAGCGGAAATTAAATTTCCGCTTTTTTGATAAATCAACCACTTTATAATTTTAATGCCTGTACACTTTGTACTAAGTCAGCTAATTGGGTAACAATTTGGTTTCCGGTATTCGCTTCGTCACCACCTAGTGTTTTATTGCGCATAAAGTCAGCTTTGATTTGTTGCCAACGTTTAGTTTGTTCTTTTGTTAACACACCTCGAATTTCAGCAAGTTTAAGCAGATTTTCTTCTGCGCCGTTGGTCAGCAGTTGTGCCTCGCCCAAGTAGTGATCTTCAATAATTTGATTGAGTTCTTCATCATTCATTACTGAAGAGACTTTTTCAGCAAGTTTGTTCATGTTTCGATAACTACCTTGTAACTTGAACGGCGGTTCTGTTCGGTATTTATCTGATTGCGCTGCACTAATAATATATTGCTGATTGACTTTAAAGACGACTTCTCGAATTTTCAGTAAATGACGCAGTACGGCTACAATTTCGCTAATTTCCGCTTGGCTATAGGCATAGCTAAGTTCATTGCTGTTTAACGGTTTTCCTTGCGCATGGTCGATAAATTGATATAAGTCATTAAGATCACGCAGTGCCAATGGCGATAATACCGGATTTGATGTTAAGCAGTTTTCAATATAACTTGATGCGAACACTTCATCCATGCCACCTAAAACTTCCCCTAAGTTGTAAATATCTGCACGGTTGGCTAGCATGTCAGGGATTTTGAAAACCTCACCTGATTCGGTATAAGGGTTACCCGCCATAATGACACAGAATTTTTTACCTCGAAGATCATAAGTTTTGGTTTTATTTTTCCAAACCCCTTCAATACGACGAGAACCATCACATAATGAAATAAATTTTTGTAAAAATTCAGGATTAGTATGTTGAATATCGTCAACATATAACATGACATTATTACCCATTTCCAGCGCTAAATTCAGCTTTTCAAGTTCCTGGCGAGCGGTAGCATTTGGCGCTTGCTGAGGATCAAATGATAACACGCTGTGTCCTAGTGCTGGGCCGTTAATTTTCATAAAAATTAAGCCGAGCCGATTTGCAACATACTCCATGAGAGTTGTTTTACCGTAACCTGGCGGAGAGATGAGTAATAATAAGCCCATTAAGTCAGTACGACGACTTTCTCCAACTGTTCCCATCTGTTTGGCTAGATTGTCACCTATAATAGGTAGGTAAACTTGGTTAATCAACTTATTACGTACAAATGAGCTTAGAGGTTTTGCTTTGAATTCATCTAAGTGTAAAAAGTCTCGTTGTTCATCTAGTACTTCTTGACGAAGGCTTTGATAATGTTGGAATTCTGGAATGATGACTCTAGATTGCTTACGCATACGGCTAAAGAAGTCATCTAAATTAATATTTAACACGCCTTGAGAAATACTTGAGTGTTCACCTAATAAGTCATTAACTGTAATATCAAGCTCAATTTCGCTAATTTCCAAGGCTATATTACTTTCTTTATCAAACATGCATAAGATCGTTGCTTCAGCAATATACCCTGATAACTTTTGATAATCTGGAAGGGTACAGAGTCCTTTAAACCAGCTTTCAATCAGATTCCAACGATCCGCTAGTCGTTTTTTAAGATTGCATTGAGATTGGTTAAAGTCTCCGAGTATGTGAGATTCTTCAAGTCGAGCTTTTAATCCTTCATACAAATAGCTACTATATTTACTTAAAGTAAATTGTAGAGGCGTTTCAGCTAAAACATAACTTAGGTACTCAGTTGCTTGTTTGATATGATAATGCTCATGTTGAATTGGATATTTTTCCAAAAATTGAGAGAGTTCAACTGACATTTCAGCTTGTAAGTTTTTTAATCCTTCATCATGACCAAATAAAGCTTGAATATCTTTACAGGTTTTTGCTCGTTCAGGCCATAATTTAGCGATATCATTTTTTTGATTATTATGCCAAAAGAGCATTGCTAAGCTACGTGCAAGAGGGTTATAGCGTAGTAATCCAGCCGCTTCACCTAAAGGAATTAATTTTGATAATATTTTTACCGCATCATGATCATGAATACCTTTTTCGTAGCCTTCACGATATCGCATCGCTGCATAGTCACGAACGGTTTTATTTAACATATCAGGTTGAGTTAACTGACTGGATAAATCTTCGTAACTAAAATTATGTTCCTTTTTTAGCGCCGAATTGATAATTGAGTAGGCTAGGTACTCTGCTCGGTATACAGTTGGGGATTCCGATTCTAATGAAATTGTCCAGAAAGGTTTAAAACTTTCTAATTTTGGATGGTCAATTTTTTCTTGATAATCTGTACCTGTTAATTGTAAGTAAAGATGATGTTCTTTAGGTACAATAGTAAGATCGAGCTCTTGAGTGTTAACGCTAAATTTATGTCTTGGACCAAGTTTAATGACATTACCACCCGATTCAAAAATTTCAGATTTGTCACGTAAAGAACGTATTGCTTGATCTCTAGCACTTTTGAATCGAGATTCAATATCATCAGCTTTGACATTATCAAAAAGCGCACGTAATTTTTCAACTATTTCACGAATTTTGAGCGCTAAAGGATCGGCAACAAAAAATGCATTAAGTTCGTTTTGATCTGAAAATTTTGCTGTTCGTCGTGGAATACTGTCTAAAATTCTGTCAGCAGCAGTCAGTAATGTTTCGGTTCGTCTTGTTCGATCTTCAAGTAGCGCTTGTTTGTGCGTTTCGAATGATTCTAAGATTTCTTCACGTTTAGCCAGTATGTCATTTAAGAACTCTTCACTTTCGCTAAATTGGTTTTCGAGTTCTTCAAGTTGAACTAATAGCCTTGATAGTTCATCGTCACATTTTTCAGGTGTCGTGGCTAAGCTTAATGCGCTGGCAATACTTTGACTAAAGAGTTTGAATTGAGCACCAAATTGCGCCACCATTTCAACGCTGGAAAGATTTTTCCGTTTTTGGTTAATGCGTGCTTTCGTTTGGTTGAGTTTGGCATAAACTTCGGCGATCGATTCAATGATTTTTGTTTGTAATGTGACATCATCAAATTTTAATGACGCCATTAATTGAGAAAGCATATCTAAGTTTTCTGACATTTGGTCAGCGGTTTTTATCGGTTCGACAAGTTTGGCAACTGTGTCCGCTTTAGTAAGATACTTTTCAATTTCCTCTATTTTAGATATGAATGGTTCTAATGCTTTATCACTGCCTAAAAATTTGGCTGTTGCTAATGAAACTAAAGTTTGACGTTCTTTTAGCTCATTTTCCATTATATCTATTTGATTTAAATCTATATATCGATATGTTTGTAATGTAACCAAACTACCTAATTGCAATTTTATCGCATTAAGTGCATCGACGTATTCATGAGTTTCATGCCAACTATCTGGATATAATTTTGCTAATAAGTCTTGTTGATTGGTGATCGCTTCACGCATCGCACTATCCGATTGACGGCGTATGCTTTCAACTTTTTCATATTCATCAAGGACTAATTCACTTGTTTGCGAGATATTACGTAAAATTGGAGAGAATGATAAATTCTTTTCATCAGAAAGCCAGAAATAGCTATCAAAAAGTCGTTTAGTATCCTCACTTAATTTGCTATAAAGTTGAGATGAAACAGATTGGTTATCTATTTCACGCGATATAAAGTAAAGATCAGATATACCGCGTACTAATTCAGCGTTACCGATTTTACCTAAAAAGCTGTTATTTGTTGGTTGCGTCGCAGCATATTCGTCACTATAAAAAGGCGTTTGCCAAATTTGCATTGGATGAACTCGTGTTGGTTCATTATTTTCGCCTTCAAATACGACCATCCTTCCATCTTCAAAAACTGCATAACCGTGACCTAGAATAGGGTTATCAAGTTTTCGTTCAATCATGTTGTAATTAAATAATGCTAAACGACCAGAATTTGGATCATAAAATATATAAAGAACATCTTCACCGTTTGGTGAGCGCCTGATGCGTCTAAATCGCATACCTGACATAGACTGATCAAAGGTTTTATATTCACCATTTTGCAAATAATAACCACCAGGAAAGATTACACCATGATCTTCAGGTAGCTGAATACAAGCTTGTCCAATAAAATCAATTCGTTGGGCTTTTTGGGTGAGGGTGTTATAGATTAAATAACGCCAGTTTTCTTCACGATAAGGTAGAACTTTGATTAGAATTAATGATCCAACTTTTGCGTATTCAATTTTTGCATCGTTGATCGATTGGTTTTTATCAAGCACTTCTTCACGATAAATTCCTAGTCCATCATTCGTATTGTTTTCACATTTGATGGTTAGGTCACCACCAATAGTTTCAACAAAAACAGTATCTAAGATATTAATATGTGGAAATCGACCATTGACAATATTTTCTCGTGTGGTTTCTATCCATTCAAAATCATAAGCAGGAGGAAGTGCAATATCACGTTCACCACGATTATCAATATAATTAATGGTTTTTTTATCGCTCGAAATTGACCATCGGAAAACCCGAATATCGCTGACTCGTTCACCAATCTGGAAACTTGCAAGTAGTTTTCCATCGCGTTCCACTAACTGGAGTAATTGAGCGTTTTTATAATAAGTATAAAGTTCATTAAAATCTTGAACAAATCGATCAATATTTAAAAATGTATTAGATAGATCAACTGAATCGGCTTCATAATTTCCATCCCGCTCAACAAGTTGATAAAGTGAAAATACATCTTCAATTTTGGTTTCTTTTTTTAATCCTAGAAAAACGTTATAACCGAAAAGTAACCAATCACCAAAACGGACAATATCTCTTGCTATACAGTTATTTTCAGTTCTTATACGAATTCGTCCAATAATGGACATATCACTTTTACCAAATTCAGTAAGACGCTGTAGATTTAACGCTTCTGTTTTTTGATTTAATTCTTGTCCTAATGAGGTTAGACGTTTTCGAAGGATCTCATAAGCTCCGCCTTCAGCGACCGCTTTATCAAGTGTTGTTTGTTGTTCGTTTTCTTGTTCTATTTCTGCCATTTTAAACTCATTGATCATTATACAGAAAGGGAAGCTGTTTTCGATAGAAACGTATTTTCTACCGAAAACAGATGATAGTGATAATCATTATGTACGATTATCTTTAAAGTGAAGCGTTATTCACTATCACTTTGTTTTTTATTACTATCGGATGGTAAAAATTGTTGTGCTAACGCTTTTAGATCAGTATTTTTTAGCGTTTCTTTTAAATTGATATCTTTATTGCCTGATAAGCGTGATAGCACAGATTGCAATGCTGATTGAAGGACAGGGCTTTGATTAACAGTTCCTTCAATTGCTTTACCAACACTAATTGCTTTGGAGAAACTATTAAAGAAGTTGTCATTACCTCCAACAATTTCAATGTTTGCTTTACTGAATGCAGCAGCAAGAACTTCAGCTTGTTCTCTAGCAATTTCTTTATTAGCAGCAATTGCAGCCATAGCTTGTTCAAAGCCTTTTTCAAGTGCCAAGCGGAACTCTTCATGATTTTTAGATTGCTCATTCATTGTGCCCATTGCTTGGAATTTCTCAACTAAACCATTCGCTTCAGCAGTTAGGCGTTCACGAATAACTAAAGCTTCGGCAAGACCTTGCTCTTTGGTAGCAGCTGCTTTAGCAAAACCAATTCGCTCATCACCACGAGCTTGAGCTGATAGTTTTTCTTCAAGAACTTTTGCCTCAGTTAAACCTTGTTTTTCGGTCGCTAAAGCTTTTGCTTCAATCACTTTTGCTTCGGATAATCCTTTTTCTTGATTTCCTCTGGCTTCTGCTAATAAGGTTTCGGCTGTAATGTTAGCTTTGACTAATCCTTCTTTTTCTTCAGCTTCTGCACGTGCTTTACGTACTTTTGCTTCAGCAAGTCCAATTGCGGCTTCTTCTGCTTCAATTCCTTGAGCAAGTTGTTTTTTAGCTTCAGCTTGTTTAGCAGCAGCTTCAAGCTCTGCTTGAGCCATAGTACTAATTTCAATAGCACGATGTTTTGAAGATTGCTCATCGGCTTCTGCTTGTTTAACTTGTCTTACTAATTCTTGTTCAGCTCTAGCTTCAGCTTCAATAATTGTGGTTTGTTTATCACGATCTGCTTTTGAAACTTCACGGACTTCTTTAATATTTTCTTCTTCAACGGCTACTGTTTTTTCAACAGCGACACGTTCACGAATAACGTTAGCAATTATTTTCTTTTCTTCTTCAAGAACTTTGTCTTTTTCGATACGTTGTAATTCAACTTCTCGTTCACGAGCAACAACTTCTAATGATCGCGCTCGTTCTACACGTTCTTCTTCAATTGCGATTGCTCTTAGGCGATTTTGTTGAGCAACTTCAACTTCACGCAAACGATTTTCTTCACGCACTTCAATTTCTTGTTGTGATTGAATTCTAGCTTGTTCTGCTTTTAAACGTTCTTCTTCTTGAACTTTAAGTGTTTCAGCTTGTTCACGGGCACGGATTGTTTCGATTTCACGTTTTTGACGAGCCTCGGCATCTGCTTGTTGGCGTTCAAGTTCCAATTTAGCTTCAATTGTTTCGGTATCTTTCTTTTTTAAAGCTAACTCCAAATCTCTTTCACGCTTATTTGTTTCGTCTTTATGAACAGCAGTGATAGCGGTAATTTTATTAATACCTTCAGCATCAAATATATTATCTGGATCAAGTGATTTGATAGGTGTTTGTTCTAAGTAATCAATAGCAACATCTTCTAAAGCATAACCGTTAAGATCTTTACCAATGACGTCTATAATACGTTCACGGAAATTCATACGATCTTCAAAAAGTTTCGCTAATTCAAATTGTTTACCAACTGTTTTTAATGCTTCAGAGAATTTAGCACTGAATAGGGTACTAACCGCTTTTTGATCAGATGCACGATCTACACCAATCGATTTTGCTACTTTTAATACATCTTCAGTGGTTTCATTTACACGAAGGTAGAATGCAACACAAATATCTGCTCGAAGGTTATCTTTACAGATTAATCCATCTTTACCACGACGTTCTACATCGAAAGTAATTAATGAAATTTTCATAAATTCTTTTTTGTAGATGACAGGATAAACTAAAGCACCGGTAAAATGTACTTTAGGCTTTGAGGTCATATCATTTACGATAAGAGCGGTACCTTGTGGAACTTTTATATAAAATGCTTTAAATAATAAGAAAAATCCGATAATTACAAGGAATGCTATTCCTACAACTACCAGAAAAAACATTATAGTATCAGAATCGATTGACATAATTTACTTTCTCCAAAAAAATATACTTTACTAACCATTAAATTCTTCTATGCTAATTATTTCATAGCTGTTATTTGTTTGATCATAACGCAATAAGATGGCTTTATCTCCTCGTTTGAATTGATGAGAATCATGACATCTTACTTGCAGAATTAGACCAGCTCCTCCGTCTTCATAAATAGCTTCACCTTTGGTTTCATTCACAGAACTTGTACGAATTTCAACGGTTTGACCCAATAATGATTTGTGATCATTGGCAATATTAAGTTTAGTAAAAATGGGACGGAGAGGTTTTATGATATAAGCAGTAAGATAAACTGCAGAAATAAAGGCAATTATGAAAATGAAGGTACCCATTATGTAATAGTACAATGTAATATGACATAGCGGTAGGACTAAAAAACGAAAGGAAAAATAACTAATAGAAAAGCCTAACAAAGATATTAGTGTAATTACTAATGTCATTGGAACTTCATTAAATCCAAATTTCATTAATAAACCACCAAATCCTGATGTTGGCATATCAGTTGGCAGATCATCTATATCAAAATCAAAGTCGAAATCTAAACAATCGACACTTAATATACCAATTGCCGCGACTAACCAATACAAGACACAAAGTGTTAATAGCCCACTAAAGATAATCACAGGAAAAGAAAAAAATATTCCCCAGAAAAGCTCCATTGTAATTCCTTATATTTATTTCCAAATTAGCTAAAAAACTTAGTTAATTATATAATTGCTTTTTGTATTCTAACTTAAAAATTATCTTTGCTAAATAACTTATTTAGCTTGCTTTTCTTTTAATCTAGCTAATATAGCTGCTGCATTTTGATTACCAGGTTTTATTCCTGCTGCTTCAAGTTTATTATCTAGTGAGCTTTTGTTTTCATCAACAGCCAGTTCATTTTTTGCTTCAATAATTGCTGCTGTTTTTTCTTGACGTTTTTTGATACGTTCTAAAGAATCTAAAGCAGTTTGTAATTTAGCTGTAGAACCACCATAACGCTGTGCAATAGCTGACTGCGCTTTTTGTACACTTTCAGTTGCTTTGACGATATCCACTTGTTGTTTTAAATTACGGATGTTAATTTCAGTTTGTGAAATTGTTTGACGTAAATTTTTAGCATTTTCAGTAAAATAAGTTGCTTGTTTTTTGTGGTTATCATATTCATTTTCAAGAATCGATAATTTTTCAGCTACTTCTAAAGCTAATTCTTCATTTCCTGAATCTAAAGCTTTTAAAGCGTAGCTTTCGTATTCAGCAATTTTCTCTTGAGATTTTTTAACTTCTCTATCGGCTAATTTTTGTTGAGCAAGTATATTAGCAAGAGACTCTTTTGCTTGTTTTAATTCGTTGTCAGCATCACGAATTTCTTGATCAAGTATACGTAAAGCTTGTGAATCGACAATTGATTCTCCAGCCTCATTAATACCACCTCGAAGTGCTGTTACCAGTTTTTTGAAGATAGTCATTGTTAATCTCCTTATTAATAAATTCAGTTAATTAGTTAATATTAATGTAATGATCATAAGCTTCAGTGGCTTTGATTACATTATCAGATAATGTTTCTAATTCGTAAATGATGTTACTAAGTAATGAAGACGAACTTAAAGCACCATACATAATGTAGTTCACCGATCCATCACCAGAATTTTCAATAGCAATAGTTGATAAAGGGAAGAGTTTTCGAGAATGTAAAACCTCTTCATTAAATTTTGTTTGCTCTTTTATAACTTTAGTCGACCAGAGTAACGCTTCAACAATTATTTGTTGATTTGAAACACTTAAAAATAATGGTAAATCGCCATATTCATGCATAATAATATGTAAACATGCATCAACACCATCTATAATTTCAACGGTTGCATAACCTTGCTTAACTAATTCAGAATTATTCAGTTCTTCATAAAGATCTGTAATTAACCAAATTTCTTTTTTCTTCATTTCATTATATTCCTGTATATCATTTTTAAAACACTGGTTGTTTACTAACAAAGGTTCACGAAATTTTTTTTCAATTTCTAGTAACTTTGACGTATTTTCTGGCAAAATCCAAACTTCCTTTTTTATAAAACCTTGGTTGCGCAGTCGCTCACGATACTGCTGTTGGTAAAATGCTGAACTTTTGGTTTCTTTAGTTTTTTTCATAAAATTGATTTTGGATTTATTTCATTAATATTGACTATATGTTAACAGAAAAATATCACATGTAAATATTACATGTGATATTTTTATTGTTTAATTAGACTGAATAATTTCATTAAATCTTCAATCAATTACCCGATAGATGTTGAATTGATATTTCAATTTAGGTTATGGCACTAACGGACTTACGCAATCTTAACATAAAATTAAAAGATTTTTTAACTAAATTTAAGTTCTGTAAAGATGTGGTGTATGAATGAAGATAAAATAGTCAAAATAGTTTCATGGCAAGCCCAGCTAAGTGGGCTAGTTAGAGTGAATTAGGTTTGATTTAAAAATCAATATCTAACCCAATTTGGAAAGTTCTACCTGGTGCAGTGAAAAGATCGAGATATTTGTGATCTGAGTTACGATACAATTTATTATTACTTAAATAATCCCAATATTTTTGATCTGTAACGTTATACACACCACCATTTAATCTTATGTTTTTAGTTACGTTAACATAACCTGTAAAATCAATAACACCATGTCCTGCTATTCGGAAGTATTCTTCTTTTGAATCAGTAATTGGTTTGCCTTCGTTGTTATAGGATTCACGTGAAGTTGGCTTGGTCTTTTTACCTTTTTGGAAAGTTGCAGTTAAGGCCAATCCATAATATTTATTAGGATCATCCCACGCTAGTCCTATGGTACTTTTTAATGGAGCAATGCTATCCATTTCTATATATTTATCACCTAAATAGCTTGATTTTGATTTACCTTGATTATAACCAATTCCCAATCTTGCACTTAGACCATTTACTTGTTCAAACCATGATCCAAAGTTAAATTCACTACTCAATTCTGCACCATATATATATGCTTTATCACGGTTTTCAGCTTGATACACAAGTCGGTTGCCAGTTCCAACAAAATCTTTTTTATACCGTGTATAAGCGATAAAATTTTTGTATTTATTGTAAAAAGCCGCTGTTGATAAGGTTATCCCTGTTATTGGATGACCCTTCAGACCTAGTTCAAAATTATCACTTGTCTCTGTTTTAAGATTCGAATCACCTACTAGAACATACATGGTGCTATGAGCTAAGTATGAACCGTATAATTGATTCTGATTAGGCATCTGAGCACTTCGTTTGTATTGCAGATAAGCGGTAAAAGTCGGATTGATGTCATACATCAATGCTAAAGATGGTAAAAGTTGAAAATCACTATTACTGTTATATTGCTTACCTAATTTAGAAGCATCAGCGATAGTAACTGCCATGTTTTCTAAATTTCGAGGTTTAGTGTTTTGATATATTGCTCGAATGCCAGGCACGAGGTAATAATTATGATCTCCATTGAAATTGAAACTTATTCTATCTTCAAAAAAACCACCTATTTGATAAGTACGACTGTCAGCTTGTGGTTTGGTATAATCACCATCAGGGAAAAGCTTTCCATACCTTGGTTTAGCAGAAGTATAAAAAGGGGATTCATCTTCACTCCATTTTGCATTCAAACCAGCACTAATTCTATGATTATCCTGGTTTTTTAGCAGTGTGGAAATAAAATTATACGCTTTGGTATTATAATTAGTTTGAATGTTATAGTTACCATTAGTCGTATGTCGAAGATACGTGCTGTCATACACATTAGTACGTTGATAATTAAATTGAGTCGTTAGACTATCGATCCAGCTAATGTTAGTTGGAATCCATTGATCTTTGATTGCTAAATTAAAACGGTTATTTTTACTACGTTGGTGATCGTAGGATTCAATTTTTTTACCATACTTATCCCATGTATCATAATGGGAATTTTTTGTTTTATTGTTGTAATCAATAGTGGCATTTAAAAGATGCTCATCAGTCATTTGCCATCCAAAACCAGCAAGTATTGAATTAGAATGCCAATTTTCAGGATAATTATTAATTGAATCACCATGATTTCTACCTTGTTGTCCATCACGACGACTTAAAACAATAATACCGTTTAGATAATCATCTCCGCCTGCCATCGTTATTCCTTGATGATAACTTCTATCGGAGCTGTCATAGTTATTTAGAAAACCAAAATAGCTCGTTTTTCCAGGATAGAGATAATAACTTGCTGTTTTAGTTTGGAACGAAACCGACCCCCCAAGCGCATTGTTTGCGTTACTAACAGAAGTAGCGCCCGATTGAATATCAACTTTGTTATACATATAGGTATCGATGTAATCACGTCCTATCCCATAGGATCCAAAACCGGCTCGACCAACTGAATTTACACGACCTTGTGCAATGGGTAATGGCATACCATCAATATCGATAGATACACGGTTTGCATCTAACCCTCGAATGTTGTAACCCGTAAATCCACCTCTATCCCAGCTACTTTTGCCACTGCCTGAGCCAGATATGTTACCTGGAGCTGATATCAAAGGTTGATAGCGCATGAGGGTACCGAAATTTGTACCACCATTTCGTCTGATATCATTTTCAGAAATTTCGGTATTGGTACCCGGTTGTTTAATCGATTCATGTGCTGTAATTGTCATGATATCGCTAATTTTTTCATCATCATGTTTTTCAGTCGCTAATGCTGGCATTGTTAGTGTTAGACCTAAAGCTAACGTGCCAGTTTTTTTCAAATTTTTAATGTATAACATTTTTAACCTTCAATCTTAAAAACTAAATAAACTAAATTTTTTCAATATTTCATACAGATTTGATAATGTATTTAACTTAGCTGTATTGATTTTCTAATCGTTAATTAAATTTCACTTAAAATTTTTTTAACTTTTGGATTATTTATTTTCTGGGTAAAAACTTTGATAAAGTATATCTGCAACTTGATCCACTCTAGGTCCAATACCAAAAAGATAGCTGTCATCAATTGCTTTAATTCTCTGATTTTTATATGCTGAAGTTTCAGTTATTCCTGGTATAGTCTCTATTTTGTCAATTCCACCTAATTGCGTAATGGAATGAGAATTAAGTAAAATAACGTCAGGATTCATCTTGATTAACGATTCAGCACTGAATGTTTTGTAGCTATTGTGCTTGGCTAAGTTTTCGCCTCCAGCAATGGTTATGAGGGCATCAGCAGTGGTATTTTTTCCTGCAACAGAGTTACTTCCCCCCATACTCATCATAAATAATACTTTGGGCTTTTGAGGGTGAGCTGAGATTTTGTTTTCTAGCTGAGAAAGATTTGTTTTTATTTTTGTAATAAGTTGTTTACCTTCATTTTGCTTATTCAACTTTTCTGATATTTTTTCAATGTTTTGGTAAAGTAAATCAACTGTTCCTGGCACTCGTTGTAATGAAAGTATATCGACGTTGGTTTGAGATAATTGAGAAAATATGTAGTCTGGCTCAATATCGTTAAATGCAATAAATAAAGTTGGGTTAAGAGAGAGAATTCCTTCAATATTGAGTAGTTTCCAATAACCGATCTGAGGTAAATTTTTTGTTTCACTTGGATAATTACTGGTTTTATCTACGCCAATAACTTGATTACCATCGCCTAATGCAAAAACAATTTCAGTTAATGAACCACCCGCAATAACAATCCTTTCCTTGGCATAACTTACATTAAAAAAGCCGTTAAGAGTAACAACAAGTAAAGCTAGACAAAAGGTTGTATATATTTTTTTAATCATTACAAAATCCTTATCACAAAAATACATCTATATAACACTATATTGAAAATGAGAACTATTATCAATAGAATTCTGATGATATTTTTATGATTTTTTTCGTTAGTCTTAACTTAGAATTGAAAGCTTGCTTCAAATTTCAGGAAAAAAATAATTTTGGAGATTTTTTAAGCGCTAAAAAACAGACGAACCGTTTAAAAATTAGTTTATACTCTTGAAAACACCGATTGGTATACTAGTAATAATCATCAAAATATCAAGTAATTACAAAATAATCAATAAAATATATTGATAAATGATAATAATTATTATTTAATCTTTACAGTTTTTTTAATTAAAATGGTTGTTATGAAATCACTTGATGTTAGTCCTTTTTATGCGTTAAATTCCGCTCTTCCTTTCAAAGATCGCTGGGCAGTAATGCCTTTACAAGCTAGTTTACCTATAGCTCCCCCTGATATTGAACAAAATTGGCAAATTATTCAAAATGCAGATTTAAGTGGGCGAAAACGACTTATTTACATTCACATTCCTTTTTGTGATATTCATTGTCAATTTTGTGGCTTTTATCAAAATCCTCTACGCAAATTCGACACCAAAACTTATATTGACTATTTGTTACAAGAGATATCACTTGAGATTAATAATAATGCAATGCAATCGGCGCCAATACATGCGATTTATTTTGGTGGTGGCACTCCCTCAGCCTTAGCCGCAGGGCAATTAGCACGAGTCATTCGTTATTTGAAGCAACATGCACCATTAGCGCCTGACTGTGAAATCACTGTAGAGGGACGAATTTCGGATTTTGATGATGAAAAGGTGGATAGTTATATTGAGGCTGGTGCCAATCGTTTTTCAATTGGCATACAAACTTTCAATACGACTATCAGACAAAAGTTAGGACGCCAATCTACAGAACAAGAAATTATCAAAAATTTTGAGCGTATAGCCTCACGTGATAGCGTTGCGTTGGTGTGCGATTTAATGTTTGGATTACCTAATCAAACCGTTGAGACTTGGCAACGTGATTTAGAAATAGCAAACAATCTTCCTTTAGATGGTGTCGATCTTTATTCACTAAATTTACTTCCAACTACGCCGTTAGCAAAAGGTGTCGAAAATAAACGGATTGAATTACCATCAGTGAGTGATAAATGTAATTTTTATCATCAAGGTGCAGAATTTTTAGCAAAACAAGGTTGGGTTCATTTGACGAATGCTCATTGGTCTAAAACTAGTCGAGAACGAAATTTATATAATTTCTTAATTAAGCAGGGCTCACATTTTTTTGGTTTTGGTTCGTGTGCAGGAGGAAAATTAGATACACATTCTTATATGTTACACCGTGATTTAAATCAATATTACGCCCAACTTGATCAAGGTAAAAAGCCAATAATGATGTTAACCGGAAAATCATTATTAGGTGATTGGTTACATCAGCTACAAGCAGGTATTGAGAAGGGGAGAGTAGATCTGACTAAATTGACAAATTGTGCAGATTTATTTGATCCATTAATTAAGCAATGGCATCAAGTTGGTTTGTTGCAAGATGAAGATCATTGTTTACGCCTAACATTATCTGGACGTTTTTGGTCAAGTAATATTTTACAGGCTCTACAACAATTACTACTACAACTCAACAATCCAGAACATATTGAGTTACAGCAAAAAATGGCTCAGGCAAAACAAGCTATGAAGGGGCATCCTGTTATGCCTGGTGCGCATTCTGACAAGAAAAATAATCAACATATTTCACATCAATAAAGGATAATAAAATGGTAGATAAGCAAACTCATCTCACTAATCTTTCAACTTATATGCAAACTAATCCAGAGGAATTATTGGAAAAAATTGCTCAAGATTATCAGGTAACGTTAACGCAAGTTATTCAAGCCTTACCAGATGCTAAAATTGTTGATGGTTCTAATTTTGATATGATTTGGGAAGAGGTGACTACTTGGGGAGATGTGCTGTTTTTAATACATACTGGTGATATCATTGCTGAAATCTCGGGTGAATTACCACCAGGTAATCACAGCCAAAAATATTTTAACTTACGTCATCAAAAAGGATTAAGTGGGCATATTAAAGCTGAGCATTGTCAATATATTGCTTTCATTGAACGTAAATTTATGAAGATGTCAACAGCATCAATGATTTTTCTAAATCATATGGGACAATCAATGTTTAAGATTTTTGTTGGTCGTGATGAAAAACATCAATTAAAACCTGAGCAATTAGAAAAATTTAGAGCTCTAGCCCAAAAAGTCAATTAATTTTGAGATGATAATAGAATGAAAACAGTATTAGTTTTTGGCGTAAGTCCAAAATTAGGAACAGGTTATCAGATTTGTCAGTTAGTTAAACAGTGCCAACCAAGTTGGCGTTGTATTGCATTGGTACGAGACGAAACATTTGCCAAACAGTTAACTCAAGAAGGTATTGAATGTCACGTCGGTGATGCGACCGATTCATCCATGGTTAGCCAGCTTTGTGCATTAGCCGGATCTGAAGCTACAATTATTTCAACGTTGGGGGGAGAAACCGGAAATTATCTAGCACAACGTATCATTATTGATTGTGCTGAACAAGCCAATATAAAGCAGATGGTATTAGTTACATCATTAGGTTGTGGTGAAACATGGTCAACATTATCTCAGCGAGCCAAACACGCTTTTGGACATGCTGTACGTGAAAAATCATTAGCTGAAGTTTGGTTACAAACTAGTGCACTGAATTTTGTAATATTAAGACCAGGTGGATTACAAAATGGTGAGCTGACAGGAAATGCAAAATGCTACTATCAACAAGAAGTTCATGGACTGATTCATCGTATTGATTTAGCGAAAATTATCATCGAGAAAATAGCCAACCAACAATTTGATAATAAGGCTTATAGTGTTATTGATCCCAATCTTAAATTTGAACGTTAAAACAAGATGAGTGTAATTACAACAATATTATCGGAGAGGATAGTTAGTGCAGCGTTATAGTCATCGTTTTTTGTTATGGGGACTATTTGTCATTCTTTTGGTCTTAATCATTATTTCATCTAATGCTGGACCATTGAAATCTCCATTTTCACAATTATCTTCATTATCATTGGATTTTAATTCATTAAACATCTGGCTAAATATACGTTTACCTCGCATCCTTTTAGCCGTGATTGTCGGTATGGCATTGGCAACCTCGGGTGCTGTTATGCAAGGATTATTTCGTAATCCTTTAGCAGATTCTGGTTTGTTGGGTATAAGTAGTGGGGCTGGATTGATGGTCGGTTTGTCAATTTTGTTCCCGGCAATCTTTCCTCCAATTATGATGTTATATGGGAAAATGGTTGCTGCTTTTTTAGGCAGTTTATTCATCTGTTTACTCATCTATATCTATAGTCTCAACGCCCAGTGCAATTTGGCAAAAATGGTATTATTAGGTGTGGCAATAAATGCAATCCTTGGCGCTGTTATGGGATGTCTTAGTTATATCAGTGACGAAGCTCAATTACGTCAAATATCATTGTGGTCGATGGGGCATTTGGGCAAGGGATCTTGGGAATTGGTTTTTGTTGCCGCATCTTTAATTATTCCTGCCTTATGCGTAGTTTTTTTGCTTTCTCATCAACTTAATATCTTACAGTTAGGAGATGAAGATGCCCATTACTTAGGTGTTAATGTCCTTCGCCTAAAACGATATTTATTGGTGCTAAGTGCTATATTGATAGGAACTTCGGTTGCAGTAAGTGGCAGTATTGCCTTTGTTGGTTTAGTGGTTCCTCATATGATTCGTTTACGTATTGGTGCAAATCACGCTGTGTTATTGCCTGCGTCTGCACTTGCTGGTGCAAGTTTGCTTTTATTAGCCGATACTCTGGCTCGAACAGTGGTTGCACCCACTGAAATACCCGTAGGACTATTGACAAGTTTAATTGGTGGTCCCTATTTTCTTTGGCTTATTTTAAGACATAAATAACGGTTAAAAGTAAAAGATGTTAACAGCTAAAAATATAACGTTTTGTTCAAGTAATCGCCGATTGATTGATGACGTTTCTTTAGAAATCAAAGCAGGAGAGATAGTCATTATTATTGGTCCAAATGGTGCAGGAAAATCAACCTTATTACGCCTTTTAACCGGTTATCAAATGCCATCATCTGGCGAAATTTACCTACTCGATAAAGCTGTATCACAATGGCGAGCCAAGCAACTTGCAAAAGTGCGAACGGTAATGTTACAAAATAGCCAATTGACCTTTCCTTTCAGCGTAAAAGAGGTGGTCGCTATGGGGCGAGCACCTTATGGTAGGTTGCATTGTGATAAAGCTATTAACGAAACCATGAAGCAAACGGATTGCTTAAAATTGGCAAACCGTGATTACCGTAGCTTGTCTGGCGGTGAACAGCAACGCGTACAATTAGCTCGAGTGCTTGCTCAATTATGGCAACCCGAACCTTCGGAAAAACTATTGTTTTTAGATGAACCTACTTCTGCATTAGATCTGTATCATCAACAACACACGTTGCGATTATTGAAACAACTTGCTAAAGACCAAAGATTAGCTGTTTGCTGTGTATTGCATGATCTTAATCTTGCAGCATTGTATGCGGATAAAATAATTTTACTAAATCAAGGCAAAATAGTTGAACATGGTACACCTTCTGAAGTATTGACCGTTGAAAAAATTAATCGTTGGTATGGGGTCGAATTAGGTATTATTCCTCACCCTAATAATGCTTTGACTCCGCAGCTCTATTTAATGCCTTAATTTTGATAAATTAAGTTAATCAATCGCTCCATTTTTAAGCAATTTCAGTATATAATTAAGAAAACTTAACAAATGGGGCTTATAATGACGAATGAAAATAGTGAAAATTCCGTTCCTGTTTCAGATCTTATATCAGCAAAACCTGTTTTTAGTTGTCAATTTGATGGTAAAGGTAAAGCCAATCCTTTAAGTAATGATTGCCAAGCAACGGTGCAAAAGCCTTGTTGGATCCATCTGGATTTTGCTAAATCCGAAACAATAAAGTGGATTAATCAGACAAAATTGATTCCAGATTTAGTTAAAAATGAGTTAATTAAACCCAACCAAATATCAAAAGAAATCCGTTTTGATACAGGTATTTTAGTCGTATTAAAAGGTGTAAATTATACGCCAAATGAATTACCCGATCCGATTGTTACTTTCCGTTTTTACATTACCGATAATTTAATTGTTTCGACCCGACATCAACAAATCGATGCGATTTTCCAATTAAAAGATAATTTAGAAAAAGGGATAGGGCCGGTTGATGTTGCTGATTGGTTAATCCAAGTATCCGAACTTATAAGTGATCAAGTCAATTTATCCTTTGATAGTGTACATAACAAGATTGTTAAACTTGAAGATTTAGTATTAAATCAACGGATTCTTTCACATAAAGAAATTGGTCGAGTACGTAGACAGTTGATTATACTTCGTCGATTATTATCACCGCAGCGGGATATTTTTGTAAAAATCTCAACCGAAAGGATTTCTTGGATTGATGATAACGATCGCCAACGTCTACATGATATATCAAATCAACAAAGCCATTATGTGTCTGATATTGACAGTTGTTTATTACGTTTAGCATCGATTATGGAACAGATTAATAGCTTCTTAGCCGAATCGACCAATAAACGAATCTATTTAATGTCACTGTTTACCATTATATTCACACCAATCACTTTTATAACGAGCTTACTGGGTGTCAATCTTGCTGGTATACCGTTTAGTGAGCATCCGTGGTCTTTTGTTGGATTGATTTTAATTCTTATTGTTATTTCCATCGTTTCTGCCATTTGGCTTAAGTACAAAAAATGGTGGTAGAAGTAATGGATTATTTTTTAACATGAATGAATAAAAACAATCTTATTTAACATTACTGATAATCAAATTAGTAACGTCATTGTGGATGTTTTTAATCAAACTTAATTGCAAACTTATAGGCAAAAAACATTATTTATGCATTCATCTGTATTTTTTTACAACCGAGTTTAGTAAGTGAACTAACTTGGCTATTTCTAGTTTGATGGGATGATTAATCAGGATTGGTTTAACCCTGTAATAGTCTCAGATAATAACCATTTTGCTTATTTGTTTGTAAATAATGAACACTATCATCAATAGATTATTACGCTTGAATGTGCTAAAGACTTATGTAACAATTTTCAACTTCATTTAGCATTTGTGACACTGTCATCAGGATTAATAATTATAAAGGATAATATGATATTTTATAGTGCGTTAACTTATTTGGCATATCACTATCGTATTGAATTTGAACGGGCAAAAGTTATACCAAAAAGCCAAAAACAACTGGTTGCAATTTGCTTTTCAAAACTAATTTCAAATTGTCTGTATCGTCAAAATTTGGCTTACTTGAATGGTTATAATAAGTTTTCCATGAAGATAGATTATAGACTGAATAAATCCTGTTAAGCTTATAAAGCTTGAATTTTATGATTAAGAATAATAATTATGCAATCTAATCAATCCTATCGTCTGTTTATTGCAGAAAAGCCTAGTCTAGCTAGGGCAATTGCCGATGTTTTGCCTAAACCGCATCAAAAAGGAACGGGTTTTATCAAAGCCGCTAATGGCGATATTGTGAGTTGGTGTATTGGACATCTTTTAGAACAAGCGACTCCTGAGGTATATGATGAGCGCTTTAAAAAATGGGTGATTGATGATCTGCCCATTGTTCCAGAAAAATGGGTCTTGATGCCAAAAGGCAGTACAAAAAGCCAATTTGATATTTTGGTTGAGTTGATTAAATCTGCCGATCAGATTGTACATGCAGGTGAT
Source organism: Gilliamella sp. ESL0441 (assembly GCF_019469185.1). NCBI lineage: Bacteria > Pseudomonadati > Pseudomonadota > Gammaproteobacteria > Orbales > Orbaceae > Gilliamella > Gilliamella sp. ESL0441. The sequence continues at coordinate 1,128,582 of NZ_CP048264.1, forward strand.
CCAGACAGGGAAGGGCAATTATTAGTTGATGAAGTTTTAAATTATTGTCAATTACCACCAGATAAACGCAAAGCAATTAAGCGTTGCTTGATTAGTGATTTAAATGCCAGCGCAGTTGAAAAATCACTTGAACAATTACGTTGCAATCAAGATTTTATTCCGCTCTCTACGTCAGCGCTAGCAAGAGCCCGTGCTGATTGGTTGTATGGTATTAATATGAGCCGTCTTTGTACATTGGTGGGGCAACGAGGTGGGTATCGAGGGGTATTATCCATTGGGCGTGTACAAACGCCTATTCTTGGTTTAGTAGTAAGGCGTGATTTAGATATCGAAAAGTTTGTGCCAAAGCCGTTTTATGAAGTTTTTGCTATTCTTCAAACTCAGCATAATGAAACATTTAAGGCTAAGTGGCAACCTAGCGAAGCCTGTGCACCCTATCAAGATGAAGAAGGGCGAGTTTTAGTTAAAGCATTAGCCGAAAATGTTTGTAGAAGAATTAAAGATCAGACAGGTATTGTTGAAAAAGTCAGTAACAAAAAGAAAGAGGTTGCACCGCCAATGCCATTTAATTTATCCGCTCTGCAAATTGAGATGGCTAAAAAAAATGGGTTAAGTGCACAAGATGTACTGGATATTTGCCAGTCATTATATGAAAAGCATAAACTAATCACTTACCCGAGATCTGATTGTCGTTTTTTACCTGAAGAACATCTTACCCAAATAACCAGTGTAAAATCAGCCATTGAAAATAATTGCTCTGATTTGAAGTCTGCTATTGAAAATGCTGATTTTAGTTTGCGTACCAAAGCTTGGAACGATAAGAAAGTTGAAGCGCATCATGCCATAATTCCAACACAGCGCAAGGCAAGAATGGAAAATTTAAATGATAATGAAAAATTAGTTTATCAAGTGATTGCAACCCAATATTTAGCACAATTTTATCCCGTATATAAATACGCTGAACTCCAAATTGATGTCGATATCCAAGGCGGAAAATTTATTGCTAGAGCTACGCAAATGCTTGATGCAGGCTGGAAAGTGTTGTTTGGAACGAAAACTTTACAAACTGATCAAGCCGAAGCGGATTTAGAGAATAATGGATTGTTAACTAAATTAGTGAAAAAAGGGGAGGCAGTACAATGTATTGATGCTGAACTAATCAGCAAAGAAACTCAACCGCCTAAACCCTTTAATGATGCAACCTTACTTTCTGCAATGACGGGCATTGCAAGATTTGTTAAAGATCCGGAGATCAAAAAAATATTACGTGAAACTGATGGTTTAGGCACAGAAGCAACTCGAGCAGGTATAATAGAACTGTTATTTAAACGTCAATTTTTAACACGACAAGGCAAATCGATTCGTGCCACCCCTGTTGGACGTAAATTAATTTTATCTTTACCGGATATTATGTCTATTCCAGACATGACCGCGCATTGGGAACGGCAATTGGATGAGATTAGTAAAAAGGCATTTTCTTATCAACAATTTATGGGGCAGTTAAATCATTCCTTACTTGATCTTGTTGAAAAGCTTAAAAATACACGATTGAATATTCGTTCTTAATACCCATATAAAAGGATGACTTAGTCATTGTCTTACCTTGTCATCCTTATAATACTTATTAATAATGAAAAAAGTTACTTTTAAGACTATTAATCTTGTTGTTTTGTGTCTTGTTCATTCATTGCGTCATCACTTGTGACTTCATCAGAAATCAAAGGTGTAACTTGGTTACATTCTTCAATTATCATCGATAATTGAACGTTTGCTCGCTTTAGAAAATCACGATCTTTCAAAATTAACCAATATGTTTTAAGTCTTTTCAACGGGCTAATACTAAATAATCCCGCTATCACAGTGACTATAAGTATTGTGATTATTGCAATGACAATGTTTACTAAATCTGTCGATCTAAATAACATTTTTAGATTTGAGATAATAATCAACACTCCCAATAGCAATGCTATACCCCCGAAAAGTACTTCTTTTATCAAAAAAAGGTTAATTGGGATGATTTTATTTTGTTTTATTTTAAAGTACTGTGTAAGTAAATTTAATTGTGGTAAAGCAATAATATTATGCATATCTGCATTGATTAACGATATCGCAATTCTTTCTTTATTGATGTTACCTGATTGATAAAAACAAACCTTTTCCCAAAGTAACTTCTTCTTAAGATTATTGATATAATCTTTTTGATATTTTGGCTGTGGTGTTTTTTCTAGAATATCGGCGTATTTAATAATATTGTCAAAATATTGTTTTTTTGTCCTTTTTCTGTAAACAAACCCGATAAATGAAAGTACAAAAATTATAATCAAATTTAATGCGTTATCATTCAATAATGTTGTTATGTCCATTTTTTATATTCCTAATTTTCCAATGAGATGATAATTGTAACTGATATTCGATAAAACATGTATTAATTCTAGACAAAATAGAACTTTGTTGGGGCTTTAAGTGCTTTTTTTAAGCATTTACAGGGGATATTTAGGATATTGGGTTGACATGTTTTGTTTAAAGGCGTATAAATTGCCCGCCTTTGAGCTTTTCTTACTTTTTTAACTATTAGGTGGTTAAAAATGAGGGCTGAGAAAAGTTGAAATACAAAGTGTTGAGTTCAATTTTACAGGAGAACTATGGACGCTCAATCGGGTCACCCCATATATGGGGAGATAAATTCAAAAACAAATCATTATCGGTTAATGAACCTGTCTAAATAATCATTTTTTCAGTTCACGGGCCGAAATTGATCGAACGGTAATGGTGAACGATATGCAATTTTTTTCACGCTATCACACAAATTCAAAACATCATTGCGCACACATTTTAATGTTGTGTTCATTACATATTTCAGAAAAGCATTTAGAACCACCGAGTTGTATCTAATTCTTAATTACTCTTTTTGCTAATTTAATTTTTTTAAGCTCAGCAATTGTTTTTTGAGCAAGCTCTGCTTTGCATTAAATCCTTAGCAAATTTACTCATTTAAGTTCTTGTTGTTATTAATTAACAATGAGTAGGCATATTTTTGTCTAAAATATTATGAATATAGGTACATAAAATGACCAAAAACACAACCAATGTTAACACAGAAGATCGTTTAGAAATAAAAGCGATTACTGAAGCTCAAAACAGCTTAGATAGTATTTTATCTAAATTTCAATCTAGCTTATCAGGCTTAACCCAAGAAAACGCCAAATCCAGATTAGAACAATATGGCAAAAACGAAGTAGCTAGAGAAAAAGTTCCATCAGTTTTAATACAATTACTGATGGCTTTTAATAACCCCTTCATTTTTGTTTTATTAATACTTGCTATTGTCAGCTTCTTTACTGATTTTTGGTTACCTTTACAAAAGGGAGAAGAGACAGATCTTACCAGTATTATCATTATTCTAACGATGGTTTCGTTGAGTGGTTTGCTTCGTTTCTGGCAAGAGTTTCGTTCAAACAAAGCTGCTGAAGCACTTAAATCCATGATTCGGACAACTGCAACTGTATTAAGACGTCCACACAAAGATGTGAATCCTGAACACATTGAAATTCCGTTAAGCGAAATTGTCCCAGGTGATATCGTTTATTTATCTGCCGGCGATATGATTCCAGCAGATATTCGATTGATTGAGTCTCGAGATCTTTTTGTTAGCCAAGCCGTACTGACAGGCGAATCCATACCTGTTGAAAAATATGATACTTTAGGTGCGGTATCCCAAAAAACAACGGAAGAAGTTAATGTCTCGAACATAAATAAAGACAATATCTTAGACGTGAATAATGTCTGTTTTATGGGGACAAATGTTGTCAGTGGAACGGCTAAAGCAATTGTCGTTGCAACCGGAGCCGATACACATTTTGGTTCGTTGGCAAAATCGATCGTAGGTTCACGTGCAGAAACATCGTTTGATCGCGGCGTTAATAGTGTCAGTTGGTTACTGATTCGCTTTATGCTTATTATGGTGCCAATCGTTTTTGTTATTAATGGTATTTCGAAAGGGGATTGGGGTGATGCAGCCTTGTTTGCCTTAGCCGTTGCAGTAGGCTTAACACCTGAAATGCTACCTATGATTGTCAGCGCAAATCTTGCAAAAGGTGCGGTTGCGATGGCTAAACGTAAAGTGGTGGTTAAACGATTAAATGCCATTCAAAATTTTGGTGCTATGGACATTTTGTGTACTGATAAAACAGGCACATTGACCCAAGATAAAATCATATTAGAGCACCATCTTGATATTAACGGGCAAGTGGATCCCGCTGTGTTGGAATATGCATGGTTAAATAGTTATTATCAAAGCGGTATGAAGAATCTTATGGATAAAGCGATTATTCGTTTTACAGAAGAAAAAACCAGTGTCAAAAAAGTTGGAATTGGACTCTATAAAAAAATTGATGAACTGCCATTTGATTTTGTGCGTCGTCGTTTATCTGTTGTTGTTCAAAATGGAGATGATAACCATTTAATGATTTGTAAAGGGGCAGTTGAAGAAATGCTGTCGATTTCAAGTTATATTTATGAAAATGGTGAGTATTTGCCACTAGATGAGCAACGAAAACAGGCATTAATTGAACTTGCACATAATTATAATAAAGATGGTTTCAGAGTTTTAGCCGTTGGTTTAAAAAATATTCCTGCATCACAAACTAAAACACAATATAGTGTTCAAGATGAACAAGCGCTTGCAATACGCGGATTTTTAACCTTTTTAGATCCCCCTAAAGAGAGTGCTTATGAAGCTATTTCTGCGTTGAATGAGCATGGTGTCGGGGTAAAAGTACTCACTGGTGATAATGAAATTATCACGATTAAAGTCTGTCGAGAAGTCGGCTTGGAACCCGGTATTCCACTTCTGGGTACTGAAATTGAAAAAATGGATGATGATGAACTCAAAGAACAAATTGAGCAACGTACTATTTTTGCTAAATTAACACCTTTACAAAAATCACGAATCATCCGTTTATTACAAGAAAATGGTCATACAGTAGGCTTTTTAGGCGATGGTATTAATGATGCGCCAGCATTACGTGATGCTGATGTTGGGATTTCGGTTGATACAGCAACTGATATTGCAAAAGAATCCGCTGATATTATTTTACTTGAAAAGAGTTTAATGGTTTTAGAAGAGGGTGTAGTTTGTGGTCGAGAGACTTTTGGAAACATTATGAAATATCTCAATATGACTGCAAGCTCAAACTTTGGAAATATTTTTTCTGTCTTAGTTGCTAGTGCATTTTTACCCTTTTTGCCAATGCTTGCTATTCATCTGTTAATACAAAACCTATTATATGATATTTCCCAATTATCATTGCCATGGGATAAAATGGATGATGAGTTTTTACAAAAGCCACGCAAATGGGATGCGCAAAATATCAAAAGATTTATGATTTGGATTGGACCAACTTCATCTATTTTTGATATCACAACTTATGCATTAATGTGGTTTGTTTTCAGTGCAAATAGTATTGAAGCACAATCATTATTCCACTCTGGTTGGTTTATTGAAGGGTTACTTTCACAAACATTAGTGGTGCATATGCTAAGGACACAAAAAATTCCATTTATACAAAGTACAGCCGCTTTCCCGGTTATTGTGATGACCATACTTATTATGGCTATAGGAATTTATATTCCATTCTCACCAATAGGAAATTTAATTGGACTACAGCCTTTACCTTGGTCTTATTTCCCATGGTTAATTGCAACACTATTGTCTTACTGTTTTGTTGCTCAGTTCATGAAGCGAATCTATGTGAAACGCTTTGGTCAATGGTTCTAACTTCCATTATTAAAAGTAAAACGACAGGGATGTCGTTTATAAAATCGTCAAAATAATTGGTAATGTCTAAAATTTATGCTAAAGTAACCGCCAGCTAAAAATTATTGGAATTTAATAAAGAGTTCTCGCGTTAGAGAAAGCTAATAACTTTTTTTGAAAACCAAAATCTGGTGGTGTAATAATAACAACAAAAAGAGGAAATCTAATAATGAAAACTCCACACAAAAATATTATTGTATTAATTAAAAGCCGTAAGAAAAAAAGTACGCAAGCGGAAAAAAATTAATCACAAGTTCGAATTTTTTCAAGTCAATTATAATTAAGTTAGTTAGATTATATAAATAAACCCCTTTTTGGGGTTTATTTTTATAAAAGGTCAAATTTAAGTAATTTTAATCACTTTAAATGTGCTAAATTACCCAATAATAGTGTTCAGCTAAAAGTCCTTAAATAAAAGCATAAAATACCTATTCATTATTTTTTAAGATAGCGTGTATTTCATCTTTAAGTTTTAATTTCTGTTTTTTTAGATTTTCAATTGATTCTGATGTATCGACTTCAATCCCAGATTCAATATTTTTTATTTTCTGATCTAAAGCATTATGTTGATCAAACAGTTTTTGAAAACGTAAATCATTATTTTTCAATTTAGAAATTAATTCTCGATATTCTGGAAACATAGTCACTCCTTATGTTGGCTAACAAATGATTAAATAGAAGTTACTGCTATTTAAGCTTACAGTATTACTGATTGTTTTAATAGCAATTTTAATGAGGATTTAATATATGACTGAATCTATCGTGATTGCCAAAAGTAATGGTAAAGACCTATCTATTATAACCGCCTTAGCTAATCGTCATGGTTTAATTTCAGGGGCGACGGGCACTGGCAAAACAGTGACGCTTCAAAAGATGGCGGAAAGCTTTTCTAATATAGGTGTGCCAGTATTTTTGGCCGATGTTAAAGGAGACCTTACCGGTTTAGGAGAAGAAGGGATTTTAACTGATAAACTTAAAGATAGGTTAATCAATATTGGTGTCACTAATTGGCAACCAAAATCATCGCCAATCGAATTATGGGATGTTTTTGGAGAAAAAGGAATTCCTGTTCGAAGTACGGTATCAGACATTGGTCCTATCTTACTAGCTCGTCTTCTCAATCTTAATGATATTCAATCAGATGTATTACAATTAGTTTTTAAAATATCGGATGACAATAATCTATCTTTACTTGATTTTAAAGATTTACGTGCCTTAGTGCAGTTTATTGGTGATAATGCAAAAAAATTTACTTCGGAATATGGCAATATTTCGCTATCATCGATTGGCGCCATTCAACGTAGTTTGTTATCGCTTGATCAAGAAGGAGCTGAATATTTTTTAGGCGAACCAATGCTAGATATTCAGGATCTGATGCAAACCAATACTGATGGGCGCGGTATGATCAATATTTTATCAGCTGATAGATTATATAATTCCCCAAAATTATATTCAGTTTTCCTTTTATGGTTATTATCAGAACTGTTTGAACATATGCCTGAAATTGGCGATCCAGATAAACCAAAATTAGTGTTCTTTTTTGATGAAGCCCATTTATTGTTTAACGATATTTCACCTGCTTTACTTCAAAAGATTGAGCAGGTGGTAAGATTAATTCGTTCTAAAGGGGTTGGCATTTATTTTGTTACTCAAAATCCTACCGACATTCCAGACACTGTCTTGGGGCAACTTGGTAATCGTGTACAACATGCTCTAAGGGCATTCACCCCTAAGGATCAAAAAGCGGTAAAAGCAGCAGCCCAAACAATGAGAGCTAATCCTGATTTGGATACCGAAAAAGTGATTATGGAATTAGCTGTCGGTGAAGCGTTGATCTCTTTTTTAGATGAGAAAGGGCGCCCTAATATGGTAGAGCGAGGCTTTGTGATTGCACCAAATTCGAAAATAGGCCCAATTTCACCTGAAAAAATTCCAGAAATTATTCATCAATCGCCATATTACAGTAAATATGCTAATACCATTGATCGGCAATCCGCTTATGAACGAATAAAAGCGGGATTTACATTAAATGAGGGGAGTGAGACTCAATCATCAGATAATGAAAACTCGACAACATCCACAGAAAAATCAAGTAGCGGTAATTGGTTAAATATGTTAAGTTCTCTTTTTTTTGGGACTAAAGGACCACGAGGTGGGCAACAAGATGGTTTTGCCCAGAAAGTTGCAAAAAGTGCAACAAGACAAGTCGCTAATGAAATAGGTAGACGGATTACACGTGGTATTTTAGGGGGATTTAAAAAATAAATTAACCCTATCTTAGGATTAATCCGATATAGATATTAATTAAAGTAGAAGCAAAATAGGAGTGTTTGCAATGTTTAAATTATTCTTGGACTGGTATAAAAGACGATTCAGTGATCCTCATGTAGTCTCTTTGATTATGGTCATTGTTTGCCTTTTTTTTGTCCTTTATTTTTTTAATAAAATACTATTACCCGTTTTAATTGCCATTGTCCTGTCCTATTTGCTTGATACACCTGTTAATTACCTACACAAAAAAAGAATTCCAAGAACGTTGGCAGTCATTATTGTATTGTTTGTTTTTCTGTTTTTTGTTTTAGCTGGATTTATGATACTTGTTCCTTTAGTTTGGAATCAAAGTATTAGCTTAATAACGAATATTCCGAAAATGTTAAATTTTGCCAATAACTTCCTCAGTTCACTGCCCGAACACTATCCGGAACTTATTGACGTAAAATTATTTGATTCTATGATTCAAGGAATAACCAGCAAAGTGGTACAAACGGGTAATTCTTTATTACAATTCTCTATCGTTTCACTTTTTGGGCTTGTTTCGGTTGCAATCAATGCTGTTCTTGTGCCGATTATGATGTTTTTCTTTTTGAAAGATAAAGCAAAAATATGGGGTTATTGTTCTCGCCTCCTTCCTAAAAATCGTGGTGTCTTAAATAAAGTCGCCGCAGAAATGGATACGCAAATTGCTAATTATATTGTAGGCAATGTCTTGCATATTCTTATTCTCGGGATTAGCGTGTATATTCCATTTTGGTTTTTTGGTTTAGATTATGGATTATTATTAGCCGTGATTGTTGGGCTATCGGTTCTGATTCCTTATATTGGCATAATTATTTCCAGTATTCCGGTTGTTCTTATTGCGCTGTTTCAATGGGGAATTAGTCCTGAATTTGGATATTTAATGCTCTTTTATGTATTGATTCAAGCTTTAGATGGTAACTTGTTAGTGCCTTGTCTGTTTTCTGAAAAATTGAATCTTCATCCTTTAGTGATAATTTTAGCAGTCATTGTTTTTGGTGGGTTATGGGGATTTTGGGGAATATTCTTTGCAATCCCTCTGGCTACTTTGGTCAAAGCCATTATAAATGCATGGCCTAATCCGGATGAAATAAATAGTCGTAATAAGGTAAAAGCAGATTAGGCTAATCTGCTTTTGCAAATTTTATTTTGGGTGGTTTTTGAGATAATCTAAAACCACTTCATGATGATTACTGGTTTTGAAATCATCAAAAACTTGTTCGATTTTTCCATCTGTATCAATTAAGAAACTGATACGGTGAATACCATCATAAGTTTTTCCCATAAACTCTTTTTGACCCCAAGTACCAAAAGCCTCACATAATTCGTGATTTTCATCAGAAAGCAAAGTAAAGTTTAAAAGCTCTTTTTCTGAAAATCTTGATAATTTTTCGGGCTTATCTGTACTAATACCAATGATTACAACATTATATTTTTTTAAATCCTCGGCACAGTCTCGTAAATTACAGGCTTGCACGGTGCACCCTGGTGTCATGGCTTTGGGATAGAAATAGATCAACATACGCTGACCTTTAAAGTCTTTAGAGCTTATTTGCTCTCCATCTTGGTCAGGCAACGAAAATTGAGGTGCTTTTTCACCTTTTTTAAGTGGATTAACCATAAATTAATTACCTATGTTAATAGTTTAATATTCTAATCGCTAAAGGTATCAAAACTTTGTGTCATCAATTTAACTTATCTTACTAAAAAAACGACTTGCTGCTTCAATCGTATGATTGATTTCTTTATCTGAGTGCATAAGTGACATGAAACCTGCTTCAAAAGCTGATGGTGCAAAGTAAACACCTTCAGTGAGCATATGATGATAGAATTTTTTGAATAATTCAATATCACAATTCATTACATCTTGATAACTGCTTACTTCGAAAGCATTTGTAAAGAAAAATCCGAACATAGCACCAGCTTGATTGACAACAAAAGGGATTTTATGCTGTTTGGCAGCCGATAAAAGCCCATTGGTTAGCGTTTTGGTTTTCTCCTCTAATTCTTGATAAATACCTACATCCATTAATTTGGTTAAGGTTGCATAACCTGCTGCCATAGCCACTGGATTACCCGAGAGCGTGCCTGCTTGATAAATTGGGCCTGTCGGGGCAAGTTGTTGCATAATATCGGCTCGACCACCAAAAGCGCCAACCGGCATCCCTCCACCAATAATTTTACCTAGACAAGTCAAATCGGGGACAATGTCATAATAATCTTGCGCTCCACCTAGTGCTACCCTAAATCCTGTCATCACTTCATCAATAATTAACAATGCCCCATATTCATCACAAAGCGCTCTTAATCCTTGTAAAAACGATTTTTTAGCAGGTATGCAATTCATGTTGCCGGCTACAGGCTCAATAATAATTGCTGCAATATCATTTGGGTATTGTTCGAATTGCTTTTTGACCGATTCAAGATTGTTATAATCACATACTAAAGTATGTTTTACAAAATCATTAGGAACACCAGGTGAAGTAGGGTGACCGAAAGTAAGCGCTCCTGATCCAGCTTTGACTAATAGATAATCTGCATGTCCATGATAACAGCCTTCAAATTTAATGATTTTATCTCGCCCCGTAAAGCCTCGAGCCACACGTATTGCGCTCATTGTTGCTTCGGTACCAGAGTTTACCATACGGAGCATTTCAATCGATGGCATAATCTCTGTGACTAAATTTGCAACTTTAGTTTCGATTTCGGTTGGTGCACCAAAACTGAGTCCATGATGAACAGCTTGAATAACTGCGTTAGCAACATCAGGATCATTGTGTCCAAGAATCATTGGTCCCCATGAACCTACATAATCGATATAAGCATTTTGATCAACGTCATATATATAAGCACCATTGGCACGTTCAATAAATAATGGCGTTCCACCAACACCATTGAAAGCCCGTACCGGTGAATTTACTCCACCAGGCAAAACAGATAAAGCTTGGTGAAAATATTTTTCGGATTTTAATGACTTTGTTAACATATTCTGTGTTCTCATTGAAGAAATATGGTGGTATTTATTCATAGTTTTAAAATTATTTCAAGCAACCTAACAAAAATTTAAATAATAGAATTTTTCATTTTGTAATTTCATTTTTGGACAGTATATAATAAGCAGATCTAGATAGTAGGAGAAGAAAATGAGCAATGCTTTACCAATTAACTTTACTGATGCTGCTGCAAATAAAGTAAAGACTCTAATTACTGAAGAGGAAAACCCAAATCTTAAGTTAAGAGTCTATATCACTGGTGGTGGATGTAGTGGGTTTCAGTATGGTTTTACATTTGACGAAAAAGTAAATGAAGATGATTTGGCGATCGAAAAAAATGGTGTCTCATTAGTTATCGATCCTATGAGTTTACAATACTTAGTTGGCGGAACAATAGATTACGTAGAAGGTCTACAAGGTTCACGCTTTGTTGTCGATAATCCTAATGCAACAACGACTTGTGGTTGTGGCTCTTCATTTAGTGTCTAATGACTAGACTACTTGTATTGAATTTTCTAATCAAATTTATAAAACATTGATTCAGAAAAGTGACAATGTCACATTTGACTGGTTATCTATTCAAATTTTATCTCATATCAACTGCCATATGGCAGTTTAGCCAAAGTTTATTAAGTTTTCATCCAGTAATTAAAGTAAATTTTGTAGGATAACTTAAAGCGAATGGTTATGGGCAGCGCTGTTTTCTTAGAAGAATTAAATGTAATCAATATCTAAATAGTGATTACAAATATTCGCAAACAGATAGACACCACCTTACAAATAGAACCGGAAGACGAAACCATTTAAATCACCGCCGCCCCCTTTTTACACAAAAGATGGCTGGAAAGACGCCACCGACCTCACCGAACAAGACCAAATACAAACCAAAAATAAAAAATGGTATCGTGTAAAAGGGCAAAACTTTCTTTATACTAAGAAAAAAGTCTATAATTTTGAAGTTGAAGATTGGCACACCTACTTTGTCGGCAAACTCGCTTGGCTGGTGCATAATGCTAAGCCTTGTTTTTCTACAATGATAAGAGAATCCCAAACATGGTATCTCTTGGTGATAAGGTTTACCTCCATGTAGATAATATGAAGGGTTATCGGGGGATATTTTAAAATATGCATCTAAAAAGGTGTAAGTATAATTGATGATATTTCAGTATTATTCGAAAAGTGATTAATGATGAGCAAATATAACTTTCAGTTTAAAGAATACAATTGGATAAAAAAGAGTTTAAATTCAGAAGAAAACACACTCAACAATATCAAAGAAAACTATTTAGATAATAATCTTAACAAAGAAGAATTAGAGTTAATTAAAAATCCTAAAAAATGGGCTGAATATGCCTTTTCAAGCCACAATCATCAACAATATTATGTGACAATCTTAGCCGGAGAAACTCCCTTAGCTTGCATAAACAATTCATTTTATGGAATTGACATTAGCTTTTTAGAATATAATCACGAAGGAGAATTGGTAAAATATTTATGGATGGTATACAACAGATACAATATGGATTTATATTTTAAAACAAATAAATTAATAAATTGGGATGATAATAATTTATTTTTATCTCAAGTGGAGGTAACAAAAGAAGATACAAAAAATAAAATCCATAATAAAGCATTATTTAAGTATAGTAAAAAATTGCTAAAATGGACATCAGTTCTTAATAATAAACAAGATGGTACTTATAAACGAGAAGATAAAGAAACAAAAGTCAATTTGACTGGTAATTTTATTCGTTCACCTAAACATTATTTAGATTACGAATATTTATTAGATTATCAAAACATTTTAAAACCTGAATATTTAAATTTACCATAATATTTTATTGTGCATTCTTTTAGTTATTAAAAAAACCGAACGTAATGCGGAAAAATTTTCAAAGAAGTTTTAAAATGAACTAAAAAGAATTAAGAAAATCATTATGATAAAGGTTGAAAATTTAATAGGATTATCCATAACGCAGTTTTTCTGTAAAAAATTTGATTCCAATTCGACAGGTTATACTGAAATAGTCGTGCAAATATCAAACTATTATCTACAAATTACTGTGAATGATGATACTGATGAACTTATCGTTCATATTCCTTCCCTAATAGAAACTAACCAATATTTTATTCCAGATTGATCAAATAATTTAACAAATAAATCCCTAATGCAACTTTGGGGCATTGAAAATGAAAAAAGATATTCTGATTTACTCTGTCTAGGTATTGATGAAGTCATACCTAGTATCGTATTTTCATCTTTAGCTTCTGAAATAAAAGTCGGATTAGTCAATTATGGTTCAGTTTAATGACAGCAATTAAAGAACTGATAAATAATACAAAAACTGAATTTTATTTCCTCGATCAGCCACTAAAGTGATTTTGGAGAAGAAAGATCATCACCTTTCAATAATAATATATAATGATAAGAAAAATTTTGAATTTCTTAATCCTTTTAGGACACCAGTTGTATGAATATAGAAGAATTAAAAGCGAAGTATGAAAAATACATTGGAACAGATGAGTTTATGGATCATGTTTTTGAATTAAAAAAAGATTTGTTAGCGTCAGATTCCAATGAATTTTTAGAATATCATTATTTATTAATGAACAATAAGAATTTGGATAGTGGTGAAAGAGACTTAATAAAATCTTTCTTTTACTCAGAAGTCGTTAATGAAAGAGATAAAACTAAAGTCGGTGAGTTTCTATTAAAAAAATTTGAACAAGAAAAAACACACCAAAAGCAAGCAGAATTGATTAAAATTTTAGGACATCTAAGATATTCTAAAGTCAAAAAACTCGCCATCCAAGAAATAAAATCGCCTGAATATGAGTTACGCTTTGCCAGTATCATTGTATTGGGCTGGATTGGTAATTCAAAAGACTTAGGGTATTTGAATGAACGTATGTTAAATGATCCGGAAGGAACATTACGTCAATGTGGCGCTGCTGCGATGAGGCAAATTTGGTTTCGTCATAAATCAACGAAATTAAAAATAACCCAATATATCAATAGTGCGATAAGAAATGAAACAAATCCCGATGCTTTAACCGGCATGATTATCACGATTCAAGATTTATATAGAAAGAAATTAGGAATTAAAGAAAGTCATTATGGCGATCTATCGGGAGATGTTACCAAAGCAAAAGAAAAATGTATTAAAGAGTTAGATAAAATTGAGTTAAAGATGAAATTATTTTTATATGACATTGAAACAGAAGAAGAAATAGAACCCGAAGAATATACATTAGATGAAGCATTAGATGAATTTTATTACCTGTCGGAAGAGGAAGACTCTTTTTTAGGAATTATAGATGATGAAGATAGATGTATTCAGTTTCTATTTGTTTCCGACAATAAATGGTTGGTAGACATTCCGCGAGTTGCTGAAAATTATACCCTACAAAAATATGCAGATTATGATGAATGTGTAGATATGATTGAAAAAGTATATGAATTAAAAGAAATAGTCCAGTTTTCGGGAATGAAAAAAGTAGAATTAAGGAAAATCAATGATTAACCTTATATTAAATACATCATTATGAAATTTGATTTAATCATTGAAAAACCATTAACGAAGCTAACTGACTTTAAGTTTGAGTTATATGATAAAGATTCCTTAACAGAGGCACTTTCTATCATTGACGATGCTATTTATGAAACTCATAAAATAAAGTTTTATTTCAATTCACTAGGTGAAGTATGGAACGTTACTGTATTTGGAGATCTCTCTGTTTTTCTGGAACAATTAGCTGATATATTAAAAGTCACAAAAGGTATTAAAAAACAACATATCTTAGATTTTTACGAAGTAGGAACAAATAGAAAATTACTTTTAATTCATGATAAAAAAATAGTTGAAATTAAAAACATTTCAACTACTGGTTGGACCCCTTCTATAACCGCTGAAACACAAGATAATTTAGATATTCAAATATTATTTTTTGTTAACAAATTGAAAAGTATTATAGAAATAATATGCCCAGAAGTGAATCAAATAGCTAAAATAAAAGAATGGTATAATTCATTTCAATAAAATGAAAATACAAAACATAAAATATATTGATGAACTCACTAATAAATATGCTTCCGGTACGGTTATTTAAAATACCGAACATAATGCGGGAAAAATTCTGGAGAAGTTTTAAAATGTGCTAAAAAGAATTAAGAAAATCATTATGATAAAAATCGAAAACTTAATAGGATTATCCATAACTCAGTTTTACTGTAAAAAATTTGATTCCAATACCACAGGTTATATTGAAATAGTAGTACAAATATCCAAATATTTTTTACAAATTACTGTGAATGATGATACCGATGAACTTATTGTTCATATTCCTTCCCTAATAGAAACTAACCAATATTTTATTCCAGATTGGGCAAATAATTTTACAAATAAATCCCTCATGCAACTTTGGGGCATTGAAAATGAAAAAGGATATTCTGATTTACTCTGTCTAGGTATTGATGAAGTAATACCTAGTATCGTATTTTCATCTTTAGCTTCTGAAATAAAAGTCGGATTAGTCAATTATGAAATTGAGAATTGTAAAATTAAATGAGACAAGTAGAAAATTGGCATACCTACTTTGTCGGCAAACTCGCTTACCCGGTAAAAACAGCAAAACCGGCAGGGAGGTATTTGAAAGGATGATGCAAGGATTAGAAAGGCAGGAAATCAGCGAATTAAAGAATTTTGGGATAAACATTCAAATATATGGAGAAATAAAAAAGAAGCAGATATGTCCCATAAAGTAGACGCCGTAAGTTGGTGGAACAGAGTAGGACGAAAATTTGGCGCCAAAAGCAAAGAAGTACGCAAATGGATGTTAGACAGCAAAAATTACGAACTCGAATATTATAGAATTAACCGTAGCAGGGGAGGAATGTTAAACGAAACGTATAAACCTCCGCTAAAATAAAAACAGAAATAAAAATTATGGCAAGTATAGAATTACCGGAAGAACTACAAAGTAAAATTAATACATTAGTTTTAAAAGCAAGAGATAGCATACAAAAGAAACACTATTCAGAATTTATCAAATTCCAATATGAAAAGTGGGATCTATTACCTGAACATAAAAGTCAATGGGAAAAAAGTTATAGAATAGCAAAAACAATGATTACATTTTTCATAAAATATAATATTAATTTTTCAGAAGCTAAAAAATGGTTAATGACGTTAAAAAAACTAGATGATATCCAAAAACAACATCCAGGTGAATTTTTTTTAATGAAAGGTAAAATTGAATATGAGGAAAAAAAATATGATGAAGCTTTTAAATCTTTTTCTATTGCTTTTACAAAATCAGAAGGTCATTGTTTTGGACAAGAAGATGGAATTTATCAAGAGTTTTATTTAGAATACAAGAAGTAGTAACAAATATACCTACAAACCTCCGCTAAAATAAAAAAGGGATAAAAATTATGGCAGTATTGGACAAAAAATTACAGGATGAAATTGAAACATTAACCGATTTGGCCTATGAAAAGTTTCTAAACAATGAAATTGAAGAATCTTTTATTTTATCAGAACAAGCATGGGACTTATATCCAGATCCCAAAGAAAATTGGAATGAGGCTTATAATACAGCTAGTTCAATTGTTGATGATTGTCTTAAAATTAAAGATTTTGAACGTGCAAAAAAATGGCTTAATAATATGATTATGGTTAATAACAACTTGCATCTTAATGATGAAGACTTAAATTTCTATCTTGGAAAGTATTTTTTTGAAATAGGTGATTATTTAAAAGCTAAAGAAGAATGGGATAATGCTGTATCTTTAGCAGGATATAGAGTTTTTGAAGGTGAAGACCCTAGATACATAGATTTTTACCGACATCCTGAAAAGTATTTAAAAAATTAAACATATAAAGGATATAAACGATATGGAATTAACAGATGAATTATACATTCAAATTGTTTCTGAATTAGAAGAAGGAGACCTATACGCCGAAGCAGGAAAATTTAAAAAAGCGATTGAAAAATACGAATCTGCTTTAAATTTAGTTCCTCTCCAAAAAGAAGACTGGGAAATTAGTTTACATATTTACACGGCAATGGCAGATAGTTATTTCAATCTAGGCAATTTTCAACAAGCCAATAACAACTATGAACAAGCTTTAAAATGTCCTGACGGATTAAGAAACGGCTATGTATGGTTAGGGCTTGGAGAAACGTATTATGAATTAAATAATATAGATAAAGCTAAAGATGCATTGATGAGCGCTTATATGCTTGAAGGAAAAGAAATATTTGAAGACGAAGACAATAAATACTTTTCTCTAATACAAGATGATATTTGATAAATAATTTGTTTATTAAACTCTGGTAAATGGTAATTCTAAAAAATAAGAATAAAGACCATAAACTAAATGTAGAAGATTATGGTTATCCATTTTCCAGAGAATATTGGGATTCTAATTGGCTCAGTATTAATATTGAAATTAAAGATTTCAAGACAATCTTTTTTTGATAATAAAGACAATTGTCTTTTAACAATAGAATTAGTTAAATTAAAAGAATGGTTAAGTTATTTGAAAAATATTAATTTTGATGAAGCTGATGAAATTCATTTTATGGAACCCATCTTATCGATTAAATTTAAGAATAATCAGTTTGAAATAGTTTTAAGGTATAAATTAAACCCTAAATACATAGAGGATTTTGATTCGGAATATTCATTGTTCTTTAGCGTTAATCAAAAAGAAATACTGAATATCATTGTACAACTAGAACGCTATATTAAAAAATATCCGGAAAAACAAATATGAACTATTCAGAATTTAAAGAAAACCTAAAAAAATAACGAATTAAAATGTACCCGTATTTGTACCCGTAAAAAATTTAGATTGATAGAAAAGTGATTAAATGGATTAGGATAGTCGAAATCTACAACGCTTTATATAATATAAGTTTTGCAGAGATATGAATAAAAGTGAAGAAAAATAAGAAAATTATAATGGTGCCCGGGGCGAGACTTGAACTCGCACGGCCAAAAAGGCCGAGGGATTTTAAATCCCTTGTGTCTACCGATTTCACCACCCGGGCTCAAAACTGATTACTAAAAAGTAAATGCGTTTTGAATGGAGAGCATTTTACCCATCTTAATTTTAACGTCAATAGAAAAATTAAAAAAATTGATTAATTGCACAATGTTTATCATTATTTCGGTTAAGGATTGAAGAATTTTCTAATCTGGTTGAATTTATCAGCGATAAAAACAGATGAACGATGTTAAGGAAAATAAACAATAGCTTTCTAACGAACAAAAGAATGGCAAAATAAAAAAATGAGTTTTTGAACTTTAGTAATTGAAAGTGTCATCAATTATAAATATTTATTGAAACTATAGTTATTTTGAACCTATTCATCGAGTGATTTAACTATAAATAATCGAGAGTAAAGTATATACTTCTAAAAAATTTATATTATTCCAGCTTGTAAATTATCATTGTTCAACAAGGATCAATAAATATGATTATAGGTAATATTGACCATTTAAATTTAGTCCCTTATTTGCCCGCTAAAATAAAACAATCGATCGAATATATCAAAGATAATGTTAATCAAAATACGCCTATTGGACGTTATGAAATTGACGGTGATAAAATATTTTTTATGCTATCAGATAGTACAACACGTCACATTGATCAGGCTAACCCTGAATATCATCAAAAATATATTGATGTACAAATTGTTCTAGATGGTCCGGAAGGTATGGCGATTAATACCTTACCACCTTATACCAACATGCTCGATGATCAACTTACAACCAATGATATTGCATTTGTTGAAACGCCGAAGGAAGAAACATTACTCGTTTTGCATTCAAACGATTTTATTATCTTTTTTCCTAATGAGGTACATAAGCCTTTGTGTGCGTTGGTCAATGAAATCACCAACGTACGTAAAGTTGTAATTAAAATAGCCTTAGATTGTCTCTAAATTAGGATTAATGCTCTAAATTGAAATTTATTTGGAGCAGGCTAATATCAGATGACTACTTAAACCTCATCTAAACAGATAAATTTATGATATAGAGATAGCGCGTTAAATATTATGTTAAGCACGGAAAATAAGCTTATATAGGCACATTTAGCTTAAATGTTTAGATACGATTATCTTATTATGAAATTTAGCATTGTGTATTGCATATTGATTTTATTTATTAAATTAGTTGTTCAAATATAGATTTTGCATTGCATATTAACTTATCAAATATCAATTAGTACTATATTTCATCACTCATTACTGGTATAATATACAGTTAATTTTTCATTTCAATTGTTCAAAAAACATACTTAAGAAGAGATCTATGTCAATTAAAGATATCGATATTCGAGGTGCGAGAACGCACAACTTAAAAAATATTAATGTCATTATTCCACGCGATAAACTTGTCGTTATTACCGGGCTTTCAGGTTCTGGTAAATCTTCATTAGCATTTGATACGCTTTATGCAGAAGGGCAACGGCGTTATGTCGAGTCGCTATCTGCTTACGCACGACAGTTTTTATCATTAATGGAAAAACCCGATGTTGATCACATTGAAGGATTATCACCAGCGATTTCAATTGAACAAAAATCTACATCGCATAATCCACGTTCAACGGTCGGTACGATTACTGAAATTTATGATTATCTCAGGTTACTTTTTGCCCGAATAGGGGAACCTCGTTGTCCGAATCATAATTTACCGTTAGCAGCGCAAACAGTATCGCAAATGGTCGATAGCATTATGGCATTACCAGTTGAAAATCGTTATATGCTGCTCGCACCGGTGGTGACTGAACGTAAAGGTGAATTTGTTAAGCTATTTGAACAACTTTCAGCAAGTGGCTATATACGGGTAAGGGTAGACGGTGATGTATATGATTTATCTGATCCTCCACAACTTGAATTACAAAAGAAACACACTATTGAAGTTGTCGTCGACCGTTTTCGTATTCGTGACGATCTAAAATTACGTCTGGCAGAATCAATTGAAACAGCATTATCCATTACCAATGGTATAGTTAAAGTAGCCAACTTGGATGATCCAAAAGCTGAAGAAAAAATATTTTCGGCTAATTTTGCCTGCCCTATCTGTGGTTACAGCATTTCTGAATTAGAACCTCGTTTATTTTCATTTAATAATCCAGCAGGTGCATGTCCAGAATGTGATGGTTTAGGTGTTCAACAGTACTTTGATCCTAAACGCATTGTACAAATGCCTGAAGTTTCATTAGCTGCGGGGGCAATAAAAGGATGGGATCGTCGTAACTTCTACTATTTTCAGATGTTAAAATCGTTAGCAGATCACTATAAATTTGATATTGATAAGCCTTACGAAAAATTACCTGAAAAAATAAAAGATATTTTATTAAATGGTTCAGGTAGTACCGAAATTACGTTTGTTTATACCAATGATCGTGGTGATGTTGTTAAACGTAAACATACTTTTGAAGGTATTATAAATAACTTAACGCGTCGCTACAAAGAAACCGAATCACAAACGATTCGTGAAGAGTTAGCTAAATACATCAGTAACCGCCCATGTCCTTGTTGTCATGGTTCAAGGTTATGTACAACCGCAAGACATGTATTTATTAACGATACAAATTTACCGACAATTAGTGATTTAAGTACTCAACAAGCAAAAGAATTTTTTGACAACTTAGTGTTAACAGGTCAACGCGCCCAAATTGCAGAAAAAATTCTGAAAGAAATTAATGACCGATTGCAGTTTTTAATTAATGTTGGACTTAATTATTTAACGTTATCACGTTCGGCAGAAACCTTATCCGGCGGTGAAGCGCAACGTATTCGCTTAGCCAGTCAAATCGGTGCCGGTTTAGTTGGCGTAATGTATGTACTTGATGAGCCTTCTATCGGTCTCCATCAGCGTGATAATACTCGCTTAATTGATACATTGACTCATTTACGTGATTTAGGTAATACCGTCATTGTGGTTGAACACGATGAAGAAGCGATTATGGCTGCCGATTACGTGATTGATATTGGTCCAGGGGCAGGGGTTCACGGGGGCGAAGTTGTGGCTCAAGGCACACCTAAACAAATTATGGAAAATAATGCATCGCTAACAGGAAAATATTTATCCGGTAAAGAAAAAATCGAAATCCCCGCAACACGTACTAAAGTTGATAAAAAACGGATGTTATCGCTTATTGGGGCAACGGGTAATAATCTTAAAGATGTCACATTAAATATTCCGGTCGGACTTTTTACCTGTATCACTGGGGTATCGGGATCGGGCAAATCCACTTTAATTAATGATACTTTATACCCACTCGCTCAAAATGAACTCAATGGCGCTGAAAAAAGTGATATTGCACCTTATAAATCCATTAAAGGTCTTAACTTTTTTGATAAAGTTATCGCGATAGATCAAAGCCCGATTGGACGAACGCCACGTTCAAATCCTGCTACTTATACCGGATTTTTTACATCGATTCGTGAGCTTTATGCAGGGGTACCTGAAGCACGAGCCAGAGGGTATAATCCGGGGCGATTTAGCTTTAATGTAAAAGGTGGACGTTGTGAGGCTTGTCAAGGCGATGGCTTAATTAAAGTTGAGATGCACTTTTTACCTGATATTTATGTGCCATGTGATCAATGTCATGGTGCACGCTATAATCGTGAAACGCTTGAGATCAAATACAAAGGTAAATCTATCAACGAAATTTTAAATATGACCGTTGAAGAAGGGCGTGAATTTTTTGATGCGGTTCCAATGATCTCTCGAAAATTACAAACCCTGATTGATGTTGGTTTGGCTTACATTACCATTGGTCAATCAGCAACGACATTATCGGGTGGGGAAGCTCAGCGAGTTAAATTAGCTAAAGAACTATCAAAACGTGACACCGGTAGTACGCTCTACATTTTAGATGAGCCAACAACTGGTTTGCACTTTGCCGATGTTAAACAATTACTTGCACAATTGCATACTTTACGTGACAAAGGTAATACTATTGTCGTCATTGAACATAATTTAGATGTCGTCAAAACCGCTGATTGGATCGTGGATCTTGGGCCAGAAGGGGGAAATGGTGGCGGTGAAATAATTGCCGAAGGTACACCAGAAGAGGTTGCAAAATCGAAAATATCTTACACAGGACAATATTTAAAACCTCTGTTAGAAAAACAAAAAAATAAGTAAAATAGTCTGAACATAACTTAAAGTATTTATCAAAGTTGGGCGTTTCAACCCAACTTTGTTTTTTTGTTAATGTGAATATTAGGCTTATAATGAACAGTATTGATTGATTGTGTTATAGCTTGTAATTTTATATTTTATTTGAAAGTTGTTATATCTAAGGAGGGGTAATTTGACTTTGCAAGTTTTAATAATGATTATGATTGCTTATTTTTGTGGTTCCCTTTCTGGTGCTTTGATTGTTAGTCGCATCATGAAACTTCCTAATCCTCTCCAACATGGATCGCATAATCCAGGCGCTACCAATATTTTGCGGTTAAATGGAAAACTACCAGCCATAATTGTATTATTATTCGACATGCTTAAAGGCTCCATTCCAGTCTATATTGCTTATCGATTAAATATCTCACCTTTCTTTTTAGGTATTATTGGTATTGCTGCCTGTCTTGGTCATATATTCCCTTGTTTTTTTCAATTTCATGGTGGTAAAGGAGTGGCGACTGCTTTGGGAATTATGATGCCGATAGGTCTTGATTTTTCAGGGTGCTTTATTCTTACATGGGTACTAGCTTTAATCATTACAGGATATTCATCTGTTGCTGCAATTGTTGGGTTTTTATTAGCACCATTTTATGTTTGGTTGTTTAAACCTGAGCTTACCTTACCTGTAACAATGCTTTCGTGTTTAATCATTATTCGTCATAGTAGTAATATTTTACGGTTATCTCGAGGTGAAGAACCGAAAAGTAAGTTTTTTAAAAAACACTAACCGTGTTCTAGAAAACTTGTTTAACAATATCATTATTCAAAGAGTATCATCTTCCATTTCTAATTCAATCGCTTTAATCGCTCGTTCACACCGGTAAATACGGTTATCGAGAGTCGCAATTTTGACAGGGTCTATAGACTCAGCAGAAAGTTCAAATTCGTATTTCATCTCTTGTAATCGTCGTAAATAATCTAAGTGTCTCGAATGTTTTTCATAGAGGGTTTCTTGAAATGATAGTTTAGATTTCTCTTCTTTGCGAAGTTGATGTGTCGCTAATTCACGAGTCAGGGCGGTGATTTGATTAACTATCATTTCAGATAAATAAGTAATTTGTTCATCTTTTTGAGACATTACATTATTGACTAATGACTGATAAGTTTGTTTGATTTTTTCTAAATAAAATGTGTTATCAGCGGTAATTTTGGTGGTATTAAACAAATGTTCATCAAAATAGTGTTCATGATAATTTTGTCGTTCGGATATATTGACTTGTTGTTCAAGTATATCAATTTGTTTTTTTAATGATGCCAGCTGTTTCTGCATGAATATTGATCTTAATTGTGAGTTTCTGAATTATCATCTTGAGCAAAGTAGTTGCCAAAATGCTTTTTGGATAAATTTATCAGCTTCATAAAAGATTCAAAGGTTAATTTTTCGTTCGTTTCTTTATTTTCTACCAAAATCTTTTTTTCAATTAGTTTTGATTGAATATGATTATAGCTATCGACTAAATTGAGTGGTAATGGAGATTGTGAACGTTTACCTAACCAATAGATCCCCTGAATGGGTAAACTTAACGCAAACAAGATAGTGATAACTGTCACGGCTAATTGTGCTGGCATATAATATTGCCAAACAGCTAACGCAATAATTATTGGTGGTAAATACTTTTTCGCGGTTTTTATGTGGTTTATGATTTTTAATTCCGGAAATGAATACGAAAGCGCTTTATCTTTTGGACAAAGTTCCATATATCGTTGACCAGACTTAAATGCTTTAATTAAATTCATAAATTTGTGATTCCTCGACATTCACCTATTATTGTCTTAAAATAGTGCCATCCAAATTAGGGGCTTTCTTTATTTTATCTCAAAATGCAGAATATCAGAAGCCACCTTGTATATTCACATCGATTATTAAATCATGTGTAGAGTTACCAATTTTGATTGGTATATATCTTTTTATTCAATTTATAGGAATTACTATGTCGTCAAGTAACAATGTTCTTGTTCTAAATTGCGGAAGCTCATCTTTAAAATTTGCTATTATCAATCCTGAAAATGGCGATGAATTTTTATCTGGGTTAGCTGAATGTTTTAATCTTCCTGATGCACGTATTAAGTGGAAACTTGATGGAAGCAAAAACGAAGCATCTTTAGGCGCAGGAGCTGCACATAGCGAAGCAATTAAATTTATTGTTAATAGCATCTTCCCACAAAAACCAGAATTATTAGATAGTATTAAATCTATTGGGCATCGAATCGTTCACGGTGGCGAAAAATACACGCAATCAGTTGTAATTGATGATTCTGTTCTAAAAGGAATTGAAGAAGCATCAGCATTTGCACCATTACATAATCCAGCGCATTTAATCGGTATTCGTGAAGCATTTGCTGCATTTCCTCATTTAAAAAATAAAAATGTAGCTGTGTTTGATACGGCATTCCATACAACCATGCCAAAAGAAGCTTATTTATATGCAATTCCTAACGAATTATATACTAAACATGGTGTTCGCCGTTACGGTGCTCATGGTACAAGTCATTACTATGTTAGCCGTGAAGCTGCAAAATTATTAAATAAACCAGTTGATCAAACCAATGTGATCACTTGTCACTTAGGTAACGGTGCGTCAATCACAGCAGTTAAAAATGGTAAATGTGTTGAAACCTCAATGGGTCTAACTCCGTTAGAAGGTTTAGTGATGGGAACTCGTAGTGGCGATATCGACCCTGCAATTATGTTCTTCTTACACGACAATTTAAAAATGTCTGTTGCTGATATCAATAACTTGTTAAATAAAAAATCAGGTTTATTAGGTTTAACTGGTGTAAGTAGCGATTGCCGTTATGTGACAGATCACTATGATACTGATGAAAATGCGAAAAATGCCCTAGATGTATTTGTTCATCGTTTAGTCAAATACATTGGTGGATATGCAATGTTATTAGATGGTCGTTTAGATGCGATTATCTTTACAGGTGGTATCGGTGAAAATGCTGAAGAAGTTCGTCGTATGGCGCTTCAAAAATTATCAATTTTAGGATTTGAACTTGACCAAGAACGCAATTTAGCTGCACGTTTTGGTAAAGGTGGCACAATCACTAAAGATGGTTCAGCAATTGCAATGGTTATTCCTACAAATGAAGAACTCGTCATTGCTCAAGATGCTGCGCGTCTAACAGCTTAAAAGACAAATAAAACCGCCTTTATGGCGGTTTGTTTTTATATTTAATAAAGAATTAAGAGGAAATTGATTATGTCTCGTACTATTATGCTAATCCCAACCGGAACCAACGTCGGGTTAACAGGTGTGAGTCTTGGTGTTATTCGAGCAATGGAGCGTCAAGGAATTAACTTAAATGTATTCAAACCTGTTGCTCAACCAAGAGCAGGTGGGGATGCGCCCGATAACACCACCACTTTAGTGAGCAGCAACACATCTATACCAGCATTAAAACCACTAAAAATGAGCCATGTTGAAAATCTATTAGGTTTAAATCAACAAGATGTGTTAATGGAAGAAATTGTCGCGCTATATGCTGAAAATACCAAAGGGGCAGATGTTGTTTTAGTTGAAGGTATTGTGCCTACCAGTGATTATCCTTTTGCTAACGAACTAAATAATAATATTGCTAAAACATTAGGCGCTGAGATTATTTTTGTTGTTAATATGGGTAAAGATACTCCAGAACAATTAAAAGAACGAATCGAAATTGCTCGTTCTAATTTTGGCGGTATTAAAAATGAAAAAATCGTAGGTGTTATTGTCAATAAAGTGAATGCACCCGTTGAAGAACAAAGCCTTGCACGTCCAGATGTGGCAGAAATTTATCACACACCAAAATTTGATGATAAAAAAATCACAATCGACGATTTAAATGCGCACAGTCCTTTACCGGTACTTGGTTGCATTCCTTGGAACATGGATTTAAGTGCATGTCGTGCAATTGATATCGCCAAACATTTCGATGCAAAAATCATTAATGAAGGTGGGATCAAAAACCGTCGTATAAAACACATCTCATTCTGTTCTCGCAGTGTGCCAAATATCGTTAACCATCTACAACCAAATGCATTACTTGTCACATCAGCTGACCGTGTAGATGTTTTAGTTGCAATCAGTTTAGCTGCAATGAATGGTGTGGCAATTGGGGGGGTATTATTAACAGGTGGTTATGAAATAGATGAAAAAATCTATAAATTATGCCAACCTGCATTTGATACAGGCTTACCGGTATTTACGGTGAAAACCAATACATTCCAAACTTCAATCAGTTTACAACAGTTTAATTTAGAAATCCCTGTTGATGATAAAGAGCGTATGGAAAACACGCAAAACTTTGTTGCTGATCATATTGATAGCAATTGGATCAAATCGCTAAATCAAGTGGTTAATTCTGTTCGTCGCTTATCTCCTCCAGCATTCCGTTATCAATTAACTGAACTTGCACGTAATGCGAAAAAAGTGGTGGTATTACCAGAAGGTGATGAACCAAGAACAGTTAAAGCAGCTGCTATTTGTGCGGAGCGTGGCATTGCAAAATGTGTATTAATTGGTAATCCAGATGATGTACGTAAAGTTGCTGCTTCACAGGGAGTGACATTAGGTGAAGCTGTTGAAATTGTCGATCCTGAAAATATTCGTGAAAAATATGTTCCGCGTTTAGTTGAGTTACGTAAAAACAAAGGTATGACCGAAGTGATTGCGCGAGAACAATTGGCTGATAACGTTGTGCTTGGAACCATGATGCTTGAAGCAAACGAAGTTGACGGCTTAGTGTCTGGTGCAGTACATACTACAGCGAATACAATTCGTCCACCATTACAATTAATTAAAACAGCACCAGGTAGCTCTTTAGTCTCTTCAGTATTCTTTATGTTAATGCCTGACCAAGTATACATTTACGGTGACTGTGCAATTAATCCGGATCCGAATGCGCAAGAACTGGCTGAAATCGCAATTCAATCAGCAGATACTGCTATTGCCTTTGGTATTGAACCAAGAGTTGCAATGATCTCTTATTCAACCGGTAGTTCAGGTCAAGGTGCTGATGTTGAAAAAGTGAAAGAAGCAACCCGAATTGCTCAAGAAAAACGTCCAGATCTCATGATTGACGGGCCTTTGCAATATGATGCGGCTGTCATGCCTGATGTAGCTAAATCAAAAGCACCTAACTCTCAAGTTGCAGGTAAAGCAACTGTATTTATCTTCCCAGATCTTAATACAGGTAACACGACTTATAAAGCCGTACAACGTTCTGCTGATCTTGTTTCAATTGGCCCTATGCTTCAAGGTATGCGTAAACCTGTTAATGACTTGTCTCGTGGTGCATTAGTGGATGATATCGTTTATACCATTGCATTAACGGCGATCCAATCAGCACAAGAACAAAACGTCACTAAATAAGCGTTGTTTTAAGTTCTAACCACAAAAAGAGGTGATTATGTATTGCCTCTTTTCTTATCATTTAAGTGAAAAAGTTTTTATAAAAAAAGCACATCAAATCGTTTTATTACTATTCAAATAATCAATTTTAAGGGAATTGTGTGCTATTTATAATAGTGTAGGTAGACAAAAGATAATTTGTCATCTTATGTAAACAGTAAAAATAAGTTCTATTTTAATCTATATAATAATTGGTTTTTTCAGACCAACTAATAAAATGCTTCCAAAACCAAAGTGCTATTACTCTGCGCTTTTTATCCTTTTTAAACAATTTTTTTCTATAATCTGAACGTTGTTTGATAACAGGTGCTCTGTCAGTATGTAGTGAAGAGTTTAAAAGATTTTTATCACTACTTGATATAAGATATGGTAATGTTGCATATAATTTGATGTTTGCACATAGTCTAAATATTTTAAACATATCTGCTTCATAACGAATCGGTAGTAGAAAATTAATTAGTTTTTTTGCTGCATCATTAGTTATGATATAACCGTTAGCTCTAACAGCTTTGGTCACCTTAACAATTTCGAAATTATCCAATTCATAACTACGATTAACAAGATAATGAAAATCTGCCGTTAATAAAAAAATTCCTTTTTTAGTATTTTGGGTTTCAAAACTATGTAAAAAATTGGGCAATTTTTCATCTAATAATGCATCATCCTCAAGAATTAACGCATAGGCTAAGTTATCTTCAACAATTTTTTTATAGATATTGTAATGGCTAAGCGCACACCCAACTTCGCCTTTAGTTAAAAAACTATTAGAGAAATCATAGACATTATTCTCAATGAATTTATCTGACAGCTTATTTCCATCTATAGCCTCAAAAAATTCAAAATTTAAACGATATGTTTCGCACTGTTTTCTTATTTTATTGCGTTTTTCCAAGTCACTAGCTAAATTAATGATAAAAACTTTCATTATTTTCTATTTTTTTACTTAAATTGTGCAAAGTATAGCATATTAAAAAAAATGTGTAATTTATAAAAATTAAAGAGATAACAGCATAAGATATTTAGGAATTACAACTTAACAGGTTTGAAAACAGTCTAATATCTTTTAGGATTTTAATGATCATGAGTTTTGCTATTAATCCAAAGTAAAAACCTTTAGTTAATTACATGAAAATAAGAACAAAAAATAAATTGATGAATTTTTATCTTTTATGTAATACAATTGTATGTAAATGTTAACAAAGGTAAAGCTATATGAAAAGTCTTGAGCAAGACTTGATTAGAGTTATCGCGCCGAGTTTATATCATGATACCTCATGGAATGAAGCTGAGGTATTAGGGGCTATGATCTGGTTATGGAATCGAAACCCTGAATACAAAAAAGCGGAATTAAACTCTGCTTTAACCATTTTGTTACCTATTATCCAGTCCAAAAATTTTGCTCTATTTATTCACAATAACCAACCGCTAGGTTATTTAAATTGGGCTTATCTCAATCGAGAACAAGAGCAACTCTATTTAAACAAAAAAAAGCCTTATATCAATTTTGTTCAATGCAATCAGCCAATGGAATCTACACGCTTGTGGATATTATCTTTTTTTTGCCCATTTGGACTGCATGAAGTGTTGTTAACCAAATCGTTAGGAAAAAAAGTCCTCAAAAATAATCTTTGTTTTTTTGGCTATCATAAGTCAAAAACAGAAACAGTCGTTAAAAAAGTTCAATGCTAATCATTAATATGCAGTTTAAATCTGTTTTTTCTCTATAGTTTCAGATGGTTCTTAAATAAATCGTTGTCATTCTCGATAGTAATTTGTGGTCGTACTTATTTTTTATCGTTAATTTGAAGGAAATTAATATGAACCAAATTTATCAAACGAAATTTAATGTTATCACGGGTACTACTATAGTGTGTTCTGAATTAGTACGACGAGCAAGTAAAGCAATGATAACGGTATGCGTTTTAGTTACCTCTGCTTCTTCGTTTGCTTTAGACTGTACCGCCAGTGCCGATGGCTCTTACTTGGTCGGTCAAAATAGCCCAAGCTGTAATAATATTAATGCAGCGACCGTTAACCAATCGGGTAATGCCAGTTTTTATATTCTTACTCGAAGCCGATTACATGAACAACTCAATGTCGGTGATACAACGCTTACCGCCAATGTAAACGGTGATTACACTGGTCTGGCTAATCAATATACCTATGGCGTGTCGGGCGGCTCAATTAATGCAGGTAATTTAAATTTTACATTGAATAACAACGGTAACATGCTAGGTCTTGCCACTTATCACAATGTTAATCTGACTGCAAAAAATGTGGAATTAAATATCAATGATAACTATACGCGTGGTGGCAATTCAAGTGGCACGGTTGCCTCTTATGGTTTATTAGCTGGTTCGTCCGTTAATGCCGGTGAGAGAGATACGTATAATGGTAAATACAGTACAATCACAGTGGATAGTTTGAAAATTAATCAAACAGCAAAGGGGGGCAAAACCCAGCCAATTTTAAACAACGGTATTCGAGCAATTCAAGGCGCCTATGATAATTCAGGCGATGGTTCAGCAGGACAAGTTATTATCAATGATAATTTAGATATGACATTAACGGGAAATCGCTCAATCGGTATTTATGTTTCGGGCAATCCAACCAATCATGGGGTTGCAGAAAATAAAGGACGAAACGGTCAGTTAACCCCAAAAGTAATTTTGAAAGGAGAGAAAAACACTATCATCATTAATAAAGGTAATGATAGCTCAAGGTTAAACTGGGATAGTGTGGGGATTAAACTGGGTAAAACCCGTAATACAGGTGAGGGGCCAGGTATTTTAGAATCACATGGGGAGTTGACTATTGATACCACTAACGCTTTAAATGGTAGTGGTATCAAAATGGTTAGGAATTCTTCATTAACAGCAAATTTTGATAATAGTAAAACGATCATTAAAACCAATGGTTATGCATTGGAAATTGGTACCCATGATGATGCGACTTCAAGTGGACAATTTGAACAAGCTGCATCACACAATATGAGTATCAGTTTAAAAAATGCAATATTTACCACAACAGGAACAAGTGCTGATCCCGTAATTGAAGGTTCTGTTGCACGCAAAGATTTAATTTTTGTTGATCAAGGTCAACAAAATGTTAATTTTATAATTATGGGTGAAGAAACCGATCTCCATGCTCATCAAGACGGTTATATTCTCAACGTCAGCGGTAATTACACTGCACCTAATTATCAATTTTTTTCTAATACGTATGATGCTAACGGTGTTGAACAAGGACATGAAAACTATGAAGTTTCCTCTGTCAGCTTTAATGCTTATGGTAAAGGAAGTATGACTGGGTTAATTTCCAAAGGGCAAGTAAAAGCGGAGGAGGGTCAAGTTCTTGATGCAAATACAGAACCAGGAGTTTGGTTAGATTTAGCTTATGACTTTCGTTGGAATTTGCAAAAAAAAGGTAATGATAATATATCAAAATTAGATACGATTCTAATTGAATCTGGTGGAACAATCAATGCAGCTTATAATGATGATGGTGGTAATGATTTTATCATACAAGCTGATGTTTATAGCAATTCAGGCATTATTAATTTAGATAATTCCTCTCATCAAAAATATAATGATATATTAACTATCGATGGTAACTATACCGGATCTAATGATGCTCAAATAAGATTAAACACATCGTGGAATAATGCCAGCGATACTTATGCGATGAATTCACAATCTGATGTGTTAAAAATCACAGGTAATGCATCTGGTTGGACTAAAGTGATACCGATAGATGCGAATGGCACAGAAAACGTGATTGATGGTAATATAAGCCAAATTGACGCAGTGATAAATACTGTTCCCGTGATTTATGTAGGACAAAGTAAAAGTGAACTTAATTTTCATGGTGAAGCGCACACAAACGGCGCGACTGAAATTCAACTAGCAAAACGTCAAACAGCTGATGGTGACGAATATTTCTGGACTATGCAAGCAGGTATAACACCACCGCCGCCACCGCCGCCACCGCCACCGCCGCCACCTCCACCGCCACCGCCACCGCCGCCACCTCCACCGCCACCGCCGCCACCGCCACCGCCGCCGCCGCCAGAACCGCCGACGCCAGAACCACCGACGCCAGAACCACCGACGCCGCCAGAACCGCCGACGCCAATTAAACCTAAACCCATTTTTGCCAGTCCGGTAGCAGGCTATGTTGCTATGGCGAGAGTCAATCAGGAACAAGGATTGTTAAGTATTGGTTCTTTACATGAACGTCGGGGAGAATACACCAATTTTGATTTAGCAAATTGTAATACTTGTGACGAGTTTTTAATTGAAACTTGGGGAAGGATTTTAGGCAAACATATAAAACAAGATGGCAAAGATCGATTAAATTTAGAGAGCGATATATATGGATTCCAATTCGGTCATGATTTGCTGAATAATGTAAGTGATGATGGAAGCCATAATTATACAGGTATCTACTTAACCTATAGCAAAGCGTATACCGACTTTTCCGATAAATATCGAGCTGTACATGGGATAATTGACCATAATAAACGAACAGGAAAAGGCAAATCAGAATCATTGAGCTTGGGATTAACCAATACTTATTTTTCAGTAGAGAATAACTATTTAGATTTAGTTGGACAGTTTTCCTATTTACGTAATAAATATGAAGCTCGTAATGGTAATAATCCACATACTCAAAATGGGTGGGCATTTGCCATTTCGGCGGAAGCTGGGCACACCTTTAAAATAAATCAGAATGATCTTGATAAAGACTATTGGATAGTTGAGCCTCAAGTTCAATTAGTGTACCAATATGTTGATTTAGATAGTTTTAAAGATAAATATCGTCGTGTTGATCAAAATAATCAGGATCTATTACGGGGTAGAATCGGTATTCGTTTGGGTAATAATAACCGAGCAACAGTTGAGCAGCATACCACATTCTATGCAATTGGTAATATTCTGCATGACTTTATCAAGCCAAGCCAAGTTACCATAGGTAGAGATAAACTGCGTGAAAATTATGCTCGTACATGGGGAGAATTGGGCGTTGGGTTAAAAACGCCTTTATTTGAAAAGACTTATCTTTATGGCGATGCTCGCTACGAACACGATTTTGGAAATACCAAACGGCAAGGTTATCGAGGAAATATCGGTATTGAACATAAATGGTAAGTGTAAATTAATAATGTAAATTATGATTTAGTTTCAAATTGTTATCAATGTTACACTCATCTTATACGTAATGGCTTGTTTAGCATTACGTATATTTTTTATCTAACATAATAGTCAGTTACATAATAAAAAATATTGATTTTTTTAGACTTATTAATCAACTAAGTTTGCAGCAAGATAACTCAATAATCATAATGAATAGCTTAAAAAAGCAAATACTTAAATTTTTAACTCAAGCTATTCTTCAATCAGTTTGGTTTTTTAAGAGTGTTAAAAGCATCGTCATAAAGTGCTTTTTATCCTCTTTTAATATTGAAAAAAATTCATGATCCATTTGTTCAACTAAAGGAACGGTTTCATTTGCCTTATCAAGCCCTTTTTGCGTTAATACAATTGATTTTGCACGACTATCTTTGATAGAACAAGTGCGTTTAATGTAATCTTTTTTTTCTAAATTCTCTAATATTTGAGAAATAGTCATGACATCAATATTCGTTTTATGGGATAGAATAACTTGTGTTATCTCATCAGGATATTGAGATAAATAAGCTAGGGTCGCTAGCACAATAAATTGGGGATGTGTGATAGACTGCTTTTTTAAACAATTTTTTATATTTGTATGCCAGGACGAATAAGTTTTCATAAAAAGAAAACCAACAGAGTCGGAATCAGATTGGAATTGCGTCAAAAACTTATTGTCCTTTGCCATGACTTACCCTTCAACTAAACTATTTAATTTGTATGTTTTATCAATAATATCATCCGAAATCTGTTTAATAAAATTATAAGATGCATGAGTATCCAATTTCGAATCCGGTTTTAATGAAATTTCTGACTTCAATGCATATTGATTATGCGATAATTCAATAATTTGATGTGAAAAATAGAGTAAACCTATGTCAGGCATATCAAATTGTTCGGTAAATTCTTGTTCATTAATTATTTTAGATAACGTCACGTCCATTTCTGGCATATTTTGTAATTTAAAAATACCTTTAGAACCAGTTTTTAACTCGCCAGTGATACGAAAATCTTCAAGATCGGTTTCCCATAATTTTCTGAAATTAAGATCTGTATAGTATGGCCATATTTTAGAAGGTTTAGCCTTTGTTGGTAGTACAAAAGAAATTGAAATAGTATTCATCGTTTTTTCCTCTTTTTGATAAGTTAGCTTATTATAAGTATACTTATTAAATAAGTAAAGAAATTTTATTTTATTAAAAAAAATTTATATTCATTATTAAAATCAGTTGGTTAATTCAAAAAGAAAATAATTAAGATCTGACTAATTCATATAAGGATTGTCGTTTTATCAACAAAATAAAATGCCATATCAGGATATGTTGAAACTTGCAAAGTTAAAATATTTACAATTGTTTTTTTATTTAATCCGTTCAATTTAGTCGGTAAATGATACAATACCACCTTGATTTTGTAATAGACCATAGTTTAGGAACAAATTTGATGAAAAATGACATCCACCAGCAACGTATTTTAATTCTTGATTTTGGTTCACAAGTTACCCAATTAATTGCACGTCGGATTCGTGAAATTGGTGTTTATTGTGAGCTTTGGCCGTGGGATGTATCGGAAGAAAAAATTAAACAATTCAATCCTAAAGGGATTATTTTATCGGGTGGGCCAGAAAGTACGACAGCACAAAATAGCCCAAGAGCCCCCGAATATGTTTTTAACGCAGGTGTACCTGTTTTAGGTATCTGTTATGGTATGCAAACTATGGCAATTCAAGTTGGTCAAGGTGGACAAGTCACCGCTTCAAATCAACGTGAGTTTGGTTATGCTAAAGTCGACATTATCGGACGCTCAAAATTAACTGACGGCATTTTAGATAGTACTAACAACGATGGTATAGATCAACTTGATGTCTGGATGAGTCATGGTGATAAAGTCACAACTTTACCGGATAGTTTTACGGTCATTGGTCGAACAGAAACCTGCCCATTTGCCATCATGGCTAATGATGAAAAGCAATTTTATGGCGTTCAGTTTCACCCCGAAGTCACTCATACAATAAAAGGGTTTGAGTTGCTCCAACGGTTTGTAATCGATATTTGTCATTGTGAAAAGCTATGGACACCATCTTCTATTATTACCGATGCAATTACCCGAATAAAAGAAAAAGTCGGCAAAGATAAAGTATTACTAGGGTTATCGGGTGGCGTTGACTCTTCTGTTACGGCATTATTACTCCATCAAGCCATTGGTGATCAGCTGACCTGTGTTTTTGTCGATCATGGTTTATTACGTTTGAACGAAGCGCAGCAAGTTATGGACATGTTCGGCAATAAATTTGGGTTAAATATTATAGCCGTGAATGCCGAAGACCGCTTTTTAGCAGCCCTAAAAGGGGAGGCCGATCCCGAAGCTAAACGCAAGATTATAGGGCGTGAATTTGTTGCTGTGTTTGATGAAGAAGCGGCAAAACTCAAAGATGTGAAATGGTTAGCACAAGGTACTATTTATCCTGATGTGATCGAATCTGCGGCAGCTGATACCGGTAAAGCACATGTGATTAAATCGCATCATAATGTCGGTGGTTTGCCAGAAGAGATGAAAATGGGGTTAGTGGAACCACTACGAGAACTTTTTAAAGATGAAGTACGTAAAGTTGGGTTAGAGTTAGGTTTACCATATTACATGTTATATCGTCATCCATTCCCTGGACCTGGTTTAGGCGTTCGAGTACTTGGCGAAGTGAAAAAAGAGTATTGTGACTTACTCCGTCAAGCTGATGCGATCTTTATCGAAGAACTGTATAAAGCCGACCTATACCACAAAGTCAGCCAAGCTTTCACCGTATTTTTACCGGTACGTTCAGTCGGTGTAATGGGGGATGGGCGTAAATACGACTGGGTTGTCTCGTTACGTGCAGTTGAGACTATCGACTTTATGACCGCTCACTGGGCTCATCTGCCATATGACTTCTTAGGACGAGTATCAAATCGGATCATTAATGAAGTAAACGGAATATCTCGCGTTGTCTATGACATCAGCGGTAAACCGCCAGCGACGATTGAGTGGGAATAAAGCCCGATACTTTTATTCACATCTTTTAAAATTTATAAAAGCCAGTGATATCTATTTTGTCACTGGCTTTTTTTGTCCGCAAAAATGCGTCTTGTTTTAGTGAAATAATTAATTTTTACCGTTTAGTATTAGGGTAAAAAATTAAATAGCATTTAGGCAAGTATCTAAGTGTTAGCAGAAACCAAATTGTAGCGAATAAATAGGAAAAATAAAGTTTATCAAAACCTATATTGTATTCATTATCTTTTAGCGTTGAAAAGTCAGGTTTAGTAACATTAGGTTTGATTTAAAAAAATAAACGGCATATCACTTGAATATTTGGTGAGTACCATTTATTTCTTTAGTTGAGATGAGGAAGTAGCTCGATAACTGATAAGTAATGTTTGCCTAAACCTGCTCTTTATGGAAAGCAATGCATAATAAATCAGGAAAGTTTTGTCTATAAGTTGAAGTGATTTTCCCCCAACTCCTTTCATTATAAAAGCAGAAAAAGGGGGGATTGGTTTAGCTAAGATTGAGCTTTTTAACCTCTATTTTAGAGAATATGATAAAAAAGTAAGCTAAAGTTATGCTATTTAAGATAGTTATTAGAATCCCATAAATGAATCTAAATTTACCCAAAATTTTACTTTTAACGATTAATGATATTGAGTAAATTGTTTTCCTGATTCATCATTTACTAAAAATAGTGTCGTATCACTGGCTAACACCGCTTGATGCAAACGTATTTTATCTTGTTCATTAAGATGCTTAATGCAAGCAACAACATAGCTACAATTTTTATTTTGTAAGGCTTTTTCAATAGTTGCTATTAGGTTTTCATTTTTGATATTGGTAATATGGATCACTTTTTGCTTATCTAAACCTGCAAAGTTAATCCAAGATCGTTTTAACATCGGTCTATCAGATAACCAAAGTTGCCATTTTTTTGCTTTATTAAATGATCGTAATAGCGGGCGTTGTTGTTGTATGACTTGTTGAAAAGGAGATTCAAACTCAAACGCCATCATTTGTTGTGTTGATTGTTCAATAAGCATAACGCCCTCTTAACTGTATTAATATACAGTGTATATTAATACAGTATTTTTAGGTTGTAAATATAATTTGTGGTAATTAATTATAACTAGCATTATGATTACGATCGAAAATATTGAAAAGTCAATATTCCTAAAAAAGTCATCAACACAGAACCAACAACATGAATACCTATTGTGGCTAGTCCCCAGGCTATTCGTCCTTCTTGCAATAGATTAACAATTTCAGCGGAAAAACTAGAAAAAGTTGATAATCCACCACAAAAGCCAGTGACAATTAGTAAACGCCATTCAGGAGGAAGATTTGAATGATTAAAAAAAGCGATGGCAAAACCAATAATATAGCCAGCAATTAAATTAGATAATAGTGTCCCTAATGGAATAGTAAAGGCAATCACATTGCATTTAAGCGATAAAAACCATCGAAGTAAACCACCCGCTACAGAACCGAATGAAATGGCTAAAATAAGTTTTAGCATCAACAATCCTTAATAAAATGTGAGAAATAATCATTACTCAGTTAGAGAGAATGTCATTATAGAATGACTTAATGAATATTGGCTAGTTCTTGTCAAACAAAATCTAAAAACGCTACTTAAACAACTGAATTTCAATAGGATATCAAAAAAATAGAGTCGTTAGGGTATATCCAATAGTCATTAACATATGTTATTCAAAACTATCTTAACCGATTAAATTGATTTGTTAAGGAATGAATGATAATCATAGAAATTTATTATTAGATTACGATAGAATGGAGATCTCAAAAGATTCAAACGGAAATAATATGTTTACGGGTATTGTACAAGGTGTTGGTCAAATAATTGATATTAACGATCAAGATAAATTACGAACTTATAAAGTTAAACTTCCAAGTCAGCTAACGCAAAATATTGAAATTGGTGCGTCAATTGCGAATGATGGATGTTGTTTAACGGTAACCGGTTTTGCAGATGATTGGGTCTCATTTGATATCATGCAAGAAACGCTAGCTTTAACCACATTAGGCGATAAAAAACTGAATGATTATGTCAATATAGAACGTAGTGCAAAATATGGTGATGAAGTCGGTGGACATATCATGTCTGGACACATCTCTTGTTCAGCAACGATTGTTGATATTCAAAAAACGGCAACCAATTGCCAGATGCAACTCACACTACCCAAGCAGTTTATAAAGTATGTTTTATATAAAGGTTTTATCGGCATTGATGGCGCAAGTTTAACCGTGGGCGAAGTAGATGAAAATAGTTTTAAAATTCACCTTATTCCTGAAACATTAGCGATAACAACGTTTAAACATAAAAAAGTTGGTGATAAAGTCAATATTGAAATTGATTCACAGACTCAAGCGATAGTTGATACGGTTGAGCGAGTATTAGCAACTAAGTTTAAATGAGGTTGAAATAGAACATTGTGATGTAAACTGTCGATTAGTCAATAAGTTGGTTATTTATTTTATTCATTTAAAACATAAGGAGTAAACATGCGTCATTCTACTAAATTGAAACCCTTGTTTTACGGAGTATTATTGTTATTTACTAGTTACAGTTATGCATCTGAAATGCAGATATCCAGTCCTGACCTAAATAAAAATGGTTTTACAGATCAATTTATTTACAATCAATTTGGTTGTCAGGGTAAGAACCTTTCGCCAAGCATTGTATGGAATAATGTACCTAAAGAAGCAAAAAGTTTAGCATTCACCATGTATGATCCTGATGCGCCAACCGGATCAGGATGGTGGCATTGGACGGTTGTCAATATTCCGGTTGATACAACAGAGTTAAAGCAATCAGCAGGTAATCATATTGATTTATTGCCTAAGGGAAGTCAGCAAGTTCGTAATGATTTTGGTACGGCAAATTATGGCGGACCTTGCCCACCAGAAAACTCTAATCACCGTTATCAATTTACACTCTATGCACTTGATATAGACAATATCAATGTTGATGATAAAACAACCCCGGCTTTAGTTGGTTTTATCATCAATTCGCATCAAATTGCTAAAGCATCCATTACCTTTAATTACGGTCGTTGATGAGAAAGTTATTAATCAACATATAGCCTTATATTGGTTGAAAAATATAAAAGAAAAGGTTGATAATAGTAAAATCAACTAATCAAAAGAAAGTATACAAAATCAACATTATTTGGTTTTGTATACTAACTAAAAAGAAAAATTTTATTTGTCTTGCAGGAATCTAGCAATATTAGCAATATCATTAGGCGTGGTTTGACAACAACCACCAATTAATTTAGCGCCAGATTCTATCCAGTTTGTTAACTGATTAGCAAAGGTACAATTATGTTGCGAGTTAGGGTGCCATTGCTTGGTTAAAGGATCATATACTTCGCCAGAATTTGGGTAAACGATTAATGGTTTTGATGTGAGTTTATTTAACACATTTAGTGACGATGTCACTTTTTCTAATGCAATGCAATTGATGCCTACACTGGCAATTTGCTCAATATTATTTAAATATTCGACAACTAAAGATAACGGTGTTCCATCACTGAGATGCTGATCATCTTTCAGTGTAAATGAAAACCAGCAACTTATTTTAGGAAATTGTTTAATCACCTTTGTTAATGCTTTTATTTCAGTAAAAGAAGGCAGGGTTTCACAAGCGAGTAAATCCACATTGGCATCGATAAGTGCTTTTATGCGGACATAATGAAACTCCATAAAGGCTTCTTCACTCAGTTGATAGTTGCCCGTATATTCGGAACCGTCAGCTAAATAGGCGCCATAAGGCCCAACAGACCCCGCTATGAGTAAAGGTCTAGGTTGGACTAATTCGCTTAAATACTGTTGCTTAGCTTGTTGTGCAAGTTCAACACTTTTTTGTATTAACGCAATAGAATCATTGAGATTAATCCCTTTTTTGGAAAATCCTAAGGGTGTTGCTTGATAGCTTGCTGTAATGGCACAGTCTGCGCCAGCTTTAAAATAGTCATAATGAACTTGCTGAATCAATTCAGGCTGCTCAAATAATACTTTTGCTGACCATAAACTATCATTTAAATCACATCCACGACGTTGTAACTCGCTGGCAAGTGCACCGTCAACAATGATAAAGTTTTTTTGGTTTAATAAATTCTTAAAAGGATTGTTATTAATCATTTTGAGTTACTCGAGTTTGATACTTATGCGTAAAATGGTAAGCAATAAAACAAACAATGACAAAAGGGATGCCACAATATAGCGCTATTCGTTGCTCAGGATCAAAAGCCAATCCAATACAGGCAATCACGCACAAAATCGTGCCTAGAATCGGGACTAAAGGGTAGTAGGGCGCTTTATATTTTAAATTAATGATTTGTTCTTGAGAAAGCTTTTGTCTAAAAAAGTAATGTGATACACAAATACTTAACCAAACAGCAACCACGGCAAAACCTGAAATAGCCGTTAATGCAACAAAGACTGTATCAGGTGCAATCACACTGGAGAACAGCGCCAGTAATCCACCTAACATACTCACTGTTATTGCGGTGGTTGGAATCCCTTTAGCGGTTAATCTTGAAAAACATTTTGGCAAGGTACCTTGATTTGATAACGACCATAACATTCGACCCGATGCATAAAGTCCTGAATTAGCCGCAGATAAAATGGCAGTTAAAATCACAAAATTAAAGATATCGGCAGCATATGGGATACCAATATTTTCAAAAACCATCACAAAAGGACTCTTAATGACGCCTGCTTGTTCCATGGGTAATAAAGCCGCCAGTACAAAAATAGTGCCAACAAAAAAGATGATTAACCGTAAAATG
Organism: Gilliamella sp. ESL0441; assembly: GCF_019469185.1. NCBI lineage: Bacteria > Pseudomonadati > Pseudomonadota > Gammaproteobacteria > Orbales > Orbaceae > Gilliamella > Gilliamella sp. ESL0441. The sequence continues at coordinate 1,169,302 of NZ_CP048264.1, forward strand.
GTTGTTTTTATGGCTAAAGGAATACTTTTTTCAGGCTGCTTAGTTTCACCCGCGGCAATACCGATTAGTTCAGTACCAGAAAAGGCAAAATTAACCGATACCATTGTCATGATGATAGGTGTCAATCCATGTGGAAACCAACCATTATCTGTAATATTGTGTAGAAATGGGGCTGGCATATCGTTTTTCATCGGTATAAAACCAAAAATAGCTGCGCTGCCCGCAATAATAAAAACAATAATCGTGATGACTTTGATTATTGAAAACCAAAATTCACTTTCCGCAAAAAATTGTGCAGTCACAATATTCAAAACAAATATAACTGCACAAAAAATTAAACACCAAACCCAAACAGAAATACTCGGAAACCAATACTGCATACACATACCCGCAGCGGTTAGACTTGAACCCAAAGCAACTGTCCAGGTTAGCCAATATAACCAAGCAACGGTATAGCCAGTAGCGGGGCTAATGAAACGGGAAGCATAGGTATGAAAAGCACCGGTTTCGGGCATAGCAACCGCAAGTTCGCCAAGGCACAACATGACTAAAAAAACGACCAAAGCACCAATTAAATAGGCAATAATCGCTCCCACGGCTCCAGCGGTTGCAATAATATAACCGGTATTAAAAAATAATCCTGTGCCAATAACGCCACCTAACGATAACATAATTAAATGCCGAGTTTGCATAGTACGTTTAAATTGATTCTCAGGTGATTTAGGTAGATGATTGTTCATAACATGATATGTCCGCTAACGTATTAAAAAATTATTTATTGTCTCAATTCACATCAAAAATGAGTGAAAAAATAGTTTTCACTATAAATTTTACCATTCACTTCTGCTTGATGTGTATCACTTGAATAGTTGGCATCTGAATATATCCCTTCCATTCCATTTTTTTCAAAAGTGAAAAGAATTGATCCATCTAACCACGATTTTATATCATTTCCTAATACTATTTTATCAATTTGTTCTTGTGTAACAATGTTTTGTTGATAATTTTCAAATTGAGCTGCAATATAATTTATAACGTCAAATGGCATATCAAGTTTAAGTTTGAAAAGATGAAAATTATCGTCACTAGATAATCCACGAAAACTCTCATTACTATCATAATCAATTAATAAATCAGCATTAATATCGCCGACATTAGTATGCCAATTAAATTTATAGGACATGCTCCTATTAAGTTTATCAGGATTAACATAATGAGGATCGCTCGATTCGAATCCATATCCAAATTTGCCTAATACAAACGACAGCATACTGATTCCATCCATATTTATAAATTCATTATTCGATGAGATTGAACCAAGGTTTTGGTTTCCATACGTTAATGAGCCTATTTTAAAGTTTATTGAATCATAATAATTCTCATCAGTTTGATTTACGGATTGATTTATTAATATTTGGTTTAATATAGCGGTTGCGTTGTCATTGAAAATATTCTGGGATATAACTTTATTAATGGCTAAATTGTTTTGTAATATTCCATTTTTGAAATCACCATTTCTGACAGCTTTCACATCCTGAAAATTTAGCTCTTTTTTATATGTCATTTCATTTTTATTATTTCTGTCAACAAGATCATAATTTTCTTCTGAATAATAAAGATTTTTCAATTCCAATACATAATTTAAAGAGTTATGACTGCTTTCGGGCTCAGTTTTGATAGAAACTTGATCAAGTTTTAAGGATAGGTTTCTGAATTCCGATGTTAATTCTAATTTGTCCCAATGTGAATTTATGCTGACAGTTGAAAAATCTTTAGAAACGTTGAAAAAGCATTCACCTTCAGATAGGTAGAAATTATTTTCGCCAAACACATGATTGACCAGATTTATATTAATAGGGTTATTTTTCAAATAAATATTGAACTCTTTTTGAAAACTTAAACTGGCATGACCAGTGATGAATGATTGGTTATTCGACCATTTCCAAAGCTCGGGAAATGCTTTTTCAGTCATTTGATAATCTATCGTTGCGACTTGAGGCGTGAAATCACCTTTTGCGATATTGACGAAAGGAAAAGGGCCGTGATAAATCGTAATATCATCACTAAAGAGGATATTTTTATTATTATCAAGCTCCGTTTGATAATCTAATGATTCGGTGATAGTCAGGTGTAATTTCGTTGAAAATAGACCTTTATCATAATGACTTTTGGTTATATTGATCTTACTCATATCATTGCTGCTATTAATGTTTTCACTAATTAATGACAGGGTATTATCAATTTCTTTTTCAATTTTATTGCCAATGTACCAAGTTGAACCTAAATATCCTATGCTTAAAACTGTCACTATTCCTATCGTAAATTTAATTTTTTTCATTGTTTTCTCGCTTTAATTGCAATAATAACTGTTTATTATTGCATCGTTTATATTAATCTTGAACACAGAATAATAGTAGTTAATTCTAATGGATATGGTTGATATAACCTAATGATTTATTATAGCCTAAAGTATGAATAATTGAGGAATGATAAGTTGAAAAGAAGTTATTACAAAAAAGTATTTGCAATAACTTACAAGAAAAGAAATAGATTAGGTTTGCCCAAATTATTTAAATTAAACTAGTTACTATCAACAAAAATCTTACTGCTAATATCACTTTGCTGAATCTAAAATTGTAACCAATTTATTGGCTACATGTTAGTCACTGACTCATTAAGGCAGACGTTTGTTAAGATTGTTAAAAAAATCATGTTTACTTATTTCCTTTCCATTAATTAAGACCTCTTCACGGTTTTGGTCATAATCAATATCAGTATAAAACCCTTTATCGTTATCATTATTACTGAAAACTAAAAAAGGATTTTTTCGAAGAAAAATTATTTCCATTAATGTCAAATTTCGATATGTTTTCTTAAATTCTTCAGGAGAGATATTTTCATCACTATAATACTGAAATTGAGTTAGCAGGCGAGCTAATACTTTAAACGGTACATCAAATTTTAATTTAAACGTTTTAAGTTGGTTAAAATCGGTATTTAACGTTAATTTTTTATTATCTAGCAACTCAATATAAGCTTTAGCTTGTATGTCGCCTTCATCATTATGCCAATTAAAATTATCTAATGAAAATTTAAAATCAACGGGGGAATTAGTCGCTGATTCCTCTTTTTCAGAAGATGAAAAGATGGGATAGCCCATAAATGTCTTCTCTATTCCTTCATAATTTAGTGATAAAACTCCCGCTCCTAAATTTTGTTTACCCATACTTAACGAGCCAATATTAGTATTTATCAATCCGTTTATGCTATTTTGTGAATTTAAATAATTGTCCTGAGTGATTGATAAATTATCTATTTCAACCGCAGGTAGTTTAATGAAAGGTAAATTTGTTGAGTTGATTTTTATTTTATCAATACTTGTTTTGCTATTAGCAGTTAAAATATCTTTATTGTTTAAAGTATAGTTTCCATTGTTTTCAAAATTTTGGATTTCCAAACCAGAGATGTAATATTCAAGGATGTTAGCTTGTATCTTTTCAGCTGATATTTTATAACTTACCCCAGAACCATCTGGAGTAGGGGCTGTTGAAATATTAAAAGAATCTAATGAAATATAGTTATCATTATTTAGCATATAATTTAATTTATCAAATTTTGCTGTCGAAACAAAAGTTTGTTTTGGATTCGCTTCAACAATAAAATCTCCTTCTGAAATATCCAGTTTTCCTTCTAATGCATCTAACTCTGATTTTGTTGCGCTAATGGCTTTATTCATTAATTTTATCGTTAGATAATTTCCATAACTAAGACCACCATGCGCTGTAATAAAAGGTTTGTTACCGGATAATTTCCAAAGTATAGGAGATGTTTGTTCTTCCATCTCGTATTCGAACCAAGCCATTTTAGGTGTAAAAGACCCTTTAGCAAGTGCTGCAATCGGAAAAGGTCCATGATAAATGCTGATATTATCATCAAATATTTTTTGATGATGTTCCTTAGCATCGTTTGGATCAATGAAGGTAAGTGTCACTGTCAGATGAGATGTCGTCGAAAATAAACTTCTTTCATAATGATTTTTCGATATATCGATACTAAATAAATGTTGATTGTCATTAATTTTTTGTGTTGTTTCTTGCAATAAATGATCAAAATTTTTTTCAATAACATTTCCTGTATACCAAGATGCACTAATATATCCTAAACTTAATAATGTAACTATTCCTAGTGCTAACCTACTTTTCTTCATTCATCATCCCTTATTTCGCTATTTAATATATTTGCGATGGTTATCATAATGTAACCGTCTATTTAATAATTAAAATTGTGACATATTATTTGCCAAATCGTATGGTTAATTATTGTAATAGAATATGTAAGGATAATCGAACAAATTTAAATGAATGATCTGAATATGCCTATTTTATTGTTACTCAAACAAAATAGGCATGTAATAAGCGTATCTGATTAGTTTAAATGTTGTAATCCCCTAAAGAAATTCTCTTTATTGATATGTTTTCCGTTAAGAATAACTTCTTCTCGATCTTTCGCATATTCTAACTGTAAAGATAAATTTTTATCTTCATCCCCCTTGATATCGATATAAGGATTATTACCTAGAACCATTTTTGCCATCATGACAAGATTATTGTACTCATTGGCCATCTTTTCTGCGCTTACATCATCAAGATCTTGGTTCGTGCTGTCTAGTTGGGCATTAAGACGAGCTAGTACTTTAAAAGGGATATTTAAGTCAATACTTAAATTTTTTAATTTCTCGATATCGAATTCTTCTGAGAAATTAATATCATTTTGTGCAATTATGTTTGTTTTAGCGTTAATACTTCCTTCAGCATTTTTCCATCTAAAATAATCTAAGGATACTTTTATATCTTCATTGGAAGGGGGATTTAAAATGTATTTATCTTTAGGATCTAATGCATAGCCTATTTTCTGAGCATCAATGCCGGAATAAGCAAGTGCTAATTCTCCAGAACCTAAATTTTGTTTACCATAATAAACTGATTCAATATCCGATCTTATTGATGCATTGATAGTATTATTTTCATTTAGTCTATAATCTTGATCGAATGACATATTATTTATTTCAACTGAATGTTGCTTTGATGGAGTAATGCTAAATTTTTCCATTTTGGTGTTGACTCTAATATTTTTAAATTTATAAATTCCTTTTAAATCAATATCGATATCATAAAAACCATTTATGTTTAAATTATTTATTTTGGCTTGAGCATTCATATCGTTATTTACATCGATATCAATATTATCAACTCCAGCATTTAATTTCACCTGATTGACTGAATCATTTTGGCTTAGTTCATAAATTGCATTAATATTATTCAATACTACATTTGTTTTATCTTCTGAATGATATTCTAATTTATCAACTGTTAATGTAAAAATTGGTAACGTTTGGATTTCATCTTTCTTTATCGTAAACATCAAACTACCTTTTGAAATATCTAACGTATGTTTAATGTTGCTTTTATTATCAAGAATCTTTATAGGTTTTGACTCAAACTTACTGGTAATAAGACCATCATAATTAATACTGATATAACCACTATAAAAAGGTTGGTTTCCAGCAAGTTCCCATAGTTTTGGTGATGTTTGTTGTTTCATTTCATTTTCAATCCAAACCATTTGTGGGGAAAATGTGCCTTTTAATAAAGCCGCCAATGGGAATGGACCATGGTGAATAGTGATTTCTTCATTCGTTAAAATATCAATTTTTTCATCAGGATTATTTTTAGGGATAAGCTCGATGTTTAAATTCAATTTAGTGGAAAAAATGTTTTTTTGATAATTATTTTTTTTAATTACAATATCAAAATCTTTTTGTTTACGACTCAACTGCTCATTAAATTGCTCAATAGATGTATCAACATTTTCTTCAATAACATTACCTGTATGCCATGATAGTCCAGTATATCCAATTCCTAACAATGCAATAATGCCAATAGCGAGTTTACTTTTCTTCATCGATTTTCTCTTTTAATTCATTATATTTAAATTATTGTTTCTAATTCAAAAACAAGTTTTATTAATATTATTCAGAACCTAATTTTCATTAGGGGGGTTAAGTTTAATCGATTTTTATGGGATAAGCGACAATTTATGTAGGTGAAAAAGGTTTATCTATTGACATGTTAATGATGGTTAATTTTTAACTAATACATGGTGTGAGTATATTTATGCTAAATACTAAATACTAAAGCGGCACTATTGATAATTTTCAATTAACAAATTTATAGCATTTTATCTGATAAATCCTATTTCCAAGTTATACTAAAACAGGTTGACTAATTAGGTTGCAATTAATCACCAAATTCTTATTATAAAACTTTAGACAAATAGCATTTAATAAGAATTTGGTTAATTATTGATTTTCGATCACTCTTTTCTATCTTGGTGCGCTGCAAAATCTGATAACAAACTTTTAATGTATTCAATGCGCTCGGTACGTTGTAAACCGGATTTTTGTAGTTTTAAACGGTTAGATCCCTCAAGACGGTAATTTTTTGGTTCTTTTTGAATTATTTCGATCAAATAATCTATTGATATTGTATTTTTGCTACCAAATTCGATGAATCCACCTTTTTCACCAAATTCAATCTTAATAATGCCTAACTCTTTGGCACAATAGCGAATTTTGGTTGTTTCTAATAAAAATAGGACTGCATCCGGTAATTGTCCAAAGCGATCACGCATTTCAACTTGTATATCGGTCAGTTCATCTAAATGGTCAATGCTGGCAATTCGTTTATATAGTGACAAACGAGTGTTAACATCAGGAATAAAATCATCTGGAATTAATGTAGGTAAGCGTAATTCAACTTCCGTTTGCTGACTGGTCAGTAATGATTCAAGAGTTGGTTCTTTTCCTTCTTTCAACGATTTTACTGCATCTTCAAGTAGTTCAATATAAAGGTTAAATCCGATAGTTTCGATTTGCCCACTTTGATCGCTGCCTAACAATTCACCCGCACCTCGAATCTCAAGATCGTGCGTAGCTAAAGCAAAACCAGCACCTAAATCTTCCAAAGAGGCAATCGCATCAAGACGTTTTTTTGCATCTTTACTTAATAATTTAGGGTGAGGTGTTAATAAATAAGCATACGCTTGGTGATATGAACGACCGACCCGACCACGCAACTGATGCAATTGCGCTAAACCAAATTTATCTGCACGCTCGATAATAATCGTATTAGCGTTAGGAATATCAATGCCGGTTTCAACAATGGTGGTACAAACCAAAATATTAAAACGTTGATGATGAAAATCATTCATCACTCGCTCTAAATCCCGTTCATGCATTTGACCATGACCAACAGCAATACGAGCTTCTGGCACCAATTCGGCTAACTTTTCACTTACGGTATTTATATCAGAGACATCATTATGCAAATAATAAATTTGCCCACCACGCAAAATTTCACGTAATATTGCTTCTCGAATGACTAAATCATCGTATTCCCTGACAAAGGTTTTTACTGCTAATCGACGAGCAGGTGGGGTAGCAATGATTGAAAGATCACGCATGCCACTCATCGCCATATTCAATGTTCGAGGAATAGGGGTAGCAGTTAGAGTCAAAATATCGATATTGGCTCGCATTGCTTTGATACGTTCTTTTTGACGAACACCAAAGCGATGCTCTTCGTCAACGATTAATAGCCCGAGATCTTTCCATTTCACATCTTCTTGCAACAATTTATGCGTGCCAATAATGATATCAATTTTGCCTTCACTAAGCGCCTGAATAATGGATTGTTGTTGTTTCGCTGTTTTGAAACGTGACAAGCATTCAATTCTTATTGGCCAATTGGCAAATCGGTCACAAAAACTTTCATAATGTTGTTGGGCAAGTAAAGTTGTTGGCACCAAAACTGCGGCTTGTTTTTGATTAATAACGGCTAAAAAGGCAGCTCGAATTGCAACCTCAGTTTTACCAAAACCAACGTCACCACAAACTAACCGATCCATAGCATAAGGCGAACACATATCACCAATAACAGCGCCAATAGCATTTTGCTGATCTTCTGTTTCTTGGTAAGGAAATGCTTGGCAAAACAACTCATATTGATCCCGATCTTGCTTAAATTCATAGCCCGGTTTCGTTTCACGTTCAGCATAAATATCCAATAGTTCAGCGGCGACATCACGCACTTTTTCGGCTGCTTTTTGTCTGGCTTTACTCCAAGCATCGGTTCCTAACTTATTTAACGGAGCATTTTCTTCATCGCCTCCTGAGTAACGACTGATTAAATTAAGTGATGAAACAGGCACATAAAGCTTTGTATCGTTGGCATAGAGCAAAATAAGATATTCAGCTGTAATTCCCCCTGTTTCTAAAGTCGTTAATCCCGCATATCTTCCTACGCCATGTTCTAAATGTACTACGGGTTTACCGGGAGTAAGCTCTGCTAAGCTACGAATTAAACTGTCGGTATTAATGGCTTGTTTACTCTCTTTTTTACGACGGATGACGCGTCGCCCAAAGAGTTCATTTTCAGTAATAAAAGCATAATGATGATGTTGATCAATAAAACCTTGTTCGCTGGCACCAATCATAACGCAAAAGCGATTATCTACATTATTTAGTTCATCCAATTGGTGAATTTGAGTAGGATGTATACGAATTCGACCTAGAATTTCCTGTAGTGCTTCTTTGCGACCTTCTGATTCGACCGAAAAGATGATTTTCCCATTAAATTGCTCAGTAAATTGGTTAAATTGTCGATAAGGATCTTTTTGTTGGATCTCAATTGCGATATCCGGTAAAGCAACAAATGGTAAATTGATACTTTTTGTTGATTCTTTGATTGATGAACTAGATAGGATCATCCGCGGATAATGTTTAAATTTGGCAAAAATTTCATCTGTTTTAGACCAAATGACTGAGGGAGCAAGAAGCGGTCGCATTGGATCAACTTTACGACTTTCAAATCGCTGATTAATATCTTGCCAATATTTGTTAGCAAATCGCTCAATATCAATTGTATTGATGATAAGTGTATTATCTAAAAAATAAGAAAAAAGCATTGTTAGCGGTTCGTTAAAAAACAGTGCTTGCCAATATTCTATACCGGTCGGTAAAATATGCTTACTTACTTGTTGATAAATACTTTCGGGTTCTAATCTTACTTCAAATTTTTCACGCCATTGACTGCGAAATAGCTCGATTGCTGCTCTATCAAATGGAAATTCGTGAGCAGGTAAAAGTTCAATTTTTGTGATTTCTTCAAGTGTTCGTTGGCTGTCTACATCAAACGTTCGGATGCTATCAATTTCATCATCAAAAAAATCAATACGATAAGGTCTATTGCTACCCATTGGAAAAATATCAAAAAGTGCGCCACGAGTTGCATATTCACCGTGCTCCATAACTTGACTTACAGAACGATAACCCGCATTTTCCAATTGCATTCTTAAATGTTCACGGCTAATTTGTAAACCCTTTTCCATGATAAAAACATGCCCACCTAAATAACTTTTTGGGCAAACTTTTTGCATCAAAGTATTAATCGGTAAAATCAGAGCGCCTTTCTTTAAATGCGAAAGATGATAAAGACAAGAAAGGCGTTCAGATACAATATCTTGATGAGGTGAAAAACTATCATAAGGTAAGGTTTCCCAATCAGGAAATGTAAAAGCCGTAAAATCGCTAAATTGTTTTAACTCTTCATAAATACGAGTAGTTTGTTGCATATCATCTGTGATAATGACAACTAATCCATCATATGCAGCAATAGCTTGTGCACATACTTGTGAAAGCGATGATCCTACAAGTTGACCAAACTGTTTTATTTCACCTGATTTTTGTGGAATAAGATCTGAAATATTAAGTATTTTCGACATGATAAGTTTTATTGATTTCGCAGCAAAATTATTGTTAGATTATAACGTAATTACTTGGTTGTTTTCTATAACTGTTTAATCCTGTATGATAAGCATCTTGCATTTAACTAGCAAAACTTTATTAAAAGTTTTAGGTATATAAATAATTTATGTCAAAAATATTTCGTCCATTAGCCTTTTATATCGGTCTTCGTTATGTTTACGGTCAAAAAACTGATGGTTTTGGTCGCTTTGTTTCATGGTTATCTATGATTGGTATTTTGCTGGGATCATTAGGTTTAATTTTAGTTTTATCGGTAATGAATGGTCTTGAAGATCAGATGCAAAATAGTATTTTGAAATTTTTACCACAAGCGCAAATTACGACTTCTCAAGGAAGGGTTAATGTTAATAACACGCCGAGTACGCCATTTGAAAAACTTAAAGGCGTTGTTCATGTCACAGAATTAGTTACCAGTGATGTTGTTTTACAAAGTGAGCACAGTATCACCGTCAGTACCTTAATGGGCATTAAACCTAACGAAGGTGATCCTATCACTGATTTTATTTACAGCGGTTCGATTTCTGATTTACAAGCTGGAAAGTATAATGTCATTTTAGGGCAAACATTAGCCAATCAACTTGGTGTTAGTGTGGGGGATAAAATCCGTTTAATGGTTACTGATGCAAGTCAAGTCACTCCGGTTGGGCGTATACCTTCTCAACGTCTTTTTAATGTTGCAGGTTTGTTTTCAGTCAATCATGATATCAATCAAGCGCTAATTTATGTTAATCAATATGATGCAAAAAATTTGCTACGGTATCCGGCCGATACAATTACCAGCTGGCGATTATTTTTAGAAAAACCGCTAAAAATTGCTGAAGTAACAAATTCCTCTTTACCCGAAGGGTTACAATTTAAAGATTGGCGAGTAAAACGAGGTGAATTATTTCAAGCGATCAAGATGGAGAAAAATGTAATGGGGCTTCTTATTAGTCTCATTGTAATAGTTGCTGCTTTTAACATTATCACTTCCTTAAGTTTACTGGTAATGGAAAAACAGGGCGAAGTGGCTATTTTAAAAACACAAGGTCTTTCTCGGTTTCAAATTATGTCGATTTTTATGATTCAAGGGGCTACATCTGGTGTAATTGGAACTATATTAGGTAGCGTTTTGGGTCTTCTTCTTGCTTATTACTTGAATGAAATTATGCAAGCGTTAGGTCTGTCATTTGCAGGGATAAAACTACCATCATTGATAGAACCAACGCAAATTGTGTTTATTATTATTGGATTACTTATGTTATCACTATTATCAACTTTATATCCTGCATATCGTGCAGCCAAAATTCAACCAGCCGAGGCTTTACGTTATGAATGATTTGCAACCGCTTCTTTCAGCAAAAAATCTTTATAAGACTTATAATGAAGGCAAAATGGTGACAGAGGTTTTAAAAGACGTTTCATTTGATATTCATCCTCAATCATTATTAGCCATTATTGGTAGTTCCGGCTCAGGAAAAAGTACACTTTTACATCTGCTTGGCGGGTTGGATAAACCAACATCTGGCGAGATTACTTTTCAATCACAGCATTTAAGTCAACTTACTGAAAAAGAAAAAGCTCGATTACGCAATCAAAAAATTGGTTTTGTTTATCAGTTTCATCATTTATTACCCGACTTTACCGCACTCGAAAATATTGTTATGCCATTGTTGATAGGGGGGGTATCGCCTAATGAGGCTAAAAAACGCGCAATGGCAATGTTGGAATCGGTTAATTTGGTTAACCGTGCTAATCATCGACCCTCTGAACTATCTGGTGGTGAGCGTCAACGTGTAGCAATTGGGCGAGCTTTAATTAACAATCCTGCACTAGTGATGGCTGATGAGCCGACAGGTAATTTAGATAAATCAACTGCAGATTCAATTTTTGATTTGCTAATAAAATTAAATCGAGAACAAGGTACAGCATTTTTAGTTGTAACACATGATTTGAATTTAGCTAAAAAGTTAGATAAACAACTCGTTATGAGCGATGGAAAACTTTCCGAGAGTAAATTAACAGACAACCTATTTTAGCGGATAAGCATTATGAATTTATCTTTAATGACGGCAATACGATTTCGTAAAGGACGCCGCAAGAGTGGTATGGTTTCTTTAATATCGATTATCTCAACGCTAAGTATTGCGATTGGTATCGCTGCACTTATCATAGGTTTAAGTGCGATGAATGGTTTTGAGAAAGAATTGAACAATCGTGTATTATCAGTAGTGCCACACGCTCAACTATATTCACAATATGGTAATTTGGATGATTGGAAACATATTCAAAAGGAGTTGAAAGGTGCCAAAAATATTGTTTCATCAGCTCCGTTTGTCAGTTTTACTGGGCTTATTGAAAATGGAAGCAAACTAGCTGCTGTTGAAGTTCAAGGCGTTGATCCTGAACAGGAGAAAGCAATCAGTACCTTGCCTAATTTTGTACTGAATAACAAATGGCAAGCTTTTAAAGCAGATAACCAACAAGTTATTATTGGTTCAGGTTTAGCCAATACTTTATCTGTGAAAGAAGGCGGATGGGTATCATTACTGATTCCTGTTTCAAGTAATCCCAATCAACTAAAACCCCCTAAACGAGTGCGATTACAGGTAATTGGTATTTTGGATTTGAATGGTAGCTTAAGTAATAATGTGGCTTTAGTACCATTATCAGATGCGCAAAAATTATTAAACATAGGTGACAGTGTCACGGGGTTAATGGTTAATGTTGAACACGTTTATCAAGCTAGCCAAATTATTGGTCGAGCTGTTTTAAATCTTGATGAAGATATCTCATTCACCAGTTGGGAAAACTCTTATGGTTTTATGTATCGCGATATCCAAATGATAAGGCAAATAATGTATTTAGCTATGATAGTCGTTATTGGAGTAGCATGTTTTAATATTGTGTCGACATTAGTTATTGCTGTAAAAGATAAACAACGTGATATTGCAATATTAAAAACGCTAGGCGCAACAAATGGCTTAATTAGAAATATTTTTATTTGGTATGGGGTCATATCAGGATTAGTGGGAAGTTTACTTGGCGTAATCCTGGGAGTATTGTCAGCCTGGCAACTTTCAAACATTATGAAATGTGTTGAATCCCTTTTGGGTCATAAGTTTTTAAACAGTAATATCTATTTTGTGGATTTTCTTCCTTCCCAAATTTATTTTTTTGATGTCGTAATTGTTTTTGTTACTGCAATGTTACTAAGTTTAATTGCTAGTTATTATCCGGCAAGAAGGGCATGTAAAATAGAACCAGCCAAAATATTAAATAGTTTTTGATTGGTGTTTTTGTCCTTTAAATCAAGGCGCTGGGTTTCATAATACTATCAGCGCCTAACAGTTTTTAGTTATATATTTGTTGAATTATCTCTGGCAGTTTAAAATGTTCATACACCAGATAAATACATCCTGTAGTAGCAATAAACACTATACTAATAAGAAAAGATGTTAATTTTGTAGAAAAGTAGAACCATTTTATCAATAATGATATCAGAGCCCCTAGAATAAATCCTGCAAGTGCACCACCTAAGTGAGCCATGTTATTTATTGATGGCAGTAAACCTAATCCAGCGGTAAGAATTAAGCTTACTATGATTGCTCTAACTGGCATCTCTTTCAAACTTTCTCGATTAACCAGACTGTAAGCTAATAAAGCAGAAATAATGCCTAAAATTGCGCCTGATGCTCCACAACTAATTACATTGTTATTAATGGTTGCGATATCACTGGTTAAACTACTGATTATGCCAGATAAGATATAAATTCCAAGAAAAGCAAACCAAGGTATTTGTCTTTCTAAGATGTTACCAACACTGAATAGTGCAAGCATATTCATTGCCAGATGAGTAATACTTACATGCATAAAAAGGCAGGTAAACATTCGCCAATATTGACCGGAAAATGTTAATTGTGAGACATCTGCTCCCCACCGAATAAAAAAAATGCCGTTCAATGAATCGACAAAACTCAAGGGGTAAGATAAACGAGATATCGCAAACCATACAATATTAATAATGATTAATAAACTTGTAACTTTGGTTTGACGTCCTAAATAAATTAGATTTTTTAAAATGGTCATTTAAACTTGTATCCTCTAAATAAATTGAAAAACTTATTTGTTATGTACAACGTTTAGATAAGTGATTTCCCTAAAATGATTAAATCACGCTTAATACCATCAAGTTCGGCAACTTTTGGAAAAAATCCCCATTGTTGATACTGCATTTTATTAAAAAGACCAATACTAGGAATATTATGTCCAAATACATAACTTAATATTACGTTGATACCGATTTTGCGGGCATATTCTTCAATTTGAGCAAGCATATATTGCCCAATTTTTTTTCCTCGAAAATGTTCATGTATATATAAACTTACTTCAACCGTGCCAGAATATGCGGGTCGCCCATAAAACGAAGATAAACTAATCCAACCACAAGACTGATTTTGATATTTAATTAACCAAAGAGGTCGGTTATTCGAATTGTGTTGATGAAACCATGCCAATTTACTTTCTAAAGAAACAGGGGAAGTATCCGCAGTAACCATCCGACTGGCAATAGTGGAATTGTAGACATCAACAATGAAAGGTAAATCATCTAAATTTGCATCGCAATAAGTGATCATAAATATTATGTGTCAATGGATAAGGGAAGGTATTGTAATGAGATTAAGTACAACAGACAACAAATTAATTATCACAATAGAATCAATTGTCATTTGGGTGAACTTAAAAAAGAATAACAAAACAATACGGGAAAACAGCGGAGATAAGGTACTTCTTTTACGCAGGGATAACCGTTTTTTGAATGATCAAAAAAATTAATATATTGATCAAACTCCAAACTATTTTTTTACTATCACTTCTGTCAGCGTGTTAATAGTTATAACGTTCAGTATAGAGCTAATAAAACAGAGGAACAATGGTGAGATCAACCTTCAGTAGTTCGTTAAAATCAACCGTCAAAAATTAATATGTTACGTTGTTATGAAAAATTGCTCGGTACATTGGAAAAGTTGCCAAAGAGAGTACCGGTAAAAAACTACGAAAGTGAAATTAACTATATGATAAATATAAAATTATATCTCTAGTGCGAATTAAAAATAATCGCCTAAAAAAGCAACAAAAAATCGGTAGAATTTTACACCCTCCTATTTTAATTATTAAACAATAGGTTATAATTAGAGTGTTCCCTGTATACACAGGGATAAGCCGATCAATGGTTCAAAGATCCTAACCCTGTTCAAGATAGTATAAATAAAAAGAAAACTAAATTAAGGAGAAATCAAAAATGAGTATTAAAGCTATTCTTTTTTCGATTATATATATAAGTATTGCGGGGGGGGTGATATGGTACTTAATTTTTAATAAAAAACATCCTTTATCTGTTAAAAAACAAGAAGATAATTGGATTAAAGAAAATGATTTTCCTCATCCTGATTCTATGTTCTCAAAATATTATATGAGAGAGGAAATTTTACCTAAGTCTGATATAGAAAATCCACCTAGTACAACAGATATATTAGATCATTAGGAATAAAAATAAATGAGTTTTAACAATAAACACTTAACTCAAGGTGGGCAAGTCATCTTTTATATGATAAGCATGTTCTTGCAAATAAATAAAATCATATTTAGTGTTTCCTATATACACAGAGATAAACCAGCAAACGAATGAAAAACACATTCTATATCGCTTTATTTCTTGCTTGCTCAGAGTATAGAGTTATCGGTAGTGCTCAGTGATAACTTAAGAATTTCATAGCAACCATTTTTTAATAAAAAAACTTTAGCAATATTAGAAAAAGAGTGATGTTATGACTATGTTTACATTCAACAAAAATTAATAGGATTTATACTGGTATTATCACTCTACCACGAGTAATATCACTGATGCTTTTTTGTAGCGAAAGCAATTTGTCTTGCGTAATGGCAATATTGACGTTTACCCCAATGGCATCAAAATCTTGATTTTCAATCAGTGCACCCAGTTCTTTTAAGCGATTTTCTATAATTGACCATTCATTATAATAGCAGTGAAACTGCAAAGGTATTCGGGCAATAAGTTCAATCAATTCTGCTTGTTGTAGACAATGACTTGCTGACCCACCATAGGCTCGTATCAAGCCTCCTGTGCCAAGTTTGATTCCGCCAAAATAACGAGTTACCACCACCACTACTTGATCACAATCTTGTCCTTCAATCGCTGATAGAATTGGACGTCCTGCGGTGCTGGTTGGTTCGCCATCATCATTAAATCGATACTGTTGACCGATTTTCCATGCCCAACAATTATGTGTTGCGTTAGGATCGCTAATTTGATCGATAAAATCCGTTGCTTGCTGGGCATTAATAACGGGCGCCGCATTGACAATAAAGCGGCTTTTTTTAATTTCTTCTGTCAGTTCGGTCGGATTTGCTAATGTATATGGCATACTAATTCTGGTAAAATCATTTTATTGCCGTTAATAATACTCAGCAGAAAGAAAATGTCTATTAATTTAGAACAATTGAAACTAACCCAGCAGCAATTAGCTGAACAAGTAAACCTAACCGATGATTTTAATACATCAATCACTTTAATTGGTGGTACCGACGTAGGCTTTGAAGATGAAGGCAAAATCACCCGAGCCGCTATTGTGATCTTAACGTATCCGGATTTTCATGTGGTTGAATATCATGTCGCGCGATTAAAAACCGAGTTTCCTTATATCCCTGGTTATTTATCTTTTCGGGAGTATCCTGCTTTACTTTCTGCTTGGGAGCAGGTCGAACATAAACCTGATTTATTGTTGGTTGATGGTCAAGGCGTTGCGCATCCAAGGCGATTAGGTATTGCCAGTCATCTTGGTTTACTATTGGATATGCCAACCATTGGTGTCGCTAAAAAACGTCTTTGCGGTCATTATAATCCATTACCTAAAGTCGCCGGTCAAATGACACCACTCACCGATAAGCAGCAACAGATTGGTTGGGTATTACAAAGCAAGAATAATTGTAATCCGTTATTTATTTCATCGGGTCATCGTATCAGCCAAGATAGTGCGTTGAAATGGGTCAATTTATGTTTACGTGGTTATCGTTTGCCTGAACCTACACGCTGGGCGGATGCGGTGGCGTCGAATAAACCGTTATTTAAAAAATTTATCCATGCAAAATAAATCACAATCGTTAAAAAAAGGGGGCTTTACGTTTAAGCGCTTTTTTGTTGCGCATGACAAAAGTCCGATGAAAATCACCACTGATAGTTGTTTACTTGGGGCATGGGCTCCGATCTTTTCTTCAACTCATAAGGTGCTTGATATCGGTTGTGGTTGTGGCGTGATTGCGTTAATGCTTGCACAACGCCTTGAACATCAAGCTTGTCAAATTGATGCTATCGATATTGATGTACAAGCCGTTAACCAATGTCAACAAAATAGCCAACAAGCAGGCTTTCAATCCATATCAACAATACAAGGGGATGTGAATCATTTTAATAGGGATGATGCCAATAGCTATGATTTGATTGTGACCAATCCACCTTATTTTGAGTCGGCCGTGGATTGTCGAACGAACCAAAGGCAATTAGCCCGTTATACAGAAAGTTTAAACTACACACAGCTTATTGATTCAGTCAAACGATTATTAAAGCCAGACGGTCTATTCTGTTTGGTGCTGCCTTATCATTTAGCAGATCAATTTAGGCAATTATGCGAATCAAATCATCTATTTTTACAACAATTGTTGCAGGTAAAATACATGGCAGATAAAGAGTTTTCTTTATCATTAATGGCGTTTGCTACAAAGCCTAATGCTCATGTCATTGAACAACAACTGTGTATGCGTTGTGATGATGGGCAGTATTCGCCTGCTTTTAGAGCGCTATTAGCAGATTTTTATTTGTTCCAAAAATAGCACCAAGGGTTAGTTAATCCAGTATGACATAAAAATACATAACGGCAATAATGGCTAATATTATGATTGCGATTGAATAGATTTTGTCATGAACATAACTGAAGGCAGATAGGGATCGCTGCTTGCGTGCGTATAAATAAAATAGGAGTCCTATCGCATACAGTATCATTGATAATAATAGGTAAGACATCCCGCCAGCATAAATTAACCATACCCCATAAATCGATCCCGCAGCCCCAATAAAAATTAGGTAAGCTTTGCGAGATTTTATGGCTAATTTAAAGACGAATAGTGCTGATAATAAATAGGGTATCAGTACCATTGAAGTCGATAATTGGATTAAAGTGTTATAACCCGAATGGTAGAAATGTGCAAGCACAATCAATAGGCTGATCAAGCTTGATGTTAAGTATAATGCATTGGCAGGCGTGCCATTTTTATTTAATTTGCCAAAACAGCGTGCAACGGTATGATTATTGCCTTGTCCGGTTAAAAATAGCATTTCTGCGGCAAGCATTAACCAGGATAATAATCCACCACTAACCGAAACAATCAGCCCAATATTAATTAACGTTGCTCCCCAACTGCCAACTACATGCTCAATGACTAAAGCCATTGAAGGATTTTTCATTGCAGCCAGTTCTTGTTGAGGAACAATACCCAGCGACAAAACAGACACACAGATGAGCAATAAACTGGTAATCGCAAAACCAAAAAAAGTTGCCCGGCTTATGCTTAAAATGTTTTTGGCTCGTGAAGCATAAACAGTTGCGCTTTCGATACCTAAGTAAACCCAAACGGTATAAAGCATAGTATGCTTTATTTGATCCACGATTGAGCCAAGTTGTGGCGTTCCCCAAAAGTCAATTTTGAATGTTGAAACCTTGAAAGCAAGAATAATGCAGACAATAAATAGACCAATCGGGACAATTTTTGCTAATGTAACTAAGCAATTTAATAAGAAAGCATGATAAATCCCTTTTAGAACAAGGGCATTAACCAGCCATAAAAAGATAAGTCCGACTATGACTGCTGGCAAGGTTGTGCCATTACCAAAATAACTAAAACAATCAAATGATCCTAACGCGCTAAATAGGATAACTAAATAACTGGCACACGACATCCATGCAGATATCCAGTATCCCCAAGCTGCGTTGAATCCTATATAATCACCAAAGCCTTCACGGACATAACCATATAAACCATCATTAATCTTATAAAAACGAATCGAAAGATACTGAAATATCCGTGTCAGCATTAACATGCCAAAAAGCGTTATGATCCACGCAATTAAAATAGCGCCGGCACCAGACGCTTCAGCCATGTTTTGCGGTAAACTAAAAATACCACTTCCAACAATACTGCCAACCACAAGTAAGGTTAAAGGAAGTATGCCTAGTTTTGTACGGGTAGGTGTATTCATAATTTTGTCTTATTTTGCGTTTTATTCGGCTTTGGCAGCGTTTAATTAAAATCGTAATGACATGCAGCTAACACCACCATCGACTTTGCGATATTCTGATGTATCCACCTCAATCACTTGATAACCTAAAGCTTCGATTTTAGCTTTAGTGATTGGATAACCAGCAGGCATGATGACCCGATCATTAACCCAAATACAGTTAGCGGCATAGCTTTCTTGTTCAGGAATTTCAATAATGTTCAGATGTTGAAATTCGGGTTTGGTAATAAATTCGCCGGCTGCTAATAAATTGTTGTTTTCCAGATAAGCCAATCCTGTTTTTAGGTGTAGAACTTTTTCAAGCGTGACCACCGAACCGGTTAAGCCATATTTTTGTAATATAGCAATCATTTGATTAGCTCCTTCTTGATTAGTACGTGCCGATAATCCGATATAATAGTGATTTTCCACCATCATAATATCACCGGCTTCAACCGTGCCCGGAGCCGTAATCTTTTCGACTTTATTTGGGTAAAATCGTTCAATGGTATCGATGATGATTTCAGTCTCGTTACGTCTACTTTCTGCCCCTGGTCTGGTAATAATGGCACAGTGTGGCGTACACAGAGCAACATCTTCAACAAAGACCGAATCTGGAAAACGTTCATCGGCGGGTAATAGGGTGATATCAACATCACATTGCTGTAAGGCTCGGATATAGTTATTGTGTTGGTCTAAGGCTTTTTGATAATCAGGCTTGCCTAAATTTGCTGAAGTTAATCCATGAATCAGGGATTTGGCAGGCGTTCTGGCAATGATATGGCTAAATTTTTTCATGTTTGATTTATTTCCCATTTAATAATTATGCGATATTTTTGAATAATAATTCACATTAAAATGTAAATCAAGCATTAAGTTGATTTTTTATTCACTTTTTGATGGCGTCTTTTTTAGGCGTGTGGTCGATTTAAATGGAGTATTATTGCGTAGCGTCAGTTGTGGTAGTTGGCGATCAGTATTGAATAAAAACGAAGTTGATATACAACATGGACAAAAAGTGAAGGGAGGAGTTAGCTCGTAGCATGAGTAGGGCGACAACATCGCCCCAGTAGACTAAGATTATTCACCGGCAAAATCAACGAGGGTAAAACAGTTGATACCCAGATCGGTTAATTTTGTTTTACCATGCAGATCAGGTAAATTAATAACAAATGCGGCATCTTCTGCTATACCACCTGCTTTTTGAATTAATTTAGCGGTTGCAGCAACCGTTCCACCTGTTGCAAGTAAATCATCAATAATCAGTACTCGTTCATTTGGTTTAATTGCATCTGAATGGATTTCAAGTGTATCGGTTCCGTATTCAAGTTGATACTCTTCTTTAAATACGTGACGTGGTAACTTATTGGGTTTTCGAACTGGCACAAAACCAACGCCTAACGCTAATGCAATTGGTGCTGCAAAAATAAAACCACGCGCTTCAGTACCGACAACTTTATCGATTTTTTTATCTCGATAGTGATCGATTAACAATTCGACCGAAGTTCTAAATGCGACAGGATCTTCAAGCAGACTGGTAATATCACGAAATAAAATTCCTTGCTTAGGATAGTCTGGAATGGTGATAATGCTGTTTTTGATAAGCGCAAGTTTTTCTTGTAACTGAGTCATATTAAATGTTCTCTAAATATTCTCTTTTTAAGAATGGCTAATTTTGTATTATATACCTTCGTTCTTTGTGCTTGCAATAAACAAACCGTAACAATGCAGTAAAATCGGTCGATTGTTCATCATTTGATTGATATATTGCAAGTGGGGATGAGATGATCTGTTTTTTTATAAAAGAAAATTTTATTGGCGTTTTCCTGTTCTAAAATGGTATTTTTTACAACTTTTTACAATTAAATACAACTATCTGACAGTTTGAATGATCAAATCAATATAATGACATAAACTTTTTATATAAGGAAAAACAATGAAATTAATTAAAACAGTCCTATTAGCAGGGCTTTCAATATTAAGTTTATGCAGTCATGCACAAGTCAATAAGCAAATTGAAATTCGCTCGGAACTTGCATCGCCAATTGTTATGCAAAATACCCAAGAGAAAAATTATTTAAAAATTTCGTTAACCGGCCATGAATTTGATTCTGCAAAACGGGTTCCCATTAATTTGGCAATAGTAATTGATCGCTCAGGCTCGATGTCAGGTGATCGTATTGTTAAAGCAAAAGAGGCGGCTATCTTTGCCATTAACATGCTTAATGAGAATGACACTTTATCTGTCGTTGCTTATGATAATGATGCAAAGGTAATTATTCCTTCTACCAAAGTTAACAATAAACAAAAATTGATTAATTTAATAAAAGAAAATATTGTTGCAGGTGGTGGCACAGCGTTATTTGCCGGATTAAGTAAAGGTATCTATCAAGTTGAAAAACAGTTGTCTAAAGATAATGTGAATCGCATTATTTTATTATCGGACGGGCAGGCGAATATTGGTCCGACATCTGTTCAAGAACTTTCTGAACTTGCCATTATTGCCGCCAAAAAGAATATTTCTGTCAGTACCTTTGGTATCGGTGAGGATTATAATGAATTATTGATGTCATCAATTGCCAGTTATAGTGATGGTAATCATGTATTTGTTAATGATTCTTTAGATCTTGAAAATGTATTTGTTCGTGAGTTCAAGGATGTAATGTCAACGGTTGCCCAAGATGTTATGATCAATATCTATTTAAAAGATGGGGTAAAACCGGTTCGTTTATTAGGTAGAGATGGCATAATCAAAGGTAATCAAGTAACGGTAACAATGAATCAAATTTATTCTAATCAAGAAAAGTATATTTTGTTAGAGGTCGAGCAACCACAAGGTAAAGTAGGCGAAGAAAGAACAATAGCGGAAATTGATTTAGTGTATGATGATTTGTTAGATAAGAAAACTCAAAAAGAAAAACAATCAGTAAAACTTGCTTATACCGATAATCTGGAAGCCGTAAAAAAAGCCTTGCGCCAAGATGTCGTTACTGAGATTGAAATACAAGAAGTGAATGAAAATAGCGTTAAAGCATTAGAACTCTATAATAAAGGCGATCGAAAAGCTGCGCAGAAAATTCTAGAGGATAACAGTTATAGGCTTGGAGTAGTTGCTGATATGTATCCAGAATATGCGGATAGAGTGCTAGATGATATAAAATGGAATAAAAAAATGGCAGCAGATGCAGTTAATGAAAATGCGAATAGCAAAGCTTATCGTAAAGGAATGACCGAAAAGCAACAAAATACTAAACTGGGTGTAATTAAAAAATAACGAAAGTATGAAAAAATTAGCAGCGATTCTCTCTTGTATAATATTTGTAATGGCACTTAGCTATCTTGGTTGGCGTAGTATTGAACATGAAGTTTTAATGCGTCAACATCAGCAAAGATCGTTAGCACAAAGCCGATTGGAGAATATAAAATCATCGATTGAATCGCTGTTAAATCAGCGTTCCGTTTATTTGATTAGCTTAATTCAACTTTTGGAAAAGGGCGCCGGTACGTTTGATAATCTGTTACAATCGCAATCAGATATTAAAAATGCTTTCGAAATTCGCCATAATAACATTGTTTATATCAGTAATAGTAACGATCTGCAATGGGTTAAATTTGTTGAGTCGATTAAGTATGATAATGCAATTTTAATCAACCCCAATTCGTCGAATGAATTATCTCTGCCAACCTCGGGTTGGTATCAGTCTTATGATCATCTGATTTTTTGGTCTAAAAAGGGTAACATTATCAAGGGATTTGAGTTATCAACGATTAAATTTGCGTTAGATATTATTCGGTTATTTGAAGATCAATCTATCGATGATAATTTCAGTCTCTATGAGGGTTCAAAACAAATCTATGCTCATGGTCACTCGACAATCAATGACATTAATGTGATGCTTGACTATCCACTACAGAATTGGCAATTAACTTATTATTATTCATCACCAAACTTTGTTACCTTTTATTGGTTAGGGGGTGGAATATTATTTTTGTTTATTGTGTTAGTTATTGGTATCGTTTGTTATGTTTATCGAGAATATACACGAGCGATTCGTTTAGCTAAACAACAAGTTAGCTTTGTTGGGCAAGTTTCACATGAGTTTAAAACGCCATTAACTAATATCACACTTTATTCAGAAATGTTAAAAGAACAGTTAACCGATGAACCTTTCCCTGTACCTGAATATTTGGATGTGATCACCAGTGAAAGTCAGCGATTAACTCGCTTAGTGCAAAATGTACTTAATTTAAGCAAGCCAGCTAAACAGAATTTTAAAGCCGTTAATTTAACGTTGCTCATTGAGCGAGTTTATCAAACTTTCAATCCCGTTCTTAAAACAAAATCTTTACAACTGAATTTGATTTTAAATTCGAATAAAAATCACACTATCTTTACCGATGAAGATAGTGTGATGCAAATCATAAGTAATTTTTTAAGCAATGCAGAAAAATATGCTGTAGATGGCAAAAAAGTTGATTTATCACTGACGACCCAAAATAATCAGACTATTATCACCGTGCGGGATTATGGTCGTGGTATTCCTAAGCATCTATTAAAGAAAATTTTTAACCCCTTTTATCGGATAAATTCATCCATTACCGAAGGCGTTTCGGGAACAGGAATTGGGCTTACTATTGCCAACCAATTAGCGCAGCAATTGCAGGGTACTATCAAGGTAACCAATGAAAATCCGGGTACTGCGTTTTCATTAATTTTAACGGAGCATGTGCATGAAGATTTTAATCGCTGAGGATGATCATAACATTCGTAAAGGAATGTCGGATCTTTTACAACAAGAAGGTTATACCATTCTTCAAGCTGAAAATGGGAAAACTGCGCTTAAATTGTTTAAACATGATAAACCTGATTTTATCATTTTAGATATTATGATGCCCGAAATGGATGGGTATTGTGTTTGTCGTGAGATTCGAAAATTAGATGATGATATACCGATTCTTTTTTTATCGGCTAAAGATGAAGAAATCGATCGCGTTATTGGTTTAGAGCTTGGCGCTGATGACTATATGAGTAAGCCTTTTGGCATTCATGAACTACGAGCAAGAATCAAAGCCATCGCTAAACGCTATTTAAAATCAAAACATGCTAACCATATAAACGATGAATTTTTTTATTTTGGTGATTTGACGGTTTATCCAATCGAGTTATGTGCAAAACGTAATCAACAAGTAATCGAGCTTTCACTTCGAGAAATCAAAATTATATCGTGCCTGTATCAACATCAAAATCAAGTTGTGACAAGGGACATGCTTTTTGATTATGTATGGGGATATGATTATTCACCAAATAGTCGAACACTTGATCAGCATATCTCTAAATTACGTAAACAAATTGAACTCGATCCATTGAATCCTGTTTTAATTAAAACCATTCATGGCGTCGGTTATCGACATTAAAATCGGGTGATTTATTAAATCGTTTTGCCTGAATTGAAATTTAAAAGCGATGTAATTGTTGTTTTATCAAAGCTTGAAAAGAGGTATTATTAACGCTAAATGTATTTATTTTGATAACTAAACGAATTTATGCAAATTAGCCCATTATTAGAATCACTCATGGAAGCATTACGTTGCTTACCTGGCGTTGGTCCCAAATCTGCACAACGGATGGCTTTCCATTTATTACAGCGTAATCGACAAGGCGGTATTAAATTGGCTCATGTACTTCATGAAGCGATGATTAATATCGGTCATTGCCAAGAGTGCCGAACTTTTACGGAACAATCCATTTGTACCATTTGTGCCAATGCTCGTCGTCAAAGTAGCGGTCAACTCTGTGTTGTTGAAACCCCAGCAGATATTGTTGCTATTGAACAAACCGGTCAATACAGCGGTCGTTATTTTGTATTGTTAGGTCATCTTTCTCCTTTAGATGGTATTGGTCCAAGTGATATTGGTCTGGATCTATTAAAGCACAAACTATCTTCAGAAACGATCAGTGAGGTTATTTTAGCGACGAACCCAACAGTTGAAGGGGATGCAACCGCCAACTATATTGCTCAAATGTGTGCAGAGTTTGATGTAACGGCAACCCGTATCGCTCATGGCGTGCCAGTTGGTGGAGAACTTGAAATGGTAGACGGTACAACGTTATCGCACTCGTTTGTTGGTCGTCAAAAAATTGAATGGTAAATCAGTTGTAGATTAAGCATTAGTGTTTGCTAATTAGTTACCAAATCATTCGTTAAATTAGCCAAAATCGAATGATGTAAAAGGGTGTAGGAATCGTTATTTGAAGATAGAAAGAGGAATAAAATGAAGTATAAAGCCGTTGCCTTTGATATGGATGGTACTTTACTTGCCAGTAATCGTCTAATTTTACCTGAGACAGTTTCGATGATTGAAAAAATCAGTGCCAAAGGTGTTAAAGTTATTTTAGTTTCTGGTCGTCACCATTCTGTTATTTATCCGTATTATTATCAACTTAAATTATCAACACCTGCTATTTGTTGTAATGGATCTTACCTGTATGATTTTGAAAAACAGCAATCATTTGCCGGTAAACCCATGACAAAAGAGCAAGCAAAAACATTGCTTAATATGGTCAATCAATATGGTATTCATACGCTTATTTACACTGACCAAATGATGACTTATGAAGTGCTCGATGATCATTTAGAAGGTTTTTTTAAATGGGTAAATTCGTTGCCATCATTTTTACAACCTGAGATTAAAAAAGTAGATAGCTTTGATAAGGTAATTGACGAAGCAGGAGCGGTTTACAAATTTGCCACAAGTAGTCATGATCTGCCTGCATTACGACAATTTTCGGATGCTGTTGAAGCACTTAATCAATTTTCGTGCGAATGGTCTTGGTCGAATCGCGCTGATGTCGCCGTGAAGGGCAATACTAAAGGAAATGGATTAATGCATTGGGCTAAACACGAAAATATCGATCTTAGTGAAATAGTCGCATTTGGTGATAGCTATAATGATATTTCAATGTTGACGTTGGCGGGGCTGGGTATTGCGATGGGCAACGCAGATGAAGAGGTGAAAGCCAAAGCCGACCATGTTATTGGTGACAATAACAGTACCAGTATTGCGAGTGAACTTGAAAAACTGTTTTTATAGTATTTGTTAAATAATGTTCGAAATTCTTTATCAAGATGATGCTTTAATTGCGATTAACAAGCCATCCGGTTGGCTTGTGCATCGCAGTTGGTTAGATAAACATGAAACAACGGTCGTCATGCAAACTTTGAGAGATCAGATTGGGCAACATGTGTTTCCTATTCATCGCTTGGATCGTCCTACATCTGGGGTATTAATGTTTGCTTTATCTAGTGAAACTGCTCGCTTAATGTCACAACAGTTTGCAACTAAACAGATTGAAAAAACGTATCATGCGATTGTTCGGGGTTATGTTGAAGGTGAAGCGATTATTGATTATCCATTAGTTGAAGAGCTGGATAAAATTGCCGATAAGTTCTCGACACCGAATAAACCCGCACAAGATGCAATTACTTTTTATCGAGGCATCAGTAAGATCGAAGTACCGATTAAAGTTGGTAAATTTGATACAGCAAGATTTAGTTTTGTGGAATTAAAACCCCAAACCGGTCGAAAACATCAATTACGCCGCCACATGAAGCATATATTTCATCCTATTTTAGGTGATAGTAAACATGGTGATCTTCATCAAAATCGAGCTTTTACTGCTTACTTTGGTATTAAAAGACTAATGTTACATGCAAGTTCGCTTAATATTATTCACCCTCTAAATCATTCACCAATAACCATAAAAGCTGAGTTGGATCACAATTGGCAAAGTATTTTGGAAAATTTTAATTAAACGCTTAAATTTCTTTATTAAATATAAATTAGTTATTATTATTTATAATGCTTTAATTGATAATTTAAAGTAGAGTAAATCACAACGTTTATTGATCAATTTAAATAGGAAAACTAATAATGAAAATAGCCTCTAAGATAATTGGATTGTTTTTATTTGCATTTGTGCTTATCGCTTGTTCAACAGCCGAAAGTACACCAGAAAAATTAGCGGAAACATATGTAAAGGCTATGTTTGATGGTGATGCAGATAAAGTTTATAAATTACTATACATTCAAAAGAATGATGACAATTCAGAAACAAAAACCTTTATTAAAGGTAAACTCTCCCAGATGATAGCGAAGACAGCAGAACAAGCAAAAAAACATGGCGGTTTTGATAAAACTGAAATATTAAATGTCAATTACCGAAACGAAGCGAAAGATGCTGCTATAGTTATCACATCTATCATTTTTAAAGATGGTACAAAAAAGGAAGAAAGAATAAAGGTTATTAAAATTGATGACAAATGGTTACTTAATTTTTAATTAAATCTTTTCAAAATTAAAATGTCATTTTAGTTTTGATAAAACAGTTTCAATTTAATAACTTTCAATATAGAGTTCTTCAAACAAAGGGTAAGAAAAGTTACCCTTATTTTAAATAAAAAATTTTTATTTAAACCAAATAATAAGCGGATCATTCTAAAAAAGCTACTTTAAAAAAAAATGATTAAATAGTATTATTTTCATGCCTTTTCTTAATTTATAAATATAGGGAAAAGCCAATTAACTATAATCAAAAAAGGGTAAAGAAAAAATGAAATTAGCATTAAAATATTTAAGTATTTTTTTATTAGCTATTATTGTTACAGCATGTTCTTCCGATAATAAACCTGAATTGGTCGCTCAAGAATTTGTAAAAGCTGGTTATGATGGCGATTTAGATAAACTTTTAAAGTTACTGTACATCGATGAAAAACAAAAATTCGATGAAATTGACACTAAAGAGTTAATGAAAAGCAAATTTAAAGAGGTTATTAAAGAAGCTCAAGCTATTTCTAAATTACATGGTGGTCTAGATAAAATTGAAAATTCATCAGTAAATTATAAAAGTAATAAAACTGAAGCAGATGTTGAATCAGTTATTCTTTTTAAAGACGGATTTAAAGCTGATTCTAAATTATCTTTAATTAAGATCAATGATGACTGGCTTATCAATTTTTACTAAGTATTTAGAAAGTTCTCATCAGCTAAAAAGGGTAAATGAAACAATAATACCCTTTTTAATTAACACATTAGTTAAATTTAAATATGCTATCTAGTCGCTATCTTTTTATTGTTCTTTTTTTGGGGATTTCATCTGTTTTTGCCAATCCGCCCAGCAATGTTTTTGATAAAACTTTCGACTATCGTTCGAAAATAAGAGTGGGAGATTGGATTTTTAGAAAAGGGGTGAATATTGATAGTATGATCATTAATCAATTAGGGGGCGGAGAATTTTCCCATATTGGTATGGTCATTTCGGTTGAGGATGAAATTAAAATAATTCATGCGACAACAGATGATGATGGAAATAACATAAATCAAGTTATTATATCAACGCTAGCAGAATTTATAACGCCAGAACTTGCACAAAAATATGCAATAGCAAGACCTAATTTTATTTCAGATACACAATTTGAGCAAATTATTGCTGAACTAGTTAGCAAACAAGGCGCACCATTTATTTTAGCGCCTCGTGATAAAGAACATTTATACTGTACGACTTTCCTTTATGACGCTATTATTAAATTTCAACCTAATTTTAAAGTCGAATGGAAATATGCAAATTTCCCATTACTTAACGGTGTTTATCTTTTTCCAAGCGCATTTGCTAATCACGAAAATATTTCGTGGATCTACCGATATCCAGAAGAAAATCAATAACAAAGTACTTGTTTAATCTTTGTATTAAATAGGAACTTATATATTATGTCTTCAAATTTTAAATCATGCTCAATGATTAACCTAACTGAATTGTCAATTCATGTCTATTTTGTGTCAGGATAAGTGCGAAAAATGACTAATTATGTTATAAGATAAATGATTGCTGTAATTATAATCTAATTGATCTTGACGTATAAACATGCCAATGCTAATATTTGCCACCTATTCAGTTAGACCTCAACGGCGCGTTGGCAGAGTGGCCATGCTGCGGATTGCAAATCCGTCTACCTCAGTTCGATTCTGGGACGCGCCTCCATTAAATTCCTAAAAAACCCATATCCCTTTCAAACTTAATCTTACGTTATTTTATTAAATTTTATTTTAAACTAATTGCTATATTGTTTAAAAAAGAGTACAAATAATAGTCAATTATAGGTATTCTTTAGTTGACTAACTATGAGCTACTTTAATTATCATGCAAAAGCAAAAAAATTAATCAAAGATGGTTTTCTTCTTGGCTATGAGTTTGTAGATAATTGGAATGGAATTAAACCCGCTTTGGTGTTGTATTTTGTGAACGAGAAGCCTATGCCAATCAGAGAGTATCGCTGGGAAGAGTATTTCCCCCTTATTGATAAAGAAATCTAAAACGGTTAGTGGTTAGCCAGATAGCTATCCATTCACTGTTATATGATTGGTAAAATAATAATTACATTTGGTTGGAAAATTTAATAATTGCGTATTTAAATAATCAGCTATGAATTTAATCGTATTTTTAATGAAATTCCCTTTTAAATTCTATCAAGTTAGGATTTGTTAAGTTCATCTTTAAATAAATTTGCCAAGCTCTAGCCTAAAGCGTAAAATGCCCACCTATTTTTGCTTAACCTATTACTGCTGAGTAATACTGACTTGAAATCAGAGGCATTTTTTAATGACAAATTTATACCCAAAACCTGAGTTACTTTCGCCTGCCGGTTCTCTTAAAAATATGCGTTATGCGTTTGCTTATGGTGCAGATGCTGTTTATGCCGGTCAACCTCGTTATAGTTTGCGTGTTCGCAATAATGAATTTAATCATGAAAACTTAGCTATCGGGATTAACGAAGCCCACGCACAGGGTAAAAAGTTTTATGTGGTTGTGAATATTGCACCACATAATTCAAAACTCAAAACGTTTATTCGTGATCTTGAACCCATTGTTAATATGAAACCCGATGCCTTTATTATGTCTGATCCGGGGTTAATTATGCTTGTTCGTGAGCATTTTCCAGAAATGGAGATTCACTTATCGGTGCAATCCAATGCTGTGAACTGGGCAACGGTCAAATTTTGGCACAAAATGGGATTAACACGTGTTGTGTTATCTCGAGAACTGTCTCTTGATGAGATTGCCGAAATACGTGAAAAAGTTCCTGAGATGGAATTAGAAGTGTTTATTCATGGTGCACTTTGTATGGCGTATTCTGGGCGTTGTCTGTTATCAGGTTATATTAATAAACGTGATTCTAACCAAGGTACATGTACTAACGCATGCCGTTGGGAATACAAAGTTGCCGAAGGAAAAGAAGATGAAGTAGGGCAGATCGTTCATAAATGTGAACCCATACCGGTACAACAAGTTGAACCTACACTTGGCATTGGTCAAACAACAAATAAAGTATTTATGTTAGAAGAATCAGGTCGACCGGGTGAATACATGCAAGCATTCGAAGATGAGCATGGAACTTATATCATGAATTCTAAAGATTTAAGAGCGGTAGAACTAGTAGAAGATTTGACTAAAATAGGTGTCCACTCATTGAAAATTGAGGGGCGTACCAAGTCCTTTTATTACTGTGCAAGAACGGCACAAGTGTATCGTCAAGCGATAGATGCTGCAAGCGAAGGTAAGCCATTTGATCCTCGTTTGTTGGCTGAACTTGATTCTTTAGCGCATCGCGGTTATACCGAAGGCTTTTTGCGTCGTCATAAGCATGAAGATATGCAAAATTATGTTCACAGTCATTCTGTATCCGACAGACAACAGTTTGTGGGGGAATTTAGTGGTGAACGTCTAAATGGTTTAGCAGAAATTATTGTTAAGAATAAGTTCTCAGTGGGTGATAGTGTTGAGATGATGACACCAAAAGGTAACATGACTTTTACTATTGAACGTATGGAGAATAAAAAAGGGCAACCAGTACCTGCGGGATTAGGTGATGGGCATATTGTTTATATCCCTATCCCAGAAGAAATCGATTTAAATTATGCATTATTAATGCGTAATTTTGACTAAATATTGAAGTATCAACTGTCAGGTGTTACTGAACAGTTGATACAGATTTATTGACGAATTAAATCATCCCCAATACCTATCCACTTATAGGTTGTTAATGCTTCAAGTCCCATAGGGCCTCTGGCATGTAATTTTTGAGTACTTACAGCCACTTCAGCGCCTAAGCCAAATTGTCCACCGTCGGTAAAACGTGTCGAGGCGTTGACATATACCGCTGCTGCATCGACTTGATTAACAAATTGTTCAGCATTAGTTAAGTTACGGGTTAAGATTGATTCTGAATGACCACTTCCATATTCTCGTATATGTTCTATTGCATTTTCGAGAGAATCGACGATAACAACATTAAGGTCTTTTGATAGCCATTCTTGACGTAACTCTTCATCTTTTATCGGAAATACATGAGCTTTATTTGAGTTTAACATTTCAATTGTGCGCTTATCTGCATGTAAGGTAACCTCATTATCCGTCATTATTTGACTGAATATCGGCATGAACATTGGCGCAATTTTATGATGAACTAATAATGTTTCCAGTGTATTACAAGTACTAGGCCGCTGTGTTTTGGCATTAATAATAATGGCTAAAGCTTTATCAAAATCAGCACTTTCATCAACAAAAATATGACAGACACCAATACCACCTGTAATGACAGGGATAGTAGATTGCTCACGGCATAACTGATGGAGTGCCATGCCACCTCTCGGAATAATCATATCAATGTACTTATCGAGTTTAAGTAATTCGTTAATATATTTTCGGTCAGGATTGTCTATATATTGTATGGCGGTTTGTGGTAATCCAACTTGTGATAAGGCTTGTTGAATAACGTCAATAATCGCTATATTAGTTTTGAGCGTTTCTTTGCCGCCTCTGAGTATCGCTGCGTTACCTGTTTTTAAGCAAAGCGTTGCGATATCTATGGTTACATTTGGACGAGCTTCATAAATTACACCAATTACACCTAATGGCACTCTGTGACGTTGTAACTTTAAACCACTGTCTAACGTTGACCCATCAATAATTTCACCTATAGGATCCTTCAATGTGATAACTTTACGAACATCATTGGCAATCGATGATAATCGTTCAGGGGTTAGCAGTAGTCGATCAACAATGGCATCACTTAAACCTTGTTCTTTTGCTAATTTTATATCGTGCGCATTAGCTGTTAGAATCAGGGTACTTTGTGCTTCTAATAAATCGGCAATGACCGTAAGTACTTTATTTTTCGTAGCAGTAGGGCATTGTGCTAATTGGTATGCAGCTTGTTTTGCTGATTTTCCGATTTTATTTAACATTCATTAGACCTTTAAAGATTACTTTTTAAACTTTGCTTTATAAGCTCAACTTTTTGCAAAAACAATTGTTTTTCATCGTCTAACATCATATCAAGATCAACTGAGTAAAGTTGAGCTTCATTATTAACAAAATGATGAATGATTATTTCATTGCGATTTATATTATCAATATCAATAATATTTTTAAATAAGATACAACTCATTTTATTTTTATTTGAACTATTAATAAAAATATAAACTATAAAAAACAGGGTAAAGAGTAATAAATCGATTAATCTAAACCTATTATCATTAATTGTTATAAATGTATCACCTAAAATAATATATTTTTCCGTCCAGCGTAATAGTAAATAAATTATCATTAAAATAATGATATAACCAAATTGTATGGATATTTTTATAAATGGTGCAACCAAAAAGAAAATGACATATAACGCAATCAAAATTATGATAAAAGTTTTAATATATCGACGTCGGTAGAATATTATATCTTTTCCATCTTTTTGCCAATTTTCACGATAACTATCAATTTGAATACTCATTTGATATAACCTTATTTGATTATTTTTATAGAAAATTAAACTAAAAATAATGCTAACAATATACTCTATTTATACAATATTTTTGATAGTCAATGAAAAAAGAAAAGATAACTAAATATTCTGATATAGTGATTGGAATATAATTAATTTTTCCAGTAAAGATTAGTTGTTCTTTACTGGAAAGCATTTATTTTATACTTCTTTATCTTTGAAAATGGTATGTAAAGTCTCTAAAAACTCTTGTCTGTCATCTTTTTTCAGCACTTGTAAAGATATTTTCAAAGTTGATTCTTCACCAGTTATTTTATTACAATAATCTATAAACACTTTTTTGGGGTCATATCTAACTGATTTTACTTCATCAAAAAGCACACTTGTTTTTCCTCTTGCAATTCCTGGTTGATGAGAAATGAAGTCTTTATCTATAATGACATATTCCATAAAATATTGTACAATCAGTAAAATTAAAACTATTATGAATATAACAGTATTAAACCATAGCTCTGGGGCAATGCTTAGTAAAAAAAACATAGCAATTAAGATAAATATAATGCGGAATATAACTAAGTTTCGTGCATAAAAGTATTTTATATTTTGATCTTTGGTTTCCATTAGTATCCTCCTTTTCTAATAATATCCTTATTAATCCTAAATATTGCGTCGTTCATCTAAGGATTTGTCAACTCCTTGATTGAAAATCTTTTTACCACCGAATACACCTATTAATCCTAAAGGAATGAAAAAAATACTGCCAATAATGATTAATGTACCACTTAATTTTTTATTGCTTCCGGCTAGAAATATCCCGATTGTGCTGATTGTTGCAAATATTAATGCTATAGGTGTTATAGCCCTATGTAAATCATTAAACTCCCCATTTAATGCAATTATTAATGTACCAAACCAATTCACTATTAATCCTGCTATAGCTAATCCCATAATTTTATTTCCTTATTGTAATTATCTGATAATCATATCATTCCGATTTACGGTGACTGATCCATATTTATAGCCAATAATCTGGCAAATTTTTTGTGAGTGTTGCCCTGCATTCTGTCTTAATATATCGCAGCTATAAAAGCTCACAAAACGAGCAACATTTTCTATTAATTTATTATAATTATCAATAAGTTTCTAAAAATTCTTCTCTATATTGATAATACATCTAAGTGATAATGCACGGTTATCGGGCTTGTTTTCTTAACTTTTTCGATTTTAGAGGTGGTAATCAATTTCAATACAAAATTTTATAGTCTTTTAATATAATCTATCTTCTTTATCACTAAATACGCAGTGTAAGATATTCAAAAAGTCAGTTTTCGTTTTATTTATTAAATTAATTATAGAGAGGCTAAATGTGAAATATTTTATATGTTTAATTTAATAATCATATCATTTCGATGAACGGCAACTGAACCATATTCATAGCCAATAATTTGGCTAATTTCCAATGAGTGATGTCCTGCGATCTGTTGTAGTGCATCGCTATTATAACGACTGACTCCTCGGGCAATGGATTTGCCTGATTTATCACATATATCAACCACTTCACCACGTGAAAAGGTTTGTGCAACTTTTGTAATTCCTTTTGGTAAAAGCGAACTACCATTATTTAAAATTGCATTAACTGCACCATCATCCAATATAAGTTTTCCTGCTATCGGTGCACCAAATATCCAATGTTTGCGATGTTCTAATGGTGTTTTTTGAGCAAGAAAACGAGTGCCGACCGATTTATTATTCATGATATCGATAATTACATTGGGTCTGTTTCCTGCCGCTATAACAACTTCGATACCGGCACTTCCTGCGACTTCGGCAGCTTGTATTTTTGTGCTCATTCCACCGGTACCTAACCCTGAAACACTATCGCCTGCGATACTACGCAAATGATCGTCGATCTGTTCGATTTCTGAAATTAATTTAGCGTTTTTATCTGATCTAGGATCGGCAGTATATAAACCTTCGATATCAGTTAATAAAATAAGTTTATCGGCTTCTGCTAAAATAGCCGCAAGTGCAGATAAATTATCATTATCGCCAACTTTAATTTCTGCTGTTGCTACCGCATCATTTTCATTGATAACGGGTACAATTTGGTTATCCAACATTGCTTTTAACACATCTTGAGCATTTAGGAATCTTTCACGATCTTCTAAATCTGCACGTGTTAATAGCATTTGACCAATGTAAATTTTATAAATTGAAAACAGTTGTTCCCAAAGTTGGATGAGTTTACTTTGACCTACAGAAGCAAGTAATTGTTTTGATGCAACCGTATTAGGTAGGTTAGGGTAGTTTAAATACTCTCGTCCGGCAGCAATCGCACCTGACGTTACAATAATAACTTTATGACCTTCTTGATGTAAGATTGCACATTGTCGTATTAATTCTACTATCCGTGCACGATCTAGCTGTTTTGTCCCACTTGTTAATACGCTTGTACCCAATTTAACCACGACAACTTGCTGTTTTATGTTAGTCATAACAATACTCATTTTATACTGGTATTACAAAATAGACTTCATCCATGTTACTGATTGTGTTAATGCTTGATGTAAACTTTTTTGTAATGGTGTTTTTGGAATAGTGATAATTTTATTTTGCTTAGCTGAATGTACAAGTTTTGCTTCAGTTAAGGTACTAAGCTTATCATTTTCGAAAATAATATTCATCACAGGAACTGGGCAAGCTCGAGTTAAAAGACCCTGATTTTTCAGTGAGAAATAATTTAATTCGGCGGCTAATTGTTGGTTGGATATTAGCGGTAATCCCAAACGACTAGCTAGCATATCTTTGTAGCTATTAGGTAGATTCTTTTGTAGTTCTTTATCAGTGAAAATTTGATGAACAAAAGGTGTAAAATTAAATAATCCTTTGATTTTATTGGGCATCAAATAGGTTAATCGTGTTGCAATATGCGAACCAAAACGAAAACCTGCCACAATTAAACGATTATTATCCACCCAAGGCACGGTAGAAAGTTGCTCAATAATGGCTTGATGAATCTGACTACTATTTTGAGTTAAAGTGAAGTTACGACTGTATCCAACACTGGGTAAATCCACAGTTAACATCGCAATGCCTTGCGGTGCTAAATATTCACTAAAATATCGATAAAAATCAATTTGCAAATTACCAAGTGCATTACAGATCACAACGACAGGGCATGTACCTTCAGTTTTAGGTAAATGAAGTAGCGTTTTGACATTACGATCTTCAACTTTGAATTCAAGTTCTTTAATCTTATAAGGGGAATAATTGAGTGCTTTTGTATAAGCTTGATATGCACATGTTTGGGCATACATCGCTAACTCGTCATTTTTAAAATGAGGATAGCTTGCAATACTTGCATATTCGCTTGCAATCAAATAAAAAGTATTTAGGTTTTTTTTATCGTCTTCGCTTAAATTTGTGGGATCGATTGCATCGGCTTTTGCTGACCATTCAGCAGCTTGATTCAAAAATTCGTAAATCCAATTACCAGGTTGATAACCAATAACTGAATCTAACCATTTATCATTGGTGTGTTTTTTAGTTGAAGCAGCAATTCGTGATATAACTGCTTCAACTTCAAGCTTTGGCAAACCACGCCAAAACCACAAAATGGGATTGATAATTCTATACCATCTTGAATCTAGGTCGCCGTCTAACGGACTAATACTACTACCGTCACTGTAATCAATACGATTAATAAGCCCCGAAGTTTCTGGATAATCATATTGCTGTTTAAATATCTGTTCTGATAGATTTTTAGTCGCTGACATAACAGCCAATTATCCCTTATGGTAGATTAATTATTCATGATCACTAATTGGTTTAACAAACATGACACCGGTATCCCAAGGCTGTTCAATCCAAGTATCTTGTTCAATATCTACAACATAATCATCAACAAGAGGTTTACCAGCCGGTTTTGCAAAAATAGTGACAAATCGTGCTTTAGGATACATATCACGAATGGTGTGAGCGGTGTTACCGGTATCAACTAAATCATCAACAACAATAAAACCTTCACCATCACCGTTAGCTTGTTTAAGAATCAGTTTTTCACGCTGATGATCATGATCATAGCTTGAAATACAGACAGTATCAACATAACGAATGCTTAATTCTCGAGCAAGAATCGCAGCTGGAACTAAACCACCACGGCTTACTGCAATAATGCCTTTCCATTGATTTGCGGGTAATAAACGTTTTGAAAGTTGACGTCCATAGGCTTGTAACATTTCCCAGGTAACGTTGAATTTTTCTTTTTCAGCGATGATTTCAGCTTTATGCTGTTTTTTAGCTTTAATTTCTTCTTCAGTTAAATTTTGTTCTATTGACATGAGTAACTCGCAATTTTAATCGAATGTGTAAATATAATAAATTAATATTAATGGACTAAAAATAGATGTAAAATTGCACCTTATTATAGAGCGATTACACAAAAAAAACCACTCATTAATTAATTACTCACTTAATATTGAGGATATATTATGCTTTCCACATTAGAGCCAAAATTTACTTGGCAGATTTTTAATGATATTTGTAAAATTCCACATCCTTCGCATCATGAACAAATGATAACTAAATATATTGTTGATTTTGCCAATTCTCATCATATTGCTTATCAAATCGATAAAGCAGGGAATATTTTGTTAACAAAACCAGCAACCAAAGGTTTGGAACATTGTCCTTCAATTGCGTTACAAGCCCATATGGATATGGTTCCTCAAAAAAATGAAGGCACAGTACACGATTTTTTGACTGATCCTATTCAAGCTTATGTTGACGGTGAATGGGTCAAAGCTAAAGGAACAACTTTAGGAGCTGATAATGGTGTTGGGCTGGCTTCCGCATTAGCTGTTTTAATTGATCCGACTGTTGAGCATGGGCCGTTAGAAGTGCTTGTTACCACATCAGAAGAGACCG
The DNA here is from genome assembly GCF_019469185.1 of Gilliamella sp. ESL0441. NCBI lineage: Bacteria > Pseudomonadati > Pseudomonadota > Gammaproteobacteria > Orbales > Orbaceae > Gilliamella > Gilliamella sp. ESL0441. Next base: position 1,207,271 of record NZ_CP048264.1, read on the forward strand.
GTATGCACGGGGCATTTGGTCTTCAACCTAATTGGCTTAAAAGCAAATACTTAATTAATACCGATTCTGAAGATGAAGGTGAAATATTTACAGGATGCGCTGGAGGCGTTGATTTTACCACAACGTTCGCGATTACTTATGCTGTTATGCCAGAAAAACATGATTGTTATATGCGTATCTCATTAAAAGGTTTAAAAGGTGGGCATTCTGGGTGTGATATTCATCTTGGGCGAGGTAATGCCATTAAACTTATGGCAAGGTTTTTGGCGGAGTATGCTCAGGATTTTTCATTTCGATTGGCGGATATACAAGGTGGATCATTACGAAATGCAATCCCAAGAGAAGCATTTGCCGAAATTTCATTGAATAAACAAGATTTACCTAAGCTTGAGTCAATCATTCAGCAATACAAATCGACCTTAAAAAACGAATTAGGTAGCGTTGAACCAAATATTGAAATAAATTTGAGTGATGTTGATGAAACTAAAGTTAGACGTGTATTAACAACCGAGCATCAAAACAAAATCATCAATTGGTTGAACTCAGCACCAAATGGTGTGGTGAGAATGAGTAATCAAATACATGGCGTCGTTGAAACATCTTTAAATTTAGGCATTGTGAATATCAAAGAGAATCAACTCTATGTAAATTTCTTAATCCGTTCACAAGTAGATTCTGCTAAAGATGCGGTTGTTTCGACCTTAATTTCATTGAGTCAATTAGTCAATTCAAATTATGAAATTAGTGGCGGTTATTCTGGTTGGGAACCGAAATTAGATTCTAGTTTGTTGCAACTTGCAAAAGACAAATATCATGAACTTTTTTCGCAAAAAGCAAAAATTATGGTAATACATGCTGGGCTAGAATGTGGTCTATTTAAGCAATCTTATCCTGATATGGATATGATTTCGATTGGGCCAACAATTGTATCTCCTCATTCTCCTGATGAAAAAGTGAATATTCAAAGCGTTCATCGTTATTGGGATCTACTTATTGCAATTTTAAAATCAGCAACACTTTTAAAATAGTATCAATTTAAAAAACCTGCGGATCGTTGTCGGCAGGTTTTTAACTGTCTTAAACATTACTTTAAATCGATAAATGAAATTAAATTCACAAAAAGTGAATAAAAATTCATTTTAGGGCTTGTGTCGGTTTAATAAATAACCTACTATATATTCATTATTTAATAATAAATTATAGGAATGGTATGTTAAAAGCGGTTATTGTTGGAGCGAGTGGTTATGCAGGTGCAAAATTAGCCTATTACTTGACTAAACACCCACATGTTGAACTTGTTGCTTTAACGGTTTCAGAAAATAGTCAAGATGGGGGAAAGCTTATCTCAGACTATAATCTTCATCCTCAATTAAAAGGGGTGGTTGATTTACCCTTGATTGCAACCTCAGATTATTCTTTTTTAATTAATGATATCGATTTGGTATTTTTGGCAACTGAGCATGCTGTTAGTCATGCTATCGCCCCTTATTTTTTAGAGCACGACTGTACGGTTTTTGATTTGTCGGGTGCTTTTCGTGTTAATTCTTCCTCATTTTATCAAGATTTTTATGGTTTTACTCATCAACATCAACAATGGTTAGACCAAGCGATTTATGGTTTAGCCGAATGGAATTTTAAGGCAATTAAACAAGCAAAATTAATTGCCGTTCCCGGTTGTTATCCAACGGCCAGTTTGTTACCTTTAAAACCATTAATAGAAGAAGATTTAATAGATAAATCGCAATTACCTGTCATCAATGCGGTAAGTGGCGTGAGTGGTGCAGGGCGTAAACCTTCACATAATAATTTATTTTGTGAAGTCAGCTTACATGCCTATGGATTGTTTACTCATCGTCATCAACCTGAAATTGCAACGCATCTAGGTCAAGAGGTCATTTTTACCCCTCATTTAGGATGTTTTAAACAAGGTATTCATGCAACGATAACCTGCCTTGTAAAAGCCAATGTGTCTTCTAATGATATTCTTTCGGCTTTAAATAAGTATTACAGCGATAAGCCTTTAGTTAGAGTTTATCAAAAAGATTGGCCAGCTTTAAAAGCTGTCATTGGATTACCTTATTGTGATATAGGATTTGTTTTAAAAGGACGACATTTAATTTTAATTTCAGTGGAAGATAACTTATTAAAAGGTGCAGCAGCACAAGCTGTGCAGTGTATGAATATTCGATTTGGTTTTGATGAAACAACGGCGTTACTTTGAAAATTGGGATATTTATCGATAAATTAAGATGAATAGCGGTTAACGATAATCTAAGTTAATAGGGAATTGAAATGAAACCATTAATTATTAAGCTTGGCGGCGTACTACTCGATAATAAAGATGCACTCAATAAATTGTTTGTAGTTATTCGTGATTATAAACAGAATTTTAACCGTCCTTTAATTATTGTACACGGTGGGGGCAGTGTCGTTGATTCCTTAATGGATAGGTTATCGATCCCCGTTGTTCGTCGTAATGGATTGAGGGTTACACCGGCAGATCAAATTGATGTGATTGTTGGTAGTCTTGCTGGTAGCGCAAATACCACTTTACTCTCTGAAGCTAAAAAACAGCATATACCAAGTATAGGGCTCTGTTTAGCGGACGGTGATAGCGTCAAAGTTAAGCAGATTTCGGAAGAGCTTGGGTATGTTGGTGAAGCTCAGGCTGGGGATCCAACTTTAGTGAATCTTCTAATAAAAAATGGTTATTTGCCGATCGTAAGTTCAATTGGTATAACAGATGAAGGCCAAATGATGAATGTTAACGCTGATCATGCAGCAGTGGCGTTAGCTAAAACATTAGATGCTGATTTAATTTTGCTTTCTGATGTAGTTGGCGTTTTAGATGAGAATAAACAGCGCATTGAATCATTAACACAATCACAAGCTGATCAACTTATCGCTAATGGGGTGATTACTGATGGCATGATAGTTAAAGTTAATTCTGCATTTGAAGCTGCTGAAGCGTTAGGCAGGGGAATTGATATAGCAAGTTGGAAAGAACCGGATAAACTGATTGAATTATTTAATGGAAAATCCGGTATAACGGGCACAAGAATTATTGCTTAAATAGCGATCAAATATTATATTACATCGGTTATCATTATAACTGTTTTAAGAAAAAAAGTGATGTAGGTTTCAAGATTTTTTAACTTATTCGTCGATCGTCGTTCATTAAGAAAGGGTATAACATGAAAAAAAGTAGCACAAAAAAGGTCGTTTTAGCCTATTCAGGTGGTTTAGATACATCCGCTATTATTCCTTGGTTAAAAGAAAATTATGGTGGATGTGAAGTTTATGCGTTAGTGGCTAATGTCGGTCAAGATCCAAAAGAATTGAAAGATGTAGAAAAGAAAGCCAAAGCTTCTGGCGCTGTAGCATGTAAAGTGGTCGATTTACGAGAAGAATTTGTTAAAGATTATGTTTACCCAGTCTTAAAAACCGGTGCTTTATACGAAGGAACTTATTATCTTGGTACATCAATGGCACGTCCAATTATTGCTAAAGCACAAGTCGAATATGCGATAGAAGTTGGCGCCGATACGCTTTGCCATGGTGCGACAGGCAAAGGTAATGACCAAGTCCGTTTTGAAACAACTTATACAGCGCTTGCTCCCCAATTAAAAGTGATAGCACCTTGGCGTGAGTGGGATTTACGCTCACGTGAAGCCTTAATTGATTATTTAAAAGTAAGAAAAATACCAACAACCGCAACGGTCGAAAAAATTTACAGCCGTGATGAAAATGCATGGCATATCTCAACCGAAGGTGGCGTTCTTGAAAGTACTTGGAATCAAGCAAACGCAGATTGTTGGGCTTGGACGGTTTCTCCTGAAGATGCACCAAATAAACCTGAACTTGTGACTATTGGTATTGAAAAAGGTGAGGTAGTTTCAGTTAATGGTAAAAAACTTTCGCCTTACAACTGTGTTGCCACATTGAATAAAATTGGTGCTAAACATGGAGTAGGTCGGGTCGATATTATTGAAAATCGTTTAGTAGGAATCAAATCACGTGGTTGTTATGAAACGCCTGGTGGTACCATTATGATGACCGCTTTGCGAGGGCTTGAGCAGTTGATTTTAGATCGTGATAGTTTCAAATGGCGTGAGCAGTTAGGTCTTGAAATGGCTTATGTTGTTTATGATGGTCGTTGGTTTGCCCCTTATCGTCGCTCTATTCAAGCAGCAGCCGATGTGTTAGCTGAGGATATGACAGGTGAAGTTGTGGTGAAGCTTTATAAAGGCAGTGCTACCGCAGTGCAGAAAAAATCACCGAATAGCTTATATAGCGAAGAGTTTGCTACATTCGGCGAAGATGAGGTTTATGATCACAGCCATGCTGGTGGTTTTATTCGATTATTTTCTTTATCTTCACGCATTCGAGCATTGAATGAAGAGAAGAAAAAACAGCCAGCTAAAAAAGCTAAAGCTGCTACAAAAACATCTGATTCACCAAAAAAGGTAAAAACGGAGAGTAAAGCTAAAGCAGCAACCAAAGAAGTAACTAAATCTAAAACAACAAAAAAATCGGAAAAGTAATTTTTTGATATTGATCTAGATAAGTGAGATAAAAGATATATATAGGCTATGTCCTGTATATATCTCTTTTATAGTCTGTTAGCTATTTTATTCAAAATAAGAACAATAAATTCAGATTGTTTAGCAATTAAAATTGATTAATAAATATTTGAGGTAGGTATGGCATTATGGGGTGGGCGTTTTAGCCAAGCAGCAGATCAACGTTTTAAACATTTTAATGATTCTTTGCGCTTTGATTATCGTCTTGCTGAGCAAGATATTATTGGATCTATAGCTTGGTCTAAAGCATTAGTCACGGTTAGTGTCTTATCCTATGATGAGCAAAAAAAACTCGAAAAAGCCTTAAATGAATTATTAGTCAGTGTTCAACACAATCCTCATCAAATTTTAGAAAGTGATGCTGAAGATATTCACAGTTGGGTCGAACAAAAATTAATTGAAAAAGTGGGTGATCTTGGTAAAAAATTACACACAGGACGAAGTCGTAATGACCAATCCACTACTGATTTAAAATTATGGTGCAAATCTGAAATTCAACAGTTGATTTCAGCCATTAATCACTTAAGACAATCTTTAGTTAATACGGCTGATAAGCATCAAGAGACTGTGATGCCAGGTTACACCCATTTACAACGAGCACAACCCATTACATTTGCGCATTGGTGCCTTGCTTATTATGAGATGTTAACGCGTGATGTAAGCCGTTTACAAGATACGTTAACACGTTTGGATGTGAGTCCATTAGGTAGTGGGGCACTAGCCGGTACCGCTTATCCAATGGATCGGGAGGAGCTTGCAAGCTGGTTAGGGTTTGCTCAAGCAACAAATAACAGTTTAGACGCTGTTTCTGACCGTGACCATATTCTGGAATTATTAAATAACGCTTCAATTGGTATGGTACATCTATCACGTTTTGCAGAAGATTTGATTATTTTTAATAGCGGTGAAGCTAATTTTGTTGAATTGTCTGATCGTGTTACATCGGGTTCTTCATTGATGCCTCAAAAGAAAAATCCGGATGCTTTAGAGTTAATTCGAGGAAAAGTCGGGCGAGTTGTGGGGGCTTTAACTGGTGCAATGGTCACTTTTAAAGGATTACCGCTTGCTTATAATAAAGATCTACAAGAAGATAAAGAACATCTGTTTGATGCTCTAGATACATGGCTTGAATGCTTAGATATGGCCGCTTTAGTATTGGAAGATATCAAAATTAATAACGATAGATGTCGAGAAGCCGCCAAACAAGGTTATTCAAATGCGACTGAACTGGCAGATTATTTAGTTGCTAAAGGTATACCATTTCGTGAAGCCCATCATATTGTGGGTGAGGCCGTGGTCGGTGCTATCGCTAAACAAAAAGCTTTAGAAGAACTCTCATTAGAAGAACTAAAAGCGTTTAGTTCGGTAATCGACAATGATGTTTACCCAATTTTGTCTTTGGCATCTTGTCTTGCCAAACGTTGTGCAAAAGGGGGCGTATCACCAGACCAAGTAAAAATGGCGATTGAAAATGCTAAACGACAATTAGCAATTTAATTGTTCATCTCACCTGTTTAGCCAGTATTTTGCTGGCTTTTTATATTATCACTGTTTTTATTACTCAATAATCTTATCAAATATACAAAACAAATTTGACGGCAATTATTCAAAAAATCTTGATAAAAATCTGATTGTATATCTTGCCAGACAGTGTAAAAATGTATGTCTATTTTTTGAAGGATTAAAGTGAATTGCAATGAGTAAGAGTTATAACTTTAGTGCAGGTCCGGCTAAAATACCTGCTGATGTTTTACAACAAGCACAGGCTGAATTATTAAATTGGCAAAATACGGGCGCTTCGGTGATGGAATTAAGTCATCGAGGCAAAGAGTTTGATCAATGTGCGATTGAAGCAACCAATGATCTGCGTGATATTTTAAAAGTACCCAATAATTATAAAATATTATTTTGTCAGGGTGGGGCTCGCGCACAATTTGCAGCTGTTCCTTTAAACATTTTAGGGAATAAAACCAGTGCTGATTACATCAATAGTGGATATTGGAGTGAATGTGCAGCTAAAGAAGCAAAAAAATATTGCAATGTTATCGAACAAAATATTGTTATTAAACAGGCAGGTATCACATCGGTTAAACCTATGTCTGATTGGCATTTAAATAGTGATTCGGCTTATGTCCATTATTGCCCAAATGAAACCATTGATGGTATCGAAATATTTGAAGAACCTAATTTTGGCGATAAAATTGTAGTGGCTGATTTTTCTTCTTGTATTCTATCTCAACCTATTGATGTTAGCCGTTATGGTATCATTTATGCAGGTGCCCAAAAAAATATAGGTCCTTCAGGTATTACCATTGTTATTGTCCGAGAAGATCTTCTTGGTCATGCTAAATCTATTCTGCCTTCCGTTTTAGACTATAAAGTGTTGAACGATTACGATTCTATGTTTAATACTCCGCCAACCTTTGCTTGGTATATGTCAGGTCTAGTTTTTAAATGGATTAAAAAACTTGGCGGATTAGAAGCGATGGCAAAACGCAATCATACTAAAGCGCAACAACTTTATCAATTTATTGATCAGTCAGACTTTTATCGAAACACTGTGGCTAAAAATAATCGATCCATCATGAATGTAACGTTTTTATCACCCAATGAAGAGTTAGATAAAAAGTTTGTCAGTGAAGCAACGCAAGCCAATATTATTGGTATAAAAGGGCATCGTATTGCCGGTGGAATGCGAGCATCAATTTATAATGCGATGGATATTGAAGGTGTGAATTACTTAATTGAGTTTATGAAACAATTTGAAGCTCAAAATGGATAATTAAAATTTATTTTGTGAATAAAAAAGGGGAGTACTTCCCCTTTTAATCAATCTTAATTACAACGATAAACATCACCAACCATAATCGCATCAGTTGGTGCAACATCTGAAATATATTGTAATGATGCATCTTGAGCATCATATATCACATTTCCCCCCATAGCGGCAGCTTTGTTCATCAAATCAGATGCAGCATCACGTATCAGTTCGCTATGTGTTTTTGTACCAGAAAAAAATGTTCCACGACGTCCTTCTGCTTTACCTAACAGTTGACAATTAGCCGTTGGTTTAGTATCAACAAACTGAACTTGACGCCCAGCTTGGGTAAGCTCATATTGAGAATTACTACATGCATTTAAAAATAACGCTGTAGACACTGTTAAACTAACTAATAATAATTTTTTGCAAGACATAATATTTCCTCAGCCATTAGAACAACAGAACATTAATTATAACCTAAAACATTGTAACAGGTTAATGGGTTTAAAAATATCAGTTATTAAAATCCAAAGTATCCAATAGATTAAAGATTAAGAAATAAGCAAACCGACTTAATTTATGCATTTAACTATAGCAAAATCGATTTAAGTCTATTATAATCGCAACCCTACTAACTTAGTAGCACATCACTAAAGGCCCCTTAGCTCAGTTGGTCAGAGCAGTCGACTCATAATCGATTGGTCACTGGTTCAAGTCCAGTAGGGGCCACCATCATAAGAATCAAGCAAATTTATAAACGTTCAAAAAAACATTATTTATTAAGTCATCCATATCTAACTGTAAAAGCATCCATCTTTTTTATCAATTCTGATTCGAAAGTTAGAACTTTAAGTTGAATCATTAAAAATTATTAAAGTGAGCTTTATCGGCAATTTATTTTTAGCATAAACGAAAATTGAACTTATGTTTAAAAAATTATTTTATTAATTTAATATATTTATAATCATATAGTTATCTATTTTATTTTAATGAGACATATGTATTTTTAATTAAATAAAACCGATAATTTAGCTTGATTAATTGACACCGTACATTTTTGGTGTATAATTAACCTAAACTAAGATAATTTTATTTAAAGCCCCGCTATAAATAGTGGGGCTTTTTTATTTCTCGAAAACATTAATGGGTTACTAAAATAATAATTTCCCGTTTTTTAGTTGATAGAAATGAAATTGATAGTTTATAAAATATTTCAGATTTATTTTTTATATGATCAATGCCAAATTATTTAAAAAGGAGGTTTTCAAAAAACGTAAACAAATAATTAATTTTATCTTACTAACAGTGTCATCAGTATAAAAAAGATGTTATATCTTTTCTTACAACTTTTTAAGTTAACATAAGTAACGTTTTCAATTTTTAGATTTAAACCTTAAACATCATCTCCATCGTGAGTTTATTCAAACTCTCAATAACTTTCTAATAATACAATCTCAAAAAATTAAATCAGAAATCTCATCAGTATATTAGATGAATTGATAGCCTCAATTCTAACGATTTATTTAGAAATTCTGATAATCAACCACCGCAAAATAGCAATATTTTCAATTGTTATTTTGCAAATACAACTAAAACATTTAATTAATTAGGAAATAATATGAATACAACAAAAACAATTGACAGTAATGTTACAAGTTTATACATCGCAGAAGAAGATGATTTAAAAATACTTCCTAGCAATCCTGTTTGGCATGGTATCGAAGTAAATAGCTATAGTGATTTCGGCGGTTCTACAACCTTACTACAGCGAGAAACGATCAATCCTTCACGACAAAATCAAAAGGGTAAAATTGTTGATATTGATGCTTCAGCAGGTTTTAGCCTTGATATGACTAAAAATATTTTTCCATGGCTAATGCGAGGCTTCATGTTTGCAGAAGCAAGAGAAAAATTTACAACTCAATCACTTAGCGGTAAAACATTACCTATTAAGAGTGTATCAAAAGGTTATAATTTTCCAGATAGTCATAAATTACCGCAAAAATTACTGACCGGCACGATTATTCATGCTTCAGGGTTTAGCAATTTTGCAAACAATGGTTTAAAAATTGTATCTTCTTGCTCTGATAACAATATTTCAACTAACTCAAGTACACCACAAATAGAAGAATTGAATCCGCCAGCTAGCGCAAAAATTTCTGCTGTAGGTTTTAAATTCAGCTCTGGTAGTTGTTCAATGGAAGTTAAAAAAGGAACATTACCTAAATTAGTTTCTACTTCGACTGATTTAACTAAGCTCGGATTAATTGAAGGTGAATGGATTTGGGTTGGTGGTGATGCATCGGACTCTTATTTTCCAAAAAATAGAGGTTGGGCAAGAATAACCGAAATTACTGCGAAAACAATAACTTTTGATGATACCGACTTTGTGCCTGAAAATGATACCGGTGCTAATATTAAATTAGAAATCTATTTTGGAACGGTAATTAAAAATGAAAAAGAACAAAATAAAATTGTTAAAAAAACCTATTGTTTTGAACGAACACTCGGTTCAGTTAATAACGAAATTCAAGCCCAATACGTAAATGGGGCAGTTGCAAATGAATTAACCATTAATATGGGTTCAGCGCAATATGTTACTGCAGATTTGAATTATGTTGGATGTAATTCTTTCACGAAAAAAGGGAAGGATCGAATTATAGGTGAACGTTTAGAATGTGATAAATCATCACCTTTTAACGCAACTTCTAATATTTATCGACAAAAATTAAGTATCAATGATACGAAAAGTTCAACACCAAGTGCTTTATTTGCTTATGTTACTGATTCCAGTTTAGCTATTTCTAATGGTGTTACAGGAGTTAAAGGACTTGGAATTTTAGGAAGCTTTGATGTATCTGTTGGTAATTTTAGTGTAACCGGATCAATTACCGCATACTTTTCTTCGGTTGATGCGATAGAAGCGATTCGAAACAACGCAGATGTTGGCTTTTCGACAATTTTAGCTGCGGAAAATTCAGGTGTCATTTTTGACATTCCTTTATTAGCATTAAGTGGTGGTATGCCTAATATAGAAAAAGATCAGAAAATTACGATACCACTTGAGAAAACAGGGGCGGAAAACAAACATGGTTACACAATGATGTATCAAACATTTGAATACCTTCCTGATTCAGCAATGCCATATGTTAACGTTTAATTATATTAATCATAATTGTGCTTTTTAGGAGAAGAAAATGAGTTTATTTGAACAATTTGAAACAGATAGAAATAAAGAAAAAGATGGGGTTCCAGTGACTTATGGAGCCAATAAAGATGGAACAATTCCAACGTTCTATTTAGCCCGAATGGGAGGCGTAAATTCTAAATACTCGATGTTAATCAAAAAACTAACTAAACAATACAAAAGACAAATACAGTTAGATTCTTTGCCAGAAGATAAAGTCATTGAAATTTCGATGCAAGCTTTTGTTGGTGGTGTACTAAGAGGCTGGGAAAACATACAAGGACGTGACAATAAAATTATACCGTTCACTTCTGAAAATGCCATCAAACTTTTAACTCAATTGCCTGATTTATTTAATGATTTAATTGCACAAGCAAGTGATATTGATTTATTTAAAACGGTTGAGCTGGAAAAAGATATAAAAAACTAATTGAAGTCCTTGAATATCAACTTGATATGAATGGAAAGGACGAAGATATCATCAGAATGTCTCAACAAATGGGACAAGCACTTCCAGATAAAATCAAAAATAAACCCGAACTTGACGAACATCTTGAATTTTACTATCAAGCTTTTCTCGATTTAGATACGACACGTTCACATTCAATGGGCCCAACACCTATTTCATGGTTAGCAATCATTGAATACGCTCGGTTTTATCAATTAGATAATGAAGATACGAATGATTTTGTTTATCTAATACGTGAAATGGATAAGGTAAATTTAAAATATGTTAATCGGGCTTTTAAATCAAAAAACTAAGTAACATTTTTTAAAAGTAGATGATTATTCATCTTTATTAAGCTTAGTTCATTAAATTTTTTATTGAAAATAGAGTGGTTATATAAGGCTAAAATGAACTTGTATAACTACTACTATTTTGTAAAAAGTTTACCTATAAATAATTTAAATCAGCGCTTTAAAAATATATCAACATGAGAGACAGACTTATTAGTTAATAAATATTGTACCTCAATTTGATTATATTCAGGCAAAAAAGGGGTTTATATGGCAATTGAAACATTACAGTTTTCAGAGAATATTCCTTCCTCAATCAAAACAAAGCTAAAAGGTATCGATAGTGCTTCAGTTTCAGCAAGAATAAATTTAAACAAATTAAAAACATTGTTAAAAAATAGTTGGAATACAGATCCGTTTAAGAAAGCTGAAGATAGTATTAAAAACTTAAGTAACGAAATATTAAAAAGCTTTGAGGTTGTAATAAATCGTACAAAAGTATTGAAGAATCCAAATGAAAATTTCAATACATTGACGACAAAAACAAAAAATACTGGGATAGCACAACATCAATCAACAGCTAAAAATACAGATAACACATTAATAACTCCAGATGAACAACTTTTACTAAGTTCGTTAAATCCAATAAATGATAAACTAAGCGAATTCAACAAAAAACAATCAGAATTGGCAGGCATCTATCAAAAAGCAGCAATTAGTCAAAATGAGTACAATGACTATATGACATTATTGAATCAGCAATATGATGAATCAATAGATCCACTTGGTAATTATAATAAAGAGTTAGGGCGAACATGGGAACTGATGAAACTCTCTTCTCAAGAAAGGGCTATAGAAAATGAATTTAATCGTATCACCCTAGATCTGATGAATAAAGGTTTAATATTAAATCAACAGCAAAATGCTGAATTAAGAAAAACAATCGAATTGAATCAGGAGTATTTGAGAATACTTGCGATTAAAGACGGCTTAGAGAACAATTCAAAAAAACAAAAGCAACAAGATTTTGGTGATTTGGTTAATGCTTTAAGTCTGTCCGAATTAGATGATAATGAAATAATCAACGTGTTGAACACAGATAGTCGAAGTCCATTTACAGGAATGTTCGAAAACTCTTGGAGCTTATTAAGTTTGCAGATTGAACAATATCAATCGATGTATGATCAAATAAATGTTCTTACAGAAAAATTCAATCTTGATCAGTCGGTTGCCGCATCATTAAGAGCACAAGTTTGGGCCAAACAAAATGATGTTATTTTAAGTCAGGCAGATAAATTTTTTGGCAATGTGGCAAAATTACAAAGTTCAAATAATGCTACGATGGCTAAAGTTGGTAAAGCAGCAGCGATTGCACAGGCCATTGTAAATACTTATCAATCTGCTAATGCTGCCTATGCATCTATGGCAGGTATTCCTTATATAGGCCCGGCTCTGGGTGCAGCAGCTGCGGCGGCGGCTATTACTTCCGGTATGGCGAATGTCGCAGCCATTCGATCTCAATCAACAGGCTTTATGAAAGGTGGTTATACGGGGAACCTGGCACGAACTCAGGTAGCAGGTCTAGTACATGGTCAAGAATTTGTGATGAATGCGTCAGCAACGCAACGAATAGGGGTTAATAACCTTGAAGCCTTACAACGTGGAGATATGAGTAGCATACAAGTTCCTCAAATTACAAATCAAAGTTCAACATCTGAAAAAGCTGAAAGTAGCTTACAAACTATTGCCCCAATCATTAATATTGCTTTAGTCAATGACAATGACAGTGCACAGCAATGGTTATCTACTCAAGAAGGTGTCAAGCGAATAATGCAAATAAATCGAGAAAATGGTGATGAACTAGCAACAATAGTGAAAGCTTGTTAATTAAAATGTCTAAGTAAGACCAAATTGCATCAAAATTGAAAATCCCAAATGATATAGTTATAAGATCAAAGTGGATTTAAAACTTGAGTAACTAATAAAATTAAGCGCCTCAATTGGCGCTTTTTCTTTATAAACATTCAAGAACAAATTAACAAAAGCGCATTTAGCTAGCCTTTCACCATTGTCAACATATCAAAAATTGCTTAATTCTTATTTTAAAGAAGGCCAACATGTCAAATATCATTACAGAACAACCCATAAAAGGGGCTAAAGAAACATTTTCCTGGCTAACTGATATCATCGAAACAAAAAACGGTAGAGAGCACAGAATAGGTTTACGTGCTTTACCACGAGTTTCTTATGAATACTCATTTTTAACTCATATTCATAATCGTAACTATTATTTAAATTCACTCAGAAATAATTTTACTGAGATATGGTTGATACCAGATTGGTTGTCAGGAATATATCTTGGGGAACTAGAATTAGGTCAGAAAACTATACCTAATATCTTAAATCAAAAAGTGGGTGATAAGTTTTTGATTTATCAGAATGCTGAACATAGTGAAGTAAATGAATGGCTACAATTACCAAAACAAAAGCCATTAGAATTTGTTTTCATAGAACCCAAAAAAACCAAATTAGTGTTTGAACTAAAAAAAAGAGTTCCTGTTGAAAAGCAGGTCAATATAAAACCGATAAATTATCATTATAAAGCAGCGTATATTCTTCCATTAATGCCATGTTATCTTACTAATACTAAATACACGACTTCAGGGTATGAAAGTCAAATAGATATTAGTGTTGAGCTAAGTCATGAATTGAATTTTAGCAGCGGCGCTAATTATGGTATCAAGTATCTTGGATTAGAAGTATTGCATAATTGTTATGGAGTGAATGAATCAACAATTCAAAAAGATATTGAAATTGTTGATTATGATCTAGGTAAAATTACCCGAATTGAGAATTGGCAATATTCAAAGCTGTCTCGATCTTTGACTTTTTACCTTGATGGACTGAAAGAAATCCAGGCTTTTAAAAAATTTATTTATCGAATCGAAGGAAAACTTAACGCATTTTGGTTATGTGATAACGATGAAAATCTTGTTAAAACACATATATTAGGCGATAAGATTTATATAGAAAATCAATCATTTAACCCATCATTCAAATATTTAGCATTATTTCATCCAGATAGTGTTTCGTATGTGAAAATTATCAATATTAAAAATACGGGTAAAAGTATTCAATTAACGATTGATCAAGTTATCACTAAGCCTATAACAAAAATTAGTCACTTAATGTTATGTCGTTTTGACACCGATGATATACAAATTGAATACGATACCTATTTACAAGCTCAATCTAACATTCCAATAATCGAGGTTTTCGATGATCAATATTTTTAAACAAGCTGAATTATATGTTTTTAATGATGGAATCAATACATATCGTTATACCAATGGTATGCGTGAACTAAATATTGATAATCAGACATATAAAAAAGAGTCCATCAATCGCACAGCGATAAAACGGGATGCCGCTATTTCCAAAAATAAAATTGATATAACCATGCCAATTACTAATGAAGTCGTGAAATCATGGATAAACCCGGATATCACGAAGCATTTACTTGTTGATATCTATATTCTCGATAAAAAAAATATGACTACGATGTCATGGAGTGGGCGTTTAACTCAGACATCAACATCAGAAAAAGAGATGGTGATGACATTTGAATTATTGATTACACGCTCAGGGCAAACTGGTGTAAATGAAAAAATTCAGCGTAATTGTCGTTATTCTCTTTATGGCGAACATTGTGGTCTAAATAGAGAGGATTTTAAGGTAAAAGGCACTGTGTTAGCTTATGAAAATGATATCGTCACGGTTGAATTTGAACGTGAAATTGAAAATGGTTATTTCACGGCAGGTATTTTAAGGACGCCTGAAGGCGAACAGACGTTTATTAAAGAACATAATCAATCATCAATAGTCCTAATCAGAAAAAATCAGCAATTGTTGGACAATTTAAATAAAGGGATATTACAAATTACGCTGTACAAAGGTTGTTTAAGAACCCTAAATTCTTGTCATTCATTCAATAACACCATCAATTATGGTGGATTTCCTTATTTACCTTTAGAACCGTTAAATAACGGTAATTCAATTGTTTAGGAGCGAAATATGTTTTTTTTAATTTCTGCATTAGTTGCTGTTGTTGTTGGAATGGTCGTTGGGATGGTGTCTTCAAAGGGCAAAGCAAATCAACAAAAAATAGAAGCTGATGAATTTAAAACGGGAACTTCAACAGAAGGAACGGGAATACCCATTGTATTTGGTACCGTTAAGATAACCAATCCAATTTATACCTGGATTGGAGATAAAAAAACGTCAGCTATTAGAAAAAAAGGTGGCAAAAAATAATGAAAATAATTGTAACCAGAGACGATATGATTGCAGTAAAACAATGTAGTCGTGGTGGACGGGAGTTTTTTAAACGTCATGGACTCGATTGGAACCAATTTTTGAAAGAAGGAATAGATGCTGAAATTTTAAAATCAACCAATGATGCAATGGCAAATCAAGTTATAGAACATGCGGAGCGTAGAACATGGGCGGAAGTAAGAAAAAGCAAACTGTAGGTTATAAATATTACGCTGGAGTCAGTATGGTTTTGTGTCAAGGCACTATCGATAAATTGACTAATATTAGCGTAGCAGACAGGACAGCATGGCGAGGTGCTGTGCAAGATGGACAAATAGCCATAAATAAACAAGGATTATTCGGTGGTGACAAAAGGGAAGGTGGTGTATCAGGTACAGTTGATGTGTATTCAGGTCATCATCAACATAATCGAAATAGTTATTTGGCAAGTAAATTATCAGCTATTGTACCGGCTTATCGTCATGTCGCGGGTCTTGTATTCCGACAATTTTATTGGGGAAATAACCCTTATATGAAAGATATTTCGGCAGTTGTTCAGCGGATTCATTATCAAGACTCCAAAAAAACACGACAATGGTATGACAGTAAAGCAGAGATAAAAACTGAAAATGGAAGTGCAAATACAGCTATCCATTTTATATTGGATACTTCAATGAGTATGAGTGGAGGGCGAATCCAAGCACTTAAATCAGCGATGAAACGTGCTATACAAAATCTTTCAACTTCAATCGATTTGATGACATTAAGATTAGATATTCTGATAACCACTTATCAAGGCGGAAATCCACAAACAAAACTAGTTAGAAAAGTTTCTCAAAACGATATTGTAGGTCTTTTATCTTTTATTGATAATTTAAAAATTGTTGGCGGAGAAAATCTTGAAAATGTGTTATCTCATTCTATAAATTTCTTTAAAGACACATTCAATCAAACAATGAATCGATGTTGTATTTTTGTTAGTGATGGTGAATTAGAAAATGCTGACCATATCAAAAATGAAGAAATTCATAATATGATTGATAAAAAAGGGCAATTTAATGAACAAGATGAACATGATGTCAAAATATTTTGTATCAATGTTGATAATACCAATAAATCATTAAGTTCAAAAATTGATAATACGCCAGAAGATGGGATACCAGTAATAAAGGGAACCGATTCGAACATTATTTATGATACCATCATGAATGCAATCAATAATCTCAATGCAGATATGAATCCCGCCCACATACTAAGAGAATTAGTACTTAATCAGCAAAATGGTTTTAATTCGAGCCTAATCAAGAACAGCATTAACGAAGATTCATTTAGACAAGCTGCTGATCTCTTTTATCGAGAAAAACTTGGTCTTTCTTATATATGGAATGATCAAAGTAAGTTTGAAGATTTGAAGAAAAATATTGAAAATACTGCAAACTGTGTTTTATATCAAAATGCTAAAACAAATCAATTTGAAATAAAAGTAATTCGAAATGACTACCATATTGAAAAATTACCTCTTTTTGATAAAACGAATATAGTCAAAATTTCCGATATTAAAAAAAATATCATCACTGAGATGATTAACTCGGTTACCGTCAATTTTATAGACAGAACAAATGACTATAAACAAGGTTCGGTGACTGTTCGGGATGATGCTTTAATTTTGATGGCTGGACGTGAAAATAATACGACTGTTA
This sequence comes from Gilliamella sp. ESL0441, assembly GCF_019469185.1. Taxonomy (NCBI): domain Bacteria; kingdom Pseudomonadati; phylum Pseudomonadota; class Gammaproteobacteria; order Orbales; family Orbaceae; genus Gilliamella; species Gilliamella sp. ESL0441. Next base: position 1,224,554 of record NZ_CP048264.1, read on the forward strand.
CTTATGATATGGTTTACAATCGTTCATTAGCTTCTAGACTAGCACTTCGTGATTTAGCCGCATTATCTTCAGATTTAGCTTCTGTTTCATTAACCCTTAATTTAGACGGAAGAATGCTTAATCGTGGTGATGTTTTTGTATTGGATATGCCACAGCTAGGGCTAAATAGAGCCGTAATGCGTGTAACTTCACTTGATTACGGTACTCAGAAAAGTAATCAAGTTACCGTTGAATGCATGAGAGATGTGTTTTCATTGCCATCATCGACAGTGGTAAGTAATCAACCCGTCATTATACCCACAACCGATATAAATTTAGCTAAACCAGCTAAACATTACGCTATTATGGAATGTCCCTATTATGAACTGGTTTATAATTACGGGCAAAGAGAAGTTGATTTTATGATTCAAGATGATAAGTCGATCGGTCAAATAGCTGCAACAATTGCATCGCCACCAGAGGGGACTTTTCATAGTGAGTTGGTTACATCTCTTTCGAATACTTTTGAGAATCCAGAAAATATCATAGATTGTGAAATGAGATTAATAGAGCATGAACTTGATCAAGTTACATCAATTATTACACTCAACTTTAATCCACCAGAACAAGACTATAACTGGATCTTGATTGGAAACGAAATTTTATATGTTCAATCTTTTTCTAACAATCAGCTGACCGTCAAAAGAGGGTGTCTTGACACATTACCAGAAAAACATGAAAAAGGGAGTAAAGTCTATTTTTGTGGGGGACAATTATCATTAAAAAGTGATGAATATTATCAAGGTGATAAAGTTGATTGCCGAATTATTACAAATACTTCTACTGATTCATTAGATCCTTCATTAGCGACAGGTGCAATGATTAATATTCAAGGTCGAGCTGCAAAACCTTATCCTCCTGCAAATATTACGATAAATAATTTTTATTTTCCCGATAAACTTAGTACCGACCAACTCTACATCAAATGGTCATCGAGAAATCGACTTCAACAAACATCAGGAGAACTTATTGGATGGTATGAAAGCGATATTACACCAGAAAGTGGTGTTAAATATCATCTGACCATCAAACTCAATAAAAGAATAATTGTAGATCAAATTATTGATGTTACTGCATTTGAATTGGATGTTTCTGAATATCTTCAGGGAACGCTAGATATTCAAATATCAAGTATTGTCGATAATATTTATTGTTTTACACCATTTTCTCATTCGATTGAACTTCATAATGACTTAATTTTTAAAATTCATGAAGAACAATCAGCAATTGATAAAAATAATCTACTAGTCAAAATTAAATAGGAAAAATTATGGCAAAAATAGCAATTATATCTAATAGCACCTCTCGACAAGACATCAAGAATGTATTTGAAGGGTTAGGTCACCAAGTTGATTATCTGATAGATGACAATATAACTTATAATCAATTGATGACCTACGATTTAATCGTATCAACAAACCAATATTCGCGTAAAGAGGTAATTAAACAGTGTGTGGATAATGGTATTCCTGCAATTGTAGCGGAAGGAAATTCATCGTCAGTTTCTTTAGGTAAAGATTTAGGTATGTTTGATCAAAATGAACATCAAGTTCGTGATTGGAATTACTTAAGACCATTAAAAATATCTTTAATAACACAAAAGATCCCTAAATTGGGTTGTGCCCCTTATTTGAAACCAACATGGTGTACGTCTTTTCCTCTTTCTTCAATGGCACCTGGGGGTGAAGCACTGTGCGCCTTGTATCATGACCGTGATGATTTTATCATTTGTGCACAATTTAAAAAAGGAACGGTCGATAAATATGGGGGAACTTTTGGCGCAAATTGTATTTTTATGTCATTCTTAGATCGTGAATATTTAACAAGAAATGCGATAAAAATGCTCGATAATGCTATCAATTTTTGTTTTCAGAATTATACAACCCTATCGGGGAAAGTGGTGGATGAAACAGATCAACCAATCTCAAGAGAGGTAAAAATATATGATCAGAAAACAGGAGAATTAGTTTCGGAAATAACAAGTAATGAAGACGGTTTATTTTCTGCTGAAGTATTTTCTGGACAAAGCTACTATGTCATTGCATTTGATAAAGATAATGGAAAGAAAAATGCAGTAATTATAGATAATATCAAAGTTTGATTAATCATAATAATAACAAATCAATATAAGTCCCATAAAATTAACCTATTAAATAATTTTAAATAATACTTAAAACCGAAATTCTAATCTAACCAACTATAACTTCTCAATTTAACCATTCATTTTATCACGATATTAAAACGACGTTTAGAACTAAAAATCACTTGTACATGCTAATAATAGATTTTCAATGAATGGTTAATTGTTTTTATCAATCTTTTAAATTTTATAATTACGTTTTTCAGGAGGTCAAAATGGCCAAAATTGTTATATGCAGTGAAGAACTTATAAGAGTACAATCAATGATAGATGCACTAAATCCATATCATGACATTACTTTTTGTATAGCAAGCTCGACAGATTACAATGAACAGTATTTATCGACATTCGATCTAATTATGGATTATCGAAATGGAACAGAATATACCACATCATTTTGCATTAAAAACTGCTCTAAAAAGGGTATTCCAGTTATAGCGGGTGGAACCAGAAATAGTACGGGCAGTATTATGTCACTGGGAATGACCAAAAAACCTATGTATTATTCAAGTGGAAATTTAAATAGGATAATCAATGTTAGCGACGTATTAACCTGTGATAAAAAAATCGAAACAGGCGCAATTATCAATAGCGGTGACACGTTTATGATAAGAGAAGATTTAAAAATAGAGTATGGAATCGAAATTTTATCAGTGAATCAGATGGTCAATGGGGTTTATGATATTAATACCGCCATATTCCGCCAAGGCAGTTTAAATGTCAATGGTGAAGTTTTTGGTAGCGATTGTGCTTTTATCGGTTTTCCTTTTAGCCGCCCCTTAACGGAAGAAGCAATACAGATTGTCAATGATATTATTAGTTGGCTTGTTAATCGTAAAGATGTTGTCGCACAGGTAAAAGATGAAGAGGGTAACCTTTTATCGCATTACGAAATTCAGCTTTGTTTAAGAAAAACGGGAGAAGTCATGATGACTTATACCACAGATGAAAATGGTCAAGTGAGTTTAAGAATAAGACCTAATCATGAATATTATGCCGTGGCCTTTGATCAAGCAACCGGTAATAAAAATGCCGCTATTATAGATAATATTAAGGTTTGAGCCAAAGAATATAGAGTATTTTTTATAAATCAAATTAATCAATTAAATAATAAATTAGCCTCAACACGAGGCTGTTTTTATCATTAAGCATACATAGAAATTGTTACTTAGCTAAATTAAGTTTTATCACTGTTCATCTTTTAATCGTTAACGTATTAAGTTCATTCGAATCAAATGCGGTTATCTCTCATGAAGTTCTATAAAAAATAAAAATACAATGCAATATATTTATTTGTTTTATATTTAAAACATTGTATTAACAAATACGTGCGTAAATTTAACTTAAAAGTAAAAATATATCTAATTTAGATAACAAAAACATTGACTATTGAAAAAATAATATTATTTTATGTTTAGCTATTTATATTTTATTAAATATTTGTATGCTAATGTTTATTGGTTTTTGAATGAGTAAAAAGAAGTTATATAGATTCAAACAGGGATTGGAATTAGATATAGGGATAATAGATTTGATGGTAATTTGCTTTACCATTGAAATAAAAAATTTGTAGTTTAGTAATGATTTTTGAATAAATGATAATATTTTATATTTTAAATCAATAGGTAAAATTATTTACATATACGGTTAATTTAATTGAAATTAATGTTGATTTGCCAAACTGATTAAAATAGAAAATATTTGAATTAATTTCATAATAGGTAAACGCAGATAATATAGTCTTCGCAAATAGAAATTTTCCTTCTAAAAGCTTATATAAAATTAGCATGTTATAAAGTTTTGGTGAAATAAAGGAAGATTTTTAATGCTAAAAAAACCAAGAAAAAAATTAATTTGTGATTTCCCCAAAGCCAGTTCAGCCGTGGAAACCCCGTCTTCAAGTTGTTTAAAAAAATTTATCATTAATTTCAGAAGACCTGACAACATTAAGCAAAAAAATAATGTTCCCTATGATGGTGAATATGGGTTTGATTGGTTACGAGATGAATATATCTATCCGATTGAAATGGTTTATAACCGATTTGGTGTGAATTTGGGGAAATACTTACCCGTATGTCTTGAACCTTTACGAATTCGTCAAGAATATTTGAAAGATGTAAAAAATCCCATAAAACCTTATAAAAAGGATTACTATCCTGCTTGGCTATCCATTTTTGCTTGCGGAGTAAAATCCAATGCTGCTTCTAATATGCATAGTAAAGGTGTTGATTTAAACTTGCAATTAGATGAAATTGATGTGATTCATAACGATGAAACTGAAATTATTTTAGAATCAAATAATCCTTTTTTAAAAATAAAACCGAAAACAATTCCCATATCAGAATTTTTAAAAACAAAGCGTAGAACGAGATATCTAAATGAGTTTGGTAGTGCAAAGATCAATTATTATGAACTTGAAAATGCCGTAAATGTCCTTTGTCATGGCGGTTTACTAAAAGAACATGAAGAGATAAAAGTATTTGCTAAATTAGGTCAATGCAAGGTAGAAGTTGGTAAACTTATGGTTTATAAAAATAGCCATGTACCTAAAATGAAAATTGGTATAATCGATGTAATAACAGAACGTGATGACGAAGGCAATAAGATCCGACCGATAGATCAAATCATATCACTAAGCAATTTATTGAAACGTCATGCATTTAATCAAGCACTAATACAGCCTGAAATAATTGTTCAGGAACTTGATTTATTGGCGTTAAAAAATCAACAAGATGACTACGTTGACGGTTTTTTTAAGCAAATTGAAGATCGAAAATTTATGAATGGTGATTATGATAAGTTGTTAGGATTTTCAGTTGTAAGGGGACTTTTAATCCAATTGAACCATATTTACGATGATGAGATTTCAAAAATTAATAATTCAGAACAAAAAAACAATACGCCAAATTTTTATGAACATGAAGATATTATTCCAACTTTTTTAACCACATTAAAACCTTACTTTGGTATAGTTAATGGGGTAACAAGCTTTGACAAAAATAAAAGTCTTATTCTTGAAAATAAAGTTTTCCCAAGTAAGCCATCAAATCGTGCGGATATTATTTTTTTTAAAAATGCATTAAACAAAAATCACACAATTATTCATGAAGTAGGTCATGCATTATATTTAGAACATATATTTGATACTGAAGAAGCAAAACCTGGAGTGTTACGTACATTTAGTTGGTTCAATGTTGATTTTCCGATAACTAATGCTCTCATTCAACCTAAACATTATACTTTTTATCAAGGTTATACTGATAATGCAATGGATTATACGTACAAATTTAAAAATATGAAGGATGAAAATAATAAACTTAATTTTGAAGAAGTATCAAGTAAATTTGAAAAGCAAATGAATTCATTTTATAAATGGCAATGGGATATTATGAGATCATATCCTTTTTTAATAAACGAATAAATAAGCCTCTGTTAAATGAATTCAAATAAAAGTTTATACAAAACAATTATATATTTTTGATATAGTTACGTTCAAGAAACTTATTTACATTGTTCATTCTAGATACTATGATGTCTTAGGTGACAAAATAAATGATTTAATTTAAAAAGTAATAATCAGTTATGAAAAAGAATTTTGAATTTTTGCCTGTAAAAATAATTGCTTCAGCGATAGCTTTGCCTAATCTGAAAGTAACATCAGAACAAATTGATAAAAAACTTAATAAGTCAATTGGTTATTGTTACAAAAGGTCTGGTATAGAGTATCGATATCATGCGGATTTGCAAATTCAACAATCAGACTTGGCGGCACAAGCTATTGCTAATGCTTTGAATTGTCACCAGATTTCTCCAGATTCGGTCGATTTACTCATTTCTGCAAGCGCTATACCTGTTCAAGCCCTTCCATATACTGCATCTCATATTTTACAAGCGAGCTGTTTACCACAAGGTATTGCCACTTTAGATATAAACGTTAGTTGTGTTAGTTTTCTCGCTGCATTAAATATCGCAGCCAGTTTATTGAATTCTAATACTTATCGACGTATTGTCATTGTATCTGCTGATTTGGCATCACGAGGCTTAGATTGGCAAGATGAAGAGTCGTCATTTATTTTTGGCGATGGGGCAGCTTGTGTCGTTGTGGAAAAAGGTGATGGGCAAAGTGGAATAATAAGTTATCTTCTAGAAACATATACAGACGGTATAAATTATTGTGAAATAAGAGCAGGAGGAACACGCTGTAACTTTCATACTGGTTTAGAAAATGATGATTTATTATTTCATATGCAAGGTAAACCATTGTTTAAAATGGCATCTGCAATTGTAGAACCTTTCATTGAACGTTTACTTGCTTTGGCAGATATGTCAATAAATGACATTGCGACAGTAATACCTCATCAAGCAAGCCATCTTTCTTTAGAACATATGCGAAAACGATTAAATCTTTCAGAAGAAACAATAATCAATATATATCGTTTTAGAGGCAATCAAGTGGCAGCATCAATACCAAGTGCTTTGCATGAAGCTATCATTACTGAACGATTTAAAGCTGACTTACCTGTCATGCTTATAGGTACTGCAGCGGGATTAACTTTAGGTGGAATGATTTTATTACCATGAGATTTCTTGTTACCGGAGCTACGAGTGGTTTAGGCCGAAATGCTGTTGAATGGCTTTTAAAACAGGGTTTTGAAGTTCATGCTACTGGTCGGAATAAGTTTGTAGGAAAAGAACTTATGGACTTGGGAGCACGTTTTACTGAACTTGACTTAGTTGATGCCGACGAACATGATTTGCGTAATTTATTGAAAGATTGTGATATTATATGGCATTGTGCCGCTCTTTCATCACCTTGGGGTAAATATAAATGGTTTTATCAGGCAAATGTGGCTGTAACAGCTAAATTAGCCTATTGGGCTGGAAAACTGGCTATTAAACGATTTATACACGTATCAACGCCTTCTATCTATTTTGATTTCCAATCACATATCGATATTCCTGAAACTTATTTGGCAAATAAATTTGTAAACCATTATGCTGCAACAAAATATTTGGCCGAACAAAATATTCAGCAAAATGTAATTAATTTTCCTAATACGACTTATCTTATTTTACGACCTCGAGGCATTTTTGGACCACATGACCGAGTCGTATTCCCTAGAGTTTTAGCTCAAATAAAAAGTCGTAATGGTGTTTTACCGTTACCCAATGGGGGACGAGCATGTATAGACCTAACTTTTGTTCTGAATGTTGTCTATGCTTTATTTCTTGCAACAACTAATAATTCTTTGTCATCCGGTGAAGTATTTAATATCAGTAATCAGCAACCTTCTTATCTTTATGAAATGACTGAAAAGTTATTCAAAGATAATCTTAAAATGGACTATAACATCCGATCAATACCATATTCTTTTTTGTATAGTATTGCGACTGTATTAGAATTGAGTTCTAAATTCACTGGTCAGGAACCGTTGTTAACTCGATACAGTGTCGGTACCATTTATTTTGATATGACGCTGAACCAACAAAAAGCAATAAATCGACTTGGCTATAGACCAATGTATACTCTAAATCAAGGCTTTGAAATAACCGCTAATTGGTTACGCAACAATTTGGATGACTTGAATGGCTAAAGTGACGACATTTGAAGCAGGTTATTGTACCCATCTAGCTTGTATGGCTCAAAAAGGGGCTGGATTTAATGTTTGTAAATTTCCAGCGCGTGCTTGGCTAATCGAAATAGGCATCCATCGTTGGTTATGGGATACTGGTTATGCTGACCATTTTGAACGTTATACTCAATCAGGTATTTTCAAGCTTTACCGCAAAGTTACTCCTGTTTATTTAAATGAAGGGGAATCTTTAAAACAACAATTCTTATCTAACGGTATCGACTTAGCAAGTATTGAGCATATTATTTTATCCCATTTTCATGGCGATCATATTGCTGGATTAAAAGATTTTTCGTTTAGTTCATTCATATGCTCACACAAAGGATGGCAAAAGATTAAAACATTACGAGGTTTTTCTGCTTTAATGCAAGGCTTTGTGCCAGATTTAATACCTGATAATTTTGAGCAAAAACTGACGTTTATCGAAAGCTTTGAAAAATGTAATTTACCGTTGGATTTAGCTCCATTTACAGAAGGATATATCGTACCCAATAGTCAAAAACAGATAATACTAGTTGATTTACCAGGTCATGCAATTGGTCATATTGGTGCATTTATTGAAACGGATCAAGGTTGGCTCCTATTAGCAAGTGATGCAGCATGGACACCCGCCAATTATAAGCAACTTAAAGGACCGGCACAATTAGCTAATTTTATTATGGATGATCCCATTGCCTATTATCAAACGCTGTCCAAACTTAACCAATTATCACTTAATCCAAATGTGACCATTTATTTAAGCCATGAGGGATATTTATGAGTTTATTTAACCTGTTATGGTCTTATTTTAAAACTAAGCGGTTAAAATTTAAAACTCGTCAAGCGTTGGAAGCTTACCAATTAAAGCAATGGAAAAAATTCAAAAATAAAGTATTAATTAAAAGTTCGTACTTTAAACGTTTTATTGATCTTCCTTTAGAGCAATGGCCTTTGATGGATAAGCAAATCATGATGACGTTTTTTGATGATATGAATACTGCTCAACTCAAATGTAAACAGTTGATAGCTTGCGCAATTGAGAGCGAATCTTCAAAGGATTTTAGTCCAAAAGTAGGGAAATTTAGTGTTGGTCTTTCATCTGGTACTTCAGGTCAACGAGGAGTCTTTGTGGTTAGTCCTAAAGAGCAATCAATCTGGGCTGGGGGAATGCTTGCCAAAATGTTACCTCGTGGACTTATGGCTAAAGAGCGAGTTGCTTTATTTTTAAGATCGGATAATAATCTTTATCAAAGTGTAAATAATCGTTGGCTAACGCTAAAATATTTTGGTCTATTTGAAAATTTTCAATTATTGTTGTCTTCCCTTATAGAGTTTAAACCGACTATTATTGTCGCACCGGCTCAAGTACTAACAACAATTGCACACGAAAAACTAGCGAAAAATTTACCGATAAATCCATATCAAGTCATCTCAGTTGCCGAAGTATTGGAACCTCAAGATAAGCAGGTTTTGAAAAAAGCATTTGAACGGATTGGTGAAGTGTATCAGGCAACAGAGGGATTTTTAGGGGCAAGTTGTCCTAATGGTGTATTACATCTGAATGAAGAGTTTTTACTTGTTGAACAAGAATGGCTGGATGAAGAGCGTTTTATTCCGATTATTACTGATTTTACTCGACAAACTCAGCCTATAATTCGCTATCGCTTAAATGATGTGTTAGTAAAACGAAAAGAACCTTGTTCTTGCGGTCGTCAAGGCATGGCAATTTCACATATTGAAGGGCGTCAAGATGATCAGATCATTTTAAATGACGGGCAGGGAAAACCTATCACCATCTTCGCAGATTATTGCAGTCGTATTATTGCAAACACCTTACCCTTAACTTGTGATTATCGCTTAATACAACGCTCATCAACTGTTTTCGAATTGATTGGATGCTGTGAATCACTGTATTTAGAAAAGTTAAAAAACCAGCTAATGAAACATTTTGAGCAGCAAGGAGCAAATACTGAACATTTAAGTTGGAATATCAATGCTGTTAACAAACTTCCCGATGAATTTAACCAGTTTTTGCTAAAGCGCCGTCGAATACTTCGTCAAAGGCATTAATATGAGTGAGCTACTTAAACGTTTAGCATATTTAGTAAGTGGATGGACTTGTGTTGGTTTAGTTTATTGTGGCTCGCTTCTTTTACAAGGTAAGCCTACTTTAATAAACTATAGTCAAATTGATTTACTCATTCCTTTTAATTATCACGTTGTATGGATATATCTCTCTTTTTTTGTGATTATTCCATTTGGCTTTTTTTATGCGCCTTATACAAAAGTTCGTTGGATGTGTTTTAGTTTCATTGCAATTGCATTCATAACAGGTTTATGTTTTATAATTTATCCTACAGTGATAATGGTACCGCCTGTTGATACTTCCTTTTCATTAAGCAGCAAAGTATATCAGCAATTAATTGAATTTGATGTCAATCAGAACTGTTTCCCTTCATTACACGTTTCATTAACAACAATTGCTGTTTGGGGGGTATTAAATATAAAACATCCTATAATCACAATTGTAATGATAATCTGGGGGACAATGATTTGTCTTTCAGTTATCCAATTACGCCGTCATGTATTTATGGATTTAGTTGGCGGTATCATGCTAGCCATCATTTTAGGATGGTTGATCCACTGTTGGTTGAAAAAACATTAGGAAATGAATTTATAAAAGGAATTGAGAATATGGAATTAATCGTACCTATCATTATAATGTTAATCATGGTTACAGCAGAAGCTTTGATACTACAATTTGTCAAAAAACAGACTGTAAATTGGACAGATATTATTTTTAATTTAAATTCAGGTCATTTGGTATTATGGTTGTTTCGCGGTTTAGAATTAATCTGTTATCAATATGTTTTTTCACACTTTAGTTTTGATTTGTTTATAAATATTCCTGATTATTTCCTTTGGATCTTTGCTATTTTAGCTTGGGACTTAGGCTTTTATTGGGAACACCGCTTAATTCATAAAATTCCTTTTTTATGGGCTGTGCATATTGTTCATCATCAAGGTGAGCATTTTAATTTATCTTTAGCGGTTCGTAACTCTTGGTATTCTTCATTAACTTCAATTCCTTTTTTTGCTATATTAGCAATTATTGGTGTGCCAACACCTGTTTTCTTTGCCGTTTCATTGTTTCATTACAGCATTCAATTTTTTAATCATAATGCGTTAACACCCAAATTAGGAATATTAGAATATATTTTTGTCACTCCTCAGCATCATCGAGTACATCATTTGAAAAACGAGTATTATTCAAATCATAATTTTTCTGGCTCATTTATTTTCTGGGATAAATTATTTGCCAGTTTTGCACCGCACCCTAAAGATGAAATTAATCATTATGGCAGTTCAGGAGTAATTTCTTTAAATCCTTTTTGGGCGAATAATCTACCTTTCATGAAATTGCTGAACATTAAATTTCGTCCGATAGAAAATCGAAGTTATTGTATTTCAAATCTAGCTTTAGTCACTGGAGGACTACTGCTGTTTGCCTTGACTATTTGTTATATCTATGACTATGGATATGGGTATCATGATGTAAATTTAGATCAATATTTATTATTTATAGTTCTAGTGCTCGGTACGATAGCATTAGGGGGAGTATCAGAAGGTAGAAACTGGGGAATTTATTGTTGGTTATGTGTTAGTTGGTTTTTACCACTTTATTTTATTTTACATCAACATTGGGGCGCTTGTTATTGGCTAATATGTATGTGGCTAATAGCGATGCACAGTATTTTTATTTTGATAATGTGGTTTAAAAACAAATAACTAGTAGCAAAGTTATAAGCTGTCGAGAGATAATGGTATGCGAAAATTAACCTCATTACAATTCGATGATCAGCAAGATCAAGCATTACTTAAAGATATTCAGGATGCGGCAACAAATTATTTAATCAATAATCATGATCATCGTTATGCAGATGTTGGTATGTTTGCTAAGTTAATATTATTGAGCCTTTTAACTTGTGGGTTTTATGTTGCATGTTTATTGTGTGAACACGCCTTATGGTACTTTGTAATCTATTATTTTTTATTTATTTTTATGGCAATGCTTTTAGCGGTTAATGTTGTTCATGATGCTTCACACAATGTTTTTTTTAAAACACCTCAAGCAAATCGATGGCTAAATCGAATTATTACCATACCGCTAGGTATTGATCCAGATTGTTGGCAAGTAAGACACGTTGCTCAACATCATCCTTATACTAATATCGAACACTATGACTTTGATATTGACTATAATGGTTTTCTTAGACAAACACCTTATCAACGCCGTCATTGGTATATGCGTTATCAACAGTATTATTGGCCTTTTATTGCAGCAATGACCTTTCCTACAATTATTTGGTTCTTTGATTGGCAAGATAGACTGGGAATTAAATTTGAAAAAAATAAATTTACTGAAAATGGTGCTTATAATGGACTAGTTGGTTGGTTGTTATTTTTTATCCCTAAAATGTTACATTTAACTATCACGATTATTTTGCCGATTTTAGTCTGTGAATGGTTAAACTTAGGGATAATGTTGATTATATATTTGCTAAGCCAAATGTTCTCTTCAATGATATTTGTGATGTTATTACTTGGTACGCATTGGGCTAAAGCGACATTTTATCCCATTCCCAAAGACGGAAAAATGCAACATAGTCAAGTTAGGCATACGTTTGATACCTCGCTAAATTGGCGTTTAAAGCATCCGTTATTTGAGTATTGGATTGGTGGCTTAAATTTACATTTAACTCACCATCTTTATCCAGGATTTTGTCATCGTCACTATTTTGAGTTAACGATTATCATTCATCAAATAGCTAAAAAGCACGGTATCCCTTGTCAGGATATTACCTTATCAGAACTCTTTTATTACCAACAAAAATTTTTAAAAAATATGGGTAAAAAGCAGCAATAGATTTAACCAAATTTCTAACTAACTATAGCGTAGTAAAAATGATACTATCGTTTATAAAGATACTCGCGACCAGAGATCTAAAAAAATGATTAAATTCATAGGGAGATAGGTAAAAATGAAACATTGTCTATTATTTTTGACGATATTAAGCTGTTTTAGTACTTCCAATTTTGCAAACGCCAATGATAACGAACGTTGCCAAACATTAGTAAACCTTAAATTTGATGATGCTAAAATTATCAAAACAGAACTTATTGCCGGTCATTTTACACCGCCGTCTAATTTAGCTGATTCATTGCGCAATGCGGATACAAAAGAGATATCTCAACTTCCTCAGCTTTGTCGGATTGAATTGGTGATTCAACCTAAGATCAACGTTGAAGTTTGGTTGCCAACTCAATGGAATCATCGTTTACAAGCGATTGGAGGAGGGGGATATGCTGGTTTTATTCCTTTTGACGAATTAGCTGTTGCAGTTCAAGGAGGGTACGCAGCAATGGGAACAGATACCGGACATCGTGGGAATCTGTTTGAAGGTGATTTTGTATTCAAGAATAATCAGTTACAAGCCGATACGATAGCGGATTTTGCTTATCGTAGTGTTCATGAAATGACAATTAAAACTAAACACATTATTCAAGCGTATTATGGTAAACCAGCTGACTATTCTTATTGGAATGGTTGTTCAACGGGAGGGCGACAAGGATTAATGGAGGCGCAAAGATTTCCCGCTGATTATGACGGTATCTATATTGTGGCACCAGCAATTCAATGGGACAAATTTATCCCTTCTGAATTGTGGCCTCAAGTTGTTATGCAAAAGGAGTTAGGGCATCCGATTGATACTCATAAACTTATAATGTTACGAAAGGCAATAATTCAATTAGCTGATGAACAAGATGGAATTAAAGACGGTATAATCAATGATCCAACAGCATTAGAAATTTTTGATAACTTTTTAAAAGAACATAGTTTTAATGATGCTGAAATTATAGCATTACGAAAAATTTGGCAAGGTCCGACGAATCAACTTGGAGAATCCTTATGGTTTGGTGTGGAAAAAACCGCACCGCAAGAGGCACTTGCTGGTAGTGAACCATTTCCAATCCCTGTTGATTATCTAAAATATTGGATAGCACAGAATCCAAATCTTGATTGGAAAAACATGGACTACCAAAGCTTTGTCGATTATTTTAATGAATCAGTCGATTTATTCAGACCTATTATGGGTACGGATAATCCAGATTTGAGTCAGTTTAAAAAATCTGGTGGAAAAATGATTATTTGGCATGGTTGGGATGATCGTTTAATCCCACCAAAAGGGACGATTCATTATTACAATCACGTTGTAAAATTAATGGGGGGACAGAAACACACGGATGAATTTGTTAAGCTTTATATGGCACCTGGCGTTGATCATTGTAATGGTGGTGATGGTGCAGACCAGATCAATGGTTTTGAATCACTGGTAAATTGGGTCGAAAAACAACAACCGCCAAAAAACCTAACAGCCAAAAAAATAGAGAATGGTAATCTTACTTTGCAACGACCATTATGTGCATATCCACAAAAAACAGTTTACAAAGGTGAGGGTAATACCAATAATCCTGCTAATTTTGAATGTCAGTAAATGCCTTAGTAGTTCTATATAGGTCTAGAAATTGACTTAATGACATAAGTTTAATCTAACAGTTAGCTTTTTCTATAAGCGCTCTGTTAGATTAAATCCCATCTTTTTAAACAATCCAGAAACTTTCACTCCTTTTTAACAGCTATCATCCATGATATTTAATATATTAGTGATTTCAATAGTTGCTAGTTTTTTTGTTCTTTTAATAATTTGATAATTCCCATTGTTTGATTTGGTTAAATCTTTCCCTAGCGATATATTTAAAAAAACAATTTATTATCTTGTTTAGCGAATAAGTATTTGGCTAACACTCCTCTCGGTGATTTTGAAGAAGGATCCAATATATCCATATCACCAAAGACTAAAAAGCTATCTTTTGCCCGTGAAATTGCCACATTCAACATGCTCGGTTTATCATCAATAAAATTACCATTGGCATGTTTTGAGTAAACTGTTGAAAAGATAATGATCTTTCTTTCTGCTCCCTGTAAGGAGTGAATTGTACCGACAGTTAATGAATCCTCTTCATCATCAACGTTGATTCCACATTCTGACTCCTTAATCACTCTCTTTATTTCTGCAACTTGTGCTCCAAAGGGGGTAACAATGCCAACAATTTTATTTATTGGTTCTTTATACTGATTTTCTAAAATGTTTTTATTTTCGACAAGCCATTTCGCAATAACTGTCGCCTCCAATTTATTGAAACGACTGCCGGTATGGGCCTTTTGACAGACACCATCAATATGCAAATAACCTAACGCCGGAAGGTTTGCTTTTTCAGGTGAGCTACCCCGCATTGGTTTGAGTTTTCCTTTATAGACTAATTCGTTACAAAAACCAATGATTTCATCGTAACATCGGCGATGCTCATATAAGAACATTCCGGGCTCCATATCTGGATCATAATGATAATTGGAAGCTTGTTGTGCAATTCTCATCACACTACCGAAGGATGCCGTTTTTCCTAGTTTTTTAAGATGCTCATACTCCTCTTCAATATCTGAACTGCAAATAATTTTAGCCTTTTGCAAATTACCAATATCGACTTTAGGAGGGACAGACCATATAGGTTCAATTTGGAATGTATCACCAATAACCAGTGCTTTTTTACTTAAAGAAAATGATGCCCCTGCAACCTCGGGTAATACCTGACCAGCCTCATCCACAATAAGTAAATCTGCAAAGCTATATAAGTAATTTTTCTTATATTCTGCTCCGGTGTAGATAAATTTAGCTGGTAACATAAAAAATGTGGAAACAATACAGGGTGTTAACTTCATACGTAAATGCCAACGCTTTTTAGTTGGTGCAGCACCATTTTTTCTTTTCCAATTTTCTAGGTCTGGAAGCAGCTCTTCCATATCCATTAACCAACGTCCTTCCCAATAATGGGTTGTCAGTAAGAATACATGAAAGCGAATTTTAATATCTGTAAGCTTATCAACTTGAGTGAATGTTATTTCTTGGTCTTTATCAGTTATACCCAAAGGCTGTAATGCAATATGCCAATCATTCAAAGATTGATTTAACTTTAAAATAATATGATCTATCTCTTTGAGCGTTTTTTGATTTTTTTGTATTGTTAGTTCGAGTGTGTTAAGTTTATTTTCAACAAATTGGGAAATACTATTTATCGTTTGCCATTGTTGTTTTTGTTCGGCCGGCCATATTTTTTTAAGGTGAAGTTTGGCGTTTGATAAGCGTTTTTGAGCTACTGCCGGTATCCATGAAAATAGTGGAAGCCATATGCTTTCATTCGCAAGATATTGTAGCCAAGATGTTTCCACATTTTGCCAAAGACTTTTGCTTGCTTGTTCAGTTTGTAACTGTTGATCATATTTATTTTTTGTATCTGTTAGAGAATCTCCATAAAGCTGCTTTACCTCTTGGCGTAGGTTGGATAAGTTTTGCCATGATTTTTCAATATATTCTAATTTATTCGCTTCTTTTTTTAATGCTTGGTGGAGTTTATTTACGATATCTTTGACAGAGCAATCTTTTAAATCTAACTCAGGGAAGGCTTGTAGCGCACAATTTATATAGTGTTGTTTTGCTTTTTCATAGTATTGTTGAGTTTCAATTTGAGTAAAAAAAGATTCGGTTTGATATGTTTTTTCAGCTTTCTCTGATTTACTTCGAGAAGGGTAATAGGCACCAAAGCTAGCAATATCAGGTAACCATCTACCTGCAAAAACGCCTTCTCCTATAGAAAAGTCTTTCCCAAACGCATCTATAACGTTAGTAACGGCTTGATTGTTGGTGGAAGCAGCTACAATGACGGGAGGTTCACTTTCATCCAGTGCATGTTGTGCCCATATTGAGGCCACCACAGAAAGTAGCATGGTTGTTTTTCCTGTTCCGGGTGGGCCATTTACTGCTAATATTTCACCATTTTCAGTACTTAACAAATGATTCAATGCATCTCGTTGCGCATCTGCTAAAGGAAATTGATCACCTGAGTGAGCCAACCGTTTTGAAAAAAGACTATTGTCTGCTAAACAAGGTTGTTTCTTCGTTGAATGTATTGAGGCGAATTTGCTAAAAAGAGGGATGTCATCTGTAGAATCACCTAACTTGTCATATAAAGAAACTATGTGCATAGCTGCATTTTTGATAACATCTTTTTTGATGATATAGCCGTAATTTAATGACTCAAAAGTATTATCACTTTCAAGCCAATCCTTAGCGATGGCTTTAAGCAGTGAATCACAATCTTTTAAATAGGTTTTCCAAGCTACGGTATATTCTTCTTCTGTTAATTCACAATTTCCTTGCTCATCTTCCTGATAATTAATACCCGACACAATATTAGAGGTTAAATAGCGGTCAAGGTTATCTACCGAACCTACTGAAAATGATCCCTTTACCAGTGGCTCTAAAATATCACGAGATATAATAGTTTCATTGTTCAAGGGGTATAGTCTGCCATTTTTTGCTAATAATGCATTGGTTGCTACTGGTACAACAAACTCAGGAATATTTTTTTTGGCAAAAGTATGTTCAATTATATTTCGATAAACTTTAGGTCTTAAAACGACCTCAATAATTTTGCGATCTTCTGGCTCATTTTGAAAAAGTTGTTGAGTTAATTCACTGCTAATTTGACCGTTTTCCAATACCTCCGAGTCACATATTAAAAACTGTTCAATGTCTTTGCTATCCAAGCCACCTTTTGCGAAAATAGAATCCACTAAAGAATTGCGCCAATAATCGGCAAAAAATTGAGCATTTTTGTCCATAATTTATCCCTTATTATTTCGCTTCCATTAAAAAATATCTACGATAGTAGATAAACTTTATTATTTATCATAATTAGCAAGTTATCTATTAGGTTAGATATCAATAATTTTTGAAGAATGTAAATATATTCATTTTTATAATTTAGAGCTTCGAGAATTCGTTTTCTGTGCCTTTAGCCTCATCATATCCCAAAAGCTTTTCCGTAATTATAAACACTTTAAGTTATCTGTTTATATAACTATTAGGTTTGTTGTTCGACAACAATCTATATCTTAATTTTTAGAGTTTTTTTACAAAAAAAGATAATAATTATTATTCTATACCGTATTAAATTTATATGATATTAACTATCAGATCTAATGTAAAGAGTATAAAACTCGATATCTTTTGGCTTTTTTAAAAGTCGTTTTGTTTAATGTTATTTGAATCTAATTGGAATAATTAGGTATATCCGATTGAATAATGAAAAGAGGGGGCTTAATTATACTTTTAGTATCTGTCAATATGTACTAGGGTAAAGTCTTGATATAATTTTATTGAATTTGATAAGTTTATCTATTTTTATGGATATTGAAATTGGAACGGAAAACGAGGTATGAATTAAACTTTATAACTTATTATATATAAAATATTTATACCGACACCAATATTGCTTTTGCTAACGGTCTAGTTTCTTGTGGTACTCAATTGACTTTCACGGACTTGAATTACCATAACAACTCATTGATGATAAGTTATTTAATAGAACAATTTGACATCAATGAATTGACCGATTTTTTATAAGATTTAACTAATTTTTCCGCTCGTTCAACCAGTTTGTGACGTATATGCTCAGGCTCTAAACAAATACATTGATGACCTAAGCTCAGCAAAATGCCATAACTGTAGTCATCATCAATAAAGTCAAAATTTACAAGATATTGTTGTTCGTTTAATTTCTTAATATCTTTTTCGTCACAAAAATCTAAAATACGTTCCAAAATCGATTCATCTATTAATAATTTTATTTTAAAAATCTTTTTTTTCATTTTGGTTTGGAATAAAGAAAATGCTTCAGGCGTTGTTTGCCTAATAAATTTAGTGTTTGTTTTTCTAATGTTTGACATTTTTGACAATTTAAATACACGAAACTACGGAGAAACCTATACCGTCTTAAAATGCAACTACAGCATTAAAATGCCGACTGACTTCACTACCAAGCGATTTTTTAGATGAATAGGTGCTTTACAAGTAGGGGCTTTAATTATTGGCTCATTCATTATCTAAAATATCCTAGCCTATCTAAGAATAGCATATTACTTAATAGTATCAGATAATCTTCTAAGTAGAAATTAAGCATTTTTCTTTACATTCTGTAATTAATATTAATGACATAAAATGTCAGCCAATTTCCTCTCACGCACTAAGTAGTTTTATTTAAGTAGTATCAACATTACATATCTTTAATTATTAAGGCTAGTTATATCAATATGTTTCTATATAATATATGGTAGTGATTATTGGAGGTTTATTATTAAAGGATTTGGGCATGACTTATCAGTTTAATAAGCCACGCTGGATGCGTGATTTAATTAGGTTTTTACATTTAAAGAGCCAGTTTGTATTGTCAGGTAATATCAGGGATTTACAAGCGTGTGAAGTAGCTCCTGGGGTTATTACACCACAAACATTTGAGTTGGCGTTATATCGTGCTCTCCGCGATGTAGGGTATAGTCAAGTACTGATTTGGGATCCTTTATCGGGGTTTTATGGTTTACAAACGCCAGATTTACCAGCTATTGATATTGATAAATTATTACAACAAGTAGGATTAACGCCAGAAAAAGGGCGGGCTGCTGCAGGCATTGATTTATTGGGAAATGCATTAGAAAATTTTGTTAATCTTAATGACGAGCCTGTTGCATTAATTATTGATTTTGCCTCACAACTGACCATTCGTGCAGATAACTTAAGTGCAGCAGAACATCAGCTGTTTACGCGGGCATTAGTACTCTCTCATCGAGTGAATGCAAGACCAGCTGGTACAAATCGTACGCCCTTTTTTAATACTGTACTTTGGTTGCTAGAAAAAGAAGGGGATTTACCTGACTGGTTATTAGTAAATAATCCACGAATTCGTCATATTCCAGTTTCTAAACCAGACAGCGCTGCTCGTCGAGCATTAGCCTCTGGATTAATAAAAGGTATTTCTGGTTCGCAACAAACTTCGCCAGAATTGCTGGCAAAAGCGGAAACAACCTTTGTTAACAGTACAGAGGGGATGTTATTGCTGGATATGAATGCTATTACGACATTGGCAAGAGTAGAGAAATTGAGCATTGATGATATCAATGATGCCGTAAGGCGCTATAAAGTAGGTGTAACGGAAGATCCATGGCAGAAAATTGATCGTGAAAAAATAGCACAAGCAGATAACTTTGTGTATCAACGAGTTAAAGGACAAAATCATGCGGTTGTCCATATGCTCGATATTATAAAGCGAGCAATTACGGGTATTGGTGCTAACCGAAAAGGTAATAGACCTCGTGGCGTAGTTTTTTTAGCAGGTCCAACAGGTGTAGGTAAAACAGAGCTTGCCAAAACAGTTACCAGTTTGCTCTTTAATGATGAAAGCGCATACATTCGCTTTGATATGTCTGAGTTTAGTTCAGAATTTTCCGATCAGCGTTTAATTGGTTCACCTCCCGGCTATGTGGGCTATGATGTAGGAGGGGAGCTAACCAATGCAATACGAGAAAAACCGTTTAGTGTCGTATTATTTGATGAGATTGAAAAAGCTCATCCTCGGGTTATGGATAAATTTTTACAAATTTTAGATGATGGTGTTCTAACTTCTGGTCGAGGTGAGCGTGTTTATTTTTCAGAGGCACTCATCATTTTTACATCCAATCTTGGAATTTATAAACTGACCGAAACAGGTGAGCGCATTCCTAACGTTACTGCTAATGTTCAATTTGATGATGTTCAAGCAAAAGTAAAAAATGAAATTGAGCGGCATTTTAAATTTGTTTTAAATCGCCCCGAAATATTGAATAGGATAGGCGAAAATATTATTGTCTTTGACTTTATTCGTCCTGATGTGGCGGAGCAAATATTCCAACAAATGATCGATGGTGTGATTGAAGATTTACAATCACAAGGGTTAATTTTATCCTTTACCCCAGAAGCATTAGACAGTTTGAGAAACATTGCTTTAGCTGATTTATCAAATGGTGGTCGAGGAATACGTAATCACATTGAGGCTTATTTATTAAATCCATTGGCTCGTGAGTTGTTTAAGTTAAACCCTCAAAAAGGTCAAACATTAGTGGTAACTCAGTTGCAAATAGGACAATTAATTTTGGAGTAAATGGTGTTAACAGTTGGTATCTCGCGTATTCATTTTCCAGTAACAACACTAGGACCAGGTAGGCGACTTGGTATTTGGTTTCAAGGTTGTAGTTTACGTTGTGAGGGTTGTATTTCAGTTGATACATGGGCAACAGCAAAAACGTTAATTCCAATTGAACAACTGATGATGAAGCTTTCCTCTTACCTACCTTTGATTGATGGGATTACTATCTCTGGCGGGGAACCGTTCGATCAATTTGAGGCGTTATTGGCTATTGTGGTTCAGTTACGCGAAAGAACAAAGGTCGATATTTTAGTGTACACAGGGTATGCCGTTGAAGATATTACCGACCAGTTACAGCAAATTAAACCTTACATTGATGTGTTAATCAGTGACCCCTTTCAACGGCAGAGTTCACAAACTTTAAGGTTAAGAGGTAGTGATAATCAACGTTTACATTGTTTTACTTCACAAGCTGTAGAAAAATTTGCCTATTATCAGCAAGCAGTTACAACTGAGGATAAAGTATTAGATGTCATGTTTGATGCAGAAGGTGTTGTCTGGTTTGCCGGCATTCCTAGGCGCGATGATTTCGTAAAATTACATAATCTTTTAAAGCAACAAGGGCACCAGATAAAAGTGACCGCTGATAAAACAAAGTATTAAGGATTTTAGAATGGCAATGATGCGGTTTTGTCCTAATTGTCAAACAGAGCGATCTCTTCATGAGATTTTCTGTGAAGGGACTATTAACGATGAACCCTGTGGTTGGGATTTGTCATCAGTAACTATTAGTGAAACAGGATGGCGCCCCCAGAGCGTTGTAACGGTCAATGATGTGTTGCCAGAAATCACTGTTTCACATTGTGTTAATGGCCATATCATGGATACAGGTGATTTAATTTGCATGGAGTGCGGTGCTGATTTAGCCGAGATAGATAATTCAGAAAATCCAGAACGAATATCTTCTAACCATGAAGAAACCATAACAGAGTCTGATATTACCACCATTGATGATTGGCAGTTACTGCAACTTATTAGTCAAACAGATGGCGTGCGTGAACGTTATTTGGTCAAAAGATTACATGATGAAAAACGTGCAGTTCTAACGCTCTATCATACTGGTGCTGAGCCAAATATTGATGTATATGAAGTCTTGCGTAACCTTCCTCGTGAGCATGTGCCAGAAATTATTACTAAAGGTCGTTGGAACGACCAAGCTTATGTTGTGGCTGAAGAATTAACAGGTGGAGTATTAGCTGATCTGGGGATGGTCATTAATGATATGGATACTATTCGCCATGTCATGACAGAGCTAGGTCAAGCACTAAATGCTTTTACCGCAGCCGGTTTACGTCATTGTGATTTAAGACCTAATAACTTATTAGTGCGAACAAAAGAACCTCTGGATTTAGTGATTACTGGGTTTGGTTCAGCAAGGCTCTCAGAGTTTGATCTAGAAGTCATATCGCCTTTGGCAACTACTTTTTATACTGCGCCAGAAGTTGTAGCAGGTGGTGTGAGTGTCGCTTCTGATTGGTGGAGCTTGGGCGTTATTCTACTAGAGCAATTGACACAAGGTAAATGCTTTGAGGGCGTAAATACACAAGCGTTTATCATTCAAGTACTGGCTAGTGGTGTAGATATTCCAACCACATTAGACCCTCGGTTACAGTTGCTATTAAGAGGGCTATTGGCTAAAGATCATCATCGTCGCTGGCAATGGTCTGAAGTTCAAGCATGGATTAACGGCGAGGATGTAGCTGCTCCCGAAATGGTGCAAGCGGCTGCGCAAGAAGTTGATCTCGATAAGAGTATTTCCTTAGGTGGAAAAAGTTACCATAGAGTTAAATTATTTGCATTAAATGCAGCTAACCCTGTTAATTGGCAAGAGGCGACAGAGCTTTTGTCTCGAGGTAATTTGGTGACATGGTTAGAGCAAGCAGATTTTGACGCCACGAGTCTAGCCACTATCAGAGAGGTTATGCGTAGGCCGGATTTAACATCGGATATGCAATTGATGGTGGTATTAAAGATTTTAAATCCTGACATCCCACTCATTATAGCCGGTAATATTGTGACGCCAAATTGGTTATTGCAACATCCTAGTGATGGATACCAGCTTATTTCAGGGGTTATTCCAAGTTTACTAAAAGCGTCTGAGGTGTGGTTATGGCATTTACATGAGCGAGCTAATACAGTTCGTCAGCGTGCTTTGAACTTACAAATAAAACTTGATGAGGAAGTTTTAAGAATCCATTTGTTATCTGCTTCTCGAGCCCAATTAGCAGCCATATGGTCGGAAAAAAGTGCCCTGTTTCCGGATGCAAATAATGCAGGGCTACTGTCATTATTAGAGCGACGTATCATTAGCGAAGAGGATTTTATTGTTTTACTCAGTGCTGAGCTTGGACAGTTTAAATCATTAGATACAGTACTTAAAGAGTCACTCAAATTAGGAAAGAAATTAAACATTGATATGGTTGATGATGAGGCGTTAAGAAGGTTAATCGCGCAACCACGTTTGACTCTTTATCAACAGTTAAATGAACGAATAGAGGGGTTTGCCAGCACGGGGGTGGATGAAGTCGACCAATGGGCAGAACAATACCGTCTTGAAAAACGCATGCCATTACCGAAATTGTTGGTTTTATTAAGTATTGGACCTGAAAAATGGGTTAAGCCCCATAAACGGCAGTATACCTCTCAGATTATTGATTTTTTCCATAAAAAAGTCACTACGTCTATATTAAAAGGCCCTTTAGTGAGAATGCGTCTAGGAATGTACACTGCGCGTGTCGATATTAATTTATTAGGTACAGAAAGAACGTCTGCCAATAAATTGTTAGATCATATTGTACAGCGCAATAGCCGACCGCAAGCTATTGATCTGGAAGCCTTTCAAGCCAACAACTTTATCGAGTATCAATTGCGTAATTTATACCGTCAATCTAATCTCTGTAGAAGAGATACGGGGATTAATGGATTGTACATGGGATTCCCTTTTTTGCTTTATCAAGAGCCTAATAGCAATCGATTACCTCGTATTGCTCCGCTATTACTTTGGCCCATTACACTTAATTATGATATGGGCGTTCCCAATCGTATTACTTTAGCATTTGATAATGAACGTGAAGAAATCAGGGTTAATCCTGCATTAGAAGGTATGTTGGGAAAGGCGTTGTATGAAGATTGGAAAAGCGTTATAGATGAGTTATTAGCGAGATCTGCGCTGACGACACTCGAAGTTATGGATACATTAACTAATTTGGGGAGTGTATCGTCTCGGCAAGTGCAAAATCTACCTATTAATTTTGACACTGAACTTAGTGAAGTCTGCTTTGCATGTTCGGCTGTGTTATTTGATGTAAACTTTTTAGGTCAATCCATCGGTGAAGAACTTAACCGTTTAAAGAAATTATCACCTGTTAATACTGCGTTAGAAACAGCACTGCGTTTAAAGCCTTATCAAGCAGTTGCTGAAATTCCTGAAAAGCCGGCAGAGTTAGATCGCTATTTTTCAGTGTCCAGTGACCCATCGCAAGAAAATGCCGTTTTGCAAGCACGACAAGACTCAGGACTCTTAATTGAGGGGCCTCCAGGGACTGGGAAAAGCCAAACCATTGTAAATATGGTGGGCGATGCGATTGGTCGAAATAAAACTGTGTTGATTGTTTGCCAAAAAAAAGCTGCCTTAGAGGTGGTATATAAACGCTTAGCTGCTGAGGGGCTAGATTCTCGAAGTATTATGGTCAATGATGTTAATGCAAATAGAAATTCGGTGATTAGTAGTATACGAGAACAACTGGGATTATTATTTAAATTTCCTGAAAGAACGGATTGGATCGAAAAGCGTAAGCGAGTTGCAGCCAAAATTACAGATTTAGAAAATCGTTTAGATAGTCATCACGAGGCACTACATCAACAAGATCCTCAAACGGGGTTAAGCTATAGAGAATTGATTGCTGATTTAATAGGTGTTAATAAAAACTATCAGTTATTTGCAGCTCCTCAAATAAGATCAGTGATAAGTGATTGCGATCCACAACAGTTAATAGCATTAGAAAATGAGTGTGCGCCGCTAGTGCGTTTTTGGTTGCCATCCTGTTATGAAAATAGTCCTCTAATTCATTTAAAAGCATTTTCCCATGATTTAGCGACACTAGAAGATTTTAAAAAATTCTTTACCCATTTTTTAAGTGTTGAACAGCTAAGAATGGGTAAGTTAACTCATTGTACGCGCTTTGAAGTAGACAACCCAAAACCCTACCAGCAATGGATTGAAGCAGAGGGGGATCATTTTCTGACGATCTCAGAAAGTATTCGCGCACGTTTAGTAAAATGGTTGACTTTTTTTAAGTTGGGTGTTGATTCTTCCGCTGTATTAGAAGGCGATTTACTGATTAACCAACTGACTCTATTGAAAGAGCGCTTAGCACTGTTAAATGAAAGCTGTTGGTGTGATTTATCCCTTAAACTTTGTTTGTTAGAGTTAGATGAATTAAATGATTTATCAAATAAAGCTCGACTGATGTTAATGCCTAGGCCATGGTATAGTTTCTTAAGTATTAAACATTATAGATCAAAACAGGCGTTATTAGCATTTTTAGCATCACAAGGCGAACTGCCGAATTTGGAGGGCATTCCTAAGCTTTATAATGCATTGGTGCTTGAGCAAGAATATCGCCCCATTCGTCAAGAAATACAGACTATATGCGCTAGACTACAATTGCCTGTGCCTGATAACCGTACAAACCTTAATATAAAAAATGTCGTCAATGAAACATTAACAAGTTTGCAAGAGGTAAAAGAATGGGCTAAAAGAATTATGTCAGCACCTCACTGTGAAGAAGTTGAAAAGTCAGTCCTACAAGGTAAAGTGGCATTCGAACACTTATTAAATGATTATCATACCGCTTTTGAAAGATATGCTTCACGTAAAGCTTCTTTAGAGGCATTATTGCCGTTAGTGAGTTATTTTGAAGATACTCTCTATGGAAACTGCAAAACGTCCATCGAAAAAAATGAAATTTCTCCGCTGTTGCTGATAGAAATTAACCGTGTACTCGATACCATGGAAGCTTACCAATATTTTAGAAAACGTGTTCCACAATTATCAACCAAGGCTATTAAGTTGTTTGAACGTTTAAGGCTCTATCAGGAAGAATTAACTCATTTACCCACTACAGCCCTTGATAAAAGTTTTAGACAATTATTAAATTATGAGGCTAAACAGACATGGAAAGCACGTATTGAGCAAGATAATCCTGTACTGCTAACCAATGAGGATGAAATTCAACAACAAATTCAGGCTTTAGCCTCAGCTGATGAAGAGATCCGTGAATTAAATAAAACCTTATTTACGCACAATATTCCTGTCGGTAAGTTAGCGAGCGCTAGAGAATGGGAAGATATTACCCGATTAACCGGGCAGCGTGCGAGAAGATTGCGCGAGTTTGTAGAACAAGGTGTGCAGTTAGGGCTTATGAGCTTAAGACCCATTTGGTTAATGAATCCTGATATTGTGAGTCGGCTATTACCTTTAAAAGCAGGCTTGTTCGATGTGGTCATTTTTGATGAGGCTTCACAAATGCCTGTCGAATATGCTTTACCTTCACTTTATCGCAGTCAAGTGGCTGTCGTGAGTGGGGATGAAAAGCAAATGCCACCTAGCTCTTTCTTTAGTGCTCAAGTAGAGCTTGAGGAAGATTTAGATCTTAATTTAAGCGCTGAATTAACCGATGAAGAACAACAAGAAATATTACAAGGCACATGGGACTCAAAAGAAATTACGAATTGTCCTGATTTACTACAACTTGCTCGTTCAGTATTACCAACAACAGGCCTGCAAATTCACTATCGTTCGGAATATCGAGAGTTAATTGATTATTCGAATGCTGCTTTCTATATGAATCAACTAAATATACCCGTTCGGCATCCGTTAGATATGATTAAACAAGCACAGCCTATAGAGTATATATGGGCTAATGGAGTATATGAACAACAAACAAATTTAAAAGAGGCCAAAAAAGTTGTTCAAGTGGTGGGCAATATTTGGCAGCAGTCCTCGGGCAAACCTCCTTCTATAGGCGTGGTTACATTTAATAAAAAACAAGCAGACTTAATTGAAAAGTTTTTTTATGAAAAAGCAGCTGAAAATGAAACGTTTGCCGACATCTTCAAAGAAGAAAATCAACGTATGGACAACGGCGAAGATATGTCCATTTTTATTAAAAATGTTGAAAATGTACAAGGCGATGAACGGGACATTATTGTGTTCTCGACAACTTTCGGATGCAATGAGAAAGGAGTCTTTAGACGTAATTTCGGCGTATTAGGCCAACAAGGTGGAGAAAGGCGACTTAATGTGGCCATTACACGAGCTCGAAAAAAAGTAATTTTAGTCTCCTCGATGCCGATAGACGCTATTTCTGATATGTTATCTGGCAAACAGAGCCCAACTACACCTAGAGATTATTTACAGTGCTATTTAGCCTATGCTAAAGCATTGTCAGAAGGTAAATTTGATTACAGTAAAGATCTACTTAATCGGGTTACGGGTTATAGCCAGTTGGTTATTGATAGAACAGAGACTAAGCAACAAGATGCTTTTCTTGATGATGTAGAAGCCTTTATCCAGTCTTTGGGGGTAGGGTATATGCGTCAATCAGGTAATGGTGTATTCGCGTTAGATTTTGCGATTGAAGACCCAGCAACGAAACTATACAGTATTGGGATTGAATGTGATGCACCAATTCACTCATTGTTAAATCATGCCAGATCACGTGAAATCTGGCGACAATCGGTTTTAAAACGTGCAATTCCTAATATTTTACGTATTTCATCACATAAGTGGTATGAAAATAGCGAGCATGAAAAGAAACGTCTAAAAACGTTGGTTGAAACTGTATTAGCACCTGAGGTTAGTCAATGAGTGGCCCAAAAGTTGTTAAAATTGTTACGCTAGAAGAATTGACGGCTACCAGCAAAGGCTATTTGGCCCGTCTGGATCAATCAATTAAGCAATGGCAAAAAGCAATGGATAAGCTGAATGAAACAGATGAAAAGTTTTATGAAACAATCATTGCAAAACGAAAAACCTTTGATCAAATGTTAGAAGAGCAACGTTTCTCAGACATACAAAGACTTGTACCGATTGAAATAACCAGTCTAAGTGACGATATCGCACAACGTCGACAATTAAAGGTCGCTGCAAAAAGTCAGCAAGCTATTGAAGAAAAGCAAGCAAAAGAAAATATCAAAGCTCTCATTAATTTATTAAATAATAAACAAGTTGTACTCACCGATCAATTCAATAACGAATTACAGCAAGCGATTAAAGGTAAATATCAGGGGAATGTTAATCAGCTTTTAACGAAAGCCTTTAATTTACTCACGCCTAAAAACACCAAAGAACTTTCAGAAAAGCAACAAGCTTTGCTGGATCGTATGGTGGTTGATGACACCACGCAAACCTTTGCAAGCTGGTTAGAACAACAAAATATTGAATTGCAAAAAGACCCTTATATACAAAAAATTGAACACTATCTTGCAGAATTATCACTTGAACAAAAAGAAGTTTATGATGTATTTATTGAGCGCTTAAACAACATTGAGCAGGAGTTACAACCTAGCCGTAAGAAACTACTACTTGATAGTATTATTCTTGACTTAGCTCAAGCGATTAATGAGGCCAAGGAACGTGGAGTTTTACAAGCACAATTGGAATTATTAATCGCTGAATTACAACAAAAAACAACGGAGCCTTTAGATTTTGATTTTAATAAACTTGACACGATGAGTGTTAAAGAATTGAAAATATTAATAGATAATTGCGAACATACGCTGGCAAAAATCACAGAAAAAACAGAAGCGATGTACAGACAACAAGTTATTTTACAGGGACTGGCTAGCTTAGGATATGAAGTACGACACGGAATGGATACACAGTGGGCGAAAGATGGGCGATTAGTTTTGCGTAATCCTTCTAAACCTGGTTACGGCATAGAGTTAGCCGCTAACGCTGAGGTGGCACGCATGCAGGTACGAGCAGTTAAATTGACTTCCGAAAACAATCAACAACGTGATAGTGATATTGAAACCCTTTGGTGTAGTGATTTTACCAAGTTACAGCAATGGTTAGCCAAACAAGGTTCTGACTTAATTATTGAAAAAGCATTGCCGGTTGGTGCCGTTCCTCTAAAATCTGTTATATCAGAGGAAATTGATTCTTTACAAAAAACGACGGAGCAAAAAACTTTATCTTCTAAAAAAATCTAAAAACAGTATCTTCTGGAAAGTTATTTTGTTTTTGTGGCAAGTTGAACATTAGGTAAATTACTAGATAATTCTGAAGATTTTTGGGTTTATGATGATAATACAAATACGGTTCAATAAATGAAAAACTATGGAAAATGCAAAAAAAATAATTTTTATATTAATGTTACTAACTATTTCATGTAACACCTGTTCGAATGATACAAAAACACAAAAAATACATTTAGAACAAGTGAATTCTGACTATATTCAGGTAAAAGATATCCTATATAAAGATAAACAAGGTAATTATTACTTACAATATAAACATCCTGGATATCCCAGAGAAACAATTGCTTATGGTTATCAAAATAGAGTTTACGATTTACACTTTCCTGAATTGAAAATAAAATTACTCAATGATGTTTTGAATGAAAGTAGTTTTCATCGTATAGATTCAACTGAATATTTTTCTGATAATAAAAATATATATGCTATTGCTGATTTTGCTACAGATATTAATGTCTACATCTTACCTCTGCAATTTTCAAACTATAAAGTTGTAGGGCAATATATTAAAGATAGCCAGACCGTTTTTTGGAATGCAAGACAGTTATTAGACGTTGAAGCTAAATATTTTAATGTTATATCAGCAAATGCGAATCATCCAGAATTAGGTTATGATGAAAAATATCTTTATATAAGGAATGAACGATTATCCTATTCTGAATTTAATTCTTTAGATATAGAAAGTACTATTAAAATTAAGTTAAAACAACAATATTTTCCAGAAGAGAACTAATCTATTAGCAGCTAATCCAAATAATTTTTCATTATCATATAAAAAGGGAACGAATGACTATTATTGTAAATGATATTAATAAAAGATTAGGATACAATTTATATTAAAATTCTGTACTAAACGATATACATGTATTGATTTTTATTAATTGATAGTACTGATTTTTGTAATGTACAATTTGAAGTGTTTGATCAAGGCACTCTGTGGAAAACTGAAACAAAGAAAATTATTAATGCAATAGACAATTACTTTTTAGAAAGTACTATTAGTTTATTTAAAAGGGCTGCTAATAATATTATAAGGCTAGCTGAAATTAAAAACATTATGAAATCAATATATTATATTTTAATCAGTTGTTTGCTCCTTTTTTCATGTGAAAAAAAAACTGTGCCAGTTATTACAAATACTTTAGAAAGTCATCAATATATTTTGATAAAAGATGATCTTTTATTTAAAGATAATATTAACAATATTTATTTAAGAGTGAATGAAGTCTTTCCTGGTACAGATTCTTTATATTCAGCGTATTATGATTACCTTACTAAAGATGGTCATTATTTTTCTCTTAAAGATATCATTGATATCGACTCATTTCACCAGATTGATAATACACAATATTTTAAAGATAAACGTGCTGTTTATGCATATCAACAATTCCCTCCCAGATTTGATCCAATTACCATTATTGAAATTAATCCTGAAAAGTTTGAGTTGTTACCTGATAATTACATTAAAGATGATAAAAACGTCTATTGGTTAACCAAAAAACTTGATGCTGATGCTAAACAGTTTCATGTTATAAAGTTTGGTAATATGATGCTAGGCGTTGATAATAATCATCTTTTTTGGTCTCAAGGCGATATTATGGAATATAAAGATTTTGAGCCACTAAAAAATATATTAAACGCGACTAAGTTTGAAAAATTAAAACAACAATATTTTCCAGAAGAAAACTAATCTATTCCTAAATGTGATGAAAACTTCTTACGCTATTCTTGCCCATCTTATTAGTATCTTGTCATCTAAGCGAAGAAGTAGTATTGATAAAAGATGATCTCTTTCAAGATAAAACCGGAAATCTAGATATACTTTCACACAATAATGATCTTAAATCCCGCTATTTATCAACTATTACCCATAATGAGACCAACATCCATTAAAAGATAATATCGATACAGAGAGTTATGAACATTTAGGTGCGTACTTTTATGCTCAAGATAATCATCACTTTTATTATAATAATGGCAATAGTTTAAAAACGGTCACAAAGATACCTTGCTTAAAAGAAAGTGCCGATTATAAAAAAATTAAAGATAATTTATATCGTAATATGAATAATAATTTATTTATTCGTTCAGTAGATTCCACCACAGTATCATGCCCCAAATGTGTCTATATAGAAGTGAGTAATATCGATGCCAACTCATATGAAAAACTTGAAAATAGCAATTATTTTAAAGAAAACAGCAGGTTAATTATCTTCAAGAGACATTAGCAGGGGGATACATAAAAAATGTAGCAAAAACTAATCCAAATGATTTTTCCTTATCATATAAAAAGGGAATTTGGTTTGGTAAAATGGAAAGAATGACTATTATCAAGGAGAGATATTTAATATCAACCAATTATGAAAAATAAAAAAATAATCTTCTATTTTCTATCCATTTTTTGGTAACAGCCTGCGATAATGCTGATACAAAAACTCTTTCTACATTTCTTATCAAGAATGGTAACGAATGGAATATTCAAATTCCTAATTCATGGTGTGCAAAAAAAACAACAGATACACTCGATTATTCAACAATTTATAATTTAAAAACGAAAATGTATCAACCAGTAAGCAAAACAATTGATATAGAAACGTTTGATTTGCTGTTTAATGACATAGAGGATAGAAAAAAGATTAATAATGATTACTGGTTAAGATATAACGAAGGTATGCAAAGTAAGTATTATTTCAAAGATAAACACCATATCTATATTTATACCTGCCATTCTCAAGTCAATAGTGAACTTTTTATAGCTGGCTCATCTTCAGATTATGCGGTGTTAGGAGGAAATTACTTACGTGTTGAAAATGCAATCTACTACGATGGAAAAAAAATAGACGGTGCCGATGTTAATACGTTTAGAACGAAAAATGAGATCCGACATGATTCAGAATGGGACGAAACGATTGGTTTAGATAAAAATTATATTTATATTAATGATAAGCCTATAAAAAGTCGTGAAGAGTTTGATAAAAAATTTGACGATAGTTGTCTTTTTACAGATCCAGCATTGAGAGAACAATATTTTGGAGATAGAAAATAACATTTCTTACATTAATAAAAATTTCCGCAGACAGAAAAAAACGTAAAATGCTCTATTTATCAATGAATTAAAGATATATTGAGATTTGTTTATACGCGATATTGGAGCGGGAAACGAGGTTCGAACTCGCGACCTCAACCTTGGCAAGGTTGCGCTCTACCAACTGAGCTATTCCCGCATAAGAGAAGTGTTGTAAATGGTGCCCGGGGCGAGACTTGAACTCGCACGGCCAAAAAGGCCGAGGGATTTTAAATCCCTTGTGTCTACCGATTTCACCACCCGGGCTCAAAACTTAGTTACCTAAAGGTAATTGCGTTTCGGATGCTGTGCATTTTACCTGTCTTATCATTTCAGTCAATAGAAATTTTAGATAAATTGTTTGATTGATTAATGTTTAACTTTATTCTGAATGCAAATTGCACCATTGCGTTAATAATCATCAAAATAAGCCGTTTTATAATGATAAATTGCTTTAATCATTTATTCCTTGAAACGACCAGTTTGAAACCTATTAATTATCGAAAAAGTCATTGTGCGCAATCCATAAATATTGCACCATTGATATTAACGTTAAAACTGTAGCAATAAGTAGAGCGACAAGTCCAGCATATATTACAATATCACAAGGTCGCCAAAGGAGCCACGTTAGGGCTGTCATTTGGGCGATAGTTTTATACTTCCCTATAGATGAAACTGCGACATTACTCCGTTTTCCAACCTCAGCCATCCATTCACGCAAAGCAGAGATAATGATTTCACGTGAAATGATAATTATAGCAGCAATAGAAATCCACCATGCTTGATAATATTGAGTGATCAGAATTAGGGCTATTGTGACAATAATTTTATCTGCAACTGGATCTAGAAACGCCCCAAACTTGGTCGTTTGTCCTAAACGTCTAGCTAAATAACCATCAAACACATCGGTTATTGCTGCAATTAGAAAAATTAATGCCGAAAAAAAACCAGACCATTCAGTTGGAAATAAGTAAAAAGCTAGCACAAAAAAAGGAATTAAAATAACTCGAAATAACGTTAATAAAGTAGGAAGATTGATTTTCATGTGACATAAGCTCTTTTTTTGTTTAATTAATCAATAGATTAACAAAAATTAAAAAAACGGGGTTTCTTAATGCTTATGTTGCCTGAAATATCATAATTTTTCAATGTGTTATTGTTGTAAATTTAAATAAATTTTTTCAGCTAACGATTTAGAGATTCCTTGCACTTGGGCTATTTCATCAATACTGGCATTTTTTAATTCTCTTAAACCACCAAAGTGTTTAAGTAATGCTTGCCGTCTTTTTGAACCGATTCCTTCAATATGTTCTAAAGCACTATCTGTAAGCTGTTTTACACCTTTTTTACGTTGCCCCACAATGGCATGATCGTGTGATGCATTACGAATTTGTTGAATAAGCAATAAAGCAGGCGAATGGTCATCAAGATAATGTCCGGTTCCATGCGCTTCAAAAAACAATGTTTCAAGTCCTTCTTTGCGCTCAGCGCCTTTTGCCACCCCCACAAGAATAGGGTGATGTTTATCCCAATTAACATTGAGTCCTTCAAATACTTGTAAGGCTTGGTTTAACTGTCCTTTACCACCATCAATAAAAATAACATCAGGTATTTTTTCATCGGGCAGATCTTTTTTATTGTAACGTCTTGTTAATACTTGTTCCATTGCTGCATAGTCATCACCCGGTGTAATACCCGTAATATTGTAGCGGCGAAATTCCGATTTGACCGGACCTTTATCATCAAAGACAACGCAAGAGGCTATTGTGTTTTTCCCCATGAAATGACTGATATCAAAACATTCCATACGATTGATTTTATCAATGCCCAAAAAGGTTTTAAGTGCATCGTAACGTTGTTTATTTGTCGAATTGGTTAATAATTTATTCTTCACTTCAGTTTGCGCATTGACGGTTGCAATATTGAGTAACTTTAAATTATCGCCTTTGGGCTCATCAACCAATTTGACTTGATGCTCAGCAATAAGTGACAGTGTCTCTTCCATGGGTTGTTTATCCGACAACGAAAAATTGAGTAGGATCTTTTTCGGAATATTACGATTTTGGTTGCCTTGCAGATAAAATTGCCCTAAAAAGGTTTCTATTACTTCTTCCAATTCAGTATTTGATGGTACTTTAGGAAAATAAGAGCGATGCCCAAAGGTTTGTCCATTTCGGATAAATAATACATAGATACACGCTATACCAAACTCGTAGTGGAAACCAATAACATCTAAATTATCATTATTGTTGTAAATGGCTTGTTTTTCGTTGATATGTTTGATGGCTTGTAACTGATCGCGTAATGCTGCCGCTTTTTCAAAATTGAGTTCATCACTTGCTTTTAGCATATCTTCAGTGATTTTTTGTAAGATCTGATCGGATTGTCCAGATAAAAATAATCTCACATAATTGACTTGTTCGTTATAATCTTCATCACTCACTAATCCAGGCACACAAGGTCCTAAACAGCGTTTAATCTGATATTGCAGGCAGGGGCGAGTTCTGTTCCGATAGGTGGTGTTCAAGCACTGTCTAATCGGAAACGTTTTTTGTAATAGCGATAAAATCTGTTTAACCGCATAACCACTAGGGTAAGGACCAAAAAACTCATCTTTTTTGCGATTAATCGCCCCACGATAAAGTGACAATTGTGGATGTCTTTCTTTACTTAATTTTATAAAAGGATAGCTTTTATCGTCTTTTAAAAGAACATTATAACGTGGTTGATGTTTTTTAATGTAAGTCTGTTCTAATAGTAGGGCTTCGGTTTCGGTATTCGTAATCGTAAATTCAATACGATGGATATGGCTAACTAACATATCCGTTTTCAGTGTTTTTTTACTACTATTAAAATAGCTTTTTAGTCGGTTATTCAGATCTTTAGCTTTACCCACATAAATAATCGTCTCTTTATCATTAAACATCTGATAAATGCCCGGTTTATGTGGGACTGTTTTTAAAAAAGATGTTGAATCAAATTGGCTCATATTAGTTTTCAAATGTGAGGGCTTTTTTCTCTATTATCCTCATAATGGTGCTTAATAACCCATTTATCAAGAGGTAAACGAATCCTGCAACAATAAATATAGAAAAATCGTAATAATCACCATTAAGCTGATTACTATACCCCATAATATCCATTACCGGAATCATCGAGGCTAGGGCGGTGCCTTTG
Organism: Gilliamella sp. ESL0441; assembly: GCF_019469185.1. Lineage (NCBI taxonomy): Bacteria > Pseudomonadati > Pseudomonadota > Gammaproteobacteria > Orbales > Orbaceae > Gilliamella > Gilliamella sp. ESL0441. The sequence continues at coordinate 1,260,042 of NZ_CP048264.1, forward strand.
ACAACAAAAACGACTTCATTGGAATAGGTGGATAAGGCACGTTTTAATGCATAAGGCATGACAATTTTTAAGGTTTGTCGTTTATTCATACCAAGAGCCTCACAAGCTTGCCATTGTCCTTGTGGAACGGATTTTAATGCACCATAAAAAATTTGTGTGGTATACGCAGCACTATTTAGCGTTAAAGCTAAATAAGCACAAAACCAAGGCGAAGATATGAGATCATATAATCTCGGATATTGGCTTAAAAAGTCAGCAAACTGTGAAGGTCCATAATAAATTAAAAATAACTGAACTAATAGGGGAGAACCCGTAAAAATAATAATATAGGTACGTATAACTTTCGTTAATACAAAATGATTAAGTGACAATAAGCATGAAAAAACGATAGCCAAAAGCCCCGCAGTTAAAATACCTAAAATTCCCAGACTTAACGTGTCAGGAAGACCTTGTAGGATGATTTTAAGATAATAAACAAAATTATCAGACATAATGTAACCTTACAAACTTTTGGCAGAAGAGGGTTGTTCAAAATAAGTCGCACGTTTTTCAATTCGTTCAATCACTTTTTGACTTAAGATTGAAATAATCAAATAGATTACCATTGCGATCGCATACCATAGAAATGGTTGATTGGTTCGTGCAATAATCGTTTTGGTTTGCATCATTAGATCATTAATTGCAATGGCTGAGACTAGAGCGGTATCTTTTAATAATATCAACCATTGATTACTTAATCCTGGTATAGCATGGCGCCACATTTGTGGCATGATAATACGAAAGAACGTTCTAAATTTACTTAAACCAAGCACTTGAGCGGCCTGTTTTTGTCCGCTTGGTATTGCTTTAAATGCACCTCTGAGCGTTTGGGATGCATAAACTGCATAAAGTAGCGATAATGCAATGACACCACATAAAAACGGATCGGGCTGAGTATTGGCAATATGTATTTGGATATGAATTGAGGTAAATATCAATGACATATCAAATCCATCATCTAGTGCCATTAAAAGAAATGGTAAACCATTATAGATTGCAACGACAATTAATAATTCAGGTAGTGCTCGAATCGTAAGGCTAATTAAAGACATTAGCCATGCAACAGGTTTAAATGGAACGGATTCTAGAATTGTGAAAATAAAGGCAAAAACTATACCAACAATCATTGATACAAAAGCTAATGACAATGTGATGGATGTTGCTTTTGTTAAAGGCACGATAAAGCCGTCCATTGAGGACATTACCCAGTTTATTATATATGTTGCTAAAAAATCTGACATAAAAAAACCGCATTTAAATTAAAAAATAAATTCGCCGCATTTTAAGCGGCGAGTTCACAACAGTATCAAATTTGATAGTGTATTTGCTATTTGTTAAACCATTTTTTATAAATGGCATCAAGTTCGCCATTTGATTTCAATTTATCAAGAGCTTGATTAAACTGTTCTCTTAACTGATCATTACCTTTACGTAAGGCAATGCCTAAACCTTCTCCAAAAAAATCATGATCGGTAATTTTATCACCTAAAGCAACAATATCTGTTTCCTTACTTAACCAATCACCCGCAACAAAAGAGCTGGCTACAATCGCATCGATTCGTTTAGCTTTTAAATCTAAAAATGCGTACTGATAGCTATCATAACTAACAGGTTTAACGTCAGGATATTTTTCATTCAAATATTTTAAATAGGTTGTTCCTTTTTGGATACCAATTCGCTTACCTTTTAGTTGTTCAAGATCTGTTAAAGTGTCTTTCAATGTAATAAATTGAATTGAGCTATCATCATAATAAATGTTCGTAAAATCAACTTGCTTTTGACGTTCAGGCGTGATGTCTATCCCAGCAATTGCCGCATCGATTCGACGCGTTTTTAAACTAGGAATTAATCCATCAAAAGATTGATTAACAATTTTACAAGAAGCGTTAATCTCTTCACAAATTTTGTTGATCACATCAATATCAAATCCGACAATTTCATTTTTGTCATTGGTGAATTCGAATGGTGCATAAGTGGCTTCTGTACCGATAGTTAAATTTTCAGATGCTTGAGATGTCATTGCAACGCTGGCAAGCAAAATAGCAAATAATGTTTTTTTCATATTTCCACCCAATTTTATAATCATTAATGTGATAAATAAGCTTTAAATTCTTCGGTTTTAGGATGAGCAAAACATTCTAGTTGACCTTGCTCAATAATTTCACCGTGTTCCATATAAATCACTTGTGAAGCGACTTTACGAGCAAAATCAACTTCGTGAGTTACAATGATCTGCGTTATTCCTGTTTGTGAAAGTTCGTTAATAATTTCAGCTACTTGCGATGTAATAGCCGGATCTAATGCAGCTGTAGGTTCATCAAACAACAAAATTTGTGGTTCCATCATCAGCGCTCTGGCTATAGCTACTCGTTGCTGTTGACCGCCTGAAAGGTGCAGGGGATAGCGATGAGCCATTTCATCGATTTGCAAACGTTGCAATATCAACATTGCTTTATCGGTCGCTTCTTTTTTAGATAAATTCAGTACTTGGCAAGGTGCTTCAATTAAGTTTTCGAGCACCGTTAAATGGGGCCATAAATTGTAGTTTTGGAAAACCATACCCACATTTTTACGTAAATGTCTGATGGTGGCATCACTGATTTTTTTCGAAAAATCAAAATGTGAATTAGCTATTGTCATTTCACCTGATGTTGGAATTTCAAGTAAATTAAATACTTTTAATAAAGAGCTTTTTCCGGCACCACTTTGACCTAATAATACAATGGTCTCACCTAGAGGGTAGCTAAGTGAAACATCTTTCAATGCATGATGAGTACCATAAAAACAGTTAATATGGCTTAATTCAATATTCATTATAAATTTTGGCTAAATTAAAAAAATTGACTAAATATTACTTTTTTTTGCATAAAAATGCAATCTAAAATATTAGACAAAGATGACTTAAAGGCATTTTTTAGCAAACTTCAAGAAGTTTATGATTTTTATTTATTGATATCACTAATTATTATTTGAAATAATCGGAATAACAGGGCCTAAATATTTGGGTTCTTTTTTTAAAATATATAAATCAATAAAAGCACCGACTCGAGCTAATGTCTCACGAATTCTAATTAATTTCATGCTATTTGGTGCAGGAACAGCAAAACATTGTGCTTGAATATTTTGTGCTAAAGCGATAAAAATAGCTCTTTCGCAATGAAACTCTTGAGTGATGATAGTGAAGTCATTTGCGTCAAACACTCTATTTGCTCTAACGACAGAATCTAATGTTCGAAATCCAGCAAAATCTAATACAATTGCTTCACGAGGTATACCAGCTTTTATAAGATCTTTTTGCATGGTAATTGGTTCATTATAGCTCTGTAAAGCATTATCACCACTCAGTAATAAATAGTCTACCTTTCCTTGAGAATAAAGTGAAATTGCTCCATCAATGCGATTACGATAAAAATCATTAATACCGCCACCTCTGACATATTTTGACGTTCCAAGTACCACGCCAATAGCTCGGTAAGGCACTTTATTTTCATCATGGTAAATATAAGGTTTAGTTTTATAACTTATCCATAAATCTAGACAAATAATTACACTTATCATGACAGTGCAAATAGCAAGAAAATAGGTAATCAGTCTTTTAAAATTCATGTTAAAGCCAATCAAAAATAAATACCATTATTGGAAATATAAAAGGAGCGGTTAATGATGTCATAATACCACATAATACTAAAGATAAAGAACTATAAGCACCTTCATTGTAATCAACTTCAATGCATCGAGCAGTACCGACTGCATGTGAAACTGCACCTATTGATAATCCTCTAGCCGAAGCGGATTTTATTTTTGCTATATTTAATATTTGATGACCAAAAATCCCCCCTAATGTGCCTACTAATATAACACAAAGGGCAGCGATTGAAGGCACACCTCCTTCGTTATTGGCAATCGTCACTGCAATAGCCGTAGTGACTGATTTGGGTAAAACCGACGCAGCTATTTCGGTATTTCCACCTAACCAAAATACAATACTGACACCAGTTATCATTGAAGCGATTGATGCGCTAAAGGTGATAATGATAATTGACTTCCAACGAGCTTTAATTTGTGGAATGAGTTCGTAAAGCGGAAAGGCTAAAGCGACAACGGAATAAGGTAATAATTTATTTATGATATCGACATTATTAACATATTCTGAATAACTGGTCTGACTCATTATCATAATGGGAACAAGCACCATTACCGAAATGACCAAAGGATTAAATAACGGAGTTTTTATTTTAAAAGCAAGTTTTCGAATAATTAGAAATACACATACAGTTAACGGTAGCATCCAAATCATAGCGGTTGTTCCTCATTACTTTCTGATAACAAGGCAGTTTTGGTTGTTTTTTTATGAAGTTTTTCTGTTAACCAAGCTGTTAAAAGCAATACCAACAATGAACTACCAATACTTCCAAAAATGATGGGTACCCAATTATTTAATAGCAATGTGTAATTATCCATTATCCCCATTGCAGCAGGAATAAATAGTAACGTCATATAGCGCATAAATAAATTACAACTGTTTTTTATCCAACAAGTGGGGATGATTTGAAAAGCTAATAAGAAAAACAGAATTAATAGACCGATAATGCTACCAGGGATCATGATAGGTAATCTTTCAGAGATGAAATTACCTGCCCAAAGACTAAGCGTTAAAATTAATAATCCTCGACCATAACTAAACAAAGTATAGTATAAAGAATATAATCGATGTTTGATTGTGGCATGTTTAGCTAAAAAATGTTTCATAGTCTAAAGTTTAATAACTTGTTTGATTGTTTGTATAAGACTTGTTTGTTTGACGTCTATAATACGCCCCTCAATTTTAATTATCCAACTAAATAATGACAGTAATGATAAAGCTGTTTTAATAAAGCCAATTTTTCAGGTTGTTGAATATAAGTTTCAGCAAGTAATTCTAAAGTTAAGATGTAATCTTGAATCTTATGGGTATTTAGTTTATCGCGGCAATAGTCTTTCCAGATCAGCTCTTCATGATGTTTTAGAATTTGTGGAAAGTTTCGAGCTTTGTATCGAAAAAAAAGTGTGCTTAAACGAGGATCTTCAAATTTTAGAGATAAACTATCTAATAACTGTATTGGCGTTGTTTGTACCGTTTCACAATGAAGCTTATCTTGATTGTTCAAAAATCCATTATATATTTGTGCATCCACATCCGTACTGACAGGATAATCATGACTTAGACTAAATAAGTCTCGCATTTTATCTTGTAATAGAATTTGATTTTGTAATAGTTTTTGTTGTTTGTTTAAACATTCTTCTATATTAATTTCAAATCGATTTGCATTTTCAGGCAGTAAAGTTTTAATCGGAGCAAGGATAGGGCATTTATTAATATGGACTAGTTTTAATGGAATGCGAGACTCATCAAGTTCAAGATCTTCTGTTTTAGTATATAGCTTTTCACGTATTATGCTTACTGGCAAATCAATAATAGAATCAATATCGCCAGTGAGATCACAAACAATGACGGCATTATTTTGTTGTGGATGCCAAGCAATAGGGCATACCAATGACATATTTCCTCGATAACTCCCTAACATACCAGAGACATGTACCAGTGGGGTCATATTGATAATATCAATAAGTTCGGCAACCTTATTTTTATTACGTAATGAAAAAAAATAGTTAAATAATTTTGGTTGTTTTTCTTTAATTAATTTTGCTATGGCGATAGTGGCATACACATCTGACATTGCATCATGAGCATGTTCATGCTTAATATTATTTGCTTTGGTTAAATGTTCTAAACGAAAACTTGGAAAACCCGAATCGTTAGTTGGCCAATGAATGCCTTCAGGCCGAAGAGCATAACACGCTCTTACAACATCTAAAAGATCCCATCTTGAATTACCATTTTGCCAACTGTAAGCGTAAGGGTCATAAAAATTACGGTAAAGGATATTACGGGTAACTTCATCATCGAAACGAATATTATTATAACCTAAAATGCAAGTATTTGGCTCACTGAATGCTTGATGAATTAATTTGGTAAATTCAGCTTCATTCACTCCTTTCTGATTTGCTTCTTGGGGAGTGATGCCGGTAATGAGAACCGCTTCAGGATTAGGCAAATAGTCAGGTGCCAGCTTACAATATATAACTAAAGGTTCTTCAATAATATTTAGTTCAGCATCTGTACGGACACCGGCAAATTGAGCAGGTCTATCCAAAGCAGGATTAATACCAAATGTTTCATAATCGTGAAAGTAAAAAGTAGGTTGTTTGGTGTTATTTTTCATTTTATCATTTTACTCGTGATTATCTTTGATGAGTGAATTTAAATAAACTATAACAACATTTTACTTAATTTAATTGAAATTAAATAACATTATTTATTTTAGAATTAAAACAAACTAATTTTTAAGACTTATATATTTCTTGTCATAATAATTATTTTGATGAAATTAATCATGATGTTAAGATTGATCTTAAAGCATGAATATAACGATTCTAAACAATTGATATTTTGTATTAACCAATCAGTGGAGTAATAATCATCCATTTATGAAGATTCTAGAAATAAAAATTGCATAATATAATAACAAAAGGGGAATCAAATTCCCCTAAAATATTTAAAAACAAAAACTAATCTTTTGGCGCAGACTCTATAATATTCGCTAATTTTTCAAGCGTAAGTCTTAATAATTTAGGCATTGATTCCAGTTCTATTGAGTCCATCAGATTTTTTACATAAAGCCCTAACTCTGTATCTCCTTCAACGATTAATCGGCGTTGAAAGAATAGGGTATCAGGATCTTGTCGCCGAGTGGCTATCATTATCAAATCGTTTGCATTACCAATAAAACTTACATCAGCAATTTCTTCCCGACTTACAACCAATTTATTATCTATCAAGCTAACAAACCAAGTAAGTTGAAGATCAGTAACTTCAATTTTTAACCAACGATTTTCTAAAAAATCGAGATCGCCATCTTCTAAAGAATGTTTAAATTGTAGTTGTAATAATTGTTCAATTGCCTGTTTTTTCAAATTGAACGGAATACAACGTAAAGTTAGCCCCAATATATGAGGGGCTTTGTCAACAAACTGTGAATGAATATGGCCAAAAAACTGATGCTTGTTTGCTATCATTTATGAATCTCCAGATATCATTTTTTCATAAATATCGAGGTCAGTATTTAAATGCTCAAATGTTTCTTCACTCACTTCATTACGAACTTTCATTTGTAGTAAAGCTGTACGCTCAGCACCAATTGCCACAAGACGCATACGTCTTTCAAGATTTTCTGCTTCAAGCGCTTTTTGTTCTAAATCTTTAAGTCCTGTTCGACGTCTCAAAGATCCAATAACACGAGAACCGACTTCTTGTATTATTTCTTGATCTAATCCTGCATCAGAAGTTTCTTGAAGTAAATTATTTTGCATTTTTTCAAGGCTTACAATTGCTTCTTCAGCCATTTGACCTTTGACTGTTAAAATTTCATTATCTTGTTCAGAATTGTCTAAAATAACACTTCCGCGCAATAAAATAGGTAAGACTATGACTGCGGTAACCAATGATATTAAAATAATTCCAGCAGCAATAAACACCAACTGATAGCGACCGCCAATTGTTAATGGAATGGATAATACACCAGCTAAGGTAATCGCTCCACGCACACCAGCAAAAGTTGAAATCCAAAGATCACGAGTTGTATATGAACGGAACGCTAATGGGCGTTTAGTACCAAATGGCATTGTAGGCATATGCTTCATCGCCCATAACCAAGCAAATCGAGTTCCCATTAGTACGATGAATACAAATACGACAATTAAGCACAATTGCCACACTTCGATAGATGAGTCATTTTGGTTTTCAATAAAAGTATTATCTAAAATACTTGGTAATTGAATACCTAACAAAATAAAGACAAATCCATTGAAGACGAAGGTTAACATCGACCAAGTACTATCTGATTGTAAACGTGTGGTTAACGGTGCATTGCGCATCATACCAGAATGGTTAACTGTCATACCCGCACTTACTGCGGCTAAAATACCAGAGCAATGACATTCTTCAGCAATAATATAAGCTGCAAATGGTAGTAAGAATAATAAAACAATTTGTATTGCAGGATCATTGTGAGTTAATTTATTGATTAAACGTAAAATACGAGCATATAACCAAGTAAATAATACCCCAATAGCTAACCCACCAATGGCAACAACAAAGAAGGAAATACTGATTTGCAGCAAGTTAAATTGAAGTAAACCAGTTGCAATAGCAATAGCAAATTTTAAAGATACAAGGCCAGAGGCATCATTCATTAAAGCTTCGCCTTCAATAATTTCCATTTTTTCTTTTTCTATACGTCCTTTACCAACAATTCCTCCTAGAGCAACAGCATCCGTTGGTGAAAGAACAGCAGCTAATGCAAGTGCAGCAGCTAATTGAACATCAGGTAACATCCAATAAAGAAGATAACCTAATGCAATAATAGAAATAACGACTAGAACTAAAGCAAGTCCGACGATCTCTCTAGCATTGTGAATAAAATCTTTTACTGATGTTTTACGTCCATCTGCAAAGAGCAATGGCGGTATAAACAGGACAAGAAATAATTCAGGATCAAATTTTACATGCACACCAAAAGCCGCAAGCATGCAACCAAGTAAGATTTGCATAAGTGGTAGCGGTATTTGGAAAGGTAGTAATTTTATAACGACCCCAGAAAGTGATACAATTAGTACTATAAGTAATATTATTGGAAAAAGTTCCATGGTTTTCTATTAGTTTCCTATAATCATCTCATTAGTTATCTATTGATTATATCGGAAATTTAGTTTAATTTCAGTTGAAAATTAAAAAAAATAATCTTTTTTTGATCAATCTCTCTTTTTAATGAAATTAATTGTCGTATCTTAAAAGGCGTTTTAGATGGAAAATTGGCAAAGAGCATTTGTCTTACATACTCGTACTTATAGCGAAAGTAGTTTATTGGTCGATTTATTTGTCGAATATTCAGGAAAAATAACGGTATTAGCTAAAGGTGCAAGGCGAAAAAAATCCTCATTAAAAGGAGTATTACAACCTTTTACACCTATTATTGTTCAGTATTCAGGTCAAGGAGAAATCAAAACCTTGCGTCAAGTTGAAGGTATTTCCTTAACACTTCCGCTTTTTTCTATTTCATTATATAGTGCTTTTTATTTAAACGAACTTCTACATCGAGTTTTAGTTGCTGAAGTTGAAATCCCAGCACTTTTTGATCATTACCTTAAAAGCTTACAACAATTAGCCCAACAAATTCCTGCTGAAAATGTACTACGTTCTTTTGAATTAGCCTTATTAGAAAATTTGGGTTATCACGTCGATTTTTTTCATTGTAGTGCTACCGGCGATAAAGTCATTGAATCTATGAATTATCAATATCAAATAGAAAAGGGGTTCATAAGCAGTTTGCTTGTAAACAGTACTAGCTTTACAGGTAAACAGGTTTTAGCATTAGGATATCGACAATTTAATGATGAGGATACATTAAGAGCAGCAAAAAGATTTACTCGTATTGCATTAAAACCTTATGTAGGTTCAAAGCCATTTAAAAGTCGAGAACTATTTTTAAAGATTTAAAATATTATCTCAAAAAATCTAATTTTTAATCCCAAATAGCTGTCAATCTTTTAATAGGCTATTGATTAATATGTCTAGTTGATTAGCAAATTTTTCTCTATCTTTTGTTGAAAAAGGAGATGGACCTTTAGATTGTATACCACTAGCCCGCATAGTTTCCATAAAGTCTCGCATCACAAGTCGCTCTTTTATGGTTTCTAATGTGAAAGGTTCACCTCGTGGTGTTAGTACAAAAGCGCCTTTATTTAGCACATCAGCAGCTAATGGAATATCTGAGGTGATCACTAAATCCTTTTTTTCAACTAATTCAACTATTTTATTATCAGCTTCATCAAAGCCATTCGCTACCTGTAATCTTTTTATAAACGGAGAAGCGGGAATAATTAACCATTGGTTTGCAACTAAAGTTGTGATAATTGATTTACGAATCGCTACCCGATATAGGATTTCTTTAATAGGGTTAGGGCAGGCATCAGCATCAATCCATATTTTCATCATTTTTCACAATCAAATTTTTATATAAATACAAAATTATAAACTTTAATCACTCTGCAAAGTAACTTATTTTTAATTAAGTTAACTAATTTTTTGGTTCTCGTGATTAATTGATAAAACAGTGACAAGTTATAGCATATGTCTATTTGAAAAAAAGCACATAAATGATATTATACACGGTCAATTTTTTATGTACGCATGTGCGCTTTCGTGTGGCGCACCACTGTTATAAGGATTATATATGCCAATTATTACTCTTCCTGACGGAAGTCAACGTCAATTTGATAAGCCTGTTACTGTTTTAGAAGTTGCTCAAAGCATAGGTGCTGGTCTAGCTAAAGCGTGTATTGCTGGACGAGTCAATGGTGAACGTAAAGACGCTTGTGATTTGATTGAGCAAGATTCAACATTAGCAATTATCACATCAAAAGATGAAGATGGACTTGAAATCATACGTCACTCTTGCGCTCACTTGTTAGGTCATGCAATAAAACAGCTATGGCCAAATACGCAAATGGCAATTGGGCCAACAATCGATAACGGCTTCTATTATGATGTCGATTTAGATCACTCTTTAACTCAGGAAGATCTTGATGCATTAGAAAAACGTATGCATGAATTGGCCAAAAAAGATTATGAAGTAAAAAAAGAAGTGGTGAGTTGGGAACGAGCAAGAGAGGTTTTTTGGGAACGACGTGAACCTTATAAAATTGCAATCTTAGATGAAAATATTCCTAAAGATTCTACTCCAGCACTTTATCATCATGAAGAGTATATTGACATGTGCCGCGGTCCTCATGTTCCTAATATGCGTTTTTGCCACCATTTTAAATTACAAAAAGTTGCTGGTGCTTATTGGCGTGGTAACAGTGATAATAAAATGTTACAACGCATTTATGGCACAGCTTGGGCAGATAAAAAACAATTAGATAGTTATCTGCAATTTTTAGAAGAAGCGGCTAAACGGGATCATCGTAAAATAGGTAAGCAGCTTGATCTTTACCATATGCAAGAAGAAGCGCCAGGAATGGTGTTTTGGCATAATGACGGTTGGATTATTTTCCGTGAGCTTGAAGTATTTGTTCGTACCAAATTAAAAGAATACGATTATCAAGAAGTGAAAGGGCCTTTTATGATGGATCGTGTTTTATGGGAAAAGACAGGGCATTGGGGTAACTATAAAGAATTAATGTTTGTTACCTCTTCTGAAAATCGTGAATATTGTATCAAACCAATGAACTGTCCGGGACATGTTCAAATTTTTAATCAAGGTTTAAAATCTTATCGTGATTTACCATTACGTATGGCTGAATTTGGTAGTTGTCATCGTAATGAACCTTCTGGATCTTTACATGGTTTAATGCGTGTTCGTGGTTTTACCCAAGATGATGCCCATATCTTCTGTACAGAAAGTCAAATTCGTAGTGAAGTAAATAGCTGTATCAAAATGGTTTATGATACTTATAGTACTTTTGGCTTTACAGACATAACGGTAAAATTATCAACTCGTCCGGAAAAACGAATTGGTAAAGATGAAACATGGGATTTAGCAGAAAAAGACTTAGCTGAGTGTTTAACTGAAAATGGCATAGAATTTGAATATTTACCGGGTGAAGGTGCTTTCTACGGACCAAAAATCGAATTTACTTTACATGATTGTTTAGGTCGTGCATGGCAATGCGGAACAGTTCAGCTTGACTTCATGTTACCTGAACGTCTTGATGCAACTTATGTCGGTGAAGATAACGAACGACATGTACCCGTAATGATCCATAGAGCTATTTTAGGTTCAATGGAACGCTTTATGGGAATTTTGACAGAAAACTGTGCAGGATTCTTTCCAACTTGGCTTGCTCCACTACAAGTTGCGGTGATTAATATTACCGATAATCAAGCGGAATATGCAAAACAATTAACCGAGCAGCTACAAAAAGTTGGAATTAGAGCAAAAGCAGACTTGAGAAATGAGAAAATTGGGTTTAAAATTCGTGAGCATACTCTAAAACGAGTACCTTATATGTTTGTCTGTGGAGACAAAGAGATGGAATCAGGTACAATTTCAGTTCGAACTCGCCAAGGTAAAGATCTTGGTAGCTTTGAAGTGAAACATGTTATAGAATTGTTGCTTAACGAAATTCATAGTCGTTCATTAAAACAATTGAATTGATGATAAATTACTTTGGAGGAATGAGATATTAAAGTCAGTAAACGAATTCAGTCAACACGTGCACATAAGATCAATGATGAAATTACAGCACGTGAGGTGAGGTTAACGGGGGTCGATGGTGAGCAGCTCGGTATTGTTAGCTTAGATGAAGCGTTAAAGCAAGCTGAGGAAGCAACTTTAGATTTAGTTGAAATTAGCCCAAATGCAGAGCCGCCTGTTTGTCGTATTATGGATTATGGCAAGTTCCTCTATGAAAAAAGTAAAGCAACAAAAGAACAGAAGAAGAAGCAAAAGGTTGTTCAGGTTAAGGAAATTAAATTCCGACCTGGTACAGACGAAGGCGACTATCAGGTAAAACTCCGCAGCCTGATACGCTTTCTTGAAGATGGCGATAAAGCCAAAGTCACACTACGTTTCCGTGGACGTGAAATGGCTCACCAGCAGTTAGGTACTGAAATGCTTGATCGCATTAAAGAAGACTTAGCTGATTTGGCGACTATTGAATCTTATCCAACTAAGATTGAAGGACGTCAAATGATCATGGTGCTTGCGCCGAAGAAAAAATAATGGTTTAGCAAGCTAAATTTCAATTTATTGAAATTTACACCATTATTTTATTGTCATTAACAATGCGAAGTAGGAATTAGTAAAATGCCTAAAATTAAAACGGTAAAAGGCGCAGCAAAGCGCTTTAAAAAAACAGCTTCTGGTGGCTTTAAGCATAAGCAAGCTAACAAGAGTCATATCCTAACTAAAAAATCAACTAAGCGTAAACGTCATTTACGTGGTTTGACGACTGTGTCAAAAGGTGATTTAGGTTTAGTTGTAGCGTGTGTTCCATACGCTTAATTTATTGGTTAATTATTTAGAGGATATAATTTATGGCTCGTGTTAAACGTGGTGTTATTGCTCGTGCACGTCACAAGAAAATTTTAAAACAAGCAAAAGGGTATTATGGAGCTCGTTCACGTGTATATCGTGTTGCTTTCCAAGCAGTAATCAAAGCTGGACAATATGCTTATCGTGACCGTCGTCAACGTAAACGTCAATTCCGTCAATTATGGATTGTGCGTATTAATGCGGCAGCTCGTCAATGTGGTCTTTCTTACAGCCGTTTCATTAATGGATTAAAGAAAGCATCAATTGAAATTGATCGTAAGATCCTTGCTGATATTGCTGTTTTTGATAAAAATGCTTTTGCAGCATTAGTTGAAAAAGCTAAAGCCGCACTATAAAAGCTTGTAAAAGCCGAGTTATCTCGGCTTTTATCATTCTGAATCATAATGTTTAAGGATTGATAAAATGAAATTAGTTATTTTTCGTTTCTTTTTTAGCTTCGTTAATAATATCTATTGGTGAGGCAAAACAAAAACGAAAAATAATTATAAAGCCTCAGAAGAGGCTTTTTTTATGTAATGAACAATAAGCAGGAGAATTTTATGTCTCAATTAGTTGAACTGGTAAGTAACGCCAAATCCGCTATTGAAAGTGCTAATGACATTAATACGATCGAACAGATCCGAGTGGAATATTTTGGTAAAAAAGGCTATTTTACATTGCAAATGGCTTCATTACGTGATGTTCCAGCGGAAGAGCGCCCAGCCGTCGGTCAAAAAATCAATGATGCAAAACAAGAAGTCGTTGAAAAATTAAATCAAAAGCGTAATTTGTTAGAACGTCAAGCGCTTGATGCAAAACTTGCCAATGAAACGATTGATATTACTTTACCTGGTAAATCACTTGAATTGGGTGGATTACATCCAGTGACAAAAACAATTAACCGACTCGTTGAGTTTTTTGGGGAATTAGGCTTTGTCGTTGAAACTGGCCCAGAAATTGAAGATGATTATCATAATTTTGATGCGTTAAATATTCCTGCTCATCATCCTGCTAGAGCAGATCATGATACATTTTGGTTTGATGCTAAACGTTTATTGCGTACCCAAACGTCTACTGTGCAGATTCGTACTATGGAGAATCAAAAACCACCAATTCGAATCATTGCACCGGGCAGAACTTACCGTAATGATTATGATCAAACTCATACACCAATGTTCCATCAGATGGAAGGGCTATTAGTTGATAAAAATATTAGTTTTACCCATTTGAAAGGGCTATTACATGATTTTCTTCACTGCTTTTTTGAAGATGATATGGAAATTCGTTTTAGACCTGGTTATTTTCCGTTTACCGAACCCTCTGCCGAAGTTGATATTAAAGCTAAAAATGGAAAATGGTTAGAAGTATTAGGTTGCGGAATGGTACATCCTAATGTCTTACGAAATGTTGGTATCGATCCTGACGTATATAGTGGTTTTGCCTTTGGTATGGGAATCGAAAGATTAACTATGTTACGTTACGGTGTCACAGATTTGCGTTCTTTCTTTGAGAATGACTTACGTTTTTTAAAGCAATTTAATTAATTCTGGAGATCAAAACATGAAATTTAGTGAAAGTTGGCTACGTGAATGGATCAATCCAGAAATAAGTAGCGAGATGTTAGCTGATCAATTAACCATGGCTGGTTTAGAAGTTGATGATGTTGAGGAAGTGGCTGGTAACTTTTCAGGAGTTGTAGTCGGGAAGGTTGTTGAATGTAAGCAACATCCAAATGCAGATAAGCTACGAGTCACCAAAGTAGATATTGGTAAACCAGAACTACTCGATATTGTTTGCGGTGCTCCAAATTGTCGTCAAGGTTTAACCGTTGCTTGTGCAACCATTGGTGCAATATTACCCGGTGATTTTAAAATTAAAGCAGCTAAGTTACGTGGAGAGCCATCAGAAGGGATGCTTTGTTCTTACTCAGAACTTGGTATATCAGAAGATCATAATGGCATAATTGAATTACCAGATAATGCACCTTTAGGACAAGATATTCGTGAATATCTAAATCTTAACGATGTTTCAATTGACATCAGTGTAACGCCAAATAGGGCTGATTGTTTTGGTATTATTGGTGTTGCTCGTGATATTTCAGCAGTGAATAATATTCCAATGAAATCACTTCAAGTTGAAAGCGTGCCTGCAACAATTTCAGATACATTATCCATCCAAATTGATGAGCCTAAAGCTGCGCCTCGTTATTTAGGGCGTATTATTAAAAATATCAACGTAAACGCATTAACCCCTCTTTGGATGAAAGAAAAACTACGTCGAGGCGGTATACGTTCTATTGATGCTGTTGTCGATATAACAAATTTTGTTTTGTTAGAGCTTGGCCATCCAATGCATGCTTTTGATCTTGCCGAAATAGAAAAGGGCATTATTGTGCGATATGCTCGCAAAAATGAAAAAGTTGTTTTACTTAATGGCAATGAAACTGAATTAAATGATCAAACTTTAGTTATTGCTGACCATAATAAAATACTTGCCTTAGCCGGTATTATGGGTGGCGAAAAATCTGGTGTTACTCAATCAACGAAAGATATTTTTCTTGAATCGGCTTTCTTTGCACCGTTAGCAATTACAGGAAAAGCTCGGGAATATGGTCTACATACTGAAGCTTCTCATCGTTATGAAAGAGGGGTTGATCCTGCTTTACAAAATATTGCTATGGAAAGAGCAACACAACTTATTATTGATATTTGTGGTGGTGAGGTAGGACCTATTATTGAGAAAATAAGTCCAACTGAACTACCAAAACCAGCTAACCTACAACTTCGTCGAAATAAAATTGATAGTATAATTGGTTATGCAATTGATACACAAAAAATCACGGATATTTTAGAAAGACTTGGATGTAAAGTTAATTATAAAGATGAAATTTGGTCAGTTGAAGCACCTAGTTGGCGTTTTGATCTTCAAATAGAAGAAGATCTGGTTGAAGAGATTGCACGTATTTATGGATACAACAATATCCCAAATGCAAACTTAAAAATTGAATCAATAATGAAACCAAAACCAGAAGGTCAAGTTTCATTACGAAGAATAAAAGATTTATTAGTTGATAAAGGTTATCAAGAAGCTGTTACTTATAGTTTTGTTGATCCTAAAGTTCAACAAATTTTGCATCCTGATTTTAATCAAATTCAACTGCCTAATCCTATTTCTAGTGAAATGTCGGCAATGCGATTATCATTATGGACTGGTTTATTAGATGCAGTGTTATATAATCAAAATCGTCAACAATCTAGAATTAGATTATTTGAAACCGGTTTGCGATTTATACCTGATGAAAATTGTGAATTTGGTGTTCGACAAGAACAAATGCTATCGGGTGTTATAACCGGTAATTTGTATGAAGAACATTGGACATTACCGAAAAAAAGTGTTGATTTTTATGATCTGAAGGGAGATATTGAATCAATTCTTGCAATTTTAGGTTGTGCAGAAAAAGTCCGTTATGAAAAATCGGAACTGTCTGCGTTACACCCAGGTCAAAGTGCAGCAATTTACATAAATGATGATATTATCGGTTATTTTGGTGTTTTACACCCAGAAATTGAAAAAAAATTATCTTTAAATAGTAAAACGCTTGTTTTTGAAATAAATTTAGCTAAAATTAGCAGTAAAGAAGTACCTTTAGCTCAGGACATATCAAAGTATCCGTCAAACAAGCGAGATATTGCTATTGTCGTTTCAAATAAAATTCCAGCAGCGGAAATTATTTCTGAGTGTAAAAGGGCTGGTGGTGAGCACCTAATAAAAGTTAATCTGTTTGATGTTTATCAAGGCGATAACATTAAGGAAGATGAGAAAAGCCTTGCTATCAGTTTGATTTTACAAGACAAATCACGTACACTTGAAGAAGAAGATATAACAAACATTGTAAGCAGATGTGTTACTGCTTTACAAATTCGTTTTAAAGCCCTATTAAGAGAATAATAAATATGACATTAACTAAAGCTGATATTGCAGATCGTCTTGCCGATAAATTTGATATTGATCGTCAAGAAGCTAAAGTCCTTGTTGAACTTTTTTTTGAAGAGATTCGAGTGGCTTTAGAAAAAGGGGAGCCTGTAAAATTATCTGGATTTGGTAATTTCACTATTCGTGATAAAAATTCACGTCCAGGGAGAAACCCAAAAACAGGTGAGAGTGTAGATATTTCTGCTCGCAGGGTTGTTACTTTTAGACCGGGTATTAAATTTAGAGCTCGTGTAGAAAAAAATCTAACAATCTAATTGCTAGGTGACTATTCTATCATCAACTTTAACGACCTTTCTTTTGCCGTTGGCTAAAGAAAGGTCGATTAGATTCATTATCATAAAAACTAATTGTATTATTTAACTTAATCAAGCATAATACAACCACTTCAATGGAGGCTCTATGGGTCCTCTTGCAACATTTCTTTACTCAGCAGGTCAGGTCCGGAAGGAAGCAGCCAAAGTAAATAATATGTGTGTGGGATGTGGCTGATAGAGTCTCCTCCAAACTAGCTCTGACAATATCATTAATCTTATCAAAAGAAATTAATAATATTTCATATCAATCATCTTTAGTTACAATGCTTAATAACTTTTCCTGAATGTCTCTAACAAATCTTTTAGTCAATCTGAACAATATAATCGCCTTTATTTCAGGTATACCTATTTTCAGCAAGATATCAAAATTAAAAATAGCCATTCTATCAAAAATTAATTTAGTTAAATTTTAAGGAGAAAATATATGTTGCGAGTTGGATTATTTATTTTAACTAACTTAGCGGTAATGTTTGTATTTGGAATCATTCTTAGTATATTGGGTGTTGATGCTCATAGCACTTTAGGTCTATTAATATTTGCCGGTATATTTGGCTTTGGTGGTTCATTGATATCACTATTACTTTCCAAAACAATGGCATTAAAATCGGTTAATGGAAAACTGATTAATCATCCAGCAAATACCCAAGAACAATGGTTGTTGGATATTGTTCACCGTCAAGCATCGCAACTGGATCTAAAAATGCCTGATGTGGCTATTTACCAGGCTAATGATATGAATGCTTTTGCAACAGGCGCAAGTAAAAATAATTCATTAGTCGCAGTGAGTTCAGGTTTATTAAATACAATGTCACAAGATGAAGCTGAAGCTGTCATTGCTCACGAAATGAGTCATATTGCTAATGGGGATATGGTCACAATGACTTTATTACAGGGTGTACTTAACACTTTTGTTATTTTTATTGCTAGACTATTAGCATCATTTGCTACTCAAGCAACGGATGATCGTAATCGTGGTTCATCTCAAATGTTTTATTATCTAATTGTTATGGTATTTGAAACGGTTTTTGGTATTTTAGCGAGCATTATAATAATGTGGTTTTCCCGTCACCGTGAATTCCATGCAGATGCTGGTTCAGCAAAATTGGTAGGTGCAAATAAAATGATTGCAGCGTTAGAAAAGTTAAAAACAAGTTATGAACCTGAAGAAGATTCATCGATAATGGCATTTTGTATAAATGGGGCGAAAAAAATTAAAATTTCAGAACTGTTTATGTCTCATCCGCCATTAGATAAACGTATTTCTGCTTTGAAAGCACAAACTTATCTTAATTAGAAATCAGCAATTAATATTTCATTCAATAAAAGTATTTCTTTGATGTTATTGACAAGCTTTAATGAATTCACTATAACGCTTGTCAATAAATTAGAACACCAAAATTATAAGTATTTTTGAGAATAAAACGATGTCACAAATGGATCAATATCATCATAAAAACCGATTAGAATTACTTAGCCCTGCAAAAAATATTGAAATTGCAATGCAGGCAATTTTACATGGCGCAGATGCGGTATATATAGGCGGACCAAGTTTTGGCGCTCGTCATAATGCAGGAAATTCGGTAAGTGATATTGCAAAATTAGTTGAATTTGCTCATCGGTATTATGCTAAAGTTTTTGTGACATTAAATACGATTCTTCATGATAATGAATTGGAATCAGCAAGACAATTAATTTGGCAATTCTATCATGCCGGCGTCGATGCTTTAATTGTTCAAGATATGGGTATTTTAAATTTAGATATTCCGCCTATAGATTTACATGCCAGTACGCAAATGGATATTCGAACGCCAGAAAAAGCTAAGTTTTTATCCGATGTCGGTTTTTCACAAATTGTCTTAGCAAGAGAGTTAACCTTAAATGAAATCTCAACTATTTTTAAACAAATAGATGCCAATATAGAGTTTTTTATTCATGGTGCCCTCTGTGTCGCATTTTCTGGTCAATGTTATATTTCACATGCTCAAACAGGTCGTAGTGCTAATCGTGGAGATTGCTCGCAGGCTTGTCGTCTACCTTTTACTTTAAAAGATGATCAAGGTCGTATAGTAGCTTATGAAAAGCATTTGTTATCGATGAAAGACAATTATCAATCCGATAATTTAACATCGCTAATTCAAGCAGGAGTAAGGTCGTTTAAGATAGAAGGGCGTTATAAAGATTTAACTTATGTAAAAAATATTACTGCACATTATCGACAAAAATTGGATGACATTATTTCTAATTCATCAAATTTAACGGCTGCTTCAAGTGGGAAAACAGAATATTTTTTTACACCGGATCCAAAACGCACATTTAATCGTGGTAGCACTGATTATTTTGTTACAGGTCGAAAACCTGATATTGGTGCATTTGAATCACCTAAATTTATTGGATTACAAGTTGGTGAAATAACTAAAGTAACCACCCAATATATTGATATCAAATCCGAAAAAATGTTAACTAATGGCGATGGATTAAATGTCCTTATTAAGCGAGAAGTTTTTGGATTCAGAGCAGACAAAGTTGAAAAATTATCTGCTAATCAATATCGAGTTTATCCAAATGAAATCCCTAAATTACTTAATTCAATCAAATTACCTTGCATTGTTAATCGTAATTTAGACCATTTATGGCAACAAAACTTACTCAAAGATTCAAGTGATCGTCGTATTGGAATATCTTTTGAATTATCCAATATCGATAATGGGATTCAGTTGAAAGCAAAAAGCGAAGAGGGTGTTTGTGTCGAATTAGATCTAATTGGTCAATTTGATTTGGCGAATCAAACTAATAAAGCATTAAAAAATATTCAAGATAATCTATCTAAACTTGGGCAAACCATTTATTACTTATCTGAGTTTACGATAAATTTATCTATCATTTATTTTATTCCTAGCAGTCAACTTAATCAGTTCAGACGAGATATTATTGAAAAATTAACTTTAGCAAGATTAGCAAATTATCAAACCAATAAGCGCAAACCAGAAACAAACCCAAAACCAATTTATCCGGATAACCAATTAAGTTATTTGGCTAATGTCTATAATCATCAAGCTCGTGAGTTTTATAAACAACATGGTGTTCAGTTAATTGAAAGCGCATATGAAGCTCATGAAATCAAAGATGATGTTCCTTTAATGATAACTAAACACTGTTTGCGATTTGCGTTCAATTTATGTCCAAAACAAGCTAAAGGTATTCAAGGAGTCAAAACCAAAGTCACGCCAATGAAGTTAATACAAAATAATAATGAAGAACTCATTTTAAAATTTAACTGTAAAGCGTGTGAAATGCAAGTTTGGGGAAAAATTAAAAATCACGTTTTGAAAATGCCATTGTCAGGTAGTGAAATTATTTTTATTACCGAATAACAACATTATTATTCGGTAATAATATTGCAATACTAATACTGTATTTTCAAATGGCTTATTTGTACTAAATAAATAAAAGAATGATTTTGATCAATCTGACATTAAATATTAATGTCCAATGAAGAACTGCCATATAAACAGTGGAATAGGTTATCAAACAATGGGTCAGTTAACTCATATGAAATAATAAGATTTGTAATATTCTAATCCATAAATTCTATTTAACATAATATACATTATGCGCACTTAAATAGATTTATGAAGATTCTATGTAGTTTATCAATAGAATTATGCTACTAATTTAAAAATTTCTGGCGTTTTAAACCAATCCAGGCTAGAACAATATTCACGAACTTTCATAGGACAAAAATATAAATAGATTCACTAATGTTATTGGTACTAAAAATATAATTGGTAAAATTAAAATGATGCAATCATGTTTTTATGAATTAATTAACCTTAATTAAGGTTAAAATATAAAATGTGAAATAAATGAATATCAGAATATCAAAGAGTTTTTACATCTCGATAAATTCCTCCTATGCTCAATTGCTCAATGACTAAGATGCTTACTTGATTGAATTGCTTTAAATTTAAAGTTTTACTAAAAATATCCTTTATTTCCTATAAATCAAAATAAATAAACTATCTAATCATCTTCCTTCATTTGACTATTTTATATAAAGAACGATAATAATTACGTAGAAATACTATCAAAAATAGGATTCAGGTTATTCCAATAATATTTTTATGGGTTATTTAGGAATCGTTTTAGTTCTATGTGGGTATGGATAAAAGTTTTTAATAAATTTGTGGAAAATCTGATCAAAAACACTGTATTTAAAATATTTTTACAGCATTAACAGTTGTATCGGGATGGTAAACATAAGGTTTAATGTTTATAATTTAATTATATTTAAACCTACTCTTTTATGGGTATACAGTAAGTTATCAACAAGTTATCGGCAATTTAGACTAATAAATAAAAAAAAATTTAAAAACTTTTTTTTAAAAAACTCATGGTTGCCCTTCTCTGTCTAAAATAAATAAGGTAAATAATCATATAGTTAAAGTTTGAATAATGTATATTATGTTAAATAGAATTGATTATTACGAACTGAAATTTTAATTTTTTTATCTTCTTTCTCTTTTAAAAAATTTGGCAGACAACTTGATAGATTTGATCTATTAACTTGTCATATAAATTTATAAAAACTTTTTCAAATAATGGTTATACCTCTTAGAGCGATAGCTAATTCAGTGATATTAACTTGATAACCTTTAGTATATAATTAGTTTTGCCTATGAATGCTTTTCTTTGTTAAGCTTGCTTTAAAAGTTTCAATACATACCTTTTTTAAAATTTATAATAAATAAACATTTTGTTGATTAATATTTTAAACAATCTGAATGGGCCAATTGTTGTTTTCTAAGAAAATTATGTTACTCTTGGCTAGAACTGAACTTGGAATAATGATTAATTTATTATGCAAACTATCAATAAGAATTTACGATCAAAAAGTTATTCAGTTCCTTGCGAATTATGCAGTATTGGTTCGTTATGTTTACCGATGTTGTTGAATAATACTCTTCATACAGTTTTAGAACGTAAAAAAACTTATGCCAAAGATGAGCTTATCGTATCCAAGAATACTGACTTTTCTAAATTTTATATTATCCATTCTGGTGCCGTAAAAACATATGTTACAACATCAGATAATAAAGAACAGATAAATGGTTTTTACTTACCCGGTGATATTGTTGGTTTAGATTCTATTTCGACTAAGATGTATAACAATAATATCAAAGCGCTGACTAATACTTTAGTTTGTGAATTACACTATGATGAACTCATGTCTTTAGTTGAAACCAATACATGTGTAAGAAATATGGTATTCAAGCTGTTAAGTAATGATATCTATAATTATCAAAAATTGATTTTATGTTATTCACAGAAAAAAGCGGATGAACGATTGGCTTACTTTATTTATTCTCTTTATCGACGATATGAAAATCGCGGCCACACCTCACTAAATATAAAATTATCAATGAGTAGAAGTGATATTGCTAATTATTTAGGCTTAACAATTGAAACGGTAAGTCGAATATTATCTAAATTGCAAGAACAAGAAATCTTACAAGTTAAAGGGAGATATATTCATATTAAAAATTTAAATGCGTTAATTAGTTTAGGTAACTGATTATTTCATGCTAGAATAGCAAAAATTTTAATATGCGGTTTTAAAAATTGTAAGGTTTATAGAATATGATGACTTTAAAGAAAACACTTATTGCTGCTATTATTGGAATGGTTCCAGTGTATTCCTTTGCAGCTCAGCAGTTAACAGAAGATCAGGCTAATAGTTTGCAATCTTTTAAACAAATTTCCGTCCGTGGTGCTTTTTATACTGATAGTGATTATTTGACAGCTATGTCTAAAGCCGCCGACAAAGAAGGGGCAGCATCTTTCTATATTACAACGACCAACATAAGTCCTTCCAATGATACCCTGCGCATTGTTTATGCTAATTTATATAAATCTAATGCACCTAAAGCCGAAGAAAAAACTGAAAGTTTACGTCGCTTTGAAGGAATTTATGAATATCCTAAATCAAAAGCCATCCGACTTGAGCCCTATGACATAGTTCGAATTAGAGGTTATTTTCCTAGTGAACATGATATCAATCAAGCAATAGCCAAAGAAGCTTCCAACAAAGGAGCTTATGCTTATTTTATTGATAATCGTTCGGAATTAGGAAGTAATTTACAAGTTGTTGCCTATTTATTCAAAAAAGATGCACCAGAGCGTAAACTACAACCCGAAAATGCGATTCCTTATGATTCTGAAGCAGGACAATTAGCATTAGCTCAAGGTGGTGAAGCGGCAATGCAAGTTGAAAAACCAGGATATTATTCACCCTCAGCATTTAACGAAAAATTCTATGCAGAAAAGTTTAATAACAAAGTCAAAGTCGTTGACAACAATGTTTCTTCTAAAAATACTACAACTACATCTGTTGAAAAGGTAGCGGAACCTCAGCGCGTTAATCGTTACACTGTCACGCTTTCTGATGGTCGAAAAATTCAGGAATTAAATGATGCAACCGCAGCAAAAATGGTACCATTCAACACAATTAAATTCCGAGGATACTACGTTACAGATCAAGAAATTTCATATCAAGCAGGTAAACGAGCTCTTGATGGAGGAGCTAAGTATTATCATATTGCTAGAATAGCTCAAGATACAAACGGTCCTAACATCACCGTTTTTGTTGATTTATATCGTTAATGTCTGACAGGGCGCACTAGCGCCCTCTTCTATTTCGCTTGATTTACTTTCACTAAAATTATTTTCATAATTCGGATTTTATTGACTCTATCTGTTGCTTAATTCGTTTGGCTGAAATTGGATAAGGAGTACCAATTTGCTGTGCGAATAAATTAACTCTCAATTCCTCTATCATCCAACGAATCTCAACAACACGATTTTCTAATTGCTGATTTTTTGAAAGGCTACTTAAAAAGTGATGATAATAATTCTGAATTTCTTCGATAATATTCATTGATTGTCTATCTTTTGCCGTATTAAGCATTAATTTTTCAATTCGCTTTTCTATTGCGGATAAATATCGATAAATATCATTCAATTTGTCATAACCTGATTGTGAAACAAATCCCTTATAAACGAGATGATTAAGTTGATTTTTAATATCTGATAAGGCAAAAGCTAGCGATAAATCGACTCGACCTTTCAACTTTTTATTAATGTTAAAATGAAGCGTAAGGATAGATTCTACTTGTTTAGCTATCTCAACAACAACTTGGTTAATATGGGCTTTTGTATAATCAAGTAATTGTTGATACTGCTCAGCAGTTTGAATAGGTTTATCATTTTTTTCGATTAAATAATCAATTCCACAGGCTATACAATCATCAATAAGGGACAGTACGGTACCAAATGAGTTAAAGTAAAGACCTAACTTAGATTTATTCGGTAATTTTTCATGTAAATATTTGATAGGTGAAGGAATATTCAAAATGAGCAAACGCCGTAAACCAAGCTTGGTTAATCGCTGTTGCTCGATTTGGTTATCAACTAACTTAATACTAACTGATTTATGATCGTCTACAATAGCTGGGTAAGCCTTAACTGTGTAATTTTTTTGTTTCTCTTCATAAACAGTTGGAAGCGTACCAAATGTCCAATCGGTTAGGTTATTTATCTCAATTGGATTTGCTGATTTTTTAGCAGTTAATGAGGATAACGCTGATTGAATTTTTGCTTTTAATTGCTCTTTTAGAAGATCGAGATCTTTACCAAAAGCAATTTCTTTACCTTGATTGTCTGTAATACTAAATGTCATTTTCAGGTGTTCAGGAACTTGATCTAATTGCCAATCTTCAGAAGTAATTTGGACGCCAGTCATTTTTCGAAATTCATTTTGCATAGATTCAAGTAAAGGGAACTTCATAGATGTAACTCTAGTTAAAAATGCTTCAGCATAATTTGGGGCCGGAACTAAACTTCTTCTTAAAGATTTAGGTAATGACTTAATTAATGATATTATCAAATCTTTTCTAAACCCAGGCACTTGCCAATCAAACCCTTCATTTTTAATTTGATTTAATAAATCAATCGGAATCGTAACGGTGACACCGTCACGCTTATGGCCAATATTAAATTCATAACTTAATGGAAGTTTTAAATGATTTTGTGACCAAAAATCAGGGAACTGATTCAAATCAATCAATTGTGCTGATTGGTTGATTAACATCTGTTTTTCAAAATTAAGAAAATCAGGTGAAGATTTTTGCTTTTGTTTCCACCAATTATCAAAATGCTTAGCTGAGACAACTGATTTATCAACACGCTGCTCATAAAAAGTAAACAATTCATCATCATCAATTAAGATATCTTGTCGACGAGATTTGTGTTCAAGGTCTTCCACTTCATTAATTAATTTTTGGTTTTGCTTATAGAATTTGTGGTTAGTAATCCAATCACCTTCGACCAAAGCATGTCTAATAAATAAGGAGCGCGACAATGTTGGATCAATCCGGCTATAATTGACTATTCGATTTTGGACAATAGGTAATCCAAATAATGTGACTTTTTCATTAGCAATCGTTGTCCCTTGCTTTTTAGACCATCTAGGTTCACTGTAACTATATTTAACTAAATGTTTCGCTATTGGTTCAATCCATTCGACTTCTATTTTAGCAACTGTTCTACCCCATAATCGGGTAGTTTCAACCAGTTCACTTGCAATACACCATTTAGGTTGCGTTTTGAATAATACTGAATTAGGAAAAATTGCAAATTTGATATTACGAGCACCTAAATACTCATTTTTTTCAATTTCTTTTTGACCAATATGGGAAAGCAGTCCACTCAATAAAGACACATGCAACGACCGATAATCTGCGGGTTGACTATTGATTGGAAAAGACAACTGTTTAATGGTTTGACGAATTTGCGTATAAACATCTTGCCATTCTCGAATACGGAGATAATTCAAATATTCTTTCTGACATAATTTTCTAAACTGATTACCCGATAACAAATTTTGTTGTTCTTGAATATAATTCCATAAGTTAATAAGTGATACAAAATCAGATTCCTTATCCGCAAAACGCTTATGTTTTTCATCAGAAGCTTGTTGTTTGTCAAAAGGTCGTTCCCTTGGATCTTGAATTGATAGCGCAGCTGTCACTATCATGACTTCTTTTGTACACCCTAATCGCCTTGCTTCAACAAGCATTCTGGCTAATCTAGGATCTATAGGTAATTGTGCTAATATTTTACCTATTTCAGTCAAATGATAATGGTGATGTTTGGTAAAAATTGCACCCAGTTCTTCTAATAAACGAATTCCATCACGAATATATTTTGAATCTGGAGCTTCTACAAAAGGAAAGGCAGCGATATCACCCAAACCTAAAAATGTCATTTGTAATATGACTGAAGCAAGATTTGTACGCAAAATTTCGGGTTCAGTAAACTCAGGTCTGGATAGAAAATCTTGTTCATCATAAAGGCGTATACAAATACCATCTGAAGTACGTCCACATCGTCCTTTTCGTTGATTAGCTGATGCTTGAGATATAGGCTCAATAGGTAAACGTTGAACTTTTGTGCGATAGCTGTAACGACTTATTCTGGCCAATCCAGAATCGATAACATATTTAATACCAGGAACTGTCAAAGAAGTTTCCGCAACATTGGTGGCAAGAACAATTCGTCTTTTTGAGTGTGGCTGAAATATACGATTCTGCTCAGAAGCCGATAACCTAGCGAATAAAGGTAAAATATCTGTATGGCGCAATTCAAGCTTATTGAGCGTATCAGCTAAATCTCGAATTTCTCGTTCACCCGTTAAAAATATTAAAATATCGCCTGCACTTTCTTTTGATAATTCATCAATTGCATCAATAATAGGTTGAAAATCACTATTTTTATTAGCCTCTTTATCATCCTCATTATCATAAATTGGAGGACGATATCTCACTTCCACTGGATAAGTTCTTCCAGATACTTCAATTATTGGAGCCTGATTAAAATGTTCAGAAAAACGTTCAACATCTATAGTTGCAGAAGTGATAATTACTTTCAAATCAGGACGTTTAGGTAATAATTGTTTCAAATAACCAAGAATAAAATCGATGTTTAAACTACGTTCATGAGCCTCATCAATAATGATAGTATCGTATTGCAATAAAAGTTTGTCTTTTTGAATTTCAGCTAACAAAATACCATCAGTCATCAATTTGATTAATGTAGTATCACTAACCTGATCCGAAAATCTGACTTTATAACCAACTAACTGCCCTATTTCAGTATTTAACTCTTCAGCAATACGATTGGCAACAGAACGGGCTGCAAGCCGTCTTGGTTGGGTGTGACCAATATATCCTTTTATACCGAGACCTAATTCTAAACAAATCTTAGGTATTTGTGTCGTTTTACCGGAACCTGTCTCACCAGCAATAATAACAACTTGATTTTTTTCTATAGCATTATAAATTTCCTGTTTTTTTTCAGTTACAGGCAAATTTGAAGGAAACACAATCTTCGTTGGTAAAGAAGCCAATCTTGCTTGATAATGAGAAACAGCATGAGTAATCGCTAAATCGATTTTTGCAGGCTCTTGATCATTCTTAGCCAGTTTTAATATTTTGTGTTTATCCAAGAAAGTCATTGATTTTAGAAATTTTATTTGCTGTTGAGATAACATAAATAGTAAAATATAAGTAATTATTTTTAATTAAATCTATTATAACAAATTTAAACTGTCATTAGGAGTTAAGATGAAAAAGACATTACTATTAACAACATTATTTGCAGGAGCATTAGTTGTGACTGGATGTGGAGAATCTAATAAAGTTAAAGCTGAAGATTTAATGCATCATCGTTTTTTATTGGTAAAAGCAAATGGGCAAGATGTTTCTGAAGATAAGGCAGCCGAACTTGAATTTGGCGAAAACATGAATGTAACGGGTAAAATGTGTAATCGTTTTGTTGCTAAAGTTAATTTAGAAAATGAAACAATCAAAGGAGCCGGTGTTGGTATGACAAGAATGCTTTGTAATGACGAACAATTAGATAAGTTAGATGGCATTATTTCCCAACTAATTACTGAAGGTGCTAAAGTAACTTTAGACAAAGATCAATTGACCTTAAAAAATGAAAGTAATGAACTCATTTATCAACTTAAAGATCTAATGTAATATACATTAATATGATTCTTCTTTTTTCGTCAAATATTATCTAGTTTTTTGATAAAAAACTTTATTTAAAGTGTGGTTAAGACTATAATAAACACAGATTTTTAAGGATATATATTTTTTGATGAAAATATTTAATTTTTCAAATATTGCAGTTAATACAAGTAACTTTTCAGGTTACTTTTACCTTTTTATATACCAATGCATGGGCATTGGTTTTTTTTTGTATGAACAGAATTGAAAATAGTTTATTTAAAATTTGAACTTTAACCTTAACAACTAGTAGATAATATTATGAAAAAGACAAAAATCGTTTGTACTATTGGACCAAAATCAGAATCAAAAGAGATGCTAGCTAAATTATTAAATGCTGGCATGAACGTTATGCGTTTAAACTTTTCTCATGGTGATTATGAGGAGCATGGAAATCGAATTAAAAACCTCCGAGAAGTCATGCAAGAAACGGGTTTAAAAGCGGCTATTATGCTTGATACAAAAGGTCCTGAAATTCGTACAATAAAATTGGAAGGTGGGAATGACGTTTCACTAGTTGCAGGTCAAACATTCACATTCACAACTGACGAAACTGTCGTTGGGAATTCTGAGCGTGTTGCTGTAACTTATAAAGGTTTTGCTCAAGATCTTAAACCAGGTAATCGTGTTCTTGTCGATGATGGTTTGATTGCAATGGACGTGAAGGAAGTTAAAGGAAACGAAGTTATTTGTACTGTTTTAAATAACGGTGATTTGGGTGAAAATAAAGGTATCAATTTACCAGGTGTTTCAATTAAATTACCCGCACTTGCAGAAAAAGATAAAAATGACCTTATTTTTGGTTGTGAACAAGGTGTAGATTTTATCGCTGCATCTTTTATTCGTAAACGTTCTGATGTTGAAGATATCCGTGCACACTTAAAATCACATGGTGGAGAAGAAATTAAAATTATCTCTAAAATTGAAAACCAAGAAGGGTTAGATAATTTTGATGAAATCTTAGAAGCATCTGACGGTATCATGGTTGCTCGTGGTGATTTAGGGGTTGAAATTGCGGTTGAAGAAGTTATTTTTGCTCAAAAAATGATGATTCAAAAATGTAATAAAGCATCTAAACCAGTTATTACTGCAACTCAAATGCTTGATTCCATGATTAAAAATCCACGCCCTACTCGAGCAGAAGCAGGAGACGTGGCAAATGCAATCATCGACGGTACTGATGCTGTCATGCTTTCTGGTGAAAGTGCGAAAGGAAAATATCCTTTAGAAACCGTAAATGTTATGGCGACTATCTGTAAACGTACTGACATTACTATTCCTGCTTCTTTAGAGCTTACCGCTAAAGAAGAAAAATTACGTATTACTGCGGCTGTTTGTTGTGGTGCGGTAGAAATTGCGGAACGTCTAAGTGCACCTTTAATTGTTGTTGCAACTCGTAGCGGTAAATCTGCTCGTGAAGTCCGTCATTATTTCCCTAAAGCGCGTATTTTAGCCTTATCATCAAGTCAAAAAACGGTTAATCAATTAGCCCTAACAAAAGGTGTTGAGCCAATTTTAATCGATGCAATTAATTCAACAGATGATTTCTACCGTTTAGGTAAAGAGTTAGCTGTAAAAATTTGTGGTTTACAACAAGGTGATACTATTGTCATGGTTTCAGGTGCTTTAGTACCAAGTGGCACAACGAATACCACTTCAGTTCACCGTATTTAAGTAAAGTTGCTTTCCAGCAAAAATTATTTATTATATTTAGATTAAAAGCTAGCTATATGCTAGCTTTTTTTTTAAGTTAAGTTATCCTGTATTAAATTTCATTATTGTATTTTAAGAGATAAAGAATGCTACAAGAAAAAGTGTATTTTCCCAAAGAACTTAGTTGGCTTGCTTTTAATCAACGTGTATTACAAGAAGCCGCTGACAAGACTAATCCACTTATTGAACGTGTTCGATTTTTAGGTATTTATTCCAGCAATCTCGATGAATTTTATAAAGTACAATACGCCAATCTAAAAAAATACGTATTAATTGAAGAGGAACAAGGGCATTGTGCTACCTCTAATGCCAGGTCATTATTAAGACAAGTTAATCAAAAAGTGATACAGCTTGAACTACAGTTTGATCAGCTTTATAACGAATTACTTCTTGAAATGGCAAGAAATCAAATTTTTCTTATTAATGAAAGACAACTCTCCTCTTATCAAGAAGATTGGATAAAAAATTATTACAAACAGAATTTAAGACAGTACATTACACCGATATTACTTGATAGTCATACAGAACTTATCCAGTTTTTGAAGGATGATCATGCCTATTTAGCTGTCGAAATTATTTGTGAAGAAAAGATAAGTTATGCCCTGCTTGAATTACCGACAGATAATGCACCTCGATTTGTACTTTTACCTTCAGAAGTATCAACTAAAAATAAATCCATTATCTTTTTGGATAACATTTTACGCTATTGTTTATCTGATATCTTTAAAGTCTTTTTTGATGCTACTGAATTAAATGCCTATTCAATCAACATTAACCGAGATGCAGAATATGAATTAAATACCGAGTTAGACAGTTTATTAGAATTAATGTCACAAGGATTAAAGCAGCGATTAACTGCTCAACCCGTTCGCTTTACTTATCAGAAAGATATGCCAAAAGCATTATTTGAACTGTTAATTAACAAATTACGATTAACTGAACAAGATGCCATGCCTGGTGGACGTTACCCTAATTTTAAAGATCTGGCTAACTTTCCTGACCTTGGTGGAAAAAATCTTTTGAATAAACGATTACCGAGTTTGGCTTATAATCGTTTTAAGAAGTTTAGAAATGCGTTTGCAACGATCAAAGATCGTGATGTACTTCTTTACTACCCTTACTATTCATTTGGGCATGTATTAGAAATTATGCGACAAGCTTCATTTGATCCTGCTGTAACCCATATCCGCATGAATATTTATCGGGTAGCAAAAGATTCTCGATTTATCCATGCTGCAATTAATGCAGCGAATAACGGTAAAAAAGTCACCGTGGTTGTGGAACTTCAGGCTCGATTTGATGAAGAAGCAAATATCAAATGGGCAAAAAGACTAATAAGTAGTGGAATTAAAGTTATCTATTCACAACCCAAACTCAAAATTCATGCCAAACTATTTTTAATCGATCGTCGAGAAGAAAATAAAATTGTCCGATATGCACATATTGGATCGGGTAATTTCAATGAAAAAACTGCCCGTGTGTATACAGACTTTTCACTATTAACTGCCGATCCGGCCATTACCGATGAAGTCATAAAGGTATTTAATTTTATTGAAAATCCATTCAAGCCGGTTTCGTTTAATCATTTGCTTGTTTCTCCTCAAAATACGCGTTTGCGTTTTCATGAATTTATTGAAAGAGAAATTCAAAATGCAAAAGCAGGAAAACCTTCTGGCATCTATTTAAAGCTTAATGCGATCACTGATAAAGAGATGATAGACCAGTTATACCGAGCCTCATGTGAAGGTGTAAAAATTAGAATGATTGTTCGTGGAACCTGCGTATTAGAGCCACAAATTCCAAATTTAAGTGAAAATATTTATGTGACCAGTATCGTCGATCAATACCTAGAACACGCACGGGTGTATATTTTTGAAAATGACGGAAAAAAGGATACTTTCATCTCATCTGCTGATTGGATGCCACGTAATTTAGATAACCGCATAGAAGTTGGTGTGAAGATATTTGACCCTATTTTAAAATCAACTATTCATGATATTTTTAATATCCAATGTAATGATAATGTCAAAGCACGAATTATTGATAAAGAAAACATGAATAACTATGTTCAACGAGGTAATAAGAAAAAAATTCGAGCACAGCACGCTATTTATGATTATTTAAAACAATTAGAAGCTAAACAATAAGGATATCTAACAGTGAAGAAATCTAATGAATATGCGGTTATCGATTTAGGTTCAAATAGTTTTCATATGATCATCGCCCGAATTATTAATGGCGCAACACAAATAATTTATAAAAACAAGAAGAATATTCATTTAGCGACAGGATTAGATGAAAAATATCAATTAAGTGAATCAAGTATTAAACGAGGCATTGAGTGTCTGGAACTATTTGCTGAGCGTTTAAATGGATTTCCTCCAGAAAATGTGAGAATTGTTGCAACTTACACTCTACGTGTTGCCGCCAATAGAAATAAGTTTTTAAAGGCAGCAGCTAAAATTTTACCTTATCCTATAGAAATTATATCGGGACAAGAAGAAGCGCGTTTAGTCTATTTAGGTACCATGACAGCTGAACCCACTTCTGCAATCGATACTAAATTTGTTATTGATATTGGCGGAGGATCAACGGAAATTGCGATTGGCAAAGGCAATGATCTAAAACCCATACTCGTGGCTAGCCGTCCAATGGGTTGCGTAACCTTTAATAAACGTTTTTTTCCACAACAGAAGATTGATGTAGATTCATTTCAACGAGCAAAACTTGCGGCCGAACAACAAATTGAAACCATGATTAGCACCATAAAAAAACAGAATATCACGGTTGCTTTTGGTACGTCAGGAACCATCAAATCTATTCACCATATTTTATTAGATCTTGGGGTGAGTGACGGTATTATCACCCCCAAAAGATTAGATGATTTAGTTAGTTATGTTTTAGATTTTGATACATTTAACGACATTAACTACCCTTCTCTATCTAATGAACGTAAACAGGTTTTTGTTAGCGGATTGGCAATATTTTGTGGGGTCTTTAACGCATTGGGATTAAACGCCCTACAGTATAGTTCTAATGCTTTACGTGAAGGGGTTTTGTATGAATTAATTGGTGGTCCTAATTATCGAGACATACGTCAAACCACTGCCGAATCTTTATCTAAACACTACAATATTGATCAACGTCATGCTATGCAAGTTGTCAAAACAGCAAAATACTTCTTTTTGCAATGGAAAGAACAAGCTCAAATCGATATTCCAATCTGTGTTGAATCCATTTTATATTGGGCGGCACTTTTACATGAAGTGGGATTAAAAATTAATTTTACGTCTGTACATAAGCATTCAAGTTACATTTTGCAAAACAGCAATTTGCCAGGATTTAACGAGGAACAACAACTATTATTATCGACACTTGTTCGTTATCATCGAAAATCGATTAATATTGAAGCATTTCCTTATTTCAGCCTTTTTGAATTTAAACACATTATTTCATTATTACAAATTCTCAGACTTTCCATTTTGATTAATAACCAACGCTCCACACACATTAATTTGAATGCATTTAGATTAAAATTGGTTAAAGATAAATTAACTAAAGTTACATTCGAGATTGATACCAGTTTTGTTGAAGCTAATAAATTGATTTTATTGGATCTAGAGCAGGAACAAAAATATTGGCAGGCAATTAATGATTGGAGTTTAACGATTATTTTGTCTTAGATTTTTGTATTTTGAGAATTAAAAACCGCCAAAAAATCGGCGGTTTTTTTGTTTAATGTTGAAGATACGTTATTTCTTAACCTAATTCCAACATTTTCCACCACAAAAGACCAACGGTAAACACAATGGTTAAGTTAACAACGCTACAGATAAATCCTACTTTCCACCATGTTTTGACTGGAACAAAACCTTCAGCAAATAACAACGGATTTCGAGCATTGGCAAATTGGGTAATGGAACCAAAATAGTTGGTACAAATAACTAATGCAAATATCGCAATCATTGGTGGAACATGAAGTGCCACTGCTACAGATAAGAATACTGGAAATAGCGCCGCAATATGCGCATTGCCACTAGCAAAGAAATAGTGTAAATAAACATAGGCAACACACAAAATAATGATAACAAATACCCAGCTACTATCACCTAAATGCCCCTTTACTGCACTACCGATAGTATCGCCTAGCCATTTTGTAACACCTAGCTTATTGACTTGTCCTGCTATCATTAATAAAGCCGCAAACCAAATTAAGGTATCCCATGCCGCTTTTTCACCTTTCACATCATCCCAGGTTAGTACACCAGTTAAGATTAAAATCGTTAAACCAATAAAAGCAGTCGTTGTTGCATCAATACCTAAATAGTCTTTACCGAAAATCCAAAGACCTAATAATAAAATTACCGTACCACCCATAATAATTTCTTTAGCGGTAATTGGTCCCATTTTTTTCAATTCTTCAACGGCTAATCTTGGCGCATCAGGTGTCTTTTTAAGCTCTGGATTGGTTAAGAAATAAATGACTAATGGAATCACAATAAAAGAAACTAAACAAGGTACGATAGCTGCAATAAACCACTGTCCCCATCCCAATGTCACGCCTAATGTTTCTGTGACTAATTTAGCGGCTAATAAATTACCGGTAAATGCAGTCAAAAACATTGCTGAGGTAATATCATTGATATGACTAATGGTTAACATTAAAAAAGTGCCAATTCGACTTCTTGATTCATCTTTTGGATTGGAATTAAAGTTAATCGATAATGCTTCAGCGATTGGATAAATCACACCGCCAGCCCGAGCAGTTGTACTTGGTATAGCCGGTGCTAAAGCGACATCTGTAACGGATAAACCATAAGCTAAGCCTAAAGTATTTTTACCTAAAATTTTAACCAAATAATAAGCAATACGTTTACTTAAACCTGTTTTAATAAATCCTCTTGCAATCATAAAAGCAACTACAATTAGCCAAATTAAGCTACTATTCAATTCGCTCAATGATATTTTGATTGATTCGGTTGCATTAGCCGCACCCGATGGTCTTAAAATAGCAAAAACCGTAATGGCTAATAATCCAATTGCGCCAATTGGCATAATTTCTGCAACAATACAGGCAATAGTTGCCACAAAAATAATGCTTGTTCGCCAACCTTCTGTACTTATTCCTTGTGGAGGCGAAACAAATAGCCATAATATTGCTGAAATAGCTGCAATAATTATGAGCGGTACCCATTTTACTGGCGGTTTTTTCACTGCGTTCATAATAATTTCCTTCTTAAATTTAAAAAACGTAATTAATTCATTTAGAACAATAAAAGTTTAGCAATTTCATTGATTCTTAATTCAGATTCATTTCATAGTGTTTATCAATCAGATCAAATTTAAAATTATTTGGATTGATCAGGGTCATCGTTTTATCTTTCAATAAAAAAATAGCTGAAATATCCTGATGCTTCTTTAAATATTCACAACTGTTATTCACCCCTAATCCATACAGAATTGTTGAGTAAATATCGCCTTCAAGAGAAGTATCTGAAATAACGGTAACACTCTCAACTTCATTATCAAGAGGATAACCAGTTAACGGGTTAAAAATATGATGATAAAGGCGATTATTTTGAGCAAAATAGCGTTCATAAATACCAGATGTGACGACTGATTTATTTTTGACTTTTATTATACCTGCTAACTCGTCAGATAAAGAAAAGGGTTTTCTTAACCCTATACACCAATAACCTGACTTTTCTATTGGGGAAGATCCTAACGTTAGTACATTTCCGCCTAAATTTATGATGCCATAGTGAATGTTATGTTCAAGTAACAGACTTTTAATAACATCAGCGATATAACCTTTTGCGATAGCACCAAGATCTATCTCCATTCCTGCCTTTTTTAAAAAAACAGAATGGGTTTTATCATTTAGTTCTATATCTAGTGGATCGGTTAATAAAAGTTGTTGCTTGATATAATCATCGGCAGGAATGCTATCCCCTTTAAACCCTATTTTCCAAAGTTTGACCACAGGACCGATAGCCAAGTTAAAACAACTATTGGGATTCAGGCTTAGTTGCCAAGCCTGTTTAATAAGTGAAAATACTGGTAAGCTTACTACTACCGGATGTTTTCCTGCTGCAAGATTGATTGACATAACCTCCGATACAGGGCGATTAACCGTCAATTTATCTTCAAGCAATTTAATAGTAGCAAAAGCAAGTTTTGCGACGGTTTCATTCTGCTCAAGTAGCGTCAATGTCACCGTCATCCCCATCAATGTTTGAGTATACTCGAAGGTAGTAGAACTTCCCATTTTTAAGCCAATTTCAATTAACTGTTAATGTAATCAGTGGCTTTTTTACCTGCTTGCATACCAAAAATAATGATATCTGCAACAGCATTACCACCAATACGATTTGCTCCATGTACACCACCAACAACTTCACCCGCAGCAAAAACACCTTTAATTACATGTTTATCATTGTCAAGTACTTGTGTCTCAGTGTTAATTGTTACACCTCCCATTGTATGGTGAACACCCGGTGCAATTTTAATTGCATAAAACGGGGCAGTATTAATTGGATGACGCATTCCCGTCGTTCGACCAAAATCTTCATCTTGTTTGTTCATTACAAACTGATTATAACGATCAATCGTTTTAGACAGATTATGAGCATCAATAGAAAGTTTGTTAGCTAATTCAGCGATTGAATTAGCTTGAACAACCAGATCATTAGAAACATACTCTTCAACGGCTTTATTTTCGTCACGAACTTGTTGATCAAATAAAATATAGGAATAGTGTTCAGGTAATTTGATGATATCCGCTGAAACTTTATCTCGGGTATCTAATTCATTAACAAAACGTTTACCTTCTTGAGAAACAAGAATTGCGCCACCGCCACGTATAGATTCTGAGATCAAATATGAGGTAGTTTGTTCAACAGTTGGATGGATTTGAATTTCGCCCATATCAACAGTGCCAGCCCCAAGTTTTTCTAAGATCATGATACCAGAACCTGTCGCCCCTTTATGGTTGGTTGTCACAAAACCTTTTAAGTCAGGACGATATTTTTCAACCATTTCACGGTTAGCACTGAATCCGCCCGTTGCTATCACAACCGCTTTTGCTTTAATAATATAATTTGTGCCGTCTTCTTCAACGACTTTAACGCCAACAACTTTATGATTTTCGGTAACGATTTCAGTCACATTAGTATCTAACATGACTTCAATACCACGTTTATTAAGATTTTTTACCAATCCACTAATCAAAAAGCCGCCAACAGCTGCACCACTAGCTGGTCGATGTGTACGGTCAATACTCATTCCACCTGTTGTCGTAATACCACTTAGTTCAATACCGTTTTCATCTAACCAATCAATCGCATCGGGAGCATTTTCAACAAAATAACGGAGTAACTCTGGATTATTTTTATTTTTACCTCCAGCCAAAGTTTCTTTATAGAATAGATCCTTACTATCTACGATACCTTTAAGTTTTTGGAATTTAGTTTCAGCTGCATTCATACCAGCAGACGCTTTATTGGTATTTCCGCCAATAACAGGCATTTTTTCAACGACAACAACGCTAGCACCTAAATCATGAGCTCGTATTGCAGAAGCCAGCCCTGCTCCCCCGCTTCCCACGACAACAATATCGTAAGATTTATCATTTGGATCACCACCTTCAGCAATAATGGCTTCTTTATTCGACTGTGTCATGGCCTTAGTAACGGCTTTTTTGAACGCTTCACATTGAGATGTAGCCCCTGAAATAGCATCCACATGTGGACTATTTGAATTAATGATTCTTTGTTTAATTTCTGCAAAATTATCTAAAATTTGATGATCAAATTCATTAGCATTCACAAGTTGCATATCTTTAATGAAATCTTTGCCTAATTCGACATTGATAAGAAATTCATAAGATTCATCATTAACTTTTTCTTGATATTGACCTGGTTTGAACTTCTTATTATTTAAACTCGCATCACGAATTAGTGCTTCAACTAATGAAAAACGCCATAAAGGCTCAGGAATATTTAATTCTTCACGTTTGTCACTACTGATGGTTAGCTCCAGTTGTTCACCTTTTTCAATACGACTAATCCAGTCTGGATAAGCGATGCATGCGCGACCAACGGCGACCAAATCGTAACCATTATCAATCGCCGTTTCTACATCAATTTGATTAACCACATTACCTACACCTACTACCGGAATTTTAGCTAATGTCGCAGATCGCATTGCCACATATTTATTGATTAACGGGGTTGGATCTTGGGTATCAACAATTGAAGGTCTTAAAATCGCGCCCATTGAAAAATGGATATAATCAAGCCCTTTGTCAGCTAACTTTTCAAGTAGATACATCGAGTCATCAAAACGAATACCCGGTACTTCTAATTCTTCCGGAGAAAAACGATAACCAACAATAAATTCTGGCGTTGCAAACTGTTTAACCATTTTATGGGTGATATCTAAGATTGCTAAAGGGAATTGCAAGCGATTATCACGGCTTCCACCCCATTTATCAGTTCGTTGATTTGAATTTGGAGAATAAAATTGTTGGATTAAATAAGTGTTAGCGCCGTGGATTTCAACACCATCAAAACCGGCTTCAATAGCACGACGCACTGCTTGACCAAATTTTTCGATCATGTCGTCGACTTCGTCAGCCGTTAATTCGATTGGTGTTGCAGCTCCTGCCCTTGGTGCTGCGATAGCACTTGGTCCAACAGGAGACTGTCCGCCGATGAGCTTAGGTTCAACCATTCGTCCACCGTGATAAACTTGAATAACCGCTTTCGATCCCTTTTCTTTGATCGCTTTGGCAATTTTTGCTAATCCTTCAATTTTATCATCGTTATCTAAACCTATCGCACCAGGAAACGCTAATCCTTTATTATCGACAAATCCACACTCAACGATGATTGTTCCTATTTCACCAGATCGATCTCGATAATACTCGATCAAATCATGTGTGACAGAACCATCATAAAATCCGGAGCATGTCGTCATTGGCGCCATCATGATTCTATTTTTAAGCTCAACGCCATTGGGTAAAGTGAAGGGTTTAAAAATATTTTCTTTTTTCATTATTATATACCTAATTATTTTATTCAGATTTATTTACTAAGGTGATCATATCATTACTTATTGACATTCTCTACTTAGAAAAAGACTTTTGATGTTCTGAAGTATTATTTTTTAGACAACATTTTTTATATATTTATTAGTGTTTTAGAAAAGATATCGTAATATTAAAAAACGATATTGCTTATTATTTAGCTGAGTTTCTATTTTTGAATAAAAAATAGCATTTAAAAATCTAAAAAAAAACACTATAACTATTTCATTTACTTATATATTTAAACCAACTATTATCTTGAACTTTCATTTTAATCGGCTAGAATGCCTTGTAGCTTATTAAAAAGAGAATAAGAGATGATTAATATGATAATTTCCAGGCAACAATCAAAACTCACTCATTGTTCTTTTTTAGCCATGTTATTTGATCCTCCTTTATGGAGGATTTTTTTTATCTCAAATTTTATCGTTATTCTTCTAATTCCTAATCTAACTATCAATATTATCAGCACATTCATCAAACAGGAGATGTTATGAAATCTTTGACACCATTTTACGATCCGACTATAAGTTATGAAGATAACTATGCCAAAGGACCTTTTGGGCTATTTTCTCAACTTGAAAAAGCAGAAAAAATGACAACCGAATCGACCAAATTTTTGAATTTTGATGTCAATCTACCTTTTGGAATGCCAGCCGGTCCATTATTAAATGCAAATTATATTAAAGCTGCCTTTGCTTATGGATTTGACTTGTGTGTTTATAAAACTGTTAGAACAAAATTTCATAAATGTCATCCATTACCCAATGTATTATCTGTTCATCCTAACGGGAAATTATCCAGTAATCTTGATACTGTCTTAGCAGATACAAATTATACTCAACCTTTATCGATTACTAATTCCTTTGGTGTCCCTTCTCTTGCTCCTGATATTTGGCAACCTGATATGGCTGATGCTGTGAAAGCTGCAGGTCAAGGACAATATGTTATTGGTAGTTTTCAAGGAACACAAGGACATGGCGAAATAGAAAAAGATTATGCGTTAGCCGCTAAATTAGTAAGAGAAACTAATGCCCCAATTCTAGAAGCAAATTTAAGCTGTCCAAATGAAGGAGCAAGTAAATTACTTTGTTTTGATGTGGATAAAGTAGAACGTATCGTAAAAGAAATCAAAAATACCGTCCCCGATCGTCCACTTATATTGAAACTAGCCTATTTCCCAGATGATGAAAGAATTATTTCATTACTTACAAAAGTCGGTTCGATAATTGATGGATTAAGTGCTATTAATACGTTATCTGCAAAACCTGTTAATGCAAACGGTCAACCAGCTTTAGGAGAAAACAGAAAAGAAGGTGGAATTTGTGGTGATGCAATTCGTTGGGCCGGTTTAGATATGGTGAGTCGCCTTGATAAATATCGTCAACAAATGGATTTAAAATTTGCCATTATAGGTGTTGGTGGAGTTAGCAACAGTGAACAT
Source organism: Gilliamella sp. ESL0441 (assembly GCF_019469185.1). NCBI lineage: Bacteria > Pseudomonadati > Pseudomonadota > Gammaproteobacteria > Orbales > Orbaceae > Gilliamella > Gilliamella sp. ESL0441. Next base: position 1,300,898 of record NZ_CP048264.1, read on the forward strand.
TATCACCAATTCATTAAAAATGGGGCTGATGCTGTAATGAGTGCGACAGGAGCCATGTGGAATCCGCTTCTTGCTATAGAAATTAAGAAAAGTCTTTAATAGATTGTTAACCATGTTTATAATCGTTACAGGGTAACGCACCCTGTAATTACCGTTTTTTATTTTTATATATTTTCTTTTTTCTAAAATAATAAAAGCCAACAACAATATGCGCTAAAAAAACGATTACTAAAATAATGCGCACATGCAAGGAATGAATAAAAATAAATGGGATTAATAATACGATAAAAACCATAGCTAGCATTTTAAACAAACTTTTTTTAGATGCTTTCTTCTCAATAAGCATCTTTTGTATATAAGTTTGATAATAATGACTTTGAGTAAAAAAGCGATAAAGACGTTCTGAACTATTAAGCCACAAATATGCTGTTAACAAATAGAAAGGCACTGTTGGCAAAAGTGGCACGAAAATGCCTACTGTTCCCAGCAAAAAAGAAACTCCACCTATAATAATAAATAACCATTTTTTTAACATAACTAAGTATACTTATAGATAATTCATAAAATTTATTGCGAATAACAAAGCATGAATTCAATATTCCAAAAAACTTAATCATTACATAAATTAATAATTGTGCGACAATCCAAGTATATAACAGAGTATAAAAAGAAAGAAACGTTATGAAACACAATTTTTTCGTATTGATTAATATACATTTTTCTTTGCATTTATATTGAATGTGTTATATAAAACAATTATATATTTCAGTAATTTTAGTCTTGGATTAGTTTTCATATGGAAAAAAAGGAAAAATTAACCATACTTCTTTGCGCCCCAGATTGTTCGACAGAATGTTTAACAGAAGGACAAGTATTTATACAACCGATACAGAGTAATTGGAATGATTTTGGATACCAATTAGCGACAGAAATAGGTATTCGATTAAATGATAATTCAATTGAATGGTTTGATTCAAAATTTGCTTTCAAAGATCAAGATAATACTTATAAGTATGTTTCTACAATTCTAAAAAAAGAGAAATTTGTAAATCTTTTTTCGATAGATTTAGCTTTTGCTAATTTATTCACAAATCAAAAATCTTATGGTGCAATCAGTCGATTAATTGGTTCTGAAAAAGCAATAAATATTTTAAAGGAAATAAATGATATTTGTTTATCTATTGATAATACTTCTGGTATACCAAAGTGGGAGGATTTTTACAAAACCGAGGTTTATAGTCGAGCAATGCTCAGAACGAGTGAAGCGTATTTTGCTTATAGGCATGGATATTCAATTATACAAGGAAAAGTTATTGAAAATGCTGACTCTAAACAGACCTTCAATATCACTTTTAAAAATTTAGATTCTCTTCAACTTGAATTTAAATTTACCAATCAGAATAAATTACGAGGGCGTATTGCGACCATTATAGGGCAAAATGGATGCGGAAAAACAACGATACTGACAGAACTCGTTAAAGCACTTGCTGATAGGCAATCAAAACATATCTCAATTGTTCCACAACTCGACTTTAACCAAGTTATATTATTTGCTCATCATGCAACACTTAACGCAATTGACAAAGAACTTATCAATAATCCTAATGTCTGTATTTCGCAGCTAGATCCTAATATTCAGAACGACAGATATTTTAATGAAAAAACAGATAATGATTTATTGGTAGATGTGTTAAGAAACAATAGAATAGCCGAATTATGTAATATCATTTCCCAAGAACTTTATGATTTAACAATTAACGTTCCCCTGATACTGGATCATTCAGCTAACTTAGCTCGACACCACGAAATTGAAATAAAAAACTTCACCCGATGCAATGGTGAGCAACGTAGACTTGATAGGATAGCGACGATTGATCGAGAAAAGAATCTAGTTATTTATAAAGAAGGGAAAAAATATCAACCAAGTTTAGGACAAGCAACATTTATCCGTTTTATTTTAAATGTTTTTGCCAATGTCGGGCCGGCATCTGTACTCCTTATTGATGAACCAGAAACTTTTTTACATCCTAATCTTATTTCGCAATTTATGAGAATTTTAAATAATGTATTGGACACCACAAAATCCATCGCCATTATTGCGACACACTCTCCTTATATTGTCAGAGAAGTACAAAGTGCACAAGTTCATATTATCGAAAAAGATGAAGCTGATTTAAAAATTAAACAACCTCGTTTGCAAACACTAGGCGCTAATGTGACCAGCATCTCAAATGAAATCTTTGGCGATGATCTGTTAATCCATCTATACAATGAATTAGTTGATAACATTAAAGATGATTTAACTTTCGATGAAATTCTCAATAAATATATTGGTGAAATAAGTCCAGATGCACTTTTACAGCTAAGAAACAAGATGGAACGTTAATATGAGAAAGCTAAATCTTCCACATTATAACAATGCAGAAATCATTGATAGCTGTAAATTAGATGAACTCTGTCACAATAATCGAAGAGGAAAACATATTCGATTTATTTCGTCTTATATCGATATTATCAAACAATGCTATGAGAATTATGATCACCAGAATGGTAATCCATGGTTGATAAATTCACTGTCTGAAGAAACAATATCCCCTTTATCAGAATTTAAAGAACATATGAATCGTTTATACGATAACCCTCCACAGGCATTAAAATTTATTAAATCGCTGAGAGAAAGCATTCAAGGTGCATGCCCAATGTGTGGCAGATCAGGCAATGGTACAATCGATCATTATTTACCTAAATCGATATATCCAGAATACTCTTTTTTTTCCAAAAATCTCGTACCAGCTTGTGATAGATGTAATAAAGAACGGTCATTAAAAATAAAAGGAAACAGCTTACATGAAAGACCTATTCACCCTTATTTCGATAATTTTGTTGAGAAAAGAGTTATGTCTTCCCACTTTAAACCGGATTGGAGAGCTCCGCTAATTACCCCTATAGCTGTAAATGTTGAAGATAAAGAAAAAATTATTGTGGAATGGCATATCAATAATATTGTCATCCCTTCAGGAATCAAGAATCATTTCTCTTATTTATGGACAAAATTATGTGAATCACCAAGAGTATATTTAAAAAACGCAATTAATTTAGAGGACATTATTAAAAAATTAAATGAAATCCAATTAATTTACGAAAATAATGGCGGAACACCAAATAATTGGGATGCATGTTTTTATCATGGATTACAAAACAACGAAGAAGCACTTAATTATCTGATTAAAATCCAAAAAGACAAATTGAAAATAAAATAGTTAATTATTCATTTTACAGAAAGGATTGAAAAAGAAAAACATTATGGGAAAAAACTGATGAAATTGGCGGAACGGACGGGGCTCGAACCCGCGACCCCCTGCGTGACAGGCAGGTATTCTAACCAACTGAACTACCGCTCCGCTTTTTAGACTACTTCAAGGCATCACTGCTGAAGTAGGCGTGATATTAAAGATTATTTTCGATGACGTCAATAGATATTTTAAAATATGAAATCAATTGAATAGAAAACAATCATTTACTGGCGCGCCATAATGCTCCGCCACTTTTTTTATCAATTTTGGATAAAACCGATTCATGTTCTGACAATTCATATTCAGATGCTTTTATGACTTTTAACGGAGTCGCTCCTCGCTCTATTCTCTGAAGAGTATTACTGTTTTCACCATTAGCTAAATTATGTTCATCCATATTGAAAGACAACGTTGTTTGTCCCCCTGTCATAGCTAAATATACTTCAGCTAAAATCTCAGCATCGAGTAAAGCGCCATGAAGTGTACGATGAGAATTATCAATTTGATAGCGTTCACAAAGTACATCTAAATTATTCCGTTTACCAGGGAATAGGCGTCTTGCCATTGCTAAGGTATCGGTAACAATACAGTGATCAGCGGTTTTATAATCTAAACCACAAAGACGAAACTCATAATCCATAAACCCAACATCAAACGATGCGTTATGGATAATTAATTCAGCACCGTCAATAAACTTAATAAAATCATGGGCAATATTTTTGAATATCGGTTCATTTTTAACAGCTTCATTGCTTATACCATGGACTTTAAACGCTTCTTCATCAATTAAGCGTTCAGGATTAATATAGACATGAAAATGATTGCCCGTTAAACGGCGATTGATGATCTCAACAGCACCAATTTCAATAATCTTATGTCCTTCATAATGATTATTGCCATCTTGATTCATACCTGTTGTTTCTGTATCGAGTACAATTTGGCGAGTAGAATGAGTTATCACGTTATTCTCTTAATTGTTTAGTCGTCGGAATGTTTATAAGTAGATTAGTTTATCACTAAAACAGACCAATGTTGATACACCAACAATTAACTTAATAACAAATTAAATTTTTTTTCGATATTGTGTTATATTTTATTTATAAGCAATTCAACGATTGATACAACTGTCAAAACTCAAATAACATGATGAAAAATATAAAAATATTTACAGATGGTTCTTGTTTGGGAAATCCCGGGCCAGGCGGATATGCCGCTATTTTAAGATACAAACAAACTGAAAAAATATTATCTGAAGGATATTTCAACACAACTAATAATAGAATGGAGTTATTAGCAGCAATTATCGCTTTAGAAAAATTAAAAGAGCCTTGTCAAATCGATCTCTATTCCGACAGCCAATACTTGAAAAATGGCATTTCAAAATGGATTTATACCTGGAAAAAAAATGGATGGAAAACTGCAAATAACAAATCTGTCAAAAATGTTGATTTATGGATAAGACTTGATAAAGCAGTACAAGCACATAAAATCGATTGGATTTGGGTAAAAGGTCACGCCGGGCACCCTGAAAATGAACAATGTGATATCATTGCCAAATCTAAAGCGGAGTCCCCTACTTTAGTGGATACTTTTTTTGAACAGTCAAATTTAGCGTAATGAGGTTTAAACAACATCATTTAACATTATGTTTTACCCATTATAGTTATCAAATGTCACTTAATAGCATGGATTTCATTTATGTATAAATTACACATAATCCCAGTATTAAAAGACAATTATGTCTGGTTATTAGAGAATAATGCTAAACAAGTTATTATCATTGACCCGGGTGCTGCCGAACCTGTTTTTAACTATCTACATCAACATAATTTAACCCCCCTTGCAATTTTGCTTACTCACCACCATATAGATCACATTGGTGGCGTGGTAAGACTACAAAAAGAGTTTAATTATATTGAGGTATATGGACCCAAAGAGATTCCTTTATCCATTCAATATATAGAAAATAAAGATAAATTAATTATTGCTGATTTCACATTTGAGATCATTCCAGTGCCCGGTCATACATTAGGTCATTTGGCCTACTATTGTCAGCCTTATCTTTTTTGTGGAGATACGCTAATTTCGGCTGGTTGTGGTCGTGTTTTTGAAGGTACACATCAACAAATGCTAAATTCACTTAACAAATTAGCCCAATTATCGGATGATACCTTAATCTGTGCAGGTCATGAATATACAAAATCTAATCTCGATTTTGCGCTAAACATGTTACCAAATGACACTAAAATTAGTGCCTATTATAATTTAATTTGTAATAAATCAATTACTTTGCCATCTATTTTAAGAGATGAAAAACAAATTAATGTTTTTCTACGATGCAAAGACAAAAAGATACAAAATAAGTTCAATTTTAACAATGAGTTAGACTTATTTGTTTTTTTTAGGAGCCAAAAAGATATTTTTTAGGTATAATACACGGTTTTAATAAATGTTTAATGTAATAAGGTAATGAAAAAGTTATTTATATTCACAGCATTATGTTCGTTTTTAGTTGCGTGCCAGAACCATCAATCTCAATATAATAGTAGTGACTATCAAACACATAACTCGAAACCAGTCGTTACTAGCGGAATTAAAAGTGGTGGTATAAATTATACATCTATCACTCAAAATCCTTGGCATTATATGTTAAGCCAGATTAATGTTAAAGTTCCCGAAAATAAACGCATAAAAGAAGAGAGACAACTGTTACTACGTAATCCTCAAGCTTTTGAAACGATTGCTCTTCGTTCAGAGCCTTACGTTTATTATATTATTGATCAACTTCGTCAGAATAATTTACCCGTTGAATTAGCATTAATTCCATTAATAGAAAGTGCTTATGATCCATTAGCAACTTCAGCAGGTAAAGCGGCTGGATTATGGCAATTTGTTCCAATTACAGCAAAAGAGTATGGTTTGAAGAAAAGTGGTTCATTCGATCCGCGTCGAGATCTTATAGCTTCTACAAATTCAGCTATTACATTATTGCAAAACCTGAATAAACGTTTTAAAGGTGATTGGTTATTAACGCTAGCTGCCTATAATGCTGGTGAAGGACGCATTAGAAAAGCAATTGCACAAAATCAAGCCAATGGATTACCTACTAACTATTGGTCACTTGAATTGCCAAACGAAACTATGCGTTATGTCCCGAAAATTTTAGCAATAATTGATATTGTAAAAAATAGCAAACGTTACGGTATCAAATTACCTGATTGTAGCTATGAAAACTCATTAGTTCGAATTGATGTGTCTCAGAATATTTCATTAGCTAAAATCGCTCAGTTCACTGGTATTCCAATTAATAATTTGAAAAGTTTTAATGCCGGATATTTGCAACAAACAGTAAACGGCCCGTTCCATTTGCTAGTTCCTTATTCTTATGCAAAAGAACTACATCAAAAATTACGGGCTCAAAATCTTGTTTCGGCAGAAATTACAGAACTTCTACAAAATGTGCCACAAAACATGATGCCATTTGAAGTAAAAACAGCAACAATAAAATCATCAGTTATCAGTGGAATTAATAATAAGAATACATTACTTCATTCTGCTAATAATGCTAAAAAGCAGATTTCTTATCAAGTCAAAGCTGGTGATAACCTTTATTCGATAGCACAAAATTATCGAGTAAAAATGACAGATATTTTAACGTGGAATAATATGAAAAACCCAACAATTAAAGAGGGTGACGTATTAACCATCAATGTTGTAGATCCAATTTAAAAGTGACCCACAGAGGGTTATGATCAGATGCTGTCGTACTTATTATTTTAGCGGTATCTAATTGTAACCCTCGATAAAATACAAAATCTAGTGGTCTACCCATAAACGTTTTTCTGATATCAATACTAAAATTTACTGGCTTAAGATTGATCGTTTCAACTAACTGATACAAAAGATTTAATCGTTGCTGACTCCAAGCATTAAAATCTCCTGCTAAAATTACAGGCCCTTTATGCTCCTTAATTCGATTTAATAACATGTGCATTTGTTGCCGATAACTTTTAACGCCAATGCTAAAGTTAACCGCATGAATATTTGCAACGAGCAATTGTTGATTTGAATTAAAAATAGGATAAATTGTTATTAAAGCAGATTTTGGTACTCGGATAAGCGGTTCTCTTTCCCTGAATGAAAACAAATAAGTCGGTACTGTGTCTGTTATTGTCATTACCCCAGCATAAATATTGTTAAAGCAATAAGCTGGTACATGATCGGCTATCTTATTTCGTCGTGAAATAAAATTCAACAATTGAGGAGTTGTTTGAGCTTCTTGCAATAAAATCAATTTAGCTTTGCTGGCATATTGTTCTAAAATCTCTATACAATCAGCTCTTTTTTGCTTGAAGATATTCCAAACCAAAATTGAAAAAGAGGTTTTATCAATTAGAGGTTTATTAATAACAATCTGATTATTAGGTAAAATAACTTCAACCTGACTATTTGCCCGATACCGTAAGGTATAATCTCGATGCTTAAACATATTAACTATTTATTTTGTAGAGTTAAATATTCATCAAATGATAGTTTATCATTTTGTTCTAATTTTTCTTGCTTTTCGAGTGATAAATAACGTTGTTGAACAAAATCATTATCGGTTAACACGGCTAAAGGTTCTGATAATAACTGTTTTTTATATTGACTTGCTAAAGCTAAACCAAATTTAGCTGTACCCAAATCACTAATCGCTTGTAATGTTCTTGCTGATAAGGTTAATTCGGGGTGATCAAACATAATATCAAGTCGCTCACAAACCTTACGGTAGTGTTGCTTTTCATCATGATGATCTAAAACATCGGCAACACGCAATAAATCCTTAAATAATTGATGACCTACTTTGGCCATTGGTTCATGATAACTTCCACACCCCATTGTTATTTCAATACCCGGTTTTCGACCTTCTAAAATCACTCGATTCCAGTTTAGTTTTGCACACTCAAGCTCTTGGCTGCTCATTTCTGGTGCTGGTGCTAATGCACACCAGATTAAAAATAAATCGATAAATCGAATTTGTTCTTCTGTAATCCCGATTGGTGAAAATGGATTAACATCTAAAGCTCTTACTTCGATATACTCAATCCCCCCGCGTAGCAATGCATCTGAAGGTGATTCCCCTGCCCTAGGAACACGTTTAGGACGAATCGGCGCATAAAACTCATTTTCAATTTGTAAGACTTTATCATTTAATTGACGATACTGACCATCAACTTTAATACCTAGACGACTAAATTCAGGTGATTGTGTTTTGGTTGCACGTTTTAATCCCTCGACATAAGTATCCAAATGATTAAACGTAATACCCAATTGCTTTTGAGCATTGTTGGTATACCCAATATCGCTAAGCCTTAAAGAAGTGGCATAAGGTAAGTAGCAATTACCATTGGTTTGCTCGATAAATGCTTTCGCTTTTTCGGGATCTTGAATGAACGAAGAACACATTGATGGCGATGCACCAAAAAGATACGGAATCACCCAACCAAAGCGATAATAGTTACGAATTAAAGTAAAATAGCCTTCGGAAATGACATCTTTACCCTCTTCAGTATTTTTTACCCCGTCTCTTGCCTGCCAAAATGCCGTAGGTAATGAAAAATTGTAATGGACACCTGAAATAGTTTGCATCATCGCACCGTATCGATTTTTCAAACCTTCACGATAAAGTGTCTTAAAACGCCCTTCGTTTGAAGAACCATATTGCGCTAAAATAATATCGTCTTCTTTGGCAACAAAACACGGCATACTCAGTGGCCACATCATTTCATCACCAATATTAATACTGGCATAACGATGTAAATCTCGTAAAAACGTTAACATATAATCAATGTTCGTATTTACTGGGGTTATAAACTCAAGCATCGATTCAGCAAAATCAGTTGTGATCCAAGGGTGAGTTAAAGCTGAACCAATTTTATTGGGAAAAGGCGTTTTAGATAAAGAACCATCAGGTAAAATTCGTAAGGTCTCTCGTTCCAGTCCACGTTGAATACCTTGTAAAATCGTATAATGTTTTTCTAACCAATTAAGTGCTTTATAAACATCAGGTATCATAATCTTTGTTTATCCTAAATTGAGTTTTATATATTTAATATTATCATATTTTACAGGCTTCTATTGGTAATTTTGGTTTTTAACTCATGTGCTATCAGATTTGAACTTATTTTAAAGATTAAAACCATCAATAATACTATTTATTATTGATAGTTAAGTCATAAATCGAAATTTAATAATCTTGTCTATTTCATGGATAGGAATGGGTAATCATCCGCATTCCTTTTAATGTAAAATAATTAGATATCATCAATTTCGCAAAGTTTTAACTCTGTTGTTGTGCTTTTTGATTGGCAATATAGCTTTCATCAACTTGCGTTATACTATTATTTTGATGATCGATTTGATAGGTTTTACCAAATCCAATAACCAATCTGCCCTGCATCGGTGAAATTTTAAATAAATTAAAGTCTTTCATTTCGGACAACATATAAACCATTTTACTGACTCGTAAAGCAAATCGCTCAATAATAGAATTAAACATTTCAGAATCTTTTTCGATCATAACAGCTGTTGCTTGAAAGCTTAAACGTTTACGAGCATAGATGTTCTTTGTTTGAGATTCATCTTCAATAATAAACACTGAGATATTGGCATTACCCTTGATATTCTGACTATGCGGAGCTAAATCAGAAATAAGTATATAGTAATCTTTACCATCAAAAAAATAAGGTGAATAACTTGTTTCGACCTCTCCGTTTTGATTAGTGGTCGATAATATGACCGATAAGACGGATTCATGAAGGCTATTTATTGTGTTTTGAACTATCTCATTGTTGGACTCAGCCATTAAAATCTCCTTTATTTTTTGATTCAATTCTATGCAATTATTAATATTTCAAAGTAACTTAATAACGCTAGTTTATATTAGGTAATATTTTAGTCCCTCTTATAACATCAATTATGCATTAATTTTATAACGTTATTATATGATAAAGTGCTGATGAAGTCATAAAAGGCATAATTAATCCTTACGCATCCTTTCTTTCCAACAATACTAACACCTCCATATGTGAAGTATGAGGAAACATATCAAATAATTGAACATTAATCAGTTGGTAATCAGGTAACAAATTTAAATCATCAACCAATGATGATAAATTGCAACTTGAATATAAAATATAATGAGGTTTCACCTGAGCTAAAAACTGCATTAATTTTTCTCCACCTCCTCTTCTTGGTGGATTGAGTAACACTAAGTCAGGTATATTCTGTTGTGCAATGCTATATTGAGTTGCATCTAATGATTTAAATGTGAGATGCGTAAAACCCATTTCATGTGCTGAGCGTGAAGCACATTCTATTGCATCTGGGCTAATTTCAATTCCCGTTAATTCTATATTCTTATTATTTGAAGAATTGACAAAATGCAAACCAAAACCACCTACTCCACAAAATAGATCCCAAATGGAGCTTATTTTTAAATTATTTACCCAATCACTCGCTGTTTGATAAAGATTCTTGGCAATATTGGTATTGGTTTGGAAAAAACTTTTAGCTTTAATATAAAGTGGAATATGATTCAATGTAAAAGTCAGATAACTATTTTGGGTAAGGACAATTTCTTCTTCACCTTCTAAAATAGCTGAATGATTGGGTTGAATATTAACTGAAACAACTTGTAAATTATCAATATTGTTTTGAAGTTGTTGCAATGAGCTCCTGATTTTCTCAAGATATTTATGTGATCTCACAACAAACCGAATCATAAAGCCGCTTATATTATCGATTGTGCTTTCAGTAATTATCACAAACTTCAATTCCCCTTTTCGCTTATTGATATTATAAGGAACTAAACCTTGTTTACGAATATACGTTCGTACCATTTTGAGAATATTTTGCATACTGGGGGTATAAAGCGGACAATCGCAAAGGTCAATAGCTTCATTACCATTTACCATACCTAATATCGGTTTTTCAACGGTGCCAAGTACGGCCATTTTTGCCTTATTACGAAAAGCCATTTCTGAGCTAGCAACGGGGGGTTTAACCTCTTTAGGGTTAAACTCCGTTATTTTTTCTAATAAATTACTCTGTTTTTCTTGAAGTTGGGTGGCGTAAGGGTAATTGATCCAGTTACATGATAAACATTTCTTTTGCTGATAATAGCGACACTGCATTATAGTCATAACCTCGTTTTATAATAAGTTATTATATAATTAAATTGTTTCAAAGATTAGTTATTTTAAGCCAAACCATAAAAGACAGCCTGAAACTGACTTTTTGAAAATAAAAATTAATTATTTTTCATAAAGGTATTGAATTATTTCATTACCAAGGTTTGACGTCATAGTGCTATATGATAGGATATAGCCATTAACATTACAGGAACAATTTAATGTCTATTAAGTTAAAAACACCAACAGAAATCGAAAAAATGCGTGTCGCCGGCAAACTTGCTGCCGATGTATTAGAAATGATCGAACCCTATGTCAAACCGGGTATTACGACAGGTGAATTAGATAAAATCTGTTACGAGTATATTGTCAATGTCCAAAAAGCTATCCCAGCTAATATTGGCTATAGCGGTTATCAACATACCAGTTGTATTTCAATTAATGATGTTGTTTGTCATGGTATCCCAAGTTTTGATAAAAAGATAAAAGATGGTGATATACTTAACATCGATGTCACTGTTATCAAAGACGGCTATCATGGTGATACATCGAGAATGTATATTGCAGGAAAACCAACCGTTGCTGGCGAAAAATTATGCCAAGTAGCACAAGAAAGCTTGTATGAAGCGATAAAAATTATTAAACCGGGTTTACGATTAAGAGAAATCGGCAAAACAATTCAAAAATATGTAGAAAAATTTGGGTTTTCATCTGTTAGAGAATATTGTGGTCATGGAATCGGTGAAGTTTATCACGATGAACCGCAAGTGCTACATTATGATGCTGATGACGGTGGAGTTATTTTAAAACCAGGTATGACATTCACCATTGAACCTATGGTAAACACAGGTGACTGGCGTACTCGAACAATGAAAGACGGCTGGACAGTAAAAACCAAAGATCATGGACTTTCTGCACAATATGAACACACCATTTTAGTGACTGATAATGGTGTTGAAGTATTAACGTTACGTAGTAATGAAAACTTTCCTCGAGTAATCGAACACTAAAACCAATGATTCAGCAATAAATTTTATTGTTGAATCATGATTTTCTTTTATGTTAGCTTAATAGAGTAATGTATAAAGTTTCCGGCGATAAGAAGCCGCTAACGGATTACTTGTGCCTAACGCAGCTAAAAGGTCAAGTAAGGTTTTCTTAACTTGTCCATCACCGGCATTAATATCTTGAGTAAGAGGCTTAAATAGTAATTCAAGTGCTTCTTCTTGGCGCCCGACTTGCATTAGTTGTGATGATAATTGGATCATCAACTCTACATTATCCGGGTGTTTTTCTAATTCAGCTTGTAATAATTGTAGTTCAGGAGAGTTTGCAGCCTGTTCCAATAACTCAATTTCAGCTTGTAAACCATGATATGTAGTATCCTGATCTTGTAATGGAACAGAAGCTAAAACGTCTTTTGCTTCCGCTAACTGCTTTAATGCTATCTGTGCTTTGGCTAACATGAAAGCAATATCGGATCTTGGCTTACCTAAATGATCCTTTAAATTCTTCCATGCTTGTCTTAATAATGGCAAAGCTTCTTCATATTTTTCTTCACTGAATAGTTTTTGTGCTTCGATTAACTTAAGTTCATCTTCATTAGGCAGCGCTTTAGTGAGTAATTCACGGATTTTTTCTTCGGGTTGAGGCCCCTGAAAACCATCAACGGGTTGACCATTTTGGAATAAATAAACAGTCGGAATGGCACGTAATCCAAACTGAGCAGCCAACATCTGCTGCTCATCACAATTGACACTCGCTAAAATAAATTGACCATGATATTCATCAGCTAATTTTGTCAATGTTTGTGTCATTTCTTCATAATTTGGACTTCTTGGTGACCAAAAATAAAATAACACAAGCTGTTTAGTTGATTTTTCCAAAATTTCTTGAATATTTTGTTCATTAACATCAAAAATAAATGGGTTTTGCATATTATGTCCTAAGAATATTAAGATTCATTATTTATTAAGTAAAATTCTATCCATTAATCTATCCGGAAGCAAACGTTTGCCAATCGCCGCTAACTGGGTTACTTTTGTTACCCTGTAACGTATTTTAGGTTTGCGATGCTCAAGGGCATGATATAAACATGGCAAAACGGCCTCGGGCGGTAAGGTAAATCGTTTAGCTATTGGTGGATTTTCAATCCGATGTGTTTTTTCTGTTTGATTGACATTTCTTGAAAAAGCTGTTGTTAATGGACCGGGTTCAATCAAACACACTTTAATATTTGTATTGGCCAATTCAAGCCTTAACACATCTGACCATGCTTCTAAAGCATACTTACTGGCTGAATAAGCACCTCGTCCCGGTGTTGCAATAATACCAACGATTGAACTGGTTTGTATGATTCGTCCTTCATTATGTTCAATCATGGCGGGTAAGAGCAATTGAGTTAATTGATGAACACCAAAAAAATTAGTTGAAAATTGAGATTCTAACTGCTCGCGACTGATTGTATTTAATCGACCATATACACCAAATCCAGCATTATTAAATAAACCATATAACTTGTTATTGGACAATGCTAACACTTCCTTAGCAGCTTGAGTGACTGAATCAGGATTATTGAGATCAAGAATCACTGCTTCAAATCCTTGGTCAATAAGTTTTTTTTGATCCTCGTTTTTACGGCAAGAAGTAATAACACGATATCCTCGTTGTTTGAGTGCAACAGCCGAAATCAGCCCTATTCCACTTGAACAGCCCGTTATAAATATTGTGCGCAATTCTCTTCTCCCAGATAGTTGTATGTTGTCAAGTTAGCCTGTAGCAATTATGATATCACATCTTAATTTAAGTTACTTATCGTAGTCATGAGGATCGTATGAGAATCGCTATTATTGCCGCAATGGAAGAAGAAGTTGCGATATTAAAAAGTAAAATTACCCATTATAGAGTGGAACGCCATCTAAATTGCGATTTTCATCTTGGAAAAATAGCCAATTGTGAAATTGTACTCCTTCAATCAGGTATTGGAAAAGTCGCAGCATCATCAGGCACCACCCTATTATTAAACAATTATCAAGTTGACGCAGTTATCAATACCGGCTCAGCTGGTGGACTATCAACAGCATTAAACATTGGCGATATCGTGGTATCGAAAAATGTATTTTATCATGATGTGGATTTGACTGCGTTTGGTTATCAACCAGGTCAAATGTCAGGATGCCCGATTGCATTTGAGGCAAGTGAAACTTACCAAACATTAGCCAAAGAGTGTATTAAAAAACAAGGGGTCAACGCTATTGAAGGATCGATCGGTAGTGGTGATGCATTTATCAATGGAAAAACCAATCTGGAACGAATTAAGCAAACATTTCCCAATGCTTTCGCTGTTGAGATGGAAGCGGCTGCTATTGGTCATGTTTGTTGGTTATATCAGATACCTTTTGTGGTGGTTAGAGCAATTTCGGATAATGGTGATAGTGAATCAGCCGTTGATTTCCAATCTTTCTTAAAATTGGCTGCAACACAATCTTCATTGATTGTCGAATCAATGCTAACTGAACTTGCTTAATTGTTGTCAAATTTAGACATTGATAATTGAAAAACATGTCATATTAAATGAGCAGATATGATCTGCTCTGCTCATTTGCAACATTTATTAGCAATAGGGTTCAAATAAAGGTTTTCGCCAGCCTGATAAAATTTCTGGATCCTGCCCTTTTTTATCAATCTTCCACTTCACGTATTGGTTTATTAATCGTCGGGATAGTAACAAATCTGGATTAAGCCCCGTTTGTGAGGCAATTTTGACAGCTGCATTTTTTAGTTGATCTGTGATCACCTTATAATCAGGATAACTATTAATACGACGTATTGCTGGAATGTCTGGAATAGGCTCAGATAAAATATTCAGAATCTGTTGACCATATAACCGAATCTCTTTTCCATGCAATCCTAATTTATCAAGTTCTGACAAGGATGAGGGTGAATAACGGGCTATTTTCCACAATACCTCTTCTTTGACCACAAAGTTTACAGCAATATCTTGCTGCTTAGCTAATTGATAGCGCCAACTGGCTAATTTACATAACTGCCCTAAACTCTTACCTTTCAATTGCCAACTATTTTTAATATTAAGATAAGCATCCTCCGGATTGATCACCTCACACTTGCGACCTATAACCATTTGACATTCTTGATAAGCGGCAGCTAAATAATGATTGCTGATTAATTGTGATTTGAGTTTTTGTATTAACGGAAACAGGTATATCACATCATTAATCGCATATTGACACTGTTTTTCTGTCAATGGTCGTTTCAACCAATCTGTACGGGTTTCACTTTTATCAAGATCAATATTAAGATATTTTTTAACTAAGCTGGCATAACCACTGCTTAATGGATTATCTAAAAAAGAAGCAAGAACTTGACTATCAATGATTGGCGTTGGGACACAATCAAAATGATGCATAAATACTTCAATATCTTCACTGCACGAATGGAAATATTTTTCAATGGCATCATTTCGAAAAATGTCGATTATACATTGCCAATCGGTGATTGCAATAGGATCGATCAAGGCAGCAAATTCACCATTAAATACCTGAAGTAAGCCTAAATGAGGATAAAAAGTTCGAGTTCGAACAAATTCGGTATCTAATGCTATAGCTGAACTATTTTTAATTGCTAAACAATAATTTGAAAGTTGAGCATTATTAGTGATAAATTGATACGTCAACATTTAATCCCTATTTTAGTTATTAATCTGATTTTTTTGATTATCAAAAGTCACATCAATACTGACAATTTCTGAAATAGTCATCAAACGAAGTGGCATCACTCCATAACCATATCCACTACTCACAATACTGGTAAAGTGTTTTTCTAAATTATGATAAATACCATCAGAATTTTTGTACAGAAGTTTTAATAACACATTGATTGGAAAAATTTGTCCACCATGCGTGTGTCCTGAAAGCATCAAATCAACACCTAAATTGGCTGGCTCCTCAAGATTATTTGGCTGATGATCTAATAAAATGATGGGTGAAGAATCATCAGCAAACACAAGCAAATCTTGCAAGGATGCTCGATTAATTCCATGTTTAGATGATGAATAATCATCTCGACCAATCAATGTAATTCCTAACTCATTTAGATAAACAATATCATCTCTTAAAACTGTCATATTTGCATTTTTAAAGGCTTTGATTATGTCTTCACCTTGATTATTTTGGGCGTTAACAGCCAAATATTCATGGTTACCAAAAATAATATAAGTACCATACTTTGATTTTAACTTTTTGAACAATTCGCTAACTTTAGCATCACTAAATGGCTGCAATCGTTTATCAATAGTATCACCAGTAATCACAATAATATCTGCATTAAGCTCATTAACATCCTTAACCATTCGTTGTATAAAGCTGTTTTGAGTTAATTCATTAATGTGAATATCACTAATTTGAACAATACGCATATGATCAACGTTAGCCTGCTTGTCAATCTTAACCTGATAATGAATTATCTGGGAATGGGTCGCCATTAGATAGCCAATGATAAAAAGTACAATGACACAACCCGTGAAAATATACCCCATAAAAAAATTGGGCTTAAATCTTTTTTTGCTAACTAAATGGATAATATCAAAGGTAACCGTAACATATACACTACATAAAATTAAGCTAAAAAGTGGAGCAAAATAATTTGGAAAATCTTTCCAGAATTTGGATAAGATAAATATTACTAACATGAGTGTTATTATCACCCAGTAGAATATTATTTGATAAATTGTTAATTTAAAGTCAAACCAAAATAACCAACGTTTTCCTAGATAAAAAGCAACTAAAATACTTATCAAAATTGTTAAAATTGCAATAAAACTCATAATGTCTCGAACAATACAAATCAAAAAGATGTTATCATAACAGAATTATATTCTTTACGTTATCTATAACTTTTATGAGTTCAAAAAAAGATCAACTATTTTCAACACCTATTGATAAATTAGGTGACTGGACTTTCGATGAAAAAGTAGCAGAGGTTTTTCCTGATATGGTTAAACGGTCTGTTCCTGGTTACTCAAATATTATTGCTATGATAGGAATGCTAGCTGAACGGTTTGTACAAGCAGATTCAAGGATATATGACTTAGGTTGCTCATTAGGTGCGGCAACACTATCCATTCGGCGTAATATCAGCCAAAAGAATTGCCACATAATTGCTGTAGATAATTCTTTAGCAATGGTAGAACGTTGTAAACGACATATCGATTCATTTAAAGCTAACACGCCTGTTGAAGTTGTTTGTGAAGATATTTGTAATATCGAAATGAAAAATGCTTCGATGGTTGTATTAAATTTTACACTGCAATTTTTGACACCTGAAAATCGCCAACGCATTCTAAACAATATTTATCAAGCCCTCAATCCTAATGGTATACTGGTTTTATCCGAAAAATTTAGCTTTGAAGATTCAACCATTGATGAACTTCTATTTAATATGCATCATGATTTCAAACGCGCCAATGGTTATAGTGAATTAGAAATTAGTCAAAAAAGAACAATGTTAGAAAATGTTATGCATACCGACACCATTGAAACACATAGACAACGTCTATCTATAGCTGGTTTTAAACACATAAATACTTGGTTCCAATGTTTTAATTTTGGATCCATCATTGCAATTAAATAATCGGTATCAACGTGATAAACAATTAAAGCAAACTTAAGTTATTACAGAATTTAACAAGGATATAAACATGATCGATTTTGGTGATTTTTACCAGATTATCGCAAAAAGTAAACTCAGCAGCTGGCTTGAGGTATTACCAGCGCAATTAGCAAATTGGCAAAAACAAAATATTGATAGTCGTTTTAATCAATGGATTAACAGTATCAAACATTTACCCTCCATTACACCTTATCATATTGATTTATTGAATAGTGTAACGGTATCTGCTGAGCATTCTTTGTCAATTGGCGAACAACAACGTATCACTAATTTGTTAAAAAATATGATGCCTTGGCGTAAAGGTCCTTTTAATCTATATGGGGTAAATATTGATACCGAATGGCGCTCTGATTGGAAATGGGAACGACTAATTCAACATATAGATAATTTAGAAGGTAGAACGGTTTTAGATGTTGGTTGTAATAGTGGTTATCATCTATGGCGAATGGTAGGGGCAGGAGCAAAACTTGCAGTAGGAATTGATCCTGTGGCTCTTTATTTATGTCAATTCGAAGCAATAAAAAAATTGTTAGGTAATGATAACCGTGCACATTTACTGCCATTAGGCATCGAAGAATTACCAAATCTTAATGCATTTGATACCGTATTTTCAATGGGAGTCTTATATCATCGAAGATCTCCCATTGATCATCTTTTTCAATTGAAGAATCAACTTATTCAAGGCGGAGAATTGGTTCTTGAAACCCTCATTATTGAAGGAGAAAATCATCATGCATTAATGCCTGGTGAACGTTATGCACAAATGCCTAATGTTTATTTTATTCCTTCGGTACCAACAATGATCAATTGGTTACACAAGTGTGGGTTCAAAGACATAAAAGTAGTTGATATTTCCTTTACAAGTGTCAATGAACAGCGCAGCACCGACTGGATGACTTCTGAGTCATTAGCTGATTTTCTTGATCCCAACGATAAAACTAAAACTATTGAAGGCTATCCGGCGCCCATGCGTGGTGTGTTCATTGCTAAAAAATAGTCATAAAAAACGGCTTCAAATCTATTGAGTTTAATTATATTGGGTTTGAAGCAAAAAATTATGTTACATATGCCTATTCTCACGTTTTACAATCATACACATATATATACACATCATCATAACCAGCAAACAAATTTTATTAAAAATAAATTTAACATTATAATTTATATATAGTATTTTCTTCCGGAATATTATATCATCGTGCACTATTTCTTACTGATTTTTAAGTAATTAAAATTTTAAATTAACTATTTTTTATCAATAAGTTTATCTTCAATAATAAATAATTTTTCTTGGAATTAAGGGAATGGATTAGACTATGGAATTACTCAAATTTATATTACGGCTCCCCTTTTATATATTACAAAAATCAATCGAAATCATTAGTTATTTCATTATTTTTTTAATTGCATTATTTAAAGGTATTCTTTGGTTTTTAGGTCCTATTATTGGTGATATAAAATGGTCAACACCAAGTTGGTTACCTGAATTAAAAAAAGCCTACTCTTCAATCGGATTAAAATTAAATAAATTTAAAACGCTTATTGGTACAACAATTATCTTATCAATAATTGCCTTTTTTTCAGTCAATTATGCTTATCATTGGTATCTCAATCGTCCTAAACCAATTGAACCAGCGCCAATAATTATTCACAAATATTCTGCATCTGTCTATTCTCCTGACACATCTAACATCGGATTAGTTATTAACTTTTCCGGAAGTGGGTATAGTCCAGCGCCATTAGAGAACATTAATAAAGTAATAACCGAAGGCATCATCATTTCACCTGAAATTCAAGGTACATGGAAATGGACGTCTGATAAATCAGTTGAGTTTATACCTGAATCAAAAAAATGGCCACTTGGCGTTGAATACACAATCACATTAGATGATAAAAAATTGTTTGCAGAGAATAATTTATTAAATAGTGATCAAACTATTAAATACTTTGTTACTAAAGATTTTAGTTATAAATTTGCCAATTCAGGGGAACTTTATCTAGATCCAACATTACCCGATAATAGACAAGTAATAAATAAAATAGAGTTTTCTCATCCCGTTGATAAAAACAGTTTTGAAAAAAACATCAATTTATCATTGTATCAAACAAAAGATAAAGAAGAAGATTCAGATAAGTTTTTAAAAAGTATCGATTTTACAATAAATTATGACAAAAACGATACGATTGCTTATGTCAAAAGTTCAGCTATTCCTTTGCTTGAAAAAGAAGGGTATTTAAAGATAACTATTGACAAAGGTGTTATTTCAACCGATGGAGGGCATCCAACTCGGTCTCTTTTGAGTAATACAGTTTCTGTTCCGGAAAAATATAATTTAAGTATAACAAATAGTGCGATTAATCTTATTGAAGTAAGTGATCAAAAAATAGAACAAGTATTAATGCTTTCTTTTTCTCATGATGTAAAAGCCACTGACGTAGAAAAAGCAATTAGAGTATGGCAATTACCTAAATCAAAAGATAAAGAGTATAAAATCAGATATTACGATAAATTATCCAACAGTTATAAAACTAAATTTCAAATTAATGATCAAATCTTAAATAATGCTAAAATTATTTCACTCAAAACGATCGATTCAGAGCT
This sequence comes from Gilliamella sp. ESL0441, assembly GCF_019469185.1. Lineage (NCBI taxonomy): Bacteria > Pseudomonadati > Pseudomonadota > Gammaproteobacteria > Orbales > Orbaceae > Gilliamella > Gilliamella sp. ESL0441. Next base: position 1,321,651 of record NZ_CP048264.1, read on the forward strand.
GCCTTATCAAAAACAAATCAGTTTTGCTTTTAAAGCCGAACAAAGCTCAGAACTTTACATTCAAGTATTACAACCGTTACCTTCATACAATGGTTACTTTTTAAAAGATCAATATCAAGAAGTATTAACTATTCCTAACTATCCAATTTCTCTTGGTTTTGCAGCTGAAGGGTCTCTATTATCATTATCAGGGGATAAAAAGTTACCTGTTGTATCACGCAACATAACGGATATTAAGCTCAAAATTGATCGGGTTATTCCGTCACAACTCCAACATCTCATTGCGTTTAACGAGCATTATAATTTTGAAAATATGGATTTTGGTGACCTAAGTAACGACCACTTTGTTGAAAAATACAATTATGACAAAAATATTACTGGCTCACCAGAAGAGCTCAAATACACTGAAGTTGATTTAAGTCGTTTTTTAACTGTAGATACTGATGGAAAACAAAATCGTGGTGTCTTTTTATTAAGGTTATATGGAAAAAGCATCAATAATCCAGATGTAGACTTTTATGAGTCACGTTTTATTATGGTGACTGATTTAGGTATTATATCTAAAAAATCTCTCGATCAATCCTATGACCTATTTATTCAATCAATTGATACTGGCAAACCAATCAATAATGCTAAAGTATCTATATTAGGCATGAATGGCATAACCATCACCTCTCAAAGCACAGATAACACTGGTCATGTCAAATTTGAGCCATTATCTGAATACTATCAAGGGATCAGACCAACTTTATTTGTTGTTGAAAAAGATGGTGATTTATCTTTCCTACCAATTAATGCCTCTGATCGAAAATTATACTTGTCTCGTTTTGATATAGGAGGCATTCGTGAGACGCTTCAAGGAGGAGAACTAAGTTCACATATCTTCTCAGATCGCGGTATTTATCGTCCCGGTGATACATTCCACATCGGAACGATTATAAGAGCTGAAAAATGGGCTAATTCTCTTGCTGGGATTACAATAGATGCTGAAATTTATGATCCCAAATCAAATTTAGTATTAAAGAAACCTATCGTTCTTGATAAATCAGGATTTAATGAGTTGAGCTATAAAACCAACTATGAATCCCCTACTGGCGATTGGCATATTAATTTATATTTAAAAAATGAAGATAACGATGACGATTATCGCATTTTATTAGGGACAAGTTCTATTGTCGTGCGTGAATTTGAGCCAGACAAAACAGCAGTAACATTAAAACTTCTACCTGAAATAAAAGATGGTTGGTCAAAACCAGACCAGTTAATTGCTGAAATTCATGCTAAAAACTTATTTGGCACTGATGCTGCTGATCGTCGAGTAACAAATACCTTAATTCTTGAACCATCAGTTCCTCATTTTAAAAAATATGAAGATTACTATTTCTATCAATATATATCAGGAAGTCGTAATAGTTTTAAAGTTGAACTTGATGAATTACAGACTGATGATAATGGTAAAGTTATAGTTAATCTAAATGACAATATGGAGAGTTTCGAAGGCAATTATACATTAAGAATGCTCACTGAAGTTTTTGAGCCTGATAGTGGGCGCAGTGTAGCGGCAACTGCAACAACCTTTGTCTCCCCAAATGAATACCTTGTTGGCGCTAAAAGTGATGGCAGCTTAAGTTACATTAATCGTGACGCAACCCGTTACATCGATTTTATTGCAATAAATCCATCATTAAACAAAATACCTCTATCAGATTTAAAGCTCACTATTATTGAAGAAAAATACCTTTCAGTATTAGTTAAACAACCATCTGGAGTTTATAAATATGAGTCTCGCAAAAAAGAGAACGTAATTTCTGAAGAGCCATTTGCAATTAGTCAGGAAAAAACGACTTACAAAATAGACAGTAAAAACCCTGGTAACTATAAAATCCAACTAAGAGCAAATGATGGTCAACTACTCTATCAAAGCCACTACAACGTTGTCGGAGAAGCAAATGTTACACGTGATTTAGATCGAGATGCTGAATTAATGCTAAAAATAAAACAGAAGGCTTATAATCCTGGTGATGAGATTGAAATAGCGATTACTGCACCTTATGTGGGAAGTGGAATTATTACAATTGAGCGGGATAAAGTTTATGCATGGAAATGGTTCCATACCGATACAACAAGCTCAATACAAAAAATAACATTACCTAAAGATATGACTAACAATGGTTATATCAATGTTCAATTTATTCGGGATCCAAATTCCGAAGAAATTTTCATGAGTCCATTAAGCTATGGCGTAATACCATTTAAAATCTCTAACGAGCAATTTAACGATAAAATCGTTTTAAAGGCACCAAAAACAATTAAACCTGGTGATACTTTACCGATTACTCTTAAAACTAATACACCTCAAAAAGCCGTCATATTTGCGATAGATGAAGGAATTTTACAAGTATCCAATTATAAATTAAGCGATCCGTTAAATAGTTTTTTACGTAAAAAAGCATTATCGGTTAGAACCTCACAAATATTAGATTTAATATTACCTGAGTTTCGTCATCTACTTAATATTTCAGCGCCAGGAGGCGATGCTGATTCTGAAGATGCATTATCTGGTCACTTGAATCCATTCAAACGAAAAATTGATGAGCCAGTTGCTTTCTGGTCAGGACTAATTGACGTTGAAGGCACGAAAACGGTGGAGTACAAAGTACCTGATTATTTCAATGGTAAAATCCGCATTATGGCAATATCTGTTGGAGAACAGACAATGGGACATACCCAAATGTCAACGACAGTACATAATGATATTGTTTTACAACCTAATGCTCCATATTTTGCCGCACCAAATGATCAATTTGAAGTGAGCATTAATGTGACAAATCTCATCGAAAATATTGGTGAGCAAAGTGTACCTATTAAAGTTAAGGTTTCAACTACGCCTCATTTAACAATTATTGATGAAGATCAACACACTATTGAATTAGCAAATGGAAAAACTGGAAGTTTGAAATTCAAATTTAAAGCAAACGAAATGTTTGGTAGCGCAGATTTTCATTTTACTGCTAGTTATGGTGATATCATCATAAATCGTAATGTAAGCACATCGATAAGACCAATTACAGAATATCGATTACAAACGATTATGGGTAGAATGGATGGCAGTAAAGAGACTTTCAGCGATTTCAGAGACATGTATGAAAACTTCAGTAAACGTGAAGCATCTGTGTCATTTTCACCGTTCATATTAAGTAAAGGACTAAGCACTTATTTAGAAAATTATCCTCACTTCTGTTCAGAACAAATTCTAAGTCGAGCTATTCCCGTGTTAGTTGCAGGAAAATATCGAGATTTCAATCTTGCCTCAAAGCAAGGATTAACACCATTATCTGAACTATTCCAAATACTTCAATCAAGACAGAATGATGAAGGTGCAATTGGATTATGGTATTCAACCTACAACGTCGATCCATTTATTACTTTATATGCTGTTAATTTTATGCTTGAAGCAAAAGAGATGGGACAAGTTATACCACAAAAAATGTTAGATAATGCGAACAAATATTTAGAACAGTTGGCACAATCTTCCTATAGTAATAACTACAATTTGCGATTACGAGCTTATGCTATTTATCTATTAACTCGTCAAAATAAAGTAACAACTAATTATTTAGCATCATTATTAAGTGATCTTAAAAGGAATGATTCATCATGGCAAACAGATCTGACTGCTTTGTATGTTGCATCATCTTATCAAATGTTAAAGATGGATAAAGAAGCCAATAAATTACTTAAACCAATTTGGCAAGATTTGGAAAGTGCCTATAACCATGCATGGTGGACACATAATTACTATGACCCATTAGTCATTAATGCAGGCAAAATTTATTTAATTAGCAAGCATTTTCCCGAAAGAGCAAAAGAAATTCCCGCTCAAGCACTCGAAAATATGGTGTTAATGTTAAATAAACAAAAATACACAACGCAATCATCTGCTATGACAATCCTTGCTTTAAGTAGTTATTCATCAAGCATTGATAATGCAAAACTAAAAAATGATTCGCTACAAATTAATACTATTTCGAAAGATAATGGTGTTGAAAAACAAAAAATCATTGCGAAATTAAAAGGTATTTTAGCTAAAGGTCAATTCAGTGCACAAGATTCAACATTAAATGTTATCAATAGCACTGATTATCCAGCATGGTATCTTATTTCACAACAAGGCTATGACAGAAATATTCCACAAAAACCTATCAAACAAGGTCTAGAAGTTTATCGAGAATTTACTGATCTTGATGGTAACCCAGTTGAACAGGTTAAACTCGGTGATAAAATCAATGTTACAGTTCAAATTCGAGCGATAGCCAAAGAAGGAGCAACCAATATTGCCATAGTAGATTTATTACCTGGTGGTTTCGAGGTTATCCAACAACCTATTACACCAGCAAATGAACTCAAAGGCGAATATACCCAAGATGATGATGAATATGAAGAGAATGATGATTATAGTGAAGAAAATCATTTTAATTGGGTTTCACCAATTGCTATAAAAACAGGTAACAACACATGGTATCCGGAATATACTGATGTACGTGAAGATCGAGTTATTATTTATGGTTCTACTTCAAATAATAAAATACAAAAATTCACTTATCAGATTAAAGCAACGAGTGTCGGAACTTATACCGTTCCACCTGCATTCGGTGAAGCAATGTACGATCGTGATATTCAAGCGGTATCTAAAGGTGGTAACACAATTACGATTCGACCAAATGAATAATTCTTTCTAAACTCGAAATAAATACAAAACGGGCTTAACGCCCGTTTTTTTATTTCATTTTTCAATTAACACAAATTATTGCACACCAGGTACGGTAAAATGCATAATTAAAAGCAACGTTGGTAAAATAAATATGGATAAAATTGTCGAAGCAAAGAAGATACTTGAAGCTTGTTCTTGCTCAACATTCCAATTATAAGCCAAAATAACGGCTGTTGATGCTGTCGGCATAGCTAACAAGAATACTAACTCTTCCGCTTCCATACCAGTAATACCAAAAAGATGCACAGCAATTAATGCAACCACTGGCGTAAAGAAGCTTTTCAAAATCACATTGACAATTAATGGTTTTGAAAAATTCAATTTAACACCATAAATACCAACCCCAACAGCTATTAACGAAATAAAGTTACAAGCATTTGACATAATATCAAAGGTATTAAATACAAAATGTGGTAACCATTTTGTTCCATCTGTAACACTAACAATTAAACCAAGAATGACCGCTAAAAACATTGGTTTCATTAACGAGTTCTTCACTGCGCTAAATACCATATTACTAGTCACTTTTCCGCCAGATATTTTCGTATCACATAATTCCAATAAGAAAATTGTCATTGGTATTAATGATAACGCCACCACAAAATTCGCTACAGCGACTGAAATGGTTGACGAAGCACCTAACATCAATGTTAAAAATGGTACGCCCATTCCTCCCATATTTGGGAAACAACATAACATAGAGTTCATTGCTGTTGATTTTAAATCTTTATGCAAAATGTATTTATTGGTTAAAAAACAAATTATCCACAAAAATGACATTGTACAGAAAAATGCAATCATCCAGATGCCGTTGAATATTTCAGACGGCTTAGCATGTGATGTATGCACAAAAAGCAATGCCGGAAATACAAAGTTTGATACTAAACCGGATAATAGCTTCTTGGAATCTTTGGTAAAAATATTCTGATGAACACACAACCAACCAAGAAAAATTAATAAAAACACCGGAAGACAAGAACTAACAACTTGCCCTACTGCTGACCAAATTAGATTCATTTTTTTTAAAACTCCTAAAATAATATTACTTAAAATACATATTCGGTAATTGGTCGGTAACTTTGGATTAGAATTTATATTTATAGACCGAGCTAAAATAAGTAGGTAAAAAAACTGAACATGGCGTAGTTATAATAAAACTAGCAACAAAATCATTTTTTCAGTTTTTCAAAAACTTTATATAACTAAATGTTGTTTTACGTACTTTGTGTTTTTGAAAAATATTTTTAATACGACAACCCTTGCTATATCTAAATGTCAAATAACATAACTTGGAAATATTATATCTGATTCTTTTCGCCCTTGTGTCGAGCAAGCAATACTGACTGTCTAAAAAAACAAAAAATCACGACAAATATTATTGATATACATCAATATTGATATTTTATTTTTATAAAAAACAAAGAGTGAGAAAATAAAAAAAACGAGCGTTAAATTAGAGTAAAAAACAAATTTAAGCTAAAATCAGCTAAATAGCACTTTTTATCATCGATAATCAATCAAAAATGCATCAGGTTTATTTAGGTTAACAAATTGACTTTTTGTATTATTTCGTTAAGTCACAATCAAAGATTACCTTTAGTCACATATATAAGGGCTATGAACAAAAATACAAGGTATAGTGAATTCTGTCTTAAATTAATCAATAAACAATCAACATAATGTAAATCATTTAAGTGTATTTGTAAAACACGGTAATACAATTTCAATCAATTGTTATGATAGCTTGCAATTTTGTTCTGTATCTTTATGAAAAACGTAAATCTAATTCCCTTTATTTTAGTCATTCTTGATACAAAGCTAGTATATTTATCAGCTCACTAAAAAACGCTAATCATCTATGACTTTATGTCCATTTTTATGACATTGCTATTTTTTTACAGTGATTTTCATTGAATCAAGAATTTTATACTGTATATTTATACACTATTCATTTTTAACTACGAACAATACTTCATTGTATATAAATTTTACTTATCAATTTTTAGGAGAAACACTCTTGAGTAAATCCTGTATTGTGCTAGGAACCGTTGATAGCACTATCAAAAATTACTTACCTTTGGTTGATACTCCTGTCAGGGCTGGCTTTCCATCCCCTGCTGATGATTACTTAGAAGCCAAACTGGACTTAACTGATCATTTAGTTAAACACCCAAGTGCTACTTATTATATTAAAGCACAAGGTGAATCAATGATTAACTATGGTATTTTTAGTGGTGATCTTTTAGTGGTAGATCGGTCATTGGTACCCCAAATAGAAGATATTGTTGTTGCAGCTGTTGATGGTGAACTAACATGCAAGTGCCTGGGATTTATTGATGGGCAACATTATCTATTATCGGGCAATGAACTTTATCCCCCTATTTCATTAGCGGGTAAAGAAGTTCATATTTGGGGCGTTGTTATACATACTATCCATTCTTTACGAAAGCGTGGTCATGCATGATTGGACTGATTGATTGTAATAACTTTTATGCTTCGTGTGAGCGTGTTTTTAACCCTAAATTAGAAGGAAAACCAATTGGCATTTTATCCAATAATGATGGATGCGTCATCGCACGCTCCAATGAACTTAAACCTTTAGTACCAATGGGTATGCCTGCCTACCAAATTGAGGCTAACATTCGAAAACAAATTACATTATTAAGTTCTAACTATGAACTTTATGGCGATATGAGCCAACGTGTTTTTGATACTGTCAGCCATTATACGGCTGATATTGAACCTTACTCTATTGACGAAGCTTTTATTAAACTAGTGGGATTTAACGATGTTACAACCCATTGTCAACATTTAAGGGCAATAGTAAAACGTGATACGGGAATTCCGGTAAGTATTGGCATTGCATCAACCCATACTTTAGCAAAGTTGGCAAACCACATTGCAAAAAAACAACCTATTTATCAGGGAGTTTATTGCCTTCCTAACGATTCAGCCTTACTTGATCAGATTTTAAAATCATTCCCTGTTGATGAAATTTGGGGCGTTGGCAGACGCATAGCCAAAAGATTACAAACGTTAGGCATTCATACTGCATGGGATCTGCGTCAGGCAAATTTAAAACAAATTAGACAACAATTTTCAGTGGTGCTTGAACGTACTGTATTAGAGTTGCAAGGTATTAACGCTATTGAATTAGATGACATTGCAACACCTAAAAAAAACATTATGACATCACGTAGTTTTGGGCAGTTAACAGGTGAATTATTCGACTTGCAAGAGGCAATTCGTATTCACGCCAGTCGAGGAGCTGAAAAACTGAGACAACAAAAATCAATTGCTAATGCTGTACTTGTTTTTTTGAAAACAAATCGGTTTCGACAAGACTTAATTCAATACAATCCCTCGATTATCGTACCGCTACTGTCACCTACTGATGATTCAAGAGTAATTATTCATGCGGCACAAAAAGGGCTAACAGCAATTTATAAAAAAGGATTTTTATTTATGAAGTCAGGTGTTATGTTACTCGATTTAAAAGCTAAAGATAGCTTTTGCCAATCTGACTTATTTGCTTCAAATAGTATGCCAGTCTTACAGCAAAAAAATGATAACTTAATGAAAACAATCGATACCATTAATCAAAAAATGGGCAAAAATACCATTCAGTTAGGCGGAAGTAGAAAAACTGCACCTTGGCAGATCAAACGAGAACGGCTTAGCCAACGTTACACAACTCGTTGGGATGAATTACCATTAGTTAAATGATAATTTCAATAAATATAAGTCATTTTTTATATAAATATAAATGAATAACCCATTAAAAATTATTTACTTACAAATAATTATTACAAAATATTAACGATATTATTAAAATATGTTAACATAATTGTTAAATTAATATACATTGAGTGTTTAATAATAACTCAAAACACGAATAAAAGAAGGATATATAGCTGCTATGTATGTCTTCAAAATGCATTTCATAAAATAACAAAGCTTTGAAATAAATAGTTTTTAGACGGAACTTATATCTTTATTCGAAATCATTAATGTACTCTAAATTTATAAGTTTCCTCATATGCAATGTTTAATAGGTTACGGTAAATTTTGTAAGGAAGCTATTCGTAGTTTTTTCACTCCAAAATTTTTTAAGTAAATATTTGCGTGTTGAATGCCACAACTTTTTAGACATTGCCTGAAATATTTTCATAAATAACTAAAGTGTTAAATGTGTTAAATAACTTTTGTCATTTTAATTTGTGCATTTTTCATCAAATTTCAAAACAGAAGGATATATTCATTAACATTATCAATGTTGTAATTTCCACGATAAAAAAAATACTGTAGCAATGAGGCAAATAGGATGAATAGTACAGCAGTAGAAATTGAAAAACTTAAACAGTTAAGTGAAGCAAATAGTAACAGCAATTATATCTCAATTTATACCTCTAAAAAGCAACAAAATTTATCAAATATACCAATTTTAAAGCCTTTACTGATAATTATATTAAGTGGTTGTAAAGTAATTGGCAATAAAACAAAACTGGCCTGTAATAGCGGTGATTTCATTTTTTTTACCGATGTTCAGTCAATGAACATGAGAAATATACCCGCAAATACGAATTATTTTGCATTACTTATTGATTTTGAGTTTTCAGATTTTAATGATACTTCGATCAATATAAACCCTAAAAAAAATAATGAATATACCGCAGGGAAAGTAAATCCAGCCTTATATAAATGTATTTCACAAATGATAGAGTGCTTAGAATGGGCATCTGATGACATCATTACTAATCGTAGAAAGGAAATTATTAAACTATTAGTCCATTCAGGTTATGAAAATTTGGCGTGTTTACCCAACAGAAAAGAAACTACGCAAAAAGTAATTGAAATATTTAATAAAAAAGACAATAAAAAAATAACCATTGATGAAATTTGCAAAGAAATCTGCATGAGTAAAGCAACGTTGTACCGAAAATTGAAACTCGAAGGGGAAAATATACAAAAAATTAAAGAAAAACTCGTAATGGGACAAGCCCTTCACTTATTACAAACCTCAAATTTTTCAACAGAACATATCGCTGAAATGATTGGATATTCTTCGTCAACTCGATTTTCACAAAGATTTAAAGCCAATTTTGGATTAACGCCAAGAGAATTAAAAAACACCAAACGAAATTAATAAACATTTCATCATTTATTCCATTAAATGGAAACCACGTTAAGAATGAATATTACTTTCGCTGGTAAACATGCTAGTTCTAGTAAATGAGTAAATGGTGAAACTATAAAATCTTAATATCTATTTTGTCAGAAAGACATTAAGAAAATTCTAAGACTAAGTAAGTCTTAATTTGAAACAAAAAATAATTAATTACAATATTACTGCTTTTACTTATTTTGTGACTTTTACTGAAAACTCGTGAAAACTTTTAGAGGTAACAAAACCACTAAAATTAAATTAATGAAATAGAGCTGAATTTCATTAAATGAAAAGGATTAAATTTTGCAACAACAACTATAAATGATAAACATACGCGATAATTTATTAATAAAAAAATAAACTTCGCGCCAACTGTTAACCTTAACCCTTTATGTTTATTAGGATTTAACACTTAAAGTCGGCTAAATCTGCGCTAAATTTTAACAATAACTGATATAAAAGAAATGACATTTACATTCATTTTAGTGACAAAATCATTCATATTTATAAAATAATGAAAATATTTGGCGTAATAGCCCAATATTGATGACAAACATTAATTTAACTCAATAAACGAAGATTGCAATTTTTATTCACTAATCGGTTTGAGTAATATGATTGATTCAAGATAATAATGACCATTATAGAAGATGAAGGCTATTAAATCGAAAAAATAAAAAACCATAACCAACTCATTAAAAACCAATCGATGATTATGGTTTATCAGCATATAGCAAGAGACTTACGATCCCATATTAACAATTGAGCTACGGAAACGCCTTAATGCAATTAGGAAAAAGATCGATCCGATTCCAATTAACCAGACATACGATGTCCATACAACGCTTAACCCTGCACCACGATACAATATAGCTTGTCCTAATTCGACAAAATGTGTTGTTGGGGCAATCATCATTATATTTTGAACAACTTCTGGCATACTTTCCCTTGGTGTACTACCACCGGACAACATTTGTAACGGTAATAAAATCAAAATCAACAACATAGCAAATTGTGCGGTTGATTTGGCAACCGTAGCCATGAAAATTCCAAGTGACGTTGTCACAAACAAGTGTAAAGCGGCACCAATTAAAAATAACGTAATTGAGCCAGTAATAGGAACATTAAGCCAGCTTTTTACTACTAATAGTAATGCCACCCAAGTTGAGATTAATACCACTAATCCCATTGACCATACCTTAGATATCATTATTTGAAACGGTGTGACAGGCATGGAAAGCAGATGATCGATAGTGCCATGTTCACGTTCTCGCATTAATGCAGCTCCAGTTAAAATAATAGATAACGTCGTTACAATATTAATGATTTCCATTACCGAGCCAAACCATGAACGAGTCAAATTCGGATTAAATGCGGTATGAACTTGAATATTAACAGGGAGATCGGTTACTTTGCTATAACGATTAACATACTCTGTCACTTCCCCCGTGATTATTTGTGTGATATAACCATTTCCCACAAAAGCTTGCCCCATTCGAGTCGCATCGATATTTAATTGGATTTCTGGACTTTGATTGTTCAACACATCACGCTGAAAATTAGGCGGAATATTCAAAGCAAAAGTGTAGCTATCGGTATCCATGCCTCGATCTACCTCATCCATTGAGTTTAATTTTACTGGTTGGTTAAACATTGGCGGATAAAAAGCAGCAACAATTTGTCTTGATAACGGTGAATCATCTTCATCAACCACCGCTATAGAGGCATGATGAAGCGAGTCAGATGTTGCTGTTGCAGCAATATAAATATCGAAGGTAAAACAGTAACCTATTAACAGAAGCATGATAGGATCACGTAATAACCCCCATAATTCTTTAATACCTAATCGATAAATATTAATTAAGCTTTGCTTCATAACTACCCTTCCTGCTTTTTAAGAAGAAAAATACTGGCGCACAGCACAACAGGAATAGTGACTAATAATGCGAATAAAGAATTGTGTAAATCATTAAAACCAAGTGCTTTATTAAATACACCTCGTGCAATGATTAGCATATGTGTTGTCGGATAAACTTCACCGATATAACGCCCACTCCCCTCCAATGAAGCCACTGGATTGAGTAAACCAGAAAACTGAATAGCAGGTAACATAGTGCCAACACAGGTTAAAAATATCACTGCAATCTGACTACGTGTAATTGTTGACGCCAACAGCCCAAGACCCGTTGAAATAATACAATAAGCTAAAGCAGCCAAGCATAACGTGAATAAACTGCCTTTGATTGGCACGCCAAAAATAGTAATCGCCATAAACAGCAACAGCAAAAAACTAAACATAGAAATGATAATATACGGTACTTGCTTCCCTAATAAAAATTCGGCACGAGTCACAGGGGTAACATATAAATTAATAATCGATCCCATTTCTTTCTCACGAACAACCGATAAAGCTGCCAGCATGGAAGGAATCATTAATAATAAAATAGGAATAACCGCAGGTACCATTGATGGTAAGCTTTTTACATCAGGATTATATCGATACCGCGTCTCAATATTCGCCAAACTAGTAGAATCTTTACCTGACATTTCTTTCACTTTTTGACTTAGCCAAGCAAGGTGCATGCCTTGTACATACCCTTTAATGGTTTCTGCCCGTAGTGGCATAGCACCATCTATCCAAACACCGATATCAACGGAATCCCCTCGTTGAATATCTCGTCCAAAATTAGGCGGAATTTCAATCGCTAACGCAATATCATTACTTCGTAAACGGGCATCCATATCTGCATAATCCGTTATAGGCGGTCTTTCAACAAAGTAACGTTTTGAACCAGACAAATTAAGGGTATAATTTTGACTGATTTCACTTTGGTCACGATCAAGCACGGCAAAACGTAGATTTTCGACATCTAGCGTAATCCCATAACCCATAACGAGCATTAAGATCGCCGACCCCATTAATGCCAACATCGCACGCAAAGGATCTCGCGACAGTTCAAGTGTTTCACGCCATAAACAACCAATCATCCGAGTTAAACTGAATCCTTGAAGATGATTCGCTGGTGGGATGACTGTTTGGGATTTGTCGGCGGTAACTGGAGCTTCGGTCGATTTTTGTTGTGCATCACTATCATCAGCTCCAGCATCAACTAGATAGCGGATGAAGGCATCTTCTAAAGTCGATGCGTTTTTCGATGCAATAATATTATCGGGAGTATCACTTGCCAACACTTTCCCCGCATGCATTAAAGAAATTCTGTCACATCTTGCGGCCTCATTCATAAAATGTGTGGTAATGAAAACAGTTACTTTATCTTTACGGGATAATTCAATGATCAAACGCCAAAAGTCATCTCGAGCAATCGGATCGACGCCCGATGTCGGTTCATCTAAAATTAATATTTCTGGGTTGTGCACAACAGCGACCGATAAAGATAAACGCTGTTTAACCCCTAAAGGTAAACTATCAGGTAGATTTTGAGCATCTTGCTCTAATCCAAACCGTTTAAGAAGTTCAGAAACACGTTCAGGTATTTTACTTTCTTCAATGCCAAATAAACGTGCATGTAGAACTAAATTTTGCTCAACAGTTAATTCACTGTACAAAGAAAAAGCTTGAGACATATAACCTAAATGCCGTCTGGTATTAATATCATTGGCATCAACAGGTTTTCCAAATAACCAAGCTTCACCGGACGAAATAGGTAATAACCCGGTTAGCATTTTCATGGTTGTTGATTTACCACAACCATTTGACCCTAAAAAACCAAAAATCTCACCTTGCTTAATCGAAAAATTAACATGATCGACTGCAATAAAATCACCAAATTGCTTAGTTAGCCCTTTCGCTTCTATCGCTGTTTGTAGATTGTTATTTACATCCAAAGGTGGAATTTCAACGGCTTGATAGCCTTGTTTGGCGCTCTCTGGCATCAACTGAATAAAGGCATCGTCTAAATTATCTTTTCCTGTTTGGCTTAATAATGATTTGGGTGTGCCTGTTTCTAAAATTTTACCGCCATACATCGCAACAAGCCAATCAAAGTTTTGTGCTTCATCCATATAAGCTGTTGCGACAATAACGCTCATTTGTGGTCTTTGCTGCCGAATTTTATTTATTAATTGCCAAAATTGCGCTCGGGAAAGTGGATCGACCCCCGTGGTAGGTTCATCAAGAATCAGTAAATCGGGATCATGAATCAAAGCTGAACATAAACTAACTTTTTGTTTCATACCACCAGATAGTCGCCCTGCTGGTCTTGATAAAAAGGGATACAGCCCGGTACTTTTTGTTAATTCGTCAATACGACGTCGACGCTCTGCGGCATCATTACCAAATAAACGGGCGAAAAATTGAAGATTTTCCTCAACAGATAATGTCGGATAAAGATTTTTACCTAATCCTTGTGGCATGTATGCAATGCGAGTACACACCGCTTTACGATGTGACTTATCTCGCATATCGCCATCTAAAACATAAACTAAACCATCTTGAATGACATGTGCACCCGCAATCAAAGACAATAAACTTGATTTACCTACTCCATCTGGCCCAATTAATCCCACCATACATCGTGGTGGAATAGTTAAACTAATGTTATCCAGTGCACAATTCTTTTTATAATGCAGTGAAACATCAGTAATTTTAACCACTGCATCATCAATAGACTTAGCTTCTGTTAATAAAGCTAAATCCTTATTGTCTGAATCTGACATATACTATCTCCAATTATTTAGCTGGACATTTGGCTACATCAGATAAATCAGCTGGCCAGGATGTATTCGGATTAAGCTTAACCCAAGCCACACCAGGTAATCCTGTTTTAACTTGATTAATAAAACATTTTAATAATTCAGGATCGAGCTGCGCTTTTACTCTAAACATCAATTTTTGGCGCTCATCTTTTGTTTCAACTGTTTTTGGGGTGAACTGTGCGACACTCGAAACAAACGAAATTTTCGCGGAAATGGCCTTTTCAGGTAAGGCATCTAGAATAAGTCTAACTTCGTCACCGATGGCCATTTTTCCAGCCACGGTTTCAGGTAGAAAGAAAGTTAAATAAACATCATACAAATTAACCAGATTAAGTACTTTACCACCTGAAGGCATCACTTCACCTAATTGAGCAATACGGTATTGAATACGTCCATCAACAGGTGCAACGAGCGTACTATCATCAATATCGGCTTGGATTTGTCTGATATTGGCATCAGCAACATTAATGGCCGATCTAGCACTTTCTACACCAGCTTGAGCTACCTCAATAGCTGCATCAGCTGCCGTAACTTGTGATTTTGCCGAATCTAATGCAGCTTTAGCGCTATTAAATTTAGCGGTATCATCATCGTATTGTTGAATGGATAAAGCCCCTTTTTGATAAAGGGTGGTTGTTCGTTGAAGATGTTTTGAGGCGATATCTAAATCGCTTTCTCGTTGAGTGACACCTGCTAAGGCAGCAACTTTATCACTCATTTTCAAAGCAACTTGTGCTTTAGCACTTGCCTCATTACTGATTGCTTGTCGGTATTGAGCCTGTGCTTCATTCAACTGTGCTTGCAAAGTATCTGTTTGCATAACGACTAATGGTTGACCTGCTTTAACAAAATCCCCTTCATTTACATTAATTTTTTCTATTCGACCGGCTAATTTAGCTGAAATATTGATTTCGGTTGCTTCAATACGCCCATTTCCACTGGTAAAATCAGCACCATATCCATCTGTTTTTAATTGCTGCCATGCAATAAAAATAATAGCAAGAATAACGAGGGTAATAATAATCCATTTTTTGCTTATTTGTTTCATAATGATGCCTTGTAGAAAATGATTGATTTATAGTAATGATTAACAAAATCATTAATCGTTATAAACTATTGGGTCGTGATGATTAAATAATAGCAAATGTTTTTTACAAATAAAATCAGCATATAAAATAAACGCAAAAAATGTTAAAAAATTGAAAATCACCAGATCGTTACAAATCTATCACATCAAATTCCAACCTTTTGGCAATAAAGATTAACTGATCATGATACCTAAACAGATACAACACGGATTGAAATAAGCGAGTTAGTCATAGGCAAATCTTACAGTAAGTGATATGCTTGTCATCTTATTAATGGATTTAATTTAATTAGCAAGTTAAGGTGATTTTGTATGGCACTGCCCTCTTTTTTAACACTTTATAGTGAACTGATATCAACCCCAACAATTAGCAATGTGACCAATGAAAAACTCGATTTTTCAAACAAACCTTTAATAGACAAATTAGCTAACTGGTTTGAAGAGTTAGGCTTCAAAATTGAAATACAGCCCGTTCCGAATACGCGCAATAAATACAACTTATTAGCAACTTATTCAAATAATGAAAACCAGACACAAGGTGGATTACTGCTTAGCGGTCATACTGACACCGTCCCTTTTGATGAAGGACAATGGACTAAAGATCCTTTCAAATTGACGGAAGAAAACAACAAGTTATATGGATTAGGCACAGCAGACATGAAAGGTTTTTTTGCTTTTATACTCGATGCTTTACGTGATATTGATCTAACCAAACTGACTAAACCTATTTATGTTCTTGCTACCGCTGATGAAGAAACCACTATGGCAGGTGCATCATTTTTTGCTAAAAATACTCACTTACAACCCGATTGTACAATCATTGGTGAACCAACATCATTAATACCGATACGTGCACACAAAGGCTTTATTTCCAACTCAATCAAAGTCATTGGTAAGTCTGGTCACTCCAGTGATCCAGACAAAGGAATAAATGCGATTGAAGTCATGCATTTAGCTATCGCACAATTGTTAAAACTTAAGCAACAGTTTAAAGAACGATATCATAATGACGGTTTTACTGTTCCCTATCCGACGCTTAATCTCGGGGTCATTCATGGGGGCGATGCAGCAAACCGTATTTGTGGTTGTTGCGAGCTAATTATTGATATTCGTGTATTGCCAAACAACGATGTTAATTCGCTTTATCATGATCTCTGTCAGGCTTTACAACCGGTCATGGACAAATACCCTAACCGTATTTCGGTTGAATATGAAGTATCCCCAATTCCGGGTTATGAATGTAAAAAAGATCATCCTGCTTTACAGCAAGTTGAAAAATTAGTTGGTCAAACTGCGCAAACCGTAAACTACAGTACTGAAGCCCCTTATTTAAACCAAATTTCACCCACAATTGTATTAGGTCCTGGTTCTATTGAACAAGCACATCAACCTGATGAGTTTATTTCAATGGATTTTTTAAAACCGACTAAAATAGCTATCGAAAATTTGATTAAAGATTTTTGTTTATAAAAAATATCCTTTTCGCCGTAACAGTCGGCGAGAAGGATTAGATATTGAACGTTGAAAAATCACTCGCAATTTCCGTATTAGCAAATATGCTTCTTGCCTCATTAAGTAATTTATCATTATCTTTAAGGCTATATCTTGGGCTGATATGGGTCATGATAAGTTGCTTGGCATTGGCATATTTAGCAATCGTTGCAGCATGAACAGTAGTAGAATGCCCGCGTTCCAAGGCTTTTTCTTCCAAAGCATGCTCTTGAGTCGCCTCATGCACCATTAAATCAACATCTTTGGCTAGCGCAATCGAGGCTTGACATGGCACCGTGTCACCAAAAATTGCCAATTTTCGACCTTGCCTTACCGATCCTAAATAATCATTACCATGAATAACACGACCGTCTTCTAAGGTAACGGTTTTACCGGCTTTCAAAAGTGCATAGTGTGCGCCAATTTCGATATTATCTTGTTTTAATTTATCGATATCTAAACTGGCTGGTAAATCCTTTTCAATAATACGATAACCAAAACAAGGAACACGATGCTGCAACAATGTTGCTTCAACTTTGAACTTTTCATCTTCGAAAACCGTACAGTCTTCTTCAAGCTCGATAATATTGAGTGGATAACTTAACCAAGAGTGACTAATTGCGATAAACGTTTCAATAAATTGCTTCACCCCTTTAGGTGCAATTAAGGTTAAAGCGGATTGATTTTGCATTAAAGAACGCGTGGTTAATACTCCTGGTAGCCCAAACAGATGATCACCATGTAAATGTGTTAAAAAAATCATTTCAAGTTTTGCAAGACTAAATTTAACTTTTTGCATTTGCATTTGTGTGGCTTCACCACAATCAAACAACCACAATTTGCCTCGTTCTTGCAAAAGATCGAGCACAATACTACTTACATTACGCTCAGCTGTTGGGCAACCAGCACTGGTGCCTAAAAAAGTCAATTTCATAAAACTTAGATATTTTTACGCTCGATTGTTTGTTCACCCCAAAACAGTCTATCTGCTTTTGTTTTAGAAAAGGCAAGTGGCAATACTTCATCACTTCCTTCTGACCAAATTTGTTCAGCAAGCTTTTCATCATTATGTGCTAACTCAAAAATGGCTTCTGCAATTTCTAGAGATGTTTCACGAATTTTTGCCCAAGAACGAAGATCATGTATTTCTTTTTTGGTTTGATTCATTTTTATACCCCTTTTTTGCAAGATTAGGTGTAAAATACCCTCAATCTACATAAATTACAATAGGTGTATCACTTTATGCTAACGATAATTTCTCCTGCCAAGACCCTCGATTTTCAAAGTCCGCTTATCACAAAAACACACACATTACCTAAATTTATTAAAGATTCTGAGATACTTATTAAAGAGTGTAAAAAATTATCCGCCGACGATTTAGCTAAATTGATGTCAATTAGTCCAAAATTGGCTGAAGTAAATTATGAACGATTTCAACATTGGCATAAAGAATTTAATCTTGAAAATGCCAGACAAGCAATTCTTGCTTTTAAAGGTGATGTGTATGAAGGGCTTCATGTCGACGATTTTTCAGAAGCAGATTTAAAATTTGCTCAATCTCATTTACGGATCTTATCCGGACTTTATGGCCTACTCACCCCCCTTGACCTTATTCAACCCTATCGTTTAGAAATGGGGATACGCCTAAAAAACGGTCACAACAGTAATTTATATCAATTTTGGGGGGATAAATTAACCGACCAGTTAAATAATGAGTTTCATAAAAGTGCAAATCCAACGTTGATCAATTTAGCCTCGAATGAGTACTTTAAAGCCATTAAACCAAAACAGTTAAAAGCGACAATTATCCAACCTATTTTTTTAGATGAAAGTAAAGGTGAATTCAAGGTAATTAGTTTTTATGCCAAAAAAGCACGAGGATTAATGAGCCGTTACATTATCAAAAATAACCTCAATCAACCTGATGATATAAAAAGCTTTAACCTTGAAGGCTATCAATTTGATCCAAAACGATCGACGCAGTTAGAATGGTATTTTATTCGTAAACATCAATAAATAGTAATTATCATATGGCTTTTTTTTCTACGTTAGGACAACAATTTGTCGCAACATTACCGCTATTTATTCTTATTTTATTAGGCTATATAGCGGTTAAATTAGGTCGCTGGCAAAAAACGGTGACCGACAGTTTAACCAAATTCACCTTTTATATCGCTTTTCCGATTATGCTCTTTCAAATTATGAGCCATTTTTCCGAACATTCTGAAATCGATATGAAACTATTATTCGTTTTCTTCGGTAGCTCATTTATTGTTTTTGCTTTAGGCTGCTTAATTGCCTACAAATGTTTTCACCTAAATGGTTCTGAAAGTACGATGTTTGCTATGGGGGGAATCTATACCAATACAGTGTTTGTTGGTATCCCAATCATAAAAATGCTACTAGGTGACAGTGCAATTCCAATTGTTGCGATTATTGTCATCTTTAATGCACTTATTTTATGGACGCTAGCAACCGTATCGATCGAATTTGTACAAATGGGAAAACTTTCCAGCAAAGGATTTATTAAAGCATTCAAAAATGTCACCAAAAACCCTATAATTATAGGGATTTTTGCTGGTATTGCGGTTAATTATACGGGTATCGCATTACCTAAATTCATTCAACAATCCACAAAAATGGTCAGTGACATGACAGCACCTTTATCACTTATTGTATTAGGCATGGGGCTGGCCGAATATCAAATCAGGAACAAATTACACATTACCGCAACAATCTGTATGATAAAACTGGCAATACTACCTATTGTTACATTTGTGACAGGAAAACTGTTAGGATTACCCGTATTGGAATTACAAGTTATTGTATTATTAAGCTCAGTATCGATTGCGATTAACTGTTATATGATGGCAAGACAATTTGAGGTATTACAAGGCCCTATTGCATCAAGTTTACTCATATCAACAGCATTATCATCCATAACAACACCGTTGATATTATCCATCATGTTACAATTTGGCTTAACATAATGTTATTTAATTTATTTTGGGGAGTGGCGTTTTACCTTGTGATGAAGTATTAAAGCAAACACAATCACCACACTTCCAATTGAAAATCGAATCCAGTCAATGGATTGATGCCAAACTACGACATTAACCAAGATGCCTGTTGGAATAACTACGTTATTCATAATCGCTAATGTTCCTGAGTCCACTTTAGTCGCGCCATAGTTCCATAAAAAATAACACAAACCAGAGGCAATCACACCAAGCCAAATAATGATACCCCACTGTAAGTTGGTTGTAGGTAATTTTGAATAATCGCCAAACAATAACCAGCCAAGACTAGCAACAAGCACAGCCCCTAAATAGACCCATGCAAAAGCTTGATGTTGGGGCAATGGATAAAGTTCCATAATTCGTTTATACCCAACCTGCCCTAAAGCAAACACAACATTTGCCCCCTGAATTAATAAAAATCCAATAATAAAATCACGACTGATATGATCATAGCGAATAATAGCTGCACCAATAACGGCAATAATAGCCGTTAACAGATAACTATATCGAAGACGATGCCCTTGCAATATGTCATAAATGATCGTGACATAAATAGGCGTTGATATGGTAAAAAGAAGGACTTCAGGTACTGAAATATACTGAAAGGAATTATAATAAAAAAAGTACATAATCCCCAATTGACAGGCTCCAACGCCCATTAACAAAATCATCTGTTTAAAGCGGATACCACGAAATCGAAAAAAAGGAATAAAAGTAATAAAAGCTAACAAAACACGCATCACAACAGCAAACCAAGAGTCAACTTGTCCACTGAGATAAACAGCAATAAGACTGAATGAAAATGACCAAACAATCGTGACAAAAATAAGATAAAACATAAATCACAAATAACAAATTAAATTTAAATTGCACGCATCGTACCAATTCATCATTAACTTGTAAACGATTGATTACAATAATTGGTGACAAATAACGTTTATGATCTAAATTATTCAATCATTCTACACGACCACATCACTTGATAACCTGTATACAAATAATTAGTACTTTTCATCGAATACTGCCGTAGCAAAATCCATTCCACAAATAAATAGCCTAATGGAAAATAAAATTTTGAATGTTACACCCAATAATCGTAGATATATTGAACTTATTTCATATATTAAAGGAATATATACATGATTAAATTCAAATCATCCTGTAATTACTCAAGATGTTTCTAAATTGTAGTACTAAAATTTTTCAATATAAAAAATAGTGATAAAACAAAGAAAAGTTTGTTACTCTATTCCGCTATAAAGATACAGTCCGGTGACAATTGAAGGACAAAATTCAATCTATCCAAGAAGATTATAAATGGATGACACTATGAAATTATTGAAGATTTTAATCATAATATTATTAGTAATTAAATGTTTTACCAAAATTCTTATTTGTCAGGATGATCCTACCGTTTTTATAGTGTTGAAATTGAATCCTATTTCTGAAAATTATAGTTACATAAATTATTTAAGTCACAATAGTTATTATGTTTTGTTTACTGATGAAAATGAAATGATAGGACAAAATATACTTAATTTCATTTATGAAATTCCTTTAATTCTTTATATTTCAGTATTGCTTGTATTAATTTTTTTTAAACATAAAAATGCAAAAAATCATGTATAATAGCTAGGAATCTGATAAATCTATAAAAATTAATACTTTTATCCGTTAAGACCAACATATTAGACTGCCCTTTACCTACTGATAATAATACTGAAGCGAATGTAGGCATTGAGGATGACTACAAATATGCGGTATTTCACCAAAGAAAATAATTGAAACTATACCAAAATTTACACACAGAATATTCAGCTTTTATACAAAATTACCGGAAATTCAATGAATATGAAATTTTTCAAAAAAATGATGCAAAGTTTTGTGCCTTATAAAACAATAGTAAGTTGTCTATCCTTATTTTTATTGCTGGGTTGTTGTTATAATCACAATAATTCTTCTACTACAAATAATACTTATTCAGAAAATATTTACAGTAAGTTTCCCTATACGAACAAGCTTCCTTTTGGTAAAAAAGAACTGATATCAACACATTTTCCTAGAAAATGGACAACCCAATTTTTGCAAGAAAAATTTGAAAGAAGTAATAGTTGGATACAACGTAATTATGATTCAGTATTTTTTTATTTGAGTAAATATTCAAATGATTATTTATATCCAGAATTACATTTAAACCCTCGATTAACGATGCTTAAAAACAGATTTTGTGAATCTGAAATGAGTAATCTTTACTATGATAAACTAACACATTTTTTTGATGAGGATATTAAAAAAGATAATTACCTTTCACCAGTAAGCAAAATCAAAATTAATGATAAAAGTCTAAATCTATTTCTCTTAACATCTTCTCATATAACACTTAAAGACAAGCCAGTTTATAATAGTGAATACGATTCTTATAATTATGAGAGAATGGATTTAATCACAACAGATAGTACTAACATTATTGATAAATTGAATGTTTATTACTCTTTATCATGGGTAATTTATGGTTATGAAAAATTATTTTTTATAGATAAAAACAATATAATTCATATTAAATATTTTGAAGGAGACGAAGAGGATACGAATTTTATCCGTTATGAAAAATTCCAAATTTCGACTGAAGGCAAATTTATTCGATATTACGATCAAAACGGATTTTTCCAAAATGAAGAAGAACAAGGATTAGTCGAAAATCATACCCGTGAAGGTTTATGGATTGAGAAGAAGCCGAACGGTTATTATACTTATTCTCACCGTTATACTTATCTTGAAGCAAATTACCATAAAGGGTTACCTATTGGAATTTGGAAGTTTTATAAATTAGATTATCAAAAGAAACTAGATGGTTCTGCCGATCTATCTTCTGGTAAAAAAGGCATACTTTTGTACACAGAAACCTATAAAGACGGTGAACTTGTCGAACGCAAATTTGTGGATAAAGAAATTGATGAATTGAATTAAAGATTGTGTAGTAAACAAACGATTATTATGCTTATCACCCTCATAAATATTAACGGTGGTAAGTAAACAATAAATAAAAAAATAAACATAACAACTTAATATTTTTAGTTGTTATACTGTTGTCAATATAGGAAAGAAACACCCTGATGCTAGAAATAATGTAGGAGTTCTTTGGGGAAAAAATCAAACGAAATATAAAGTTTTAATCAAGCTTGATTATATTACACACCCTAAAGATGTAAAAAGTATTTACGACAATATGGACTTAATAGCAGAGCAACTTGCTCAAGGGCTAGAAATCAACATTGATAAACATTTTTAAGAATAAAATGAAAAAATTACTAATGGTGTCTATTTTTTTTGTTGGCATTTTGGCATGTGTTCAACGCATTGAAGAAAAAAAGATTTCAGAAACCACCCCGTCACATTCAGTACGAATTAATGAATCCAATACTCCGGAGGGTTTTCTACGATATGAATATTATATCAATGGCAATAAAGCAGCGGATTATATAAAAACTTACTATACTAAAGGCGGTCAATTAGAATCTGTGTATTATATGTCATCATATAAACCAGACGGCATTTCTGCTCAAGGATTTTACCCAAATGGAAAACTAAAATTCATCCGCTATGTAAGAGATGAAGTTAAAAAAGGAGATGTATTATATGTTATTTATTATCCTAATGGACAAATAAATCTTATAGAAACAATAGTTACTGACTCTTTAGAATTACCCAAACTCACTACTATGTACTTTGAAAATGGCGTTAAGCAAGGTGAAGGGGTTATGGATATGTATAATGCTACCACAATACCTGTAGGATTATGGAAAACATACGATGAAAAAGGCGATTTAATCGAAACCACCTATTATCATCCCGATGAATTCGGCAAAGACTATAAAATCGTAACTCAATATAAGAATGGAAAAGTTGTTTCAAAGAAAATTTACAATTTTGATGATTTATATGAGACTGAGTTAAAAGAGCTTTTCACCATACCGAAATAATAAATAGTTGAAAAATGAAAAAACAATGATTCAAAACTAATCCTTATAATGGTTGTTAGTTTTTTTGAAATTTAATAACAAGAGTCCGATAACAAAAGATATGTAACTAGAGTGTTTTTTATGATGATATCCCTAAATAATAAATTCATTATCACTACCCTATTAAGCCTTTTTTTATTCAGCTGTAACCCCAATAAACAAGGAAATATGAAATGGATAGCCAAATACGATTTTAATCAATTATACCAATTAACCGACCAAGCAACTGTCTTAGATCCGATGTCTGCTTTTCGTTTTGAAGAATTTATAGCCCTCAATGAAAACACCATTATTTTGATTGGAAATAAAGATCTTAATGCCTTTGATTCAATCCAAAGAGGGTATCAAGCAGTAATACATGTATCGAAAGATCGGGGCAAAAGTTATCAAGAAATAACGCTTCCCGAACAAGATATGAGATGGATTTCTCCCAGCAATGATTATTCATTAATAAAAGCTCAAAGTAGATTACCCGACAACAGTAAAAAAAATTCCATGTATCTTTTAGATAACAACAGCTTAAAAATAGTTAAAATCGATGAATATGATTCTGAAGCTGATATCTCCTATTATAATTTTAATGGAAAATATGCCGTATATTCCCATAACAAGGCATTAAAACTGGTTAATTTATTGAATCGAGAGGAACAGTATCCTTTACCCTACGAATTAAATAACCATTCTTTTTGGGTTACTGCTGATGATACATTACTTATTCTTGATGCCAAACAACTCATTCGCTACGATCCGAAAAATAATACAAAAACGGTCATACAGCAATTACATAATGATTATGATGTGCTGACTTATAAGGATGGTGAGTATTTTTTTACTAAATTCAATGCATCTGAAGAAGGAGGTTCTTATTATAATAATAAAGAAGAGCTTTTATATACTTTCAAAAAAGGGGATAGAAGTAGATATTATCGCTATAAAAATTTTGTATGTGACTATAAACCTTTATCATCTATATATCCGTCGATCCGATATTCTTATGACTATGGACAAACTTGGTTTGAACAAAAGTTTACAGGCTTTTTTTCAGCCTCTTATCCAATTGGATTTTATAAAGATAAATTCATCATTTTTCATGCATCATTCCATGATAAACCAGATCCTGAAGATCGAGGGGGACGAATTTTAATCGGTGAGTTTGAAAAATAAAAAAACCTCATGGGAACAAGTAAAGAGATTTACCTTTTAATCCGAAAAATATAACTAAATACATGAAGAAATCTAAAATAAAATGAAAAAAATAGCACGCTGTTTACTCATTCCCTTTATCGTTAATTGCAGTGGAGGAAATGTATCTAACACTAATCCAGTTCAAAGAAATATAGAATCAAAAGATGAAAACTTCATTCTTAGTCATTCCCTTACCTTAATAGATGGTGAAAAAATCTCATTATCAAATATATATGCCATACCTAACAATATAGATTCTATACAAGTGGATAATGTGCAATTTGAAGCAACATTATCTGATTATTGTGGGAAAGGAAACTATATATATGATGAAGAAAAAATGGATGGTTTTTTATCTAAAAAAATCGAATTTATCCTTTATTATCAATATAAAAAGACTAATACAGAACCCACTGCATTTAACTTTAAACAAGATAATACAAATCTTTACTTAACTGTTACTAACCATGAAATAATTACAAAATATTGTAGTAAAACAAATATACGAACACTAAATACCGCGTTTTTATTAAAGGTTTATTCAAACGGAGCTAGATATAATTTACTGGCTATTAATGATGTAAAACCTATTGAATAAATATTAAAACAAAAGAATAATGAGGTGAAAAATTTATTTGGAAAGTATAACCGATAATTGAAAAAGAAGACTAAACCAATGAAATATATTTTAACAATATTAAGCTTTTTAGTTATAGGATGTGTAAATAGTAACATTCAAGGTATTTATTCATTATCTAATAACAGAGTTTGTCACGAACCATTGAAAATAGAATTAACAAATAGTGAAACTAATAATCTAAAAAAGTTTTCAATAAACTTTATAGAAGAAAAAAGCAGCGCACAAGAATTCAGTCATATGAAAAAAATTTATGACCCAATGATTGAAAAAAATGATAAAAGATTTATAAAGACAGAAACATACTTAAAAGTGAACAATAAAACCTATATAAATAATTTGAACGATAACGAATCCATGAAAATTTATGACTATTATGGTTATTGGAAACCCTTGAATAAGGATATTATTAAAGTTTCATATTATGAAGATAGTGAGGTTAAAATTCAGGATAACAAAAATAATACAATTACTTTACAAGGAATACCCTATATAAATAAGGCAAAAACGCATTTTACTACCTTTTACATAGATTATGAAGCATCAAAGTCCATTATAGACTTATACAAGATTAAAAATAATCATATAAAGCATAATTTTCGTTTCGAAACAGAAAAATGGATTATTTGGGATTTGGTTTGGAATGACAATATCCTATACATAAAAGTAACTAATACTATATGGAACGAAAAAGGTTTTTATAATACTGATTATAAATATATAAAATTAATTATTGAAAAAATCAACTAACTTCCTGATGAAAATTATAACGCAAATTTGTGGATAAAGAAATTGATGAATTGAAGTAACGATAGTATATTAAATATACTGGTTATTTTACTTATCACCTTTATTAATATAAACGGTGGTAAGCAAGCCGATACAAAATAGTCGTTTGAAAAAACAATGATTCAAAACTAATCCTTATAATGGTTGTTAGTTTTTTTGAAATTTAATAACAACAGTCCGATAACAAAGGATATGTAACTAGAGTATTTTTTATGATGATATCCCTAAATAATAAATTCATTATCACTACCCTATTAAGCCTTTTTTTATTCAGCTGTAACCCAGATAAACAAGGAAATATGAAATGGATAGCCAAATACGATTTTAATCAATTATACCAATTAACCGACCAAGCAACTGTCTTAGACCCAATGTCTGCTTTTCGTTTTGAGGATTTTAAAGCAATTAACGAAAACACCATTATTTTAATCGGAAATAAAAGTCTTCGCTCTTTCGATTCAAGCCAAATAGGATATCAAGCGGTAATACTTATATCGAAAGATCGGGGCAAAAGTTATCAAGAATTATTGCTACCCGAACAAGAGATGAAATGGATTGATACCAGTAATGATTATTCATTAGTAGAAGCTCAAAATAGATTACCCGATAACAGTAAAAAAATTTCCCAATATCTTTTAGATCATAAGAGTCTAAAAGTGGTTAAAATAGATGAGTATTTATCTGCCGATGATATCGATTATAAAAAATTCAACGGTAAATATGTCATATATTCCAATCGAGGCAATTTAAAACTGATTAATTTATTGAATCGAGAAGAAGAATACCCCTTGCCTGACGACTTAAACAATCAGCCATTTTATTTAACCGCACAGGGTAACATTCTAACTTTACAAAAAAATCAGATCATTAGTTATGACCCTAAAACCCAAAACAAGCAAATCATCAAAAGTTTCAAAAATAACTATGATGTCTTACTATATCAAGATGACACTTTTGTTTTGGGTAAAGCTAACTTGTTAAAAACATCTGCAACTTTTTATAATGAAGAGGAAAAAGAGTTATACACACTTGATTCAAAAAATGATAACTTTTACCGATATAAAAATTTTGTATGCGACTATAAACTTTTATCATCTATTAACCCGTCGATCCGATATTCATATGACTATGGACAAACTTGGTATAAGTATGAGTTAAAAGGCATGTTTACTGCCTCTAGACCTGTCGGATTTTATAAAGATAAGTTTATCATTTTACGTGCATCATTCCATGATAAACCAGATCCTGAAGATCGAGGAGGAAGGTTATTAATCGGTGATTTTGAAAAATAGGACGATGTTAAACACGCTTAGTATAATATAATTATTTTTGATTTAATTTATCTATTAATCATACAAATTTTATTGGTATCATGAGCAATTAATGAAATGTAAAAGTCCCCAATGGTTTAGAAGAAGAAAGAAGTTTACAGAAATATTAAAAGGTATAATGAAATATAATGAGTGTATTAATAAAAAATAAAGGAATGTTTTTTATTCTAATAATTATATTAACTTTTTCTTGTCAAGGACAGGTTAAAAATGTTTATAGTAAACAAAAGTTTCAAGATGAGAGCGAAGCTCATATTATTAAAAATAATATTTTTCATATTCAATTTGATAATGCAGGGGAGTTCCATAAAAATTTAGTATCGGAACAACCGTATGATCATTTTATAATTCAAATAGAACAAGGAAATATAAAATTTAAAGAAAACTATAAATTATTAATTAGTAACTATGGTGATAGAAATGATTTAACATTTACTTTGACAAAAGTAAGTAAAAAAGAATATACCTTAGAAATTATACAAGAAACCAGACATTTAACGGTTGATAAATTCATCTTCGAAAAGGATAAAAACAGCTTATTAGAATTAATATCCATGGAACAAATCCAATCGGGAAATACTATTCAAATCTGTAAATATAGTATGTCAAGAAAGAAAGGAAATGAAATTAATTTAATCATAAATTCAATTGATGATCCTAAATGTTTCAATGTCAAAAATAAATAATATTAAAAGTGAAAACATGAATGTTTCAGTTCAAAATGATAAAACTGAAAGAGTAAACCATAATTCTTCTTATTATTCTGAAAATTTGAGCAACAGCATATCTAGCAATAAAGCTGAAATGATTGGAAATTATTATTATCAAGAATCAGGAAATGCAAATATACAAACATTAAAAGGCAGTTTACTGATGAGAGGTACTACGCTATCTGTCTTACAAGGTGGAGATGATGTAAAAATAAGTAAAGGTTAATAAGTAAAAAAAATGAAATGGACAAAGAAAAGAAATTTAACTTTTTAGCCGAAGAATCTGAACAAGGTTTTTGGGTAGATTCTCAAGAATTAACCCAAAATACGCAAAGACAAACAGCGAAAACAGAAACCGCCCGAAAAGAAGAAATTGCCAATAAATTAAGAGCAGAAAATGAAAGATTGCTAAAGGAAGGACAGCCCGAAGAAAAGCGAGAAATGGTAATACATGGCGCAACCTTACATTGTCCGTACGCACAGTCAGAAGGAAAACTTAAGGTAACATCTAACGAAATATTATTACAAGATCGCATTTGTGCTACAGAAGGCGACGGAAATAATATGATTAATCTGAAATTTTCAGGCGTTTGTAATCATCCCAAATGGGGGGATAAAAAACCCGCTTGTCAAAGTGTAATCAACTTATCGCCGTGGCAAAATTTGGGTAAAACCGTAATTCAGGAGCAAAGAGTTTTAGTTAAAGAATCCTACATAAGTTGTAATCCTTCCCCGAACACGGCAGTTGCAAAACCCATTCCTACGGTGAAAAAAATAACTGTAATCGGCTGTGATAGAAATGTAATTATCAGTTACAACAACGGAAATTATGGAAATTGTGAATTTTATAAATTTAGATATGAAGATTTTATGAGACGTCACAGTTTATGCAATCATATGCCTCCGGTTTATTATTTTGGAGAAATGCGAGAAATCAGTAAATATGATTTTATTAATACTGCTAAAGAGTGGTTGACAAAAAGTTTAACCGAAGAGATGGACAAAATGGTAATCTCAGAAGTTAAGAAAAATGGTAGTTCATATAAACCAGTTCCTGCTACCAGTTACGGATATAAATATTGCGTTCGCTTCTCTAAAGTCTTAATGCCAACTTTGACCCAAAGAGGGCAACGGTGGTTAATAAAAGCAAGATTAAAGTTGCAAGAATATATGGAACAAGGGGTGATTAATAAATCTTATAGAGCTAAATTTGATAAAATATATCCAAAAGACTGGAAAACATTGGGAAAATGGGAAAATAATTTTAACAAAAATTTTGAGCCTTCTGATGAAGAAATAGAACAGTGTAGTCAATGTGACCAAGATGATTTGGATAGAATTCGTGCAAATAAAATGGAAAAATATTATACTGATATTGAATTAGATAATGACCGTTTTCAAGAATTTGCTTTTGCCACTCATCCCGATGCGTATAATCCTAAAGAAATGAAAAAATTGCCGGCAGATGATTTAATAAAAATAATATTAACCCCCGACTTGAAAGAGTGGTTCGGTTGGGATACTTGGAAACAGGCTCTTATTATGGCTCAAAATTTAGATTATCAGTCAATTACAAGTACCACGATGCTAAGACTGTTTAAAAAATATATTTTAAAGGATGATAAGTTTGAATAAAAAAATATTGATAACAATTTTAGTAAGCTTCGCCTTATGGAGCTGTAACCCCGTTAAACAAGGAAATATGAAATGGATAGCCAAATACGATTTTAATCAATTATACCAATTAACCGACCAAGCAACTGTCTTAGATCCGATGTCTGCTTTTCGTTTTGAAGAATTTATAGCCCTCAATGAAAACACCATTATTTTGATTGGAAATAAAGATCTTAATGCCTTTGATTCAATCCAAAGAGGGTATCAAGCAGTAATACATGTATCGAAAGATCGGGGCAAAAGTTATCAAGAAATAACGCTTCCCGAACAAGATATGAGATGGATTTCTCCCAGCAATGATTATTCATTAATAAAAGCTCAAAGTAGATTACCCGACAACAGTAAAAAAAATTCCATGTATCTTTTAGATAACAACAGCTTAAAAATAGTTAAAATCGATGAATATGATTCTGAAGCTGATATCTCCTATTATAATTTTAATGGAAAATATGCCGTATATTCCCATAACAAGGCATTAAAACTGGTTAATTTATTGAATCGAGAGGAACTGTATCCTTTACCCTACGAATTAAATAACCATTCTTTTTGGGTTACTGCTGATGATACATTACTTATTCTTGATGCCAAACAACTCATTCGCTACAACCCGAAAAACAATACAAAAACCGTCATACAGCAATTACATAATAATTATGATGTGCTGACTTATAAGGATGGTGAATATTTTTTTACTAAATTCAATGAAAATAAGTCTAAAGGTGGAGGTTCTTATTATAATAATAAAGAAGAGCTTTTATATACTTTCGAAAAAGGGGATAGAAGTAGATATTATCGCTATAAAAATTTTGCATGCGATTATAAACTTACTTCAGCCCTTTATCCTATTTTCCGATATTCGTATGATTATGGTAAAACATGGTATGAAAAAGAGTTTAAGGGCTTTTTTATTGCCTCTGAACCTGTCGGATTTTATAAAGATAAATTTATCATATTAGATGCCACATTTTATGACAAAAATGAGAGTGATGACGGAGGAGGACGGCTTTTAATCGGTGAGTTTGAAAAATAAAAAACCTCATGGTAATAAGTAGAGGTATTTACCTTTTTATTCGAAAAATATATCCAAATACATGCAGAAATCTAAAATAATTTTAGGATCGTTTCCAACCACAACACAAAGATATTACGACTTTCAACAAGAAGAGTTGACCCGTATTAATGGTATCGAAGAACGTGAGGTACAAACCGCACTCATATACTGCACCCGTTATTCTATACAAGAGTTTTTTAAAGTACGTTGGGAAACGTTTAAGAATCAATATTGGAGTACTCGTATGTCGGAAACTGATAAGATATTACATAAGAAATTAGATCTTATTACTTCCGATTTGCAAATCATAATCTCACCACAAGGCACTCTGCACGACCTTACAAACTTTAACGAAGTGCAAAAGAAAGCAAAATTAATTTTAGATCAACTATCTAAAAAATACACAGACAATACAGATTTTTTGGAATATAGAAATTTATATACAGATAAACAACGGGTTTTACTCACCCTTAATTACTACCCTGCTATTTCCTTATATTTACCGCTTGCTCATGAACAAGATCCTATCGTTAGGAATACACAATTGATACCCAATACCATTTTTTATATTAATGAAACGCTGCAAAAAAATTCAACCAATATCCAAATAAACGGTAGTTTACACCAAACGCCCGACCTTGACGGATTACGTAAACTTTTTGCGTTGAAAGGTATTAAAATTTCATCTGAAAAGGCACTTCCTTGCTTAGAAGAATATCAAGGAAACTATAATCTTACTTCATCAGGCACGGTAAAAGACGCTTCCTTTGACATTCATTTTACCTTTGGAAAACACTATGAAAAAAAAATAAACTATCAACTTAAAACTTTACGCCATGAGGAAATATAAACAATTAAAACATGCCGTACAATTACAAAAACAGTTGGATCGTAAATATGGAACCAGCCGTTTTCATGCTGCTTTAATTATAGCTCTATTTTTCTGCCTCTTTTTCACCTCGTGCAGCAGTTCACAAGCTGCAAGTTCTTCTTCCAGTACACAAACAAGTACCAGTACAGGTCAATCTCAAAGTGGAAGTACAAATGTTAGCATTATCAAAACAGGGCAAACCGTTAGTGTTAACCCAGTTAACCCACCAAACGATGGGTTAAAAAGGATATACAGTGTATATTTTGCGAAAAAAAAAGTACAAAAAAATCAAGTATCATTTGACCCCATAGATTCACTACATCCTCAACGAGACGGAGAAGATAATTTGCTAACGTATGATTCTATTTTAGGAAAAACGGTTTATTTAGTCATTGAAACCCGAAATTTAACAGTTAATGAATCCATCAACGTTCAATTACAAAGCAAAGCACTCACGGGAAACTCCGAAGTACTCGAAGTCATGCAGTTTAATGAATCCCGTCAATATGTATCAGCTCGAAATATCACGGCTGTGGTAGGTAATACAAATGCCTTACATAATAATAGCGGTAGTTGTCCTTATACCAACTTAGCCGATCATTCTCACCGTGCCATTGTGAAATTGCAACTGCGCCCTAGCACCCGTCCCGCTTTTGATAATTGGGCAAACCGTTTGAAAGATGCCAATGGTACGATAAAAGTGTCGGTACAACTAGAAAAAGATAAATGTGCGTATGGTAACGATAACAAAGAGAGAAGCAAAGGGGGACTTTTTTTATCAACCGATAAGCAACAATTTAGAGTAGTAAATAGACATTTTCTAGAAATTTATCACAAAGATAATTTATTTAATTTTTTACCGATAAGAACCTTACCTAATACCAGAAAGCCGATAGGTGAACTAAATAACAGCGTTAACTCTAAGGTTTGTTATTTTTATTATGATAAAAATGATAACGAACATTTTGTGTGTGAGTCCAATAAAATAACTGTTAAATCAAAAATAAGATCAATTAATATTCCAAAAGATGAAGATAAAGGAAATCTTATTGATACCATTGATCATTCAGAAAATATAAATGCGAATGAAAGAATAGATGCACAAACTCTTGAAATATATGAGAATGGTGTACTTGCTACCCCAAGTAGATTTACTTCTAAAAAAGAAATGTGGTATAAAAACAAAGAAAATAATGTAGAACTGGTTTTTGCCGATATTCTTGAAGATCCGGGCATAGGTAGTGAAGCTTTTAGAGCTTTAAATTATGAAAGTCCAGACGGTAGCTTTGTTATTACCTTTGCATTTAAAAATACAAGAAGGCGATACGCCAATCCGGCATTTTACGCAGCATTTTTGGGCGCTTTAGCTCAGTTAAATCAAACTAAATCAATGAGTAACATTTATATTAAAAGTGGTGGTTTTTCGTATAAAGATGGATCTTGTTATCCAAGTGCTGAACATGTTGATGGAATTGCTGTTGATACCATTTATTTGGAAAATCTTAAACAAGAAAATGCATTTGTTAATTGCATGAGAAACTATGGTTTGTTAAGACATGGTAGAGGAGAATTATATTGGTATCCAAAAATTAATCACTCAATTAAAATGAAGGGGCATGACGATCATTTACATTCTTCTGTTTATAATGCAAAGTATGTTAATTTTACTAGAGATTATGTTCATTCAATTATATAAGGAATTATTGTAATGAAAAAAAATTACCTTTTACTTTTAGTTATTTTTCTATGTTCTTGTCAAGGCATAAAATCTCAGGATTTTTCAGATTCGAAAAAGAAGAATTCAATTCCCGTAATTACTTTACCTTTCGGAACTAAAGAGTTAATTGACGTCCAATTCCCAGCAAATTGGAAAAAATACGATTATCCAAGCAATACATGGTATAAAACACCTATAGATTTAGCTTATAATCATTCAGATTTGTTTTATGATGTTTATAAAGGTAAAAAACGAGATTTAAAACTTACCGATAGTATTACTTATACTTATACTAATGCTAATATGGCTAATATCTATTATGATAACTTTTTTCCCTACCCGTTTATAAAAAACCAATCAAGTATATATTACAACTATAAAGAAATATTATATCCATTATGGAAAATTAATTTATCAAATAACCAAAACTTAGTATTCCTTTTTAGTGAAGATGTTCCTACTTCACAAAAACCAAATGTAAAACCCTACACTAAATTACAATTAGTGGTTATGGATAGTCAAGGAAACATCTTAGATTCCCTAAATGCTTATATTGATGCCAATTTTGATAGGAAACGTCTATATATTGACAGAGAAGGAATTATTCACATTAAATACTTTGATATTGATGTTGAATACGTTAACTTTATCCGTTATGAAAAATTCCAAATTTCGACTGAAGGCAAATTTATTCGATATTACGATCAAAACGGATTTTTCCAAAATGAAGAAGAACAAGGATTAGTCGAAAATCATACCCGTGAAGGTTTATGGATTGAGAAGAAACCGAACGGTTATTATACTTATTCTCACCGTTATACTTATCTTGAAGCAAATTACCATAAAGGGTTACCGATTGGAATTTGGAAGTTTTATAAATTAGATTATCAAAGGAAAATAGGTTGTCCTATCGATCTATTTTCTGCTAAAAAAGGCAAACTTTTGTACACAGAAACCTATAAAGACGGTGAGCTTGTCGAACGCAAATTTGTGGATAAAGAAATTGATGAATTGAATTAAAGATTGTGTAGTAAACAAACGATTATTATGCTTATCACCCTCATAAATATGAACGGTGGTAAGTAAACAATAAATAAAAAAATAAACATAACAACTTAAACATCCTATAATGGAAAACGAAAGCCTTCCGACAGAAAATATAAAATCCCCTAACGATCAATCCGAAATAGTGGATTCTTATTCAGCCAATCCTAACCAAATTGTTTATGATTTGTTACATCAATCTGATTTTGATATTAATGTAACGGATGCCTATTTTGCAAAAAAAGTAAATGCCCCGAATAAACCAAATGAATATACCTATTTAAAATTAAATCAAGCCCGTTTGGGTGACAAAATTTATCTTGTAGTTAAATGTTACGGTAAGCCCCCTAAAGGATCTTTGGTTATTAGCATTCGTGAAATTGAAAAAAAAGGTAATGAGCAAAACTTATATCCACAAAAATCTATTTCCTTTTTAGTGAATGGAGTTGAAAAAACCGAACTACAATTTACTATTGATGAGAAAATTGAGTATATCCAAGAGATTGAAATTCGTCCTAAAGATGATGAAAAGTATCAGGAATTAGTAGATAAATTAAATAGTCTTGAAAATAAAAGTACTCATTTGACCATAAGAACAGAAATAAAAGATACCAACGCAACTAAGGTAAATTTTAAAGGTATTCTTACAGGTGAATTCGATGCGGTTAAGGGGGCAAGGTATTATGATTTTTTAAATGAAGAAAAAGAATATTTTACACTTTATAATTTATCAAGTTGTTTTTGTTCAAAATTAAAAATTGATTCTGAAGGATTTATTTCTGGAGGTAAAGTAGAAAAAAATAAAATAGCAAGTTGTAATAATGGTTCCAATATGACAGAAGTTAAAATCATCGTATTACATAGAACTGCGGGTGGAGTAGCTGCTGGAACTTTATCTCATATGAATACTAATAAATATGGCGCTCACTTTGTAATAGATAATGCTAAAAATACAGATGGAACAATTTATCATGCTATCAGCATATATAAAAAAGGAACTCATATGGGGAGAGGACAATATAAAATCACTAAAGACAATAATTGGGGAAATCATAATTCAATAGGAATTGAGGTATGTGGTTATTCATATACCTCTGATGGAAAAAAAAGAGTTGGAGCTAATGGAAATTTACCTCACGGCTATTGGCAGGAGGTAACAGAAGAGCAAGCTAAGTCATTATCTTGTTTAGTTAAATTTCTTTTAGAACACTATAATTTAACAATAGATGATGTAAAATGTCACGAAGATTTATGTGCAAAAGATCCAAATGAAGGAAAAGATGTATATAAAAAAATGATGAATTATTGGCATTAATTATATAAAAAATTTAACAGTTTAAGAGTAAAATAATGAATAAATTTTTAATACTGATAACAAGCTTATTAATAATTTTCTCTTGTAAAGCGCAAGATGAGATAACCAATATTGCTAAGTCATGTCATGATTTAAAATTTCGAAACCTAATTTATTATCAAATGTGTTTAGATTGGAATTTAAGTGCAGACAATATTCTCGAAATTACTCAAAATAAGCACGAAGAGTACTTACCTGATGATGTTAATTTTGAACATTTCTATGGTTTTACCCCTGATGGTATCTATATTAAAGCTGAATTAACGAAAAATAATAAACTTTATGATATCCTGTTAGGTTCGCAATCATGGTTTTTACTTACTGATAAGCACACTAAACAATCACAACTATATTCTTATCGATATCCTAAAAATTCTCGATACTTTATAGGGGACTTTGTCACCGAAGCATTAGTCGAACAACATCCTGAGTTAGAAGAACGGTACAAACAACATTATCAAACAGCAATTAACACTATTTCGCAATATCAACCAACTACCTTAAAAGATTTTAATGGTCATTATTTTTCCACTAATTTAACTGTTACTATTAGTGATACTAAGATTAAACTCAATAAGCTTGATTATGATTTACCATTATTCCTAAAAGACGATAACAATATTTGCGCCTATCAAGGATTAGCAAAAGAACAAACACAAGGCGATTTTATCTTTACCCTGTTTATTAAAGATAAAAGATATTATTTTCAATCACCTAACTTTATGGATAATAAGATCATTGAAGTTCATAATTATCCTACAGCCCTTATAGACTCACTTCAATACTATTAGGATCCTCAAAAGGTTTAAACTATGGCATAATGTACGTTAAATCACATTTTTTAACTTTAACTTATAAGGTATTAAAAGCATCAAGTTAAAGCGTTAATCATTTAGAGAGTATAGATCAGTGTTAAGTACAAATAACATCACCATGCAATTTGGTAGTAAACCGCTATTTGAAAATATTTCGGTTAAATTTGGGAACGGCAATCGTTATGGGCTTATTGGCGCCAATGGTAGCGGTAAGTCAACGTTTATGAAAATCATTGGTGGCGATTTAGTACCAACTTCGGGTAATGTGGCGTTAGATCCTCATGAAAGATTAGGTAAATTACGTCAAGATCAGTTCGCTTTTGAATCCTTTACCGTGTTAGATACGGTGATTATGGGGCATACTGAGTTGTGGGAAATCAAGCAAGAACGTGATCGCATCTATTCTTTACCGGAAATGAGTGAAGAAGATGGTTTTAAAGTGGCTGATTTAGAAACCCAATACGCCGAAATGGATGGTTATAGTGCCGAGTCTCGTGCTGGCGAACTATTGCTAGGGGTCGGCATTCCCATTGAACAGCATTATGGTTTAATGAGTGAAATTGCCCCTGGTTGGAAGCTACGTGTGTTATTAGCCCAAGCGCTCTTTTCGAATCCCGATATTTTATTACTGGACGAGCCAACCAATAACTTAGATATTGATACCATCCGTTGGTTAGAAGATACGCTTAATGAGCGTGAAAGTACCATGATTATTATTTCGCATGATCGCCATTTTTTAAATATGGTTTGTACCCATATGGCAGATCTTGATTATGGTGAATTGCGTATTTATCCGGGTAATTACGATGATTATATGACGGCATCAACACAAGCCCGAGAGCGTTTATTAGCGGATAACGCTAAGAAGAAAGCGCAAATCAGTGAACTGCAATCTTTTGTTAGTCGTTTTAGTGCCAATGCATCGAAATCTAAACAAGCGACATCTCGAGCCAGACAAATTGAGAAAATTAAACTGGAGGAAGTGAAAGCATCTAG
Source organism: Gilliamella sp. ESL0441 (assembly GCF_019469185.1). NCBI lineage: Bacteria > Pseudomonadati > Pseudomonadota > Gammaproteobacteria > Orbales > Orbaceae > Gilliamella > Gilliamella sp. ESL0441. The sequence goes on from NZ_CP048264.1 coordinate 1,360,096, forward strand.
CCGTCAAAATCCATTTATACGCTTTGAGCAAGATAAAAAATTGTTCCGTAATGCCTTAGTCGTTGAGAATTTGACCAAAGGCTTTGATAATGGCCCTTTGTTTGATAATCTTAATTTAATGGTTGAAGTCGGCGAGAAGGTCGCCATTTTAGGTACCAATGGGATTGGTAAAACCACTTTAATTAAAACCTTAATGGGAGAACTAACCCCTGAACAAGGCGAGATTAAATGGTCAGAAAATGCCAATATCGGTTATTATGCTCAAGATCATGAATACGAATTTGATGAAGAATTAACCGTGTTCGACTGGATGAGCCAATGGAAGCAACCTACTGATGATGAACAAGCTGTACGAAGTGTTTTAGGTCGCTTATTATTTTCGCAAGATGATATTAAGAAGAAGGTTAAAGTGCTGTCGGGTGGTGAAAAAGGACGGATGCTATTTGGTAAATTGATGATGCAAAAACCGAATATCATTGTCATGGACGAACCAACTAACCATTTAGATATGGAATCGATCGAGTCGCTCAATATGGCGTTAGAACTTTATCAAGGTACCCTATTCTTTGTTTCGCATGACCGTGAGTTTGTCAGTTCGCTAGCGACTCGTATTGTTGAAATTACGCCAGAAAAAGTGATCGATTATACCGGTAATTATGAAGATTATTTACGTAGTCAAGGAATCGAATAATTAGTTAAATGAATTGCAAACAAATAGCCACAATTGTGGCTATTGAATAATTAAGCTAACTTAATCAAATATGGTTTAAAATCGATTAGAAATCTAATTCATCCCACCAAATATCAATTAACGGACTGACTTTGATATTTTTTAAGCCATGACTTTCCAGCCATTTTGTGACAATGTCACGATGCGCTTCGGTACAATTTCCTAGTTTTTGAGTACAGACAATTCCTTTCCAATTTAGATACCCACTTCCTTCATATGCTAAACCATTTGGTTGGATAGCTTCGAGAATGAACTGATCAACAATGTTATCTAAGGTTTCTTCACTTGTCCCTTCGTCAAAAGACCAACTGACAGTAAAACCTAACTCTTTAAACTCTTCAATATGTAATTTTTTACGTAAACGTCGACTGCGATTTACCATGATAATATCCTTCTATTTTAATGAGTATGACTTTGTTTATTATTTGTGTTAGCGTATTTTTTTGTTCGGTTAACACCACCACGCTTATTGGGTTGATTAGACCGATTTTGCGTGTTGTGATCGTTTTTCGATAGCCGTTTTTTAGGTGAAGATTTTGTTTTCGGCTCAGCTTTAATGGTTGGGTCAACGGCAAAACCATCGGTATGGATTTCGGGTATTGGTTTTTTGATCAACTTTTCAATGGCTTTTAATTGTGGCAGTTCGTCAATACAGACTAATGAAATCGCCTGCCCTTGATTTTGCGCTCGCCCTGTTCGACCAATTCGATGCACGTAATCTTCAGCAACCTGCGGTAATTCATAATTAACCACATAAGGCAATAGTTCAATATCCAATCCTCTGGCTGCAATGTCGGTGGCGACTAGTGCCCGAATTTGTCCGGTTTTAAAATCGGCTAAGGCTTTGGTGCGGGCGCCTTGGCTTTTGTTACCATGAATAGCTGAAGCTTTAATCCCGTCTTTAGTGAGTTGCTCAGCTAAATGGTTAGCGCCGTACTTAGTGCGAGTAAAAATTAATACTTGTTGCCATTGGTTTTTACCAATTAAGTACGATAGTAATTCCCGTTTACGACGTTTGTCTACTCGATGAACATATTGGGTAATTTGTGTTGATGTACTGTTGGTTCTGGCGACAGCAACCGTTTCAGGGGAATGTAAAATCGTTTCCGCTAGTGTTTTTATCTCATCTGAAAACGTTGCTGAAAACATTAAATTTTGACGTTTTTTAGGTAATTTTGCAATCACTCGCCGTATATCATGAATAAAACCCATATCTAACATGCGATCGGCTTCGTCTAAAACCAGCACTTTAACCGTTGCAAGATCAACAGCATTTTGGTGGACTAAATCGAGTAACCGTCCGGGTGTAGCAATCAGAATATCCACACCACCACGCAACTTCATCATTTGGGGATTAATGCTTACGCCACCAAAAACAACTAATGAACGAATTGCTAAATGACGGCTGTAATCACGAATGTTTTCACCAATTTGCGCAGCAAGTTCACGAGTTGGCGCTAAAATTAACGCATAAAGGGGGCGTTTCTTCTTTTTTGTTTCAGGGCGATTCGCTGTTTTGGCTTGTAGTTCAATGAGTTTTTGCAAAATTGGCAAACCAAACCCTGCCGTTTTACCGGTGCCCGTTTGTGCACTTGCCATGAGGTCTTTTCCCGATAAGATCACCGGAATGGCTTGCTGTTGAATGGGGGTGGGCTGAGTGTAATGTTGTTCTTGTAGTGCTTTTAAAATCTTGGCATCTAAACCAAGAGAGTCAAATGACATGAAATGTTTCCTAAATAAACAAAAATTAAATTTTCGTTAGTTATTATAAAGCAATTCTATTACTTTTGTTTGATTATTTATTATCCCTGTTAATAAGATTGCGATGAAATCGTTCTATTAAGATTTGTTTTAACAAAATTTCGTAAGTTTTTTGCTAAAAAATAGACTAGATGATATTTATTATCATTTGCATCTGTGCTACTATTCTTGCGCTAAAAATCATTGTATTTACAACATTTTTGATACTAGTTGCATCAATGATTATTTTTTAAAAACTTTTGCATAACGGATTGCCCATGATAGTACATTTCAACCGCACCAAAAAATGGTTAATGGTTTTCGCATTAACCTCAGCTAGCTTTAATTGTTTCGCTAAAGATGATATCACTTTTGCTAATTTTCGCGATATTCGTGATCTAAACCCTCACCTCTATTCTGGTGAGATGTGGGCTCAAAATATGCTGTATGAGTCTTTAGTCCATTATAACGAAGATGGCTCTTTTTCACCTTGGCTTGCGGAAAGCTGGACAATCAGTAATGAAGGAAAAACCTATACGTTCAAACTTCGACAAGATGTGACATTTAGCGACGGTACTAAATTCGATGCGCATAGCGCTAAATTAAATTGGGATGCCGTACTTTCAAATAAAGATCGTCATACTTGGCTTGAAATGGTGCGTTTAATTACCGATATTAAAGCCCTTGATAATTATACCCTACAAGTCAATCTGTCTGAACCTTACTATCCATTTTTGATTGAGATTGCCGTCACCCGCCCTATGCGTTTTATATCGCCTAATGCCATGAAAAATGGTGAAACCAAAAATGGCGTTAATTCTTATATTGGTACGGGGCCTTATGTGTTAAGTGATCATAAAAAAGATCAGTATGCCATTTTTACAGCCAATCCCAATTATTGGGGAAATAAACCACAACTCAAAACCGTTACAATGAAGGTGATTGCGGATAATCAAAGCCGTTTGATGGCACTTGAAAAAGGTGAAATCGATCTGATTTATGGCAAAAATATGGTGGATGCCGATTCTTTCGAGCGTTTTTCGAAAATGGATAAGTTTCAGACATTGATGTCTAAACCTGTTTCAAGCCGTATCGTGTTGATGAATACGACTCGCCCTGCATTGAGTGATGTTAATGTGCGTCAGGCTATTGAGCATATTATTAATAAAAATGATATTTCAGAAGGAATTTTTAATCACAGTGAAGCACCGGCTGATACCCTAATGGCGACCAATATCCCTTATGCCAATATTGGATTAAAACCTTATCAATACGATACTAAATTAGCACAACAACTTTTGGATAAAGCAGGTTGGACAAAAGCAAACGGTCAACAATATCGCCAAAAAGACGGCAAACCGTTCGAAATCACACTGTATTATGATAGTAATACTGCTTCACAAAAAACCATCGCCCAATATATGCAAGATGAATTTGAACAAGTTGGATTAAAACTTAATATTCACGGTGAAGAAGAACAAGGCTATCGTGACCGCCAAAAAGCGGGGGATTTTGATATGGTATTCGATATTTCTTGGGGTACACCTTATGATCCACAATCCTTTTTATCCGGTATGAAATTACCAGTATATGGGGATTATATGGCACAACAAGGCTTAAAAGAAAAGCCTCAAATTGATGCCAGCATTAGCAAAGCATTGATTTCAACAGACGAGCAAGAACGCCAAGCCCTATATCGTTATGTGCTTGAAACATTGCATAAACAAGCGGTCTATATTCCTTTAACTTATGAACGCAATCGAGCTATTGCTATTAAATCTCTTAAAGGCATTGAGTTTGCTCCATCACAATTTGATATTCCTTTTGAGAAAATGCACTATTAATTGCGTTATAATTAGTTAGTCATAATGTTACATTATATTTTTAAACGTTTATTGATGATGATACCGATTTTGATCGGTATCTCGTTCATTGCCTTTTTGCTGATCAACCTTGCCCCTTCTGATCCTGCTGAAGTTGCTTTACGCTTAAATGAGATTATGCCAACGCCTGTAGCCATCGAAAGTATGCGCCAAGAGCTGGGGTTAAATGAGCCCTTTTGGTCTCGATATTTTAGTTGGTTATATCATGCTTTTCATCTGGATTTTGGACGTTCATTCGTTCATCGGGATCGATTAGTTTGGGATGAAATGATTCGTTGTTTAACCCCAACTTTACTTTTGGCAGTGTCATCATTTGTTCTTACTTTATTCGTTAGCTTAGTGCTAGGTGTGTTATGTGCTATTTTTGCTAACTCAGTCTTCGATCATGTTGTTCGAATCCTCATTTTTATTGGTACCGCCATGCCTAGTTATTGGCTTGGTTTGCTGTGTATTTGGTTTTTTGCTAATTATTTAGATCTGTTACCAACAAATGGTTATGGCACATGGCAAAATCTTATTTTACCGACAATAACTTTATCTTTTGTTTATATTGCGACTTATATTCGCTTTATTCGTAATAATATGCTGGAAAATATGCAAAATTACTTTGTATTTTATGCACGTAGTCGAGGATTAAAGGAACGAGCGATAATTTTAAAACATGTCTTAGTTAATTCATTACATACCACCATAACCGCACTGGGCATGACAATTCCACAATTGATTGCCGGTTCGTTTGTTGTGGAATATATCTTTTCATGGCCGGGACTTGGGCGCTTATGTATAGCCGCTATCATGAATCGAGACTATCCTGTTATTCAAGCTTATATTTTAGTTATGGCGATTTTATTTGTCGTATGTAATTTTATTGTTGATGTGGTGCATCAATGGTTGGATCCTCGATTACAAAATAGTGGGGATTTAGCATGAGTTTAGCAAGACAGTTGATGAAAAATAAAATGGCATTATGCTGTTTGATGATCATCTCCATCATCATTCTTTTGGGTATTTTTGCGCCCTATATTGCCCCATTTGATCCAAATAAAGTTCGTATTGTCCGCAAATATGCCAGTATCTCAACTGAACATTGGCTAGGCTGTGATCATTTAGGTCGAGATATCTTTTCTCGTTTACTTTATGGAATCCGTTCGACTCTCTTTTTATCCTTACTAACCATGACAATTACCATTATCGTCGGTTCAATCATCGGGCTAATTTCAGGTTACCAACGAGGCAAATTTGATGAAGTTATTATGCGCCTTTGCGATATTATGCTCTCCTTCCCTAGTCAAGTCATGATTTTAGCGATTGTCGGAGTGCTAGGTGTGGGGATTGAAAACGTGATTATTGCTAATATCGTGGTGAAATGGGCATGGTACAGCCGAATGATCCGCAGTTCAGTGATTAAATACAGTCGAAAAAATTATATTTTATTTTCACGTGCCATTGGTGCACCACACCGCTTTATTATTCGCCGTCATTTGTTACCCAATATTATGTCGGAATTAGTGGTGTTAGCCACGCTCGATACAGGCTGGGTCATTTTGAATATTTCGGCGCTCTCTTTTATTGGATTGGGCGTGCAAGCACCGACTGCCGAATGGGGATTAATGCTTAGTGAAGCCAAAAATGTAATGATTCAACATCCAATGCAAATGGTCTATCCGGGGATAGCTATTTTAGTCGTCGTGGCGGCTTTTAATCTATTAGGTGACTGTTTGCGAGATATTTTAGATCCGAAGGAAAAAACACATGTGTAACCCCCTGTTAGAGGTTAAAAATCTCACGGTTAACCTTGATAATGGTCAAACGTTATTGGATAACATTTCGTTTAATGTTGAACATCACCAATGCGTAGGCATTGTCGGCGAAAGTGGTAGTGGTAAAAGTTTAACCAGTAAAGCGATCATGGGGTTATTAGAACCCTATTTTAAAGTCGAAGGTCAAATTCTTTTTAATCCTAGACAACCCCAGTTGAATAGACAAGTGAAAGGCGATCTTTTAACCCAATCAGCTGACACACTGCGTCAGATTCGGGGTAACACTATCGCGATCATTTTACAGCATCCAATGAGTGCTTTCGATCCGCTTTATCGTATCGGCAAACAAGTCATCGAAACATTACAAGCACACCTTCCCTTAAGCAAAAAAGAGGCCGTTGCCAAAACACTAACCATGATTAAAGAAATCGGTTTAAATGATCCCAAACAGATTTATAATAAGTATCCTCATCAATTGAGTGGTGGAATGTTACAAAGAATCATGATCGGTATTGCATTAATGCTAAAACCCGAATTGATCATTGCTGATGAACCGACAACCGCTTTAGATTCGATTAGTCAGTTCCATATTTTGAAAATGTTTGAACAAATCAAGCAGCAATCAACTACCGCCATGATTTTTATTTCACACGATTTAGGCGTGATACATCATATTGCCGATCATATTGTTGTCATGCAACAAGGTAAAATTGTTGAACAAGGCTGTCGAGATCAAATCTTTTATCATGCTGAAAATGATTACACCCGTTATCTAATCAGCGCGCGCAAACAGTTATTAGCTAAATTTGATTCGGTGGTTTATCCTAAAATGTTTATTCCGACGTTGGAGAGTGCTTAAATGTCTGCATTATTGCAAGTTGAACAGGTAAGCAAATCCTTTTTACAACCTCATCAAGGTCTGTTTAGTCGCAAGAAGAACAAGGTCATTAAAGATGTTTCTTTCTCGTTAAAACAGGGCGAATGTCTGGGTATTATTGGTGAAAGTGGCAGTGGCAAAAGCACACTTGGAAAGCTTATTTTAGGTTTAGAAAAACCCGATACGGGTAAGATCCTATTTAACGGGCAAGATATTGCGAAACGAGCATGGAAATGCTCATCACAGCGACGTAATATTAGCGCTGTGTTTCAAGATTATAATGCTTCGGTGAATCCTTATTTTACGGCTGCTAATATTATTGCTGAACCCCTTGATATTTACGAAAAGTTATCATCGACAGCACGAAAAAAACGAATAGATCAATTATTGGAACAAGTTGGATTAGATCATTCATTCTGTCAGCGGTTTGCTCATGAAATGAGTGGCGGTCAATTGCAACGAATTTGCATAGCCAGAGCGATTGCCTGTCATCCGCAATTTATTTTGTTTGATGAAGCAGTCAGTTCGTTAGATATTTCTGTTCAAACGCAGATTTTATCGTTATTGGCAGATTTGCAAAAACAGTTAAATTTAACCAGTATTTTTATTACTCATGATTTAACCACGATTACGTATTTGTGTAATCGAGTGATGTTTTTTTATCAAGGAAGAATTGTAGAACAGGTTGACGATATTGCCCAATTGAGTAATGTCCGTCATGATTATTCCAAACAGCTTCTTGACTCTATATTAGGTTTTTAATCTATGACAACACAATCCGCCGTTAATAAACGTTATCGCTTTAACGATTATTTAGCATTGGTTATCCCTTTTATTATTTCAACTATCACAACCCCATTATTGGGCGTGGTTGATACTGCGTTGGTCGGTCATCTACCCAATCCTGCTTTTATTGCTGGCATTGCCGTTGGTGCGGTGATCTTTAATACCATTTATTGGTTATTTGGTTTTTTACGTGTGAGTACCACCGGATTTGCGGCACAAGCATTAGATGATCCTCTATTACTGCGTTCTTCGTTAATTCGCCCCCTGTTTATTGCGATTGTTTTAGGCATTTTATTTATTGTTTTTCAGCAATTTATTTTTGGTGCTTCAATGCAAATCATCAAACCTAATGAAGAAGTTAGGCATTATGCAGATATCTATTTTTCGATCCTAATTTGGGGAGCTCCGTTTGTACTGATTAACTATGTGCTGGTTGGTTGGTTAATGGGGATGTCCAAAATAAAAGCCGTGCTGTTTTTGCAAGTGTTGATTAATTTACTCAATATTATTATGGCGGTCATTTTTGTTTGGGGCTTTCATTGGGATATTCAAGGCGTGGCATTTGCAACACTCAGTGCGCAAGTGATTTGTACGTTGTTAGGGATCGGGTTTATTGGTCGCTATTTACCCCAATCACAACAAAAAACGGATTTGAAATCGATCCTTTCTTGGCAGTCATTGAAAGGGGTAATTTTAGTTAATACTAATTTAATGATTCGAACTATTTGCCTGCTAGTTGTAACGAATCATTTTATTTCGATTGGTTCAAGTTTTAGTACTGAAGTATTGGCGGCCAATGCGGTACTGTTTCAAATCCATTACTTAATGGCGTATTTATTTGATGGTTTTGCTAATGCGTCAAGTGTATTTAGTGGTAAAGCTAAAGGCACCCAAAATATGGCGTTATACCAACAAACCTTGCGTTGGTCACTGCAAGCGTGTGTGATTTGTCCGGTGATATTAATTGCAATCTGGTTTGCTTTTGACACCACGATAATCCGATTATTAACCAATCAAAATGACATTATTAATCTTTGTCTACAATACCATTATTGGTTAGTTATTTTTCCGGTTGTGGTTGCTGGTGGATTGATCTATTACGGGGTGTTTTCAGGCATCAGTTATACATCTTCTATTCGTGATTCCATGATCCTTGCCCTTTTACTTTGGTTAATCGCTCAATCTATTTTTGTACCAATATGGGGCAATAACGGTTTGTGGTTTTCCTATATTTTATTTAGTTTAGGACGCACACTCTTTTTAGTGATTTGGATTAATCGATCGAAACAATATCTTATGCGTTGATTTAACTAAACCAGCAGTAAATAGATTTCATTCTATTTACTGTTCGCTCTAGAATTTTGTAAATTGTTTTACTTTTTGCAATCAAATTTCTATTTCAATTCAACTCTTATATAATCATCTGTAATGTGAGTCAAAAGAGGAATTAAATTCGATGAATAAAGGAAACAAAACCGTTATTGTGACGGGTGCTTCAAGTGGAATTGGTTTTGCGATAGCGAAAGCCTATCTTGAGCGAGGTTTCAATGTCGTTGCCAATGGTCGAGATAAAGCTCGTTTAGAACAAGCAGCGATTAAATTAGGCGAACCTGATAATTTATTACTTGTAGCTGGGGACATTGCTAAGCCGCAAACGGCAGAATTGCTTTTTTCACACGCTATTGCGAGATTTGGTAAAGTCGATATTTTAGTGAATAATGCAGGCATATTTATATCTAAACCCGCCGTTGAGTATACACAAGATGATCTAAACACCCTAATTGATACCAACCTTAAAGGGTTTTTCTACCCTGCTCAGACAGCTGCTAAACATATGATAGCCAATCAGTCAGGGCATATCATTAATATTACTGCTGCCATTGCTATGCAACCTAATTTGACTGTACCAGCTTTATTACCAATTATGATCAAAGGCGGTATTAATAGTGCCATTAAAGGTTTAGCATTAGAATTAGCATCAAGCCATGTTATGGTTAACGGTATTGCACCTGGCATTATTGAGACCCCAATGCATCCTACCGATCCCCAAGTTCAAGCAGTGTTAAAATCTATGGCTCCTGTCAATCGGATTGGACAGGTTCAAGATATTATCAATGCCGTCATGTATTTAACGGATTCTAATTTTGTTACCGGTACAATTATGGTCGTTGACGGTGGCTCAACAGCAGGCAAATGGTAGATAGATTCAGCACTGATGACTTATTGAAACTGCCAGTAAACTGGCAGTATTCAAATTTAAATGAAGTTTAGAATCGGTATGAAACACTTGCTTTAAAGTTTCGGGCGAGTCCATAGGTGTTTTCGCCTAAATAAAGTCGATAATCTTTATTAAATAGATTATCAATGGTTAACTTAATTTCGGCTTTAGGCAGAAAAGTCGGTTGCCAACTCGCAAAAAGATTGTGTATTGAATACCCCGACGATCGCCCTAATCCATAAGCGCCCAGATCATTTAATCCGTCATGATTTCTGTCTTCTAGTCCTGTGCGATCTTGTTTTCGTACAAATTGGGCATTCCACCCTGCTCTCACATTCCAGTCCGGAATTTTAAACCCCGTTGTTAATGTTGCGGTGCGTGGTGCAATCGTTGCGACATAGGTCTTATGATGCATCCATGGTGCTTGTGGTGCTGTATCTCGTTCTCCTTTTTGGATTGAGTAGGTCGCACTTGCAAACCAATATTTACTGTCATAAAACGTTTCAAGTTCAAAACCTTTGACAATCATTTTACCCGGAATATTACGATAATTTGCCTGCCCAAGCGGACACGCTTTGCCTGGACCGCATATTGATCCATTGAATCCTCGAGTAACAAAAATCTCATCGGTGACACGCTGTCTAAATAACGTGCTACGAACTTGTAACTTATCATTTTCGAGTATTAAATTATTAAAATCGAGAATATTCCCAATTCGAATTGATAAATTCCGCTCTTTTTTCAAATGACGGCTAGTTGCCGAAATTTTACCGCTTCCTCCATTTTTAGGAGTAAACTGGACTTCATAGTTTTCATCAATAGTTGGCGCTTGCCATGCATAACTGATATCCCCAAAAAATCCGACATTTTGGGTGGTTTGCCAATAGGATCCAAAGCGTGGTGTCCAACCTGAATAGGTCACGGGTGAATAGTCATGACCATAACGAGGATCGGGATCGTTATACGCTGAAGCATAATTCTTTTTACCGTGATTTCGGACATAATCATATCGAAGGCTGGGTGATAAGACAAAATCACTAATCGAAAGTTCATCTTGAATATAAAAACTATAAGTTTGCTGTTTACCAGAAGGCATGTAAGCCGGTTGGAAATAACCATTGTTATAATTTGGTTTTTTAGCATAATTTTTGTAATACATTAACGTATCACGATCATGTAGATGTGCTTGTAATCCAATTTTTAATGCATTATCGACAGCGCCGGTGCTAAAAATACTGACATTTTCAAGCTCGATAGTTTTATCGGTATAGCTAACCCAACTTTCGTTACCCATTGTCCCTAATGAAGCCACCGGATTGTATTTATTAGGACGAGTATCATGTTGTTTAGTTTTGGAATAAGTGGTGTGTAACGTCAAATTAATTAACGGATTATAAGTTGGCTGATAATTCCATTTAAATTGGGCGGATTCATCTTGCTGATCACGTTTTACCAATTTTCTTAACCATGCTGCTTTATATCCATATTTTTTAATTTGTGCAGCGGTCGGGGGTGTCATTTTTTCGACATATTTGGCTGCCCAAGGTTGCCATGAATCCCGTTTTGAACGTATACCTGATAGAGTGAAAGTGTGTTCTTCATTGGGTCTAAAATTGAGTTTCGCCATGTAGGAATCCATGTCATCTTCTGAAAACTCAAATCTTGAGCCATCGGGACGTTTAAAATTACCGCTGTCTCGGTTAGTGTAATAAATAAGACCATCAAACATGTCATCTTGTGTTCGACCATATACTGCGCTTGTCACCATATTCTGATGATTGTTTGAATGAAAACTGTATTTGATTAATGCGCCAAGGTATTGATTGGGGTCAAGCAGATCAATCGCATCTTTAGTCTCCATTTTTATCACGCCACCAAAGCCGCCATTTCCAAACTTCACATCGTGTGGGCCTTTGTTAACTTCAACTTGTTTAAGAAGTTCTGGTTCAACAAAAATCGATCCTTGTTGATATTTTTGGAATCCTTTTTGTGCACCATCTACAATAATTTTGACATCTTCAACTTTACCAAAACCCCATATATTTAAGGTTTGCCCCCCTGGCCTAACTGAACCGGCAGCACTCACACCGGGTAAAGTATTAAGCAATTCGGCAACATTATCGGATTGTTTTTGTTCTATTAGCCCTGATGAAAGTGTTGATCGTCCCGCAATAACACTATTTATTTTTTTTAATTCATCTTGCGTTGATGAGCCGGCAATGACAGTAATCACATCGTCTATATCGTCACGATTAACCATATTGTTCTTCGTTAATGGTTTATTCGGTTCATCAATATTTTGCTTTGTATCTTTATCTTCAAGCACAGACTCAGCTTGTGAAGAAAAACTCATAAAGAGTAATAAGATACTTACCTTTTTATAACTCATGTTTCATTCCTTCATAAAAAACAATTAAATCATTTAACACATCTCTAAATTTAACCTTACAAATAATAATGATAATCATTATCAAATACAAGTTTGGTAAGTATATTGGGTTTGTCAAAAAATAGACAGAAAAATATGTATAAATTTTGGTTGAAAACGTTAACAAAATTATTTTTATTTAACGGTTAAAACAACCTAGTGTTTTCATGTTTATTATCAGAATAAAGCAACAAAATGGAGAGTGATGTTAAAAACGTCGTATCGATTTGATGTTAATTTTCAGGTTCCCTATCAGATAAACAGGAAACCTGAATGAAAAAATAATATCAATTCAAAAAAATGAATTGAAAGATATGCCTGAAATTCAATAACACAATGTTCTTCATTTAGTTATTTTCTGCCCTCCCAAAACTGTTCTCCATAAAATACTAGACTACTGTTACCACGAGGAATAGCATAATGAAATTGCTGACGAATATCTTTTTGTTGTTGATATTGATTTGCCTCATATTCAGCCAATTTATGTGCTAACAGCACTTTTGCTATACGTTTATTTGCATGTTGGCTACGTTCTGATTGAACTTTAACCGTAATACCGGTGCTAATATGCGTTGCCCGCACAGCGGACTCCGTTTTATTCACATGCTGCCCACCTGCCCCTGAAGATTTCGTTGTTGAAAATTCAATTGCACTCTCTAGTATTGGCGCAGGATTTGGTAAGCAAGTAATACCGATAAACCAATTTTTACGTTTATGATGTGGTCGGTAAGGACTCTGACACACCCATTGTAAAGTACCGCTCCAACGAGCAATTAGTTGTTCACTTTGATCACCTTCAACAGAAATCAATACCGAACGATAAGTATTGGGCTTATCGCCCATAATACTTTCTAGAATTTCGGCGGTTAACGCTAATTTGTTTGCTTCAAACAAAAATTGTTTTACCGCTTTTGCCACCGTCAATGTGCATTCATCTGGTCCTCTGCCAGACGATAATAAGAGTATTGGCATTAGTGACCTCCTTGTGTTTTATAATTCAATATTGGTGTAAGTTGAGCGATAACCGTGACAAGGTTCGCTTGTTGCATCGATTCAATCACACTATCTATTGATTTGTAGGCTTGTGGCGCCTCTTCAAAAATTAAACTGCTGTCTTCACAAATGACACGGCTACCTAATTTTGTACGTTTTAGTTCAGCTATTGAGTAACGATGATCTAGTTTGCCTTTACAGTCAGCTCGACGCCATTTTCGCCCTGCACCATGGGCGAGCGATAAAAGTAGATCTTCATTCGGTATCGGTTTAACTAAATAGCTATAATCCCCTCGAGAACCCGGTACGATAACAAGGTCATCCATTGCTGAGGAAGCCCCTTTGCGATGTAACCAATAATTTTTATGATCAAGTGTCACTTTTTGTAAAAAATTATGACAAACATTCAACATTTCACGTCCATGAGTGTTAAGATTATTCATTAACCTTTCAGCAATCACTTGTCGATTTAGCATGGCAAATGCGACCGCATTATCATGTTTTGCCAAATATTCAAGTGCGGCAGAACTTTCATCAGCTAAACCTTGATAACCAAATCGTGATAGCTGGTTTTGCAAAATAGCATGCCCTAATCCTCGTGACCCACTATGTACTAGCAAAAATAATTTTTTAGCATTAAGTTGGTAGTGTTCAAAAAGTTGTGCGTGACAAATTTTGCTAACCTTTTGTAACTCTGCAAAATGATTCCCACCACCAATTGTACCGAGGTTATATTTATGTCGTACATCAGGTTGATCAATATTCCCGATCTGCCGTGTCAATTTATCTATGCTTAATTTAGCAATATTAATATCGGTTTGCCAAAAGCCCATTCCACAACCAATATCACTGCCAATTAATGCAGGATAAATGGTTTCTCGACTTAAATAAGCTGCGCCAATTGGGTACCCTTTTCCGGGATGAAGATCCGGCATACCGACTACTTTAACCATATTGGGTAATTCGGCAGTAGTCTGTAATTGTTGAATAGCTAAACCTTCAACCCACGTGTTTTTTGATGCGATGTATAAGGCTTTTTCAGATAGTATCTGTATAGAATTGTCCATATATCAATCCATTTAAAAAATATTATTATTGTTTAGTACTCATAATTTAAATGTGATACAAAAGATGAATAACAACTAATATTAGCAATGTTAGATCGCTATTACTGACAACATTATCTTTGTGCTGTCGATAAAAGTTAGATGTTAACTAACATATTTTTTAGGTTGTTAATGACTTTAATTACATCAATAAACAAAAAATTGTTTTTTAAATTATGGGTATGAATTTAAAAGGCAGGCTAAGATTAGCAGAATGAATTGAAGCAAGAATGAAAAGATGAATTATTCAATTATTTTGCGAAAAGCCTGCAAAGGTTGTTTGTACAGATCATAATGAATTCTCCTTTGCCGTTAATAATGGCGCATATCATAATGAGCTTTTTTTCTATTGTAAATAGTTTCATTATATTATTTTTTGTTCCATTCGTTTTAAGCCCGTTTTAAAATTTGACATTTCATATGCCTATTTTGAGCTTAATTTTATGCCTTGTATTTGCAGACAAGGCATATTGTAATTATTGCGGAATTAGCGACATGACAACTGTTTCGAAAGGCTCAAGAGTGATTAATGCCGTTTTATCCACACTCGTTGGTTTTTGCGCATAAGATTCACTGTGATAATCAATGTTGATTTTAAAATGTGAACTTGCCTTTGCCGGCAACTCTAAATCATTTTGTAAATCCAGATAATAAATTTGCTGTTTATCTGACGGATTGCGTAAAGTAATAATGGATTTATCTTGCGTCCATCCCGCCCAACCATATACCCCTAATTTTGTGGGATCTTTACCAATCCAATGGGTATCGAATAACACGTTTTGGTTATCTCTTGCCCAATTAGCAGCCGATGCTAACGTATCCCAATTGTTTGTTGTCATCAGTTCAGGAGTAATGTACATTTCTTGTAATTGCGTTCCTGTTGCAAAGTAACTCCAAACTTGATCAGCAAAGTCATTTTCGGTTTCTTGTTGCAAATGTTTTGCTTGTTTAGCGTATACAATACCATGCAGCATAAGTGAATTTAATGGAAATAAGGGACCTTTTAAAACAATAGAACGATACGTTTCCGCATCACGATAAGTTAACCACTGTTGAACTTTACTACCGGGTCCATAATAATTGACATCATCGCCACCTCGCCAGATAGAGTCGGCATAAAATAACCAAGACGGCGTCGCTTGTGTACCAGTTGTTAGATTAATATATAAATGATCATTAGCTTTACGCATATCTTGGATTAAATGAATCGCAGCATCAAAATCACTGGTAAATTGGCTGCCGGCGATCACTTTATCTGCATTACCTGTTCCATCGAGTTTGAACATGGTAATGTTCTGATTTTGGATTAATTCTAAAATTCGTTTATGAAAATTAGCATAGTATTTAGGGCCTGATAAGGCGAGTTTGCCATCCATGGTTTCATAACCCAGTTTTAATGCATTGGCAACACGAGTATCACGTGGTTTATTGTATCCACCCCAAGGTGACAACCAAATACCCAGCTCGGCGTGATATTTTTCAGATGCGGTTTTTAATTTTTTAAATTCACTCGGAAAATTATCACCAAATCCCCAGTTACCCGTTAAATTATCCCAACCGTCATCAAATAGATAACCATCTAGGGTAACATGACGTTTTTCAACTAATTCTTGACCATATTGTTCGATTCGTAACAGTGCTTCCTTTTCAGTATAAGGATTAAAAAATCCGATATCTAGCCAAGAATTATAATGTAAGTACGGGCTATATGGTCGCTGGCGAACTTGATTAATAAATTCATTTACATGGCGTCTTAATTGCCCTTTTTCATAAGTGCCAATATAGGTTTTGTAACTCAAGGTATGATTCACTTGTAACGGGATAGCTTGCGGAATTTTTTGCAACACACCACCTTCATAGGCAACGGTATTGGTCAATGGATTTTCGGGAATGATAAAAAAGGTATCACTAATAATCGGCGAACTGACAACGGAGCCGTAAACAAATGGCGCTTGAGAATGAAACGGCATTATAGAAACGTCTGACATTGAAAGTGCCTGTTTTTTAGGGGTGATTTGCAGTTCATAACTGGCAAAATGTTTATCATCATTGAGAATCAATAGGGTTTGAATCGCAATATCATGACCACTGAAATTTAAATAAATTTGATTGTCTTTTTGTTGTAAATTATCTAAGTGGAAATCTTTATCGGTCAATTTTTTCCCCGAATTTAGTGTGATCTCAAATAGCGTATTAACAGTGATTGAATCATTAGTTACGGGATTAGTAATATTAAACGATGTGACGTTTTGTTGTTTGCCACTATCAGATAGCGTGATTTGGGTATGCTGCCCTGTTAATTGATATTCTTTAGCCCACACCGCATCAACAGACAAACCAAATGCGCTGAGTAACCCAATTGTGATCCAATTTTTGACATACGTTTTCATTACGACCTCCTGAT